>JALWWO010000001.1 GCA_027078745.1 Chromatiaceae bacterium
AGGACACAGGGAGGTGTCCCCAGGGAGCGATGCGATGAGCCCAGAGTCACAGCAGCAGTTATCGGCCTTTTGTCAGGCAGTGCGAGAAGATCTGTTGCTGCTCGCTTTGTTGCACGATCGGGAGTTGGATCAGGAATTGATCCAAGGTTTATGGGAGGAATGCCAAGGGGATTTTCTCAACTTCCAACTCCAATCTGAATCCAGTCGACAGGCGCTACAGTGCTTTCATCGAGGCTTGGGGGAGATTCCCAAACCGTTAGACCTTTCAACGCTGGATAGCCTCGCTGCAGAATTTGCGGATATTTATCTCAACTACAGCTTTCGAGTAGCTCCCTATGAATCCGTCTGGACCGATGAAGATGGCCTGACCCACCAGGAATCCATGTTTCAGGTTCGGCGCTGGTATGAGCGCTATGGGTTACAGGTGGCGGACTGGCGCAAGCGGGCGGATGATCATCTGGTCACCCAGCTTCAATTCATCGCCCATCTTTTAGAATCCGAACCCAGCCCGCAGCAGTTCGAAGCCATCGCTCGTTTCCTCGACGAGCACTTGCTCCGCTGGATCGAACCCTTCAGCAAGCGCCTATCTGAGCGCTGCCGAACCCGTTTTTATGGGGGGCTTGCACTGCTCACCAGCGCCTATCTCATAGAGCTGAGGGAGTTCCTCGCAGAGCGCTTCGACCTGCCGAGGCCGACCCGGGAAGCGATCGAACAGCGGATGCGGGGGAAAGAAAAAGCCGAAGAACTCGTTCCCTTCGTCCCGGGCATCGCGCCCTCCTGGTGATGCCTCTCATGCAACGCGATGCGAACACACCGGAAGTACAGGCAGAACGCTGCGTTCACACGCGTATGGAGCGGGCGAGCTGTCGGGCTTGCGTGGATCGCTGTCCCCAACAAGCTTGGGTGCTGGATGAGGATCAGCTAGGCATCGAGGAACGACGCTGTGATGGGTGCGATCTCTGCGCCGCTGCCTGTCCTGAACAAGCGATACAGGTTCGCTTTTCCCTCCGCATCCAGAAGACTCACCGCGGTACCTTCACCTTCGCTGCCTGTGTGCAGTCTGGCCTCTCCAAAGCGGATGCGCCTCGCATACCTTGCTTGCACAGCATCAGTGTGTTTCATCTGCTTTCGCTTGTGCAGCAAGGCTTGGAGCAGCTGATCGTCGCCCAGGGCGATTGCGATCGCTGTCCCAGAGGCACGGGCCAGCGTTTGGAAGCCCAGGTCCGGAAACTGAATCGCCTGTTAGAGGAACGGGGAAGAAAACCGATCTATTACCAGGTATTAGAAAGGACAGCTTGGGAACATCGTTGGGAACAGGTGAACACTTGGGTTCAGCAGCGCCCTATGAGCCGCCGTTATTTCTTCCGCAATCTGATCCCATCCGAGCAGCGCTTGAAAGCCATCTTACCGGCAGAGCCTGCTGCATCCTGTACATCTTTTTTGCCGAAAGCGCGGCGCGGGGATTTGGTAATCGCCGCCCCGCAGATCGACCCCCAACGCTGTCAGGGATGTGATGCCTGCGCGAATCTCTGCCCCCATGAAGCCATCCGCTTGGTTCCCCAGGGTTCAGAAACACTTGCCTATGAGATTCAAGCAGATGCGTGCACGGGTTGCGGTCTCTGTGCGGATGTTTGCGAGGCAAAGGCCTTGCAACTCGTTCGCTGGGCACCCTTGGTGCAAATGCGGGTTCCCCTAACCCGCTATCGATGCACGGCCTGCGGCGTGCCCTATCACCTTCCTACCAACAGGCGAGATGCAGATCTCTGCCCCGTTTGCTGCCGGCACAACCCCTATCGACAGCTCTTTCAGGTGCTGACGTAAGAAAAAGAAGAGGAGAATCCGATGAAACCGCTCCTAGGTACAGTCGCCCTGATCCTGCTGGGCGGTCTTTCGCTGAACGTCCCTGCAGAACCGCCTTCTTCCTATCATCGGGCGAAATGGGATCCCATCCACTTCAAGCCCGCGATCGATCAGGCCACGGATGAGCAGTGCTTGACCTGTCATGCGGAGATTCTCGAACGTCGGGTACGGGATACCACGTTGGCAGGGGTCAAGAAAGAAGAAACCCTCGCTTGGTATCAAACTCTGGATACCTATGCAGGGGAACAGGATACCTTTCATCGGCGGCATCTCGTCGGCGAATATGCGACCCAGGTCATGCAACTGCACTGTAACACCTGTCATCAAGGCAATGATCCCCGAGAGGAGACGGCGAATTCCAGCGCCACCGGCAGCGCGGAACTCACCCAGCGCAAGCATGTGGATCCCATGATCTGCGTCATGTGCCACGGAAAGCACAACGCTGCGGTGATGGGGGTCCCCCCCGGGGATTGGCGCATCGTGGGTAAGGCGTTCAATTTCGATTGTCTGCTCTGCCATGCCGCGATCCGCACCCATCGCCATCAGGTCAACTTCTTGAAACCCCAAGCCATCGAAACCCTGGCGAAGCAAAACAAGGATGTGTGCTTCGGCTGTCACGGGGGACGCGCCTGGTATCGCATCTTCTATCCCTATCCTCGGCACCCTTGGCCCGGCGGGGGGAATACCGTACCCGATTGGGCAAAGGATCGACCCACGGAATCCCAAGCCCGTTTCCTGGTGGGGGTCGAGCCAGTCAGCGCAACAACCCCAGCGCAATCTCAGCAGCAGGCAGAGGAGGAATGAGCATGAAAGAAAACAAAGCAGAAGATTTGCAGTTGCGCTTTCGGACCACCCGCCGGGGTTTTCTCAAGACCACAGCGGTCAGCGCCATGGCGGTGGGTGCGGGGAATTTGCTCAAGAGTCAGCCCGCAAAGGCGTTCGCCTATGAACCCTATCCCCGAGATGACGAACTGGAAACTGTGGTGACCAGTTGCGCCCATAATTGCGGGTCTCGGCACATGCTCGTCGCCCATAAGAAGGGCGATGTGATCGTGCGGCTTTCCACGGATGACGGTCGCTATCAGCTGAACGGACACTATGGCAAGGACACAGAGATCGAACCCCAGCTGCGGGGCTGCTTGCGGGGCCGTTCCTACCGCCAGCGCCTCTATTCTCCCGAGCGGCTGCTCTATCCCATGATGCGAGTGGGGGCGCGGGGAGAAGGGAAGTTCAAGCGCGTCTCCTGGGAGGAAGCCCTGAACTTCGTAGCCCACAAGATGTTGGAGATCAAGAACCGATACGGCAATCAGGCGCTGCTGGATCAGAGCTATGCGGGCGCTTCCTATGGGGTCCTCCATAAATCGGATCAGATCGAGGGCTTGCTCGGCCGCTTCCTAGGCATGTTCGGCTGCCGCACTAGCTCTTGGTCCGTGCCTTCCTATCAGGCCACCACCACCAGTTCCCGCTGGACCTTCGGCACCATTCACGATGGCAATGAGGACGATGCTTTCGCCTATTCTAAATTGATCATTCTCTGGGGCTGGAATCCCGCCTACACCTTCCACGGGGGCAATACTTTCTACTATCTGCGTCTGGCCAAGCAGCGCGGTTGCAAGTTCGTGGTGGTGGATCCCCAGTACACGGATTCCGCTGCCGCCTACGATGCCTGGTGGATTCCTATCCGGCCGAACACGGACGCCGCCATGATGGCAGGCATGGCCCACTACATTTTCACCCATAACCTTCAGGATCAGGAATTTATCAACCGGTTCACCCAAGGTATGGATGCGGGCACTATGCCGGATTGGGCGCGGAACAGCCCCAATGGGAAGGAGAATTTCAAGGATTACATCCTGGGCAAATACGATGGTCAGCCCAAAACACCCCAATGGGCTTCCAACATCTGCGGCGTACCTGCGGAAGACATCGAAAAGCTAGCCCGGCTGTACGCCACCACCAAGCCCGCCGCTCTCAAGGCTTCCTGGGCTCCCGGGCGAAACGCCTATGGGGAACAGTACAGCCGCATGGCGGCAGCGCTCCAAGCCATGACCGGCAACATCGGCATACTCGGCGGCTGTGCTGAAGGGGTGGGTAAGGCTTGGCATGCGGAAGCAGTGGCCTATCCCTATGACAATTGGGCCAACATCTGGTATGCCTCCATCAAATCCGACCGCTGGGCCCATATCGTCCTCAACTACCCCAATGTAACCCGAGAGGAAGCGGGACTCTGGCCGCGCACTGATCATCTGGATGGGGTGGTCCCCAACATCAAGGGGATCTTCTGGCAGGGTTCCAATTGGTTCAATCAGCTGACCAACATCAATAAGGAAATCGCCGCCATCCAGAAGCTGGAATTGGTAGTCTGCATGGACTCCACCATCACTCCTTCGGGGCTCTATGCGGATGTGCTCCTGCCGGTGGCCACCCATTTCGAACGCCACGACGTGGCCTTGCCCTGGTACAAGGGGCACTATTACATCCATCGCCCCAAGGTCATCGAGCCCATGGGGGAATCCAAGACGGATTTCCAGATCTTCACCGAGTTGGCCTATCGCATCGGAGAAATCGATCCTCAGGGCTATGGGCAGTTCGGCAAGACCTATAACCCTAAGGCGGATCGCAGCTATTTCTTCGACAATACGGCGGTGGATGAAGCCTATCTGGCCCAATGGTGGAGAACTCGGGTGCAGGGTCATCAGGGGGTACCCATCAGCTGGGAGGAATTCAAACGGCTGGGTGTCTATAAGTTTGTCTTCAAGGAGCCCCTGGTGGCCTTCCGAGAACAGATCGAGCAGGGAAAACCCTTCCCGACCGCTTCAGGCAAGATCGAAATCCTCAGCACGGAGCTGGCGAACATCACGGACTGGGGGCGCACCAGGTATGGAAGCCACATCCCCTCGATTCCCAAATGGATCGAGCCTTGGGAATCCCTCAACAGCCCTAAGGCAAGGCAGTATCCCTTCCATCTGATCTCCCCCCATCCCCGCTGGCGCACCCATTCCATCTTCAACAACTGCGCCTGGCTTCGGGAAACCTATGAACAGGAAGTCACCATCAATGCCTCGGATGCGGAAAAGCTGGGCATCCGCACGGGCGATGTGGTGGAAATCTGGAATGACCGAGGTCGGATCGTGGTCCCCGCCTATGTGACCGAACGCTGTATGCCCGGCGTGTTAGTGGTCCATGAAGGGGCCTGGATCGACCTGGACGAAAACGGCGTGGATCGGGCAGGTAATCCGGACATGCTCACCTTGGACCGACCCAGTCCCGCCGGCGGGTTTGCCTATAACACAGTGCTGTGCAATCTCAAGAAGACGGACCTAGAACACCGGCCTGGCTGGGATCAGCTGGCCACAGCCCGCGCCCATGTGTTCCGGCGCGAACATCGGCGTGAACTTTGATCGGAGACATGCCCATGGCTCAAGAGAAAGACAAAGGCAAGATCAAGGCGGCCATCAAGCGCCGGAAAAAAGAAGTCTATCAACCCGTGGTGCCGGACATGCAGCTGGGCTTTGTCCACAACAATGTGGACTGCATCGGCTGTCGCGCCTGTGAAATCGCCTGCAAGGACAAGAACGGCTTGCCCCCAGGCCCTCGATTCCGACGGGTGCAATATGTGGAAGGAGGCACTTATCCCGAGGTATTCGCCTACAAGGTCAATGTCTCCTGCAACCACTGCGCGGAACCTGCCTGCCTGCCCACCTGCCCCACGGGGGCCATCTGGAAGCGGAAAGACAACGGCGTGGTGGACATCGATTCCACCCTCTGCATCGGTTGCCGACGCTGCGAAGCTGCCTGCCCCTATGGGGCGCCCCAGTTCATCCCCGAATTGAACATTGTGGCCAAGTGCAATCTATGCATCGATGAGTTGGAAGCAGGGCGCAAACCCTATTGCGTCATGGCCTGCATGATGCGGGTTTTGGATGTGGGCCCCATCGATGCCTTGCGGGAAAACCGCTATCCCACTAAAGCCATCGGCCCCCAAGAAGAACCCGTGCGGGCAGTGAAGAACTTCGCCAATCCAGCACTCACGAATCCTTCCATCGTCTTTGTTCCGCACAGCAAGGGACGGGTAGACAGCTGATTCCCCCGCCCCCTCTCGGGGGCGCGGTGAGCAGGGCTCTGCGAGAACGATATCCTCTCGAGCGCCGGGTTTTGGCTAACGCAGAAAACCCTCAATCTTTACACAAGATCTAACCGGCACGTATCTTCCCAGATTGACCCTTTCTGGAAATCCTGCGTATACTCCCCGAGCGCTATCCACAGGGATTGTTGTGCCATGATGGATCGGGATAGGGGGCAGGTCAGAAGGATCTTGATCCTACAAGGGGTCTCAGCAATCATCTTGTCGATTGGAGCGGGCACGTGGGGACTTTGGGTGGGGTGGTCGGCAGGCATCGGCGCAGCTATCGCGCTTATGACCAATGGGGTCTTCGCTGCTCAGCTCTTCCGACCTTATCGCGCGGATGCGTTGCCTGCGCTAGCCCGTCAAATCTATGGAGCGGCGGCGCGGAAAATGATCTTAGCCCTGCTTTTGTTTGGGATCGTGTTTTCGACCGCCGAACGGCTTAGCATACCTGTCCTCATCCTCGCCTACGGTGTCGTTCAACTATTCCCGCCGATGCTTGTATCATTCTGGAAATCGGAGAGATAAGGTCGATGGATTCTTCCGAATTGCTGACATCGCAAGGCTATATCAAGCATCATCTCACCCATCTGACATTCGGTTACTTGCCGGAAAAGGGGTTTGGCTTCGCCCATTCCGCAGCCGAGGCCAAGGCGATGGGGTTCTGGGCAGTACATGTGGATACCCTGTTCTTCTCTATCCTGCTGGGCGTGCTCTTTCTCTGGTTCTTCAAGCGCGTTGCGGACCGGGTTACTACTGGGGTGCCTGATCCCGTGCAAAACTTCGTGGAAAGTCTCTTGGACTTCGTGGAGGAAAATGTGCGCGGCTCCTTTCGGGGTAGGAACCCCCTGATCGCGCCTCTCGCCCTCACTATTTTTGTATGGGTGTTCCTGATGAACCTGATGGACCTGGTCCCCGTGGATCTGCTGCCCTGGCTATTCCAGCATTTCATGGGCTGGTTCGGTGTGGATCCCCATGAGGTGTTTTTACGAGTCGTGCCTACCGCAGATCCCAATGCGACCTTCGGGCTTTCCATCGGCGTGTTCTTTCTGATCCTTTACTATAGCTTGAAGATCAAGGGAATCCGGGGGTTTTGGGCCGAGCTCGCTTATCATCCCTTCGGGAAGCTGGGTCTGCCCTTTAATCTAGTCTTGGAAACAGTCAACCTACTGGCTAAGCCTCTTTCCCTCTCCTTGCGATTGTTCGGCAATCTCTACGCAGGAGAGATGATTTTTATTCTCATCGCGCTCATGTACAGTGGCGGCGGATGGATGATGAGCTTAGCCGGCGGAGGCCTACAGTTCATCTGGGCGTTGTTCCACATTCTGGTGATCCTCTTGCAGGCCTTTATCTTCATGGTGCTGACCATCGTCTATTTGGATATGGCCCATCAAGAAGCCCATTGAAATTCCCTTTCATTCCATTCAGGAGAAAATCATGGATATGGCATCTGCTTTGGTCTACTTTGCAGCGGCGTTCATGCTGGGACTCGGCGCCATCGGGGCAGCAGTGGGCGTGGGGATGCTCGGCGGGAAGTTCCTCGACGGGGCGGCCCGTCAGCCGGAATTAGTGCCCATGCTGCGCACCCAATTCTTCATCGTCATGGGGCTAGTGGACGCGTTGCCCGTCATCTCCATCGCCATGGGCCTCTATGTGCTCTTTGCGGTCCTCTGAGCGGGCGATTTGCATTTATAGGTATTGGTCCCTCCTGTCAGAGATCTCAGGATGAACATCAACCTGACCCTATTCGGCCAGATGATTTCCTTTGCGGTATTCGTCTGGTTCACCATGAAATACATCTGGCCTCCCATCGTAGCGGCTATGGAAGCGCGGAAGAATAAGATCGCCGAGGGGTTGGCCGCTGCAGAACGGGGAGAACTGGAACAGGAACTCGGTCAGAAGCGGGCTACGGAGCTGATGCGAGAAGCTAAGCTACAGGCGACGGAAGCCATCGCTCAGGCGCAGAAGCGGGCGGCGCAGATTGTGGACGAAGCCAAGGAGAACGCACGGGCGGAGGGGGAGCGCTTGATCCTCGCCGCTCGGGCGGAGATCGAGCAAGAAATGAACCGAGCGCGGGAAGAGCTTCGGGAAAAGGTAGCGGTATTGGCCATCGCTGCCGCAGAAAAGATCTTGGAGAAGGAAATCGACCCACAGTCCCATAAAAAGCTCATCGATTCCTTTGTGAATCAGCTCTAGGAACGGGTCATGGCTGGAGAAATCACTACCATCGCGCGCCCCTATGCGGAAGCAATCTTCGCCGAGGCTCAGGAGAGCGATGCGCTGGAGGCCTGGGCAAAAAATCTTGCCCTTCTGGCGAGGATCGTCTCGGAAGAAGCTTTAGCCCGTCAGATCGCTACGCCCAGCGTACCTCGGGAACGGCTGCGCGATCTGATTCTCGACATTGGGGGAGAAGAGTTGCTGCCGGAAGCGCGCAATCTGGTGCGGTTGCTCGCTGCTAACAAGCGGTTGGCCCTGCTCCCAGAAATCGAACGGCTCTTCGCAGCATTGCGCAACCGCGCTCAGGGTATCCAGCCGGTTCAGATCCGCACCGCTTACCCCTTGGACGAGGAAGAGCGGCGGCGGATTGCGGAAGCTCTCAGGAAAAAACTCTCCACAGAGATAGCCCTCAGTGTGGAAGAGGATCCTTCCCTGATCGGAGGCCTGATCATTCAGGCCGGAGACCTGGTCATCGATGCTTCCTTGCGGGGCAGGCTGGAAAAGCTGGCCGGTGAATTGCGCATTTAACGGAAACCGCTATGCAACTGAATCCATCTGAAATCAGCGATCTCATCAAGCAGAAGATCGAGCAATTCGACATCAAGACCGAGGTCAGAACGGAGGGAACCATCGTCAGCCTTTCCGACGGAGTCGTTCGGATCTATGGGCTTTCCGATGCCCAGTACTATGAGATGTTGGAGTTCCCCGGTAACCTCTACGGCTTAGCCCTCAACTTGGAGCGGGATTCCGTAGGGGCGGTGGTGCTCGGCGACTATACGACCCTCTCCGAAGGAGATTGGGTGCGCTGCACCGGAAAGGTGCTGCAAGTGCCGGTAGGACCCGAGCTCTTGGGTCGGGTGGTAGATGCCTTGGGGCATCCTATCGATGGCAAGGGCCCGATCCAGGCCAGCGAGTCTTCACCACTGGAAAAGGTAGCGCCCGGGGTCATCACGCGGAAGTCTGTGGATCAACCCCTGCAGACGGGTCTGAAAGCCATCGATACCATGGTGCCCATCGGCCGTGGGCAGCGGGAACTGATCATCGGAGACCGGCAGACCGGCAAGACTGCCCTAGCTATCGATACCATCATCAACCAGAAGGGCACAGACATCCGATGCATCTATGTGGCCATCGGTCAGAAGAATTCCTCTGTGGCCAACGTGGTGCATAAATTGGAGGAACACGGGGCCATGGAACATACTATCGTAGTGCATGCAGGTGCCTCGGATTCTGCCGCCATGCAGTTCATCGCTCCCTATGCGGGCTGTGCCATGGGGGAATATTTCCGGGATCGGGGGGAAGATGCCCTCATCATCTATGATGATCTGACCAAACAGGCTTGGGCCTACCGTCAGGTCTCCCTGCTGCTTCGCCGTCCTCCAGGCCGAGAAGCTTATCCGGGCGACGTCTTCTATCTCCATTCCCGTCTGTTGGAACGGGCAGCGCGCATCAACGCCGCCGAGGTGGAAAAGCGTACCAAGGGCAAAGTCAAGGGGAAGACGGGTTCCCTCACCGCCCTGCCCATCATCGAAACCCAAGCGGGGGATGTGTCCGCCTTCATCCCCACCAATGTGATCTCCATCACCGATGGGCAGATCTTTCTGGAAAGCGATCTGTTCAACGCAGGGATTCGCCCGGCCATCAACGCGGGGCTTTCCGTGTCTCGAGTGGGGGGCGCAGCCCAGAGCAAGATCATCAAGAAGTTGGGGGGCGGTGTGCGCTTAGCCCTTGCCCAGTATCGAGAACTGGCAGCCTTCTCTCAGTTCGCTTCAGACCTGGATGAAGCTACCCGCAAGCAGTTGGAACGGGGAGAACGGGTTACCGAGCTGATGAAGCAGAACCAATACGCGCCTATGAGTATCGGGCAGATGGCGATCTCCCTGTTCGCAGCGAATGAAGGCTATCTGGACGATGTGCCTGTCGCCAAGATTGTGGATTTTGAACAGGCGCTTCAGTCCTATATGAAGGCACACCACGGGGAACTCTTGGATCGGATCAATGCTACTGGGGACTATGATAGCGAGATCGAACAGGCCTTCCACAGCGCCCTCAAGGACTTCAAGGAACATTATTCCTGGTAAACACCGAGGGAAATAAGCGATGGCCGGTGCGAAAGAAATACGAAGCCAGATCGCCAGCATCAAGAGCACCCAGAAGATCACCAAAGCCATGGAAATGGTGGCGGCTTCCAAGATGCGCCGATCTCAGGAGCGTCGAGAAGCTTCTCGTCCCTATGCGGATCGGATCCTTCAAGTCATCAGCCATCTCGCCCACGCCTCGCCGGAATATAAGCACAGCTTTCTACTCGAACGACCTCGGAAACGCGTGGGCTATATCGTCATCTCCTCAGATCGAGGGCTGTGCGGGGGCTTGAACATCAACCTGTTCCGCAAGGTCTTGCACAAAATTCAGGAGGATCAGCGCGAGGAGATCGAACCCATTTTCGCCACCATCGGCACCAAGGCTTCCGTCTTCTTCAAACGATTCCAGGGTAGAATCTTGGCCCAGGCGAATCAACTGGGAGATGTACCCCACCTGGAAGACCTCATCGGACTGACCAAAGTCATGCTCGATGCCTATCAGGCGGAGGAGATCGATGCTCTCTACCTCGCCTTCAATGAATTCGTCAATACCATGACTCAGAAACCCACCCTCTATCAGATGGTGCCGATCCGGTCTGAGACCATCGATGCCGTTCGCCATCGCTGGGATTACATCTACGAACCCGACGCAAAGTCCATCCTAGATACCCTGCTGAACCGTTACATCGAGTCCCTCATCTATCAGGCAGTCGTGGAAAACGGTGCTTGCGAGCAGGCCGCTCGGATGGTAGCCATGAAAGCAGCCACCGACAATGCGAGCACCCTCATCGATGAGTTGCAGTTGGTCTACAACAAGGCGCGGCAAGCGGCGATCACCCAGGAAATTTCCGAGATCGTCAGCGGAGCGGCTGCGGTATAGGCATCAGAATCAACGAGGAAAGAATTATGAGTGCCGGCAATGTGGTGGAAATCATCGGTGCCGTGGTCGATGTGCAGTTTCCCCAGGGTGAGATGCCCAAGATCTATGATGCGCTGATCGTAGAGGAGAAAGGATTAACCCTAGAGGTGCAACAGCAACTCGGAGATGGCATCGTGCGCACCATCGCTATGGGTGCCACCGACGGGTTACAGCGGGGGCTAGCAGTGCGCAACACGGGCAAGCCGATTCAAGTGCCGGTGGGCAAAGCAACCCTGGGGCGCATCATGGATGTGTTGGGCAGACCGATCGATGAAAAGGGACCGATCGGCGCGGAGGAAACCTGGTCCATCCATCGGAAGGCCCCCTCTTTCGAGGAACAGGCCACCACCACCGAAATCTTGGAAACAGGCATCAAGGTCATCGACCTCATCATGCCCATCGCTAAGGGCGGTAAGGTAGGGTTGTTCGGCGGCGCAGGTGTGGGCAAGACCGTCACCCTCATGGAATTGATCCGCAACATCGCCGTGGAGCATTCCGGCTATTCTGTGTTTGCCGGTGTGGGTGAGCGCACCCGAGAGGGAAACGACTTCTACCACGAGATGACCGATGGGGGCGTGCTCGACAAGGTGGCCCTGGTCTACGGGCAGATGAACGAGCCGCCCGGGAACCGGCTGCGGGTCGCCCTCTCTGGCCTAACTATGGCGGAGTACTTCCGGGACGAAGGGCGGGATGTGCTCATGTTTATCGACAACATCTACCGCTACACCTTGGCCGGCACCGAGGTGTCCGCGCTCCTGGGCCGGATGCCCTCTGCAGTAGGCTATCAGCCTACCCTGGCTTCGGAGATGGGTGCTTTGCAGGAGCGCATCACTTCTACCCGCACCGGCTCCATCACCTCCTTCCAAGCGGTCTATGTGCCTGCGGATGACCTTACCGACCCTTCCCCCGCGACCACCTTCGCCCATCTGGACGCTACTTTGGTGCTCTCCCGTCAGATCGCGGAACTCGGAGTCTATCCCGCTGTAGATCCCCTGGACTCCACCAGCCGCATCTTAGATCCCAATGTGGTGGGCGCAGAGCATTATCAGGTCGCCCGACAGGTGCAGGGGATTCTGCAACGCTACAAGGAACTCAAGGACATCATCGCCATTCTAGGCATGGATGAGCTTTCAGAAGAAGACAAGCAGACTGTAGCCCGAGCGAGGAAACTCCAACGGTTCCTTTCTCAGCCCTTCTTCGTGGCAGAAGTCTTCACCGGTGCACCGGGGAAGTACGTTTCTCTCAAGGACACCATCGCCGGATTCAAGGCCATCGTGCAGGGAGAACACGATGATTTGCCCGAACAGGCTTTCTACATGGTAGGCACCATCGACGAAGCGGTAGCCAAGGCTGAGATGCTCTAGCCGAGAGGAAAGCAACGATGGCAATGACCGTCCATGTGGATATCGTGAGCGCCGAGGGGAATATCTATTCCGGATTGGCAGCCATGGTCTATGCCCCAGGAGAGATGGGAGAGCTGGGCATCGCCCCCCGCCACACTGCGTTGCTCACTCGTCTGCAACCTGGGGAAGTGCGGGTGGAAAAGGCGAACGGAGAGATGGAGCATTTCTATGTATCCGGCGGTCTGTTGGAGGTCCAACCGCATGTGGTCACTGTGCTCGCAGATACCGCTCTTCGGGCGCGGGATCTTGATGAGGCGGCCGCGCTGAAAGCCAAACAGCGGGCAGAAGAAGCTCTTTCCGGTCAGGTAGCGGAATTCGAGTATGCCAGCGCCCAGAAAGAGCTGGCACAGGCGCTGTTGCAGCTGCGGGCCATCGAAAAGTTGCGCAGAGCCCAGGGGCGTTAAATGACCGAACAAACCGTTTCTCCGGGGAAATTTGTCTCTCTCACCTATAGCATCACCGATGAAGAAGGGCGGGTGCTGGAACAGACGGATCTGCCGGTAGGATACATCCACGGGGGCCGCATGGAACTCATCGGCGGCATGGATCAAGCCATCGCGGGCAAACGAGCTGGGGAGAAAGTGGAACTGCGGGTTCCCCCGGAACAGGGATTCGGGGAACGGGACCCGAATTTGGTGTTCACCGACGATCTGGAAAACGTCCCTCCTCAGTTCCGTCAGGTGGGTGCAGAAGTAACCATGCAGAACGAGCGGGGGGAAGTAAAAACTTTCTATGTAACCCGTATCGAAAACGGTCGCCTGACGGTGGACGGCAATCATCCCCTGGCAGGCAAGCACCTGCGCGTTCAGATCACCATCCACGAAGTGCGGGACCCCACACCGGAAGATCTGCGGCAAGACGGTCTCGCCCCTTCGGTCCACTGAGAACGCCATGAAGCTCGGCATTGCGATCCTGGCCGCTGGGCGGGGTACACGCATGAATTCCTGCCGGCCCAAGGTCTTGCATCCCCTCGCGGGGAAACCCCTGTTGGGTCATGTGTTGGACACTGCTCAGGCGCTTGCACCCGCCCGCATCTGCGTCATCTATGGGCATCACGGAGCACAGGTACGGAAAGCCTTCGAAGGAAGGCCCTGCAACTGGATCTTACAGGAACAACAGCAGGGCACGGGACATGCCCTTTTGCAAGCCAAGGAGGCCCTGGCCGAACTGGATCGAGTCCTGGTGCTCTTTGGCGATGTGCCCTTGATTCGCACCGATACCTTATCCCGACTGCTCACAGAAGCAGCGGATGCGGATTTGGGCTTGCTAACGGTTCAGCTGGAAGATCCCACGGGCTATGGCCGCATCCTGCGGGATGAAGCCGGTCGCGTGCGGGGCATCGTGGAACAGGGCGATGCCGATGCGCGGGAACTAGCGATTCGGGAGGTCAACACGGGGATCTTGGTTGCGCGAGGGGCTAAGCTCTGGAACTGGTTAAACCGGATCGGTCAGGACAATGCCCAGGGAGAATACTATCTCACGGACATCGTTGCGCTAGCCGCAGCGGAAGGCGTGTCCATCGCCACGACTCAACCCAGAGTGCCGGAAGAAGTGCTCGGCGTCAACGACCGATTGCAGTTAGCCAAATTAGAGCGCTGGTTTCAGTACCAGCAGGCGGAGGCCTTGCTGCGACAGGGGGTCAGCCTGTTGGATCCCCACCGCATCGACATTCGAGGCGTGCTGCGGGTAGGCCGAGATGTGACCCTGGATATCAATTGCCTCATCGAAGGCGAAGTGCAACTGGGGGATGGGGTGTCCGTGGGTCCGAATTGCTGTTTGAAGAATTGCATCATCGGTGCCCATACAGAGATCCTCGCCCATTCGGTGATCGAAGGTGCTCGCATCGGTGAATCCGTGCGCATCGGGCCCTTTGCGCGAATTCGTCCCCAAACAGTGCTCTCGGATCGGGTGCGGGTGGGCAATTTCGTGGAAGTCAAGCAATCCCACATCGGCCGGGAAAGCAAGCTCAATCATCTCAGCTATGTGGGCGATACCCGGATCGGCAACGCGGTCAATTTGGGCGCAGGCACCATCACTTGCAATTATGACGGTGTTCAGAAACACCGGACGGAGATCGGCGACCGGGCTTTTATCGGTTCCAACACAGCCCTGGTAGCGCCGGTGCAGATCGGCGAGGATGCGACCATCGGTGCGGGTTCTGTGATCGTGCGTGCCGCGCCTCCTGGTAAGCTCACCTTGGCCCGCAGCCGACAGCGCACCATCGACCACTGGACCCGACCGAAAAAGAAATCCTAGGGATTCCCATGTGTGGCATTGTGGGGGGCATCGCCCAACGGGACATCACGCCGATTCTGTTGGAAGGTCTGCGTCGCCTGGAATACCGCGGTTATGACTCGGCGGGTATCGCTGTGCTATCCCCTTCCGGGACCTTGCGCCGCTTGCGCACCCTGGGCAAGGTGCAACAGCTGGCTGATGCCTTGGAAAAAGAGCCTATTTCCGGAAAGCTGGGCATCGCTCATACCCGTTGGGCAACGCATGGCAAGCCTGCAGAGCACAACGCTCATCCTCAGATCTGCGCTGACCGCTGCGCCCTGGTCCACAACGGCATCATTGAGAATCACGAGAGGTTGAGGGAACAGCAACGAGCGGCAGGCCATCGATTTACCTCCAACACGGATACAGAGGTAATCGTTCACGGGATCTACGATCAGTTGTGCCGGGGCAAGCACCTGCTAGAGGCAGTGCAAACCACAGTGCAGCAGCTCCAGGGTGCCTATGCCTTCGGGGTGATCGATGCCCAACATCCCGATTGTCTGGTGGCCGCGCGTCAGGGCAGTCCCTTAGTCATCGGCCTCGGCTTCGGGGAGCATTTCATCGCCTCGGATGTATTCGCCTTGCTTCCGGTCACCCAAAGGTTTCTCTTTCTCGAAGAAGGGGACATCGCTTTGCTCCACCGCGACGGGGTGCGGCTCTACGATGCTCAGGGCCATCCGGTACAGCGCCCCATTCGAGAATCCCAACAGCTCGCCACCGCTGCGGAGCGCGGCCCCTACCGCCACTTCATGCAGAAGGAAATCTTCGAGCAGCCTCGGGCAGTGAGCGATGTGTTGGAAGGGCGCCTTTCCGGTAACCGCGTGCTGCCGGAAGCCTTCGGCAAAGATGCACCGGCAGTGCTGCCCGCAGTGCGTGCCATCAAGATCGTTGCCTGCGGCACCAGCTATCATGCGGGACTCGTAGCCCGTTATTGGATCGAATCCTTGGGCATGCCCTGCGATGTGGAAATAGCCAGCGAATACCGCTATCGGCCGGTTGTGGTGCCCGATCAGTGTTTGTTCCTCAGTCTCTCCCAGTCCGGCGAAACCGCCGATACCCTGGCTGCTCTGCGTCGAGCGAAGCAATTGCCCTACCTGGCCACGCTGAGTATCTGCAATGTGCCGGAAAGTTCGTTGGTGCGGGAATCGGATCTGGTCCTGCTCACCCATGCCGGCCCGGAAATCGGCGTGGCTTCGACCAAAGCATTCACTACCCAGCTCGTCGCTCTCCGGCTGCTGACCCAAGTGTTAGCCCAGTATCGGGGCGATGCTTCCCAGGGAACGTTGGATCGGCTGCGGACGCTGCCCAGAAAGCTGGAAGCGCTGTTGGCCTTAGATGGCGCCATCGCCGCCTTTGCGGAAGCTTTGGTGGAAAAGGAACATGCGCTGTTTTTAGGTCGAGGGGAGTTCTATCCCATCGCCTTGGAAGGGGCGCTGAAACTCAAGGAGATCTCCTATATCCATGCAGAGGCCTATCCGGCGGGCGAGCTGAAGCACGGTCCCCTAGCCCTCATCGATGAATCCATGCCTGTGATTGCCGTGGCCCCCGATAATGCCCTGCTGGACAAGCTCCGGGCCAATCTGGAAGAGGTGCGTGCCCGCGGGGGGGAACTCTTTCTCTTCGCAGATGATGCTGTCGAAATCCCCCGGCAGCCGAGCTTGCGGGTGCTGCAGCTTCCCCACGCTGCTCCCGAGCTCGGGCCCATCCTGTTCACCCTACCCCTTCAGCTCCTGGCCTATCATGTAGCCGTGCTCAAGGGGACGGATGTGGACCAGCCCCGCAATCTCGCCAAATCCGTCACCGTGGAATAGTCCACTTGCTCCCTGTCATCGACCGCTATTTTCTCGCGGAGATCTCTCGAGTTTTCTTCGCCATCCTCAGCGCCGTGCTGCTCATCGTCACCAGCATCCTGTTCCTGCGCACCTTGGAACAGGTGAACACCGGTGCCCTGAGCGCGGAACTCGTGCTGCGGTTCCTCGTCCTGCAACTGGCCCGAGATACGGCGAGTCTGTTGCCGCCGGTCTTCTTCATCGCCCTGCTAGTAGCTCTGGGCCGAATGGCGAAGGATAGCGAGTTGATCGCCTTGAGCGCCTGCGGTTTAGGGCCCCGCCATCTCTATCGGGCGATCCTCTATGCAGCGCTGCCCCTCGCATTGCTCACGGCTTGGTTCTCCCTCTATCTCACGCCTGCCGTCGCGAAGGAAATCATTCAATTGCGGGATCGCCAGAAGGATCAGGCCTATCAGATCGCCGGGCTGAAGCCAGGGCGATTCCACCAACATGAGAACGGAGCGATCACCATCTACATCCACGAGATCGACCGCGCGGGCACGCTGCACCAGATCTTCCTGCATGATCAACGGGGGGAAAAGCGCAAGCTGGTCCTCAGCCAGCAGGGACTAATAACCCGTGATCCTGAGCGGGGCGACCAGTTTGTCACGCTCATCAAGGGTCGCCGGTACGATGGCAATCCCGGGCAAGCCGACTATGCCATCGGCACCTTCGCGCAGTACCGGTTGCGCATTCGACCCAACCGAGTGTCTAGCTTCTACAGTCTCAAGCGAGCCACTTATCCCACCGTGCGACTGCTCGGTTCCGAAGATCGGAAGGATTTGGGGGAGCTACAACATCGTTTAGCCAGCCCATTAGCTGTCCTAACCCTGAGCTTGCTGGCAGTGCCCCTGACCACCCGTTCCCCCCGACATCAGGGAGGTTGGCGATTGCTCTTGGCTTTCCTGACCTATTTCAGCTTCTTCAACCTGGAGCGGGTGGCGAGGAGCTGGTATGAAGTGGGTTTCACACCCACTTGGCTGGGCAGCCTCTGGTATCAACCCTTTTTGCTGCTCCTGGTAGCAGTCCTGCTAATCCCGATTCCCTGGCAACGCTGGAAGTACAGATGGCTGCACCGCTGGCCTGCGCGCCGGAAGCTCACCACATGAGATCATCCGGCACAGAATATTCTGCATAGGGATCCTCTTCGCTGGCAGCTGCTTTGTGGGTTTCCTGGTGCAAGACTAGGATCAGCTCTGGGCGCCGCTTCCGAATACGTGCCGCAATCTCTGCCGGTAGGAGCTCATAACACTGGTCCTGACGGACGACTGCTAGCTTACCCTGGGCAATGGCTCGTCGCTGTTCTGCATTGACATAGAGATGCTTGAGGGTCTTTCCGTCCTGGAAGTAGAAGGCGATTTCTCCATCCGCACGGGCGATGCGATGCTGATGGATCAGCTGGCGGAGTTCGTGGGCCTCCGCCCTGCGCCGAGCAGCTTCTTCCCGCTGGCGGTTGAGTGCCCGATCCCGAGCGGCCTTCTGGGCCGCTGCTTGTCGTGCACGCTGGGCAATTTCCCGTTCAGTTTTGCTTGCCTGCTGACGTCGCTTCTTTCGCTTGGCAGCCCGCAACTGTTTGGCTTGCTGCTTAGAGACCAATCCTGCCTTGAGCAGCTGATCTTGCAGCGAATTTCCCACGGGTTTTCCTCCTGAATGCTAAAGTTTTAGGGTCTCTGTTCCGCTTTAGCATAGCGGCTTTCCTCGATACTTGTCTGAGATTGAGAAGATGAAAGGATTTGCTCTCTGGCCTGTGCTCCCCCTATTTTGCTTTGTTGTCCTGTCGGCACGTGCAGCACCTAGCTTCGGCTACGTGGACATGCAGCGAGTACTGGATGAAAGCCAGCTAGGCCTACAGGCCCAACGCGCCTTGCAAGAGAAGTTCGCAGAACCCCAGAGGAAGCTGGCTCAGGAGGAACGGGCCCTGTTGCAGCTGCAACAGAAAATGGAGCGGGATGCCGCTTTGATGAGCAGAGAGGAACTGGAGAAGCGCAGACGCGAAATACAGCAGCGATTCGACGAGTTCCAACGCGCCGCCGCTGAGGTGCAGCAGGCATTGGTCCGAGAGCAGATGAAGTTGGGAGCGAAGATCATTGCACCGGCGAGAAGGGCCATCGCCGTTCTAGCGAAGCAGAAAAATCTACAAGCCGTGTTCGAGCGCAATCAAAGCGGTTTGCTCTATGTGGATGAGGGATTCGATCTCACCGATGCGGTGATCCGGCACTTAGATGCCCAAGAACCCTGAGGAAGTGCGCCATGCTTGATTTCGCTGTCCTTCCAGTCACCCCCTTTCAGCAGAACGCTACCCTGCTTTGGTGCAAGCACAGCCGTCAAGCAGTGCTCATCGATCCAGGGGGAGAAGTGCCGCGCCTCTTGGACTGGGCCCATCGCTTGAACGTACAGATCCAGCAGATCCTGCTCACCCACGGCCATTTGGATCATGTGGGCGCTGCGGATGCGTGTCGGGAGGTCCTGCAAGTACCCATCTTGGGACCCCATCGGGCGGATGCCTTTTTGCTGGAAGCCCTGCCCGAGCAGTGCGCACTGTTTGGACTTCCACCCGTTCAACCCCTGATCCCCGATCGATGGCTCGAGGCGGGAGCGCGCATCACCTTGGGGGAAAGCCAACTAGAGGTGCTTCACTGTCCAGGCCATACCCCAGGGCATCTGGTTTTCTTCTCAGCGGCGGACCGCTGGGCGCAGGTGGGGGATGTGGTTTTCCAAGGGGCGATCGGTCGAACGGACTTGCCCGGGGGCGATCCGGCCCAACTGCTGGATTCCATCCGAAATCAGCTCTTCCCTTTGGGGGATGAGGTACGCATTCTTCCTGGACATGGTCCCGCTTCTACCATCGGCCGAGAGCGGCGGACCAATCCTTTTCTCGCTGAATCGTCCGCGGGTACAGAATCTCCGGAACTCAAAGACCTGTAACCGAATCTAGTAATCGAGGAGCCCCAAGCTATCCACCGAGACCTTCTTATGAGTGTAGAAAAACCCTTTCTCCTACAATCCCATGCTACCCGTCCTACCCGTGGGAAGCATTCCAACAATCGGATGTCCTACAGAGAATCCGGGGAAGAGATCGGCCCGAGAAAGAAAAAAGGCAAACGGTTCGTCGATCCTGTGCGTTTGGGGGAATCAGATCGTAACCGCCTGATTCACCTACTGGAAAAACGGGGGATCGGCGATGCAGAAGGCCGATCGCTGTTCATCGCTGCCATGGAGTACGATCTCGCAGAATGCCGGGAAGCGGTGCCCGAAGAAGAAACCCGCCGCGCCAGGGGGAAAAACCTGCCCGCAGAGATCCGAGAGACCGCACGGGCCCTTGCCCAGCAGCTCCAAGGATTGGCGGGAGAAACCCAGCAGCAATTCTTAGAACATCTCGGGGCATCCGACCCGTTCCGACGCACCTATGGCCCCGAATACTTGCAGGCTCTGGGCATCGAATTGCAGCGCCTGGACGAGGCGGCGCAGCGCCTGTCTCACCTCAAGCCCAAGAAATCCCCTCCTTCAGAGGCAGCAGGCCGTTTTATCCGGCGCGCCGCCGCTGCCTATCGGGATTGCTTCGAGATGGAACCTCAGGTGGGGCGAGGATCGGATTTCATCGCTATCCTGCGGGCCCTGGCTTCGGTTACGGGCATCGCCATTCCTGTGGATGTGACCACCGTACGCAAACTGCTCCGTTGAAGATCCCTGCCACGACCGATGAAGCCCGCAGGATTCAAGAACAGCTGCGGGACCGGGTCATTCGCCGAGATGCCTTGGGAACTGTGCGTCGGGTGGCCGGGGTGGATGTGGGTTTTGAAGAACAGGGGAAGCTGACGCGGGCGGCGGTAGCGGTGCTCTCCTATCCCCAGCTCGATCTCTTGGAATATGCCATCGCCAAGCGGCCCACCCCATTTCCCTATGTGCCCGGGCTGCTCTCCTTTCGGGAACTGCCCGCCGTGCTCGATGCCCTGGATCAGCTCAAGGTCCTGCCGGATCTCTTGTTGTGCGATGGGCAGGGCACCGCCCATCCCCGCCGCTTTGGACTTGCCTGCCATCTGGGCGTGCTCACCGATCTGCCGAGCATCGGCGTGGCCAAATCCCGCTTGATCGGCACCTTTGAACCCGTGGGTCCCGAGAAAGGAGATTATAGTTGGCTCCGAGCAGGGGAAGAGATCCTCGGGGCCGTGCTGCGCACGCGCAAAGGAGTCCAACCTGTATTCCTCTCTGTGGGCCATCGCATCTCTTTGCCCACCGCCCTCCGCTATGTACTGGGCTGTACGACGAAGTACCGCTTGCCGGAAACCACCCGTCAGGCCCATCGCCTTGCTTCCCTGGAGAAAGACTAATCCCCAGCGGGCCGGATGTGTTCGATGTATTTGGGTACATCGAACATTTGGAGCCGCAATCCAGTTCCTCGCGCCTCCAAGCGGGCGTCTGTGTCCTGGAACCGGAGCGTGCAACCCACCTGCCCCCGGGTTTCCAGGGGTACGGGGATCATGTCCCGATAGGTAAACACATTGTCGTCAATGTCGCCCCCCGCGCAGATGGCCGGCATCGGGGGCAAGGGTTCTGACAGCTGCACTCCTTCTAAGATCAGTTCCCCCGTCTGCCACCAGCGGGTTTGCTCCACAGAACCCGTCATGGTTTTGAGGAGATAGGCCCGAGAAAATCGAATGCGCAGCTGGTTTTTCTGCAGTTGCAGGGATTCGATTTCGGAACCGGGTAATACGATGCTGGTGCTGTCCATCTTCTCGCTCCCTAGTCAAGGGGTTCAGCCCTATCTTGGGGAACCCCGGGGATTTTGGAAGTCCTGATATCACCGCACCTTGCGGCGGGAAAATAGGCTAGACTAGTCGAATGGAACGCTTTTGGGAAACTATACCCCTCTCAGAGATGACTTCGGAACAGTGGGAAGCCCTCTGCGATGGCTGTGGGAAATGCTGTTTGGAGAAGCTGGAGGAAGAGGACGGGCGCATTCATTATACCAATGTGGCTTGTGCGCTCCTGGATCGAAGTACCGCGCGTTGCCAGCACTATGAGGAACGCTTTCTTCGCATGCCGAGCTGCCTTCCTCTCACACCAAAGACGATTCAAGATCCCCGTTGGCTCCCCCGCACCTGTGCCTATCGTCTCCTTCAGGAAGGCAAATCACTACCCGCCTGGCATCCGCTACTCAGCGGTGATCCGGATTCTGTACGGCGGGCGGGTCATTCCGTCGCGGGTTGTGTGATTGGACCGAAAGACGCAGAGCTGCTGATTCACCATCTGATCGATTGGGTTGACTGAGCGCATTCCCTTCCCATCATGCGACGGATCTTTCTTCGGATCAGCTTAGCCTTTTTTCTGCTAGTGCTCTTGCTCGGCAGCGTGATGCTGACCTATTGGAATCGGGTTTTGGAACCGCGCCTCGCCCAGGAATCCCAGCTACACGCGAAAATTTTAGCAGACACCCAGTCCCATCGAATTATTTCTGCACTGCATCGAGCACAGGATCGGGGGGAGCTGTCCGAGTTGGAAGCTGCGCTGAAACGAATGCTCGCCACCAAGGATCCAGAAACCGACGCACCCTATTTCTTCGGCGTTGCTCTGGAGCTCCAGGAGCTCGATGACTCGGCAGACCTCGGGGAACGCACGGATTTAGCTTTACAAGTCGGTTACCTTCACTGCCCCCACTGCTTGTATACGGAAATTTTCCTGGAGGACCCCGAAGACCAGCGGCCGCTCGGCGTCGCTCGCTTCGGTGTGAATGATCTCTTTTTCCGGCAGCTGATGTGGGATCTCGGCATCGGCATGATGACCGAAGCGTTCGTCGGGCTGGCCGTTCTTTCTCTCGCGTTCTTCGGTATCTTGGTCTTAGTCTATCGGCTGCATCATCAGATCGAGCGACGGCAACAAGCAGAGCAGGCTTTACAGCGGAATCAACAGCAGTTCCAGCGGCTACTGGAGAATTTGAGGGGCTATTTTTTTTACTCCCGCACTCCGGAAGGCCGATTTCACTTCATCAGTGACTCCGTGCGAGAGGTGTTGGGCTACAGTCCGGAGGAATGCGAAGTGGGGTTTCCTTCCTGCCTTGCGGAAGATCCGGAAAATAAAGAGATCTGGCGCTGTTTCCAAGAAGAGGAAGAACTCCCTTCACCTTGGCATGGGGTGGTCTTGGATAAACAGGGGAATAAGCGGTACTTAGAGTGCACGGAAACCCTGGTAGCACAAGAAGAAGACGGCGAAATTTTCATCGAGGGTATCGCTCGGGATATCAGCCATCAGCGGGCTTCTGAACAGGAACTGCAGCAAGCCAAGGAACGGGCAGAGCAGGCGAATCAGACGAAAAGCCGATTCCTCGCCCATGTGAGCCATGAGATCCGCACCCCCATGAATGCAGTGGTGGGGCTCAGCACCCTAGCCCTCAAAACAGAACTGACCGAGCAACAGCGGGATTATTTGGAGAAGATCCAATCTGCAGCCCATTCTCTCCTGGGCATCATCAACGACATCCTGGACATTTCCAAGATCGAAGCCGGAGAGATGAAGTTGGATGCTCAGGATTTCCGGCTGGATGAAGTGCTTGAACAGGTCCACACGGTGGTCAGTGTGGCAGCAGAAGCGAAGGGATTACAGCTCAGCTTCTCCATAGATCCAGAAGTCCCCCTCGCATTGCGGGGCGATCCCTTGCGGTTGCGTCAGATCCTGATCAATCTGACCAACAATGCAGTAAAGTTTACGGAACAAGGAGAGGTGAGCATTCGGATCCAATTGGAGGAAGAAGCTGGAGAGAGGATTCAATTGCGCTTCAGTGTGTCGGACACCGGCATTGGCATCGATCCCAAACAGATTCCCCGATTATTTGAAGCCTTCACCCAGATCAACGATCACCAAAAGGGCCACCAGCGGGGTACTGGTTTGGGACTAGCCATTACAAAGCATCTTGTGGAGATGATGGGAGGGAAAATCCGCGTCTGCAGCGAACCAGGTTGTGGTAGCGAATTTTGCTTCAGCATTGTCCTTGCTCGAGCCCAGCACTCGCTATCACCGGCGGATGCTCAGCAGGTATCTCCTGAGCCAAGGCTCCCACTGGATACCCATCTGTTGGTGGTGGAGGACAACGCGATCAATCAACAGATCGCCAAGGAGATCTTGCAGCAGGCTGGCTGTCGGGTAACTCTAGCGGAGAACGGCTTGGAGGCTCTACAGTATCTGGAGGAGGAAGCCTTTGATGCAGTGCTCATGGATGTGCAAATGCCCATCATGGATGGCTACGAAGCCACCCGCTGGATCCGAGCAAACCCTCGCTTCCAGTCTTTGCCGATCATCGCCATGACCGCCCATGCCATGGCCGGCGATGCGGAGCGCTGCCTGCAGGCGGGTATGAACGACTATCTGAGCAAACCCATCGATATTCCCCAACTATTCCGAGTGCTGCACAAATGGCTCTCCGAGCCTCCAAAGCGTGCGGTTACTCCGCCTCGCCCCCTTGCTCTGTCCGATTTTCCCGGGATCGATACCAACTTAGCCCTACAACAGTCTCTGTACGATCAAAACCGGATGGAAGAACTCATCCAGCGGTTCGCTCGGGATCATCGGGATAGCGTCCATCGCTTGGGAGCGCTGTTGGAACAGGAGCGCTACCAGGAAGCAGCCAGCCTTGCCAATCAACTCAAGGGGGATGCGGGTGCCGTCGCAGCGGGAAAGGTCGCTGCGGCCGCTCTGATGGTGGAACAGATGCTCTATGCAGGCAGGGAAGGTTGGGAACCGGCCCTCGCCACCTTGGAACGGCACCTGAACCAGGTCATCCAGGGGATCGATGCTTGGTTGGAACAGGGAAGGACCGGCGAAGCTCAGCAGCCAGGAACCGATGCGCTGAGCTAACCAGTTCTTTTTTTGCTTGCAACCCTGACGGAAACTGCCTATCTTCGGAAGTTTTGAAAATTGCATCGCTGAATCCAGCAGCTCTAAATCCATAGATAGGTGGTTCATGCGTTATATCAGCACCAGAGGCGGCATCGCACCCATCCCTTTCGATGAGGCGGTCATGATGGGCTTGGCCTCGGATGGGGGGTTGCTCGTGCCGGAATCCCTCCCACAGGTGGAGGCCGATATCCTGGCGGATTGGTCTCGGCTGCGATTCCAGGATCTGGCGGTAGAAGTCCTGAAGCCCTTCGTGGGCGAATGCATCCCCGAGCAAGATCTGATCGACCTCATCAATGAGTCCTATGCTAGCTTTTCCCATCCAGCGGTCACGCCCCTGGTGCCGCTGGGTGAGCAGCACATTTTGGAGCTCTTTCACGGACCCACTGCCGCCTTCAAAGATGTGGCCTTGCAGTTCCTGGGCAATCTCTTCGAGTATCTTCTCGCTCGGCGGGGCGGTCATCTCAACATTCTAGGGGCAACCTCCGGCGACACGGGTTCCGCAGCCATCGCCGGCGTGCGGGGCAAAGCACGCATTCAGATCTTTATCCTTTATCCCCAGGGCCGGATCTCCCCCATTCAGGAACGGCAGATGACCACGGTGTTGGATGCCAATGTGCACTGCATTGCGATCCGAGGCACCTTCGACGATGCCCAACGCATCGTGAAGCAGCTCTTCCAAGATCTGAGATTCAAAGCGCAGTACGCCCTGGGGGCGGTGAATTCCATCAACTGGGCGCGGATTTTGGCCCAGATGGTCTATTACTTTTATGCTTGGGGACAGTTGTGTCAGGGCAATCCGGAATGTCGGGTTTCCTTCTCCGTGCCCACCGGCAACTTTGGGGATGTGTTCGCGGGCTATCTGGCGCGGCGCATGGGCTTGCCCGTGGAACGCCTCATCATCGCCACCAACCAAAACGACATCCTCACCCGCTTTGTGCATACGGGGATCTATGCGGCGGGGGAGGTGCAGCACACCCTAAGCCCCGCCATGGATATTCAGCTCGCTTCCAATTTCGAGCGCTATCTCTATTTTCTTAGCGGAGAGCGACCGGAGGTGGTGCAGAACTGGCTGGAAAGCTTGACGGGCACAGGGGAACTGCGCATCGACGAAGACCAACGGGCACAGGTTGCCCGAGATTTCCAAGCCCGAGCGGTGACAGATGCGGAGACCTTGGAACAGATCCGCCGCACCTATGAGGAAGAGGGCTATATCTTGGATCCCCACACGGCGGTGGGTGTGCGTGCAGCATCCGCATTAGATTGTGGAAAATGCGTCTGCCTGGCCACGGCCCATCCGGCTAAATTCGGCGAGGCGGTGGTTCGGGCTATCGGTCGGGAAGCTCCCTATCCCCCCGCTTTGAAAAACTTATTGGATCGGCCCACCCGATCCATCCTGCTAGATGCGGACGAAACCACCGTGCGGCAATTCATGCAGCGCACCCTGGCCCCATGACGCGCATCTTAGACACCACCCTGCGGGACGGGGAACAAACCCAGGGCGTTTCCTTTTCTCCGGAAGAAAAGGCGAACATCGCCAAGGCCCTGCTGGAACTCGTGCGCGTGGATCGCATTGAAGTGGCCTCGGCGCGGGTTTCTGATGGGGAATTGAAAGCAGTTTCCCAGATCCTCGACTGGGCGCGAATCGAAGGATTGGATGGGCGGATTGAGGTTCTGGGCTTCGTGGACGGGGGCAAGAGCGTCCGTTGGATCCGACGGGCTGGCGGACGCATCCTCAACCTTCTGGCTAAGGGCAGCGAGAAGCATTGCCGGGGGCAGCTGGGCAAGGGATTGGAAGAACATGTGCAGGATGTGCGGCGGGAAATTCAGTATGCCCAAGACCAGGGGCTTGCCGTCAACCTCTATCTGGAAGACTGGTCCAACGGATATGCCCAGAGCCGTGATTATGTATACGCCTTTGTGGAAGCCCTAGCCGATGCGGGCGTAGAGCATTTCATGCTGCCGGACACCCTGGGCATCATGACGCCGGATCAGGTGTTTGATGCCATGAGGGATATGATTCAGCGGTTCCCCGATCTGCGGTTCGATTTCCATCCACACAATGATTACGGGTTGGCCACCGCCAACGCCTTGGCAGCCGCGCGGGCGGGAGCGGCGACCGTGCATTGCACGGTCAATTGCTTGGGTGAGCGGGCGGGCAATGCTTCCCTTGCGGAAGTAGCGGTCAATCTGCGGGATCAGCTGGGATTGAAGCTCTCCATCGATGAAACCCATCTCACCCGCATCAGCGAACTAGTGGAATACTTCTCCGGCAAGCGCATCGCGCAGAACACGCCCATTGTGGGAGAAGATGTCTTCACCCAAACCGCCGGCATCCATGCGGATGGGGATCGGAAGGGCAGTCTCTATCACAGCCGCCTCAGTCCGGAACGGTTCTCCAGGAAGCGCAAGTATGCCCTGGGCAAGCTCTCGGGCAAGGCGTCCTTGGCAAAAAACCTCGAACGCCTGGACATTCATTTATCCGAAGAGAATCAGCGCAAGGTGCTCCAGCGCATCGTGCAGCTCGGGGACTCCAAAAAGGTCATCACCTTGGAAGATCTGCCCTTCATCATCGCAGAAGTGCTGGAGAGCGAAGATTATCAGCATGTGGAACTGCTGGCCTGTAGCTTTAACAGCGCCATGGATCTGCCTTCCACCGCCAGCATCCGGATGCGCTTCGGGGAAGAAGTGCTCAGCGCGGCAGGCAGTGGCAACGGGGGCTTCGATGCCTTTATAAAGGCTCTCAACAAGTTGATCCGCAAGAAAGGGCTTAGCCTGCCCGCGCTGGTAGATTATGAAGTGCGCATTCCCAAGGGGGGTCGCACGGACGCCCTCACGGAATGCATCATCACCTGGGAAGGAAAGCAGGGAAGAATGCGCACCCGCGGGCTGCATACGAATCAGGTCTTCGCCGCCATCAGTGCTACTCTTCGGCTGGTGAATGTATTAGTGCATCGTACCCTGCACGATTCTGCATCCTAAGCATCATGAATCCAGAAAAAGTTGTCTTCGGTTTCTTCATCGTCCTGGCCCTCACCCTGAATTTTGGCTTTTTTGTCGGTGAGTTCGACAATCCCAACCACCATAACGAATGGGAACTGTTCGCTGTGGTGGTGGTGAATCTCATCGCCACCGTGCTCAAATTTGGAGATCGCACGCAGATGGGGGCGGTGCTCTTGGCCACGAGCCTGGCGGCCATGCTGCAGCTGATCGCTGCTGTATTGGTCTGGGGCATCGCTGCCCATGCCACGGATACCGGATTAACACCTGAAGTCACGGCCAGCATCGTTTCCCTCACGGGGGGGGCTATGATCGCCAATGTGGTCTCCGTGATCCTGCTCATCATCGAAACCGTCATGCTGCGGCGTTAGGGCGTGGAAAACGTCATCTTTCTCATCTTTCGGCGGATGCGGGCCCCCCTGCTGGCCCTGATCGTCACCTATACAGTGGCCGTGGCTGGTTTGGTGCTGATCCCCGGGCAAGATGCGGAAGGACAGCCCTGGCGGATGGACTTCTTCCACGCTTTCTACTTCGTCAGCTTCATGTCCACCACCATCGGTTTCGGGGAAATCCCCTACGATTTCACCGACGCCCAGCGCTTTTGGGTTACCTTCAGCATCTTCCTCACCGTGGTGGTCTGGTTCTATTCTATCGGCACCCTGGTGAGCCTCCTGCAGGACAAGACCTTCCAAGATGCCCTGACTGAACTGCGCTTTGCCCGCCGCATCCGCCATCTACGGGAACCCTTTTATCTGGTCTGCGGCTACGGGGAGACGGGCAGTGCCCTGGTGCGCACCCTCACCGACCGCAACCGCCATGCAGTGGCCATCGACATTCGGGAAGAGCGGGTAAATCTTTTGCAGTTAGAGAATCTGCGGGAATACGTGCCCGCCCTCCATGCGGATGCCAGCCGGTTGGAACATCTGCTGGCGGCAGGACTTGACCACCGGTTGTGCGCGGGCGTGGTGGCGCTGACCAATGTGAACGAAGTCAATCTGAAGATCGCCATCGCCTCTAAGCTCATGCATCCGGATATCAAGGTGATCTGCCGAGCGGATTCCCATGAGATCGAGGCCAATATGGCTTCCTTCGGCACCGATCATATCTATGATCCCTTCGATATCTTCGCCCTTTATCTGGCCACCGCGATCCAAGCGCCCTGCCTCACCCTGTTGCGGGATTGGCTCTCCGGATTTCAGGGTGCCCCGCTGACCGATCCCATCTTTCCGCCTGCCAAAGGACTCTGGATCCTGTGTGGCTTCGGGCGCTTCGGCAAAGCGATCTACGGTTATCTGAGGAAACAGGAAGCGATCGAACTAGTTGTGGTGGAATCCTCCCCTCATAAGACTGGACGGCCCGAAGGCACCAAGTTCGTCTTGGGTTGGGGCACGGAGGAAATCACCTTGGAAGAGGCAGAAGTTCGGCGAGCAGTGGGCTTGGTCGCGGGCACGGATGATGATGCGAATAACCTTTCCATCGTGATGACTGCGCGGGCCATGAATCCGGATCTCTTCGTCGTCGCTCGGGAGAATCAAGAAGATAATGCAAAGCTCTTCCAACGGGTAGGGGCGGATATCATCATGCATCCCAGTTCCATCGTAGCGGATCGCATCCGGGTGCTGCTGGCAACGCCGCTGTTGATGGCCTTTGAAGACCTCGCCCGCAAGCAGGAAGATTCCTGGGCTTGTCAGTTGGTGAGCCGGATCGTTGCGATTCTACAGGACCGATTACCAGAGGTCTGGGAAATCGAACTGAACGATGAAAACGCTCACGCAATTTGCCGCATGCTGGAACAGACACCGGACATCAAGATCACCCTAGATGCCCTCTTGCGCGATCCTCGAGACCGAGAACGCCGGCTGCCCGCCCTCGCACTTCTTCATGTCCGTGATGCCAAACAAACCCTGGTACCGGAATTGGCCCAATCCCTTCGTTTGGGAGATCGGGTACTCTTCTGCGGGCAGCCCTGTGCCCAGGCGCGCATGAGCTGGACTTTGCAAAATCTCCATGCCCTCAACTACGTGCTCACCGGCGGCAGCTCTCCAGAAGGATGGATCTGGTGTGGCATTACAAAGATTTTCCGGTGGGGGAAAACTGATCTGAGGGAAAAGGCCAGAAGTTAGCGCGGGACAGAAACGAAAAAGCCCCCTAGGGGTCCTAGGGGGCTGAGTAGAAGGGTCCTGGCGGTGCCCTACTTTCGCATGGGGAAACCCCAAACTATCATCGGCGCAGCACCGTTTCACTGCTGAGTTCGGGAAGG
>JALWWO010000002.1 GCA_027078745.1 Chromatiaceae bacterium
AACTCTTCTCTTCAATGCTTTTGCCTTCCCTTGCACTTTTCCCTTCTGGCCCTTTCCGGATCCGCAAAGCGCCCACACAAATTATCCTAACCGGCTGTTAAAGATCTTCCCCTCTCGGGGAGCTCGATATCTTACCAACTTCCCTATGCTTGTCAACCCCCCATCCTGGGAGCGCGGGAAATTCTAACAGGGAAGTGCCGTTTGTCAACCCACGCATTGTTTCCCCGCTTCAACCTTGACAAGCTTCAAATCCCGCGAGCCCTAGGGTATGCTGGAAATCAACTATTTCCCCTCGGCAAGCGCTGCCGATTTCAAAGTCCACTGTTTAAGGAGTTTATCCATGGCACTGTACATCACTGACGAGTGCATCAACTGCGATGTTTGCGAGCCAGAATGCCCCAACGGGGCCATCAGCCAGGGTGAAGAGATCTATGAGATCGATCCGGAACTCTGCACGGAATGTGTAGGTCATTATGAAACCTCCCAATGTGTAGAGGTCTGCCCCGTGGACTGCATCATCAAAGATCCCGATCATGAAGAAACGGAAGAGCAACTCTGGGAGAAGTACAGGCGCATCACGGGAGAGACTTAAAAAAAGGCACTGATTCAGCCAGCCCCTGCAAGGAATGATGATGAAGATCCTATCCAGCCTAATCGCTGCCTTCTTCGTGCTCACAACTTTGATGGTTATCGATGCGGAAGCCAAACGTTTCGGTGCGGGAAGAAGTCTCGGCAAGCAGTACAGTATGCCCCGGTCCACCCCATCACAAATCCCTTCCAGCGGTTATGGAAGGCCTGCACCGAGCATTGCCCCTGCTGCGGCACCGCAAAAAAAGAGCGGTATCAGCCGGTGGCTTGGGCCGCTCGCAGGTCTCGCAGCCGGTGGGCTCTTGGCTTCTCTCTTCTTCGGGGATGCCTTTGAAGGCTTCCAGGCTATGGATTTTCTCCTGATCGCGGCTTTGGCGATCGGTGGATTCCTGCTGTTTCGGGCCATGCGGCGCAAACAAGCTCCCGCACCGGCGAGCGCCGTATCCTACCCGAGCAGCGCGCCATCCGTTGAGGAAGACATTCACGGCGCACCGGCTTCCCCACCCCCTTCCGGTGTAGAGGAAGTCCCCGATTGGTTTGATGGTCCTGCCTTCCTGGAGGCGGCGAAAACCCATTTCCTCCGGCTCCAAGCCGCTTGGGATCAGGGGGACTTCCGAGACATTCGGGAGTACACTACGCCCCAGCTCTTTGCGGAGCTACAACAGGAGTATCAGCGTCTGGGCGGTACAAGCCAGTTTACAGAAGTTGTTCGTTTGGATGCCCAAGTGCTCTGGGTGCGGCGAGAAGGAGATCTAGTGGTGGTGAGCGTCGATTTCTCCGGACTGATTCGGGAAGAAGAACAGGGCACGGCGAAGCGCTTTCATGAGATCTGGCATGTGCAACACCCTTGGGACACCAGCCAAGGGGATTGGCTGATCTCTGGTATCCAACAGGTGGAAGAATAACGAACTAGCCCAAGAGGTTCTGCATCTTGGGCTATTGAATCTCTTCCCAATCACGCATCCAAAGGGGCGGCTCCGCCACCGAGTAAATCAGACGCAGATCCAAACGAATCCAATGCATACCATCCGGAGAGATGAGAAAGCGCAGAGATTTTTGTTGATCGTCTCTCAGTTCCAAAAGCTGCCCGCGGATCGGTGCTTTGCCGAGGGCAAGCACCTCTTCCGCCTTCAGCGCCTTCAATTCTTCTAGGGCACCCTGCGTCAGTCTTTCTCCTGCAAAAGTGCCTTGTATCGGGTGAAAGTCCAGAGGAACAAGTTGTCGAGAAACATAGGTTTCTGCCGGCGCGATGAGGTGGGGATAGAACCCATCCCCGATGAGAAAAGCTCGCCCCTCCCGCGCTACATATCGATTACCCTCCGTGGGCTCGTTGTCGCCGAAGAGAATCGGAAGATTCTCTAGGGTTAGCGTGATCGCAGCAGGCGCTAATCCCAAGGTGTCCAAGGAAACCGTTTCTGGCATCGCCCGCAGAACCGGCGTGGCAGCGATGCGCACCAATTGTCGGATGCGTTCCTCATTTGCTTGGACTCGATAAGGTGCTTCCATGCGCCAGTGATCCCCCTTCCGAATCAGTGCAATCTCGGGTTGTCCCCTCCGCTCCAGTCGAATGCGCTCGATGGATTCCGGATGCAGTGCGGTGAGCTGAGGTACCCGTTGATCCCGTTCTAGTGCTTGTTGCACGGCCCAGCTGAGGAACAGGGCGATGGAGAGCAAAAGGAGATTGAGGAGCCAGCGGCAGGTCATGGGATTCTCCTCCGACGCCATCGGATCAGGAGCCCCAGGGAAGCGAAGAGCAGGGGAAGCACCACCAGGGCACCGATGCCGAGGAAGATACGAGCTGTATCGGTGAGTTGCAATGCCCGATCCTCTACCGCTTTCCGCGGTGCGATCTCCGCCCCTTCCGGAGTGGTGAGCCATCGCACCAGGCGCAAACCCAACGTCCCGTTCCCCCCTTGAGAAAGGGAAGCATTGCTGAGGAAATCCCCATCGCCTAAGAGTACTAACCGCTGCTCACCTCGGTCGCGCGGGCGGTGCAGGAACAGGGCCACCGCCAAGGGCCCGGGCTCCTCTCCCTTTTCCGCATCCCGCCGCACCACCCCTTGAATGGGGCCTGTTTCATTCCAGCTGTTTTCCAGGGTCTTCAAGGGAGTTTCCACTTCCCATCGGGGATCGGCTAAGGGACGATAGGCCCGAGTGCCTGGCAGGAGCACCGGGCCAAGGCCTTGGGTCCAATGCGGATCGCTGTCCGCTGGGATCAGGGCGATGCTGGGATCCTCGATATTGAGGCGACGCACATTGGCATCCACCAGAATGCCCGGCAGCGGGTGGATTCCGAGGAAATCCGCCAAAGGTTCCAAGCCGTTGAGGGGGCCCGGGTCCATGAACCACAGCAGATTCCCCCCCGCCTTCACGTATTCGATGAGCTGTTCCGCCTCCCCAGGGAACAGGGAAATGAAGGGCATGGAGAGCACTAGGAGATCTGTATTATCGGGAATCTGTTGCTGCTCCAGGAGGTCCAGGGTTTGCAGGCGATACCCCTGTTCCCGAAGGTGCTGGGCGAAGCGGCTGAGATCTCCCGGGGCTGCTCCCTCCAATCGTCGCTCCCCATGTCCTTCTAAGAAAACGATCCAGGGCTTTCGCCTGCGGGAGAGGCGGGCGAGGGCGGCGGTCAAACTAGATTCGTTCAGCTGATTCAAGACTTCTCGGCGGTTTCCATAGGCGATCAGCGCCTGCCCAGGCTGAGAAATCCCCGCCGCTCTAGCCTGATCGGGAGCGATCTGGGGATCTACATATCGGCTCACCAGCCTGAGCCCCGCCGCCCGATAGCGCGCGAGCAGGGATTCTATCCATCGCGCCTGGGATTGATGCCGGTTCATAAACAAGGTGATTTGAACCGGTTGATCCAAGGTGGCGATGAGATCCAAGGTGGCGGGATGCAGAGTGTTGCGAGCGCTGGTCGTCCAGTCCCAAACCCGTTCCCAACGGGCGCTGAGCCAGCCTGCGAGCAACAGAATGATGGTCAACAGGAGGAAGAAAACGCCATCCGCGAGACGGCGATTCAGTCGAGCATAGGTTCCCATAATGGGGCTAGGGCAGCTGTTGGTTGGCGAGTTGCCGATGGCTGAGGGCGAGGAAAAAAACGGTGAAGAGGAAAAAATACAGGAGATCCGACCCGCGCACCATGCCCATCAAAAAGCTGAACAGATGTTCGTTCCAGGATAGCCAGGCGAACAGGGTGCCGGTTGCTTCCCCGCCGGTATTGCCGATCACCGATAGCAGGATCAAGATGCCGTAGGCGAGCACCGCCGCAACTCCGGGTTGCTCCGTGCAGCTAGAGGCGAACAGCCCTACGGCAGCGAACAAGCAGGCGCAGAGACCAAGCCCCAGGGTTGCCGCCGCCAGTAGCCCAAGATCCAGGGGAGCGAACTGAGCGAGCAGCACGCCCAGCAGCAGGGGCAAGCAGGCCAGGGGAATGAGCACCGCCACCAACCCCAAAAACTTACCCAACAGGATTTCCAGCAGGCTGAGGGGCGCCGCATTCAACAGGGCGAAAGTCCCTTCCCGCCGCTCTCCGCTGATCAGCCCCATGGCGAGAGGGGGCGCGGAGAGCAGGAGCAGCACGGCGCCGAACCCGAAGAGATGGAAGCTCAACGTCAGGGTCAAACCCATGCCCCGCTGGGCTGCTTCCAGGGCAGAGAACCGTTCCAACACCCCCAGGAAAATCCAGCCTAGAATCCCCTGATTGGCAGCCAGTAACCCCCAAGCCAGGGGGGAGAAAAAAGTCCGCTGCCATTCCCTGCGGGCGAGGGTGAGGATCATAAAATTTCTCCCGCGAGCGCTCGGCAGTCAGAGCCAAAAGGGAATGTTCCCCTCTAAATCCTTCGGCTTAATCCCATGCAAGGCTAAATAACCTATTCTATCACTGTAATGAACGGTAACCGGTAATTTAGGTTGTATCTGAGAACCATAATGCAGCAGCGTCAAGGAAAGAACGGAATGGATTGCTTGTTCTATCGTAAAGGGTGCTTCCGTTCTTATGTATAGAGGTTGCGGCGTTGCTGTTCTAAATGGAGGAAGCGACGAAACCAATAAGGCTTCCCGTGCATTGAGCTTAAACGCCGTTCCTTTCTCTGGCTGTTGGATGTCTATCTTGCTACCTTTCTCTGGCTGTTGGATGTCCATCTTGCTACCTTTCTCTGGCTGTTGGATGTCCATCTCGCTACCTTTTTGCTGTTGCTCATGATAAATTGCACGATAAATTCTTGGCGCGCCTGATTTGCGGATTTCAACGAGATAGAAGGTAGCCCCGAGTTCTTCCGCCAAGCGATGCAACGCCTGTTTTTCGTTGCCTCGAAAGGGTCCGTCGCGGTGAATCACAACACGCTTCCCTGCGAAGGTATCAGCCGGGAATAAGCTATGCAACACAGTGTCCGGGATGGTCTCTCCTTCCAAGGGTGCATCGTGGATAGCATACTGCAGGAGTTCACCGTTGTTGAAATAGATTCTTGCCGTGGCTGCTACATTCATCGAACCGGCTAAGTTTTGTTTTCTCTCCCTAGCGATGTCGATGCCGACGACCAGATCCGCATAGGGCAAGGGATCTGCCAGCACAAAGGGAATGTTTCCGGTCTTTCCGAGTATACCCAACGCGACATTCCAGAGAGCATATTGCGTGTTCAGTGTCGAATGATCAATGACCTGACCGGCTATATTACGCCCTATGGTTAAGGATTTGAAATGACCATAGAACCAATCATCGCCTTCTTCATCGTTTTCTTTAAAATCAGGGAAGATCGCTACAATAACATCCGGTTTTTTCTCCTGAAGTCGGTTGATCGATTTTTCAATGCTGACCCTTGACAGGGTCATAACCTGCTCTTGACCGACAAATTTCAGACGGACCCCAAGCGTTGATAGAATCTCTCTAATTTGTTTACCAAAATTCGTTTCTGGAATGGGTGGCCGTCGGGCATCGATTACGCCCATCGAGATGGTTTCCGTACGCCGTTTGTACAGGCCATATTTCTGAAGATACTGGAAAACCTCCTTATCTGAACAGGTCTGATTGTTCCCAACCTGGATCTTTGGGGTAAACTCGACATCTTCGCCGCGCAGAAATCGTTCTGGGTAGTGCCGAGAGCTATAAAACTTACCCTCAATTCCGTGCAATTCACACAGCCGAGTCCGAAGCTCACGGATCATTTCAAACCGATGCTTAGGCGCGATCCGAAACGCATTGAGCGCTTTCTTCGAATCCACGCCAAATTTAGAAAGATAACCGGTCATCAAGACCACCTTCAGGGCACTGACAGGATAATCATAATAATTCTGTCCGTGTCGAATTTTGACAACCCATTCATTCTCTGGTGCATTTTGAAGGAATAGCTGCATCCTTTTATCGGATGAGGTGGCGAGCAGTCGTTGGCGGTGGTCCTTCATGAGTCCAACAACATTCACAATCTCCCCTTTGAAGTCCTGTTCTTTGACGAGCACCCAAATGCCCAACAATTCTTGAGGATCTTGCAGGGTAGCTGCATAGGCTTTCAGATCCTTCTTGTAAATTAGATTCGACGAAATGGAAAGAGAAATTGCGGGTTCATCCCCCACCGCCCATCCTCGGAGATCACAGTTCCGTTCCACATAGGCGGGACCAAGATCTTTTTCCTCTGTTTGTAAAATAGCTTGGGTTTGCTTTCGGAAATCGGCTAAGATTCCGTTGCTAAAAAAATCTGCAATCTCTTTTGGTGTACTTTGCCAAGCCGGGTACGGCGTGATCTTGTAGAGATGGGTAAACGGATCGGGTTCTCTTCGCCACAAGCTTTCCAATGCCTTCTGAAATGCCTCTTCAGATTGTTCAGCATCGGAGATGAGCTTAGAATTACTCCAAACCCAGTTTCCAGGGAAATGTTGCCGCAGGCGATAGGACAGTTTTCCACCGATCTTTTTGGCGCTGTTATTTTCTCCGATGATTAAATGATATGCAAACAGCTTAGGTAAGCTATCCGTATCCACAGGTATCAATTCTGTAAAGATTATATCCTGCATGATACATGCGGCCCTAATGTCGTATGGAAAACTATTTAGACAAGCTGAAAGCGGCTGGTCGCAGCTCGACGGAATTTTTCAATTGTTCCGAGCGTTTAAGCAGAACGGATTCGATCTGTAATACTTGCCTCTTCAACCCCAATCGAAAACAGACTTGTGCCGGTGTGGACTAATGCATTGCTTCTCAGCTGAATCAATCTACCGTCCAACGGCGCGACCACGTTCGTTTGTTTCAGGAGATCCAGGGCGACCAGTTCGCCGATCTTATCCCCCTTTTGTACTTCACTCATCAGGGGTGCAGTAGGTATCCAGATACCCGCGCTGTCCGAATAAATCGGTGTACGGTGAAAAGCAGGAGGAGAAGCGTTGGCTGGCATCGCATCGATCACGCCGACGCATTTGGCGACTTCGATCAATCCTTCCGCTGCTTTCTGAATTTCCTGGGGAGATAAAACAACGAGTTGGGAAGTTTCCACAGCGAACCCGGGCACGCCTTTTTTTGCCAGAGCTGCTAACAGGGTACCGGAATATTGTATCTCATTCGGGACAGAAAAATTCAGCGCCCAGACGATCGCAGGGGAAAAGGCACGGATTCCTTTCAGGCTCCTCCGATCAATCGCCCTATCTTCATGAGGCAAGTATATTGCCATGATGGGTGTGTTCATCTTAAATTCGTGGAGATCTACCACGAAAGATACTTGAGACAGGTATTCACATAATTGATACGCTAACCGCTCGGTAAACGTGCCTTTGGGCTTCCCCAAGCCGCTGCGATTCAGATCGTAGAAATCCATCAGTCCCACCCGAGTGCCGGTAGACTGAGCAAATGGATTGGCCGCTGTAATGATGCTAACCGATCCCTTCAGAGATCTGCCGAGCATCTCCCGCACGAAGATCCGGCTGATTGCTAAACTAGCCGTCTCATCCCCATGAACGCCACACAATACGGCTAATCGGGGCTCGCCGGTTCCTATCGTTACAACGGGCACACGGATATCCAAACTCCCGATCTGTCCAATTTCGAGATATGAAGTCGCAATCAGGCCGGTTGTCATTATCCTTTTCCCCACTTGACTAGAGTTTTCGTACCATTAACCCAATAACATTGGACTGCGAAACATTCAGAGGTAACTTGCCCCCTGAGCGAATCAACCCGAGTTTTCATGGATCCCTCACGAGAAGAGCATGAGGCGAATCATGAAATTTCCCCCGCAATTGCCCGAAAGAATAGTTGCTCTAGATCCGTGCGCGCTGGGCTGAGTTCACAGAGCCCCCAGCCCTGTTCCACGATCTGTTTCGCCAGTGCGGAAATCGGCTGTTCGGACCGGTATTCCAGGGAGAAGAAGCCCGCTTCCTGACAGGGCTGGATCTGTTGAACACCGGGCAGTTGCGCGAGCACGGAAAGATCGGGGGGATTTTCCAAACCCAAGCGATAGCGATGTTCCGATGCAGTGGAAAGCCGACTTTCATGCAGTACCCGCCCATTTTGCAGGATCAACACCCGCTGACAGACCGCTTGGACTTCGGACAGCACATGACTGGAAAAGAGAATTCCGCAATCGCAGGCGAGTTCCCCGATGAGCTGGGCGATCTCTTGTCGTTGCAGGGGATCCAAGCCTTCCGTAGGTTCATCCAGAATCACCAGGGCGGGTTCGTGCACGATGGCTTGGGCGATCCCCACCCGCTGCCGATAGCCTTTGGATAGCTTCCAGATGGGATAGCGGGCCACCTCCGTCAGCTGACAGCGCAGCAGCACCCGATCCAAAGCTTCCCGCTGCTCGGCTCTACTGAGCCCGCGGAGGCGGGCGCAATAGGTTAGATATTCCTGAACCCGCATGTTGCGGTAGAGAGGCGGACGCTCCGGCAGATAGCCCAGATGCCGCTTGGCCCGTCGCGGAGATCGCACCAGATCCAAACCCAGAATCCGAATGCGGCCCTGGGTCGGGCGCAAGGTGCCGCTGAGCAGCCGCAAGCAGGTGCTCTTTCCCGCTCCGTTGGGTCCTAGCAAACCCAGCACATCCCCGGTTTCCAGCTTCAGGTTGAGGGGATGGAGCGCAGGGAAATCCCCATACGAGCAGGATAGGTTTTCCGCGATCAGCAGGCTATCCATCTGGGCTCATGCGGCTGCTTCGTTTTCGTCATAATCGAACTGGAATTCACCCCCGGCAACTTGGATCTGAATCCGACGCAGGGGGCGTTCCTCCGAGAGACGGGATAGGATTTCCCGACTGATCTGGGGGAGCAAGGTATTGGTGAGGATGGCATCCACCACCCGCGCGCCGCTCTCCACCTCCCGGCAGCGCTCAGCGATCCGATCCACCACCGCATCTTCATAGTTCAAAGTGATCTGATGATTCTCCGCAATGCGCTGCCGGATGCGATCCAGTTGCAGCCGAATGATGTCGTTGAGCACCGCATCGCTGAGGGGATAGTAAGGCACCACCACCAGCCGCCCGAGCAGGGCCGGCGGGAAGACCTTGCGCAGGGGTTCCCGCAGGGCTTGGGCGATGCCCTCCGGTTCGGGCATCAGCTCGGGATCTTTGCACAGGCTCAGGATGAGATCCGTGCCCACATTGGTGGTGAGCAAGATCAGGGTGTTGCGGAAATCGATATAGCGGCCTTCTGCATCTTCCATCCAACCCTTGTCGAACACCTGGAAGAAGATTTCATGCACATCGGGATGGGCTTTCTCCACCTCATCCAGCAAGATCACGCTGTAGGGGCGCCGGCGCACTGCTTCCGTGAGGAGGCCCCCTTCTCCATAGCCCACATAGCCAGGCGGTGCGCCCTTGAGGGTGGAAACCGTATGGGCTTCTTGGAACTCGCTCATGTTGATGGTGATGATGTTCTGCTCACCCCCGTAGAGGGCTTCCGCTAGGGCGAGGCCGGTTTCCGTCTTGCCCACGCCGGAGCTGCCCGCCAGCAGGAAGACACCGATGGGTTTGTTGGGATCGTCCAACCTGGCTCGGGAGGTCTGAATTCGACGGGCGATCATCTCCAAGGCATGGCGCTGACCCAGCACCCGTTTTTCCAGGGTATCCGCCAAGCTGAGCACCGCGCCGATTTCGTCTTTCATCATGCGGCCTACCGGAATACCCGTCCAATCGGCCACCACCGAGGCCACGGCCTGCGCGTCCACGCTGGGCAGGATCAGGGGGGTTTCTCCCTGCAAATCGGCCAGCTGGGCTTGCAAGGCTTCCAGTTCCTGGAGCAGGGCCGCCCGATCCTCTTCTTCGGGATTCGCGCCTTCTTCCTGGGCTTCCGTAGCTTGCGCTTCGGGAGCAGCTTCCACGGTGCCGAAGGCCGCCCGCAGCCGCTTCCGAAGTTTCAGAATCTGTTCCACCAGGGCCAATTCTTCCTGCCAACGGGATTCCAGCGCTTCCAAGGTTTCGGCAGTTTCCGCCAGGGCCTTCTGCACGCGGCCTTCCCGTTCGCCAACCTCCACCCCCTGGGCTTTTTCCCGCTGAATGATGGCGAGCTCTGTTTCCAGCGCTTCCCGCCACCGCCGCGCGTCTTCCACCGCCGCCGGCACCGCCTGTTGACTGACCGCAACCCGAGCGCAGGCGGTATCCAGCAGGCTCACCGCTTTATCTGGCAGTTGCCGAGCGGGAATGTACCGGTGAGAGAGCTTGACCGCCGCTTCCACCGCCTCATCCAGCAGCTGCACCCGATGATGATTTTCCAGGGTGCTCACAATGCCCCGCATCATGCGGATGGCGCTGGGCTCATCGGGTTCCTGGACCTGCACCACCTGAAAGCGGCGGGTCAAGGCGGGATCCTTCTCGATATACTTTTTATATTCCGACCAGGTGGTCGCGGCGATGGTGCGCAGGGTGCCCCGCGCCAAGGCGGGTTTCAGTAGATTCGCCGCATCTCCGGTGCCCGCCGCTCCTCCAGCGCCGATGAGGGTATGGGCCTCATCGATGAACAGGATGACGGGCTTGGGGGAGGCTTGCACTTCTTCAATGACCTGCCGGAGCCGCTGTTCAAACTCTCCCTTCACGCTGGCACCCGCCTGCAACAGCCCCACATCCAACACCCGCAGGGAAACTTCCTGGAGGGGTGGGGGCACTTCCTTCGCAGCGATGCGGGCGGCGAATCCTTCCACCACCGCCGTCTTGCCCACCCCTGCTTCCCCGGTGAGGATGGGATTGTTCTGGCGGCGGCGCATGAGGATATCTACGATCTGCCGGATTTCCTCCTCCCGTCCGATCACCGGATCCAATTCCCCCTTGGCAGCCCGTTCCGTGAGATCCACGGAGAAGCGCGCCAGGGCTTCCCCTTTCCCCCCGAGTGCCGGCGCAGCGGCGGCTTCCCCCGCTGAAGCAGGCAACTGAGTTCCGTCGGTAGCGCGCAGGGCTGTTTCCGGCGAATCTTCGACGATCTTTCCGAAGCGCTCGCAAAGGTCATCCAGCTGGATCTTATCGAACTCTCGGGACATGGCAGGCAGGGCATTGCGCAACCCGGGGGTTTTGAGAATGCCTACTACCAGATGACCGGTGCGCACCTGAGAATCTTGAAACAGCAAGGTGCTGTAGACCCAGCCCCGTTCTACCGCCTCTTCCACATGGGAAGAGAGATCGGAAATAGAGGTGGCCCCTCGGGGCAGGCGATCCAGGGCAGCGGTGAGGTCCTTAGCCAATCGTGCCGGGTTCAAGTCATAGGCGGCGATGATCCGGTGGAGATCCGAGTTCGGGAGCTGGAGGATCTGATGGAACCAATGCACCAACTCCACATAGGGATTCCCCCGCATCTTGCAGAACAGGGTAGCGCTTTCGATGGCCTTGAAGCCCAAGGGATTGAGCTTGGAAAACAGCGCGGCACGGCTGATGTCTTTCATGGCGATGGAATACAGGCTAACCGAGAAGAGCGGTGTAGTACCTTAACGGAATAGTAGAGAATTTTCCTGTTAAAGACAAAGCATCAGGATAAGATGGTATTTCTTATAGGTAGATTTAGGCAACTTTCTGGAAGCCTAGAATTAGGCTTAAGAAAGCACTGTATTCGATTGAATCGCATTTTAAATTTTAAGATGAAGTAGTATACTTCATTGTTCGGGTCAATCCCTATTCTATGAATTCTTCCTTGACAGATCTTCTACCGTGTCTTACCCTTGAAATTAATCCGTATTATACCCTCGTTATACAACGAGGAAGGGGAGCGACCATGGGGCTGAAGAAAGTTTTTCATCTGGGCATTTTGATTTCTAGTGTATTGACACCTGGGTTAACGTTAGGGGGAGAATATACAGATCAAGTGAAGGTGCAGCTAGGTTTGATCAAGCTCGTTGGGCTGGCAGAAGGATGGGAAGAAACGCACAACGATAAATTTGATCGATTAGACGAAGGCGATTCCGATCTGTTCAGTTTTACGTTGCGCAAGGGGAAATCTTATAAGATCATCACTGCATGCGATAATGATTGCTCAGATATTGATCTCATTTTATACGATGAGAACGATAACGAGATAAGTCGGGATACGAGTACGGATAGCTTGCCGATCGTAGATGTTCGTCCAAAGTGGACCGGGAAATTTAAGCTCAAGGTGAGAATGTATTCCTGCAGCAATAACCCCTGTTACTATGGAATCGCTATCTTAGGCCGGTAAGTGCCCGAAACTTGGGCTCATTTAAAGTTTTTTGGACCGGATAAAGCCTGTCTGACTAGATTCTAGAATAGTGCCTACCCCTCCGCAATCCGTCGGAGGTTAGGAATATCCAGCAGAAATCGGTTGGCACTGCGCTCTATGATTAGGCCTTGCCGCTTGAATTCAGCGATGGTCCGGCTGGTGGTTTCCGTGGTGATGCCCAGCATGGCCCCCATGTTCTCTCGGCTGAATAGCTCGCATTCCCTGCTGTTTTGATCGCGCATCAGGCGCAGGAGCAATCGGGCGACCCGCTGGCGGGCGGAGCCGGTGGAAAGCTCTGTGAGCCAGGCTTCCGCCTCGGATAACGCCCGCTGCCAGCGGGACATGAGTTCCCGATGGAGGGCAGGATTTTCTTCGCTGAGGGCACGCACTACCCGCGTGGGAAAGCGGCAGATCTCTGTGGTCTGTAACACGATGGCATCGTGTTCATAAGTACCGCCGAGGAGGGCTTCCAGTCCGAGCACATCCGTATCTCGGGCGAGCCGCACGATGCGTTGATTGCCATCGGGTAGATATTGCACGAGCTTGAGGGCGCCTCGGCGCACGGTGAACATATAGTCCCCCTGTTCTCCGAAATGATAGAGATAGGCGCCGGGCTGGAGGAGATACTGATCGATGGGATCGTGGATCTTCTCGAAATCCTCTTCTTTGAGACCGGCGAACAGCACCGATTCCCGTAGGGAACAGCTGAGACAGTCCGCATGCCCAGACCAGGCTTCCCGTAGGGTGACGTTCTTAGCCATGCTGATCTGAAATGAGTTGAATGAGCTGGAGAAAAGGCCCATCCCTGAACGGGATGGACCTTTTGCCATGCCTATTTGCGCGTCGGCTCCACAGCAGCGGAAAGATCCCAGAGCTTCGGAGAGTGGAACAGGCGGGAGAGCTGCAATTCCCGCTCAATTTCCAGCTCTCGGGGGAGACGGTCGCCGAAGCGGGTGAACAACTCTTCCTGATCGTTGGTTTCCTTGCGGGCTACTTCTCGGTCGATGTTCATGATCTGGAAGTAGCGTTCTCGGGGAAAGTCCAGCCCTTCCCAGATCAATGAGTTGTAGAAAGGCACCCATCCCAAGGGGCTCTCCACCGCAGAACCGCAGCCATCACAACGATCCAGCACCCATTTGAGCACCCGCATGTTTTCCCCGAATCCCGGCCAGATGAATCGGCCATGCTGATCCTTGCGGAACCAATTGACCCGGAAAATAGGCGGCGGCGTGGCCACGTTCCGGCGACCGATGCGCAGCCAGTGCCGCCAGTAGTCCGCCATGTTGTAGCCGCAGAAGGGCAGCATGGCCATGGGATCCCGCCGGATAGCTGCTTGACCGATGGCAGCAGCGGTAGCTTCGGAACCCATGGTGGCTGCCATATAGACCCCGTGTTCCCAATTGTAGCTTTGGAAGACCAAGGGAAAATTCTTGCTCACCCGCCCGCCGAACAGGAAGGCGCTGATGGGCACGCCCTTGGGATTTTCCCAATCGGGATCGATGGAAGGGCACTGGCTCGCCGGCGCGGTGAAGCGGGCGTTGGGATGGGCAGCGGGGCGGCCGCAACCCGGCGTCCAGTCCTCTCCCTTCCAGTCGATGAGGTGTTCCGGCAGCTCTTCTGTCAACCCTTCCCACCAGACATCCCCGTCATCCGTGAGGGCGCAGTTCGTGAAGATGCAGTTCGCCCGCAGGGTGGCGAGGGCATTGGGATTAGAGGTGGCATTGGTGCCCGGCGCTACACCGAAGAACCCGTATTCCGGATTGATGGCATAGAATTTCCCGTCTTTGGGATTAGGTTTGATCCAGGCGATGTCGTCCCCGATGGTCGTGACCTTCCAACCCTCGAAGCCCTTGGGGGGAATGAGCATGGCGAAGTTGGTCTTGCCGCAGGCGCTGGGGAAGGCGCCGGCCACATATTTCTTCGTGCCATCTGGGGCCTCAACGCCGACGATGAGCATGTGTTCTGCCAGCCAGCCATCATCCCGCGCCATCACCGAGGCGATGCGCAGGGCCAAGCACTTCTTCCCCAACAGGGCGTTGCCGCCGTAACCGCTGCCATAGGACCAGATCTCCCGCGTTTCCGGGAAATGGGTGATGTATTTTTCTTCAATGCTCTCCGCGCAGGGCCAGGGAGAATCCTCTTCCCCGGGTTGCAGGGGTGCACCGACAGAGTGCACGCAGGGCACGAATTCCCCATCTTCCCCCAGCACTTCCAACGCAGCGGAACCCATGCGGGTCATGATGCGCTGATTGACCACCACATAGGGGGAGTCCGTGATTTCTACGCCGATATGGGCGATGTCCGAACCCAGGGGGCCCATACTGAAGGGGATCACATACATGGTGCGCCCCCGCATGCAATCTCGGAAGCGTTCTCGGAGAATGGCCCGCATCTTATCGGGCGCCATCCAATTGTTGGTGGGCCCCGCATCCTCTTCCCGCTCGGAACAGATGAAGGTTCGCTCCTCTACCCGCGCCACATCGCTGGGATGGGAACGGGCGAGGAAGCTGTTGGGCCGCTTCTCTGGGTTCAGGCGGATGAACATGCCCTTTTCCACCATCTCATCGCAGAGGCGGTCGTATTCTTCTTGGGAACCGTCGCACCAGTAGATGCGATCTGGATTGCAAAGACGGGCGATCTCGTCCACCCAAGCTAAGAGTTTCCGATGTTTGGTACGGGAAGCCCCATCGTGGGTCGTGGTCATAAAACAGCTTCTCCTAAAGCACTGGATGAAAGATCACGATATACGATTTCGTTTCGTTAGGCGATATGTGCTTCCTTAGAAAGCCGCTTGGAAGGCTTGTAGAAATTCTTCGTAAGCGCTTTTGGGCAGCCGGTTGATGCCCGCCGCTGCCTGCCGCCCCCCACCGGTGGGGAACTGTCGGCAGAGCAGATCCGCGCCTTGGGGCTCGCTTAAAGGAGCCCGCACGCTGACCACATAATCCCCGGTGCTGGACGGGGTGAGCACAGCATGGGCGGATGCAGGCGCTTGCCGGGCCAAACGATTGGCGAACACGCCGCTCACCCGTCTCGCCCAAGGAGCATCGGGCAGCACATAGAGCCGATGGCGCTCATCTTCCCAAGCGGGTTGCATTGCTTCCGCACAGCGCAAGTCTTCATGGAATCCCGCCCGCAGCAGGGCGAAGCTGTCTTCTTCCGCGATGAAGTCCAAGGGATTTTCATAAGGTTGTAGTTGGCGGAAAAGCACATCCGGCGGGATGTGCAGATCGGAAACTTGCTCCCCATAGCTATTGTAATTGAGATAGATACCCAGTGCCCGAAGCTCTGCCAACTGCTGTTCGTCCAAGCCCAGCGGTTGGGCAGCTTGTTCGGCGGTCTCGTCGAAATTATCCCCAAAGGTGCCCACCACCGCCCAAGCCCGATAGCGTCCGTTCAAAAAGGCATCCACGAGCAGGCTGGTCCCCCGCCGGCTATGGCCTTCCAGATACAGTTGGAGGTTCGGATGCTGGGGAAGGGTGCCCGCGTGATGATGATCGAAATAGCGCACCTGCACCCCCAGTTCCAAAAGATCCAACAGGGCTTCCCGATTCTTATCTAAGGAGAGATCCAGAACATCCACTCGATCCCCGGCCCGCGCTTGCACCCGAGCGAGCAGGGCGATGTCCCGCTTGACCCCGGTGATCAACTGGCTTTCTCGGGGTTCCGCCAAGCGCAGCTGTTGCAGGGCGCAGAGCCCGTCTGCATCCCCGTTGAACACGTCGAAATCCGGCATGATCGCTTTTCCTAGTACAATAGGCTCTATTTTGAACAATCAGGAAAACAATATGGCAGATCGTAAGTTGAAAAAGGTAGTGTTGGCCTACTCGGGCGGATTGGATACTTCGGTCATCCTGAAGTGGCTGCAAGAAGAATACGGCTGTGAGGTGGTCACTTTCACCGCAGACATCGGCCAGGGGGAGGAACTGGAGCCCGCGAGAGCCAAAGCCCAGGCGGCGGGGGTGCGGGAGATCTATATCGAGGATTTGCGGGAACCCTTTGTGCGGGATTTTGTTTTCCCCATGTTTCGGGCCAATGCGATCTACGAGGGGGAATATCTGCTGGGCACCTCCATCGCTCGCCCCCTCATCGCCCAACGGCTCGTGGAGATCGCGGCGGAAACCGGTGCGGATGCCATCGCCCACGGTGCCACGGGCAAGGGCAACGATCAGGTGCGCTTCGAGCTGAGCGCCTACGCCCTGAATCCAGAGATCCAGATCATCGCCCCCTGGCGGGAATGGGATCTGCTCTCGCGGGAAAAGCTCATGGCCTATGCCCAAGCCCATAGGATTCCAGTGGAGATGAAACGGGAAGGCACCAAATCTCCCTATTCCATGGATGCTAACCTGCTCCATATCTCCTATGAGGGTTACGATCTGGAAGACCCCTGGACAGAACCCAGCGAGGATATGTGGCGCTGGACCCAGGCACCGGAAAAAGCGCCGGATCAACCCCGCTATCTGACCCTCACCTATGAAAAAGGGGATGTAGTGGCCATCGATGGGGAACCCATGACCCCGGCCCAGGTGTTAGCGACCCTCAACCAGATCGGCGGAGAAAATGGCATCGGTCGGGCGGACATCGTGGAAAACCGCTATGTAGGCATGAAGTCCCGAGGCTGCTATGAAACCCCCGGGGGCACCATTCTGCTGAAAGCCCACCGCGCCATGGAGTCCCTCACGTTGGACCGGGAGGCCGCCCATCTCAAGGACGAGCTCATGCCTCGCTATGCAAATTTGATCTACAACGGCTATTGGTTCTCTCCGGAGCGGGAGATGCTGCAAGCAGCCATCGACCAGACTCAAAGCGTGGTCAACGGAGAAGTGCGTCTCAAGCTGTACAAGGGTAATGTGATGGTGGTGGGTCGGCAATCCGAAACCCACAGCCTGTTCGATCAAGCCATCGCCACCTTTGAATCGGACGAGGGAGCCTATCATCAGGGGGATGCCACCGGCTTCATCCGACTCAACGCCCTGCGCTTGCGGGTGGCGGGCCGCCGGCGCCAGCGCTAAGCGCGGCTCAGGGGAAAGGCGAGCACCGCATCGAGGTGGGAGCAGCCCAGCTTGCAGAGGAGCAGCCGATCCAAGCCCAGGGCCACCCCGGAAGCTTCCGGCATAGCGGGCAGAGCGGCCAGAAAGGCTTCATCCAAGGGGGGGGTAGTTCGCCCTGCCGCTCGCCGCTCTTCTAACTCCGCCTGAAAGCGGCGGCGCTGCTCTTCCGCATCCGTCAGTTCCCAGAAGCCGTTGGCGAGTTCCTTGCCCTGGAAGTACAGCTCGAACCGCTCGGCGACCGGCGGTGTGCTCGGGCGAATCCGCGCCAAGGCCGCCTGGCTGGGGGGATAATCCCGCACGAAGGTCAAGCAGTCCCGACCGAGGTCCGGCGCGATGCAATGGCTGAGCAAGAGATCCAACCAGCCATCCCGATCCAGCTCCAAGCGTTCCGCATCCAGGATGCCCTGCCGATGCGCGCAGGCGGCCAGGTCTTCCGCGCTCACCTCGAAAGGATCGAGGCCCAATCCCTTCTGAAAGAGTTCCCTATAGGTGCGGATCTCCTGAGGTAGGGATCGCCCAAGGACTACTCGCACTAAGTCCGCGACCTCCTCCATCAGGGTTTCCAGGGACCAGCCCGGTCGATACCATTCCAGCAGGCTGAATTCCGGATGATGGAGCGAACCCCGCTCTCCGTCCCGAAAGACTTTGCAAATCTGATAGATGGGCCCGCTGCCCGCCGCCAGCAGGCGCTTCATGGCGAATTCGGGAGAACTGTGCAACCAGCAAGTGCCAAAACCCTGCACCGAAGTGCGGAGACTCTCGATAGCAGGGTCTGGCGTAGCCGCTCGGGAGAGGATCGGGGTTTCCACTTCCAACACGCCTGCGCGGGCAAAGAACTGCCGGATCTGACCGTACAGTACGGCACGAGCGCGCAGGGCGGAGAGATCGGCGCGGGGCCGCCAATCGAGCTCTGCATCGGACATCAAGCGCTCAGGCATCCTTCACCCGAGACACATATTCCCCGGAACGGGTGTCCACTTTGATTCGCTCACCGGTCTGGACGAACAGGGGCACCCGCACCACCGCACCGGTTTCCAGCGTCGCCGGTTTACTGCCTCCACCTGAGGTATCTCCCTTCAGTCCGGGATCGGTTTCCACCACTTCCAAAACCACGAAATTGGGGGCGGTGACGCTGAGGGGCACCCCATTGTACAGGGTGACTTCACAGAGATCCTCTTCCTTGATCCACTTGGCGGCTTCCCTCATGGCGGTTTCGTCCGCGCTCAGCTGTTCATAAGTCTCAGGATCCATGAAGTACCAGAGCTCCCCATCGTTATAGAGGTATTGCATCTGGGTCTCGTGTACATCCGCCGCTTCCACGGATTCGCCGGATTTGAAGGTTTTTTCGATCACTCGGCCCGTTCTAAGGTTGCGCACCTTGACCCGATTGAAGGCCTGCCCTTTTCCGGGCTTTACGAATTCGTTTTCCAGGATCACATAGGGATCGCCATCCAGTAGAATCTTAAGACCGCTGCGGAATTCATTGGTATTGTAATGGGCCATGTTGCCTCCCGTTGTATGCACAGAAAACAAAACATCATAACCCAAAAGCCTCGCTGGAAACGGGAGTTGGCAAGCGCATATCGACAGCCCAACGCCCTGCTGGCGGATCTACAGCTTTCCCCCAAAGCCTTTGCCCTTTCTGCCGCCAAGACATTTCCCTTCCTGGTACCTAAGAGCTATGCCGCCCTGATGAACGCGGGAGATCCCGCAGATCCGCTGCTGCTTCAGATCTTGCCTCGGGCAGAAGAAGCGGTGTGCGCGCCTGGCGATCGGAAGGATCCGGTGGGAGATTTGGCGGCGCGCCGAGCACCCGGATTGCTGCAAAAATATGCAGGGCGCGCCCTGCTGCTCTTAACCGGCGCCTGCGCTCTGCACTGCCGTTATTGTTTTCGCCGCCATTTCCCCTACGGGGAAGAAACGCTGATTCACGATCTACAGGATCAGGCGATACAACAAATCGCTGCAGATCCAGGACTTTCCGAGATCATCCTCAGCGGTGGGGATCCCCTGCTCTATGAAGATCAAGCGCTCTCAGCACTCCTGGAGCGGCTCGGGCAGATTCCCCATGTGCGAAGGATACGCATTCACAGCCGATTGCCCATCGCTCTGCCCGCCCGCATCACCGAGGCGTTTGCGGATCAATTGGCAGAAGCCCCGCTGCCAGTGGTGCTGGTAATCCATGCCAACCATCCCCAAGAAATCGGAGAAGCGGCACGGGAGGCCATCGAGCGGCTCGTGAGACGGGGGATCCTCATCTTCAATCAGAGCGTGTTGTTGCGACAGGTGAACGACCGTGTGGAGGTCCTGGCAGCGCTGAGCGAACGACTTTTTGAAAATCGGGTCATTCCCTACTACCTGCATCGCTTAGATCCCGTGCAGGGTGCTGCCCATTTTCAAGTGCCCGAACACCGCGCCAAAGCGCTGATGAAAGGGCTGCTCAGCCGGCTACCAGGCTATCTGGTGCCCCGAATGGTGCGGGAGCAACCCGGGCTGCGCTACAAGCAGCCCATTTGTTGACCGGAGGTAGTTCCGTGTAAAAAAGCACTAAATCCGCTACTCTCTTTCCCCTGGACAATGGATAATCTCAGGGTTTCCCTGCTACTTTTCGAAACCGACATCAGCCATCTGGAACTATGGACGCCATCACCGCACCGGTCTCTCTCCTGATTCTCACTTCCAAAGAGGAAGAAGCGGAACGCATCATCACTACCTTGCGCAACGGAGGGCTGAGCGTTCACGGCGTCCATGCGGATGAGCTGCTGGAAGATTTCATCGTTGAGCAGGACATCGCTCTGATCCTCTGCTGCGAATACGACCCCAAGATCGACTTGGAAGCTTGCATCGAGTCCTACCAATCCTTTGAAACCGATGTACCCCTGGTGGTCATCGCGGACATGGCCATGAGTCCGGAAACCCTGATCCATGCGATGCGGCGAGGGGTGCGGGATGTGGTCAGGCAGGATGAAAAGGAACTCTTGCAGTTGGTCGTTGCGCGGGAACTGTCTGATCTGAAAAACAAGCAGACCATACAAGAACTGCAAGATCGTCTGGAGGAATGCGAACAACGATCCCAACAGGCGATGAATGCCTCTGGAGAAGCGGTGGCTTTCATCCATGAGGGGATGCATGTGCAGGCGAATCCCGCCTATTGCGAGCTCTTCGGCTTCGAGACAGAAGATGATCTCATCGGCTATACCTTGTTGGATCTAGTAGCAGATGAGTCCCAGCAGGAAATGCGAAAGACGATTCGTTCTCTCAATGCTCGCCAAGATGAGAGTCCGCTAACGCTGAACGTGGTCTGCGTGCGAACGGATGATACCCAATTCAACGCCCGCATGGTGCTCTCTAAGTCCAGTTTGGATGGGGAACCCTGCATCCGCGCGGTGGTGCAGCAAATAGGAGACAGCGAGGCTGAACACTGTAAGGATCAGGCTACTGGGTTAGCCAATTATCCAGCGCTCATTCGGGAATTGGCCAAGCTGTTGCAACAGGATGCGGCCACTGCGGACCGGGTGGGCATCATCTATGTGGGTGTGCAAGTCTTCGATCGGATCGTGCAGAACGAAGGCTTTACCCAGGGACTTAAGGCCATGGGACAGTTCGGCACGGCATTGCAGAAATTGATCCCAGCCGGCACTTTTGCAGCACGGGTCTGCGACGATGGCTTTGTGATACTCCTTAAAAACGCAAGGGATCGGCAGCTGCTGCAACTTTCCTCGCTGATCGTGGAAAAAATCCGACTTCCTGCGGGTCGGACGGTCAAAGGCGATCAGAAGATCTGCAACACGGGGGCTGTGCTGGCCGAACCCGGGCATGATACGCCGGAAGAAGCTCTGAACACTGCTTATCGAGACTATCTCTTCGGCAGTCTGGAGGAACAGATGGGTGCTTCCCCCTCTTCTCAGATGCCCGCTTCCAAGCAGCCGGAAAGCGGTTATTCCTCAGAGATGAGCGACGAAGACAAGCTCTTCGCTGCCATGATCAACCGCGCCTTGACCGGCGATGGCTTCCAACTCGTCTATCAACCTATTGTCAGCCTCAAGGGGGATGCTCAAGAAAATTACAACGTATTCATTCGGCTGCGAGACGATCAGAAGCGCTTGCGGGAAGCCAAGGATTTTCTCTCGGTGGCTGTACGAGCTGGACGCATGGTCGCTGTGGATCGCTGGGTCATCGAGCATGCGATCGAGGAGGTGGCCAAGCAGCGTGCTCAGGGCAGAAAGGTGAACTTCTTCATCAATTTGGCGCAGGAAACCCTGCAAGAAGAAAAATTATTGATTTGGATCTGTGATCAACTCCGCCGCTCGGAGGCCCGAGGTAACTGGTTCACTTTCCAAGTCATGGAGGATCACGCCCGCCGCCATTCCGTGGCCTTTTCCAAACTACAGGAAGGATTGAAGCGGGTGAAATGCAATGTGGCGCTCAACCGCTTTGGTCAGGGACCCAGCCCCGAAGTATTGCTGCGCAACATTCGCACGGATTTTGTGAAGTTCATGCCGGAGCTCGGCAATGGGCTTGCAGATGATGAAGAAAAGCAGCAGCGCCTGATAAAGCTGATCGAAGTGGCCCAGGAGTTGGAGGTGCGCACAGTCGTCACCGGCGTGGAGGATGCCCGCACCCTCACGGTGCTCTGGCAGGTTGGTGTGGATTATGTGCAGGGAAATTTCCTCGGTCCTCCTGCACCCACCTTGGAGACCCCTGCTAACACTTAGCTCACCAGGGCATAAACCAGTTTATGAAATGGATGGGACGGCTGATGGTCCGGTTCATCACCGCCATATCACCGCTCATATGACGGGTGGTGCGGGTCATATCTCGGACCGAGCGGTCCAGCGTTTGAATGCTGATAAGCATGGGCTTGAGGGCGCTCACATCCCGCGACATGGATTCCATGCTGACTGCCATGGTGCGCACATTCGCGCTCATCTGGGCCACATTATCGGACATGGATTGCATGTTGCTGGCGAGCACCGTCATGTTGGAATCCACGCTGATGGCCATGTAATGCATGTCTTTGGCCAGGCTGAAAATGAGGTAAAACCCGTAGGCAGCGAGGATGATGAACGCGAACAGGGAGGGATAGACGATCAGTTCCCAGCGCTTCGCACTGCTCTCAAAGGCCTGAGAAAGGCGTTCGATAGCATAAGCATTGAGTTGATCGGTGCGGGGATGATTGTGATCCGGCAGGCGTTCGGAAGAAGGATTGTGCAGTTCTGCCATGGGCATTCGGTCGCTGTCAAACCAAGAAGTTTCTTACGAATCTAGCATAACTACATGGAAATACAACCCATTTTACTGACCGAAAGCCTTAGGTCTGAGGATGAGGACAGCACATAGCACCCGGGCCGGTTGCCAGAAGCCTCATGATCGCGATGACGGCAAGAAAACGGGCGCCGACCAAATGTTCCTTTTCCAACCCTCGCGAATCCGGGATTCAACTCACCAAAGTGGGATACAGGGTGGCCGCCAAGGAGAAGAATTCCTGAGAGCCTTTGCTCCGAGGGTCCAGTTCGAACACAGCGAGCCCTTCGCTGAAGGACCGGCGGAAGAGGGTGCGCGCACCGATGCGAGGGCGAAGGAATTTAATCCCGGGCAGGGAGACCAGGGCAGCGGCAGCCTCGTTGGTCTCCCGAATGGCGTGATGAGTATCTCCCCGATTGATAAAGCCCAGGATCTGCGGTGGATTCTCCCGCAGATGCTGTACCATTTGGATGAATCGCTGGGTGGACCAAATATCTGCTTGGGAAGGTGGAACCGGCACCACTACCCGATCGCAGAGTTGCAAAGCGCGCCGCATGGCTTCCATGTCTGCTGTACCCACATCAATTACTGTCTCATCTGATTCTGCAAGCTGGGTGCGACGCAGTGCTTCCTTGTGGGCGACCTGAAGGACGGGTTCAAAGCCCTCTTCTGTCCGCACATCCACCACATCTGTCAGGGTCTGTTGGGGATCTAGGTCGATCAATTGCACCTGTACTTCTGCCATGGCGAGCCATACGGCGAGGTTGAAGGAAATGGTGCTCTTGCCCGATCCCCCTTTTAAGCTGCCAATTACTGTGATCATCCAAAAATCCTGTGATTGCGCTCTCTGATCAGAAAAAACTCCCTGCACCTGCGGGGTACAGGGAGCGCTTGCGCTGGAATCAAAAGCTACCGCTGGGGGCGGAACGCACCGGGCATTCCAGGGGGGGTGCTCATGCGCTCGAAGCCTGCGGGCACACTAAACAGCTGATCCGGCTGTGGTCCCACATGGATGTTGTGCAATACCATGCCCATGCCCTGGGGATATTCCTGTTTGAGCGCGGTTTCCAGCACGGGATCATACCATTCGAAGCTCTGCATCTGCCGCCCGTCAGGGGTCTTTAGATCCACACGCCACTTCTCCACAGGACGACCAGCGAACGTTTCATTTCCCAGAAAAACCCGTTCCATCTGCTGCCCATTGGATAACTCCTGGCGCAGGATAAAACCAGGACCCCTGCTCTTATCGATCCATTGTTTAATCCGTTCTTCCTTGCCGTTCCGAAAGGCTCGTATTTCCCAGATCACCGCTGGACGACCAGCAATTTCGGTTTCACCGAGCTTTCGGCAACGCATCTGAGGAGCCCCCGCACAGGGATTTTCTCCATCCCGCTGTGCTCGAGCAGGGAGTTTTCGCTCCATATACTTTCGCTGGGCGGGGAACAGCACCCATTCAACCCCTCGATTCTCATCTGTAATCCGCACGATCTGTTGCCCCTGATGATTCATTTCCATGCGCACCCGATTTTCCCCGACGAACAGCTTCCCCTGGGTGTGCGTTCCCCTGGGGCCCGTTTGCTGCAGATCCGCAGAGAACTGGACATTGGCCAAGGCGATCTGCCCGATGGCGAGTGCTGCACAGCCTAGGATCCAGGCTGAAATGGATGGGCGGGTCTTTTTCATCATTTCCTCCTCATGGGCGAATGAAACTGAAAGCAAAGGCGATCCCCTTGGACAGAGATGCGCACAGTTCCCCCCTCGGCCAACTGACCGAACAACAATTCATCGGCCAGGGGTCGTTTGATCTGCTCCTGAATGATCCGAGCCATGGGGCGTGCCCCCATCTGTGGATCGTAACCCCGTTCCGCGAGCCAAGTGCGGGCTTCCGGATCCAAGATCATCTGCACCTGCTTTTCCGCAAGCTGCTGCTCAAGCGCCTGGACAAACTTATCCACTACGCGGGTGATGGTCTCCGGAGAGAGGGGGCGGAACTGTACGATGGCATCCAGGCGGTTGCGGAATTCCGGCGAAAAGTAGCGCTTTAGGACTTCCAAACCATCGGTGCCATGATCCTGTTCCAAGAACCCCATGGATCGCCGGCTGATCTCCGTGGCCCCCGCGTTGGTGGTCATCACCAGGACCACGTTGCGAAAATCCGTTTTGCGGCCGTTAGTATCTGTGAGGGTGCCGTGATCCATGACCTGCAACAGCAGATTGAAGACATCGGGATGGCCCTTTTCCACCTCGTCCAGCAGCAGCACTGCATGGGGATGCTGGTTGACGGCCTCGGTGAGCAGGCCTCCTTGATCGAAGCCCACATAGCCAGGCGGCGCGCCGATGAGGCGGGAAACTGTATGAGCTTCCATGTACTCCGACATGTCGAAGCGAATCAACGCCATGCCTAGGATCTGCGCTAACTGACGGGTTACCTCCGTCTTTCCTACGCCGGTGGGCCCAGCGAACAAGAAGGAACCGATCGGTTTTTCCGCAGCCCCCAATCCTGCGCGGTTCATGCGGATAGCAGCGGTCAGCACGTCGATAGCTTCGTCCTGCCCGAAGACCACCTGCTTGAGCTCCCGATCCAAATGCTTCAGGGCTTCCCGATCCGAGTGGGACACCTGTTTCGGGGGAACACGGGCGATCTTGGCTACGATGGCCTCGATCTCTTCCACATCGATGGGTTTCTGCCGCTCTGCGGCTGGGCGAAGCTGCATTTGCGCACCGGCTTCATCGATCACATCGATTGCTTTGTCCGGTAGATGGCGGTCATGGATATATTTCTCAGCGAGTTCCGCCGCCGCTCGCAGGGCGGGTTGCGTGTACTGGACCGCATGATGCGCTTCAAAACGTGTCCGCAGGCCGAGCAGGATGTCGTAGGTTTCTTCCACACTGGGTTCCAGAATATCGATCTTTTGAAAGCGCCGTGCGAGAGCGTGATCCTTTTCAAAGATCCCTCGGAATTCCTGATAGGTGGTGGAACCGATACAACGCAATTCCCCGGAAGCCAGCATGGGCTTGATGAGATTCGAGGCGTCCATCGTTCCTCCGGAGGCGGAACCCGCACCGATGATGGTATGGATTTCATCGATGAACAGAATCGCTTGGGATTGCCGTTTCAGAGCAGACAGCAGGGCTTTCAGCCGCTTTTCAAAATCTCCTCGGTACTTGGTGCCTGCCACAAGCGCACCGAGGTCTAAGGCGTAGATGGTGGTTTTCGCCAGGATCTCGGGTACCTCACCATCCACGATCTTCTTAGCTAGTCCCTCGGCGATAGCCGTTTTCCCCACCCCAGCTTCTCCCACGAGCAAGGGATTGTTCTTGCGGCGACGACAGAGGATTTGCATCGTGCGCTCGATCTCTTCCCGACGACCGATGAGGGGATCGATACGTCCCTGCCGTGCCATCTCGTTGAGGTCGGTCGCAAAGCTTTCCAGGGGATCTGCCGTTTCCTTGGATTCCTCTTGGGACTGCTCTTCTGCGGTCTGTTCCTCTTCTCCTCGATCTTCTTCCGGCACTTTGGGAATGCCGTGGGAGATCACATTGACTACATCCAAACGGGTGATGGCCTGTTGGTTGAGGAAATAGACCGCCTGAGAATCCTGTTCGCTGAAGAGAGCGACCAGTACATTGGCACCGTTCACCTCCTTTTTTCCGGCGGACTGCACCTGAAAAGCCGCTCTCTGCAACACGCGCTTGAAGCCCAAAGTGGGTTGCGTCTCTCCTATCCCAGGGTCAGGAAGTTTGGGCGTGTTTTCCTCGATAAACCTGGAAATCTTACTGCGCAATTCTTCCCGATCTGCACCGCAGGCGCGCAACACCCGGGCTGCTGTGGGATTATCCAGCAGAGAAAGCAGCAAATGTTCTACGGTGATGAATTCATGATGCCTTGCCCGTGCCCATTGGAAGGCTAGGTTAAGTGTGGACTCGAGTTCTTTATTGAACATGGCGGCGTTGATCGGCTTAGAGTGCTTCCATCGTACACAGCAAGGGATGCTGATGGCTGCGGGAGAAATCGTTTACCTGAGCAACCTTGGTTTCCGCTACATCTCGCGTGAAGATCCCACACAGACCGACACCTCGGGTGTGCACATGCAACATGACCTGAGTGGCCCTCGCCCGATCCATGTGAAAGAAGATTTCCAGTACTTGAACGACGAAATCCATGGGCGTGTAGTCATCGTTGTGCAGGAGCACCCGATACTTCGGCGGCTCTTTAGACTGAGGCTTTTGGGCTTGGACTGAAAGCGCCTCGTCTTCTGTTCCCGTTTGTGGATGCTTTCCCATGAATCTTAAGAAGATCGCTCCTGTGATTTGACCGGTGCCATCGAATTATTATACTTTGTTCTCGAGGTGCGTCCTGAGCTTATGAAGGCGCACCCCCTATAGACAAGCACAATCAGAGAAATTCTTGAAACCTTGGAGGAGTGCGCACGATGATGACCGGTGTTGTCAAGTGGTTCAACAATGCCAAAGGATACGGATTTGTCAAACCGGATGGGCAAGATGAAGACGTATTCGTTCACTTTTCCGCCATCGATATGGACGGATACAAGACCTTGAAGGAGGGGCAAAAGGTTCAGTTCGAGATCAGCCGCGGACCCAAGGGGCTGCACGCGGCCCGGGTGCACCGGCTGAGCTGATTCCCTTCGTCAATCTCGCTGGAGGGGCGGCAATCGAGCCGCCCCTTTTTTCCCTCACATGTGATCGATGATCGCTGCCCCGAATCCGGAGCAGCTCAGCTTGGTCGCCCCGGGTAAGAGCCGTTCCAGATCATAGGTGACGGTCTTCGCCTGGATGGCGCCTTCCAATCCTCGCACGATCCGATCCGCCGCTTCTTCCCAGCCGAGATGGCGGAGCATCATTTCTGCAGAGAGAATCAGGGAGCTGGGATTTACCTGATCCTTGCCCGCATACTTGGGGGCCGTGCCGTGGGTCGCTTCAAACATGGCCACGGAATCCGAGAGATTCGCCCCGGGGGCCAAGCCGATGCCTCCCACCTGGGCCGCCAAGGCATCGGAAATATAGTCCCCGTTGAGGTTCAGGGTTGCGATCACATCATATTCCTTGGGCCGCAACAGGATCTGCTGCAAGAACGCATCCGCGATCACATCCTTGATGAGAATGGGGTCTCCGGTGTGGGGGTTGGTCATGCGGCACCAGGGCCCCCCGTCGATCTCCTCCGCGCCGAATTCTTCCTTCGCCAGCTCATAACCCCAGGTCTTAAAAGCCCCTTCCGTGAACTTCATGATGTTGCCCTTGTGCACCAGGGTCACGCTGGAGCGGCGTTGCTCGATGGCATACTGAATCGCCTTGCGCACCAAGCGCTTGGTGCCCTCCTCGGAAACCGGCTTGATGCCGATGCCCGAAGTCTTCGGAAAGCGGATCTTAGTGACCCCCATCTCCTTTTCGAGAAAATCGATGACCCGCTGGACCTCTGGAGAGCCCGCCGGCCACTCGATGCCTGCATAGATGTCTTCGGAATTCTCCCGAAAGATCACCATATCCGTATCTTCCGGCGCCTTGAGGGGGCTGGGGGTGCCGCGGAAATAGCGCACAGGGCGCAGGCACACATAGAGATCCAGTTCTTGTCGCAGGGTTACATTGAGGGAACGGATGCCCCCGCCCACCGGCGTGGTCAGCGGGCCTTTGATGGAAACTACAAACTCCCGCACGGCCTCCAAGGTCTCCTCGGGCAGCCAAACCCCTTCCCCATAGATGCGGGTCGCCTTCTCGCCGGCAAAGATCTCCATCCACTGGATCGCTCGGCTTCCTCCGTAGGCCTTTTCCACTGCCGCATCCACCACCCGTTTCATCACCGGCGTGATGTCGATGCCCGTGCCGTCTCCCTCGATATAGGGAATGATGGGTTGGTCTGGCACCTGCAACTTTCCTTGGGGATCCACCTGAATTTTTTCCCCCGATGCGGGAATCTGAATCTTCTGATACGCCATGATTTCATCCTGCTGAGAAAAGACGCAGTGTAGCAAATTGCCCGTTACAGCAGATGGATGCGAGGGCGGCCGGTGCGGGGGTGCAGATCCACTTGCACCGGACAGCCAAAGGCCGTTCGCAGGTGCGCAGCGGTCAGAACCTGAGCCGGCTTACCGAGAGCGAGAATCTTCCCTCCGTGCAGCAGGAGCACCCGGCTGCTGTACTGAGCGACCAGATCTAGATCATGGGAGACCAGAGCCACCGCCAACCCCTTGCGCGTTGCCAGCTGAACCAGGAGCCGGAAGAGCTCTCCCTTATGTCGCAGATCCAGAAAGGCGGTGGGCTCATCTAAAAGGAGCACCTGGGGTTCTTGCGCCAAAGCCCGCGCGAGGAGCACCCGTTGACGTTCCCCGCCGGAAAGAGTCTGAATGGATCGATGGACGAGATCCGCACAATGGGTTAGATCCAGGGCTTCCCGCGCGATGCGCAGATCTGCTTCCCCGTCGAATGAAAAGAAGCGCTGATGGGGAAAGCGACCCATGAGCACCACTTGCAGCGCAGAAAAGGCAAAGGAAAAGGAACTTTCCTGAGGCACCATGGCCACTTGCCGCGCGATGGCTGAACGGTTCAGCACAGACAGGGGCACCCCCCGCAGGCGGATTTCCCCCCGACTGGGCTGCAAAACCCCATCCATCAGATTGAGCAAGGTGCTCTTTCCGGAACCGTTCTGCCCCAGGATGGCGAGGATCTCCCCGGGATACAGTTCAAAATCGATGGCTTGCAAACAGGCTGTGGCACCGTACTGGAACCACAGATCCCGCACGCTCAGGACGGCCGCCACTGGCTCCCCTGCCTTTTCAACAGATAGAGGAAGAAGGGGGCGCCGAAGCCGGCGGAGATCACGCCTACCGGCAATTCCTGAGGGGCGAGCAGACTGCGGGCCAAGCTATCCGCAAGCACCAAGAAGAGGGCACCCCCCAGGGCAGCGGCGGGCAGCAATACTCGATGATCGGGACCAAAGGCCATGCGCGCCAGATGAGGCGCGAGGAGTCCCACAAAGCCGATGAGTCCGGAGAAGGCCACCACCAGCCCGACGAGAAGAGCGCTGAGCAAAATCAAGAACACTTGGGCGCGCACCACCGACAGTCCCAGACGCATCGCCATGTCCGCTCCCAGGGTGAGCAAGTTCAGGGGGCGGGCCAAGGCATAGATGCCTGCGCTAGCCAGCAGCACCCAGGGTGCGATCAGGACGACTTGTCCATAGGTCGCCTGAGAAAGATCCCCATAAAGCCAGGCGAACAAAGCATAGTGCTGATCGGGGGCAACCACGGAAAGCAGGAACAAGATGAGGGCGCTGAACAAGGTGTTCAGGATCACCCCGCTGAGCAGCAGCGCATGGCGATCCAAAAAAGCCCAGCGGCCCGCGATGACAAAGAGCAGGAGCAGACTGCCCAGGGCCCCCCCGAAGGAAAACAGGGGCAGGGGCAAGGCGTCTTCTGCGAAGACGATTCCCAACACTGCGCCCAGGGCGGAGCCGCTGGAAAGGCCGAGCACAAAGGGATCGGCCAGTGGATTGCGCAGGATCGCCTGAAACACAACGCCCCCCAAGGCCAGCCCAAAGCCCACCAGGGCTGCCAACAGGATCCTGGGCAAGCGCACTTCCAGCAGGATCGACCACATGATTTCCGAGCCCGCGAGCAACCCCGACAAATCGACCGCCGCCGTGCCCAGGAAGAGGGCGGCGAACATCAGGAGAAACAACAGAAGGCTCAGCCCGAAGAGGTGCCGCCAGAAATCCTTAGGGTTCAAGATCGGACAGTTCAGGATGAAAAAGGGGAATCAGTCGTTCGAGGGCTTCCGGTGCTCTGGGGCCGGGCCGAGTCAACAAGTCCGCGTCCAGGGCATAAACCCGCCCGTCTCGCACGGCGGGAATCCTTCGCCATCTGGGCCAGAAAATGCGAGCGGCCTTCTCCGCCCTGGGACTCTGGGCCAGGATCAAGAGGATCTCCGGTTTCCCCGTCAGGACGGTTTCCAAGCTGACTCGGGGATAGGGACTGGGCAGATCTCGGGTCAGGTTGCGCCCCCCCGCCCGTTCGATCAGATCGTTGAGATAAGTATTCTTGTTTGCGGAAATCAGGGGCTTCAGGCTCAGTTGCAGGAAGACCAGGGGTTTAGGCAGATCCCGCACCCGGGCAGTCAGCGCCTCGATCCGTTCCCTCAGTGCCCGGGCGCGGGCCCTCGCCTCATCGGGAACGCCCGTGCGCACTCCGATGCGCACCAAGGATTCGAGCATTTGGGGAAGGGTTCTGGGATCGATGCGCAGCACCGGAATGCCCAGCTCCTGCAATCGGGCGATCTGGGGGGCGGGATTGCCGTCCGCCGTGCCGATGGCCAGATCCGGTTTCAGGCTCAGAATCCGTTCCAGATTGAGCCGTACAAAACTGCCCACCTTGGGTTTCCGCCGCGCTTCCGGTGGATAGTCGCTGAACTGGGTCACGCCTACTACCCGATCCCCCAACCCCAGAAAATAGAGCATCTCGGTCACATTGGGTGCCAAGCTGAGAATTCTTTGTGGGGGGGAGTCAGACAGCTCCGCCGGGCGACCGGCGGAGACCGCCAAGAGCAAGCTGCAGAAGAACAGGAATCGGGGCAATCGCATCATCCGCACCGAAATGCAAAGGCTATAGCTTAGCGCAGCCCCGCGAGCGAAGTTTAGCCGTAGCGCCCTTCGATATAGTCCGCCGTTTCCTTATATCGGGGGGTGACGAACAGGGTTTGCGTCTCCGCATGTTCGACCACTTTCCCCATGAGCATAAAGACGCATTCCTCGCTGGCGCGGCGGGCCTGAGCCATGTTGTGGGTCACGATGAGGATCGTATATCGGCCCCGCAGCTCCCAGATCAGTTCTTCCACTGCTTCCGTACCCTTGGGATCCAGCGCAGAACAGGGTTCATCCATGAGCAACACGCTGGGTTTCACCGGCAGCAACCGCGCGATGCAGAGCTTCTGTTGCTCTTCTAGGGAAAGCTCCGTAGCCTTGCGGTGGAGGCGGTCTTTCACCTGATCCCAGAGCAACACGGTGCGCAGGGATTCTTCCACCAATTCCTCGGCCTGCTGCCTACGGATTTTCCGATGGTGCAACCGATGGCCGAACAGGATGTTTTCCCGAATCGATAGAGGCAGGGGATTGGGGCGCTGAAACACCATGCCCACCTGCTTGCGCACCTGGATCAGTTCCACTGCCGGATCATAGATATTCTGCTCCATGACCCGAATGCGACCCTGGATGCGCACATAGCCCAGCCGCTCATTGATCCGGTTGATGCTGCGCAGATAGGTGGATTTCCCGCAGCCGGAAGGCCCGATGAGGGCAGTGATCCGCCCCTTCCGGATGTTTAAATTCACATCGAACAGGGCCTGAAAGGTGCCGTACCAGAGGTTCAACTGCTCGGTACGAATCGCGTACTCCGCATCCTGGGTTTCCATTTGGGCGCTAGCGTTCCTATCGTTCGATTTCATGGGATCCGGCGGGGCAGCGATCAACCGAACCGGCCCTCTATATAATCTCGGGTTCTCTGATCCTGCACGGTTCCAGTGAAGAGCGCTTCCGTCTCAGCGATTTCCACGCATTTTCCTTCCAGAAAAAAGGCGGTGCGATCCGCCAGGCGGCGGGCCTGCTGCACCAGATTGGTCACCAGAATGATGGTGATCTCTCGCTTCAATTCCTTGAGCACATCTTCGATGCGCATGGTGGTCACCGGATCCACGGCGATGGAAAATTCATCCAGCATCAGCAGCTCCGGTTCCTGGGAGAGGGCCCGGGCGATGGTGAGCCGCTGTTGCTGACCGCCGGAGAGCAGGGAACCCAGGACGTGGAGACGATCCTTGACTTCCTCCCAGAGGGCCGCCCGCTTCAGGCAGCGCTCTACCATCTCATCCAGCTCATCCCTGTGCTTCACTCCGCGCAGCCGAGGGGCGAGCGCCACGTTTTCATAGATGGTCAGAGGCAAGCCCACCGGCAGGGGGAACACCACGCCGATCCGGCTGCGGTAGGCGTACAGATTGCGGAGCGTTCGGATATCCCGACCGTTGAACCGAATCGTCCCAGAAACCTGCATGTCCGATTCGAAATCGCTCATGCGGTTGATGGCCTTGAGAAAAGAGGTCTTTCCCGCATTGGCCGGGCCGATGATGCCGAAGATCTCGTTCTCCTGCACTTCCAGGTTGATATCGTGCAGGACCGTCTTGCCCCCATAGCTGATGGAAAGCCCTTCCACGACCAGTTTCGGGGCTACCATTTCTTTTTCCCTCGCAGATACATGCGAAAGCCGATGGAGAGGCTATTCATGAGCAGCACCAGGAAGATGAGCACCAGGGCCACCCCGTAGGGCAGGGCTTCCGGCACCTCGGGCACTTGGGTAGTCACCACGAAGAGATGAAGGGAAAGGGCCATGGTCTGATCGAAGATGCCCTGGGGGAGATAGGGGGAGAAGAACACGGCACCGGTGAACATGATGGGGGCGGTCTCCCCCGTGGTGCGGGAGACCTCCAGGATGATACCGGTGAGAATGCCGCTCACCGCATTGGGCAGCACCACCCGCCGGATGGTCTGCCAGCGGGTGGCCCCCATGTTCCAGCAGGCAACCCGAAAGGCTTGGGGCACGGCTTGCAAGGATTCCTTGGTGGAGACGATGACCACCGGCAGGGTCATGATGGCTAGGGTCAAGCTCGCGGCCAGAATGCTGGTGCCGAAGCCAAAGAAGATGACGAAGGCCCCCACGCCGAAGAGGGCATGCACGATGGAGGGCACCCCGGCCAGATTGATGATGGCCAGATTGATGGCGCGGGTCAGCCAATTGTCCGGCGCATACTCACTCAGATAGATGGCAGCGGCCACCCCCAAGGGAACAGACGCCAGGAGGGCGACGCTGACCAACCAGACAGTGCCCAGCAGAGCGGGGAAGATCCCCCCTTCGGTCATGCCGTTGGTGGGCTCGGTGAAGAGAAAATCGATGGAAATCATCGACCCGCCCTTGTAGATCAGTGTGCCCAAGATGATCAGCACCGGCAGAATCAACAGGGCGGTCATGAGACCGAAAAGGATTGCGTACAGCTTTTGGACGCGCTGCGCCCTGCGGTTTCGCGCTGTGGCTTCAAACATGATTCCGAACCCGACTTATTGTTTTCTCACGCCTCGCACGATGAGATCGGCCATGAGGTTGATGAGGAAGGTGATGAGGAAGAGGAAGATGCCGATGGTGAAGAGGGCGCCGTAATGGTCGGAGCCCTGGGCCGTTTCCCCGAGCTCGGCGGCGATGGTGGCGGTGAGGGCCCGCACGGAATCGAAGATGCTGGTGGGAATGTTGATCGCGTGGCCGGTGGCCATGAGCACCGCCATGGTTTCCCCAAAGCCTCGGCCCACGCCCAGGAGCACCGCCCCCAGCAGGCCATTCTTTGCGGCGGGCAACACCACCTTATAGACCACTTGCCAACGGGTAGCCCCCAAGGCTTCCGCCGCCTCTCGATACCGATCCGGCACCGCTTTCAGGGCATCTTCTGCGATGGAGGTCATGATGGGCGCCGCCATGAGGCCTAGGATGATGCCCGCGTTGAGCACATTGAGCCCCACGGGTACATCGAACAGTTCGATGATGAGGGGATTCATGATCGAAAGACCGATGAAGCCCCAGACCACAGAGGGAATGGCCGCCAGCAGCTCCACCAATACCTTGAGGAATTCCCGGGTCTTTCCGGTGGCGAACTCCCCGATGAAGATGGCCGCGCCTAGGGAGAAGGGGATGGCCACGAGCATGGCCAGGCCGGTGACGCTGGCAGTGCCCGCGATCAAGGCGAGAATACCATAGGTGGGTTCGTCCTCATCTGTGGGTTCCCACCAAGGAGAGGTGAAGAACTCCACGAAATCGAAGCGTCCCATGAGGAAATCGAACCCTTCGACGGTGATGAAGACGAAGATCCCGATGATAAAAAGGATGGCGGAGATGCCGCCGAGAAAGACCAGGGCTTGGACGAACTTATCGATATACCAGTCCAGGTTGCGCCGGTCGAAATCCGGTTGCTGGGCAGCAGAAGCGTTCATCTCACTGAGCACCCTCCCCGCGCAACAGTTCCATCACATCCTTGATGCGGGCGGCCAACGCCCGATAGAGGGTTTCCATGTCCTCGGCTTCGCCCAGCGCCCATTCCTGCACCGAAGTGTGGAAGGGGATCTGATCTAAATAATCCTCGATCGTCCCTTCCAAGCAGACGATCAGATGCTTTTCCTGAAGCTCCGGATGGGTGAGTTCTGCCAGGGATCTCGGGCCCCGTTCTGCGATGGAAAGCCCGCGGGCCTCCAGAAATTCCACGAGCCGGGCATCTAACTCGGCAGCGGGGGTCTTTCCTGCCGTGCTGTAGCGGCCGCTTTCGGGAAAGCTGTTGCTTGCGATGGCGACGGCGAGGGGTCCCAACCGGTTGTTCTCCCGATCCAGGAAAAGCAGCTGGTAGACCTTGGGGGGTTTCTGCTCGCCGGTGACGGCGAAGATCGTGTGCTCGCAGAGATTTTTGGCCTGATCCGCCACCCGCTTGAGCTGAGTGAAGACCACGAAAATCGCCAGATTGTCCTTGATCTGAGCGCGGTCGCTGTTGGCCATCAACTCCTCATACACCATGTCCATATCGTGTTCCAGATGATCCGCGATGGCCCGAGTGCCTCGGGCCAGCTCGGCGTTCCCGTCCTTGAAAGCTCGCACCGATTGGCGCAGCATGAGCAGGGTTTCCCCGGAAACCCGTTCCAGCTCCCGTTCCAGCGGGCCTTGCGGCGGCCCGGACATCTGCACCGCCTCCCGACAAATGGTCACGGCATAGTCCCCGATGCGCTCCAATTCCAGATTGGCCCGGATGATGGAAGAGAGCATCCGCAGGGGGCCCGCGCTGGGCAGATGCACGGCGATGAAGCTGTGGCACAGCCGGTCGATCTGGCGCATGTGCCGGTTGATGGGATGATCCCCCAACACCGTATCCCAGGCCAGCCGCTTGTTATGGGTCTGTACCGCCCGCACCGCATTTTCCACCGCCTTGGCCACGGCTTCGGCCTGCTGGATCATGTGGTCGCGGATTTCGTTGAGATCCTTTTCCTGCCGGATTTCGAGATGGGACATGGGACCTTCCGAGCCTAGAAACGGGGAGAGCTAAGCGCTCTCCCGCTGGAGAACGCTAATCGCAGTGCACTTCGCGGACGGGGGCATAGCCTTTCTTCAGCAAGATGCACTGGCCCGCATCGCTGAGAATCCAATCCATGTAGGCCTTGATGGCCCCCTTGGGCTCCCCGTTGGTGTACATGAACAGGGGGCGGGCGATGGGATAGCTTTTGTCACTGGCGGTCTTTACGCTGGGCTTGACGCAGGGCCCGCCGGTTTCCTGGGCCACGCAGACCATCTTCACATGATCCGTGGCATAGGCGAGACCGCTGTAACCGATGGCGCAGGGGGTCTTTTCCACCAGATCCACCACATCCTTGGAACCGTGCATATCTCGGGTGCCCTGGCGATAGGTACCCTTGGCGATCAAACCCTTCTTCGCTGCCGGCTTGAGCACAGCCTTCTTGAAATAGGCATAGGTGCCGGAATTGTTCTGACGGCTCACCACCACGATCTCATCGCTAGGACAGCCGGGCACCTTCACCCCCAGATCGGACCATTTGGTGAACTTCCCGCCCCGCCCGAAGATCTGGGCCAGCTGATCTAAGCTCAGGCTATCGATGGGGTTTTTCTGGTTGATGAACACAGCCAAGGCATCATAGCCGACCACATGTTCTTTGGGGTTGATCCCATGCGCTTTCGCCCGCTGGATCTCCCTTTTCTTCATGGATCGGCTCGCGTTGGCAATGTCCACGGTGCCGTTGATCATGGCGGCGATGCCGGTGCCCGATCCCCCGCCGGACACCGCCACCGCCACCGACGGATTGACCTTTTTATAGGCTTCCGCCCAGGCTTGGGCCACGTTGACCAGAGTGTCAGAACCCTTGTTCTGGATCAGGACTCGATTCGCTGCGGAAAGACTGAGGGAAGCAGAGAAGAGGGAAGCACCGAGAAGGGCGATGAGAGACTTTCGCATAGCATTATCCTGCAATCGAAATACCAGTGCGACGCTATGCTACTGTGGCACTGTTTCTTACCGATGAAGACGAGATGACCGCTTTGTGAACCATTTTTAAGCGCACTTTTATCGGGTACCGCCCTGGATTCGACAGACTTCTAGCCGGCTGCGCAAACAGCTTGGGCAGGCGATCGGTACACCCAGACTCGCTGCTGCGCAATGTTAGGGAAACAGATCCCCGTCAAGTTCAGCGCATCCCCTGACAGCGACCCGCCAGGCAGCGCACCGAGAGATGGCGACCGTCCGCGCAATCCACGCGATATAGTTCCGCAGAATTGGGTTCCCGACGGCGGAGCACCGCCCCCGCATCGGTCAGCACACAGCCCTGAGCCCGAGCATAGGATTCTGCATAATAGACCCAAGTGCCCAGTTCCGGTGGGGCACCGGGATGGTTCTTTTCCTCGGCGGTGGGCACAAGGATTCTTTCTACCGGACTGGCCGTTTCCCCCTCCGCAGCAATGCTCCACGAAGTCGTTGGTTCCGCCGGTGCGCTTTCCGAAGTCGCTGGGACGGCTGGGTCAATCCGCTGTTCCTCCTTGAGCAACCGATTGGATTCCGTGTTCGTCTGTGGGGCGGAATCCGACTGTTCCGAAAGGACTGCCTCGGAAGAAGCCAAAGGTTCCACCGGCTTGGCCTCCGGCAGCGGTGGCACCGCAGCCGCTACGCGCCAGCCGTACTGCTCCCAAGCGCGGCGCAGATCCCGAAGGGAAGCCATGAGTTCTGGCCGGAAGACCTCTGTGAAATCCGCCCGCTTTTCCCCTTCCCCAGAACCATGGCGCACCCGAGCATCCAGCAGCACCGCGACGCCCTGCGCCCTGGGGAAAAAGCTGATCTGCACCTGAATCCAAGCGCCGCCCGATTTGGGAAAAAGCTGCTGGGCAGTGGTCGGATTCAGGGTTCTTTGGGCCAGAAAAGTCCGATCGTTCAACTCCCGCACCTGCCAACCCTTGCTCACCGCCAGGCCCATGGCGATGCCCCGAAGGGGGGCTAACTGGGCGTTGGGCAGAAAGAGTTGGGGCTTGGTTTCGTCATAGTGCGGTCCATCTGAGGGCACCGAAGCACAGCCCACCAGGAACAAGAGGAGGAACGCAATTCCACCGCGGCTTCCAGGATGCAAATCTGGGTTCCCCCTAGAATTCGCCATATTCCAAAGATAGGGCTTGGCGCACCATCTTCAGGGTTTCTTCCGCTGTTTTTCGGGCGGCTTCGCAGCCCGCTGCAATCCAAGCCTTTATCTGCTCCGGTTGGGCCTCCAGTTCCCGAATGCGTTCCTGAATCGGGTTCAGCTCCGCCAACACCGATTCAATCACCGGCTGCTTGCAGTCGAGGCAGCCGATGCCCGCGCTCGTGCAGCCTTCCCGCACCCAGGTGCGGGTTTCCTCCGAGGAATACACCTGGTGCAGTTGGTACACCGGGCAGCGGTCTGGATTGCCTGGATCGCGGCGGCGGACGCGGGCGGGATCCGTGGGCATGGTGCGCAGGGCCTGTTCGATGCGGGCGGGTTCCTCCCGCAGGGCGATGGTATTGCCGTAGGATTTGGACATCTTTTGCCCGTCCAAGCCGGGCATCTTGGCGGCGCGGGTCAACAGAGGCTGAGGCTCCGGCAACAGGGTCTGACCGCTCCCTTCCAGGTAGCCCAGCAATCGTTCTCGCGCCTCCGCATTGAGGTTGCCTTGGTGCTCAACCAGGGTTTGGGCCTCTTGCAGGGCTTGCCGGTCGCCCTGTTCTCTGTAGGCCCGCCGCAGGGCGTCGAAGCGACGGGCCAGTTTCTTGCCCATCTTTTTCTTATCCGCTTCCGCCTGAGCTTCGAAGTCCGGCGCACGCCCATAGAGATGATTGAAGCGGCGGGCGATCTCCCGTGTCAGCTCCACATGGGCTACCTGATCTTCTCCCACGGGCACCAGATTCGCCCGATAGATCAGAATGTCCGCGCTCTGGAGCAGGGGATAGCCCAGGAAGCCATAGGTGGTCAGATCCCGATCCCGCAGCTTCTCCTGCTGATCCTTGAAGCTGGGCACTCGGGTCAGCCAGCCCAGGGGCGTGAGCATGGAGAGCAACAGATGGAGTTCCGCATGGGCGGGCACCCGGGATTGAATGAAGAGCACGGCGGATTCGGGATCGATGCCCACGGCGAGCCAGTCCACCACTATTTCCCAGACGCTCTGGGGGATGATTCGGGGATCTTCGTAATGGGTGGTGAGGGCGTGCCAGTCCGCCACGAAGAAAAAGCAATCATAGCGTTCCTGGAGCTTGACCCAGTTCTTCAACACGCCGTGATAATGGCCCAGATGAAGCCGACCGGTGGGACGCATGCCGGAGAGCACCCGGCCCTTAGCAGGAGAAGACACGATAGGATCCTCAGACGGAAAAGAGTTCTTGGACAATGGTTGCGCCAGGCATCCAACGGATGATCTCGTGCAGGAGGGGTCGCAGGATCAGCGACCAAAGGCCGCTGATGAGGAGCAGCACCAGCAGGATCAGCCCATAGGGTTCCAGCTTGCCATAGGGGGCTGCCAGCTTCGGCGGCAGAAGGGCTTGGAGCACGCGGCCCCCATCCAAGGGCAACAGGGGAAACAGGTTGAGCACCATCAGAATACCGTTGATCAAAACGCCTGATGCGCCCATGTATACCAGGGGCAGGGCTGCCCATTGCCAGAGATTCCAGAGCAGCAACCCCAGATGAATGACCCAACCCCAGAGCACCGCCATGACCAGATTGGCTGCGGGTCCCGCCAGGGCCACCCAAGCCATATCTCGGCGGGGATTCCGCAGGTTGCGGGCATCGATGGGCACGGGCTTGGCCCAGCCGAAGAGAAAGCCCGTGAGTAGAAAGGTGGCTAGGGGTACGACCAGGGTGCCGATGGGATCGATATGCTTGAGGGGATTGAGGCTGACCCGCCCGAGCTGGCGGGCAGTGGGATCGCCGAGCTGACCGGCCACCCAACCGTGGGCGGCCTCGTGTACAGTGATTGCGAAGAGCATCGGCAGGACGATGACTGCGAGGAGTTGCAAGCTGTTTACGCTGTCCATGGGCTGGGGCGGTACTTTCCTAAAGAAAAAAGCTAGTATAGCCTCATCCATCGGGGCGGGGCTCGTCGCCCTGGGTGACAGCCGCTAAACTAATCCGCTTTTCTCCAACCCTCATTCCCTATGTCTCAGACTGCACCCTCTCCGAACCGCCACTTCATCTATCAGATCATCGAAGCAGATCTGGCTTCCGGCAAGCACGAGCGGATTCACACCCGTTTCCCACCGGAGCCCAACGGCTATCTGCACATCGGTCATGCCAAATCCATCGTCCTGAACTTCGGACTCGCCCAAGAATTTCGGGGGCTGTGCAACCTGCGCTTCGACGACACCAACCCGCACAAGGAGAATCGGGAATACGTGGAAGCCATTCAGCGGGATGTGCGCTGGCTGGGCTACGATTGGGGAGACCGGCTGTATTTCGCTTCGGATTATTTCGAACAGCTCTATGGGTTTGCGGTGGAACTGATCCGAAAGGAGTTGGCCTATGTGTGCGATCTCAGCCCGGAAGAGATCCGCGCCTATCGGGGCACCCTGACGGAGCCGGGGAAGAACAGCCCTTACCGGAACCGTAGCCCCGAGGAAAACCTAAGGCTCTTCCAGCAGATGCGGGCGGGTGCCTTTCCCGACGGTAGCCGCACCCTGCGGGCGAAAATCGACATGGCTTCCCCCAACATGAATCTGCGGGATCCGGTGCTGTATCGGATCAAGCGCGGGGTGGTGCACCATCAGACAGGCACGGAATGGTGCCTCTATCCCATGTATGATTTCACCCATCCCCTGAGCGATGCCCTGGAAGGCATCACTCATTCTCTCTGTACCCTGGAATTCGAGGACCATCGCCCCCTCTACGATTGGGTCATCGAGCAAGTTTCCGCGCCCAGCCGCCCCCGTCAGATCGAGTTCTCTCGGCTCAACCTTCAATACAGCGTCATGAGCAAGCGCCTGCTCACCCGTCTGGTGGAGGAAGGCCATGTGCAGGGCTGGGATGATCCAAGATTGCCCACCATCGCCGGCATGCGACGGCGGGGCTACACGCCCGAAGCGATCCGCAACTTCTGCCAGCGCATCGGCATTACGAAATCCGATAATCTGGTAGAAATGTCCCTGTTGGAAAACACGGTGCGGGAAGACCTGGATGCGCGCGCTCCTCGGCGCATGGCAGTGCTGCGCCCCCTGCGGGTCCTGATCGAGGACTATCCCGAGGATCGGGAAGAATGGTTGCAGGTACCCAACCATCCCAAGGATGCCCGCATGGGGCATCGCGCTGTGCCCTTTTCCCGCTGCCTCTACATCGACCGGAAGGACTTCAGCGAGCAACCCCCGCCGGGGTTCAAGCGGTTGGTCCCCGGGGGCGAGGTACGGCTCCGCCATGCCTATGTGATCCGGTGCGAGCAGGTCATCCGAGATGAAACGGGCCAGCTCGTGGAACTGCGGTGCAGCCATGATCCAGATACCCTGGGCAAGAAGCCTCAGGGGCGCAAGGTCAAGGGCGTGATCCATTGGGTATCCGCCGCCCATGCCCAACCCGCGACGGTGCGCCTCTACGACCGTTTGTTCCGGGCCCCGATCCCGGGTGCAGACGGGGATTTGCTGGCGGATCTGAATCCCGATTCCCTGGAAGTGCTCCAGGGCTGTCAGGTGGAAGCGGCCCTAGCTCAGGCGACCCCGGGCAGCCGCTTTCAGTTCGAGCGGGAAGGCTATTTCATCCTAGATGAAAGGACAGAAGGGGGAACGCTCTGCTTCAATCGCACGGTTTCCCTGCGGGATACCTGGGAGAAACGGCAGCAGTCCTAAAAGGTAAATTCATGAGCGAGTTCATTCCCAAAAATGACTTAGAACGCCAGTTGCTCGCCGCCCAGAACGGGGAGATCTCACCGGAGACCTTCTTCCAAACCCTCTGGGAAGCCGAGGTCTTTTTGCCCGTCTATGAGCGGCATCAGATCGGCGGCTTTCAGAGCGATCTGCGGGCGAAACCCCTGAAGCTAGAGACCGAGAACGGGGAGATGCTGGCCCTCTTCACCCATCCCGGACGCGCCCGATCCTTCGTGCAGAACTTTCCGGGCTATGAAGGAGGGCTGGTGGTGGCTTTCTCCTGGATTCTGGAAAAGCTAGGCGTTGGGTTCGGCATCAGCCTGAATCCCGGGGAAGCGGTGGGATTGGACCTGCAACCGCAAGCGGTGGCTCAGCTCGCCGCCCAGCGAAAGAAATAGCCGGATGCTCTCGATACTCGTCCCCGTCTATAACCAAGATCGGGCGCTGATCGGCTTTTTCGACCGGCTCTATGCAGCTCTCGACGGGCTGGCCAGTCCCTACGAGGTCATCTTTGTGGACGGAGGCAGCCAGGACCGTTCCGCCACCCTGCTGCGCCAGCAACATCAGCTCCGACCGGCGGAAACGCGGGTGATCTTGCTCTATCCCAGCGCCGGGCTGTCCGCCGCCCATCAGGTGGGCTTGGGTCAGTGTCGGGGGGAACGCATCCTTCGGATCGGACCGGAAGCCGCGCCGGAGATCATTCCCCAGGTGATCGCAGCCTTGGATCAGGGGCGGGACTGGGTGGGGGTCGTGGCACCGGAAACCCAGATGCCCCGCTGGTTGCAGGGCCTGAACTGGCTCTTGGCCCAGTTCAGCAACCGGTTGTTCCCGGGGGCTATGCCGCCGGATTGCCAATATTACGCCTGCGAGCGGGCGCTTGCGGAAGCGGCGATGCAGTCGGGCAAGGGGGCGGATCTCTTGCCCGTGCTACTCTTTCAATATGCCCAAAGCCCGAGCACGCTGCCCCTGGACAGGGGCAGCGCGCCGGATTTCTCTTCCGTCATACAGCGCCATCTACAGCGCATCACCGGACTTTCTCCCGCACCCCTGCAAGCGTTTTCCACAGCGAGCTTCCTGCTTGGTCTGTCCTCCCTGTTCCTCACAGTGCTGCTCGTGCTCTATCAGGTGCTGGCCGCCGCAGCCCTGGATGGGGTCTCCATCCTCTTAGACTTCTTCTTTTTCTTCCTGGGCTTCCTGCTCCTGGGTATCAGCCTGCTGAGCCAATATCTGAGCCACTGCTGTGAATCCCAAGGGCAACCACCCATCGCCTATCAGCTCGCGCCGAGAAATGCCCATGAATCCAAGCACCCATAAGCCAGAACCTTGCGCCCTCGTCATCTTCGGTGCTACCGGCAATCTCGCTCGAAACAAGCTGCTGCCCGCCCTGTACCAGTTGGAACGTGCGGCCCAGTTCGCGCCGAACACCCGCATTCTGGGCTTCGGTCGGCGGGATTGGTCGGATGAGGATTGGCGGCGAGAGGTGCGGGAAGGCTTGCAACAGCGCTTGGGCGATCAATTAGAAGCGACCTGCCTGGAACGGTTTCTGGAACGGCTCCGGTTCCTGCAAGGCGATCTTCGGGAACCGACTGCCTATGAACAGCTGCGCAAGCGTCTGATGGAAGCCGATTTTCCCGAGAATCGGATCTTTTATCTGTCCCTGTCGCCAGATTATTACGGCACGGTAGCGGATCAACTGGCCCAGCAGGGGTTGAACTTACAGGAAAAGGGCTGGGCGCGGCTGGTGGTGGAAAAGCCCTTCGGTTTCGATCTGGAAAGCGCGTTAGTCCTGGAAAAGCGCTTGCATCGCCATTTTGCCGAGGAACAGATCTATCGCATCGATCATTATCTGGGGAAGAGCACGGTGCAAAATGTGCTCGTGTTTCGCTTCGCCAACCTGATCTTGGAACCCCTCTGGAATCGGAACTATATCGATCACGTGCAGATCTCCCACAGCGAAGCCCAGGGCATCGAGGGGCGGGCGGGTTTCTACGACGGCGTCGGGGCGCTGCGGGACATGATCCAGAGCCATCTGTTGCAGATGCTCACCCTGGTGGCCATGGAGCCGCCCCCCTGCTTGGATGCAGAGGCGCTGCGGGATGAAAAGGTCAAGGTGCTGCGGTCGATCCGGCCCATCGCCCGCCAAGCGGTTCATGCCCAAGCCCTGCGGGCCCAGTATCGGGCAGGCGCGGGCAAAGCGGGGTATCTGGAGGAATCCGGCGTGGCCCCGAACAGCACCACGGAAACCTATGCCGCCCTGAAGCTCTACATCGACAACTGGCGGTGGCGCAACGTGCCCTTCTACCTGCGCACCGGCAAGCGCCTGGCGGAAACCCGCTCCCTCATCAGCATCCGGTTCAAACATCCCCCCCAGCAGCTCTTCCGGCACACGGCCATCGAGCAGTTGCAGCCCAATTGGATTCTCATCCACATCCAGCCCAACGAATGCCTGCGCATCGAGCTACAGACCAAGCAGCCCGGGCTGGAGATGCGCACCCAGACGGAATCTTTAGATGCCAAGAGCTGCACCCTGGGCCCCAGCCGCATCGATGCCTATGAAGCCCTGATTTTGGATGTGATCGAGGGGGATCGGTCCCTGTTCCTGCGGGCGGATGAAGTGCGCTGGGCTTGGAAGGTGGTGGATCCCGTCCTCAAGGTCTGGGTGACGGAGCGGGATTTTATCCACACCTATCCCGCCGGCAGCTGGGGGCCCAGCGAATCCACGCGCCTGTTCGATCGGGAAGATCAGGACTGGCGCAATGGGTTAGAGCGCTAATCTTTAATGGGCGCGAGCAAGGCGGGATCTTTCACCAAGCGGCGGACGCCGTGGGCATGGTTCTCGTGGAAGGGGTTGTGATCCGTCTCGCACCAGAATTGCACACTGCTGATCTCCAAGGGGGTGCAAGCACTGCTCACCTGCCAAGTGACCTGATAGGGGGAGCAGGTGCCATCATTGTAGCCAGGACCGGTAGTGGAACCGAGGTACTCCACCGGATCTGAGGCTTCAGGCAGCTTGCCTGTGCCCGCCCGATAATCCAGGAAATTTTCCCCAGAACCATCATCCGTGAGCAGGAAGACCCGCGCTTCCACCCGCAATTCGGGATTGCGGCAAGCTTCGGAAAAACAACTGCCCAAACTAGGGGCGGGCGCGACATCGCAGGTCGTGAACACCCAGTGCACTTCGATAGTATCTCCTGGAGCGATCCCAGGGCAGCCATTGGCTTGATGACTATGCCCCTCCCCATGTCCTTGGGAAGTATTGACGACCGGATGGCTCCCGTTGCAGATGTAGCCCCGATGATCTCCTTTGCCTGCAAGTTCAGTGTAACCGCTGGCCCGGTGCTCGGCGTACTTGTGGAAATGGATGTCGCACAGGTGCATTTCCGATGCGGGAGGCGCCTTGGAAAATCGAATGGCATTGGTGCCTGCGGGGTTCTGGATGTCTCTGGGCGCTTGGGGGCCGGCCTGGTCGCAGGCGATCTTGTCGCCCGCCCAGCCGACAGGGCCCCAGAAAAGCAATCCGATCAGGCTGTAATGGGATAGGGTGCGGATTTTGGGAAATGGTTGCATACTGTTCTTTCCTGTTTCTCAGGTTGAAAGAACTCAGGGCAGGAATTTGGGCAGGCCGGAATAGAGCCACCAGGTTTTGGTCTCGGGATCGTAGCGCCAGTCCTGCTGATCTGAGAGCTTGTGCACCACCTGTTCATCCCGTAGCACATATTCAATCTGCACTCGTTGTTCCACCCGCGTTTGGTCTTCGCTGTAGATCGCCGGCGGCTGAATGACTTCATAGGTGGTTATGCGCACATTGTCCAGTGCCTTGGGATAGGCATCCGCATGCCGCAAGCTCGGATGCACATAGCTATAGGCGGAATCATAATAACCCCAGCGCAAGGCATCGCCGTATCCCTCAGTGGTGGTGATCAAACCCTGATAGCGCTTTTCCTTCTCGATCTTGGCACAGCTCGCAGCAGCCATCAGGACGAGGAAGCACAGAAGGAGCCTGTTCATAGGATCAGGCGGGAAACACGCCGGTGGAAAGGTAGCGATCCCCTCGATCGCAGATGATCGCCACGATCACTGCGCCGGTCAGTTTTTCCGAGAGGGAGAGCGCCGCCGCTACTGCACCGCCGGAGGAGATGCCGCAGAAAATGCCCTCTTCTCGGGCCAGGGCGCGGGCCGTTTCTTCCGCTTCTTCTTGGGAGAGATCCAGGATGCGATCCACGCGGCTGGGATCGTAGATCTTGGGCAGATAGGCTTCGGGCCAGCGCCGGATGCCCGGGATCTTAGCCCCTTCCTTTGGCTGCACGCCTACGATCTGCACCGCTGGATTTTGCTCCTTGAGATAGCGCCCCGTGCCCATGATGGTGCCCGTGGTGCCCATGGCGCTGACGAAATGGGTGATCGTGCCCTGGGTGTCCCGCCAGATCTCCGGTCCCGTGGTCTCGTAATGGGCACGGGGATTATCCGGGTTGGAGAACTGATCCAGGATGCGCCCTTTCCCTTGGGCTTCCAGCTCCCTGGCTAGATCGATGGCGGCTTCCATGCTGCCTGCTTCCGGGGTGAGTCGAATTTCCGCCCCGAAGCTGCGCATGAGGGCCCGCCGCTCCAGACTCATGTTCTCGGGCATGACGAGGATCATGCGGTAGCCTTTGATGGCGGCGGCCATGGCCAAAGCGATGCCCGTGTTACCGCTGGTGGCCTCGATGAGGGTGTCTCCCGGCCGAATTTCCCCGCGCGCCTCGGCATGTCGGATCATGGAGAGGGCGGGGCGATCCTTTACCGAACCCGCCGGATTGTTCCCCTCCAGCTTCACGAGGATGCGGTTGTTCTGGCCCCTAGGCAGCCGTTGCAGAGCTACCAACGGCGTGTTCCCGATACAGCTTTCGATGCTGCGTCCAATCATCTCGGTTCTGCTCCCCGCACTCCCTCTCAGGGAGGCGAGAATCTCCTCAATCCTTCAAGCGATGGGGTTCATCTTGTTTGAGGTAGGCGAGTTCCACATCCGTGAGCTCTACTTCGTCGTAACCGGTGAGCATGGGCGCTACATGATGCCGGAAGCTCCCCCCCGTGGTGAGCAAATAGAGGTGAATGATGAGGAACGCCAGGATAGCAAAGGCGGTGGCCACATGCACGGTGGCAACCCAACTCAGGGCAGGATGACTGATGCCCTGCTGCCAAAAATTATAGGTGAGATAGGCCAACCCCGAGAACCAGATCAGGGGGAAAAGCACCAGCTTCAAGCCCAGATAGGAAGCTGCCTGCAAGGGGTTGTGCTTGCGCCAGAAGTGCTTCCGGTAGGGATGGGGTTTTCCCCGAAAGATGTCCCAGGCATAGAAGCGCACCACTGGCCACAGCCCTTGGGTGGTGGGTAAATAGTGCCGCCAAGTGCCTGTGGTCAGATGCCAGAAGATCGCGAAGATCCAGAGTACTATAAGACCGATGGCAGCTATTGTATGAACGGACACTGCTCGATCGAAGGAGATGCCTCCGTAGTATCCGTGAATCCGAAAACCCGTGAAGGCCAGGATGAGGATGAGCAAGGCTTGGCTCCAATGCCAAAACCGCTCGAACCCATTGAAGATGCGTACTGTACGGACGGGCATTAGCGTTTCCTCCGATGCAGGAACAGGCGCAGAAGACCATGAGCACCGACCCCCACCAAGGTGCCGCCGATGAGAAACAAGCCGAACCCATCGAGCCAGGGAAGGCGGTCTCTTCCGGGTAGATAAAAGCCTTTGAGTTCCGCTAACCGACCCGATTTGCTGTGGCATTCTCCACAGCGCAGGGCCTGTTCTTTAGGAGCCACCATGTGATTCTGAGGCCACCAAGAATAGGTATCGATGAAGCCGTATTCCCCGCTGTAGGGCACGCCCAGTTCCTCCATGCCATAGGCGATGGCTTTGGCGAAATCATAGTTTCCCCAGAACGCAGCATCGTCCGCCCCCCAGAGGTGCATATAGACCAAGGTGTTGTTCCCCTTATCGTAGGGTTGCACCGTGTGCATGCGCTTGAAGGGCCAGATCCGGGAATTGGGATCCTGGGGAGAACCCTGGAAGAAATTGATTTCCACCGGTTTCGTCGGATCAAAAACTGTATCGATGGTGGTGTAGTACATGGTGCCGTCGAACCAGCGATAGACCGGCGGGAAGTTCTCGTCGTACTGGAAGCTGCCCTTGATGGATTTATAGGTATGGCGGGCTTCGCCGTTTCCCTGGATATAGCCTTCTTCCCGATAGCCTTCCCCGTTCTTGAGGCGGCCCGCCGTGCGCCAATCCCAATCCACCTTGGTGGCGACGCCGCCCCGCGCGATGGCGGGAATGTGGCAGGTTTCACAAGCGATCCGGTCTATATGATCGTTGAGCTTAAGGCCGCGAAGGCTCGCCGGATGGGGCCGGTCCCCGTGGCAGCTTTCACAAGTCGCGGTTTCCCGTTCCATGCCGGGCTTGGGGAGCGCCTGTTCCCTTTCATCTTTGGCAATCATCTGATAGCGGCTGCCCGCCCATTGATGGCCCTCGCCCACATGGCAGATGATGCAGGCGAAGTTCTCCCCTTCTTCCGACATGTGTACATCCACGGATCTGGGGGGGTGGAAGAGCACCGAGGAGAGATCCCCATGCTTCACATTGTCCCCGCCGCCCCCGTAGAAATGACAGCTTCCGCAGTTGGCACGGCTGGGCAGGCGCACGCTCTGGGCCACTTTGGCCCAATCGATGGGCGGCTTACCCTCGAAGAGAATGGCACAGGCTTTGTTCCCTCGAGTGGGGGGCAATTTGTAATAGGTGCCTGTGGACTCATGGCACACGAGACAATCGATGTTTTCCTGATTGCTCAGGTCGTAATCGGGTCCGGTTCGGTTGAAACCCGCATGACATTGGGCGCACATCCCTTCGTTACCGCGGGCATTGGTGCAGAAATTATTGATGAGGTAATCCTTACCCAGCTGTTGGCCGGTGACCGGATGGCGATAGCGCCAGGTCCAATGCTTGTTCGTAATGAACTGATCGCCCGCCTGATTATGGCAGCTCAAGCAAGCGCGAGTTACTTCCGGTCCGCTGGCAAAGGGGCCTTGCAATTCCTTGAGCTTTGCATGATCCGTGGTGGATGTCTTGGTTTGATCTGCATCCAAGGCGGTGACGGGATTGTCCACAGGGCCTTTCAGGCCGATGTCACTATACTCATCGATCCCCAACTCCACTTGGCCTTGCGCAAGGAGGGGAGGATGCAGGAGCCCCAATAGGATGAACAGCAGCCAGTTCGGGCTGCTCGATTGTTGCAACATGATCGCGTACTCCTCCAGCAATGATCCTGCTGAGCCTTGTAGGATAGTCCAATCGGATTCAGCCTATACCGTTTCGCGAAGGAAATCTCCTTGAGAACTCGCACGGATTGCTCTGAAAAAACCTTTGACTTATATCAAAGCTGGTGATCGAGGAAGTTCCCTACCGTAACCTCGCCGCGACCATTGTTTCTCAACCATCTCTGCGCGGAGAGGAGGACCCGTATGCAACGTTTTCAACCCAAGGGTGCTGGCCATCTGCTGGCATTGTCTACTCTGTGCCTGGCCGTCGGCCTGGCTACCGCGGGCGAATCGGGCAAGCATCCCACTTCCAAGGCAGAAGTCGCCTATGAAGGGGCGCCCACCGCCATCAGCCCAGAGGGCACGAAGGATTTCATCGGGGGCGAAGGCCCTCCCATGACCAAAGCAGAATTCGAAGAAGCCAAGAAAATCTTCTTCCAGCGCTGCGCAGGCTGTCATGGTGTGCTGCGAAAAGGGGCCACCGGCAAACCCCTGACCACGGACAAGACCCGCAAGCTGGGTACGCCTTATCTCAAGGCTATGATCACCTACGGTTCTCCAGCGGGGATGCCCAACTGGGGGACCTCGGGGGATCTCACGGAAGCGCAGATCGATCTCATGGCCCGCTACCTCCAGCATGAACCACCCATGCCGCCCGAATTCGGCATGAAGGAGATGAAGGAAACCTGGAAGGTATTGGTAGCGCCGGAAGATCGGCCCACCAAGCAAATGAACGATCTCAACCTGGAGAATCTGTTCTCCGTAACCCTGCGGGATGCGGGCCAGATCGCCCTGATCGACGGGGACAGCAAGGAGATCATCACCACCATTCCCACCGGTTATGCGGTGCACATCTCCCGCCTGTCAGCCTCTGGCCGCTATCTCTATGTCATCGGCCGCGATGCGCGGGTCAATCTCATCGATCTCTGGATGGACCCGCCCCAGACCGTCGCCGAGATGAAGGTGGGGATGGAGGCCCGTTCTGTAGAAACTTCCAAGTATAAGGGTTGGGAAGACAAGTACGCCATCGCGGGCACTTACTGGCCGCCCCAGTATGTCATCATGGATGGGGATACCCTGGAGCCCCTCAAGATTGTCTCCACGCGAGGCATGACGGTAGACACTCAGGAATATCATCCGGAACCTCGGGTTGCCGCCATCGTGGCTTCTCATCAGCATCCCGAATTCATCGTCAACGTAAAGGAGACCGGCCATGTGCTCATGGTCGATTATTCCAACCTGGATAACCTGAAGGTTACCACCATCGATGCTGCTCGCTTCTTGCACGACGGCGGCTGGGATCGGACCCACCGGTACTTCCTGACGGCGGCGAACAAATCCAACAAGATCGTCGTGGTGGATTCCAAGGAAGATAAGCTGGTCGCGCTCATCGATGTGGGCAGCATTCCACACCCGGGTCGCGGTGCCAACTTCATCGATCCTGAGTACGGGCCCGTCTGGGCGACCAGCGATCTGGGCGACAATGCCATCACTTTGATCGGGACAGACCCGGAAGGCCATCCAGAACATGCTTGGAAGGTAGTGCGTACTCTCAAAGGTCAGGGGGGTGGTTCCTTGTTCATCAAGACCCATCCCAACTCCAAGCATCTCTATGTGGATACGGCGCTGAACCCTTCGGATAAGGTGCATCAGTCCGTGGCGGTGTTCGACATCGATAACCTGGAAGCGGGCTACAAGGTGCTCCCCATCGCCGAATGGGCAGATCTCGGAGAAGGGCCCAAGCGGGTAGTGCAACCTGAGTTCAACAAGGCAGGGGATGAGGTTTGGTTCTCCGTCTGGAACGGCAAGGATCAGACTTCCGCCCTGGTAGTCGTGGACGACAAGACCTTGAAGCCCAAGAAGGTCATCAAGGATGAGCGGCTCATCACCCCCACGGGCAAGTTCAACGTCTACAATACCATGCACGATGTGTATTGATCTGAGGGCTTAATCACCTAGGATCCAGACCGCTGACGGGTTTCCCGTCAGCGGTTTTTTTATGGACTCAGTTTGGCTGCTTTCCGGTCTCCACACGGAATCCCGTTTAGGATAGGACGGCAGTATCGAATCATTAGCACCCTAGATTTCTGCGGTCCAACGGCACCCTAAAGGGGTCGTCCGGTGCGATAAGCACTGTTCTCAGCACTAGGTCCACTGCTCTCAGAATGGCGAATTCTCTGCTTGATCTGTTCAGATCTTTTAATTCGCTTTCGATGGCGCTTAGCCATCATGAACTCACCGCACGGGTAAAACTCCTGTTCCCAATGCGATCCTGATAGATGCTCCAAAGTAATCCAATGCAATCGATAAGATCTTGCCTACGATGAACCGAATCCGATCGGGTTACCTGAAATCGTCCCAAATCCCGTCGAACATAAGTGACAGAAGAACAACCAGATAGCCCGCCAAGGCATCCTTTATTTCTCAGTCGTGTACATGCACGGGTTACGCGCTGCGGCAGCATTCAGGCACAAAAAAACCGTCTCCCCGAATCGGGGAGACGGCTTCTCCCTTAGCTAGGGTTACTTCCCGGCGTGCTCCGCGCGCAACCGCTTCTCTTCCTCCAGGATGGTGTTGACCGCTGTCTTCAAAGGTGCCCAGCCGTACCAATGCATGTAATCATTGCTGACATGGAAGGCACCCTGGAAGGTGCGCTGGCGGTACTCCAACATGATGAGATAGAGTTCCTGTTCAATCTTGGTCTTGGCCTCGTAGTACTGCAAGAGATCCGGTGCATAACGCCAGCCCTCCGGTACCTGTAAAATCCCATCCCGATAGAGTCCCTGAACCGCCGCGATGGCCTTGGCGAACTCGTGATCTGCCGCCTTGACGATCTCATCTGAGGCCTTGAAGTGGGCATCTACAAAGCCCTTGGCATGGCATTGATTGCACTTCGCTTTCATCTGCTTGCGCAGCTCGTTGAATTCCTCCGGACCGCGAGCGGCCTGAGCCTGCACGACGATTTCCACAAAGCGCTCGGTAGGTTGAAAGTTCGCATCTAGAATCCCCGCTGCTTGCAGAATCAAAGCCCGATCCAGGGTCCACTGGGGATCATCATCCAGATCTATATAATGTCCTTCGGGCAACAGAGCGGCCAGCTTAGTCAGAGGTTCTTTCAGGGCAGGAGCTGCATCGATCAGTGCCAGCACATTCGACTTGGTGGGCAAGCGCAGCGCCAGGAAGCCCCAAGAAGTCTTGACCGCATGATCCCCTTCCATCATGTGGCAGTTCTGGCAAGTGGGCGCCCGCGCATCTTCCTCATGCCCTTCGATGGCCCAGATGATGCCGTGCTTTGCCGAGCTGTACATCTCCCATTGGGGATGGTCGAACCCCATGTGGCAGTTCGAGCAGGCGCGAGGATCCTTAGCCTCCGATTTCTTAAAGGTGTGGCGGGTGTGGCAGGCATCGCACTGGGCATTCCCATAGCGGTATTTGGCGAGCTCTTTGCCGCCATCGTACTTCACCGCTCCCATATTGCCATCGGTCACGCCCATCAAGCCCTTTTCACCGATCTTATGGCAGCCGGAGCAGCCTCGATAGCCCTCTTGCGCAATGGCTCCCGGTTGACCATGCCAAGCGATCTGGGATTTCATCACCATCCAGCCCAGATTGTGCTTCCCTTCCTTCATCTGTCTGGCCTGCTTTCGATGGCATTCTCCGCAGGTGTCTGCGGTGGGCATCTCCGCTTTAGCATAGTCCGTCATGCTAGTGTGGGTTTCGCCGTGGCAATCGTGGCACCGCACCCGATCCTCTTCCTGCTTAGGATTCGCATGGGGACTGTCCATGTATTGCTTGACGATGCCCGGCGTCACTTCCACATGGCATCCGAGGCATTCCTTTTGGACCTGTTGGTCCTCATCCAAAACCTTATTGCCCATCCCAGGCATGCCCGCCATGCCTGCCATCTGCGCGCTCGCACCGCCGAATGCGAAGTAGAGTACACAGGCCCCTAGGGCCGACCAAAGTTGTCGTTTTCTCACTTCTCCTCTCCTCGGTTAAAACTTCCCAGGGCGATACCCGGGAACAGAACAGGTGCACGAGGCACCGATCACAGCCTGATGAACAAGGAACAAACAGATAGCGGGGTGGTACGGCAGACCCCCTGGTTCTTCTTATAGTGCATAGCCGTATCATTGATCTAAGGCATTGTATTTGATAATCCGCAATGAATAAAAGTCTATTGTAAATTCTCTCCTGGATCTTCCGAAGATCAGCAGTGCGATTGGGCGAGAACTTTCCCAGATCCCTGACTCCCTAGGGGCTTGGGATCACTCCCAAGACGAGCACTAGCGATGGCTGCCAATGGGTTAATGGGTTCTTCCGCGCGTGCATCGCAGGCCACCGATTACTAGGGGAAACGCCGGATTGGCCATGGCTGCAGAAGGGGACGAAACACCTATCTTGCCGGCGCATTCCCGAGATGGTGCCGAAGTAGTCGGATGGAGTGGGGCTTATTTAGGCAACCCGTCTGAAACAGGCGGCAACCCAGGAGGATCTGTCCGGGTTGCAGTGCACCTTCACCGAATCCAAGGCATCTGAACTTGCCAGCGGGAACAATCGCGCGCTGGTAACCGCTCAGTTCCGCAGTCCGGGTTTCTCTCAGCAGAAGGCGCCGGATGGCCCGGGGGGAGGACAAAATGAGGGAACCACCATGAAAGCCTTTTCCCAAAGCCTCAACGGCATCAAGACTGCCAGGGAGGATGACCGCTGGCCGGATGCAGAAAAGTCAGAAGCAGTGCTGCGCGACCCACTCCAACAGCTCAGTGCTGCAGTGTTTGTCATCGGAATGGCACAGCCCAAAGGCCGCTATTGGGGGAATCCTCCCAAGCCCTGCTCAGGGAATTGGAACAGGCAATTCATGTGCGAGATGCGCAGAGGCAGCTTGGTATGATCGCCGTCCGGGTCTGTGCCCGCTGCCATGGCATTCATCGGATTCTTTCAGATCTGCAGCGCGCACATTTTTCCTAGCGTTCAAAAGCCCATCTTTTCGAAGAACTTTTTGACCCCATCCAGCCAAGAACCGCAGTGGGGATTGTGCTTGTTCCCCCCTTCGGAAACGGATCGGTCGAACTCCCGCAGCAGTTCTTTCTGGCGCTCGGTGAGGTTGACCGGCGTTTCCACCACCACCCGGCAGATGAGATCCCCCACAGGCCCCCCCCGCACTGGTTTCACGCCTTTGCCGCGGATGCGGAACATCTTTCCTGTTTGGGTACCTGGGGGAATGCGCAACATTACTTTGCCGTCCAAAGTGGGTACAGGGAGCTCTCCTCCTAGCGCAGCGGTTGCAAAGCTGATGGGCACTTCGCAAAAGAGATGGTTCTCTTCGCGGGTGAAGATAGGATGGGGTTCTACCTGAACTTGCACATAGAGATCTCCCGCCGGCCCACCCCGTTCCCCGGGCGCGCCCTCGCCGGGAATTCGGATGCGATCCCCCGTATCCACGCCGGCGGGAATGCGCACGGATAGGGTCTTCCGGTCTTCTAGCTTCCCTCGGCCTCGACAGCGGGGGCAAGGATCTTCAATGAGTTGTCCGGAACCTTGGCATCGGGGGCAAGTCTGCTGAATAGAGAAGAATCCTTGCTGGACCCGAACTTGCCCAATCCCCCCACAAGTAGTGCAAGTTCTGGGGCGGCTGCCCGCCCGAGCGCCGGAGCCCGCGCAATGATGACAGTCCACCAGGGTGGGAATACGAATTTTGACTTCTGTGCCTGCTACCGCTTCTTCCAGAGTCAGGGAGAGATCATAGCGAAGATCCGCCCCCCGATGGGCACGACTGCCCCCAGCCCGCCCGAAGATATCTCCGAAGACATCGTTGAAGATATCGCTGAACCCCCCAGCTCCTGGCCCAGTTCCAAAACCCCCGGCACCCTCCACTCCCGCATGGCCGAATTGGTCATAGGCGGAGCGCTTTTTGGGATCGCTGAGCACCTCATAGGCTTCCTTAACTTCCTTGAAACGCTGTTCTGCCTCCTTACCTGGGTTGCGGTCCGGATGATATTTCATGGCCAAGCGGCGGTAAGCCTTTTTGATATCAGCCTCGCTCGCGTTACGGCTCAGGCCGAGGACCTCGTAGTAATCGCGTTTAGACATGACTCCGGTTCAACGTAGAGGCGAAGCAATTCCCAAAACAAAAAATGGCGCATGGGCTTCTCACCCATACGCCAGCCGATTGAAGCAGCCTAGCGTTTGTCGTCCTTGACCTCTTCGAATTCTGCGTCCACCACATCATCGCTGCCTGCGCTGGACGATCCGCCGGCACCGGTTCCCGCAGTATGGCCAGCTGCTCCTGTGCTAGCACTCTGACCCGCCTGTTGTTGTCCATAAAGCCGTTCGGCCATCTTCGCGGAGGCTTCGCTCAAGGCCTTGGTAGCGGACTCGATGCGCCCCTTGTCATCGCCCTTCATAGCTTCTTCCAACTGCTTGATGGCGGACTCAATGCGTTCCTTCTCATTGGCATCCAACTTGTCGCCCAGCTGTTCCATGGATTTGCGGGTGCTGTGGATGAGGGTATCCGCCTGGTTCCGTGCGGCCACCAATTCTTGGAACCGGCGGTCTTCCTCAGCATGGGCTTCCGCGTCCTTGATCATGCGCTCGATCTCTTCCTCAGAGAGGCCGGAGGACGCTTTGATGACGATGGATTGTTCCTTTCCGGTGGCCTTGTCCTTAGCGGAAACGTTCAGGATGCCGTTCGCATCGATGTCGAACTTCACCTCGATCTGCGGCACACCGCGGGGCGCGGGGGGAATATCTGTGAGATCGAACCGACCCAAGGATTTGTTGGCAGAAGCCTGTTCCCGTTCTCCCTGCAGCACGTGAACGGTCACCGCTGTCTGGTTGTCCTCTGCCGTGGAGAAGATTTGGCTGGCTGAAGTGGGAATGGTGGTGTTCTTCTCGATGAGCTTGGTCATCACGCCGCCCAGGGTCTCGATGCCCAGGGACAGGGGCGTCACGTCCAGCAACAGCACGTCTTTGACCTGACCGCCGAGCACACCGCCTTGGATAGCAGCACCGATGGCCACCGCCTCATCGGGGTTCACATCCTTGCGCGGTGCCTTGCCGAAGAATTCCTCCACCTTGGCTTGGACCATAGGCATGCGGGTCTGACCCCCCACCAAGATCACTTCGCTGATTTCGCCTGCACCGATGCCCGCATCCTTGAGGGCGGTGCGGCAGGGATCGATGGTTCGTTCCACCAGATCTTCCACCAGGGATTCCAGCTTAGCCCGCGTCAGCTTCATATTGAGATGCTTGGGCCCGCTGGCATCTGCGGTGATATAGGGCAGATTGATGTCTGTCTGCTGGCTAGAGCTCAATTCGATCTTCGCTTTTTCCGCCGCTTCCTTGAGGCGCTGCAGGGCCAGGGGATCATTGTGCAAATCCACCCCCTGTTCCTTTTTGAACTCGCTGGCGAGCCAATCGATGATCCGCAGATCGAAATCTTCCCCACCTAGAAAGGTATCCCCGTTGGTGGACAGCACTTCGAATTGATGTTCCCCCTCGATCTCTGTGATCTCGATGATAGAGATATCGAAGGTACCCCCGCCCAGATCGTAGACCGCAACTTTCTGGTCCCCCCGCTTCTTGTCCATGCCATAGGCCAGGGCGGCGGCGGTAGGCTCATTGATGATGCGCTTCACCTCAAGGCCAGCGATGCGCCCGGCATCCTTAGTGGCCTGGCGCTGGGAATCGTTGAAATAGGCAGGCACCGTGATGACCGCTTCCTTGACCTCTTCCCCTAGGTAGTCCTCAGCGGTCTTCTTCATCTTTTGCAAGACTTTGGCCGAAATCTCTGGCGGCGCCATCTTCCGGCCGTTGACCTCCACCCAGGCATCTCCGTTGTCTGCGGGCACGATCTTATAGGGCACCATGTCCATGTCCCGCTTGACCACCGGATCATCATAGCGGCGGCCGATCAAACGCTTGATGGCGAACAGCGTATTTTTGGGATTCGTGACCGCCTGGCGCTTGGCGGACTGACCCACCAGGATTTCCCCATCGCTGGTATAGGCGATGATAGAAGGGGTGGTCCGATCTCCCTCTGCGTTCTCGATCACTCGGGCCTGCTTGCCTTCCATAACGGCGACGCAGGAATTGGTCGTACCCAGATCGATACCGATGATTTTTCCCATGATATTTGCTCTCCAAAGTGAATTTTTCAGCGCCGGCAGCGCTTTGCTAGCGACTCAGTTGGGGTAAAACCCTGTATTTTTCAAGCCTGTCTCCTGTCTAGCCGGCGCTCGACACGACGACCATAGCCGGACGCACCAGACGACCGTTGAGGAGATAGCCCTTCTGGATGACCTCGACCACGGTGTTCGGCGGCACATCGGAACGGGGTTGCAGGGTCATCGCCTGATGATATTCCGGGTCGAAGGGTTGTCCCTGAGGATCAATGGCTTCCACCCCGAACTTACCCATGACATCCTTCAGCAGCTTCAGGGTCAGTTCTGTACCTTCTCGGAGCTTTTGCACATCAGCTTTCTCATCCTGAGCCGCCTGATGACCGAGTTCCAAGCTATCCCAAACTGGAAGCAACTCCTTGACAAAGTTATCCAAGGCGAATTTGTGGGCTTTTTCCAATTCGCCCGCATGGCGCCGTCGCAGGTTCTCCATCTCCGCTTGAGCGCGCAACAGCTGTTCCCAATGGGCATTCGCCTTGGCCTGTACCGCTTCCAGCTGGGATTGCAGAGAGGCTTCTGAGGATTCCGATGAAGCTCCCGCCTGCGTCTCCGGAGATTCCGGCGGGATCTGGGGTTCCGCTTGCTTTTCTTCCTTCAGCTCGGTTTCCGCACCCTGCGCCGAAGGCGCAGTACGGTCCAACTCTTGTTCTGTGCTCATACGCACCTCCAAACTCTTCGTTTGCAAAAAAGGCTGATGCCGATCATCGCTCGTATTCCTTTAGGGCGGCCCCCAGGAGCTTGGCTGTCACATCAACGATGGGAATAACACGAGGATAGTTCATTCGGGCCGGACCGATGACGCCGAGCACACCGACCACCTGATCGCCGGCTTGATAGGGTGCGGTGACCAGACTACAGGGTTCTAGCAACTCGTAGCCAGATTCCTCCCCGATAAAGATCTGCACGCCCTCCGCTGCGATGCAGCGATCCAAGAGGTGGAGAATCTGCCGCTTCTCCGTGAAAGCATCGAAAAGCTGTTTGAGCTTTTCTAGATCTCCCAACTCCCGATATTCCATCAAGTTGGTCTGGCCGGCGATATAGCAATCGTCTTGGGGATCTGCTGCAGCGAGAACCTGCTTGGCCATCTGCAGGGCACGCCTCATCAATCGGTCCATGCGATCTTGGGCTGAGCGCAGCTCTTCCCACAATTGTTTGCGCACAGCGTGCAGTTCCTGCCCTAAAAACTGTTCGTTGAGATAGTTTGCCGCCTGTTCCAGCTGAGCGGGGCTATAGGGTTCATCTGTGTGCAGGATCCGATTGTGCACCTCCCCCTCATCGGTCACCAGGATCGCCAACACCTTGGTGCCCGAGAGGGATAGAAATTCGATCTGCCGAAAGGCATTGTGCGTTCGTCTGGGCAGCATAACCACCCCCACCAGATGGGTGACTCGAGAGAGCCATTGGCTGGCGGATTCCACGAGGGCCATGGGGTCTTCCAGATGGGCGAAGCGATGCCGAATGGCTTCGATTTCCGCGGGTTCCAAGGGACGCACGGTCAGCAGGGAATCGAGGAAAAGGCGGTAGCCAGAAACCGTAGGCACGCGACCAGCCGAAGTGTGAGGGGAAGACACCAGGCCCATTTCCTCCAGATCCGCCATCACATTGCGCACGGTGGCAGGGCTGAGATCCAGGCCCGCATCGCGTGCCAGGGTTCGGGAACCCACCGGCTGCCCATCCCGCAGATAGCGTTCGATGAGCACCTTGAGAAAATACAAGGCGCGCTCGCTGATCTGGGTATTGCCGATCTTCCGATGACGGGTGCTCACGGTATTCCCGGAATATCTGGGTTGCAGTTCATGTTAGCACTCTAGCTTAGAGAGTGCTAATCCGCAATATAGGTATTCCCCAAATCGGGGTCAAGATTGGCCCTCAGTTGGCGGGCACGACGGGACGTGCTAATTTTCCGCTCCGTCCGGGAGTCAGGATTCGATATGGCAAACTTTCACACAGTTGCGCTTTTGGGCAAGCGGGGCGAGACAGAACGAGTGCGGGACACCATCATCCGGCTTACAGATTTCCTGCGCCGGCAGCGGATTCAAATCTACTATGACCCAGTGGCGGCTGCGCTGCTCGATCTCTCAGAAGGGCAAGTAGTGGATTATGCGGAGATGGGTTCTCGCTGCGATCTGGCCATCGTAGTGGGCGGGGACGGCACTTTGCTCGGGGCTGCCCGAGCGCTAGCCAGTTCTGCGTTGCCTCTGCTGGGCATTAACCTGGGCCATTTGGGCTTTCTCACCGATATTTCCCCGGATGGCATGGAAGTTCTATTGGAACGCATTCTGCTTGGAGAAGCGGACACGGAAGAACGCTTCTTGCTGTCCGCTCGAATCGATGGGGGGGAACCCTTGCTCGCCCTCAACGATGTGGTGATCCATCGGTGGAACACAGCCCGAATGATCGCCTTGGAGACGATCATCGACGGGCGCTTCGTCAACCTACAGCATTCCGACGGTCTGATCATCGCCACCCCCACGGGTTCCACCGCCTATGCCCTTTCCGGCGGCGGTCCTCTGTTGCATCCTACCCTGGAAGCCATCGCCCTGGTGCCCATCTGTCCCCACACCCTCAGCAACCGGCCCCTAGTGGTCCGCAGCAGCAGCCGGATCGAGATCCGCGTCTGCAATCATCAGGAAGATCAGGTGCACATCACTTGCGACGGTCAGATGGATTTCGCCCTCTCCCCCGGAGCAAGCCTGCGCATCGAACGCTATCCTTATCCCATCCGCCTGTTGCATCCCAAGGGACACGATTATTACGAAATCCTTCGGGCCAAGCTCGGATGGGGCGGTCATCTGCCCGGCCGTCCCTCATGCTAAGTCATCTCTTCCTCCGAGATCTCGCCATCCATCGCCTGGCACTCTGCTTTTCCCCTGGGCTCACCGTCCTCACCGGTGAGACAGCGGTACGAAGAGGACTCCAAAAACGCTAGCCCATGTCCAGGGGATGATCGCGAGAATCCTAGCTCAGTGAGATTCTTCTCGGCGGCAGCGGGCACAGCGGCCGTAAATCACCAAGGCATGATCTTCGATGCTGAACTGATACCGCTTTGCAACCGCCCGTTGCCGCGCTTCGATCTGAGGATCGAAGAATTCCACCACCTGACCGCACTGCACGCAGATCAGATGGTCATGGTGCTCTCCCCGATTCAGCTCGAAGACGGATTGCCCCCCCTCGAAATGATGGCGGCAGACCAGACCAGCTACTTCGAATTGAGTGAGCACTCGATACACCGTGGCTAACCCGATCTCTTCCCCTCGCCGAAGCAATTCTTTATAGATATCTTCAGCACTTAGGTGACGCTGCTCACTGGACTCCAGGATAGCGAGAATCTTCACACGGGGATGGGTGATCTTGAGTCCCGCTTGCTTGATCTGTTGATGTGCCATCGGCCCTCGCGTCCTGACTGATTGTAGGTCGGTCTAGAGACCCGCTCAGCCCTTTTTTGCTTCACTGCGATCCCAGGCGATACTGGCTGGATCGATTGGGCTCATTGTATCGCTAAATGCAGGTCTATGAATTATTTGGAACCAATTGAATCCGTGGACGGGCTGCTTCAGAGCGAGGATTCCGGGAAAGGGGTACGATATGATGCGAACGGATCGCTTTCAAGAACGGCAGCCCATGCAGAAACTCTTCGCCTTGATCACCTTGGGCGGTGCTTTAGTCCTGGTTGGATGCGCCCATCGGGAACCCGATCCTCGCTATCGGGAATCGATCCTATCCGATTTGCCCTTCGTGTACCGGATGACCGTGCAGCAGGGCAATCTGGTCACAGAGGAGATGATCGACCAGCTCCAGCCGGGCATGACCAAAATGCAGGTACGCTATCTATTGGGCACGCCGATGTTGGTGGACCTCTTCCACACGAACCGTTGGTACTACACGTACACGATCCAGCGCGGGCATGCCCCTATGGAAAAACGACCTCTCGTTGTTTACTTCGAGGGGGATGCACTCGCCCGCATAGCGGGCTATCTTCAGCCAGACCCTCAACGGGCTGCGATGCGGGAACCACAAGCGCTGATCGTCAGCGTGCCGGATTGGCAGGGGAAACCAGGTTTTCTCAAACGGGCCTTGGATTTTATAGGTTTGAGAGAAAAGTAATTCGGACATGGTCATTTTCCCTAGCGATCCACCGGTATTGCGCGTCCTGCAACTGAGTGATCTGCACCTCTTCGGCAGCGCGGGTCAGCGCTTGCTGGGTCAGGATACCCGACTTACCTTCAGTGCCGTGCTTTCCTGGGCACAACAGACCCATTGGCCGGTGGATCTACTGTTGTTCACGGGAGATCTGATCCAAGACGAAAATCCTGAGAGCTATAGCTATCTGGAGCAACAGCTCGTGAATCTGAGCATTCCTTGCTATGGGTTGCTGGGCAATCATGATCTACCCGAACTCATGGAAATCGGTTTCACCCGATCTGTGCTGCGCATGGAAGACAGCTTGCAGATCGGCGGTTGGCAGTTCATTTTTCTCAACTCTCGGATCCCTGGGCGGGTGGGCGGCTATCTGAGCTCGGGCGAACTGACCAAGCTGCGACAAGCGTTACACGCGCATTCCCAATTGCCTACCCTAGTCTGTCTCCATCATCAGCCAGTATCCATTGGTAGCCAGTGGCTAGACGCCATCGGCTTGGGGAACCCTGAGGCCTTCTTCGCTTGTATCGACGAGCATCCCCAAGTGCGGGGCGTTCTCTGGGGGCATATCCATCAGGCGTTTCAGCGTTCACGCAAGGGAGTAGCTTTGCTAGGGACCCCCTCCACCTGCATTCAATTTCTGCCGGGCAGCCAGCAGTTCACCTTGGACGCCCGCACCCCGGGCTTTCGATGGCTGCACCTCTACCCGGACGGCCGCTTGGAAACCGGCATCGAGCGGATCCCTGCCTATCCGGATCCCCTGGAGCTGCATCCCCGAGCAGGGGGTTATTGATTCGGCGCGCCGGCCACGCAGGCGGCTTCACAGGCGGCCCGAGACCGGAAGGGCACCCGACCCTTGCAACCGCCGTAATAGAACCGTCGGCAACGATTGCTGGGATAATCGTAATAATATCGAGCTTCCCGACCGTCGCAGGGGCCAGGGTCCGGTTTGTCCAAACAGTGGACGGGTAGGACCTTCTCTTTATTGTAGGAGCTGCCACAGCCATTCAGCAGCACCACGAGCGCAAGGCCTGCTAGCACAGATTTTCCCATGAAGTGCTCCCTTAGAGTTTGATTTCCACCCCCCCCAGATATAGGAGGATGGTATCCACTGCCTTTTCCAGGGGTTCTCTGAGCGACTCGGAGAACAGATGCTGGCGATCGATGCCCTCCACCCAACCGAAGAGGGAATGACGCAGTTCTTCCGCTGTGCGCACGCTCTGATGAATGTCAAAGAGCAAGCGTTCATATTCGCTGCGGGTGGGACTCGTCCCTAGGGCATCGAACACTTGATCCAGGGCTTCCATCATGGGGGCCGCCCGTTCCGCTAAACCGAAATCTGCCGGCCGATAGCTTATCTTTCGGCTGGAGATCGCGGGAACCCAGATGCGGAAGCTGTGCTTCTGCAAGGAATGGTAGAGGGGCTTTTCCGAAATCAGGAAAACCAGCAGATATTTGAGGTTGGCATAGTGCGTCGTTCCCCGAAAGTGCCATTCTCCCGAGAGTAGGAAGCGATAGAGTCGGATGTGTTCCCGAAAATCCGCTTCCTGCAATTGATCCAAGATGATGACGGTATCTTCTCCCTCGCTCCGGGCACAAGCTTCGCTCATGCGGCAATCGAGGACATCAATAGGTGCCTCTTCCCGTCCCTGAGGATCTTTAGAAGGGGGTAGACGCACTTCCGGCGGCGGAGGCTTGCGCTCGGAATAATCATGGTAGATCACATGGGGATAGCCCAAAGCTTGGGCCAGCGCGGTGGCAAAGGCTGTTTTTCTGCGGCCAGCATCCCCCTGGATGTTGAGGGTGCGGATGCCAGCAAAGGGTCCCTGCAACAAGCATTGCACCTGATATTCATAGTCTTCGTTCGACTCAAAGCCACAATCTGCCATGCGTTCCCGTAGATTTTTCATGGCTTCTCTCCGCGCTGCTCAGTACCCTATTCCGGATTTGACAAGGAGATCTGTTCTTGGCAAGAAGGGGTCAATATTCTAAAATTCCCCCCTCTATAATGCAGTGAATAACAACAGTCCGGTGGGATTTCTCATCGGAGGCTCGGGCATGGATCCGGGCAGAAAATTATCATCAGGAGAGGAGTACGATGGGGCAGACCAACGGTGCTTCCCGACGGAAATACTATGTCGTCGGGCTGATCATCTTCCTTGCTGGCATCGCCTTCGCCGGTCTTTTCAATCTGGGCATCGCCTACACGAATGAAATGGCGTTCTGCACGAGCTGCCATTCCATGAAGACCAATCTGGAGGAGTACAAGGAAACCGTCCACTATAAGAATGCTTCCGGTGTGCAGGCGACTTGTGCCGACTGCCACGTACCCAAGCAATTTCTGCCCAAGATGCTCGCCAAGATCATGGCAGCCAAGGATGTATACCATGAAATTCTAGGCACCATCGACACGCCGGAAAAATATGAAGCACGTCGCTGGGAGATGGCCAATCGGGTCTGGGCAAAGATGAAGGCAACGGATTCTCGGGAATGCAGAAGTTGCCATCAGTTTGAAAACATGGATTTGACCGAACAGAGCCGAACTGCCCGCAGCCGCCACGGCAATGCGCCCGATGCCGGCAAGACCTGCATCGACTGCCACAAGGGCATCGCTCATGAAGAACCCGATGAGCCCGAAGAGGAGGAGTGAGCGTGCAGAATCTTCCCCAGCGTCCATCAAGGTTTTTTCCCCAGATGCGCCTTTCCTGGATGCTCTCTTTGATCCTGCTTCTGGGTATCCATGCATTGGCGGGAGAAAGCGAGCTGGAAAAGGAACTGCGCATGGCTGCCGCTATCGGGGATACGGAAACCATCGAACGACTGCTTGATCAGGGGGTACCCGTGGACGCCGCCAATCGGTTTGGGAAAACCGCCCTCATGATGGCAGTGGAAGGAGACAACATGGAGGCGGTAGCCCTCTTGCTCGCTCGAGGGGCGGATGTGAATGCTCATACCACAGCTGGCTGCAACGCCCTGACCTTCGCTGCGGAGAACGGCAACATCGGCATCACTGCCTTGTTGCTGGAGCGGGGAGCAAATTTGCACGAGCGCACGAGAGCGGGTTGGGATGCCCTCATGATCGCCGCCCGCTATGGAATCACAGACATGGTGGCCCAGCTTTTGTTCAAAGGTGCCGATCCCAAAGCTTCAGACAAACACCGCCGGACCGCCCTGATGCAAGCAGCAGTTCGGGGTCATCGGGATACGGTGGAGCTACTGCTCAAACAGGGGGCTGAAATCGATGCCCGAGACAAAGAGGGGGCCACCGCTCTGATGCTCGCCGCTGGTAAGGGACATGCTGCTGTGGTGGAAACCCTGCTGGCGCACGGTGCTGAAATCGACGCTCGGGACGAGCTGGGCGCAACAGCCCTGATCTGGGCCGCCGGAGAGGGACGCACGGAAGTGGTCGAGCAGCTGCTCGCCGCCGGTGCGGATCCCAATGTGCAAGATGTGGACGGGATTTCTCCCCTTATGGAAGCGGTTTCTACGGGGCACAATGCGATCATTCCCCTGTTGCTACAGGCGCATGCAGATCCTAGCCTGCGGGACGCCAAGGGACGCACCGCCCTGGATATTGCCAAGAAAAAGCACAACGAAGAAGCCGTTGCCCTACTGAACCAACCTTAGGGCAAGGAATACACCGATCCCCAGAAGGGGAACTGTTAAACCCCACACCATCCCAACAGGAGGTACCATGGCCACTCGATCTTTCCCATTGGCCCTATTGGCCGGTGCGCTCGCGCTCGGCCTATCATCCGCCGCTTCTGCGGACAGCGCATCCGCAGAAATGCTCGCCAATACCTGCGCTGGTTGCCACGGCACACGAGGCGCAAGCGTGGGTCCCGCCACGCCCATCATCGGTCACATGGAGCGGGAGACCTTCAAGGAGACCATGAAGGCCTTTCAGGAAGATGAGATGTACGGGACCATCATGAACCGGATCGCTAAGGGCTATACGGAAGAAGAGATCGAAAAGATGGCGGATTACTTCTTCCGACAGGAATACGTGCCCGCCAAACAGCCGTTCAATGAAAAGCTGGTGAGAAAAGGCGAGAAGCTGCACAGGAAATACTGTGAGAAGTGCCATGAAGATGGAGGCAGACCCGTAGAGGGGGAGGATGTGGAATATGCCCTGCTAGCGGGACAGTGGACCCCCTATCTGCGCTATACCATGGAGGACTTCCGGAATCATCGCCGAGAGATGCCCAAGAAGATGAAAAAGAAGATCAAGCGCTTGCTCAGAAAAGAAGGGGAGAAGGGGCTAGAAGCGCTCTTCGCCTACTACGCCAGCCAGCAATAAGCATCTAGGAGGAGAAGGCATGAGTATGAACCGACGCGATTTCATGAAGGCAGCAGGCGCAGTCACTGCGATGGGCCTGTTCGGTGCACCCCATCTGGCCCTGGGGGGGGGCAACAAGAAGGTGGTCATCGTGGGAGGCGGCACCGGTGGGGCGACCGCTGCCAAGTACCTGAAGATGGCGGATGAACGCATTCAGGTAACCCTCATCGAACCCAACGCCCAATATTACACCTGCTACATGAGCAACGAGGTGCTCAGCGGGGAGCGGAGCCTGGAGAGCATCAAGCACGGCTATGCCGGGCTGAAGAATCGGGGCGTTCAGATCGTACAGGCGGCGGCAGAGGTCATCGACCCCGTCGCCAAGGTGGTGCGCGCTGGGGGTAAAGATTATCCCTTCGACCGCTGCATCGTCGCCCCCGGCATTGATTTGCTCTATGAGAGAATCGAGGGCTATTCCGAGGCCGCTGCCGCCCAGATCCCCCACGCTTGGAAAGCAGGCGAGCAGACGAAGATCTTGCGGAGTCAGTTGGAAGCCATGAAGGATGGGGGCATCGTGGTCATCGCGCCGCCACCGAACCCCTTCCGCTGTCCCCCGGGACCCTATGAGCGGGCGAGCCAGATCGCCATGTACCTGCAAGCTCACAAGCCTAAGTCCAAGGTGCTGATCCTGGACGCCAAGCAGAAATTTTCCAAGCAAGGGCTATTCATCCAGGGATGGAAGCGCCTCTACGGCTATGGCACGGACAACAGCCTCATCGAATGGCAGCCGGGTCCCGATGCTGCGGTGGTTCGGGTCGATGTGGGCACAAAGACTGTGGAAACCGACTTCGGGGACGAGATTCAAGCCGATGTGCTGAACCTCATTCCCCCGCAGCGCGCCGGTAAGATCGCCCAGGTTTCAGACCTCACGGACGAAAGCGGCTGGTGTCCCGTGGACAAAAAAACCTTCGAATCCACCAAACATCCGGGCATCCATGTGATCGGCGATGCCTGCATCGCCACCAAAATGCCCAAATCCGGCTATGCAGCTAACAGTCAAGCCAAGGTAGCTGCGGCAGCGGTGGCGGCCCTGCTCAAGGGTGCGGAGCCGGGCACACCGGCCTATGTGAACACCTGCTATTCCATCGTGGGCAAGGACTACGGCATTTCCGTGGCTGCGGTCTATCGGCTCAGCGAGGATGGCAAGCTGATCGCACCGGTGAAGGGTGCGGGCGGGCTCACGCCCATGGATGCACCGGATTGGGCGCTGGCCCGAGAAGTGCAGTATGCCCACAGCTGGTACAACAACATCGTGGCGGATATCTTCGGCTAGCCAGGAAAACGCCCGCCGAAGCGGGCGTTTCTCGGGCGGCTGTCCTAGCCGCCCACCACTTCCCCTTCCACAATACGCTCGAAGTGCAGCGCGCCATCCTTTAGGGTAACCTCGATCACATCGCCAGGCCCAAAGTGTCCCGCCAGGATTTCCTGAGCCAAGGGATTTTCCAGCTGCGCTCGAATGGCCCGCTTGAGGGGCCGCGCTCCATAGACGGGATCGAAGCCCGCTTCTCCCAGATGATCCAAGGCGGCATCGTCTACTACCAGCTTCATATTCCGACTGGCCAAGCGTTCCTGTAGATAGCGGATCTGAATGCGAGCGATGGCCCGAATCTGCTCCCGACGCAAGGGGTGGAAGACCACGATTTCATCCAATCGATTGATGAACTCCGGTCGGAAGGCAGCGCGCACCACTTCCATGACCGCCTGCTTCATCTCGCTGTACTGTTCTTCCCCCGCCAACTGCTGGATCACATCGGAACCCAAATTGGAGGTCATGACGATGACGGTGTTGCGGAAATCCACCGTGCGTCCCTGGCCATCGGTCAACCGCCCATCGTCCAGCACCTGCAACAGCACGTTGAACACATCCGCATGGGCTTTTTCCACCTCGTCCAGCAGGATCACGCTGTAGGGGCGGCGGCGCACGGCTTCTGTGAGATACCCCCCCTCTTCATAGCCCACATAGCCCGGGGGCGCACCGATGAGGCGGGCCACCGAATGCTTTTCCATGAACTCGGACATATCGATGCGGACCATGGCTTCCTCCGTGTCGAAGAGGAATTCTGCCAAGGCCTTGCACAGCTCGGTCTTGCCCACGCCAGTGGGCCCCAAGAAGAGGAAGGAACCGATTGGCCGCATGGGATCGGAGAGCCCCGCCCGAGAGCGGCGGATGGCATCGCTCACCGCGCGCACGGCTTCTTCCTGACCCACGACCCGCTTGCCGATCTCCTGCTCCATGCGCAGTAACTTTTCCCGCTCCCCTTCGAGCATCTTGGACACGGGAATGCCGGTCCACTTGGATACGATCTCGGCGATTTCCTCCTCGGTGACCTTGTTGCGCAGCAATCGCTTCTCCGCTTGCTCCGCCTTAGAGGCTGCCTCCAGTTGCTTCATGAGTTCGGGAATGCGCCCGTACTGCAATTCCGACATGCGGGCCAGATCTCCCGCCCGCCGGGCGGTCTCCATCTCCACCCGCACCCGATCTAACTCTTCCTTGATATGGGCCGTGCCTTGCAGAGCAGCTTTCTCCGCTTTCCAGATCTCTTCTAGATCCGAGAATTCCCGCTCCAATTTGCGGATCTGCTCTTCCAGATCCGCGAGCCGCCGCTTGGAAGCCTCGTCAGACTCCTTTTTCAAAGCCTCCCGCTCAATCTTGAGCTGAATGAGGCGGCGATCCAACTTATCCATCTCTTCCGGCATGGAATCAATCTCCATGCGGATCTGAGAGGCGGCCTCGTCGATGAGATCAATGGCTTTATCCGGTAGCTGCCGATCTGTGATATAGCGATGGGACAGGGTGGCGGCGGCGACGATGGCCGGATCCGTGATCTCCACTCCGTGGTGGACCTCATAGCGTTCCTTGAGTCCCCGCAAGATGGCGATGGTGTCTTCTACGGTGGGTTCATTCACCAACACCTTCTGGAAGCGGCGCTCTAAGGCAGCGTCCTTTTCCACATATTTGCGGTATTCGTCCAGGGTGGTGGCGCCGATGCAGTGCAGTTCCCCCCGAGCCAGGGCCGGTTTGAGCATGTTGCCTGCATCCATGGCCCCCTCTGCCTTGCCCGCGCCCACCATAGTGTGCAATTCGTCGATGAAGAGAATGATGTTGCCTTCTGCTTTAGCGATGTCGTTGAGCACCGCCTTGAGCCGTTCCTCAAATTCTCCTCGGAACTTGGCACCAGCGATGAGAGCGGCCATGTCCAGGGCGAGCAGCCGCTTGTTCTTGAGCCCCTCGGGCACTTCTCCGTTGACGATGCGTTGGGCCAGCCCTTCCACGATGGCAGTTTTGCCCACCCCGGGTTCTCCGATGAGCACCGGATTGTTCTTGGTGCGGCGCTGCAATACTTGCACTGTGCGGCGGATCTCGTCATCTCGGCCGATCACGGGATCCAACTTGCCTTGCTCTGCCCGTTCTGTCAGATCGATGGTGTACTTTTCTAAGGCCTGCCGCTGATCCTCTGCATTGGGATCGTTCACCGCTTGCCCCCCTCGAATCTGTTCGATCGCCTGCTCGATGATGCTCTTGGTGGCCCCGGCCTCCCGCAGCAAGCGGCCCAGTTCCCCACTATCCGCTACCGCCGCCAGGACGAAGAGTTCTGAAGAAATGTACTGATCCTTTCGTTGCTGGGCTAACTTATCGGTCTGATTCAACAGCCGCACGAGCTCGTTGCTCAGATGCACTTCCCCCGCATTGCCCTGTACCTGGGGCAGGCGTTCCAAGGCTTCCCCCAGGGCGGAGCGGAGCCGGTTCACATTCACATCCGCTTGGGTGAGGAGATGGCGCACCGTGCCCCCTTCTTGATCCAGCAGCGCCGCCATCAGGTGCACGGGTTCGATGAACTGGTGATCCCGACCCACAGCTAGGCTCTGGGCATCTGCCAAAGCCATCTGCAACTTGCTCGTCAGCTTGTCCATTCTCATATTTTATTCTCCGAATAATTACAGGGTTATAGGCAATTTGGGGAAGTGCAGGGGAAATTCAAGCGGATTCAGTCCGATTTCTCCGAGATCCATTCATATAATTCTAAGACGGCGGGATCGCACTGGCGGCAGCCGTTGGCGCAGCGGCTGCCCGGCGGCAGTTTCCGCACCCGACCCTTGCGTTCCAGCAGTTGCAGCATGGGGCGCAGGACTTCCGGATCCGTGTGAAACCGGTAGGCGAGTTCCGACAGGGCAACTTGCTGACGTTCCGCTAAATAGGCGTTGAGTTCGGAAAGAATCATGTGCTTGTGCTCCTGGGCTAAAGCAAAATAGATGGCGTGTAGAGGAAAACCAATGGATGAGATTCGCATTCAAGCGGAACCCTTTGATGTTCAGGAAGAACAGCAAGCCCTGCTGGGGGATCGGCCGCAGATAGGGGCGATGGTGAGCTTTTTGGGCTTGATGCGGGATTTTAACGAGGGCGACCGGGTCCAACGCATGTTCCTAGAACATTATCCCGGCATGACGGAAAAGGCGCTGACCGCCATCGCTGAGGAAGCCAAGCAGCGCTGGGCCATTCAGGGGCTGCGCATCGTGCACCGAGTTGGCACCCTTTCTCCACGAGATCCCATCGTATGGGTGGCGGTGATCGCCGCTCATCGGAATGAGGCCTTCCGCGCCTGTGAGTTCCTCATCGACTACCTGAAGACCCGGGCACCTTTCTGGAAAAAAGAGATCACGGATCGGGGGGAACGCTGGGTGGAAGCCCGAGCGAGCGACGCTCGGGCAGCCGCGCGCTGGGCGCGCTAGATAGCTCGGGATCAGAGATATTTAGGCAGATGGGAACGAATGGCTGTCGGGTCGTGGGTGGTCAGATTTTTATCGATTTCCTGCACGATGCGTTGCCGGACACCTGGAGATTGATGCTTGCGCAGCAGGCCTAAGAAGGCCGGCGCAGCGACGATGTAGAGCTTGTGGAAACGATCTGCATTCCGGGCCTTCTCCAACTCATCGCAAAGCATCAGGGCGAAGCGTTCTGCTTCCGCCTGTTTGTGGGAACCTTCGTTGCCGACCCCATGAGCTCCGAGGACGGGGTTTCGGTCGCGACCGCCCTTATCGGTGACCAGATCCCCTTCCCGCAGCCGGCTCTCGGGATGGGCGAGATCCATGACTTCAGACAGGGGACCGGCGGGCTTCTCCGCCGCGAAGAAACGGGCCCGGCTGTTGTCGGCAACTACTACCCAAGTCGTCATATTGGAATTCCTGCGTCGATTGAGTGAACGATTGCATCCGAAGAGGGAAACGCGCCAAGTATAGCGGACTCAGCGGGGGAGGATATGATGCAAAAGTCCCGCGCCGAAGAGTCCCGCCGCCAGGGAGACCAAGAGCACCGCAATCTTGCCCTCAGAACCCAGCAGGGGATCGCTGAAGGCCAAATCTCCGATGAAGATGGACATAGTGAAGCCGATGCCGGCCAGGGCACTGGCTGCCCCGATCTGAGGCCAGGTCACGCCTTTCGGCAGGGCAGCGGCACCGGAGCGCACCACTAGCCAGCTCGTGAGCAGAATGCCCAAAGGCTTGCCCAAGAACAGGCCGAGAATCACGCCCCAGGCGATGGGCCCGGGAAAATGCTGCAAGGTGCTGGCATCCAGCGTCACGCCTGCAGCGAAGAGGGCGAACAGGGGAAGAATAACGAAGGCTTGGAAGCTGTGCAGCTGCTTTTCCAAGGAGATCCCAGGCGGGGTCATATCTTCCGCAGCCAGATAGATTTCATTCACCGCTTTGCGCTGGCGTTCATTGAGGTTGATGCTCTCCGAGGTGAGTTCTTCCTCTTTCAGGGCGTTCAGGTTGCATTGCACTGTCTCGAAGAACGTCCGAGGAGAAATGGCGCTGCGCACCGGCACCAGCAAGGCCACGAGTACACCGGCAATGGTGGCATGGATACCGGAGGCTTCCACACTCACCCAAACCCCGAAGATGAGGGGAAGATAGATCGCATAGGTGCGGATGCGAAGCTGGCTCGCTGCGTACAGCAGGCCGAGCAGGAGCAGCGCGATGGAAACGGCCCAGAGATTCAGGGTTTCCGTGTAGAACAGGGCGATGACCAACACCGCCAGCAGGTCATCCACGATGGCCAGCGCCATGAGGAAGACCTTAAGACCGATGGGTACCCGGCTGCCGAACAGGGCCAGAACGCCGAGGGCAAAGGCGATGTCCGTAGCCATGGGAATGCCCCAGCCCGCCGCCCCCGGACCCGAGGCGTTGAACCAGGCGTAGATGAGGGCGGGCACCAGCGCGCCCCCGATCGCGGCGGAAACCGGTAGGATGGCCCGTTCTGGGGAAGAGAGTTCCCCGACCACCAATTCCCGCTTGATCTCCAGACCCACGACGAAGAAGAAGATAGCCATGAGCCCATCCTTTATCCAGTGGCTCAGGCTGTGGCTGTAGCTGAGTTCACCGATGTGAAAACCCAATTCGATCTTAGCTAAGGTGAAGTACTGATGAGACCAGGGAGAATTCGCCCAGATCAGGGCGAGCAGGGCGAAGAACACCAGCACGCCGCTGCTGGCCACCTGGGAGTGCAAGAAGCGCTCAAACATGCTGTGAGCTTCTTCAAAGAAGTCCGGCTCTGCATGGGAAGCGGATGGTTCGAAATCCTTCTCTATGTCTGAAGCGGATTTAGCCATGGCGGGTTCCTGATCGTCCTGGTAAACGGAGGATGCAATGTATCACAGGGGAATGGATCCATTGCGCACCGCGTAAAATAGTGTGGTCGTTTTTCCTCTTCAGAAGGAGCACAACGATGGAAGGCTTACATGGCACCACAATCTTATCCGTTCGGCGAGGTCCTTGCGTCGTGATCGGCGGCGATGGGCAGGTATCCTTGGGCCAAACGGTGATGAAGGCGAATGCCCGCAAGGTGCGGCGGCTTTATCGGGAGCAGGTGTTAGCAGGTTTTGCGGGCGCTACCGCCGATGCATTCACCTTGTTCGAGCGATTTGAAGCTAAGCTAGAAAAGCATCAGGGGCATTTGTTGCGCGCCGCCGTGGAGTTAGCGAAAGACTGGCGCACCGACCGCCTGTTGCGCAGATTGGAGGCTATGCTCTGCGTTGCCGATCGGAAGCATTCCCTGATCCTCTCGGGCACCGGCGACGTGTTGGAACCGGAAGCGGGCGTCATGGCCATCGGTTCCGGCGGTGCCTTCGCACTTTCCGCCGCTCGGGCGCTCCTGGACAATACGGATCTGTCTGCTCGTGAGATCGTGGAGCGGTCGCTTCAGATCGCGGCGGATATCTGCATTTATACCAATCATGCCCTCGTGCTGGAAGAATTGGCGAACGATTCCTAATCTTCACTGCTGTTCGTAGGCCCCCTATGTCAGATATTACGCCCCAACGTATCGTTGCTGAGCTCAACAAGTATATCGTCGGTCAGGAAGAGGCGAAGCGCGCGGTGGCCGTCGCCCTGCGCAACCGCTGGCGGCGCGCTCAGGTGCCTGAACCCCTGCGCTCGGAGATCACACCGAAAAACATTCTCATGATCGGCCCCACCGGTGTGGGCAAGACGGAGATCGCCCGCCGCCTGGCCCGGTTGGCAAATGCCCCCTTCATCAAGGTGGAGGCCACCAAGTTCACGGAAGTGGGCTATGTGGGGCGGGACGTGGAATCCATCATCCGAGATCTTATGGATATCGCCGTGAAGATGGCCCGAGAGCGGGCGATGGCGCAGGTTTCCGAAAAGGCAAAGGCTGCTGCAGAAGCTCGGGTACTGGATGCCTTGCTCCCGGAACCGACGAGCTTCGCAGAGGAAAGTCAGTCGAGCATTTCCGCATCCACCCGCATTCGTTTTTTAGAAAAACTGCGTCGGGGTGAGCTTGATGAACGGGAGATCGAAATACGGGTAGGTACCACGTCCATCGGTGTGGAAATCATGGGGCCGCCTGGCATGGAGGAGATGGCCAGTCAGCTGCAGGGGCTCTTTCGGAACCTGAGTCAGGGGCACACGAAGAAGCGCAAGCTGCGAGTGCGGGATGCCCTCAAGCTGCTTCAGGAGGAGGAAGCGGCCAAACGCATCAATGAAGAAGAACTGAGGCTCCGTGCGGTGGAACAAGTAGAGCAGCATGGCATCGTCTTCTTGGACGAATTGGACAAAGTAGCTCGCCGCGCAGATCGGGGCGCAGGGGCGGATGTTTCTCGGGAGGGCGTGCAGCGGGATCTGCTGCCCCTGGTGGAGGGCTGCACAGTTTCCACCAAGTATGGCATGGTGCGCACGGATCACATTCTTTTCATCGCTTCCGGCGCCTTCCACTTGGCGAAGCCTTCGGACCTGATCCCAGAATTGCAGGGACGCCTGCCCATTCGGGTAGAGCTGCAAGCCTTGAGTACGGAAGACTTTGTCCGCATTTTGACGGAGCCAGACAATTCCCTCACCGAACAGTACCGAGCCTTGCTGGCCACCGAGGGGGTGTCTCTGGAATTTACCCCAGAGGGTATCCGCCGGTTAGCAGAGGTCGCCTGGCAAGTGAACGAGCGCACGGAAAACATCGGCGCACGTCGATTACATACCGTGCTGGAACGCCTGTTAGAAGAGATTTCCTATCATGCTTCTGAGTACCGCTCAACCCAAGTCGTGATAGATGCGGATTATGTAGATCGGCATCTCGCGGAACTGGCAGCAGATGAGGATCTTTCCCGTTACATCCTTTGAATCAGCAGTTGAAAATGCCCACGCCTACTGAGTTCCACTTTCATCGCCAATCCCGTGTCCTAGAGATCGCCTTCGACGATGGCGCCCGCTTCCGTCTGCCCTGCGAATACCTACGGGTTTATTCGCCTTCGGCAGAAGTGCAAGGCCATGGACCAGGCCAGCGGGTGCTGCAGGTAGGCAAGGAATCCGTCAATATCGAGCGCATCGAACCCGTAGGCAACTATGCGGTCTGCCTGCACTTCGATGATGAGCACAACACGGGTATCTATTCCTGGGAATATCTGTACAACCTGGGCAAGCATCAGGAAACCCTCTGGCAGGAATATCTGCAGGAACTGGAAAAAGCGGGTTATCGCCGGCGCAAACCCAATTAGACGGACCAATCGCAGTCTTGGATCAGAGCTTGTAGCTGGGGCGCTTTGGCTTCGATGTCTGCACTGAGAGCGAATTGCACCCGGGCCTTGTCCAGGTTTTCACCGGAATAGCGGATGCGAAACCAGCGGTTCCCCTCCAGATGATCCGTGAGAAAGCGGATGCCGAGCTCCAGGGGGATCAGAGACAAGGCATCGAAGAGCCGCTGAATTTCCCCTCGGGTCAGCAGACCTCGGGTTTCCCGCGCATAGGCCCTGAGCAGGGCCTGGGCAATCCCGAGATCGAACTGTGGGCCCGATGGCCGCCGCGCACAGGAGCGCAGACAATCCCCCAGATCGTAGAGCACGGAACCGGGCTGCACCGTATCCAGATCGATGAGGGCTAAAGCTCGCTCTCCCCGGGCATCGAACAGGATATTGTCCAGCTTGGGATCGCCGTGCATGATCCGTTGGGGTAGATCAGCAGCTTCCAACACGGAAATTCTCTCCAAGCGCGCCTGCACGAAGTCCATGCAATCCGAAACCGCCGCCCGTTGAGCTTTGGGAATCTCTGCGACTACCTGAAAGAGGCGATCCACATAGCGCGGCGTGCGGTGAAAATCCGGCAGGGTGATCTGAAGGGTGCTGGGAGGCAGGGTGTTGGCGATGCGATGGAAGGCTCCCAGAAGACGGCCGATCTCCGCCGCTTGGGAAAGCGCTTTGATTTCCTTTAGACTCTGCCCGGGAATGAAGGCCAAACGCCGCCAATAAGCACCGTCCGGAGCCTGCACCCCCAGATCGCCCGATGGACTGAGAATCAGGGTAGGAAATTGGATGCCGGCGGCCTGAAAAGCTTGCCGATAGCGAGAGAGCTGGGCCAAGTTTCGGAGGTTCCGTTCCGGATGGGGAAAGACCTGGGGGTTGATGCGTTGCAACACCCAGCGCCGCTCTCCCTGGGAGAGGAGAAAAGTACGGTTGATGAGCCCCTGCCCTAAAGGGATGATCTGAACGGCTTCTCGGGCAAGTCCCAGCGCGCTGAGCACAGCCTGAAGGTCTTGTTCTCCCGAAGTGTGGTTCATCTCTTAGGGCGGCGTCCTAGATTCTTCAGGAAGATATACAGTGTTGGAAAACTCTGGGGTTTCTCACATCGTTCAGGCACTCGCCTTCGCTGCAGAAAGGCATCGGGATCAGCGCCGGAAGGATTGTCATGCTTCCCCCTACATTAACCATCCCATCGCCTTGGCACGGGTGCTCTGCGAACAGGGCATTCAGGATACGGAAATTCTGTGCGCCGCCTTGTTGCACGATGTCTTAGAGGACACGGAAACCCGTCCGGAAGAGTTGCAGGTTCGGTTTGGTTCCACAATCGCGGCCATCGTACAAGAGGTTAGCGATGATAAACGCTTGCCCAAGGCGGAGCGCAAGCGTTTGCAAATCCTGCACGCTGGACAGGCCAGCCATCCCGCGCGACTGGTTAAGCTCGCGGATAAGATCTGCAATTTGCACGATCTGATCCACGCGCCGCCGGTGGATTGGGACCTGGCGCGACGACGCGCCTATTTCGATTGGGCGAAGGCGGTGGTGGACCAGCTGCGGGGGACCCACGCGGGATTGGAACAGGCCTTCGATATCCTGTATGCGCAGCGTCCCTGAACCCATTGCGCAGCCTACTCTTTTTCCGATGCCTCGGTGGAGGTTCGGAACCAGTTCAGCTTATCCCGCAGCCGGACTACTTCGCCCACGATGATGAGACTCGGCGGCTTCGGGGGATCTCGCTGTACGATCTCCAAGATATTGGAAAGGGTACCGGAATAGACCTTTTGTTGAGGGGTAGTACCCTGTTGCACCAGGGCGATAGGCATTTGGGGGGAAACGCCGTGGCGCATGAGCTGTTTCACGATGATTTCCAGTCCGATCAAGCCCATGTAAAAGACTACGGTCTGACGGGGTTGAGCTAGCTGCTCCCAGTTGAGATCCATGGAGCCGTCCTTGAGATGGCCGGTTACAAAGGTGACGGACTGGGCATAATCCCGATGGGTCAAGGGGATGCCCGTATAGGTAGCGCAGCCGGAAGCTGCCGTGATGCCGGGCACCACCTGGAAGGGGATGCCCGCTGCGGCCAAGGTATCGATTTCCTCCCCGCCTCGTCCGAAGATGAAGGGATCGCCTCCCTTGAGCCGCAGGACCCGCAGGCCCTGTTGGGCGAGTTCCGTCAGCAAGCGGTTGATCTCTTCCTGGCGCATCACATGATGATTGCGTTCCTTGCCCGCATAGATGCGTCTGGCATCCCTGCGCACGAGATCCAAGATGGGCTGGGCGACCAAGCGATCATAGATCACCACATCCGCTTGTTGCATGAGACGCAGCGCCCGAAAGGTCAAAAGATCGGGATCACCCGGACCGGAACCTACCAGATAGACCTCCCCCATGCCTCGGCTCTTCTGGGCCAGTGCGAGTTCCCGTTCCATGGCGGCATCTGCTTCTTCCAGATGGCCAGAGAACACGCGCTCCGCGACGCCTCCTTGAAGCACCCGATCCCAGAGCCTCCTTCGGGTCTGCACGTCGGGCAACCGCCGCTTCACCACATCCCGATACCGAGCGCAGAAAGCAGCTAAGCGACCGTAGCCCGCAGGAATCAGAGATTCCAAGCGGATTCGAAGCAAGCGCGCCAGGGCGGGGGAAGTGCGCGTGGTGGAGACGGCCACCACCACCGGATCTCGGTCGATCACTGAGGGCAGGATGAAGGTACAGTCTTCGGGTCGATCTACCACATTCACGGGAATTTCCCGCGCTTTAGCGAGCTGGGCCACCCGCTGATTGACCTGGGAATCATCGGTAGCCGCGATGACTAGCTGCATACCCGCTACATCTTCTTCCGAAAAGGACCGGGCGATCTGTTCTAGCTTTCCCTGATCAGCTAAGACCTGCAGTTCTCGATGCAACTTGGGCGCAACGACCTGCACCGCCGCTCCGGCGCGCAAGAGGTTCCGAACCTTGCGCAAAGCGGTTTCACCCCCTCCGACCACGAGGCAAGGACGACGCTTTACATCGAGAAAGACGGGTAGCAGATCCATAGTTCATCCTGGGAGGTTCCCATTGAGTTTTTTCGCACAACCTATTAATATACTGAAATACTAGGATACTAAACAGAGCATCCCTATGGTTAGCGAGATCGATTCCCCCAGCTTATACGAACAATTGCAGAAAAAGGCGCTGTCCCTCATCGATGTCCGAACGCCGGCGGAAGTGGCCCAAGCGGCGATTCCAGGAGCGATCCATATTCCCATGCACCTCTTGCCCCTTCATGTGGAAGAACTGCCCAAAGACAAGGAAATCGTGCTCTATTGCCGCAGCGGGGCCCGTTCCTATCATGCCTGTTCCTATCTCATGCAACAGGGTATTCGCAATGTGATGAACCTCCGGGGCGGCATCATCTCCTGGGCGCTCCATGGTTTCGAGCTCCAACCCGGCCTGCAATCCTGAGAAATCCAGCGCCTTTTCTCGATGGTTTCTGTTATCATTCCCATGCAGCGGTGAAACCGCTTTGTCCTACCTGCCCTGCCAGGCGATTTCCAACAATCGGAGGTTATCCATCATGGCTGATTTTGACCAAGAACTCGATGCGAGCGGTCTGAACTGCCCTCTGCCCATCCTGCGCGCTAAGAAGACCCTCGCTTCCATGGAGTCCGGTCAGGTGCTGCACATCATCGCCACGGACCCGGGTTCTGTGAAGGACTTCGACGCCTTTGCCAAGCAGACGGGCAACGAGCTCTTGGAGTCCAGGGAAGAAGGCGGGAAGTTCCACTTCCTCATCAAGAAGGCCTGACCCCTTGCACAATCGCCCTGCCCAGCCTTGTGAGACCAACGGTGGCGTAGGGCATTTTCTTTCTACTGAGACACGAACAAAGGCCGCGCTTCCCTGCGGGCTACAGCGCGGGAATAGGGTAAGATGGAAGAGAAAAAGTTGGCTATCATCGCCACCAAGGGTTCCTTGGACTGGGCGTATCCTCCCTTCATCCTGGCCTCCACCGCGGCGGCCCTGGGCTATAACACCCAGATCTTCTTCACCTTCTATGGATTGCAGCTCTTGAAGAAAAAGCTATCCCTGGAGGTGACGCCTCTAGGCAATCCGGGGATGCCCATGCCCCTGGGAATGGACAAGTGGTTTCCCGTGCTCGGCATGGCCTTACCTGGGATGCAGCGCATGATGACCGCCATGATGAAGCAGACCATGAAGAAAAAGGGGGTCGCCAGCATCGAAGAGTTGCGGGAGCTTTGCATCGAAGCGGATGTGAAGTTGATCGCCTGTCAGATGACGGTGGATCTCTTCGATATGGAGGCCAGCGAATTCATCGATGGGGTCGAGTACGCGGGGGCAGCTGCCTTCTTTGAGTTCGCGGGTGAAAGCGATATCTGCCTCTATATCTGAACCTTTCCCATCCCCTGTGTAAAGCGAACGCCGCCCTCAGGGCGGCGTTTTTTGTTGCTTTCCCCCTTCGCGCGCGCTGAAAACTATGATATAAGGATTTTTTATTTGCTTATTCGCGTCGGGACGGTGCTATGGCGGATCGCAGACTTCAAGTCTTCCACACGGTTGCGCGACTCCTGAGCTTTACCAAAGCAGCAGAACATCTGCACATGACCCAACCCGCCGTGACCTTCCAGATCCGCCAGTTGGAAGAGCATTTCAACACTCGCCTGTTTGATCGTACCCACAATCGCATCAGCCTCACCGAAGCAGGCCGAAAGGTTTACGAATATGCGGATCAGATCTTCGTCCTCTATGGGGAAATGGAAGAGGTGATCCGGGAGATGACCGGAGGCATCCGCGGCGCCCTCACCATCGGTGCGAGCACCACCATCGCCGAATACATGCTGCCCACCCTGCTGGGCGACTTCAAGGAAAAATATCCCGAAGTAACCGTGCATCTTCGGGTATCTAACAGCGAAGGTATTGTTTCCATGGTGGAGAACAACACCATCGATTTGGGCGTTGTAGAATCCTCTGTGAACAATAAAAATTTGATGGTGGAGACCTGCAAGCGGGATCATCTCGTGGCCATCGTGCCTCCGGGACATCCGCTGACGAAGAAAAAGCGGGTGCGGTTCTCCCAACTCTCCCAATACCCGTTTATCTGCCGGGAAGAAGGTTCCGGCACTAGGGAAGTCATCAACAGTTATCTCAAGCAGGTTTCCGATGGCAATACCCAGCTTAACATCACCATGGAGTTGGGTAGTCCAGAAGCCGTGAAAGGGGCGGTGGAAGCGGGCATGGGCGTATCCATCGTTTCTCGCGCCACCATTCAGAAGGAATTGCAGCTGGGTACTCTGGCCTATCTCGATCTCGTGCCTCCTCTGGAACGGCCCTTTTCCTTCGTCCATCAAAAGCAGAAATTCCGATTGCGCCTGGTCGAAGAACTGCTGAAGTTTGCTCGGGCCTATTGCGAAGAACATCCTGGTTGATATGCGCACAAAGCTAGACCTATCCCAAGGGGAAGAAAGGGAATTGCTGCGCTTGTTCCGAAAGCTCGGCGCGGAGGAACGCCGGATGCTCCTGCGCTTCGGGGCTTTTCTCGCCACCACAGGGGAGCATAGCCCGGAACCTCTCCGTCCTCAGGAACCCAAACCATTGCCCCGCCCGGAAAAGGAAACGGTGATCGCTGCCATCAAGCGGCTTTCCCAACAATATGCCATGCTGGATCGGAGCCTCATCCTTCAGGAAACTTCCGGTCTCATGGCGAGCCATGTATTGCAGGGTCGTCCGGCGGAAACCGTTATCGATGAGCTCGAAGACCTGTTCGCTCGCCACTATGCCCGATATCGGGAACGATATGACAAGTAGGAGTCCCGTTCATGCAGGTGATTGCGAATTGGTTCCGACGCTATTTCTCCGATCCCCAGATCGTCTTCCTCACAGTCATCCTTCTCTTGGGCTTCGCCGTGGTGCTCACCATGGGGGATATGCTCGCCCCGGTGCTAGCCAGCATTGTCATTGCCTATCTGCTCCAAGGCGTCGTCGCTTTTCTACAGCGCCATGGCTGGCCGAGACTGGCGGCAGTCTTGCTGGTCTACATTGCCTTCATGCTCTTCGTGGCCCTGATCCTGTTCGGGATCATCCCCATCCTCTCCCGCCAAGTGACAGATCTGGTGCAGCAACTGCCCAGCATGATTTCTAAGGGTCAAGCCGCACTGATGCAGCTACCGGAGCGCTATCCCGAAGTATTCACCGCAGAACAGGTACAGGAGATCATCGGCTCCATCCGGTCTGAGATCGCCAATTTTGGCCAACAAGTGCTCTCCTATTCCATGGCCTCTGTCATCGGCATCATCACTATTTTGGTCTATATGATCCTGGTGCCCCTGCTGGTGTTCTTCTTCCTCAAGGATCAGGAGTTGATCCTGAATTGGTTCGCCCGTTATCTCCCCCGCCACCGGCGCATCGCCAGCAATGTTTGGCGCGATGTAGACCGGCAGATCTCCAATTATGTACGGGGAAAGTTCTGGGAGATCCTGTTGGTCTGGAGTGTGAGCTATGCAGTCTTTCACTATTTCAACCTAAACTACGCCATGCTACTGGCCTTCCTGGTGGGGCTTTCCGTCATCATCCCCTACATCGGCGCTTCGGTAGTGACCATTCCCGTGTTGCTCATCGCCTGGTTTCAATGGGGCTGGAGCAATGAATTCTTTTGGCTTTCCGTCTCCTATTTCATTATCCAAGCCCTGGACGGCAATGTTTTAGTACCCCTGCTCTTTTCGGAAGTCGTGGACCTGCATCCAGTGGCCATCATCGTGGCTATCCTGGTGTTCGGCGGGCTCTGGGGATTCTGGGGAGTGTTCTTCGCCATTCCTTTAGCCACCCTGGTGCAAGCGATCCTCTCCGCTTGGCCCCGAAAGGCTGATCCCGACGACCTGTCCCCCGGCATGCCGAATTAGCGAACGTGCTAAGCGCAAGGACGCGATGAAACCGACAGCGATTTTCTTTCTCTATCTCCTGGGATGCCTAACCCTGGGTGCCCTGCTCACTCAACCCCTGCTGGAAACCGGTTGGATCGATTTCCCCCCCCATCGGGTCATGAGCCGCCTTGCCCAAGCCTTCATGCTGTTGGGGTTCTGGCCCCTGCTCCGGTTTTTCCGGTGCACGCATCGGCGAGCCTTGGGCTACGGCGTTTCCCTGCGCACCTTGCTGCGGTCCATCGCCTGGGGTTGGGTCCTCGGGGTGCTGATGCTGGCTGTCTTAGTCTCCGCCCTGCTCTTGCTGGAAATCCGCGTGCCCGATGAAAGGGCCTTTCAGTTCCTCCCCTTATTGCATAAGAGTCTTCAAGCACTTTTGGGCGGGTTGTTCGTGGCCCTCCTGGAAGAAACCTTCTTCCGAGGGGCTCTCCAGAGCGCCATTCAGAAGAACGGTTCTCTGCTGCCCGCCCTATTCTGGAGTGCCTGGCTCTATGCGCTGGTGCATTTCATGAAACCTCAGCCACTTCCCGAAGGCATGGTGCCGGATGGGTCAGGGATCTGGTATCTGTTCAGCCGGGTTTTTCTCGATGCCGTTCAGTGGCAACATCTAGACAGCTTTATCGCCCTATGGCTCGCCGGCCTGCTGTTAGGATTGATCCGAGCGCATACCCACCATCTGGGCTGGTGCATCGGCGTGCACGCCGGTTGGGTGTTTGTTCTACAGCTCACCCGCTTCCTCACGGATGAGAATCCCGTTTCCTCCCTCTCGTTCTGGGTGGGTTCCTACGATGGCATCATCGGTTGGTTGGGCAGCCTTTGGATCGGTGCCCTAGTGCTTCTCTATGCCTGGCGCACCAAGCCCACCAGGGCGGCCACCAAGCCCGCATCGTCCGCCCGTTCCGCCACTGCAACCCGTTGAAAGCCCAGTTCCCGAGCTTTTTGAGCAGTGCGCGGGCTGAACACCGCCAGGGGCGTGGCCACGAGCTGCGCTCGGTGGGCAGGCCCCAGGATCGCCACCAGATTTTCCAGCACTTCATTGCTGGTTGCCGTGAGCAGCTGCACTTCGCGGGCGTAATCCCCTAGGAGCGCCTGGACATCCAGATTCGGACGGACCCGCCGATAGGGCTGGGCATAGCGAACGATCGCGCCCCGCGCTTGCAGGGTCTTTCCCAGCAGTGGGCGCCCCCCTTCTCCCCGCACGATGGTAACCCGCTGCCCCCGGAGATCCTGCAGTTCCGGCAGGGCGAGCAGGGATTCACTGTCATAGCGTTCCGGTACCAAATCCGGCGCGCGGCCCGCTTGGGTGAGGGCTTCTGCCGTCGCCCGACCGATGGCCGCAAGCTTGGGCGCTGTGGGCAATCGCCCTTCAGGAAACAGGGGCAAGGAAAATTCCACCGCGTTGCGGCTGATGAAAATCAGCAGCTCCACCGGCTGTGCGAGCCGATTGCGGACCCATGTTGGATCCCCCACCGGTTCGATGCGGAGCACGGGAAAAGGGATGGGCCGTCCCCCCGCCGCTGCCACGAGCTTGCACAGGGATTCCGCTTGATGAGCGGGGCGGGTGATCAACACGCCCTGACCGGCGAGAGGACCTTGAGGAAACATGGCGGATTCCTACTGCAAGACGCTGAGCAAGGCGTCGGCACCCTGTTCTAAAAGCGCCTCCGCCAGCGCGGTGCCCAGCGCGACTGCCTGGCTACGGGGACCCCGCCGGCTCGCTCGCAAGATGCGCTTGCCATCTGAACTGCCCACCAAACCTTGGATGAAGAGCTGATCTCCCTGGAGCTGCGCATGGCCGGCGATGGGTACCTGGCAGCCACCCTGGAGCCGTTGATTCAGAGCCCGTTCCGCTGCGATGCAATCAGCAGTGTCCAAATCCTGCAGGGGTTCGATGAGCGATTGAACCGGTTGATCCCCGCAGCGGCATTCGATGCCGATCGCTCCCTGACCGATGGCGGGTAGGCTTTCAGAGAGTTTCAGACGGCTGCGGATGCGTTCCGTCAAACCCAGGCGCTTGAGACCCGCCGCAGCCAGGATGATGGCATCGAAGTCGCCTCGATCCAGCTTTGCCAAACGGGTATTCACATTGCCCCGAAGGGGCAGGATCTCGAGATCGGGACGACGGGCGGCGAGCTGGCATTGCCGCCTCAGACTGGAGGTGCCCACCCGCGCTCCCGAGGGCAAATCATCCAGGGTTTCAAAGGCATTGGAAACGAAGGCATCCAAGGGATCTTCTCGGGCCAGGATGACGGGCAGATGCAAGCCTGCGGGAAACTCCACCGGCACATCCTTCATGGAGTGGACAGCGATGTCCGCCTGATGTGCTAGCAGGCCTTGTTCCAGCTCTTTAACGAACAGGCCCTTTCCCCCCACCTTAGCCAAGGGTGCGTCCAGGATCTTGTCCCCTCGGGTGCGCATCCCCAGGATTTCTACTTGGAGATGAGGATGAATGCGCCGCAGGGCAGCAGCTACGTGCTCTGCCTGCCAGAGGGCTAGGGGGGATTGTCGGGTTGCGATGCGCAGACGGTTAAGGCTCATGGGATCGGAAAAAACAGATGACAGCGCGATGCAGAGATCGATATAATAAAGAAAAAGGCTGAGTGGCAGAGTGGTTATGCAGCGGCCTGCAAAGCCGTGGACGCCGGTTCGATTCCGACCTCAGCCTCCAACACAGCGCCCGCAAAACTGCGGGCTTTTTTATGGGCATCTCACAGGGTATTGGTTGGCCGCGGGTTCGGGGCGTCTGTGCCCAACATGCCTACCAGATAGTCTTCGATCTTCTTGCGCACATCCACCTGATCCTTCAATTTCTTCGGATCGGAAAATTGAATGCCTACGCCCGCTGTTCGGTTTCCCTCCGCTCCCTTGGGGGTGATCCAGACTACTTTACCCGCCACCGGTAGCCGCTCCCGTTCGTCCATCAGTCGGAGGAGCAGAAAGATCTCATCGCCTAGTTCATAGCGATTCTCCGTGGGAATAAACAGCCCGCCGTTCTTGATGAAGGGCATGTAGGCTTCGTAGAGTTTGTCCTTCCTATCGATGCTCAAGCTTAGGATGCGCTGTTGTCCACCGATTCCAGGCAACATGGGCTCATTTCCTCATGGTGCTGATTGCAAGAGCTTGGCCCAGCGGATGAGCAGGGATTCATAGAGTAACTGGGGGTTGAGCAGGGCAAGATTGGTTTTCTCTATCTCCCAGATCTGGCGCAGATAGCGATGGCCCCGCACCGGGTCCAGCCGTCTCGATAAAGCAACCAGGGCGGCTTCTTGCGCCTGATGAAGGACCGGCGTACTACACTGAGTTCCAGCTAAACGCAGCAGATCGCTGACCCAACTTCCGAGCCAATTCAATAATACGCTCGGGGCGATCGGGTTCCAAGCTGCCGCTTCCTGCACGGGATCCGCTCGCCCCTCCCCCACAGCGATGAATCCAGCTAGAGCACGATCATGTTGGTTTCGATTCGGTCCCTTCGCCAGACCGAGGGCTGCCAGCGGTGCGCCATGGACGAGCCGCAACAGAGGTTTCGCTTCCTCGATAGGTAGTTGGGCTTGCAACCAAGTCAGGGCTTCGGCTTCTGGGGGGGTAGGCAAGAACAAGCGCTGACAGCGGCTGCGCACCGTTGCCGGGAGCAATCCAGGCCGATGGGTGAGCAGCAGGAACAGGCTGGTAGCAGTAGGTTCCTCCAAAGTCTTGAGAAGGGCATTAGCTGCGGCAGCATTCATGCGGTGCGCTTCCTGAATGCAGATCAATTTCCAGCGGCTGCGGTGAGGGGTCAGGCTTTCGGCGGCGACCAGCGTGCGAATGGATTCGATGTGGATCTCTTGAGATTTTTCTGTCGGATCCGGTGCGAGGATGCGATCTGGATGGGTGTGGGCCTGCAACAACACACAGTCTTCACAGACTCCGCAGGCGCGACCTGTATCATCTGGCGCTTGACAGAGCAGGGCAGCGGCGAAGGCTTCTGCCAGGAACTGCTTGCCGATCCCCGGGATACCCGTGAGGAGCAGGGCATGGGGAAGCCGCCCTGCTCGATGCTGTCGCAGCAATTGTTCCCAAGGCGGCTGGAGCCAGGGGGGTATCCAAAATGCGGTTTCCATCAAGGGGTAAATGCGGGTCCCAATTGCGCTAAATCAAGCAATGCAATTCTTTTCCTTTCACATTGATCTATCTCAAGTTCCAAGGAATACGTACGCGTTTTAGTACCTGTTATTTTTCGAATCCTTGCCATGAATCCATCCCGTAGGCAACTGTTGCGGGGCAATCTCTCCGGCATTTCGGATGTCATCCGACCGCCGTGGGCGCTGCCCGAGCCAGAATTCTCAAATCGGTGCATCCGTTGTTCGGATTGCATCCGAGCTTGCCCCGAGGGCATCCTCCGCACGGGCTCCGGAGGATTCCCAGAAGTAGATTTTCAGAAGCGGGGTTGTACACTATGTGGGGATTGTGCAACCGCGTGCACGGCGCAGGCCTTAGACCCAAAACAGGATCCCCCCTGGAGACTGCGCGTCAAAGTTCTGGACATCTGCTTAGCCCAACGCAGGGTATTTTGTCGTTCTTGCGGCGATGCTTGCGATGAGCGGGCGATGCGCTTTGAACTGCAAGTGGGCGGGATCGCACGGCCTAACATCGATGCAGATCTTTGCAACGGCTGCGGCGCCTGCGTCAGTGTCTGCCCCGTCCACGCGGTCCGAATCGCATCGGACGTTGCAACCTGAAGCGATTGGGAGCAAAGCGATGAATATTTGTAGCTGCGTCGTCCACACGCGTCCCGAACGGGGGGCGGAAATCGCTGCTCGGCTGGAAGCAATGCCAGGCGTAGAAGTGCACGGCGGCGAGGCTATGGGCAAGCTGGTCGTTACTTTAGAAGATACGGCCGAGGCCCAGGCAGTGGACACCCTCAGCGCTATCGGTGCGGTGGAGGGGGTCATCAACACAGTTCTGATCTACCACTACGGTGGGGACGATATCGAGCAATCCATCCCGGAGGAGGATCACCCGTGAAAGTTACTCGACGCGAATTCATTAAATCTCAAGCGGCAGTGGTCGCTGCAGCTGCCGCCGGTGTTACCCTGCCAGCCTCTACTACAGCTATCGCCCAAAGCGGGGATGAGGGCCTGCGCTGGGATAAAGCGCCCTGCCGGTTCTGCGGTACAGGCTGTTCCGTGCTCGTGGGGGTGAAGGATGGCCGGATCGTCGCCAGCCAAGGCGATCCCGATGCGCCGGTCAATCGGGGCTTGAACTGCATCAAGGGGTATTTCCTTCCTAAGATCATGTATGGCAAGGACCGCCTGACCCAACCCTTGCTGCGCAAGAAGAATGGGAAGTTTGATAAGAACGGTCAGTTCGAACCCGTCTCTTGGGACGAGGCCTTCGATGTGATGGCGGAGAAGTGGAAGGCGGCCATCGCTAGGAGCATGGAGGAGAACAAGGGCAAGCCCGTGGAGAAGATGACTTCTCGGGTAGCTATGTTTGGTTCTGGTCAATGGACGGTCTGGGAAGGCTATGCAGCCTCCAAGTTCATGAAGGCGGGCTTGCGGTCCAATAATCTAGATCCCAATGCGCGGCATTGCATGGCTTCCGCAGTGGGTGCCTTCATCCGTGCCTTCGGCATTGATGAGCCCATGGGTTGCTATGACGATTTGGAACATGCGGATGTCTTCGTGCTCTGGGGCTCCAACATGGCGGAGATGCATCCCATCCTTTGGTCCCGCCTCACGGATACCCGCTTGACTAAGCCAGGCTGTGAAGTCCATGTGCTCTCCACCTATGAGCACCGTTGCTTTGAGCTAGCAGACAATCCCATCATCTTCAAGCCCCAGACCGATCTGGCGATCCTGAATTTCATCGCCAATTACATCATCCAGAACAAAGCGTACAATCGGGAGTTCATCGAAAAGCACGTTCAATTCCAAAAAGCGACCACGGACATCGGCTATGGGCTGCGTCCCGAAGATCCTCGGGAACGGAGAGCTAAGAACCGCGGGGTAGGAAAGAAGCATCCCTCCAGCTTCGAAGAGTTCGCCAAGCAAGTGGCACCCTACACTTTGGATTATGTTTCGGAACTCTCCGGTGTCCCCAAGAAAAAACTGCTGCGCTTGGCCAAAGTCTACGCGGATCCCCGCAAAAAGGTCTCTTCCTACTGGACCATGGGATTCAACCAGCACACGCGGGGCGTATGGGTCAATGGGAACCTCTACAATGTCCATCTCCTGATGGGTAAGATTTCTGAGCCGGGGAACAGCCCTTTCTCCCTCACTGGTCAGCCCTCCGCCTGTGGTACCGCCCGAGAAGTGGGCACCTTCGCTCATCGCTTGCCCGCTGATCTCGTGGTGAAGAAGAAAGCGCATCGCGATTTTGCAGAAAAGATCTGGAAGTTACCTGAGGGTACCATCCCCGCCAAGCCCGGCTATCACGCGGTGCTCATGCATCGCATGATGAAAGACGGCAAACTGAATACGTATTGGCAGCTCTGCAACAACAATATGCAAGCCGCCGCCAATATGAACGAGGAGTCCTACCCGGGCTGGCGCAACCCGGAGGTGTTCGTCACCGTCTCCGATCCCTATCCCACGGTTTCCGCTCAGGCGGCAGACCTCATCTTGCCCACCGCCATGTGGACTGAAAAAGAAGGGGCCTATGGCAATGCGGAGCGCCGCACTCAGTTTTGGCGGCAACAGGTAGCAGCGCCTGGAGAATCCAAATCCGATCTCTGGCAGATCATGGAGTTCTCCAAGCGCTTCAAGATGGAAGAGGTTTGGCCGGAAGAGCTGCTCGCCAAAAAGCCCGAGTACCGAGGCAAGACCCTCTATGAGGTCCTCTTTGAGAACGGTCAGGTCAACCGGTTCCCCTATGAGGGGCAGATCACGGACGATCGGGGCAATGTGTATGAGAATCATGAGAGTGAACACTTCGGGTTCTACGTGCAGAAAGGCCTGTTCGAGGAATACCGGTTGTTCAATTCCGCGCCGGACAGAATCAAGAAAGGCCATGAGATGGCTGAATTCCAGGCCTACCATCGGGCGCGCGGCCTGCGCTGGCCAGTGATCGATGGGAAGGAAACTCTCTGGCGGTTCCGAGAGGGCTATGATCCCCACGTGGCGGCATTCAATCCCAATGTCGAGAAGGGGGATGTGTATTTCTATGGCAATCACAAGAGCAATGGGGGCCGCGCGAACATCATCTTTGCGCCTTATGAACCCCCTGCAGAAAGCCCGGATCGGGAATACGACCTCTGGCTTTGCACCGGTCGGGTGCTGGAACACTGGCATTCCGGTTCCATGACGCGGCGAGTGCCAGAACTGCACCGAGCGATGCCCGAAGCCACGGTCTATATGAACAAGCGGGACGCCCGGAAACGGCATCTGCGGGACGGACAGATCGCTCGGATTTCCACTCGCCGCGGGACGATCCTAGCTCGGGTGGAAACCCGAGGGCGCAATCGTCCGCCTCGTGGGCTGGTCTTCATCCCCTGGTTCGATGCGAGCCGGTTGGTGAACAAGCTCACCCTGGATGCGACGGATCCCCTTTCCAAGGAGACGGATTATAAGAAGTGCGCCTGCAAGGTGGTGAAGGCCTAGCAGCGCTCGGGCCCCCTGCGGGGGGCCCGCATCCGATCCTTCTTCATAGGGCAGCAGTCATGGCAGATCTATCAGCGATCAAAAGGAAAGGCATCACGCGGCGGCGGTTCATGGGGGACGTGCTCAAGACTGCCTGCGGGGTGGGTCTGTTTGGACTGGGTTTGGGGCTGTATGCCAATCGCGCTTCCTCTCTGCCCGCTACGTTCATCCGGCCCCCCGGTGCCTTGCCGGAAGAAGATTTCAATGGAGCCTGCATCCGCTGCGGGCTCTGCGTGCGAGATTGTCCCTATGACATCTTGTACCTAGGTGAAGTGGGGCAAAATATCCCTACGGGTACCCCCTATTTTATCGCGCGCAAGGGGGCGTGCGAGATGTGTGAAGACATCCCTTGCGTAGCCGCTTGCCCCACCAATGCGCTGGACCATGCGCTCACGGACATCAATGAGGCCCGCATGGGTTTAGCGGTGCTGGTAGATCACGAGACCTGCATCGCTTTCTTAGGGCTGCGCTGTGAAGTCTGCTACCAGATCTGCCCCATCAAGGATGAAGCGATCAGCCTAGAACGACAACACAACGCCCGTTCTGGCAAGCACGCGATCTTTATTCCCACCGTCCATTCAGATCGCTGCACCGGTTGTGGAAAATGTGAGGAAGCCTGCATTCTGGAGGAAGCAGCCATCAAAGTTTTGCCCCAGCATCTGGCCAAGGGAGAGTTGGGCAAACATTATCGGCTCGGCTGGGAGGAGAAAGAAGCAGCGGGGGGTTCTTTGGTAACCCCGGATGTAGAACACCGCTACAATCTGCCGGAAGGTATGAGATACGACTACTATGGGGAGGGGTTGATTCAAGAGGGTGCAGAGGAAACCCCGTTCCCCTCCAATCCCTTAGATACTCTGAACAAGGGAGGGGGGTTGTAGCTCATGGCCATGAACGCATTTCCTGGCAAGGAAGCGGTGGAAAAAAAGGGTTGGTTTCGAGCCCATCAATGGTTGATCGCACGGCGAATCAGCCAGCTCGGTATCCTAGGTTTGTTTCTCCTCGGTCCCCTCGCCGGCATCTGGATCGTGAAGGGCAATTTATCCGGCAGCATGACCTTGGATGTGCTGCCCCTGACCGATCCCTTCTTGCTCTTGCAATCCATGCTCTCCGGCAATCTGCCCGTGTTGAGCGGTGCCTTGGGCGCCCTCATCGTGATCCTCTTCTACGGTTTAGTGGGCGGGCGCGTGTTCTGTTCCTGGGTCTGTCCGGTGAACCTGGTCACCGATCTGGCCGCCTGGCTGCGGCGTCGCTTTGATCTGCGAAGCAGTGCAGTTCTCTCCCGCAGCTTGCGCTATTGGCTGTTGGGTTTGGTGTTATCCTTCCCCCTGGTGACTGGCGTGATCGCTTGGGAGTACCTCAATCCTGTCTCCATGCTACACCGCGGTTTATTCTTTGGCATGGGGGCTGGGTGGGTGATCATCGCCGCTGTCTTTTTCTTTGATCTGCTCCTGGTCAAACAGGGCTGGTGCGGCCGCCTCTGTCCTATGGGTGCCTTCTATGGCTTGTTGGGTAGTGGGGCGCTGGTTCGCGTGAAGGCAGCGAATCGGGATCGGTGCGATGACTGCATGGACTGCTTCGCTGTCTGTCCGGAACCTCAGGTCATCAAACCAGCCCTCAAGGGCGCAGAACAGTGTATCGGCCCGGTGATTTTAGATATCAACTGCACCAACTGCGGCCGCTGTATCGATGTTTGTGCGGAGGAGGTGTTTCAATTCGGCTCACGGCTGTACAACCAGAGAGGATTGCCGAAACCCTGTGGTAAGACAAACGAAGCGGTATCGACCGTTCGAAAGTAACCCTGTTACAAAGCCTGAGGTGGTGGAGATCGCCATGAAAACAAAGCTTACGACCCTGACCCTATCCCTGATCTTCGGTATAACGGGTTCAAGTGCACTTTTTGCCTTGGAATCCCTGCGCGGGGATGAACCGCTGACCGCAGAGTCTTCGAGGCCGGATAAATTCCGCCAAGAGGTGGTGGAAGGAGGCTTCGACCGATCCTATGAGAAGCAGCCCCCGCTGATCCCCCACAAGATAGAGAAATACCATATCAGCCTGCGGCAAAACGGTTGCCTCAAGTGTCACAGCAGGAAGACGGCGGAGCGGGAGAATGCGAAGCCCACGCCGGAAAGCCACTTCATCACGCGGGACGGAAAGAGGTTGAATCGGCTTTCCACACGCCGCTATTTCTGCAACCAATGCCATGTGCCTCAGATGAATGCAACACCCTTGGTGCAGAACGTTTTCGAAGGTGATTGATCGTTTGAACCGCCGCAGTTCTCCTGGGAGGTGCGGCGATTCTTTTTCTCTTAGTCCATAAGAAAATCAGGACATACTGCAATGACTGAAAGCGCGAAGAAGAAGAGCACCTTGATCATCCTCCTCATCGGCATATTCCTCGGCATTATCTTTTGGGGGGGCTTTAACACCGCAATGGAGATGACTAATACGGAAGCCTTCTGCATCTCCTGCCATGAGATGGAAGAAAACGTCTATGAGGAATACACCGACACCATTCACTATATGAACCGCACTGGTGTGCGGGCCACCTGCCCGGATTGTCATGTACCCAGGGAATGGGTTCACAAAGTTGTGCGCAAAATCCAAGCGACCAACGAGCTCTACCATAAGATCGTGGGCACCATCGATACGCCCGAGAAGTTTGAGGCCCGTCGCTTTGAACTTGCCAAACATGTGTGGAAGACTATGAAGCGTACGGATTCTCGAGAGTGTCGCAACTGCCATGATTATGAATACATGGATTTTGACAAGCAGGAATTCCGCTCTGCAGAGCGCCACGAAGAAGCCTTTGAACAATTCGAAGAACATGGCGCAGCCAGGGATGCGGGCTTGACCTGCATCGATTGCCACAAGGGAATCGCCCATCGGCTGCCAGAGGAATACGATCCGGAGAAGGACATTCCCGGGGAAAGCATCTACTATGACGATTAGCCCCGAACGGGGATCTAGGTATCTGGCCTAGATCCCCCCACCGGTTTTGCCGAAACAAATCCCCCTTCCTTTCCCTTCGATCCTGCTCGCGACCTTTCTCTGCGTTGTTCCCGGGTCTCTGTGTGCTGACGATCTGCCGGACCCCTTTCGAGTGCAACCGGGCATCGCCTCCCTCGTGCTGGCTACCCAGGATTCCGAGTTGGAGGCCGTACTTTCCGCACCTGCCATCAGTCTGATCGGCTTTGAGTCCCCGCCCGAGACTGCTAGCGAATGGGAGCGATTTCAGTTAGCTAGGGAAAGTCTCCAACAGGGCGAGGCGCTCTTACGGTTTAATACGGAGGCTGCCTGCCGCCTGAGGATCGCCGAAGTGCAGACGGGAAGCCCGAGCCGAGGACGGATCCTTTCCGCTCGTTACCGCTTTAGCTGCGCGGCGCCCGAACGGTTGCGGTCTGTCGCGGTGAGTGTGTTTCTCGCCTTCCCCAGGCTGCAACGCCTCTTCGTTCGCTATGCCATCACAGGGCTGCGAGGAGAAGCAGAAGCCCGTTGGGCTAATCCCCTCATCACCTTTATTCCGCTTTTTTAGCGTCCGATTTTTTAGAATCCGAAGGGGTCCGCTTAGAGTTCGGCAAATAAGAAGAAGAATCGAAATAGCTGAGTTCGGATAGGCGAGAACTGGGCAGATCCTCAGCAAACTTTTTCAGGGCCTGCAGGAGTTCTCCGGCGTTTTGGGGGCGGGCTTCCGGTTCCATCTCCATGGCCCAATCCACCGCTTCCAAGAGAAAGGAAGGATAGCGATCTCGAAACAGCTCTTTGCAGGACTTCATAGGTTTAGAACCTTGGCGTTCAATCGAGGGAGGTGGGGGCTTGCCTTCCATGCAGGTGCGGATGCTCGCCCCCACTGCATAAACATCGGTCCAAGGTCCGATATTGCCCCCGCGATAATACTGCTCTACGGGAGAGTAGCCCGCTGTGATCACCTGGCCCCGAGGGGTGCGCCCGTGAGAGAGGGAATGCACTGCACCGAAGTCCAGCAACAAGGGATTGTTGCCATGCCGCAGATGAATGTTGCCGGGTTTCACATCCAGATGGAGCAGAGAACGGCTGTGGATGAGGGCCAGGGCATCGAGGATGGGCAAGAATATCTGTATGATAAAACTGGTGCTCAATCCTCCCTTGCGTTCATGAATATAGCTGCCCAGATTCCTACCTCGCTCATACTTCATCACCATGTAAGCAGTGTTGTTCGCGAGAAAGAAGCCCAGTACGCGCACGATGTTGGGATGCTGGAGGGAAGCAAGGGTCTTGGCTTCCTGAAAAAAAAGCTTGCGCCCTCGATAGAGCCGCTCTTCATGCTTATGATCGATGGGCACCACTTGCATGTGTAAATCTCTGCGGGCGAGCTTCTTGGGCAGATATTCCTTGAGGACCACCTCATCTTCTGTATCCTCATCCACTGCCAGATAGATGAGGCTGAACCCCCCCTTCCCGAGGGTCTTTAGGATGCGATAACCGCCCACCACTGTGCCCGGTGGGAGCGTGTTTCTTGCGCTGAAAGTTGAAGATTTCTTTACCACGAGGGGTCCAAATGGAGTTGATTCAGGCGGATACCTGGGATGAGGCAGATGAACGATGGGCTAAGACCGACGGCTTAATCGTCGAGCACAGAAAGATAGGCGAGGATATCACCCAGCTCCTCCCGATTGAATTCTCTAAGCAATTCTTCTGGATCATTTTCATCGTGAACGCGCTGGCCGTTGAGATAGCGGTCGATCTGTCGCCAAAGGTATTGTGTATATTGGCCCGCTAGTCGAGGAATACCCTGTGTCCATTTCCCCTGTCCCTTGCTGCCGTGGCAGGGAGCGCATTCTCGCCGATAGAGACGCTTTCCCGCTTTCAGGTCGCCGGGTGCGCGGGGAATCTGCACCAGCCGCTTGGCAGCGAGCAACCGTTCGTAAGCGTTGAATCCAGGTGCAGATTCGTCCGCCGGAGGCAATTTGCTGGGCAGCTCGATGGCAGCGAGATAGGCGGAGATGTCTCGGATATCTTCGTCAGGCATTTGACGATGGTCTACATATTCCACCATGGCGAGATTGGGCCTCGCCCGCTCCCGAAAAAGCAACAATTGCTTAGCGAGATAGGCAGGTGGCAGACCAGCGAGTCGGGGATATTCCCCTTCCTTGCCTCCTTGTCCGAAGGCGCCATGACATCCGGCGCAAACTTCATTGATTTCCTCTCCATTATCCAGATCTGCGCCCGAAAAATCGAACGGTTGGTCCTGGGCGAGAACGCCTTGCGCAGAGGAAAAAAGAAGCAAGAACAGTACGTTAAAAAATAACTGCGTGTTCATCTTGACATCTATCAAGCCTCATCACGAACCCTTTCTCTAAGCTAGCGTGCGGGATTGGCTGAGGGATGGCTCAGTCTCGTCCTTGAAGGAGGTAGTTTATATGGAACTGCATTCGGCCGCGCGCCGCTATCCACCGGGTGATCTCGCCATCTGGATCTTCATCCTAGCAGAACTCGGCGTCTTTGCTGTGTTCTTCACCGTCTACGCCTTCACCCGCATGCAGCATGTGGAGCTGTTCAACACCTATCAGCAAACCCTGGATCAGCGAGCAGCTCTCATCAATACCCTCGCCTTGATCACGAGCAGCTATTTCGTGGTGCGGGCAGTGGCGGCGATTCGGGAAAATGACCGTCGAAGCTGCGTGGGCTGGTTGAGCGCAGCCCTCGGCATGGGAGGGCTCTTCCTGGTGGTGAAATTCTTGGAATATGCCCATCATTTCGCTGCCGGCGTGCAGCTGAGCACCAATGCCTTTTATACCTTCTATTTCTCCTTAACCTTTTTCCACTTCATGCATGTGGTGCTGGGCATGGCAATTCTCGCAGCAGTGGCCCTCAAGGCGCATCGAGGCGGCTATTCCGCTGCCGAGTACACCGGCATTGAAACCGGCGCTTCCTATTGGCATATGGTGGATCTCGTCTGGCTGATCCTCTTTCCCCTCGTCTATGTCATGCGGTAAATCATGTTGAAAAGCACTGCCCATTGGGTGCGTCCCTGCACCCGCGTCTATCTCCTCATGATGGGCTTGACCCTCGTCACCTTCCTGTTCGGCATCCTAGGGGCGCGGGGACTGGGGATTTCCCTGCTTGTGCTCGCCTTCGCCCTCTTCAAGGGTCATCTGGTGGGGGATTACTTCATGGGATTGCGAGGCGTTCGAGGCCCCTGGCGGTGGGTCATCCTCCTGTGGCTGCTGATTCCCGGCAGCTTGATCAGCACGGCTTTTTACCTCAGCGGATCCTGATCCCATGGTCTTCTACCGACCCCAGGGCAATGAAATCGCCCTCTTCGAACACGCCTTTGCCAACCGGTTGCCCCTGATGATCAAGGGACCCACCGGTTGCGGAAAGACCCGATTTGTGCGCTATATGGCGGAGCGTCTGGAACGCCCCCTTTACACGGTCGCTTGCCATGACGATCTCACGGCAGCGGATCTCACGGGCCGCCATTTGATCGGTGAGGGGGGCACCTTCTGGAGCGATGGCCCCTTGACCCGCGCGGTGCGGGAAGGGGCGATCTGCTACCTGGACGAGGTGGTAGAAGCTCGGAAGGATACTACCGTGGTCCTGCATCCCCTCACGGACGACCGCCGGATTCTTCCCCTGGAACGCACCGGCGAAACCCTCCACGCACCGAACGGCTTCATGCTGGTGGTCTCCTATAACCCGGGTTATCAAAACCTGCTCAAGGGCATGAAGCCGAGCACCCGCCAGCGCTTTGTTGCCATCACCTTCGATTTTCCCCGGCCCGCCTTGGAAGTGGAGATTCTCCAGGAAGAGGCCGGGATCGACCGGACGACTGCAGAACGTTTGGTGCAGTTAGCCAACTGCTTGCGGGCGCTCAAGGATCACGATCTGGAGGAAGCGGCTTCCACGCGTTTGCTCGTCTATGCGGCTACTCTCATCGCCAGCGGTTTAGATCAGCGGGAAGCCTGTCGCGCCGCTCTGGCGGAACCCCTGACGGACGACGGAGAGACCCTCAATGCCCTGGGGGAAATCATTGACGCTAACTTGGCTTAGGGGTCATGGAAGAACAGGTAGGTGCCTTTTGGCACCGGCTGATCACCCGCTTAGCCGAGCACCGCTATCCCCAAGCGGCCGTGCATCTGGAAAGCGTCGCACCCCTGCTGGGCATCCTGTTCCGAGCCCTAGGGGGCGATGGAGGCTTGGAGATCTGCGCTGCTGAGGCAGAACCCCATCGTGCTAGAAGGAAATGGCTGCAACGGCTGGCAGGCACGGGAGACCGCATCGCCCTTGCCTGGCGGGACGAACGCACCCTGCGCTTGCCGCCGGTCCTCGATTGCTTTCCGGAAAGTGCCCTGAACCGAGATCTCTATCTCTGGCTCGCTGCTTTAGCTGTGCAGCGACCGCCTGCTTCCTTTGGGGACTGGTTCATTCACAGTCAGCAGATGACGCGGGAGACGCTCAGTCGCTTCCCGGGATTGCGATCCCGCTATCGCCGATTGGTCGATGCCCATCTCTGCCTGCGTCCCGATCCCGAGCGCTTGCCTCCCGAGGAAGCCCGGCAGGAACGGGCAGTTCGCCAGGCCCTCCAATCCCCCGGACAAGTGACTGAACTGCCGCCGGCGAAGCGTCCCCCACAGCCGGTGCCCCTCTGGTTGCATCCCAGTCCACCCCAGGCCGCTGCGCCCGGGTATCGGGAAGATGACCCCCAGATGACGCCAAGCGATCCGCGCAATCGATCTCTGGGCGCGCGGAAGCGCAAGCGGGGGGAGCGGGTGGCAATGCCCAATAAGGATCAGGGACTGATCACCATCCGCATGGAGAACATTTTCTCCTGGAGCGAATATGTCAAGGTGGATCGGAGCACGGACGAAGAGGAAGACTTGGATCGGGCGCAGACTGCGGCGGAGGATCTGGACCGCGTCGCTCTGGCTCGAGATCGCAAGGCATCGGGGGCACGGCTGCGTTTTGATCTGGATCTACCTGCGGAATCCGAAGACGATCTGATCCTCCGCGATGGCCTGCTATTGCCTGAATGGGATTGGAAGCGGCGCAGTCTGCTTCCGAACCATTGCCGCGTGCAAGAACTGCTGGCCTCAGAAGCGCCCCCCCAGCCTCTGCCCCCCCATCTGCGCCGGACAGCCAAGCGCCTGCGGCATCAGTTTCAAGCTTTGACGCCGGCGCGGGTCTGGCAGCACGGCCAGCCGGATGGGCAGGAAGTAGATCTGGATGCCTACCTTCGCTTTGTAACCGACCGGCGGGCCGGAGTGAATACCCATGCGGATGGGCTCTATCGGGCCATGCGCACCGGTGCCCGAGATCTCGCCTGCCTGCTCATCGCCGATCTTTCCCTTTCCACGGATACTTGGATCAACGATCAAGCCCGGGTCATCGATGTGATTCGGGATAGCCTCTATCTGTTCGCCGAGAGCCTCGCGGCTACTGGAGATGCTTTCGCCATGTTGGGCTTTTCTTCCCGCCGCCGCGATCCCATCCGCATTCACCAGATCAAGAGCTTCGCAGAGACCTACAGCGCCCAGGTGCGGGGGCGCATCCAGGCCATCAAACCCGGTTACTACACTCGCATGGGCGCTGCCCTCCGCTATGGTGCCGATCTGCTGGCAGAGCAACCGGCGGGGCGTCGGTTGCTCCTGTTGCTCTCCGATGGCAAGCCAAACGACCTGGACAAATATGAGGGGCGCTACGGCATCGAGGACACCCGCCACGCGGTCCAGGCTGCGCGGCGATTGGGACTCACCCCCTTCTGCGTGACCATCGATGAGCGGGGCAACGACTATCTGCCCTATCTCTTCGGCACCGGCGGCTATGTAGTCATCCGGCATCCCTCGGAGTTACCAACCCGCCTGCCCTTGCTCTATGCACGCCTCACCGCTTAGAACCACCGGCCCAGCAACTCGCTGAACAGGAGCAGCAGGGGGATGCTGACACCGTAGAGCCGGACCATCCGGCGGAGAGTCGGGTTGGCATGGTTCAGTTCCAAGAAGAAATCGATGACCAAGCGGCCCTTGAGGATCATGATCCCGACGATCAGGGCGATGATGGCCAAACGCGGATCGCCGGATTCTCCGAGAAACAGCCCGCCCAAGCTGAGGAACACCAGCGCACCCCAAGCAAACTCCAGCCGGTATTTTCCTTGCAGGGCGGCTTTAAGGTAGGACATAGCACAGGGGGAAGATCATGAGCCAAATGAGATCCGTTGCATGCCAATAGCTGGCGAAAGCCACCAATCCGCTGTGGGATTGGGCGGAGTAGCCCCCCAGGGCTGTGCGGAAGAACACCCAGAGCAGGCCGAGCAAGCCCCAGCACACATGGACCAAATGGTTGAAGGTCAGATAATAATAGGCCATCTGAAACACGTCCCCCCGACCATCAAGCCCCTGAGCGAGATTCCACCGGATTTCCAAGAACTTGACCACCGGATAACCGGCCCCCACCAGCCCGGCGCCGCCCAACCAAGCGAGGCAAGCCCGCTGCTGCCCCGCCCGCATGGCCCAGACCCCGCGGGCGATGAGATAGCTGCTGGTGATCATGATCAGGGTGTTGGCTGTGCCCGCGAGCTTGGAAAGCTGCTGGGAGCCCTGATGAAAGGCTTCGGGATGGTAAAAACGGGCGACGAAGTACACCAAAAACATGAGGGCGAATTCCGTGAGCTCCGCATAGATGCCCACCCAGATCGCCCGATTGCCAGGGATATCGCTGCCTTGACCGAAGAAAGGAGAGAAAGCCATCAGGCAGCCTCAGCGAGGGGGAAAGCCCGTCGGTAGAGAAAGAAACAAGCATAGGCCAGCACGGGCAGAGTGATGAAGAGCAAAGGCAAGCCGAGCACAGAAATCACCAAGAGGCCTGAAAAGATCCACCCCCAGAGGAAACTCACCAGGGCGTTTTGAAAGACCGCGCGGACGCTGGCGCTGATGGCAGCTGTCAAGGACAGCCGCTGTTCATAGAGCAGGGGAACGGAAAAGCTGGCGATGATGAAGAGAGCGAAGGCGAGTGCCAACCCCATGAGGCTAGACCAGAAGAGAAAGGGGATGACAGAAGGTTTTAGGGGGATCAGCAGGGGCGCCGCATAGGGCAAAGGCTCCGGCCCGATCATGAAGGCGTAGAGCACCGCCGCATCGCTGATCCAGATCAGAAACAAAAAGATACAGATGCCGCCGATCACCCAGAAGCCGCCAGGCGCTTGGCGAATGGCGAGCAAAGCTTGCTGAAACCTGGGCTTGTGTCCCTGCTCCCACGCGCGCATCAATGGGAAGAAACCGATGAGCAGGAGGGGGGCGACCAGCAAAAAACCGATTCCCAGGGGAAGCACCATGGGAGCGACCTGCATTTTTCCTGCAATCCCCAGGAAAAACAGACCCATTGCAACATCTAATCCAGCCCAGGCGAGGCTGGGCCCGAGCAGATTTTGGAAAGTTTCCCAACCCTGACGCAAGGCGAGGATGAGATCGCCGAAAACAAGCCGCTGCGGTCGGAGGACTGCGGGGGAAGCGGGTACTTGCTGCATAGGACTGTAACCCGGAGATGGAAACACAAACGCCGGTGCAAGGCACCGGCGCTTACGATAGGCAATACCGAGGATTCGGCTAGGCGGCGGCTCCAGTCGGCTCTGCACCGACCCCCGCCTTGGCATCCTTCGCGGCTGCGAAGAAACTCCAGATGTAGAGGATCAAGCCGATGAGGAAGACCAAGCCCGTGAACTCACGCAGCCAGTAGAAGATGGCGATCTTCTCCTGTACCACCATGAAGGGCAGAGGATTATCCGAAAACCGCTGCAGATAGACCTGAAGGATGCCGGCAGCGGTGAGGAACAGGGTGATGAACACCATGGAAATGGTCATGAGCCAGAAGCTCCACATCTCCAGCACCTGGGAACGAGGGCTGTTGGCCTCCCGTCCGTTCAGGATGGGCATGGCATAAGAGATGATGGTCAGGTTGATCATCACGTAGGCACCGTAGAACGCCATGTGCCCGTGGGCTGCGGTGATCTGGGTGCCGTGAGTGTAGTAATTCACCGGAGCAAGGGTGTGGAGGAAGCCCCAGACGCCTGCGCCTAAGAAGGCCATGACCGCCGTGCCCAGCGCCCAGAGCACCGCCGCCTTGTTGGGATGGTTCCGGCGGCGCTTGTTCACCATGTTAAAGGCGAACACCGTCATCATGAAGAAGGGAATCGGTTCCATGGCGGAGAAGATCGAGCCCCACAGCTGCCAATATTCCGGCGTGCCGATCCAATAATAATGATGACCCGTGCCGATGATGCCCGTGATCAGGGTCATGGCGATGATGATGTAGAGCCATTTTTCGATCACTTCCCGATCCACGCCAGTGGTCTTGATGAGCACGAAGGCGAGGATGGAACCGAGGATCAGTTCCCAGACCCCTTCTACCCACAGATGGACCACCCACCACCAATAGTATTTGTCCAGCACCAGATTGGTGGGATTGTAGAAAGCGAAGAGGAAGAACACCGCTAGCCCCGTGAGGCCGATGAGCAGGACCAAGCTGACCACCGTCTTGCGGCCCTTGAGGATGGTTAGGCCGATGTTCGCCAAGAAGGCCAGGGCGACGATGACGATGCCGACCTTGGTGATCGTGGGCTGTTCTAAGAACTCGCGGCCCATGGTGGGGAAGAACTCATTGCCCGTTATCTTAGCCAGGCTGGAATAGGGCACCAGCAGATAGCCCGCCACAGTGAGGCCTGCAGCGACGAGGAAAACCCAGAACATGAGGGTAGCCAGCCAAGGCATGGCCAACTCCCGCTCGGATTCTTCCGGCACGAGATAATAGGCAGCACCCATGAAGGCCATGAGCAACCATACGATGAGGGCATTAGTGTGGACCATGCGCGCCACATTGAAGGGGATTTCGGGAAAGAGAAAATCCCCCACCACATACTGTAAGCCCATGATGAGGCCGAAGAGGATCTGGGCCACAAAAAGGGCGATGGCCGCGATAAAATACGGCTTAGCAACGGCTTGTGATTGATATTTCATCCATTTCTCTCCATTGATGATGCGGATTAACCCTGTTTGCTGGGTGGCCAGCCGGATGTATCGATTTCAGAGGCATACTTGAGAAACTCGGCGAGGGCATCCAGTTCTTCATCGCTGAAGTGGAATTGAGGCATGCTGCGCCGCCCTGTGATACCGTTCTCCGGCCGGCTCTTGATGAAGGCCTTGATGGCCTCTTTGCTGTTGCCGAATCGCACGTAGACATTGCCCAGCTCCGGCGCAAAATAGGCGCCCTCTCCTAGCAGCGTGTGGCAGCCGATGCAGTTGTTTTCTTCCCAAAGGGCTTTCCCTTTAGCGATGCGCTGCCCCACCTCTGTTGCAGAGTCCAAGAGGTGTCGTTGATCCCGTTTCGGCAGCGCTTGATGGGTATCGAAAGTCAGGGCGAGGAAGAGTAAGAAGAAGAACACGGCACCACCGTAAAAGATGTTTCGTGCCATGGATTTCGTGAAGGTTTGTGACATGGGTTCCAGTTCTCCAGAGAAGAATATCCGCCGGCTCATTGCACTGTTGCCCCCCTAGGATAACCTTGATGCATGTCAAACAGGGGGATTGCGTCGCCGATCGGTCATAATGGATGAAACCATTGTACCCAAAACACAACAGGAGAAAGCATGGATCGGGTATCCGTTGCGGAGCTGCGCGGAACGCTCCTGCTCTCGGGATTAACGGAAAGACAACTACAACGGGTGGCCCGTCGGGCGATTCGATTGCGTCTGGGAGAAGGGCGCATGCTCTTTACCCAGGGAGATCCCGCAGATCGGTTCTTTCTGGTGCGCAAGGGTAAAGTGCGTTTGTTCCGGCTCTCCCCGGAAGGTGCGGAAAAGGTGATCGAGATCGTCGCAGCTGGACAAACCTTTGCCGAAGCCCTGATGTTTCTCAACGCGCCTCGATATCCCGTCTGCGCTGCCGCTCTCTGTCCCACAGAACTCATCGCCATCGATGCCAAGGACTTCGCACAGATGTTGCGGGAATCCATCGATACCTGCTTCGTGCTCTTGGGCATTCTCAGCCAGCGGTTGCGGGGACTGATTGGAGAGATCGATAATCTCACTCTGCACACGGCGACCAGCCGGATGGCCCGCTATTTGCTCGCCAAACTGCCTAAAACAGATCGAGTTGTGGTGCTGGATGTGCGCAAGGGAGTGCTCGCCTCTCGGCTCTCGATCAAGCCGGAAACTTTCTCCCGCGTGGAGAAGAGCCTGAGCGATCGGGGTATCATTCAGGTACAGGGCAGTCGCGTCACCGTGCTCGATCGAGCCGCCTTAGAGGATATCGCTAGGCTTGGGGATTCCCTAGAGCTGGACCCCCTGCGATAGGAGGGTTGAGAGAGATGGCGCGCCCGGAGAGATTCGAACTCCCGACCCCTTGGTTCGTAGCCAAGTACTCTATCCAGCTGAGCTACGGGCGCTTTTGGAATGGAGCTTTTTATTATGCAGAAAGTTTCTTCCTGGGTCAACCAGCCTCCTTGTGAGTAAGGATGACTCCTTCCCGCTCCATCGGTGTTCCCTTCCTCGGCGCAGCGCCGAACAGACCGCTGCTTTAGGCCGGGCATTCTCAATTCTCCCGTGATACGGGGGGATGTCCTGCTCATCCTTCGGGGTGTGCTCTGGATTTTAGCCCTGCGCAGTCTATCCCTTTCCGCGGCCTATCCCATGGTTCGGGAAACCATTTTGCCCAAACAGCGGTTGGAGATCGGGTTTATCGCTGATGCATAGGGCTGACGTCCCATTGAACCGTAGACGGACCCGCACCCCATGAACAATTCATTGATCTAAGGGGATGACCTGAAGGCCTTGGATCCGCTCATGCGTTCATAGCACTGAGCCAATAATGCCTTCTCGCGGATACGAGAGAACAAGAAATGGCCGCCGTGCAGCGTTTTACACGGGCGACCGTCCCGGTTCCTTTAGGATTGGGCGGAAATCGACTGCAAGACCTTAAGGAAAGGGTATCGGCTGGGTGAATACATAGTCGTTTTCCTTTCTGGGGGTATGACATCCGAAGCATTCCTGATCGAAATGCTCACTCTTACCATAGGGTATTTGGTCCTCCCCGACCCAGCGTGCATAACCCCATCCGCCGGTGTCCTCATATTTTTCCGGATCTTTGATCATGAATTCTGCATGAACGAACTTGCCGGGCACCGTGGCTGCGGGCCAAGCGGCATGTTTGGCATCCTTGAGCACAATCTTGGCGAGCACCGTGCCCTTTGGCCAAGGATTGGTGTCCCCCGCTCGGGCGGCTTCGATGGCTCGATCGTTGCCGAGAATCACCCGTAGGCTTTGGTTGTCCGTGCGATGGGATATCCCGATGACCCGCCAATTTTTATAGCCAGCGGGCAGCTCGATGCCGTTGGGGGCCGGGGGCACGTCGGATTCTCCGTAGATCGGCGCTGCGGCACTGAGTCCGAGCAAAAAACCGATCGGCCATAGGTTAGATCGCATTGGGTTCCTCCTGGAAGATTTTCAATGGGATCCATGCTATACCATCCAAGAGGAATGCTTTGTCAAGAGGGCCGGGAAATGAGGAAATGTCTGATAAAAGGTTTGTTGTTTTGCAGTTTGAGTGGGATTGCTTGGGGAGCACCTCCCATAGTCTATAAATATATTGGGCCCGACGGGCGAATTACCTATTCTGCAACCCCGCCTGCTGAGGGTACAGCCACTCGAGTGGAATCCGTGAAGATCGCACCGCCGCCTACGGCAGCCCAGTTGCGAGAAGCCCAAGAACGGCTTCAGCGGTTAGAGAACAGCACCCAAGAGGATGAAGTCGCCCTCGCCGCGCAACAGCAAAACCGGCAGAACCGTTTGGCTGCAGCCGAGCAGGAACTCATGACTGCCCGCGAAGCCTTGGAAAAGGCAAAGGTGAAGACGCCTGCGGACTGGCAGCCCCTGGTGAATGGAAGACGGGTGCTCAAGCAGAGTTACTTTGACCGAGTCGAGCAGGCAGAGGCACGGGTGAAGGCAGCGGAGACTGCTTGGAAGAAGGCGAAGCGCAGCCGATAAACCCTAGGTTTGCTGTCGGAGCGGGCGAAAAAGATAGTGGTAAAGCCCTGCGATCAAGGCAAGAATGCCCAGGAGCCGTTGGGGTAGTGCTGCCTCAGCATAACCCCGATCCCAAAGGATCAAACTTAGGGCGGCTAAGACACACAGCAGCACCAGCCCTAGATGAACCACCGGATGGCGGAGCCCCCAGTTCCATCGATCTGCCCAATACAGGCCGAGCCAAGCAGAGAGCGCTCCGCCGAACAGACCTGCCGCCACATCTATGGGCCAGTGAACCCCCAGTGCAATCCGGCTCAGCCCAGCGATCAAGGCTAAGCAAGTCAAAAAGCAGCGCGTTGGAGTGGACTTTAGAAAGGCGATCCAAACGCCGAAGAACAGGGTTGCGGTGACCGTGTGTCCCGAAGGAAAGCTGTTCTTTCTCAGCGCTGGCCCCAGCAGAGAGAATTGCTCGGGCGGTAATACCGCCGGTGGGCGGGGGGCTGCGATCGCCTGTTTGAGCAGATGGGTATAGATCAGAGCGATTCCGGCGGATACCAACAGGGACCAGAAGATTCTGGGATGGGTGCGGGAAAAAAAGAGCGCTGCTGCTAGGGCAACCCGCTCATCGCCCAGCAACGTGAGCCATTGCCAGACCCAAGCGGGGACCTGGGCAGCTGCTCCGTTGATGCGCAGGAATCCCGCCGAATAGCCGCAAGCTGCGAAGAGCACGACGCCTACCCATCCAGCGATCCATGCCCAGTGCAGCAACCAAGCACGCCCTGAGATCTGGTCCTGATGGCTACCGACTTCCAGCGCCTGTTGGAGGTCTTTCCACAGATAAGCAAGCATCTCATTGTTTTCTCAGTTGCTGAAGCGGAGAATTCTATGAAAAAATGCGTGCGTAAATAAACCAGTGGTGGTCTTGCTTTGATCGATTCAGAAGGCTTTCGGGCCAATGTGGGTATTATCCTGAGCAATGCAGAACGCCGACTGTTTTTGGGACGGCGGGTAGGCCAGGACGCCTGGCAATTTCCCCAGGGTGGGATCAAAGCTTGGGAATCTCCCCTGGAAGCCATGTTCCGGGAGTTAGAAGAAGAGGTGGGATTGCAGCCTCATCAAGTTACCGTGCTGGGCAGTACCAAGGGTTGGCTGAGATACCGGCTTCCCAAGCGTTTCATTCGACGGCATTGCAATCCCCTGTGCATCGGTCAAAAGCAACGGTGGTTCCTTCTGCGCCTCAACTGTGGGGAGGACGCTTTTTGCCTCGATCGCTGTGAGAAACCAGAATTCGACGCTTGGCGCTGGGTGCGATACTGGCAACCCCTGCGGGAGGTGGTCTATTTCAAACGACAGGTCTATGAAAAAGCGCTGAATGAGCTTGCGCATCTGCTCTATCCCGAAGGAGCCCCGCGCAGGCAACCTGTCCAGCCCTCTTTCCCGCGGAGGGTGCGGCATCATCGTTGAGTTCTAGGAAGTGCGCCGATGGGATACCCGTTTCGAGTATCCCAAGCGCAGCCAGAGGCGAGGGAGGTTCCCTCGGATCGTTTAGAAGCCACCGTAAACCTCGATGGGGGGGGCTTCTGTATCGATCTCCACCGCCTGGATCTCAACGGTGGGGTTCTGCTGTTGGGAAGCGGCCGCAGCGGCCCGCTCTTGGTTCGTCTGGTTCACGGAGACGCTTGCGGAAACGGCTCCCACGAGAAGGGCGATAGCAGCAAGTGCGTTCAACATTTTCGTTCTCCTATTCGTTCGGTTCATGTGGTTCCTGGATTTGCTTTTTAGTATATAAGCAAATACTAAAGTATCAATGAGAAATTTGTAACAGTTTGTTTCATAACTGGTTCAGAAAAAAAGAAAATCCGCAACCCCACTCCCCCTGCAGAACCCGATGCACCCCAGGGATGCCCTGCGTTTTTCTTGGCAAGCGCTCACCAGCCACTCTCTGAGAAGCGGACTCATCCTGCTCGCCACCGGGTTCGGCACTGCGGCAGTGATCCTCCTCAGCAGCCTGGGAGAAGGCGCCCGCCGCTACGTGATTGACGAGTTCGCCCAGCTCGGCACCCACCTTCTCATCGTCCTGCCCGGGCGCAATGAAACGACCGGTGGTCCCCCGCCTCTGCTGGGAGAAACCCCCCGCGATCTCAGTTTGGAAGATGCCTTAGCTCTGAAGCGTTCCCCCCACGTGCAGCGGATCGCACCCATCATTGTGGGTGCCGCGCCCGTGTCCCTGGGTCATCGGGAACGGGAAGCCACCGTGCTGGGCACCACATCGGATTATCAGCGCATCCGCCATCTCAACCTGGCTGCTGGGCGATTTCTTCCTCCAGGGGAGTTGGGCCGGAGTCAACCGGTGGTCATACTCGGGAGTCGGCTTGCCAGAGAGCTATTCGGGCAAGAAACTGCCCTGGGGCGTTGGGTGCGCATTGCGGAGCAACGATTCCGCGTGATCGGCTTGCTCGCCAACACCGGACTTTCCCTGGGAGTGGATCTGGGAGATCTGGCGATCATTCCCGTGAGCGCTGCCCAAGCTCTCTTCAACCGAGCCGGCCTATTTCGGATCCTCGTACAGGCACCCAACCGTGCCTCCCTGGCACCTACCGGGGAAGCCATCCGCCAGATCCTCCGCAAGCGCCACGACGGAGAGGAGGATTTCACTGTCATCACCCAAGATGCCATGCTCTCTACCTTCGATCAGATCCTCCAAGCCCTGACCCTGGCAGTGAGCGGGATTGCTGCCATCAGCCTTCTCGTGGCGGGGGTTCTCATCATGAATATCATGCTGGTCGCCGTCTCTCAGCGACGGGAAGAAATCGGCTTGTTAAAGGCCTTGGGTGCGGCGCGGCACCAGATCCTATTCCTCTTTCTCATGGAATCCCTGCTACTCGCCGGTGCCGGTGCCTTCAGCGGCCTGGTCATCGCCTATGGGGGCACTTGGCTATTCAACGTCCAGCTGCACAGTTTCCGACTCTATGTGCCCCTTTGGGCACCGCTCGCCGCATTCGGGGTTTCTCTTCTCACCGGCTTGACCTTCGGAATGCTGCCCGCTGTCCGAGCTGCCCAACTGGACCCCATCGCCGCCTTGGCCGGTCGCTGAGATCATGCGCGCCCGGGATGCTTTTCAATACAGCCTTCAGGCGATCCGCGCCCAGGGATTGCGCAGTCTGCTGACCATCCTGGGCATTGCCATCGGCATCGGAGCGGTGGTGCTCCTGACCGCCATCGGGGAGGGTATTCATCGCTTTGTACTCTCGGAATTCGCCCAGTTTGGCACCCATCTCATCAGCGTGACGCCAGGCCGAACCACCACCCTGGGCCTGTCCGGTGCAGCGATCATCAGCACAGTGCGTCCCCTCAGCACCGCAGATGCCCAGGCCCTTGCCCGTCTACCTCAGGTAAAAGGGGTTAGCCCGCTGGTCCAGGGAAACGCCGCCATCGAATTCGGCAAGCGCCAGCGCCGAGCCTTGGTGCTGGGCGTGGGCGCAGATCTGCCCCAGGTCTGGCAGATGGAAATAGCACTGGGCCAGTTCTTTGCGGATTCAGAGGAAGAACGCGCGCTGGCCGTGCTCGGGGCAAAGCTGCGGAAGGAATTGTTCGGCAAGGATTTTCCCCTGGGCAAGCGGATTCGGGTAGCGGGAGAATCCTATCGGGTTTCGGGGGTCCTCGCGCCCAAGGGACAGATGCTCGGCTTTGATCTAGACGATGCGGTATACATCCCCACAGAACGGGCCCTCGCCCTCTTCAACCGTCGGGGCCTGATGGAAATCGACCTCCTCAAGGCACCTGAAGCGGACGGAGAAGCGCTAGTCCGTCAGATAGAAAAGCGATTGGAACAACGCCATGGGCGCAGGGACTTCACTGTGACCACCCAGGACCAAATGCTATCCGTAGCAGCGTCCATTCTCGATGCGCTGACCATCACCGTGGCCGCGCTAGGAGGTATTTCCTTGTTCGTCGGTGCCATCGGTATCTTCGCCATCATGACCATCGCAGTGGGCGAGCGCCGGCGGGAAATCGGCCTGTTGCGTGCTTTGGGCGCGGAGAGCTATGAGATCCTCGGGCTCTTCTTGGGAGAGGCGGCGATTCTCGGTCTGTTGGGTGGATTGGCCGGCTTCGTGCTGGGCGTGGGGAGCGCCTGGATCATCGGCTGGCTCGTGCCCTTGCTGCCCACCCATGTAACCTGGTCCTTTGCCCTGGGAGCAGAGGGGGTTTCCCTGGGCATCGGCTTGGCAGCGGGCATCGGCCCCGCTGTGCAGGCCGCCCGATTGGATCCGATCTTCGCCCTACGGGATGAGTAGGTCAGCCAGATCGCTCGTCCGAGAGCATGCGCCCGTCTTCCATATGGATCTGTCGATGGGCCCGCGCTCCTAATCGGAGATCATGGGTGACCACCAACAGGGTGATGCCTTTTTCTCTATTCAGGGATTCCAAGGTCTCCATAACTTCCTCTCCGGATGCGCGATCTAGATTGCCCGTGGGTTCGTCCGCCAGCAGCAGATCCGGTTCCGAAATAGTTGCTCGGGCAATGGCTACTCGCTGCCGCTGTCCGCCGGAAAGCTGATCCGGTCGATGGTGCATTCGGTCCGACAAGCCCAAGGTATCTAGCATGGCTTCGACCCGTGGTTGCCGGATCTCCGGCGGGACCCCCGCCAGCACCAGGGGTAAGGCCACGTTCTCGGCTGCGGAGAGGCGGGGAATCAGATGGAAGGATTGAAACACAAAGCCGATCCGCTCTCGCCGCAAACGGGCTCGCGTCTCTTCATCAAGGGATTCCGTGGGCTGGCCATTCAAGAAATAGTGGCCTTCGTCCGGACGATCCAACAAACCCAAGATATGCAACAAGGTGCTCTTTCCGGAGCCGGACGGCCCCATGATGGCCACATATTCCCCCGCCTGGAAGGACAGATCGAGACGCCGCAGGGCGTGCACCGGCTGCCCACCCACCTGGAAGCGGCGGGCGATGGCTTCTAATCGGCAGATTTCTGCCATAAAGTTTCCCGGCTCAAGGCTGCGCCTCTGCGGGCACTGCGAGAACCCCCGGGGCGATGCCTTCCTGATCCGATGCATTCACCACCAAATCGCCGATCACCAGCCCTGACCGGACCTCCGTGCGATCCCAGTTGCTGAGGCCGATTTCAACTTGCTTCTGCACTAATCGGCCGGTCTCTGGGTCCAATACCAGAACCCGATGATCGGGATCCAGGGCAGCGGTGGGAATGTATTTGGTATGCTCCCGCCGCTCGACGATGATCTCCACGTCTGCGCTATAGCCGGCGAGCAGTCGGACGGATTGCGGCATTTCCTGAAGACCCACTTCCACTTCCACGGTGCGCGCCTGTTTCTCCCGATCCAACACATAGGGTGCGATCCGCCGCACAGTCCCTGGAAAGACCTGATCCCCGAAGGCATCCAATGTCACGCGGGTTTCGTCCCCCAACTGCACTTGTGCCGCGTCCACCTCGTCGATAGGTGCAGAAATATAGAAGCAACTGTCGTCGATGAGATCCACCGCAGGGGGGGTGGGGATGCCCGGCGGAGAGGGAGTGACATATTCGTTCAATTCTCCAGAAACTTCTGCGATCACTCCCGCAAAGGGGGCTCGGAGGCGAGTTTTCTCCAATTTAGCCTGTGCAACACCTAAGCGGGCCGACCGAACACGCGCGTTCGCCTGGGCCGCTTCACAATCCGCTTGCCCTACCTGAGCAGCTGTCACTGCCCGATCCAAGGCTTCTTCAGAGGCTAAGCCCTTTTCCTTGAGCTTAATCTGCCGCTCTGCTTCCCGCGCTGCGTTCTTCGCATTCAAACAACGGGCGCGCGCCTTCGCCAGCGCTGCTTCCGCTTCTCGCTCCGCCAAGCGCACCTGGGCTTGGAGATCCTGATTCCAGAGTTCCAACAGCAGCGCGCCCGCGCCCACTCGATCCCCTTTCCGTACTGTGAGCTTGGCGATCTGCCCCCCGAGACTGGGGGCGAGTCGAGCCCGGCGGCAAGCGCGCACCGTGCCCCCTCGGGTGTTGGCGACGATGCGTTCCACAGTGCCTTGCCGCACCGCAGAAACGGGAACTGGCAGGGGTTTGGGGCGGTGCTCCCACCAAAAGAAGAGCAGGCCCCCCAGAGAAAACAGGGCGATACCCAACCGAACGGGCGCGCGCTTCACCATCACCGGGTTTTGCTAGAGGCCAAGGCATTCCACCAGGGATGCTTGACTTCCAGGAACCTTTCCCAATAGGGATCGAACCGATCTAATAGATGACGGAGGTCGCAGCGCTGCCAACCGATGACACCACCCGCATGAATGAGAGTTTCTTGATCGGTCTCTTGGGCGAGCAGCTCATCGAGCAAATGTTGTGTAACCGCCCCATCATTCATCACGCCCAGGAGATCCTGAAGACCCTTCATGTGATCGATGAAGGTGTCGAGTTCCGGGAACAGGGGTCGAAAAAATTCTGCCGCATAGCGGAGCTTCTTGCACTCGATGCGCAATCGATGCATGGCAGCTGCATCCTGCCGATCCAGATGGCTGCCTGCGGCGAGCACCTGGCGTTCCTGTTTGTCCAGAAGTTTGCGCGCATAGGGAATGATATTGCCGTGCAACCGCTTGGCAACTTTCTTTTTCAGCGTCGCGCGTTCCCAAGCCCGCCGCGCAATCCAATCCCCGAAGCTTTCCTTGAACCGCTGATAGCGCGCGCTGTCAAGCATGGCACACACTTGATCCCGGTAGACCTGGGCGCGCCGCTGTTCTGCCCGTGCCCGTAGTTTTTCCGCGCCGCTGAGGGGCAGTTGAGGGGAAATAGCGGTGAGGGTCTGGCTCAGGAAAACATCCAGATCCCGAGCTGGCCCCAGCTCACCTCCGATCCAGCGCAGTTCTTGTCGCACTTCTCGAGTGGCGGACTTGGGCACCGCACTTTGAAAGAGGCTGACCGCAGAGCGCATCCGGCGGATGGTCACGCGAACCTGATGAACACCCTCGATCTCCTCCCAACTGCGCGCGACGCCTTCCCACTCGATGAGATAGAGAAGATTGTGTTGCAGGATGGTAGCGAAGGCTTCGCTCGTGGTCTGATCCGGAGTGATGGGTGCCGGTGCTTTGGATTTCGTCGGCATGATACATCCCCCTGCAGACGCTACTCGCGTCGGTCATCCTGAAGGTGCTGTACCATCTCTGCCCAGACTTGATAATCGGTCTCCTCGCTGTCCTGGATCGCAACCCCTACCTCATAGCCCCGCGAGTTCGGATCCCATCGGCACCAGCGGGCTTCCCCTACCAGCAGAAACCGCTGGGGATGATGGCGCAACTCCACGCAGATATCGAACAGTCGCCCCTTCTCGATCTTCTGATCCATCCAGAGGCGCAAGCCTTGTTCAGATACTTCGATGGTGCGAGTGTCCAAAATACGATAATCGGAAGAACCATCTTCCGCGAGCTCTCTGAGTTGAACAGAAACAGGCTCTGTGCGCGACCGTCGCGGGATCGTCCGCCGTTCCGTGGACCTCGAGCTAGAATCTTCAGGAAGTACCGGTACCATCGGCCTGGCTCCATTCTTTAGTCAAACGTTGCAGGGCATCTTCAAAGGCTACCCCGTAATCCAAGATCGCTGCGTCGCCATTCGCGAGATGGGCTGCCAATTCTTCGGGCAATAACTCGGCCACGCGCCGACCCAAAGCATCCACGAACACCATTTTTCCAGAGGACTTCAGCTTGAGGGCGAGCTTGCAATCGATGCGCCCTCGCAACGCATCTACCAGTTCCACCGAAGCGCCAAGCTGCAACCGCTGTACCTTCTCCAACTCTTCTCGCAGCCGTTCATTTAGCTCCTCCTGCACGTCGGTTTCGGCCTCCGGTAAGTCTTGGTCCTGCTCCTCCGGACTTTCCGACGTTTTCTGCAGCTGTTTTTCTCGAAGCTGACGCAACCGTTGTGCCGCTTCTTCTTCCCGCCGCCGCTCTTCTTCCTGAAAGCGCTGTCGGGCTTCTTCTCGGGCTTGGGCGCGCTGGCGCTCATTCTCCTGGGCCTTGTGCTCCAACCGGTCGATCTTCTTTTTCAATCGCTCGTCGGCAGAGCGGAAAGCGTTTTCCAGAATGTCGGATGCGGATCGGATCGCTTGAAGCCGTTTGGATTCCAAGGCCTGGGCTGTGTCCTTACAGGTCATCTTAGCGACTTTGATGCCCGATAGATTGGCAAAGAGACAATAGTCATGCTCCTGATTATGGGCCACGAGCCGACATCGCTGCGCATTTTTTCCCTGCTTCAGGAGAAACCATTCTCCGATTTTGAGGGTATCGATCAGGCGGCGTTCTGCGGGAGTGAGGGCAGCATGCTGCTTCTCTTCCAAGGGATCTCCTGGCGCCACGGTCATATATTCCGCCGTGGGCGCTTTTCCCGCGCGGATTTCCTGGAAAGTGCGGTCGATCGTCTCGAAGAATCGCTCTGCAAGCGCTGGATCGCCGTAGATGGTACCCGCAGCTACTCGGAATCTCGCCAAAGTCTGGGAAAGCTGGGTATCCAGGTAGCGCTGCAGTTCTTCTGGATTTTGGATGGCAAGCCCGTCTGCCAGAATCTTAATGTCCTGAATGCCATGCTTCCATTCCTCGCTCTGGGTACCCTGGCGCAGATAGGTGACGAAGAGATATTTGCTCCAGATCTTGGCGAGGAACTGCACGAACACGATGGGCACGCGGCGGCCTGCCACTGCCTCTAGGATCGCTTGGTTGACCAATTGCCGGGCGTCTCCTCTGGAAGCCTCCCCGCTCTCCTTGGAAATGAGATATTGCACGAACCGTTGGGAACTCTGATCGACCTCTTTGAGGATCTTACCAAGCTGTGCTAGCGCTTCTTCATAATCGTGCTCATCCAGTTGGGCCGGTTGGATCAAGCGCACCTGAATCATCTCCTCCACGTGCTGGGCCAGCCCCTGAGCTAATCTGCCCGCCTGCACATCATAACCTCGCAGGCTATCGACCAACCGTTCGCAGAAGCGATAGGCCGGATGACCTGGGTCCTCCAAGGACTCTGGATGCTGTAGGAGCAAGCGGGTGAGGGCTAAAGGCAAGGCGTGGATAGGGGAAAAGGCGGAGAGATCTAAACTGTTCTGAAGGAAAAATCCGTGGAACAGGTCGTCTACATATTGCAGGATCGCCGCTTGGCGCAGGGTCATGAGCCGCAACCCCCCATCTCCTGCTTGGATAGGTTGCAGCCGCGTGCGCACCCGACCTACCAGGTCGAATCTCGGTTTGAGCAAGCCCCGACCCTCGGAAAAGCGCCGGTGGTCCTGCTGATTGATTTCCAACAATACCCGCTCGATCCGCTCGGGATCGGAAAGATGATCCTGTGCAGAAACGGAACCCCAGAGGCGCTGTTCTAGGGTCTCGATGGTAGCGATGAGTTGGCTTAATCCGGTAGTGATCACATTGACTCCAAGGATGCATGAAAAGCAGGCGGAGGTTCCGACGTTTTTATGCACCTCATGATCGAAATATGAGGAATAGTATGCTATGCCCGATTCACCAGGGAAAGCCGTTTTTCCATGGCTATGCCAAGCCCTAGCTGCCTCTCCCACCGTCTGGGAGGGCAATGCGGAAACGATATTCGAATCAGCCCGTTATCATGGGATATTACCTCTGCTCTATACGCGGCTCCAGGCAGTTCCCGAAGTTTGGGCAGGTCTGTCGGCAAGTCTCCGCCAGGAGCTACGACAAGCCTATTACCAGGCCGTCGCCTTGGAGATGAGCAGAGAACCAGAGATCCAAGCGGTGCTAGCTCATTTGCAAGAGGCAGATATTTCCGTCTTGTTGCTCAAGGGTACCCCTTTAGCCTATAGCCTCTACCCCGCTCCCTATCTGCGCAGCCGCTGCGATGTAGATCTCCTGTTCCGAGAACACAGAGAGGCGGAAAGAGCTTGGAAAGTGCTTCGGTCCCAAGGGTATCAACGCGCCTATCGGCTCGGAGGCGACCAGATCTTTCGACAATTTTCCCTTTATCGGAAACTGCCCGGGGGGCAGGAAATGACGTTGGATCTCCACTGGCACATTAACAACCATCCCATCCTCGCCCAGGCCTTGCCGCCTGCTGAACTCTTCGACCACAGTCAGCCCCTGCCCGCACTGGGACCTTTCGCCCGCACCCTGCATTGGAGATATAGCCTGCTGCTGAGCTGCGTTCACCTCCTGGCTCATGCACCGGAGGGCACCGGAGATCGATTGATCTGGTACTATGATATTCATCTTCTGGCGCAGCGGCTAACCGCAGCGGACTGGGAGGCGCTGTACCCACTCGCGGTTCGGAAAGGATTGACCCAAGCCCTTCTGGCTGGATTGACCGCAAGCCACAAGTACTTCCGCACCCAGATTCCTCCCGAGATTCTGGAAAAATGCAAGCATCGGGGAAAAAGAGAGCGATTCACCCCCAGCACCCAGCGTTCCCCCTTCCGCGCGGAGTTTTCTGCCTTTTGGGCCCTCCCCCATTGGAAAGCGCGGAGACAATTCCTGCGGGAACACTTATTTCCCCCACCAGCCTATATGCGGGTGCGATATGGCGACCGGAAAGGCTGGGCACTCCCTTGGCTCTATCTCTATCGGATTGGCCAGGGGATCAGGCGATTGCTCCGCCTCTAATCTTCCGAATCTCGCAGACTCGGCCAGGCAGCTTGCAGATAGAGAACCATGGACCAGAGGGTAAGCAGGGCGGCCAGGTAGAGCAGGCTCAGTCCGATCTCATAGAGCGGCACGCCCAGGGGATTATGTTGGAGGACTAGGAGAAAGATGGCCAGCATCTGGGCCGTAGTCTTGAATTTACCCACCAGGGAAACCGCCACCCGAGAGCGGGCTCCCAACTCTGCCATCCATTCCCGCAGAGCGGAGACCGTGATTTCCCGACCGATGATCACAGCAGCTGGCAGGGTGAGCAAAGTTCTGGGATCTGCCTGGACGAGCAGGACTAGGGCAATGGCTACCATAAGCTTATCGGCCACTGGGTCGAGAAAGGCACCTAGGGGGGAAGTCTGACCGAGCCGACGGGCAAGATAACCGTCGAGCCAGTCGGTCACTGCAGCCGTTCCAAAGACGAGCGCAGCGGCAAAGCGTGCCCAGGGCGTAGACAGGTAGAACAGCCCCATGAAGACGGGAATCAGTGCGATGCGCAAATAGGTTAAAATATTGGGAATGCTCCACATGCCTTGGGGCCTCCTGCTCGCTGGGAAATCGCGAGAACCTGACAGTTGTAGCACAAGCCCCCATGGGCAAGGAAGCTCTTCAGGCGAGTGCAGAAAATGCTTTCAGCGAAAGAACCACTGGCCGAGTTTGCGCAGGGGTTTGAGCATGAGCGTCCCCGGATAGGGCTTGAGCCCATTCAAGGTCCAGGCTCGGCGATCCATACGGTTGGCGCGCAACCGCTGGCCAAGACTCCGATTGCTGAGGCCTCCGACGCGCATCTTAACCAGGACTTGAGGGAGATAAACTGCCTTTGCCTGTCCCTTGAGCAAAAACCGGAGCATGAGTTCGTAATCTGCTGCGGAACCCAGATCCAGATTGAACAGTCCGAAGCGCTCATAGAGGGAGCGGCGTACGAAGAAAGTGGGATGGGGGGGCATCCAACCCCAGTAGAATTTTTGGGGATCGTAGGCACCGGCTTTCCAATAGCGGATGATCTGCGCCGGATCTTCTCGCCGCACATACTGCAAATCCCCATAGCAGGCTTCCACACTGGGATCCGAGAACAGGGCCAGAACCTGTTGAAGCACACGATCGGAAGCATAGATATCATCCGCATTGAGGATGCCTAGAATCTCTCCTCGGGCCAATCGGATGCCCTTGTTCATGGCATCGTAGGGGCCCCGATCCGGTTCAGAGAGGATGCGGCTGAGCTGAGGGCGATGGGCTTGAGCGATGGCGAGGGTGTCATCTGTGGAAGCCCCGTCCACTAGAATGTGTTCCAAGGGTACCTGTTGGCGAGCGACGGACTGGAGACAGTCAGCTAGAGTATCCGCCGCGTTTCGGGTAACTGTGATGAGGGAAAGGCTGTTCAAAGGTAACAAAAGGAGCCGTCAAGTCCAGAACGCGCTCATTGCCAGAGAACTGGGCTTGGATGCGATCTGCACATCGCAGTCAAAGAAATCGTAAAGGATGCTTAAGGCCTCGCTGAGGTTCTTGCATTTCCGTTCCGCCAATAGCCGATGTTGCGCCCATGCTTCTCGATAGCACTGGAACCCCCGTGCGCCGCCTGCTCTCCAGCGTAACGAAGCGGATAGCCGGTTTCCATAGGCAACAAAGGATCTGGTCTGCTGCCTCTGCCAGGATTTCTACAATCGATTCATCCATACTTTCGGCTAAAACCACAGGGATTCGGCACTGTTGGGTTGGTTTTGACACGCCCCGCCTCATGCAGGAGTCCCTTGCTTATCTACCTGAATTCCTTACTAAGACACGGAATCTCAAATAGAGATACAACAGAAAGTAGGCGCTTCGATCGGATGCGGGATCATGCCTTATCCAAACCGCCTGGACCAAAAGAACTCGCTATCGGTTGGCATTATAATCGGAGAGATTTGACAAAAGAACAGCTTCGCTTACCGGAAACCTCTCCCTATCTGCACGATCTATCCAATCCGCAACATTGTCTCTGCCGCCGCAATGCGGTTTCCAGACATTATTGGCATTGGAACGATTAACCCTGAGAAGACTTCATAACCGCTATGAACCAGAGAAAAACCGTTCGCGTGCTCTTCGTCTGCATGGGCAATATCTGCCGTTCCCCCACCGCTCAAGGCGTTTTCCGAAAACTGGTGCGACAGGAGAACCTAGACGGCTTTATTGAGAGCGATTCCGCAGGCACCCATGGCTATCATATCGGTGAGCCGCCAGACGAGCGGATGCAGGCCGTTGCGAAACGGCGGGGGGTGGATCTCAGCGATCTGCGAGCGCGTCGCGTCACGGTGGAGGATTTCGAACGCTTCGATTACATCCTCGCCATGGATCGGGAAAACTATGAGAATCTGATGGATCTCTGCCCTCCCCCCTATCAGGACCGGGTGCAGATGTTCATGGCTTTTGCCCCCCAGCTCGGCATATCTGAAGTGCCGGATCCCTATTACGGCGGTGCCAAGGGGTTCGCGCAGGTCTTTGACTTGGTAGAAGCGGCCGCTCAGGGACTTCTAGCCGCAATCTGCAACGCCCATCAGCTCCCTAATGCAGGGAAAAGCGGATAGGCACGGTCACCGTCAGCTTCGTCCGGGCCAGGTTTTTGGGGATCGGCGGCATGGGGCTGGCGCGGTACACCAGGGCGCGAACTTCCCGATCCAACAGCATAGAACCAGAACTTTGTAGAAGATGGGAGGAAAGCACTTTCCCCGTAGCGTCGATGGTGAAACGGATTTTCACCGTGCCTTGCTGCCCTAATTCCTGGGCCCGACGGGGATAGCGCTTGTGTTTGTTCAGCCAAGCTGCGAGGCGGCTTCCATAGTCGCTGCCGCCCGTGCCTCTTCCCCGACCGGAACCTATTCCCCCAACACCTTTCCCAGCTCTCCCTGGCTTTCGGGATGCGGTCGCAACCCTCCGGCGGCTCGTGCTTTTCTTGGCCTGTTTCGCCTGTTGAACGGCCCGCTGCTTGGAAGATCGATGGGCAACCCGCTTCTTAGGTACGGTCATCGCCTGGACTTCTGCCGCTGGAGGCAGGGACAGGGCTACTGCGGTGGCGAGCATGGAAAGGGTCTGGGCAGTTGTCGGTTGCAACAGCGCGGTTTCTGCAGGAGATTCCAGCGTTTCGGTGGGAAGCGCTGGAATCGCGGTCTCTGCCTCAAGGGCTTCCAGCGATTGGGCTTGCAAAAGCGCGGTTTTCCCTTCGCCCAGAGAGAGCACGATACCTTCACCATCGCCCGAGCCGGAAGATACAGGGGTTCGCTCAAAACGGAGGGCAAGGGCGAGATGAATGGCAGTGGCGAGGCTGAGGGCGATGAGCCAATGATAACTGCGAATTTCCATTACGAACGATCGGTGAGAAGTGTGACCTGGGGAATCCCTGCTCGACGCAGGATGTGCAACAGATGGCGCAACTGCCCTGCGGACACCTGAGCATCCGCCTTGAGGGTGATGGCGGGCTTCTGTTCTCCCTCAACTCGCGCTTGTAGCCGTAAAGGCAGGTCTTCCGCCTGGAGCATCTCTCCTTCCAGGGCCACGCGACCATCTGAGGCGAGAAGCAGGCGCAGATGCGCGGGTTCTGCCTGGCCTTCCCGTGTGGATCGAGGCGGTTTGACCCTGAGAACCTCTGGCGCTTCCAGCTGACCGGCGAGCATAAAGAAGATCAATAACAAAAATACCACATTGATCAAAGGGATCAAGGCATGGTCCCCCAACCCCCGAGAATGCTCGGGAACGGTCTGCAAGCAAAAGGAGGATTTCCCAAGTCTCATCGCAATACCAGGTTTTCCACGCCAGCTGCCTGAAGCTGGTCGAACACATTGACCAGGGTTTGCAAGGACACGGCGTCAGCGGCCTGTACTTGCACCCGAAGTTGGGGATACTTGGCCCGCAGTGCGCCCAAGCGCTCCGACAAGGCTGCCAAGCTCAGCGGCTCTCCGTTGAGATCCAATTGTCCTTCCGCCTGCACCCGAACCAACACTGCAGGATGTTGTCCCTGCGTGCTGTCCTGAACGGCAGTGGAAACGCGGAGCGTCTGCCAGCGGTGAAACTGGGAGACCAGCATGAAGAACAACAGGAGGATGAAGACCACATCGATGAGGGGGGTCAAACCGATGGCCCTGGAGCGCTTCGACTTTCTGGCGGCGAGGCCATTGAACGGCAGGCTAGGTGCGAAGCGCACGGGTGAACACCCGAGTGATGGCATCTTCCATTCGATGGGCGCAGCGCTCCACCCGCCGTTCCAACCAGCTGTGCGCGATGAGCGTGGGCACCGCCACGGAAAGCCCCATGGCGGTGGTCAGCAAGGCTTGCCAGATGCCACCGGAAAGGATCGCGGGATCTACCTGAGTTCCGGCACTTTCCAGCTGCTGAAAAGCCTGGATCATCCCCAGCACCGTGCCCAACAAGCCGAGCAGAGGGCTGAGATTCGCGATGATCTCCAGGGGTCGGAGATAGCTGCGCAGCATTTCCAACTGATTGCCCGCAACTCGCAGGAGTTCTTCCCGTAACAGGGACTGGGGGAGGGTTTCGCGGCTCAAGCCCTGCATCGCCAGATAGACGACCTTCGCCACGGGCTGGCGAGCATCCGCTAACAACGCTCTAGCAGCTTCCGATTCCCCTTCACACCAGTGTTGCAGGGCCTGCTGCACGATACGATCGCGCCCTAAACCCAGACGGGCGAATTGCCAGAGTTTGATGAGGAAGATGCTGAGGGCGAAGATGGACAGCAGCAGCAGGATCAGCACCACTGGCCCGCCGAGTTCCAGCAACCATTGAACCGGTGCTAAGACCGCGTCCAAGATCGTCGAGGCGCCAGCGGGGGCGAGCTGTGGCATAAAAGATTCCTATTTAATCAAGGCCACCTTGCTGCGGGAAGAGACGGAGAGCAGATCCAAGCAGCTTTCCCGAAAGGGTTGGCATTCCAGAATGTCATTGACGAGCACCCGACCGACCGAAGTACACGGGGTGTTCGGAACTTGAAAGAATTTAACCGTGGTTTTTCGCGCCGCTAATGGAGCCGCATTGAGGAGTAAACGCTGTTGAATGAGCCCGTCTTGATCGAAGAACACGAGTTCTAATTGCAATTCCCTGAATGGAGAGGAGAGCTGATTCTGAAAGACCAGGTAAAAGGCACAGTGCTGCCCTCGTTGTTCCAATTTATTGAGTTCCAAATGCAGCCCTGGTTTCTCTTCCGCAAAGCTGATCGAAGAACTCCCCAGACAGCACAGGATGAGCAGGAATCGAGGAAAGGACAAGACACGCTCCCAAGGTTCCCTAAAATTTTTAATCTAGCACGGGCATGAATTTCCGTCCATCAATTGCCCAGGAGGAAATTAGCTGCAGGCACCGATTGCCAGCGCCCGCTGACCACCGCCAGCTCCCCATCCTCCTGCGCAGCGATCTTCAGTGCAAAGCGATAGGTCTCCGCCCGGAGGCCCGCCAGTTCCTGAGCGCTGGCGATGGGCTGGCCGGCCATGGCTACATAGACGATGGCTTGAGCTTCCAAGGGTACCTCCCGATCGATTTGCACCCAGGGTACCCGCGTCAAAAGATAGACTTGCTGATGGGCGAGCAGGTAGCGGGCGATCAGCCCCAACACCGCCTTCTTATCCAAGCCATGGGAGTCTTTATAGGTATCGGCTACATAGTCGCGGAAGTCCATCCAGCGCCGATCTTCTGCGGAAGCTGTCATGGTGTCGATGAAAGCACGCACCCGCGCTTCTGGCGTTTGGGCTTCAGAACAACCGCCGAGCAGAAGAATTAAACCTAAGAAAATCGCTTTCATGGGACAAAAAAAAGGCTTAGGTATCTGCCTAAGCCGTGTTTTGGTCGGGGCGAGAGGATTTGAACCTCCGACCACCTGAACCCCATTCAGGTGCGCTACCAGACTGCGCTACGCCCCGAAAGCCGCTTAGCTTAGCCCTTGGATCGCGTCTTGTCAATCGAGCAGAGAGAGGGTTTCCTCGAGTTCCTGCCGGATCTGGCGGATGATCTGATGGCTCTGGGAAAGATCCTGTTTGGCGCTTTCCCCGGAAAGCTGTTGGCGCGCACCGCCGATAGTATAGCCCTGTTCGTACAACAGGTTGCGGATTCGTCGCACCATGAGCACATCGTGGCGCTGGTAGTAGCGCCGATTGCCTCGCCGCTTGACGGGCTTGAGCTGGGGGAATTCCTGTTCCCAATAGCGCAGCACATGGGGCTTCACCCCACAGAGTTTGCTAACCTCACCGATGGTAAAGTAACGCTTGCCTGGGATAGGTGGGAGTTCACCGATAAATTTATCATTATCGCTTAGATCCCGCATAGGTCTCTACCCGTGACTTGAGTTTCTGTCCTGGGCGGAAGGTGACGACGCGGCGGGCAGTGATGGGAATCTCTTCGCCAGTTTTCGGATTTCTACCCGGGCGCTGACCCTTTTCCCGTAGATCGAAGTTGCCAAAACCGGATAATTTCACGGGTTCTCCCCGCTCTAAGGCCGCGCGGATCTCTTCAAAGAAAAGATCTACCATTTCCTTGGCTTCCCGTTTATTCAACCCGAGCTTTTCGAATAGATAGTTCGCCATATCGGCTTTAGTCAGTGCCATCGCTTATTCCCGCAGTGTCGCACCTAGTTCCTCTCGTAGCTGTGCCAAGATCTTGCCCAGGGACGCATCGATCTCCTGTTCCGTAAGTGTCTGGGAAGGAGCCTGCAAAATCAATCCTAACGCCAAACTTTTTTGTCCCGAATCAATCTTCTCCCCCTGATAGAGATCAAACAAGAATACCTCCTGCAACCACTGGGTTTCCGCCCGCAACACACAGTCCCGAACCTGATCATAGGAAATATCCTGATCTACCAGGATGGCCAGATCCCGCCGGATGGCCGGATAGCGGGAAATAGGGGAGAACCGGGGCAGTTGGCCAGTTTCCAGCGCGGGCAGGAGCAGTTCGAAGAGATAGGTGGATTCCGGTAAGTCCAGTTCTGCAGCCAGGGCAGGATGTAGCAGGCCCAGATGGCCGACGATCTGATCCCCCCGGACGATGCGGGCGGACTGCCCGGGATGCAGAGCGGCCAAAGGCATGGGAATGAACCGGAACCTATCCAACGAGGCGTTCAGGCTCAGGAGGGCTTCCACATCGCCCTTGAGATCAAAAAAATCTACGGTGCGCTTGGGCGAGCCCCATTGCTCGGGATAGACCGAACCTAAGGCCAATCCCGCCAGCATCTTTTCCTGATGAAGTTCCTCCCCCGCCTGCCGGAAGCGCAGGCCAATTTCAAAGAGGCGAATGCGTTCTTGCTGCCGCGCTCGGTTGCTGCGCGCCACCTGGAGCAAGCCCGGCCACAGGCTGGTGCGCATGACAGAAAGTTCCGCGGAAAGGGGATTGGCCAGGGCGAGGGGTGCTTGTTCGGGATCGATCTTCCGCTGGAGTTCCGGGGAAACGAAGCTATAGGTGATCGCTTCGTAATAGCCCCGCGCCACCAACAGGGTTCTGGCGCGGTGCAGATCGTAGGCGCTTTCCGGCAGGGATTGCGGGACCGCCGAAGTGATCGCGTGGCGGGTGGGGATGTGGTCATAGCCGTGGATCCGGCCGATCTCCGCGATGAGATCCACTTCCAGCACGAGATCGAAGCGCCCGCTGGGCGGCAGTACCTGCCAGCCTCCTTCCGCAGGTTCCAGCGCCATCCCCAACCGGTGGAGAATGTCCTCGATCGCCTCCTCCGCCAGTTCCACACCCAACACCTGCTGAATGCGCGACCGGCGCAAATGCAGTGGGTTAGGCTGGGGCAGATGCGCTTCCGAAGCGATTTCCAGCAGGGGACCAGGCTGCCCCCCCGCGATGTCCAGCAACAGAGCAGTAGCGCGCTCCAAGGCTCGCACCTGGCCCTCGGGATCCACGCCCCGTTCGAAGCGATGGGAGGAATCCGTGTGCAGGCCGTAGCGCCGCGCCTTGCCCATGAGCGGATGAGGACTGAAGAAGGCGCTTTCCAACACGATGGATCGGGTTTCCGTGCTGACACCCGTTTCCGCCCCCCCCATGATGCCTGCTAAAGCGATGGGTCGTTCCTGATCTGCGATGACCAGGGTATCGGGTTCTAGGGAAAGGGTCTCTCCGTTGAGCAGCGTCAGCGCTTCCCCCGCCCTGGCCAGACGCACCTGAATTTCTCCCTGGAGCTTCGCCAGGTCGAAGCCGTGCATGGGCTGGCCCAGCTCTAGCATGACGTAATTGGTCACATCCACCACCGGATGCAGGGCGCGCAATCCGCTGCGGCGCAAGCGCTCCTGCATCCACAGGGGCGTTTCCGCGCGGGGATCGATCCCTTGAATCACCCGACAGACATAACGGGGACAGGCTTCCGGCGCTTGAACCTGCACCGGAATGCGGGCCTCTGTCGCCGGCGGGATCGGCTCGATGGCAGGCGCTCGCACGGTGCAGCGATTGAGCACCCCCACTTCCCGCGCGATGCCAGCGATGCTCAGGCAATCCCCCCGATCCGGCGTCAAATCGATCTCGATGCAGGCATCTTCCAAGGCCAGATATTCCCGCACATCCATTCCCAGGGGCGCATCTGCGGGCAGGGAAAGGATGCCTGAGGACGATTCCGCCAAACCCAGCTCCGCCGCCGAGCAGATCATGCCTTGGGAAACCTGGCCTCGGAGCTTCGCCTTTTGGATGCGATGCCCCCCGGGGAGCCGAGCGCCCACAATCGCCACCGGCACCCGCATCTGCGCCGCCACATTGGGAGCCCCGCAGACGATGGAGAGGGGTTCCCCCTGCCCCAGATCCACCTGGCAGACGCGCAGTTTCTCCGCGTTCGGGTGGGGGTCGACCTGCTGCACCAACCCCACATAGACCCCAGAGAATTCGGGGGCGGCCGGTTCGATCCCGTCCACCTCAAGCCCCGCCATGGTAAGCTGTTCTCCTAAGGTCTGGGTGTCCACCGGAGGATGGACCCAGGTGCGCAGCCAGGCTTCACTGAACTTCATGGTTTCCCCCCCGACCCGAATTGCCTGAGAAATCTCAGGTCGTTTTCGAAATACAGGCGAATATCGTCGATGCCGTAGCGCAGCATGGCGAGCCGTTCTACCCCCATGCCGAAGGCATAGCCCAGATAGGCTTCCGGATCGATGCCCACCTGTTCCAGCACCTTGGGATAGACCATGCCGCAGCCGAGCACTTCCAGCCAGCCGCTCTGCTTGCACACCCGGCAGCCCGAACCCCCGCAGATGACGCACTGAATATCCACCTCCGCCGAGGGTTCCGTGAAGGGGAAATAGGAGGGACGGAAGCGCAGATCGAGCTTCCGCTCGAAGAACTGGGTGAGAAAGTCATAGAGCACGCCCTTGAGGTCGGCGAAACTCAGCACTCGATCCACCAGCAACCCTTCCACCTGATGGAACATGGGCGTGTGCGTGAGATCCGAATCGCACCGATACACCCGGCCGGGGGCGATGATCTTGATGGGCGGCCGCTGGCATTCCATCACTCGAATTTGCACCGGCGAAGTGTGGGTGCGCAGCAATCGATGGGCATCGAAGTAAAAGGTATCGTGCATGGCCCGCGCAGGATGATGGGGCGGGATGTTGAGGGCCTCGAAGTTGTGATAATCATCTTCCACCTCGGGACCTTCCACCACGCTGAAGCCTGCCTGGGAGAGCAAGCGCTCGATGCGCACCAGGGTGCGGGTGATGGGATGCAAGCCGCCGGATGTCTGCCCCCGTCCAGGCAAGCTCGGATCGATGCGTTCGGCAGCCAAGCGCGCTTCCAGCACCGCTTGGGTCAAAGCCTCCTTGCGGGTTTGCAGGGCTTCCTGAATCCGGGCCTTCGCCTGATTGATCTGGCGGCCCGCCTGGGGGCGGGCTTCCTTGGGCAAGCGTCCCAGCTGTTTGAGCTGGGCAGTGATGGCACCGGATTTGCCCAGATAGCGCACCCGCACTTGGTCCAGTTCGGCTAAATCCTGAGCGCTCTGGATGTCCGCCAGCGCCCGAGCCTGGAGATCGGCGATGCCGAGATCCGAAGAATTCATCATGGGAAAAGCCCTGAAAACAGAAGGGGGAAAGCGCACGCACTTTCCCCCGGGTTTGATCCGCCCGCAGGCTAGCTTAGGCAGCCAGGGCGCGCTTGGCTTGGTCGGCTAAGGCCTTGAAAGCATCGCTGTCGCTGTAGGCGATTTCCGCCAGGATCTTGCGATCCAGCTCGACCCCCGCCACCTTCAACCCGTGGATCAGGCGGCTATAGGAAAGGCCCTGTTCCCGCGCGGCAGCATTGATGCGGACGATCCAGAGCGCCCGGAACTGCCGCTTCTTCTGGCGGCGATCCCGATAGGCATATTGACCCGCCTTGATGACCGCCTGCTTGGCGACCCGATAGACGCGGCTGCGCGCTCCATAATAGCCTTTGGCCTCCTTGAGTACCTTTTTATGGCGGGCACGGGCGGTAACCCCTCGTTTCACGCGTGGCATGACGGATTCTCCAGCAATCTTGAATCGGTAGCTTGGAACCGGCGACTAGCTGTAGGGCAGCAGCCGCTTGGCGATCTTCACATCGGCCTTGTGCAGGGTCGCGGGTTCCCGCAGATGGCGCTTGCGCTTGGTGGATTTCTTGGTGAGGATGTGCCGCCGGTGAGAGGCGTTCCGCTTGAATTGACCGGAGCCGGTGCGTGCGAAACGCTTGGCCGCCCCGCGGTTGGTTTTGATCTTGGGCATGGGTTCACTCCGCAATTGTGATCGATTAGGCAGCCACTCGGACAGCCGGTTATTTCTTCTTCGGGGCCAGCACCATAACCATCTGCCGCCCTTCCATCCGAGGCTGTTGTTCCACGGTGCTGATGTCTGCCAGGTCCTGTTCCACGCGCCGGAGCAACTTTAGCCCCAGATCCCGATGGGCGTGTTCCCGCCCTCGAAAGCGCATGGTTACCTTGGCCTTGTCCCCATCGGTTAGGAAACGGGTCAGGTTGCGCAGTTTGACCTGATAGTCTCCCTCATCCGTCCCGGGACGAAACTTGATTTCCTTGACCTGAATCTGCTTTTGCTTCTTCTTCGCCTCATGTTTCTTTTTCTTTTGATCGAACAGAAAACGACCGAAATCCATGAGGCGGCAGACCGGTGGTTCCGCGTTGGGTACGATCTCCACGAGATCTAACCCCACTTCCTCAGCCTGTGCTAAGGCTTCCCGCAAGCTGAGTATGCCGACCTGTTTTCCTTCCGCGTCGATGAGCCGCACCCTGGGTGCACTGATCTCTTGGTTGACGCGGTTTCTCTTCGTAGCAGCGATCGCAGATTCCTCCCAATGGATAAAAAGGGATCAGCCCAGTTTCGAACCGGGCTGCTAATGTTTGCGGATCTCTTCTTCCCGAAGCCGAGCGATCAACGCTTCCAAACTCAGGGTGCCGAGATCCTTTCCCTGTCGCGTGCGCACAGCCAAGGTACGGTTTTCCAGCTCTCGATCGCCCAGGATGAGGAGATAGGGAATGCGCGCCAGGGTGTGCTCGCGGATTTTAAGACCGATTTTTTCGTTTCTCAAGTCATGGTCTGCTCGGAAACCCGCTGCGCGGAGGGTCTGCACCAGCTCCCGCGCATAGCCCGCTTGGCGGTCGGTGATGGTAAGGGCCATCACCTGCACTGGAGACAGCCAGAGTGGCAGAGCGCCGGCATAGTGTTCGAGGAGAATGCCGATGAAGCGCTCCAGGGAGCCGAGGATCGCCCGATGCAGCATCACGGGCACCCGCTTAATGTTGTCCTCGGCGATGTAATGGGCACCCAATCGTTCGGGCATGGAGAAATCCAGCTGAATGGTGCCCAGCTGCCAGACCCGTTGCAGGCAATCCCGCAGGGAGAATTCGATCTTCGGCCCGTAAAACGCCCCTTCGCCAGGCTGTAAGGTCCAGTCCAAACCCTTCTGGTTCAGGGCTTTCTCCAGGGCTTTTTCTGCCTTGTCCCAAGTGGCCTCAGAACCCACCCGTTGGGGCGGACGGGTGGAGAACTTCACCAAGACCTCTTCAAAGCCGAAATCCCGATAGACCGCGAACAAAAGATCGATGAAGGCGGAGACCTCGGGCAGGATCTGTTCTTCCGTGCAGAAGATATGGGCATCGTCCTGCACAAAGCCCCGCACCCGCATGAGCCCGTGAAGAGTGCCCGAGGGTTCATTGCGATGGCAGGCCCCGAATTCCGCCAGCCGCAGGGGCAGATCCCGATAGCTCTTGATGCCCTGCTTGTAGATCTGAATGTGGGCGGGGCAGTTCATGGGCTTGATGGCGAACACCCGTTCTTCCGCCGTGGTGATGAACATGTCGGCCCGGAACTTTTCCCAATGGCCGGATTGTTCCCAAAGGCGGCGGTCGATGACCTGAGGGGTGCGTACTTCCTGATAGCCGTTGGCCCGGAGCTGGTCCCGAATGTACTGCTCCAAGATGCGGTAGAGGGTCCAGCCCTTGTCGTGCCAGAACACCATGCCGGGTGCTTCTTCTTGGAGATGGAAGAGATCCAGGGCCTTGCCGATCTTCCGATGATCCCGTTTTTCCGCTTCCTCCAGCCGTCGGAGATAGGCTTTAAGTTCCTTTTGATCCCGCCAGGCGGTGCCGTAAATGCGCTGCAACATGGGATTGCGGGCATCCCCGCGCCAATAGGCCCCCGCCACCTTCATGAGTTTGAAGGCATCGCCCAGCTTGGCAGTGCTGGGCAGATGAGGCCCTCGGCACAGATCGAACCAATCTCCCTGGCGATAGATGGAGACCGCTTCCCCCTCTGGGATGAGGTCATCGATGATTGCCACCTTATAATGTTCGCCCCGCTCGGCGAAGACCCGCTTGGCCTCTTCTCGATCCCAGATTTCCCGCTGGATGGGCAGATTGCGCCGGACGATCTCCCGCATCCGCCGCTCGATCCGGGCCAGATCCTCGGGGGTGAAAGGATCTTCCCGCGCGAAATCGTAATAAAAGCCGTCCTCGATGGTGGGACCGATGGTCACCTGGGTGCCCGGGTAAAGCTCTTGGACCGCCTGGGCCATGACATGGGCGGCATCGTGGCGCAACAGTTCCAAGGCTTCTTCGTCCTTTCGGGTGACGATGGCCACCGAGGCATCCCCCTCGATGGGGGCGGACAGATCCACCAGCCGGCCATTCACCTTGCCCGCCAGCGCCGCTTTCGCCAGGCCTTTTCCGATGGATTCCGCAAGCTGGGCGACGGTGATGGATTGGGGGAATTCCTTGATCGTGCCGTCGGGCAGGGTGATCTTGGGCATACGGCTTCTGAGATTCGGGGCAAAAGAAAAGCTGTCGACCATCGAGCGATGCCGGAACGGTAGACAGCCTGAGATTGGTAGGCGCGATTGGACTCGAACCAACGACCCCCACCATGTCAAGGTGGTGCTCTAACCAGCTGAGCTACGCGCCTCTTGCTAAGGGCTGGCTATGATATAGTGCCCTCCGACATTGCGCAAGCCCTTGGGCAGGCACGAAGATGACTCAGATTCGGCAGCCAGATTTCATCGACAGCATCGCAGCGGCGCTTCAGCGCATTTCCTATGCCCATCCTCTGGACTACCTCCGGGCGCTGGAAGCCGCTTACGAGCGGGAACAATCCCCCGCTGCCAAGGATGCCATGGCCCAGATCCTCTATAATTCCCGCCTCTGCGCTGAAGGACATCGGCCCATCTGTCAGGACACGGGCATGGTGGTGGCCTTTCTGGACATCGGCATGGAAGTGCGCTGGGAAGGGTCGCTGAGCGTGCAAGCCATGGTAGATGCCGGTGTGCACAAGGCTTACCGAGACCCTGACAACATTTTACGGGCATCCATGGTGGCCCCGCCCTTGGGGGCGCGCAAGAACACGGGAGACAACACGCCGGCAGTGGTGCACATGCGCTTGGTGCCCGGGGATCAGGTGCGCGTTCGGCTTGCGGCCAAAGGGGGCGGTTCGGAGAACAAAGCGCGGTTTGCGGTGCTCAATCCCAGCGATGATCTGGTGGACTGGGTGTTGGAGACCGTGCCCCGCCTGGGGGCGGGCTGGTGTCCCCCGGGCATCCTGGGCATCGGCGTGGGGGGCTCGGCGGAGCAAGCCATGCTGCTAGCCAAGGAATCCCTGTTGGACCCCATCGACATGCAGGCGCTCCAGGCCCGAGGCCCGCGGAATGAGTTGGAAGCGTTGCGCCTGACCCTCTACGAAAAGGTCAACGCCCTGGGCATCGGTGCCCAAGGCTTGGGCGGACTGACCACGGTCTTGGACGTGAAGATCAAGGATTATCCTACTCATGCGGCTTCCCTGCCCGTGGCGCTGATTCCCAACTGCGCCGCCACCCGCCACATCGAGTTCACCCTGGACGGACGCGGCCCCGCCCAGTTCCAACCGCCGGATCCGAAGGACTGGCCCCCGGTGTCCTGGGCACCCAGTTCAGCCGCCATTCCGGTGGATCTGGATCACATCACGCCGGAACAGGTGGCCGCCTGGCAACCCGGGGATCGGCTGCTCCTCAGCGGTCGCCTGCTCACCGCTCGGGATGCCGCCCATCAGCGCCTGCTGGATCGCCTTCACCGAGGGGAAGGCCTGCCGGAAGGCGTGGTACTCAAGAACCGCTTCCTTTATTACGTGGGTCCGGTGGATCCGGTGGCCGGGGAAGTGGTGGGGCCGGCCGGCCCCACCACCGCCACCCGCATGGACAAGTTCACCGAACCCCTGCTCGCCCAAACGGGCCTGTTGGGTATGATCGGCAAGGCGGAGCGGGGGCCCAAAGCCATCGAAGCCATCCGCCGGCATGGGGCCGTCTATCTCATCGCCGTGGGGGGGGCCGCCTATCTGGTAGCCAAGGCCATCCGGCAAGCGCGGGTGCTCGCCTTCGAGGATCTGGGCATGGAAGCCATCCGAGAATTTCAGGTGTCCGACCTGCCGGTCACCGTGGCCGTGGACAGCCGAGGCCAATCCATCCATCAGATAGGCCCGGCCCGCTGGCGGAAAGCCTAGCGTTCTCGCAGCCCGCGCCAAGCCCGCTGCAAGCGGAAGTGCAAGCTCTCGTGCAGGGAGAGCAGGGCGGGCACCACCAAGAGCACCAGCAAGGTGCTGAAGGCCAGCCCGAAGGCGATGGAAGTGGCCATGGGAATGAGGAACTGGGCCTGATAGGAGGTCTCGAAGAGCAGGGGCAGCAATCCGGCGATGGTGGTGAGGGAAGTGAGGAGCACCGCCCGCAGGCGCTGACAGGAGGACTCGATCAAGGCTTCGTTCACTGCCATGCCCTGCTCCCGCAGGCGCTTGTAGAAGCTCACCAGGATGATGGAATCGTTGATGACGATGCCCGAAAGCCCGAACAATCCGAACAGGGAAAGGATGGTGAGATCGATGCCTAGGAGCCAATGACCGAACAGGGCCCCCATCAGCCCGAAGGGAATGATGGCCATGACCACCAGGGGCCAGCCGTAGGACGCGAAGACCCAGGCCAGGATCAGATAGATGAGTGCCAGGCCCAAGAACAACCCCTTGCGCATATCCCCGAGGGTTTCCCGCTGATCGGCGGAGCGCCCTTCAAAGCTGTATTCGATGGGGAATCGTTGGGTCAGCACCTTCAGGGTGCTGCTTTCCAACCCAGCCAGCACTTCATCCAGGGAGGTCTTATGGGTATCGATGTCTGCGGTGACCTCCACCGCCAGCCGCCCTTCCGCATGGCGCAATACCTCGAACCCCTGCCGCATTTCCCAGGTTGCCACGCTGTCCAGGGGCACTGAACGCCCGTCGGGCAACCGCACTTGGAAGCGGTGCAGGGTGCCCAAGCGGTAGCGCTCGGCGCGGGGCAGGCGCACCCGCACTTCCACTTCATCGGGTCCATCCTGAAAGATCTGAATCAATTGCCCGTCGAAGGCGGTGCGCAGCTGGCGGCCCAGCTCCGCCACATCGAGCCCCAGGGCTTCCCCGGCAGGGGTGAGCCGATAGATCCGCTGCTCCCGCCCATAAGTCATATCGTCCTCCACCTCCCGCACGCCGGGCAGACCGGAGAGGGCCGCTTCTAAGGTCAAAGCTGCCGTCTTGAGGGTTTGGGCATCATTGCCGGTCAAGCGGATGGTCAGGTCGCGCCCGGGCGGGCCTACTCGTCGGGCACTGATGGTCAGGCTCTCCAATCCCGCCGGTTCCTGAATGCGTTCGCGCCAGGCTCGGATCAGGGTTGGATTGCGCACAGTCCGTTGATCCGGCGGCAAGAGTTCCACCCGCAAGGCTCCGAGCTGATCCCCCACCGCCTGACTGCGGCCGCTGTGCCCGCTGAGCTTGGCGCCGTGCAGGGCGATCACCAGCCGCAGGAATTTGCCCTGATCCAGGGCCCGCTCGGTCTCCCGCAGGGTTTCTTCCAGATGGACGAGGAAGCGATCCACCTGTTCCCGAGGGGTGCCCGCCACGAAGGTCGCGTTGGCAGTGATGACCTGGGCTTCCGGCGTGGGGAAGAAGGTGAATTTCATCCGCCCCCCCACCAGCAGGCCCAAGGCGAGGAGCAGCAAGCTCAGGGCGATGCTCAGGGTGAGGAAACGATGGTGAATGGCCCAGGTGGCCAGGATTCGAAAATACCGTTCCCGAAAGGTCTGGAAGCCGGCTTCCAACCGCGCCCGCAGGGAGGAACGGCGGTGGATGTGGAGAAAGGCATGGCGGAGATGGCCGGGCAGCACATAGAAGCTCTCGATGAGGGAGGCTAGGATCACGCTTACGATCACCAGGGGGATGGCGAAGAGAATGGCCCCGATGCGCCCGCCGATGAGCATGAGGGGTAGGAAGGCGGCCACCGTGGTGAGCGAAGAGGCCAGCACCGGCGCCAGCATCCGCCGCGCGCCCCCTTCCGCCGCCCGCAAAGGCGCTTCCCCCTGCTGATAATGGGTTAACGCATCCTCCCCCACCACGATGGCATCATCCACGATGATGCCCAAGGCCATGATCAGCCCGAACAGGCTGATCATGTTGATGCTGCCGCCGCTCAGATAGAGGATGAACAGGGTGGCTAGGAAGGAGACGGGAATGCCCCAGGCCACCCAGAAGGCCACCCGCCCCGTGAGGAAGAGATAGAGGATGGCGACGACCAGGAGCAAGCCGGTGGCCCCGTTTTTCAGGAGCAGGAAGATGCGCTCCTGGAGGAGCTGCCAGGATTCATCGTAGACCAGCAGGGAAACGCCCGGGGGGAGCTGGGTATCCGCCAGCCATTGCCGCAGGATGCGGGCCTGTTCCAGGGAATTGCCCGTCTCGGTGCGCTCCAGTCGCAGCTCCACCGCCGGTTTCCCGTCGACCTTCAGATAGACGCTGTTTTCCTGGGGTTCCCGCTGAATCTGGGCGAAATCGCCCAATCGAAGCCGAGTATGGGTATCCGCTGCCAGGGAGAGTTGGGCAAAGCCCAGGGCCGTCCGGCGCTTGTCGAGGCTGCGCAATTCCTGGGTGCTCTCCGATTGTCCCAGGGTGCCGGCGGGCAGATCCTGACTCATGGCGGCGATCCGCGCCCCGATCCCATCGAGCCCCATAGGTAACTCCGCCAGCCGGTCGCTGGGTATTTCGATGCGGATGAGTTCTTCCGGCAGTCCGGTGAGGCTGATGCGGTCGATGCCCCGATCCAAGAGTTCCCGTTCCAGGCGCCGGGCCAGCATCCGCCGCTCTCTGGGATCGGCGACGCCGACGATCAGCACCCGCGCTACCCCTTCATACCGGCTGACCAAGGACACCTCGGGCTTCTGGGCATCCTGGGGCAGGTTGCGGAAATTGTCCACAAAGCGCCGGGCCTGATCCAAGGCCAAGAGGGGATCCGTTCCCTCCAGCAATTCCAATGTGATGGAAGAAATGCCCTGGGCGGAAGTAGAGGTCATCCGGTACAGGTTGTCCAGGGCGCGCAGGCGCTGTTCCAAGGGATTGGTGATGCCGTCCTCGACGTCTTCCGCGCTGGCCCCCGTCCAGATCACCCGCACCCGGATGAGATCCAATTCAAAGGTGGGGAAGAACTGAATGTTGAGCCGATCCAGGGCGAGCAGGCCGGACAGGATCAGGATGACCATTAACAGGTTGGCGGCCACCTTGTGATGGGCGAAGATCCCCAACAGATCCCGGCGATGGCCTTGGTCCTTCAAGGCACGACCTCCACCCGCAGCCCTTCCATCGCATGGGGCATGGGTGTGATGAGTACCGCATCACCGGACTGAAGCGCCGGCGAGCGGACGAGCAGGGATTCCGATTCCCCTGCCCAGCGGTTGCCCAGGATTTCCACGGTCAAGCCCTGCAAGCGCCCCTGGTGCACCCGATAGATGCGATTGCCCTGATGGAGGGCGGCGAAGGGCAGCGCGACCACCTGATTTTGCAGGGGCCGAGAGAATCGCAGCGTCAGCAGCTGGCCCAGCCGCAAGTTCTCAGATCCCCGCTCGATGCGGAACAGCCCGTCGATGCCGCTCGGCTCCGCCTTGCCGGCGAGGCGATCCAGGGAAAAGACCAGGGCGCCCGAGGGATCCACCGCCCGCAGGCGTTCCCCCTGCTGAAAAGCTTGCAGAATCTCCTGCTGATAGGGGGCAGGGATCTTGGCTCGCACTTCCAAGCTTTTCAGGGCATACAGCCGGAGCAGCACCCCATTTTTCCCCACCTGATCCCCGGCGCTCACCGGCACGGACTCGACGATTCCCTCAAAGGGAGCCTGGATCTGGGCTCGTTCCCAGTCCCGTTCCGCCTCCGCCAAGCTGGCCTGGGCTCGCTGTAGCTTGGCTTCCAGGGCCTGGAGTCGGGCGGGATGGTCGGCGATGTCCCGCTCCCGATTGCGCACGGACAGAATTTGACGGACCAAACCTTCCTCCGCTTGGTCCAGATCGGATTCAGACCCAACCCGCTGCTTTCTCAGCCGGCGGGCCCGGTCCACCCCGTGTTGGGCCAGTTCCAGCAACTTCCGCTCTTCTTCCAACAGGCGCACATCGTTTTCATGGCGGGTTCGCTCGCTCTGGATCTGCGCTTGCAGCTCCGCAACCTGAGCTTGGGCTTGGTGAAGCCTGGGCAGGAAGTCCCGCGCATCCAATTGGATCAACAGATCGCCCGAAGCCACCCGCTGCCCTTCCCGCACTTGCACCGAAGCCACCCGCGCTGCGCTGGGGGCGGAGACGGTCCACAGATCCGGCGATTCCACCTGGCCATAGAGGGAAAGTTGCGGGGCGAGGGCTTGCAGGCGGATGGTCTTCACCTGGACCCGCCAAATCTTTTCCTGCAACGGAGCCTTGGGCGGTTTAGGTCGGGTCGCTTTCAGATATTGGAAGGCGGCGATGCCCAGGCCGAGCACGACCAAGGGCAGAAACTTCAGGAGCTTAGGCACATCGGATCTTCTCTGTTCATCAGACAGAACACACGGTGCGGGCCACCCCCCAGAGATCCACCCGCTCCGCCCCTGCCTGCCGCAGGGCACGGGCGAGCTCCGCAGCAGTGCTGCCGGTGGTGATCACATCGTCGAGCAGGGCCAGATGGCGGCCAGGTCTTCCCCGCACGGCGAAAGCGCCGCGCACATTGCGCCGCCGGGCTTCCTCGTCCAAACCCACCTGGGGCCGGGTGTTTCGGATGCGCTGGCAGCTCCGCGCATCCAGGGGCAGCTGAAAAGCAGCGGAGAGGATACGGGCGATTTCCAGGGCCTGATTATACCCCCGCTGGCGCAAGCGTTCGGGATGCAAGGGGATGGGCACGAGCACATCCGGCCGCCGAACGCCTGCGGAGGCTAGGGATTCCACCAGGCAACTGCCCAGCAAGCGGGCGCGATTGAGCTTCGCTCGGAATTTGAGATCCCCGATGAAGCGGGAGACGGGCGGCGCATAGGGAAAAGCCGCGTGGCATCGATCATAGGGTGGCGGCTGCGCTCGACAGCGCGCGCAGAGGGCAGCAGTTCCCGAAGGGAAGCCGCAGCGCGGGCAATGGGGATTGAGGGTAGGGAGATCGCGCCGGCATCCGGTGCAGAGATCCAGGCCGCCTGCCCCCGGGGCACCGCAAAGCAGACAGGTCGGGGGAAAGCAGGCGTCGAGGATGCGATACCCCAGCTTGCTTCCCAAGCTCGGCGCCCTGCGTTGCAGTTTTCTGAAGCTACCCCCATGTTCGCCTCGGTTCACTGCCGAGGAATGCCCCTTCATGTCTGATAGACCCTTAGATGCTGCCCAGCTGGAAAAGCGGTTGGAAACCTATTTGGATCCCATGTTATTCCCCCCGGGCACGGCTTCGGAACCTGCCCGGGCCTTGGCTGCTTTCAGTCGTCGAGAACAAGAATTCGTGCTGCACTGGGGCGCGGTCATCGCTCGGGACAATCGGGAGCTCGGCTATCAGTTTACGATGGGTGCCCTGGAAGGGCTGCGCATCCTGAGCCTAGAAGCCTTGGAATCCTGGGTGCTGCAAGCCATGGATCTCTACGACAAGCAGGGCCAGCTGCCCGCCCTCCGTGTCTTTCAGCAGGTGCGCGCCTTTGCCGCCCATCTGGACGCCCAGCGGGGGAGCCTGATGCTGGAAGCCGTGTCCGGCGTGCTGGAACGCTTTGTCTGCGGGCTGAACGGCAGGTCCTTGCACATCGCTGCCGGGGAAGCGCCCTTCACGGATACAGAAACCCTGTTTCTGCCGCCCATCTTGGGGCGATTGCCGGAAAAAGAAGAGAACTTCCGCCTGTACAAGGCCATGGCTGTGCATCAGTGGGCCCAGAACTGGTATGGCACTTGGCGAGGGGGCAAATTGCTCGATGCCCTAGCTTCCGGTGCCCTCTCCGAGGAGGCATTGCCCTGGCTCCACGCCCTGGAGACCGTGCGCTTGGATGCCTGCATCGCACGGGATCTTCCCGGGTTGTATCGGGAGCTCCAGCGCCTGAGCGCTCTGCTGGATCGGGAATCCCCGGATTGGCAACAGGCCACCCAAGCGCTGCGCAGGCCCGGCGCTACCCTAGAAGATAGCTTAACCCTGCTGCCCAGGGTCCGCACCCAAGTTCCCCCGGAACGCTGCTATCAGGGGCTGCTGAATCCCGAGGCAGTGCGACTCCGATTTGCCGCCCGCGTGGCGCGGGAACGGGATCAGTTCCGCATCCTTCTGGCCCAGCTCCTGGAAGAACAGGACGGAAAGCCCCTGATCTCAGAGAGTCCTTCCGCCGAGATCCTGCCGGAGACTCGAGCGCGGTTGGCCCTGCAACCGCATCCCGATTCCGAAGGCCCGGAAGGTTTTTCCTATCGTCTGTTGCTGGACGGCAATCCCGTAACGCCCCCCAGCGCCCTGAACGCCCTGGTGGAAAGCATCCTTCAGGACCAAGGGGAAATCCCGCCGGACTATCTCGTGGCGGCCGGGCCCGGCCTGTACAAGCGGGGGGCCGCAACTCAGGACCAGCCGGAAACCACCGTCCGTAGGGGGGAAGGGGTGTTCCTCTACGATGAATGGGATCACAGCCGGCAACATCACCGAAAGGACTGGTGCTTGCTCCGAGAACATCCCGTGCAACCCACGGATCTGGGTTTCTACTTTCGCACCCTGAAGAAATACAGCGGGCTCATCAAATCCCTGCGCCGGACCTTCGAAGTCCTGCGGGGGGAGGATCAATTGCGCAAGCGGCAATCGGATGGGGAGGATCTGGACATCGATGCGTTGGTAGAGGCTTATGGAGATGTGCATCGAGGGTTGGAGATGAGCGAACGCCTCTTCACCCGCATGCACCGCAATGCGCGCAGCATCGCCGTCCTGCTCCTGGTGGACTTGTCCGGCTCCACCCAGGGTTGGATCAATGAGGCGGAGCGAGAGGCTCTGATCCTCCTGAGCGAAGCCCTGGAAACCCTGGAAGATCGCTTCGCTATCTATGGGTTCTCCGGTTGGACCCGCACCCAATGCGAAGTCTATGTGGTCAAACGCTTCGATGAACCCTACGGAGAAACCGTTCAGGGGCGGATCTGCAACCTTTCTCCCAAGGATTATACCCGCATGGGCGCGCCCATCCGCCATCTGAGCCGATTGCTGGAGCAACAAGAAGCCCGCACCAAGCTGTTGATCACTCTGTCTGACGGCAAGCCGGACGATTACGATGCCTTTTATCGGGGGGAATACGGCATCGAGGACACCCGCCAAGCCCTGCTGGAAGCCCGCTTGGCTGGCATCCATCCCTTCTGCATCACCATCGACGAGGCCGGGCCGGAATATTTGCCCCATATGTACGGCCCCGCGAATTACACCCTCGTTTCGGACATCGGACGCTTGCCCGCCAAGGTCGCCGAGATCTACCGGAAATTGACCAGGCCCTAGCTGAGGGCTATAGCCTGATACCAGTTCAACAAGATCTGTCCTTCCCGGTCGCTAAATCCCCGATCTGGATCTACTAAGATGAGATTCGGGCATCCTTCATCAAAAAGATAAGCCAGATCATCTAACGCCCGCCAGGCGGTATGAGCTGGATCCAATCCCTTCGCCCGCAAGAACGCTTCGATCTCCCGTTGTCTCCCGCCGGCCTCATAACCACAGGCCAATAGGGGGGTGATCCCGATGATGCTATTTTGTACGGAATTCGTAAATTGTTCCCTTAAAGTTTGAAACGGATACAATTCTCGCCAAGAGGAACTAATGACAACCCTCATTGCCGGCATCTTTGCAAGATAGTGCTCAAAAAGCGGGCGTTTAGAAAAATGGGTCTCACAATACTCCGAGTGGAGCACGCCATCGAAGTCTAAAAAGAGGAATTTTTCCATGGGGATCGACGCGGATCTTTTAGGACCAACCGCACGACAAGGGCACATCGTTTTTCCGTGGCCGTTTGCTTCTTTACAGGGCTTTCCAAACCAGCAACGCCGAGGTCAGGGGAAATGAAATCGTGCATTTCGAACCCCGGTCATCCTGCAGGACCGTTTCTACATGATACAGACTCCCTTCGATATATGCTTGACAGACTGTTTTTTGCTGACCGGCCTGAACAACGCTCACTTCATAGGGCGATTCGCCTGAGAGTGGGAGAAGGATAAATCGATGTTCGCCTGGAGATAAGGGACCCAAAGCAATTGCCTTCTCTCTCACATGGACGACGACCGCATCGAGCCGATCTTCTCCCGCATTGGTGATTCGGGCGGTGGAGCGCACGAGCCAAATAAGATTGAGGGAAAGAATAGCGAGCATCGATAGCCCGGAGATTAACGCCATCTTCTTCATGGGAAACCCCTTATGGGTGGGGGGAATCATTCGTACCGGTGTATGAGCAAGGCTAGTGCCCGCCCTTTATCGACAGCCTCAGCCCGTGCCCCTACAATGATAAAGGGTCCAGCTGCGAGCCATTCACCAAATCTCGACCATGGTGCCCCTGCTATCTTTGGTGCTCCAATTTCATCGCAAGCCCCTGGCGTTTCCGCACCTCATGAAGGCGGAAGTGCCCTTGCCCGATGTCCTTTGCGAAGAACTGGGCGCAGCGGGCCGGGCGCTCAGCGGGGCCCAGCTTCCGCGGACGGCGGAAGCCCTGGGCGTTCGGCCGGAACAGCTTCGGGAGGCCTTCCGCTTCTTCGTGCAGCACTGTCTGTTGGTGCCCGGTGCGGAACCTCGCCGCATTCTGGGGCTTCCTCAAGCCTATTCCCTTCAGATGCTCAAACAGCATCATGGAATGCTGCTGCGTCTGTTGCATCCGGATCGCGCTGTCGAGGAAGAAAAAGCCCTCAACGCAGCCCTGAGCGCTCGGATCAACAGGGCGTATCGCATTCTCCGCGCCCAGGGTCAGGCAGTTCCCATGCAAAGCCCTTCTTGGAAAGGGGTTTCAGGGGTTCGGGTGCCGATTTCTTCAGATCCCCTTGATTTCAGGCCCAGATTTAAACACACCTTCCGATACTGGCGTTGGGGGGGGCTGCTGGGCTTGCTCAGCATGCTCTTCCTCTGGTGGTTCGTGTATCAAGAACGCGTTACCACGAGGTTGCAGATCAATCCAGCGGCGGCCCGGCCTGCGTTGGCAAAACCGGCTTTTCTATTAGACTTTCCCGAACTACCCGAAGAAAAACCTGTGGAACCGCAGGACGCTTCGCCCTTTCCTGCCGAGCCGGACCCTGCCCCCATCATGGCCACGGTGCTTCAACCGATCCTGCCCCCCGATGCCCAGGCCATGCGCGCTCGCTTGTCCCCTTCCGTTCCGCTCGCCCCCTTCGAACCCTAGGAGCTGGATTCTATGCCTTGGTCCCGCATTCCCTTGATGTTCATCGCAGCCTTTTTGGCCTGGCGCATCTTTGCCCAAGGGCTCGCCGCCCATTATGTGGAAAAGCTGCGCTGGGGGGATCAGGACGCGTTGGAAAAGGCGGCGATCTGGGATCCCCAGCATCCCGAAGTGCTGTATCGACGCGCTGTGCAACAGATGGATCGGGATCCCGAAGCTGCCCAAGCCCTGCTTCGAGCCGCCTATGTGCAGAATCCAGCGGACGCACGGCCTCTGCTCGCGGCCGCAGAACGCCTGGCAGCGCAGGGGGATCGAGATCGAGGGGATGCCCTCGTCGCTGCGGCGGTGCAGCTCACGCCCGCCGATCCCCGCACCCACGAGCGGGCGGCGGCCTATTGGGCACAGCAAGGGGAGATGAGGCAGGCCTTGATGCAATGGTCCCTCGTGTTGGAAGCGGATCCCAAGCGATCCTCGGCCCTTTTTCCCCTCTTCTTTCGAATCGCCGAAGATCCTAAGCTGCGCAAACACTTCCGACCGCTCGCAGAGAACCCGCCGGATTGGTGGGAAGATTTCTTTCAGGAAGCAGCCAAGGTGCTTTCCACAGAGAGCCTGCAGTTTCTCTATGGATTGCGGCAGCACAGCAGCCAGCCGATCCTACAGTCCGAACGAAAATTCTATGTGGAACGCTTGCTGGAGGTCGGCGAGATCAGCGAAGCCTATCTGCAATGGGTAGATGGGTTGAACACAGTGCAGCGCGGGCAACTCGGTCTGCTCTATGACGGTGGGTTTGAGTTAGCGCCGGAGAATTGGGGCTTCGATTGGCATTTGCAGGAACAACCAGGGGTTGTTCTGGATCTCGCCTCCACCTATGGAGTGGCGGGCAAGCACGCCCTGCACATTCTGTTTGAACGGACCAAGCGACCTTTCCAACATGTCTGGCAACGTCTGTTCTTGGGGCCGGGCCCCCATGCCTTGGAAGGGACTGTGCGCATCGATAGCTTGGACAGCCAAGGGGGGCTGCGATGGGTAGTGCGCTGCAAGTATCCCTTGGACGCGGGAATCCTGGGGATGAGCGACCGGTTTTTAGGGTCCAGCCGGTGGCAATCCTTTCGCTTTGAATTCCAAGTGCCCCAGAACTGTTTGTTGCAGGAGTTGGCGTTAGTTTCTGCGGGAAAGCGGCCCTACGAATGGGAAATTTTCGGGGGCGGCATCTGGTTCGACCGCCTGCGCATTCAGCAGATTCCCAAGCTGAGCCGCCCGCAACTGCCCCTGCTGCCCGCAGAGCATCCTACGAATCCCTAGCGTTTTCCAGCGCGGCCCGCGCCCGTCGAATGGCCGCCCGCACCTGACGGGGTGCCGTGCCCCCCAGATGATCCCGAGCTGCCAGCGCCCCTTCCAAGGTCAGGATGGAAAAGACGTCTTCTTCGATCACGGGAGAAAAGCCCCGCAGGGTTTCCAAACTCAGTTCGGAGAGGTCGCAGCCCTGTTCCAAGGCTCGGGCTACCGCGCGGCCCACGATAGCATGGGCATCCCGAAAGGGAACCCCCTTGCGCACCAGATAGTCCGCCAGATCCGTGGCGGTGGGGAAGCCCTGGCGGGCAGCCGCTTTCATCTTAGCCCGATCTGGGCGCAGCTGAGCCAGCATGTCAGCGAATACCTTCAACGCTCCTTTCAGGTTGTCCAAGGTGTCGAAAAGGGGTTCCTTGTCCTCCTGGTTGTCCTTGTTGTAGGCCAGGGGCTGGGCTTTCATGAGGGTGAGGAGGGCCATCAGATGGCCAAAGATACGGCCGGTCTTGCCGCGGATCAGCTCGGGCACATCGGGATTCTTCTTCTGGGGCATGATGGAAGAACCGGTGCAGAAGCGATCCGACAGTTGAACGAAACCAAACTGGGCGGAGGACCAGAGGATCAGTTCTTCCGAAAAGCGGGAGAGGTGCATCATCAGGATGGACGCGGCGGCGCAGAACTCGATGAGAAAATCCCGATCGGAAACCGCATCCAAGGAATTCTCCATGGGGGCTTCAAAGCCGAGCAGCTGGGCGGTATAGGTGCGGTCGATGGGGTAGGTAGTGCCCGCCAGGGCCGCAGCCCCCAAGGGCATCTGATTGACCCGCCGGCGACAGTCCCGCAGGCGCGCCCGATCTCGGGCCAGCATTTCAAACCAGGCCATGAGATGATGCCCAAAGCTCACAGGCTGCGCCACCTGGAGATGAGTGAAGCCGGGCATGAGGGTTTCCGCCTCCCGCTCCGCCAGGTCTAAGAGCACCGTTTGCAGCCGTTGGAGGGCGGTTTGCAGCTGATCGATCTCTTCCCGCAGATAGAGGCGTACGTCGGTGGCCACTTGATCGTTGCGGGAACGGCCCGTGTGCAGCTTTTTGCCCGCCTCTCCGATGTCCTGGATCAGGGCCGCTTCGATGTTCATGTGCACATCTTCCAGGGGGATGGACCAGGAAAAATCTCCCGTTTCGATGCGCCCTTGAATGCGCTGCAAACCCGCCACGATGGATTCGCATTCCGCTTCGGTCAAGATGCCCTGGCGCGCCAACATCTTGGCGTGGGCGATGGAACCCTGAATGTCCTGCCGGTACAGACGCCGATCGAACCCCACTGAAGCAGTGAAGGCTTCCACAAAGGCATCTGTGGGTTCTTGGAATCGACCGGACCAAGGTTTTTCCGTGAGATCGTTCATGAGCAAATCCAGGGTTTAAAGATAGAGCCGTCGGAGTTCCTCATGGAAAGCCCCGAGCGCCCAGATCTCTTCAAAGCGACGGCCTAAGAGGCGCACCCTTCTGGGATCTCGGAGATGGGCAGTGGCGCGGAATTCCTCGGGACGACATCGCAGCAGATAGCCCTTGTCATCGGATAAAAGATAGGTTTCCGGGTGCACATCGTATTCCTCCGGTATCTTGCGGATCTGTACCAGAGAGCTGAGCAGCCGGGCCATCTCGACGAGGCGATGGCCGGTGCGCACGACAGGATCCGCATCTACGAGCAGGATGCGCACCGGTACTCCATGACCAGACAAAGCCACCTGGCGCACCGCTTCTAAGAAGGCCTCGTTATCGTAAAACGCCGGTTCTAAATCTCGGGTCAGGATGCGCAGGCTGCGGCGGGCGCTTCGCGCGAGCATTAAACAACCCTGGCGGATGGCATCGCAATCCTGCAGTTCCTGGAGTCCCTCGGGTGCGAACGCCACTCCCATGAGATCAGGAAGAATCCGCTAGCTCCAGGGCGGCACCCACGGTGGCCGGGCCGAAAACGATCTTGCCTACCGTTCCATCGTCCATATAGACGCGCCCGATCCCGTTGCGGCCGCTGCGGTCCAGCACAATGTCCGCCCAACCCCGCTTGCCGTTCTCGCAGCGCACCTCGAACACGGCTTGCTTGTCTCCTTGCAACGCATCATAGCTGCCGGTGCACTGAAGCCCGGTTTCCCGATGGACCACTTGGAAATGAGCCCGGAAAGGGTCGGACCAGTAGGAGCCCAAGAACACCTGATCCCAGACCACGGCGGCAAAGGGTCCCGCGGTGGATTCCTCTGGTCGCTCCTCCGATTTCCGCGCCCATTCCCGATAGTACGCCCAGACCTGGTTGACGCAGGAAGCATATTTTTCCGCGGGCAGATGGCCGCAGATGAGATTGCCATACTCGCTCACTCCCACAGGGGAATAGGCAGCGGTCCAGCGTTCCGGTTCTTTCATGGTGCCGAAGCCGGAGAAAATACCGCAGAATTCGGAAGGTTTTCCTGCGGTTCCTTCGAAGCGGGAAAAATCGTCCATCGGCTGTCGGGTGCAGCAACCCACCAGAAAGAGACTTAGGCTGAGGAGCGCAAAGGCTTTGATCATGAAATCCCCCCTATGGGCAAGCGTTTCGGTCTGAAGGCCGGTTTCTCACGCGCACTGCCTAGAGCTCCGACCACATGCGCAACAGATTGGCATAGCATCGATCCACATAGCTGGTGATCCGGGCCCCCGGTGCCTCTTTCAACAGGGGTTCCCGAGCCAGATTGAGTTCGTAGAGGAGTTCTCGTTGGGCGGGATCCCGCACATAGCTCTGAATCCAAGTCAGGATGACGAGCCGTTCCCCTCGACTGACCGGTGCCACCTGATGCAGACTGGAGGCAGGATAGAAAACGGCATCGCCGGCGGGCAACTTGATCTTTTTTTCCCCGAAGGAAGTGCGCACCACCAGTTCGCCCCCGTCATAGCTCTCCGGTGGATTGAGAAAGATCGTCATGGAGACGTCGGTGCGGAAGCGGGGGCCGGAAGTGCCCATGATGGCATCGTCCACATGCTCCCCATAGGCCATGCCAGGTTCATAGCGGGCGACGATGGGATCAGCGACCCGGTGGGGGAGCACCCCATAGCGGAAGACCTCGCTGTGGCCTAAGCTCGCCATGATCAGCCGGCTCAGCACTTTCCTGCGTTCCGGTGGCAGTTGGACTTCCAGATTGTTCTTGACCCGAGCCGCCGCAAATCCCGCCGTTTGGCGACCATCCACGAAGGAAGCCCCCTGCAAGAGCTCTTGGATTTTTTCCCGTTGCAAAGGATTGAGCAGACCAGGAACCGTCAATAGCATGATGAGTATTCCTATGGCTGAACAGCGGTTGATGAGGACTGCGAACCTCAGAGGAGAAGGGCATGGTGAAAGCGCTCGTAGCCCAATTGACCATAGCGGCGGTAGCGTTCCCGTCCCGCTTGGCGGATCTCTGGATCCAGATCGATGGGTTCGCAGAGGCGCTGGAAACGGGAAAAAAACGCGGGGATTTCTCGGCTCAGATTAATCAGTACCTGGGGCGCTTCCGGCAGATGGGTACCGCTCCCCAACAGGATGGGGTTTAAATCGGGATCTGCCTGCCCCGCCAGCCCATGGGGAAGAAAACTCCGATCCCGATAGGTCCAGAGCAGCCGATCCAAATGTTCCCTTTCCTCTGCATCCGGCACATAAATATAAACCCGCTTGTCTTCCTGATAGATGCGCTCTGCCAACCGGCAGCTGAGGAGAAAGCGATCCCCTCGGCTGCCCTCTTGTAGGGAATAAAATTCGATGCGCGTCACTGGAGGTCCAGTTCCCTGCCCCGCAATCCTCAGTTACAGCGATCCAGCAGGAATTGACTGAGCAGTCCCACCGGCCTGCCGGTCGCCCCCTTTTCCTTGCCAGTCTTCCAGGCCACGCCGGCGATGTCGAGATGGGCCCAGGGATAGTGCTTGGTGAAGCGGGCGAGGAAGCAAGCGGCGGTGATGGCGCCCCCATATTTTCCCCCGATGTTGGCCATATCGGCGAAAGGACTCTCTAACTGGCTCTGGTAAGGTTCCCAGAGGGGCATCCGCCAGACGGGATCTTCAGCCTTTTCTCCCGCCTGGAGCAGGGCTTGGGCCAAGTCTTCATCCTGAGTGAACAGACCGGCGAGCTGTTCCCCCAGGGCGACCACACAAGCGCCAGTCAAGGTGGCGATGTCCACCACCAGCTCGGGATCGAAGCGCTCGCAGTAGGTCAGGGCATCGCACAGGATGAGGCGGCCTTCCGCATCCGTGTTGAGCACTTCGATGGTCTGACCGGATAAGCTGGTCACCACATCCCCGGGTTTGTTCGCATTGCCATCCGGCAGGTTCTCGCAGCTAGGGATCACGCCCATGAGGTGCAGGGGCAATCGCATGGTCAGCGCCGCGCGCAGGGTGCCCAGCACCGCAGCTGCCCCGCTCATGTCGTACTTCATTTCGTCCATGCCTTTTTCGGGCTTCAGGGAGATGCCACCTGCGTCGAAGGTCAACCCCTTGCCCACCAGCACTACGGGCTTGCCCTTCGCCCCCGGATAATCCAGCACAATGAGCTTCGGCGGCTGCCGGCTGCCCCGCGCTACGGACAGAAGCGCCCCCATGCCCAACTCCCTCATCTGATCTTCTTCGAGGATCTCCACCCGCAGGTCGGGAAATTCCTTCTGCAAAGCGAGGGCTTGTTCAGCCAGATAGGTGGGGGTGCAGAGATTGCCCGGCAGATTGGCCAGATCCTTGGTCCAGGCGATGCCCTGGGCGATGGCCTGCTCCTGTCGCAACACGGTTTGGGCGGCCGTCTGTTCCTCTTCTTCAGCGAGCCAGAGTTGCAGGCGTTTGAGGGGTCGTTTGGGTGCCTTATCGTCTTTTTTAGTCGCTGTGTAGCGGTAGCTCTGCGCTTCGGCAATTTGCACCGCATCGCGCAGGCTCGTGGCGAGATCCAAGGATTCCGGAACCAGCGTGGGCAGGGCGAGCAGGGCTTCCGTAGCGCCGCTGGGCTGTAGGACAGAGACGGCCGCCTCGAGCACTTTGCGATAGGCCGTGCGGTCGTATTCCTTGCGATTGCCACAGGCTACCAGTAACACCCGCTCTGCCCGCAGTCCGGGCACTTCCTGAAGCAGGAGAGTTTGCCCAGCTTCCGGTGTCAGATCTCCCCGACGCAGTATCTTTGTCAAATAGCCGTTACTCTCCTTGTCGATCGCTGCCGTTAGAGGAGGCAACTTGCGCTTTCCATAGACGCCCAAGACGAGGCAAGCCGTTTTCTGAGCTGTGAGAACACCGGATTTCAGCTGGAATTCCATAATCACTCTCTGGTTCTTGAGGCATAGAGATAGAGAAAGGGAGTCAGCCGATAAGCCGGGTTCTGTCGTGGGCAGCCATTCCTCTGGGATCAGCGTCACCGCTGAACACTAGCGATCTACCCGGGGCAGCCGCGCGGGCCACGCGGTGCGGCCGAGGGCCGCAATGCCCCCTATTTGATCTTGCTCCAGGCGGGGTTTACCCTGCCACCGATGTTGCCATCGGCGCGGTGCGCTCTTACCGCACCATTTCACCCTTACCGGACCACGTGCGTGTGGTCCGGCGGTATCTTTTCTGTGGCACTTTCCGTAGGCTCACGCCTCCCAGGTGTTACCTGGCGCCTTGCCCTGTGGAGCCCGGACTTTCCTCCCCTCGTCCCCGATGGGAGACGAGCAGCGGCTGCCTGGCCGACTCCCAACAGGACTATAGCATAGCTTCCGCCCCTTGCTGGAACCGATGGGATCCCTAAAAATCAAATCTCCCTTGCATAGGATTCAACTTCTCGGCATCTTGAACCGTAATCCATAGATACAGAGAGTTTTCCCGCATCATGAAACGCATCCTGCTCTTTGTGGCCACCAACCTGGCCGTTCTGTTCGTCATTTCCCTCGTCTTCAAACTCCTAGGTCTCGAGGGATTGCTCCAGGCCAATGGGATAGATCTCAACCTCAAGGCAGTCCTGATCTATGCCGCCCTCATCGGTTTTTCCGGCTCCCTGATCTCCCTGTTCCTCTCTAAGAGCATGGCGAAGAGCTCTATGGGGGTGGAGCTCATCGAGCAGCCCACCACACCCTTCGAGCATTGGTTGCTCCAGACTGTGGCCCGTCAATCCGAGGCGGTGGGCATCGCCATGCCAGAAGTAGGCATCTTCGATTCCCCAGATCCCAACGCCTTCGCCACCGGCTGGAACCGAAATGATGCCCTGGTGGCAGTGAGCACCGGTCTGTTGGAGCACATGACTCGGGACGAAGTGGAAGCGGTGATCGGCCATGAGATCAGCCATGTGGCCAACGGAGACATGGTAACCCTGACCCTGCTGCAAGGGGTGGTCAACACCTTTGTGATCTTTTTGTCCACCATCATCGGGAACTTGGTGGATCGCCTGATCTTCAAGACGGAAGAAGGGCATGGCCCCGCCTACTACATTGTCTCCATGCTGTCCCAAGCCCTGCTCTCCGTTCTGGCCACCATGATCGTCATGGCCTTCTCCCGCTATCGGGAATTTCGGGCGGATGCGGGGGGCGCCCAGCTGACGAGCCGCCGGCAGATGGTGGATGCCCTGAGAGCCTTGCAGCGCATCCACGAACCCCAGGATCTGCCCGCCGGTGAATTCGCCGCCTTCGGGATCAGCGGCAGCATCGGGGAAGGCATTCAACGGCTATTCATGAGCCATCCTCCCTTGGAAGAGCGCATCGCTGCCCTGGAAGGTTATTGATCTAGGACGATGTCCCAGCTCATCCGCATCCTCTACGAGGTAAGCCGTTTGCGCGATCATTATGCAGGGGTGCATCGGAATCTTTGCGGGCTCTCACCCCAACGGTTGTTCGCCGTCCTGCATAAACCTGCACAACAGCAGGCGCAGTTGGAGAACCTGCGGGAAATTCGGCAGCAGTTGCACCGAACACAAGGGGAGCTTGGCGGGATGAGCGGGGAAGAAATCGCGCGGGTTCGGCGGGGTCGAGAAATTTATCCCGCCCTCGCCGATTACGTCTCTGCCCTGCTGGAATCTGTCGATCGGCTGGAAATTCTCTGCCGCTTGGAGCAGAGCACCAGGGAGGGGGCGGCACCCCGAGATCAAGCGAAGATCGCCTACGACGATGCGGTTCAGCACCATCGTCGCCTGGGCCGCCGACTCAACCAATTGATTCGCACCCTGTGAGTTGCCCTGGTTGAGAAAATCAAACTTGCGGGCGGCGTGCTCGGTATTCTAATTATCCTTTGACACAAGATCAGCCAATCCATGTCTGTCCACAATCCCTTCCTGACACTCGCCGCTCCGGGGATCGGCGGCCTGCAACCTTACCAACCTGGCAAACCCTTGGCGGAGCTGGAACGGGAACTGGGCATCCGCGATGCCATCAAGCTTGCTTCCAATGAAAACCCCCTGGGCCCTGGCCCTCTCGCTCGCCGCGCTGCCGCCGCGGCCCTGGAAGAGCTGGGCCGCTATCCGGACGGCAGCGGCTTCGCCCTGCGCCAAGCCTTGGCGAAACGTCATGGCGTGCCGGAAGCTGCCATCACCCTGGGCAATGGGTCCAACGATGTGTTGGATCTCATAGCCAGAACCTTTCTGAGTCCTGGGCAGGAATCCCTGTTTTCGGAACATGCCTTTGCCGTCTATCCCCTCTGCACCCAGGCAGTGGGCGCGGTTGCTCGCATCGCACCGGCCCGGCACTATGGCCATGATCTGGAGGCGATGCGGGCCTTGGTCAGCGCGCGCACGCGCGTGGTCTGGATCGCCAATCCCAACAATCCCACGGGCACTTGGTTAGCTGCGGAACCCCTGCATCGCTTTCTCAAGGGACTGCCCGATCATTGCATTGCAGTGGTGGATGAAGCCTATGCGGAATATGTGCAAGAAGCGGATTATCCCGATGCCACCGCCTGGTTGAACGAGCTGCCCAATCTGATCGTAACTCGAACCTTCTCCAAGGTGCACGGACTCGCCGCCCTGCGCGTGGGCTATGGGATCAGCGATCCCCAGTTGGCGGAGTTGCTCAATCGGGTGCGCCAGCCCTTCAACGTCAATGCGGTCGCCCAGGTGGCAGCCCGAGCGGCCTTGGAAGATGCGGACCATGTGGCCGCTTCCGTCCGGTTGAACCGAGCGGGCATGGCCCAATTGACCGAAGGTTGCCGCCGGCTGGGGCTGGGCTACCTTCCATCCGTGGGCAATTTCCTGACCATCGATTTGGGACAGCCCGCGGCTCCTATCGAACAAGCCCTGTTGCACAAGGGTTGCATCGTGCGCTCGGTGGCGAACTACGGTTTGCCCCAGCATCTGCGGGTTACCATAGGCACAGAATCGGAGAACGCACGCTTTCTGACCGCCTTAGCATCCGTGTTGCAGCCATGATCCAACGACTCGCCATCATCGGGGTGGGACTGATCGGGGGTTCCTTTGCCCAAGCCCTCCGGCAGGCGGGACAGGTGGGGGAGATCGTAGGTTGCGGGCGGTCTCGGGCCAATCTGGAACGGGCGGTTGCCCTGGGGGTCATCGACCGCTTCCATCAGGAACCCGCCGAAGCGGTAGCAGGGGCAGACCTGATCTTTTTATCGGTGCCCCTGGGCGCCATGCGGGCGATCTTTCAGGGCATTCGCGGGGCGATTTCGGAACATGCTGTGCTCACCGACGGGGGCAGCGTCAAGGGCAGCGTGGTCGCCGATGCTCGCGCGGTCTTCGGGGCGGTGCCCCCTCGCTTTGTGCCCGGGCACCCCATCGCAGGCACGGAGCACAGCGGTGTGGAAGCGGCCTTTGCCACCCTGTATCAGCATCGTCGGGTGATCCTCACCCCCTTGCCGGAAACCGATCCCCAAGCCCTGGAGCAAGTGAAAGCCCTGTGGGAGGCCTGCGGTGCCCAAGTGAGCCTGATGAGCGTGGAACATCACGATGAGATCTTGGCCGCCACCAGCCATCTACCCCATATGTTGGCCTTCGGGTTGGTGGATGCGTTGGCGCGGATGCGAGAAAACGACGAGATCTTCCGCTATGCGGCGGGCGGGTTTCGGGATTTCACCCGCATCGCTTCGAGCAATCCCATCCTATGGCGGGATATCTGCATGGCTAACCGGCAGGCCCTGAGCACCCTGTTGGAAAGCTTCAGCCTGGAGATGAGCGCGCTTGCCCAACACATCCGAAACGGGGATGCGGAACATTTGTTGGAAATCTTCTCCCGCGCCAAGGCGGCTCGGGATCGCTATGTGGATGCCGCTTCGAGTGATTGAAGCGCTGAGCATATAATGCGGAAATTTTTAAGGAACGCGCTGTGTTGCAGGTATTAGCCATCGCTGGAGGCGGGGCCTTCGGTGCCCTGGGGCGGTTCTATCTCTCCGCCAGCATATACCGGCTGTTGGGGCGAGAATTCCCTTGGGGCACCCTGGCAGTCAATACCCTGGGTTCCTTTCTCATGGGTTTGTTGTTCGTGCTCTTCATCGAACGCCTATTTTCCGGGCCGGAGCTGCGCGCCGGCGTGCTCATCGGTTTTTTGGGGGCCTTCACCACCTTTTCCACCTTTTCCTTGGAAACCCTGAATCTCATCGAGCAAGGGTTGCTCGGGCGGGCGTTCCTGAACCTGGGGATGAGCGTGCTCCTCTGTTTGTTCGCCTGCTGGTTGGGTATTGCCTTGGGGAGAAGCCTATGAGCGAGCTGCGAGATGAACCGGTCCGAACCCGCATGGTTCGCGTCTATCTCTCTGAATCCGATCATGGGATCGAACGCTTGGTGCGGATTCTCCACGATGAACTCAATGTGCGGGGGGTTACCGTCATGCGGGGCATCGCGGGCTACGGCAGCTCCGGGCAAGTGCACAGTGCTTCCCTGATCGATCTCTCGGATGATCTCCCCGTGATCCTGGAATTTTTTGAAGACGAAGCCAAAGTGAGTCGGGCCGTGGCCCGAATTTCGGAGCTTGTGGATCCCGGGCACATCGTCTCCTGGTCGGTCCGCGTCGAGGAAGGAAGCTGAACATGTTGGATCCTCAATTATTGCGCACGGACCTGGCCGGGGTTGCCGAGCAATTGGCCCGCCGCGGTTTCGTGCTGGATCAGGCGAAGATTCAGGCATTGGAAGCCCGCAGAAAGGCTTTGCAAGTGCGCACCCAGGAATTACAAGCCCTGCGCAACCGGCAATCCAAAGCCATCGGTCAGGCAAAGCGGGCTGGTGAGCCGGTGGATGATCTGCTGGCCCAGGTGGCGGACCTGGGAAATCAGCTCAAGGCGGTGCAAGCGGAGCTGGCGGAGGTACAGGAAGCCTTGCAAGCAATCCTGCTGGGCCTGCCGAACCTGCCCCATGCCAGCGTGCCCGAGGGACGGGAAGCATCCCAGAATCGGGAGGAACGGCGCTGGGGCAGTCCTCGGCAGTTTTCCTTCTCCCCGCGGGATCATGTGGATCTGGGGGTTGCCAAGGGCTGGATGGATTTCGACGCGGCGGCGAAGATCGCGGGAACCCGCTTCGTGGTGCTCCAAGGTCCTCTGGCCCGATTGCAGCGGGCTTTGATCCAGTTCATGCTGGACACCCATGGGGCGCAGGGCTATGAAGAGGTCTATGTGCCCTATCTGGTCAATACGGAAAGCCTTTACGGCACGGGGCAGTTGCCCAAATTCGCCGAAGATCTCTTTTCGGTGCCCGGGGAACGAGCATTCTACCTGATCCCCACGGCGGAAGTGCCGGTGACCAATCTAGTGCGGGATCGCATTCTGGAAGCGGAGGCCCTGCCCTGCAAATGGGTCGCCCACACGCCCTGCTTCCGCAGTGAAGCGGGTTCCTATGGCAAGGATACCCGCGGCATGATCCGCCAGCATCAGTTCGAGAAAGTGGAGCTGGTACAGATCGTCCGCCCACAGGATTCCTTCCAAGCCTTGGAAGAGTTGACCGGCCATGCGGAAACCATTTTGCAGCGGCTGGAACTGCCCTATCGGGTGGTAACCCTGTGCGCCGGGGATCTGGGGTTCTCCGCCGCCAAGACCTATGATCTGGAAGTCTGGCTGCCCGGGCAACAGCGCTATCGGGAGATCTCCTCCTGTAGCAATTTTCTGGACTTCCAAGCGCGGCGGATGCGGGCCCGCTGGCGGAACCCCGACACAGGGAAACCGGAACTGGTGCACAGCCTCAACGGTTCCGGGCTTGCGGTGGGGCGCACCCTGGTGGCCCTGTTGGAGAACCATCAGGAAGCGGATGGCAGCATCCGCATTCCCCAGGCATTGCGCCCCTATTTGGGCGGGTTGGAACGCCTGGGCTAGGGCAGGTGGGGCAGATTGAACCCTTCGATCACGGGCCCATAAGCATCTTCCCGCACCCGCATGAAATGGGCGTAGTCGATTCGCAGCCGGTACCAGCGGACGGGATCCGCTCGGAGAATCTCACCCGCCAGGGCGCGGATGACGCCCGCATGAACCACGAGCAACAGATGCTGCCCAGCATGGCGCTGCACCAAGTCATCATAGGCTTGGGAGACCCGTTGGGAAAGGCTTTCCAAGGATTCTGCACCGGCGGGACGGCAGCGCACCGGATCCCGATAAAAGCGATCATAGCCTTGGGGATCTCGGCTCCGCACCTGATCGGGGCGCAGGCCTTCCCAGGCCCCAAGACCCACTTCCCGCAGCGCCGGTTCCACCCGCAAGGGACGTTGATGGCGTTGGGCGAGGGCTTCCGCAAAGCGGCGGCATCTCAGAAGGGGCGAGGTGACGACGAGATCCCAAGGGCCTTGCTCCCCCACCGCCCGCCACATTTGCGACCAACCCAATTCGCTCAGGGGATCATCCGTGCCGCTGCCCCGATAGCATCGCCCACCCTGCGGTTCTCCGTGGCGGAGACAATCGATCCAGGTATTTTCCATGGTACAACTCTGAATTCGTGATCCGATCCCCCTGGCAGGGAAGAATATGAGCATTGTTTGGCAGGATCATTGGGATCTCGGCATCGAGATCATGGATGCGGAGCATCGGGCGCTCATCGCGGCCCTTAACAGACTGATTGAAGATTTTGCGCAAGCCCCCCTTTCTTCGGAAGATCCCCAGACCAGTTTGCGCGCTCAGGCGCTGATGGAGGCGCTGGAAGCCTTTGGTATCCAAGCCCGCGCCCATTTCGATCATGAGGAACGTTTCATGCGTGCTATCGATTATCCCCATCTCGGTGCCCATGCCAGCGAACATGCCTTGCTCCATGCGGAGTTCATCGAGATGTTGCGGGCCTGGAAGCAACAGCGGATCACGCGGCTCGATGCGGAAACCCTCATCGCACTGCGGCGGTGGTTAGTGGGTCATCTGTTGGATGCAGATCGGGAATATGCGCAGTATTATTACACTCATTGCCTCTCCGCATCCCGACCCCGATGATCGCAGCCTGGTTCACTTCATCGGAAATAAGTACCATATCCTTGAGCGTTTGCCCGACTGTTAGGCAAATACAGGAGCGGATTGGACACATCACTAGCGATTTTCTCGTTAAAGAACAACATATCGTGGATTCTACGAAATCCTGCGGGATCATTGAGATACAATCTTCCATTAGGTTCCACACCAGTGATCACTACTACATGGGGCAGACCATACCAATAACCCGCTGCCCACAATGGACCATGTTTCCGGAGGAGTTCTGCAAGCGCAGCCCAACTATAGGTTTGATTGATGATCGGAATTGTTTCCAAACCTAGGGTAAAAGCAAGTTGAATAAACTGACTTGGTTTGAGACCTCGGTTTGCTTTAAATACCTTATTCAGAGGATTGATACATTGCTTATACTTGAATGCCCAAAGCATTCTTGCGCTGGCATGCCAACAAGACATGCTGTTTTCTTGCTTGATCAATGGAACGTTGACATAGACAGTCATCTCTTTTCTCCAAGCTTATCCAATCGGTAATCCTCTCCCATGGCTCCTCAATCCTTCCCTCAGTTGCTCCGACTTCTGCTCCGTTCCAGCGCATTGCGGGAACGGCCCTTTGTCTTCGTCCTCGTCGCTGCTCTGGTGCTCATGTTCAACCTGCCCTGGCGGGACTGGCTCCGACCCTGGCTGGTCCCCAGCGCAGATTGCACCCTGGAGCGCGTTTTGGACGGGGACACGGTGAAAGCAATCTGCGATGGTGAGCCCATCCGCATTCGCTTCTATTGCATCGATGCGCCGGAGATGTCCCAGCGGCCTTGGGGCCCGGAGAGCCGCCGCTATCTGCAGGAAATCCTGCCCACCTATTTCCGCCTCTCCGTCATCGAAAAAGACCGCTATGGCAGAACGGTGGGAGAACTCTTCGATCCAGCGGAATCGGAAAGCATCAACCTGCGCATGGTCCAGCAGGGAAAAGCCGCCGTCTACCCTCGCTATTGTAAGGAGAAAAGCTTCTTTCAGGCGGAAGAGCAAGCCAGGGAAGCCGAGCGGGGGATCTGGCAGATGGCAGGCTTGCATCAAAAGCCCTGGGCATATCGCCGCCAGAAGCGCTGAAATTGCTTGTGTATTTTCTCAGGAATCCTTCCTTTCTATCGGATACAGTTGCATTTTTTCCTGAACCAGGACTATATTTCCCGATCGATACAGGTCTTGAATGTGATCGGGAGATAGGCACATGTCCAGTTCCCCCTGTCCCTGCTTTTTCCTGATTCCCCTCGCCTTGTTCTTGCTCAACAGCTGCGCGAGCACCCGCCCTGCTTATGACGCTACCGCAGCATTCCCGATTCCCTCGGAGATTCGGGATAACGTGGATTTCTGGCGCAAGGTGTATGGGGAATGGGGCCGCGATCAGGTGGCCTTTCACGATGATGCATACCTGGGGGTCATCTATGAAGTGCTGAAGCTGCCGGACCAGGCCTATACGCCGGAACAACGCCGCCTCGTGCAGGCCAAAGCGGCGGATTACCGCCGCCGCCTCCGCGCCTTGGAACATAAGGTCGCCGCCGGAATAAGCCTGAATGCGGAGGAACAACGGCTCTATGATCAGCTCGTGGCGAAGGGCGGGAAGCAAGCCGTATTCGGTGCGGCGGATCGACTGCGGATCCAACGGGGCGTGCGGGAAAAATTCCGCCGCGGTCTAGAGATCAGCGGCCGCTACGATTCGATCTTCCGAGAAATCTTCCGCGCGCGAGGCTTGCCGGAGGATCTCGCCTATCTGCCCCATGTGGAATCTTCCTTTCAAGCGCATGCCCGTTCCAGCGTGGGCGCGGCTGGTATCTGGCAGTTCATGCCGGGCACGGGTCGAATTTACGATCTGCGGATCGATAGCGCTTTGGACGAACGATGGGATCCCATCCTCGCCGCCGAAGGCGCAGCCCGTTATCTGGATGCCGCTTATCGCAAGCTGGGCAGTTGGCCCCTGGCGATCACTTCCTACAACCACGGACAGGGGGGGATGGCTCGGGCAAAGCGCCTGCACGGCCAGGACATCGGCCAGATCGTAAAACACTACCGAGGGCCCTATTTCGGCTTTGACTCTCGGAATTTCTACGCACAATTCCTCGCCGCCCGAGAGGTAGCCAGCCATGCTGACCGCTATTTTCCCGAGGGCATCGTCTATGAACCACCTCTGCAATACGATCGTATCGTCCTGCACCACAGCTTGCCCGCCACTCGGTTAGCGCGACACTACCGGGTTTCCCTGGATCGCTTGCAGCAGCTCAATCCCGCTTGGCGGCCTGCCATCGCGCGGGGCAACGCTTGGCTCCCCGCCGGCGCCACCGTATGGCTGCCCTCGGGTACCACCCAACGAATCAGCGTCCAACCCGAGCCCCTGCCTGCCCGCATCGCGGTTCAGGCGAAACCCAAGCCCGTGCAGCTCGCTCGGGCAGGGCAGTCTGCCCGAAAGTCCAGGCCGAAGCAGTCCGCAGCTCGGGTCGCTCGGGCAAAGCCCAAACCGGTTAACCAAACCCGCGCAAAAAAACCCAAGACCCATGTAGTCAAGCCTCATGAGACCCTCTATCGGGTCGCCCTGCAATACGATATCAGCGTGGAAAAGCTGCGGAAGCTCAACCGGATGAAGCCGAATGACAACAAGATTCGGGTAGGCCAGCGGCTGCGGGTGAGCGGCTGATCCCGTGGAATTCATCGATCTCAAGGCCCAGTACCGCCGCCTTCAGCCGGAGATCGCCCGGGCGATTCAAGGGGTGCTGGATCACGGGCAATATGTTCTGGGGCCAGAGGTGGCGCAGTTGGAAGACCAGCTCGCCCAGCGGGTCGGGGTCGCCCACTGCATCGGCGTGGGTTCGGGCACGGATGCCCTGATCCTCGCCCTGCTCGCCCTGGAGATCGGCCCCGGGGATGAGGTGATCACCAGCGCCTTCAGCTTCATCGCCACCGGCGAAGCCATCGCCCTGTTGGGCGCTAAGCCGGTCTTCGTGGATATCGATCTGAACACCTATCTGATGGACCCTGCGGCGGTTGAAGCGGCGATCAGCTCCCGCACCCGGGCCATTCTGGCGGTGAGCCTTTTCGGACAGTGTGCGGACCTGGGAACCCTCGACGCCATCGCCCGCCGCCATCATCTGGCCCTCATCGAAGACGGGGCCCAGAGCTTCGGTGCCACCCATCGGGGCCACCCTTCCTGCGGGCTTTCCACCATCGGTTGCACCAGCTTCTTTCCGGCGAAACCCTTGGGTGCTTACGGGGAAGGGGGCGCTTGCTTCACGAACGATGACGCCCTCGCCCAGCGGATCCGGCAGCTCCGCAACCATGGACAAGATCGGCCCTATCATCACGTTCAGATCGGCATCAACGGCCGCTTGGATACCCTGCAAGCCGCTGTGTTGGGCGTCAAGCTGCGCATCTTCGACGAAGAGATCGCCGCTCGGGAACAGGTCGCAGCGCGCTATGGGGAACTGCTCCGCGATCTGCCCTGCGCGTGCCCGAAGGTCGCCCCGCACAACACCAGCGTCTTCGCCCAATACAGTCTGCGGGTGCCCCATCGGGATAGGCTGCGGGACCATCTGGCGCGCCAGGGCATCCCCACAGCCATTCATTACCCCCGCCCCCTGCCCCATCAGCCGGTCTTCGCACGGTTCGGCCCAGCTCCTGGCGCCCTGCCTCGGGCGGAGCAGGTTGCTCGGGAGATCCTGAGCTTGCCCATGCATCCCTACCTGACGCCGGAAGCCCAGGACCGGATCGCGGCGGCGGTGGCCTGCGGGCTCCGAACTTGAGGAAAGCATTTCATGCATGCCTGGCTCCCGATGGTGTTGCTCCTGCTCTTCGGGCTCAGTGCCTGCGGTCAAAAGGGCGACCTCTACTTGCCCAAGCCCTCCGATCCACCTCCAGCTCCTGTAACTCGGAACCCCTGATATGGATCATTTTCACTATCGTCAGGATCGATTGTTCGCCGAAGAAGTGCCGGTCGATGAGATCGCCGAGCGCTTCGGCACTCCCTGCTATGTCTATTCTCGGGCGACCTTAGAACGGCATTGGCGGGCGTTCGATCAAGCCTTCGGGACACGACCCCATCTGATCTGCTTCGCCGTGAAGGCGAACCCCAATCTGGCCGTGCTGAACCTGCTCGCCCGCTTGGGCTCCGGCTTCGACATCGTTTCTGTGGGAGAGTTGGAGCGGGTGCTCGTAGCCGGTGGAGACCCGAGCAAGGTGGTTTTCTCCGGCGTGGGCAAGCGCAGGGACGAGCTGCGCCGCGCCTTGGAAGTCGGCATCCGCTGTTTCAATGTGGAATCGGAAACCGAACTGCACCGCCTCAATGAGTTGGCGGGCGAACTGGGGAAACGGGCGCCCCTCTCCCTGCGGGTGAACCCTGACGTGGACGCCAAGACCCATCCCTACATCTCCACGGGACTCAGGGAAAACAAGTTCGGCATTCCCATGGAATGGGCGGAAGGGCTCTATGTGGAGGCCGCCCGATTGCCCCATGTGCAGATCCAGGGCATCGATTGCCACATCGGTTCCCAACTGACGGATCTCAGCCCCTTTCTGGCTGCCCTGGATCGCCTGTTGGTGCTGGCGGATCGGCTGGAGGCCCAAGGCATTCCGATTCAACATCTGGATCTGGGCGGGGGCCTGGGCATCCGGTACACCGAGGAACAGCCCCCGAGCCCGGAAGACTATGCGCGGGCGATCGCCCAGCGCTTGCAAGACCGGCCCTATGAGATCCTCCTAGAACCCGGGCGGGCCATCGTGGGCAATGCAGGCTTGCTCTTGACGCGGGTGGAATTGCTGAAGCGCACGCCCTACAAACGGTTCGCCGTACTGGATGCGGCCATGAACGATCTGCTGCGCCCGGCCCTCTACCAGGCGGAACAAGCCATCATCCCCGCCCTGCGCCGTCCCTCGAGAGAACCGGAAATCTATGAGCTCGTGGGGCCCATCTGCGAGACCGGGGATTTTCTGGGCAAGGAACGCGCCCTCTACCTGGAACCCGGGGATCTGCTGGCGATCCGGAGCAGCGGTGCCTATGGTTTCGCCATGAGCAGCCAGTACAACAGCCGCCCCCGAGCGCCGGAAATCCTGGTGGATGGAACGGAGGTGCATTTGATCCGTCCGCGGGAAACCCTGGAAGACCTCTTCCGCACGGAACGCTTGTTGCCCCTATGAAACGGCGATTGGAACCCGAACTCATGGAAGAACCCGTTCTGGCGGCCTACGCCCAGGCGGACTTTTCCGAACCGAACGGGCGCTTTCTCCAGCTGCTGGAGGAATGCGTTCCAGAAGCCCAGTGCAACGGGCGGGTTCTCGATCTGGGTTGCGGGCCGGGCGACATTCCCCTGGGCCTGCGCAAGCGCTATTCCCAGGCGCGGTGCGATGCATTGGAGGATTCCCGAGCCATGCTCGATCAAGCGGAAGCTGCCCTTGCGAACTGGCCGAGTCTCGCCGCCCGCTGCCGAGAGATTCATGCGGTGTTGCCCTCAGAGGCCCTGCCCAAAGCCGCCTATGATCCGGTGATCTCCAACAGTTTGCTGCACCATCTCGCGGATCCCCAGGTGCTCTGGCAGACCGTTGGGGAGGGGGCGAAGCCCGGGGCTTGGGTGCGGGTCATGGAGTTCATGCGGCCCCCCTCCGCCCAACGGGTGGAAGCCCTGGTCGCCAATGCGGCAGAGGAGCCGGAAATCCTGCAGCGGGATTTCCGCAATTCTCTGTTCGCTGCCTTTGAACTCCAAGAAGGGGCGGCTCAGGTGCAAGAAGCGGGATCGCCCTTAGAGGTGGGGCGGGTGAGCAATCACCATCTCGCAATCTGGGGCAGGTTGGAGGATGCCTATGCCTAAGCTCGCGTTCACCAAGATGCAGGGATTGGGGAATGATTTCGTGGTGTTCGACGGGATTCGTCAAAAAGTTACGCTGGATGCGGATCGCTGCCGCTTCCTGGCGGATCGCCGCTTTGGCATCGGCTGCGATCAAATTTTGCTAGTAGAACCGCCCCGCACCCAGACCACCGCGTTCTATTACCGCATCTTCAATCGGGATGGTTCCGAGGTGGAACAGTGCGGCAACGGGGCTCGCTGCTTCGCGCGCTTCGTCTATGAGCAGGGCCTGACCCGAGAACGGGAAATTTCCGTGGGCACAGCTTCGGGAGAAATCCGGCTCTTTCTCGAAGAAGACGATCGGGTGCGGGTCAACATGGGGCAACCGCACTTCGCACCGGCGGAAATTCCCTTTCTGGCCGATCGGGAAGCCGCCCAGTACGAACTAGCGGTCGGGGAGCAGTCCGTGCAGATCGGCGCTGTATCCCTGGGCAACCCCCACGCGGTGTTGCGCGTGGAACAGGTGGATCGGGCACCCGTGGCCCAGCTCGGCCCCGCCATCGAGCGGCATCCCCGTTTTCCCCAACGGGTGAACGTGGGCTTTATGGAAATTCTGGATGCAAATCATATCCGGCTGCGGGTCTTCGAGCGGGGGGCGGGGGAGACCCTGGCATGCGGCACCGGTGCCTGCGCGGCGGTGGCGGTGGGCCGCCGGCTCGGTCGGTTGAACGAGCGGGTGCAGGTACAGTTGCCCGGGGGAACTTTGGAGATCCAATGGTCCGGAGAAGAGGCGCCGATCTGGATGACCGGGCCAGCGGTGCGCGTCTATGAGGGGGTGATCGAACTGTGAGCAAGAAAAAGTCGAAGGGGAAAAAGATAAAAGTTTTGCACAAAAACCCGAAGCAGTCGAAAAACTTGCACAAAAAGAAGCTAAAGAAGGGCCAGAAACCGGTTTCCGAGCCAACGCTGACCGAACAGGCGGTCATGGATTTCTTGGGCAAACACCCGGAATTTTTCCTGCGCTACCCGCAGTTCACCGCTCGGTTGCAGCTGCCCCATGAGACCAAGGGCACCGCTTCCCTGGTGGAGCATCAGATCCGCATCCTGCGGGAACAGTTGGTTACCGAACGCCAACGGCTGCTGCGGTTCATCGACCGAGCGAGGGACTATGAAGCCATCATGCAGCGCTTTCACCAACTGGTGCTCAAGCTCATCTCCACGCCGGATCTCCCAGGACTGGAAAAGGTGCTCTGCCGAACCCTGCAGCGGGATTTCGATACGCCGGCCGTCGCCTTCAAACTCTTCCGCCGAGAGGAAGCGCCGACGGAAGGGTTGATCGGGGAATTGATCGCCTTCAGCGAACGGGAACATGCTTTCTGCGGCGCCTTGCCCAAAGGTTGGGATCGCCTCCTGTTCGCGAGCCAAGAACAACCCATTCTATCCGCCGCCCTGATCCCCATCCGCAGTCACCATCGCGCCGGCGTGCTGGCCATCGGCAGCCCGGATCCCAGGCGTTTCACGCAGGAAATGAATACGGATTATTTGGATCGCTTGGGCGCGGTGGTGAACCGGCGCATCAGCGCCTATCAGCATCGGTGCAAGGCAGATTCCCTGGTGGAAAAGAAACACGCTGAGGGGGATTAGCGGAATCCTGGAAGGGCGCTGGGGTCCAGGTATTGCGCCACGGTTTTTCCGTCGGGTTGGACGCACCAGGGCACTAGGCCCAGCAAGGGCGCCGGGATCCGTTCCTGCAGGGTGCGGAGGTTTTCCTGAAAGGCGGCCATCTTCGGATCCAGGGTATTGGCCACCCAGCCCACCAGCGGGACGCGGCAGCGGTCGATGGATTCCAGGCTGAGCAGGGCATGATTCAGACAGCCCAAGCGCATCCCCACCACCAGCACCACCGGCAGTTCCAAAGCGCGGGGCAGATCGCGGACGGAGAGGGCAGGGCCTAGGGGTACCTGCCAGCCCCCGACCCCCTCCACGATGAGGCCATCGCTCCGCTGGGCGAGCTGCGCCGCACAGCTCCGGATCCGCGCCAGCTCGATCCTAACGCCCGCCTGCTGAGCGGCGAGATGGGGCGCGATGGCTGGGGCAAAGGCGTAGGGATTGACCCAATCGTAGGGCATGGGCTGACTGGACTGTTCTAGGAGCTGGCGCGCATCTGCATTTTCCCAGCGCCCTGCCCGCAGGGTGCAGCCGGAAGCCACGGGCTTCATGCCCTGGACCCGCAAGCCCCGCTGTTGGTAGCGCTGCAACAGCCCCAAGCTGATGCAGGTCTTGCCGCAACCTGTGTCCGTGCCCGTGATGAACAAGCCCTTCATCGGAGCCAGTCGAGGGAAACGGGGCAATTCCCCTTCGGCAACGGCTGCGATTGGGCTGCCCAGGCATGGCCGTAGATGACTTCATAGGTAGCGGGAAGCCGCCCCTGGGTGCGATAGGCTTCATAGGCTTGGATCAACCGCTGCATTTGTTTCCGACCCGTGAGACCCCGCGGCCGGTGTGCCGTGGCATTGCGGGTGCCCAGGGCCTTGAGATCCCGCATCAGATCCTGCACGCCTGCATAGGTCAGGGTCAGATATTCGGTCTCCAACACGGGCTGGGCAAAGCCCGCCCCCATCAGGGCATCCCCCACCTGATGCATGTCCAGAAAGTCGCTCACATGGCTGTAGCCGTCCACCTGAGCCCAGGCGGTCCGCAGTTCTTTGAGGCTGTCCGGTCCGAAGGTGCTGAAGAGCAGCAAGCCATCGGGTCTCAGCACCCGCAGGCACTCCCGAAAGACTTGAAGCAAGTCATTGCACCATTGGAAAGTGGCGTTAGAAAAGAGGAGATCCATGCTGTTCGAGGCCAGGGGCAGGGCTTCCACATCGCCGCAGATACAGAAAGGACGCCTGAACCAAGTCCCCCGCTTCCGCGCCCGCCGCAGCATAGCCGGGGAGAAATCCAAGGCGAAGATCTGCGCTTTGGGATAGCGCTGCTGTAAGAAGGGAATCGCCCAGCCTGTGCCCGTGCCCAGATCCAGCATCCGCCGAGGTGCCAACCGGATGGGATCCAGATGATGCAACAGGCGCTGGCCGATCTCCCGTTGCAACACGGCGGCTGCATCATAGGTATCCGCTGCCCGATCAAAGGCCCGTCGGGCTGCCTTCTTATCGATGGGCATGATGCATCCCGAAGTCCAGCATGGCTTCCAAAACCGCTTGTGGATGGGAGAGGAAGGGCGCATGGGCGGCGCCGGAAAAAATGTGTATCCGGCCGCGCGGCGATAAGGGTTCCAAATCCCTGCCCAGCGCAGCGGGCACCAGGGGATCCCGCTGACCGAACAGCCAGAGGCTCGGCATGGGAAGCTGGGGCAAGATTGCCCGCAGGTCGCTCGTGCGCAACAGCTCCAAACCGATCTCTAGGGCAGCCGGCTGGGGTGCAGGCCGTTGCCGGAGCTCTCGGCGCAGCTGCCGCAGGGTCTCCCGCGCGCCGACGCTTCCCCGCACTTGCAGGGCGAGGAAGCGATCTAGGGTTTCTCTAGGATTTTCCAGTAAGGCCCTTTGAAATTGCTGCAAGGTGGTCAAAGGCATAGCGTGGGGCCAATCCGATCCCTGCACAAATCTGGGAGTGGCGGTCATCAGGATCAGAGCATCGATGCGTTCCGGCGCCAACTGAGCCGCTTGCAAGGCGATGAGACCGCCCAAAGACCAGCCCAGCCAGATCGCCCGCACCGGTGCAGCGGCCAAAATTGCCTGGGCCCAGCCGGTCAAGCTGGGTTCGGCGTTCAAGGAGCTCTCCCCGTGGCCGGGCAGTTCGATCGGGTGCAGGCGGTAGCGCTGGCCCAGCGCTGGCGGCAGTCCCGACCAAACACCGGCGTTCATGCCCCAGCCGTGGAGCAGCACCAGATCGCTCATGGGCCGGCCTCCGGCTTTAACGCGGCGAGGGCGTCCAACAGCCGTTCCAAGTCCTCATCCTCATGGGCGGCGGATAGGGTGATGCGGAGCCGAGCGGAGCCCTCGGGCACTGTGGGCGGTCGGATGGGCACGACCCAAATGCCCCGCGCTTCCAGGGCCTGACTCCAGGCCAAAGCCCGCTGGGCGCTGCCCGCAAGCAGGGGTTGAATGGGCGTGTGGCTGGGCAGCAGGGGCAATCCCAAGGATTCCACCCCCTGCCGGAACCGTTGGATGAGCGATTGCAAGCGCTGCCGCCGCCAACCTTCCCGCCGCACCAGGTCCAAGCTCATGCGGGTGGCCTCCGCCAGGGCGGGCGGCGGTGCCGTGGTGTAGAGATAGGTGCGCGCCCGCTGAACCAAGGTCTCGATCAACTCTTCGGAACCAGCTACAAAGGCCCCGAAGGTCCCAAAGGCCTTTCCCAAAGTGCCCACCAGGATGGGCACCGCCTGTCCCTCCAATCCCCAATGTTCCAAGGAACCTCGGCCTTGCTCTCCCAGCACGCCGATGCCGTGGGCATCATCCACCAGCAGTTGTGCCCCTGCTTGCTGGGCGAGTTCGGCTAATTCCGGCAAGGGAGCCAGATCCCCATCCATGCTAAACAGTCCATCGGTGGCGATGAGGCGCGCGCCGGACGGTTCCAACCGCGCCCGCAGATGCGCCAGATCCCCATGAGGGTAACGATGCAAACGGGCGCCGCTGAGCCGAGCGCCATCGATCAGGGAAGCATGGTTCAGGCGGTCTTCCCAGATGCGATCGCCCCGCCCCGCCAGGGCGGACAGCACCCCCAAATTCGCCATGTAGCCGGTGGAGAAGAGCAGGGCCTTGGGACGGCCCAGGAAATCCGCCAGTTCTTCTTCCAGGGCGGCATGGGCTCTGTGATGGCCGCTGACCAGATGGGCAGCCCCGCTGCCCACCCCATGCCGCGCCGCCCCGTTCTTCCAGGCTTGGATGACCTGGGGATGATGAGTCAACCCCAAGTAATCATTGCTGCAAAAGGCAATGAGTTCACGACCTTCCAGACGTACATGAATGCCGTCCCGCGTGGCTTCCACCGTGCGCAGAAAGCGATACTGGGGATCATTCTGTAAGCGGGCGTGCTGGGCAGGATGCATCAGCCTTGATGACAGGCCCGAGGCCCGCGCACTTCTTCCAGGAACTGCCGTTCAAACTGCAAGCCCAGGCGTTCGAACAGCTGTCGATCCCGCTGGCTGTCCGCGTTGTCCGTGGTGAGCAATCGCTCTCCATAAAAGACGGAATTGGCACCGGCGAAGAAGCACAGGGCTTGCAGCTCATCGCGCATCTGAGCCCGTCCCGCAGAGAGGCGCACATGGGAGGCGGGCATGAGGATGCGCGCGGTGGCCAGGGTGCGGACGAATTCCAGGGGGTCTAAGGGATCGGTGCCATACAGGGGCGTGCCTTCTACCTGCACCAACAGGTTGATGGGCACGGATTCCGGATGCTGGGGCAGATTGGCAAGTTGCTGAAGCAGGGCTGCTCGATCCCGGCGGGATTCCCCCATGCCCAAGATGCCCCCGCAGCACAGGCGAATGCCCGCCTGCTGAATGCGGGCCAGGGTGTCCAAACGGTCCTGATAGGTGCGGGTGCGGATGACCTGCCCGTAAAAGGCAGGGGAAGTGTCCAGATTGTGATTGTAATAATCCAAACCCGCCGCTTTCAGGCGCTGCACCTGGGCATCGGTCAACATGCCGAGGGTTACGCAGGTTTCCAAGCCGAGGGCCCGGATGCCCTCGATCATGGCGATCACGCGATCCAATTGCTTATCCGTGGGGCTGCGCCAGGCGGCACCCAGGCAAAAGCGGGTCGCGCCCTGGGCCTTGGCCTGTCGGGCCTTTTCCAACACGGTTTCCAGGGCGAGCAGGCGTTCCGGTGCTAATTGAGTCGAATGGCGGGCGCTCTGGGCGCAATAGCTGCAATCCTCGGGACAAGCACCGGTCTTGATGTTGAGCAGAGTGCTCAGCTGAACGCGATTGGGATCGAAATGCGCCCGATAGACCTGATGGGCTTGGAACAGCAGATCATTGAAGGGCTGGGCGAGGAGATCCTCGATCTCAGAGAGGGACCAATCGTGACGAAGCTGGGACATAGCGGGGTTCTGAACAGGAAAAGCCCTTTAGCATAATCGGCTCGGCGCCACTGTCAACGGATTCGTCGTTTACCAGTTGACTAAAAGAGAGAAGCGGAAAGCTCCTGGATGGCGGAAAGCATTTCTCCGTCGTCCGTGAGGGCCTGGGCGATGGCGCTGCGGCAGGCGGCCACCGGAGAAACGCCCGAGGCCATGAGCTTGGCCGCATGGACGAGCAAGCGCGTGGAAGCGCCTTCATCTAGACCCTGCCCCTTGAGATTGCGGGTCATCTGGGCGAACTTGACCAGCTGGCGGGCGAGATCAGCACTGATTCCACCTTCCCGTTCGATGATCTTCTGTTCCAAGCTCGGTTCGGGATAGTCGAATTCCAAGGCGACGAAGCGCTGGCGGGTGGACTGCTTCAGATCCTTCAAAATGCTCTGATAGCCCGGGTTGTAGGAAATCGCCAAGCAGAACGCATCCGGCGCTTCCAAAATAGCGCCTAACTTTTCCATGGGCAACACTCGCCGGTCATCGGCCAGGGGATGAATGACTACAGTCGTATCCTTGCGGGCTTCCACGATCTCATCGAGATAACAGATGCCCCCCGCCCGCACTGCCCGGGCTAAAGGCCCGTCCACCCAGACGGTTTCTCCCCCCTTGACCAAAAAGCGCCCCACCAGATCCGAGGCCGTCAGATCATCATGGCAAGAAACCGTGATCAAAGGCCGCTGGAGCCGCCAGGCCATATGCTCCATGAAGCGGGTCTTGCCGCAGCCTGTGGGACCTTTGAGCAATAGGGGCAAGCCGTTCTGATAGGCGGCTTCAAAGATAGCGATCTCATCGCCCTGGGGCTCGTAATAGGGTTCCTGCTCGATGAAAAACTCTTCTGGCTTGAGGACCTGCAACCCTTGAGACATAAGAAAACTCCTAACTTCGAAAAAATCATGCCAAATTAGCAATCAAGGATTAGATTCCGGCTCGTCGCCGTGCACTGGCCGGAAGGACGGTGGGAGAGATTCTCGATTTCCGCCAGGCTTCGGCGGGAAAGACAGAGGGATTCGACTATCTTTTTTGTGCTTCACCGCTTAGTTCTGGGGCAAGGCAGAGAAAAATAGCACCGATTTGGTGCTTGCCTCGGTTTCGGCACAGCGGCGATCTCCCCGAATTCCCGTTTCCTCCCGAAAGCTAAGTCAGGCACGAATATTGCTTGTCCCTGCCTATTTTAGCCGGAGATCGCAGCCTACAGAGAGAATAGCTATGATTCGCTTCGACCGTTCCAAGGGACTCATCGCCCTGCTCATCTTCCTGTTACCCCAAGCGGGTTTTGCCCAAGGCAACACGCTCAACGGTGCGGATACCGCTTGGATCATGACTTCCACCGCCCTGGTTTTATTCATGACCCTGCCCGGGCTGGCCCTGTTCTATGGGGGTTTGGTGCGTCATAAAAATGTGCTCTCTATCCTGATCCAGTGCTTCGCCATCGCGGGCATGGCTTCGATCCTATGGTTGCTTTTGGGTTACAGCCTTGCCTTTGGGGAAGGCAACGCCTTCATCGGTGATTTCAGCAAGGTACTGTTCGCGGGCATCGATCGCGACAGCCTGAGCGGCACCATTCCCGAAGCCCTGTTCGCCCTCTTTCAGATGACCTTCGCCATCATCACCCCCGCCCTGATCCTAGGCGGCTTTGCGGAGCGCATGAAGTTTTCCGCCATGCTCTGGTTCAGCATGTTCTGGCTGCTGCTGGTCTATGTACCCATCGCCCATTGGGTTTGGGGCGGCGGCTGGCTGCAAAACCTGGGCTTGTACGATTTCGCCGGAGGTACGGTAGTGCACATCACTGCCGGCGTCGCCGCTTTGGTCACCGCCCTCGTCCTAGGTCCCCGTCGGGGCTTTCCCAACACCCCCATCATGCCCCATAATCTCACCATGACCCTCACGGGCGCGGGCATGCTCTGGGTGGGCTGGTTCGGGTTCAACGGGGGCAGCGCCCTGGCTGCCGATGCCAGCGCGGTCATGGCCATGGTGGTCACGCACATCGCCGCCGCAGCCGGCGCCATGACCTGGATGTTCATCGAATGGAAACGATTCGGCAAACCCTCCGCCCTGGGCACAGTAACCGGCATGGTGGCGGGCCTGGGCACCATCACGCCCGCTTCCGGTTTCGTGGGGCCTGGTGGTGCACTTCTCATCGGCCTGATGGCAGGGGCAGTCTGCTTCACGGCCACGCAATATGTAAAGCGGGTGCTCCAAATCGATGATTCCCTGGATGTGTTTCCGGTGCACGGGGTGGGCGGCACCCTGGGCACCTTGCTCGCCGGCGTCTTTTCCGCCACCAGTTTGGGCATTCTGAGCGGCTACGGTTTCGCCGAGGGGATCGAGTCCATGGGAGGACAACTCTGGGTGCAATTCCTAGGAGCCGCTTCCACCATCGCCTATACCGCCCTGATGACCTGGATCATTCTAAAGGTCGTTGCCCTGCTCACGAGCGGATTGCGGGTGAGTGAGGAGCAGGAAATCGAAGGGTTGGACATCGCTTCCCACGAGGAACGGGGCTACGATCTGCTCTAGCCTGAGCCCCCGCCTGGGCGGGGGCGGCTGCTAGGGAAAATCGTGCGTTAGAATTTCCTGGGTCCGCCGGCAGATCTCTCGTCCGTAATCTGTCCACAACCCCTGCCCCCAGTAGCGGTAACAACTGGTTTGGGAGCAGAGCAGGTGGAACAGGGCGTTGCGGTAGGCGTGGCTGTCCGTGGAGACGCCCGGGCGGAGCGCCCGTTCGTGAAAGAGGGCGCTCGCTGCTTCCATGGGACCCAGCACATTTTCATAGCCCCGGACCCAAGAAAGATCGCTGGTCCAGCTGCCCCCCTCCATGTGGAACCGAGGGTCCGAGCGCTGAATTTCCTCGATCACTTGGGCCAAGCGTTCTGGCCCCTCCCCGGGCTGCATCCGTTCCCAAATCTTCCCCTGAAACAAGGGCTGGATGGTTGGAAAATCCGTCTCCCGAATGCCCAGGGCGAACAGATGTTCTAAGTACTCGCTCACATTCATCAGGGGCACTTCGGTGCCGCTGGCCGCCGCCACCACCTCCATGAATTTCGGCGGAAACTCGTTCATCATCACGCCGCCGTTTTCCCCGTCCGAGATCTGGGTGACCAGCGGGGGCACGGCGCGGTCCCCCAACATCCAGGGCTGCAAGCCCTGCGCTTCGTACCAGGGTTGCATCTGGGCCACCAGCTTGGTATCCGAACCCTGGGTTTTCACGATGGCGATAATGCTCGCCGTCTCCCCCTGGGAATTAGTGCAGATGAGACGATGGGGCAGATGGGGTTGTCGGGGATGCTGGCCGTCCTCGATCTGCTCCACCGTGTGTTCCTGGACCAACACCCACTGATAGCCGCAGTCCCGGAGGGTTTTCACAAAGGCATAGGCCACATCGGGATGATTAGGCAGGGCCATTTCCGAGGGGGAGAAGCCCCGCACCCGTTCCAGGGCCTCCCAGCCGAAGAGGGCGGCGAAATGGTGCTGCCAAGCTTGCACATGCAGCCGATAATCCTGTACCGGCGTGGAGGGCGCCACCGCATGACCCCAGGGCATGCCCAGCCATTCCACCGCCCAGTTGTACTGGGGGTTCTGGGTGATGCCCTTGAGGGCCTCCAGTACCCCATCTTCCCCCATCTGGCGGAGTCCATAGAGCAAGGTGCCCGAATACTCTAGCATGACCCGTGGGGAATGCCCGGCTTCGATGAGTTGAGGGATAAATTCTCCCATGCGCTTGTAACACCAGAGGAACACCGGCGCATTGTGATTATCGCCCTCATCCTGATGTTCCAGCATGTACTGCAAATTGCTGATGAGGGCTGCCGTGCGCAGATCCGCTCCCCCTGCGGGAATCAGGGGCTGATGCATGTGCAGGGCGATGGCGGTAGCGGCGCGGATGCGGTCGAAATCGATGCCGCCTGCCGTGCGGAACAGGGTTTGGTTCGCGCCCTGAGCGACCACTTGAGCGACCTCCGCTTCATGACCGGAGATGTTGGGTAAGCCAGCGATGGTTTCGGGTAAAGGCTGCAAGGGGTTCTCCTTCTGATGCATGGGCTAGGCGGTATTCCGGCGGGCTTGGAGTTGGGCGAGGGCTTGGCGGGAGGCTTCCAGATCCGCTTCCGCCCGATGAACCCAGGCTTCCCCCCAGTACAGATGGCAGCTGGTTTCCGCCCGCAGCAGTCGCCAAGTGGCTTCTTCCAACAGTTCCCCCAAACGGGCTTGCTCCGCTTCGGACAGGGAAGCGCGCACCTGGGCCAAAGCGTCCGACTGGGCTTTCACGGCGGCGAGGGCAGCTTGCTGCCGTTGGGAGCCAGTCCACTGGGTGAAATCCCGCCCATGATGCCACCCCGTGTTCCAAGCGCCGGTGCGCACCCGCACCTCGCCTTGGGTGCCGTGGGTGCGCAGGTAATCGCTGAGGAAGGTGGGGGCGATGGGGCTGCTCCCCGCCCGCACGGTTTCCAAGAAAGGTAGATAAAAGGCGCTCCAGAAATTCGCCCCTTCCGCTGTATTGCGGAACCAACCCCCGTTTTCCCCATCGGTGGCGGTGGTGACCAGGGGGGCGAAATCACACCAGCGGGTGCGCTCCCGCACTTCCTTGAGGAACCAATCGAGTTCCATGCCGGACTCCTGGGCATCGGAGAGTTCCCGATCCCGCACCACCACCACGATTTCCGCCCCCGCATGGCGGGCGATATGAGGACGATAGCGCAATTCCTGCCAGCTCATGGGACTGAGGGGTTCCACATGTTCGCTATCTACCAGCACATAGCGATAGCCCTGGGCTCGCAGCAAGGGAATCAGTTCCATGGAAAAGCCCATTTCCGGTGGCCAAAACCCTTGAAATGCAGGCCGCCAGAAGAGATGGCGGGCGATGCCCAACCAGCGTTCCACATGCAGAACCCGATCCGCTGGCGGGATGAGGGGCAGGACCGGATGATAGTAGCCCGTGCCCAGGATCTCGAACAGATCTTGATTTTGCAGCCGCCAGAGCAGGGAACCTAGATCCACGATGCCATAGACCCGTTTTTGAAACTCGGGGTCGGAGAGGGTTTCCAGCAGGGTGCCGGACAGAGAGAGATGGACCCGGGCCACTTCCTCATAGCCCCAGAGGCTGCGGGGAATCCGATCCAGGGCATAGAGGATTTCCTTCGCCTCCCAACGCCCCGCATCGAGCAGTTCCTGAAGGTTCCCGGCGGGTTGGTGAAGATTGAGCACAAGGGCGTGATGGGCGATCATGGGGCACTGCGAGCGATGAAGAGCAGGAATGGGGAACTATTCTACTACAGGGTGCCCTTGGTCTTGATCTCCAGATAGCGATTGACCAGGGCGGGCGCCAGCTGCTTGGGCAAGAGGTCCAGCACCTGGGCGCCGCTATGCCGCAATCGCTCGTGGTGCCGGCGGCGGGCTTCGAAATAGGCCTGCACCCCGTAGAAGCGGAGGGCTTGTTCCAGCGTTCGAATCTCCCCCTGCAGCGTTTCATCCAGAAAGGCTTCCCGCAGATCCGCCAGGATTACCAGATGGCGCTTGGCCAACAGCCGAACTGCCTGGTACAGATCGGGATTTTCCTCATCTCGGCTGTTGGTGAGGAAGATCACCAGGGCGCGCCGCTTCAAGCGGGGCAGCAGGGCTTGCACAGCCTCCAGGGGATCGGAAGCCGCCAAGCTGGGTTGCAGATCGTAGACCCGAGCGAGCAATCGCCGGAGGGCCGCCGCATCCTTGCGGGGGGCACAGCTTCGGCGGACGCCCCCATAGGTCATCAGCCCCACCTCATCCCCCTGCTGGAGGGCGATAGCGGCGAGCAGCAGCAGGGCGTTCAGGGCTTCATCCAGATGGCCGGATTCTTCCGAGCGATGCCCCATGTACCGGCCGCAGTCCAGGAGAAAATAGAGGCGCTGATCCCGTTCTTCCTCATATTCCCGCGCGATGAGCTTCCGCATTCTCGCCGTGGCCTTCCAATCGATCTGGCGCAGGCTGTCTCCCTGACGGTATTCCCGCAGCTGATGGAATTCCCCCCCGCCACCTCCCTGACGCAACCTGCGAATGCCCAGCTTCCCCAGGCGTTGGGCTTGGGCGAGGAGCTGATAATGATGGATCGCCAGGAAGTTGGGGAAGATGCGCACCGGGGTTGGGTGCGCCAAAGCGCGGGTGTGACTCCAGCAACCCCAGGGGGAGAGAAGGCGCAGTTCACAGCCGGTAAACCGCGCGTCCCCCCGCGCTGAGGGGCGCACTTCATACCGCACTTCTCCCAGCGATTGGGGCGGCAAGCGGAGGTACTGGGGCAGGGCGCGCACCTGGAAATCCTCGGGATGCAGATCATGAATCCACAGGCGCAAGGGCTGGACGTGGGGATTTTCCAGCAACAGGCGCACCGGTGCCCAGCATCCCAAAGACAAGGCTGTGCTCAGCTTTCGCTGCAAAATCGGGGAAGGGGTGGCGAACAATCGGAACAGATCCACTAAGCTCAGAACGAGCAAGAAGAACCCGAAGCCCAGCCACAGAAATTCCCAGACAGGCCACCAACTCGCGCCGAAACTCAGGAGTGCCCAGCTACCCCAGCACCAGAGCAATGGGGATTCCGGTCGCAGCCGTGGGAATTGCATCAGCTGCGGGGTGCAGGCACCGCGTCCAGGAGATCCGCCAACAGTTCCTCCGGGGAACTGCCTTCGATCTCCAGATCGGCGCTGAGCTGAATGCGATGGCGGAGCACGGCCGGTGCGATGGCTTTCACATGATCCGGCATGAGGAAGGGATCGCCTCGCAACAGGGCCTGGGCGCGGGCAGCCCGCACCAGGGCGATGGCGCCCCGCGGCCCAGCGCCGGACTCCAGACCCTGCCAATCTCGGGTAGCTCGCACGATGCCCAGGGCATAGCGCAAAACAGCGGTATCTATGGGCAGGTGGGCGGCAGTCTCCTGGAGTTGGCGGATCTGTTCCGGGCTGGAAACCGTGTTAACCCCTGAAAGATCCAGTCGATCCCCGGGGCGTTGAGCAACGACCTGACGCAAGATGTCCAGCTCCTCCGCTTCCTGGGGATAATCGATGCGCACTTGCAGCAAGAAGCGGTCCAGTTGGGCTTGAGGCAGGGGATAGGTGCCTTCCTGTTCCAGGGGGTTCTGGGTGGCCAACACCATGAAGGGGCGATCCAGGGGGAGGGATTGCCCTTCGATGGTCACCTGCTGCTCCTGCATGGCCTCCAGCAGGGCGGATTGGGTCTTGGCGGGCGCTCGGTTGATCTCATCTCCTAGGAGCAGATGGCAGAAGATCGGCCCTCGGCGGATGCGAAATGCCCCGGTCTTCGGGTCGAACAGGGCATGGCCGGTCACATCGCTGGGCATGAGATCAGGGGTAAACTGAATCCGCCCGTACTGTCCGCCGATGGCCTGGGCCAGGCTGCGGGCGAGGAGGGTTTTTCCCAGGCCGGGCAAACCTTCGATGAGCACATGACCGGCGGCTACCAGCCCCACCAGGGTTTCTTCCAGGGCTTGGGGTTGTCCTAAGAACGCCTTGGCGATCTCCGCCCGCAGTTTGGCGAGATGCTCCGCAGCTGCCTGCAGCTGTGCTTGAGAAAGGGGAGATTCCGTCATGATCGGGGATGCAAGGCTTGCTCTAGTCTTTGCAGCAGGCGCGCTGCCTCCACCCAGTGGCCGGGCGCTTGGGAAAGGGGACGGAAGGCCCGAGCGACCTCTGCTTCGGAAAGTCCCGCCTTTCGAGCGATCCATCGCCGCCGGGCTTGGAGGTTCGATCCGCGCAACCTGGGATTGCGATGCAGCCAGGCCGATTCGATCCGGTGCTGGGCGCTCGCCGCCAGAATGGGCACGGATCCTTGGCGCTGATGGAAATCCCCCAGAGCTTGGAAATGGGCGGACCAATCCCGCCGAGACAACTGGGGAGCGGGCAGAAAGGGACCCAATCGGCCGGTCAGATGCCAGAGCCAGAGCAGGACGAACAGCCCGCCAGCCAACAGCACTTGGGGTACTGTGGCCCAGAGGCGCGCGCCGAGCCAGGGGCTGCGATGGGCGTAGAGCAACCAGACTTTGCCCGATTCGTTCACTTCGGTGAGGCGGGCGAGGATGAGGGCATGATCTTGTTCGCCGATCCAACGGTTGGTGAACGCCTTCAAATCGCTGAACACGCTGAGCAATCCCGCCCCGATGGAAAATTGCAATCCCTGAATCTGGCCGTCCGCGCTGAGCACAATTCCGATGGCCTGTTGCCGCCGGTCGATCAACGCATAGCGGGGATCGAACTGCATCTTGAGGGGTTGAGTGTCCTGGGGAAAATACACCTCGGCCATACGGGGCGGCTGGCACGCACAATCCGGCTGTTCTCGCAGTTCCACTCCCAGGGAGTGCAGAAAATTGCGATCGCGGTGCTGATCCTTCGGGGGACTGAGGATCAGATGCCCCCCTGCCTCGATCCAGCGGCGCAGTTGTTGCTGTCGCTGAGTATTGAGAGGCCCCAGATGGCCGACCAGCAGCACATCTCGGGAGCTGGGCAGCGTCCGCAGCAGTTTCCAGCCTGGCCGGCTTTCCGCGGATCGGCCGATCCGCTGCAAAAACCGTTCTGCGGCCAGGAATTCATTTTTGCGCGCTTCCGGAGAGAACCCGAGATCGATGAATTCGGTCCTGCGGTCGAAGTGTTCGAAAAACCAGGCGATGCCTGAGCCCAGCAGGACGGCCAGCCCCCCCCAGAGAAGCAGGGATGGCACCCGAGGGGCAGAGATAGACACCCTAGAAAAATCCCGTTCGAATGAGCCGCTTCATCTCCCGCACCGCCGCAGCCAAGCCGGTGAAAATTGCCCGAGCTACGATGGCATGGCCGATGTTCAGCTCTCGAATGCCAGGGATCGCAGCGATTGCGCCCACATTGTGATAGTCCAGCCCGTGGCCCGCATTGACCTGAAGGCCCAGTGCATTGCCCAAGCGAACTGCTTCCCGAATGCGTGCCAGTTCTGCTGCACGCGCTGCGGGATCTTCGGCATCCGCATAGGCGCCCGTGTGGATCTCCACCACGGGCACGCCGATGGACTGGGCGGCTTCCAGCTGCTTGGGATCGGGATCGATGAAGAGGGAAACCCGTATGCCCGCGTCTTTCAAACGGGCGCAGAAGTCCCCTAGCGCTGCCCGCTGATCCGCCACATTCAGTCCCCCTTCCGTGGTCAATTCCTGCCGGCGTTCAGGCACCAAGCAGCAATCTGAAGGCCGGATCCGGGTAGCGATTTCGCCCATCTCCTGGGTAGCGGCCATCTCCAAGTTCATGCGGGTTTGCAAGATCTCCTTGAGCAGGTGCACATCTCGATCTTGCATATGCCGGCGATCTTCCCGCAAGTGCAGGGTGATAGCGTCCGCCCCCGCCTGCTCCGCCACGAGGGCAGCTTGTATGGGTTCCGGATAACGCGTGCCTCGGGCCTGGCGGATGGTGGCTACATGGTCGATATTGACTCCGAGCAAGATGCGATTTTCTGCGGTGGTTTCCATGGTCAGTCTCCGTAACCCAAGCTGGCCAGGGCTTTTTCATCGGAAGACCAGCTCTTCTTCACCTTGACCCAAACCTCCAGATGCACTGGACAACCAAAGAGCCGCTGCATGGAGAGTCGGGCCTGAGTAGCGGCCGCTTTGAGGGCTTCGCCGCCCTTGCCGATGAGAATGGCCTTTTGTCCTGGACGCTCTACCCAGATCAAGGCATAGATGCGATAGCGTCCCCCTTCTTCCTGGAAGCGTTCGATTTCCACCGTGGTGTGATAGGGCAGCTCTTCCCCATAGCGCCGCACCAACTGTTCCCGCAGCAGCTCGGCGGCGAAGAACCGTTGGGAACGGTCGCTCCACTGATCTGCGGGATAGCGGAGCGGCCCTTCGGGCAAAGCTGCGATGATCTGTTGTTCCAAGCGATCGATCTGATCTCCACGGCGGGCGGAAACCGGTAAGATCTGAAGGAAATCGTGCCGTTGTCCCAGGTCTTGAAGATAGGGGAGCAGCTTGGGTTTCTGGGGAACCAGATCGATCTTATTCACCACTGCAATGCTGGGCTTTCCCGATCGTCGGACGGCAGCTAAGGCCTGTTCATCCTCGGGGGTGAATCTCAGGGCTTCCACCAAAAAGAGGATTAGATCTGCTTCGGGAATCGCGGCGAGCGCTGCCCGATTGAGATAGCGATTCAGGGCATTGCCGCCCCGCTGATGGATGCCCGGCGTGTCCAGAAACAGGGCTTGTCCCTGGGCGGTGCTGTGAATGCCCAGGATGCGATGGCGGGTGGTCTGGGGTTTGTGGGACGTGATGGCGAGCTTGATCCCCAAGATCCGATTGAGCAGGGTCGATTTGCCCACATTGGGCCGCCCGATGAGGGCCACATAGCCGCAGCGCCCCATCTAAGCCTCCAGACGGGCTAACATTTGCTCCGCCGCGGCCTGCTCCGCCGCGCGCCGGCTTCTGCCCCGTCCTTCTGTGGAAAGATCCCGATCCAGCAGGGTGCAGCGGGCCAGAAAAGTTTGGGCATGGGCTGGTCCTTCTACCGCTAGAATTTCATACCGAGGCAAGGGGCGTCGATCCGCCTGCAATTGTTCCTGAAGACGGGTTTTGGGATCCTTCAACGGTCGATTCGGATCGATCTTTTCCAAGGCGGGTTCATAGAGCTTCTGGATCACGGCACGAGCGGTCTCGAAGCCCTGATCCAAATAGACCGCCGCGAACAAGGCCTCCAGTGCATCCGAAAGAATGGAATCCCGATCTTGTCCCCCATCACGCCGTTCTCCCGAACCCAACCGCAGATAGCGACCCAGCTGCAATTCCCGCGCGAGGTCTGCTAGGGCGCTCTCCTTGACCAGGGAAGAACGCAAGCGGGTGAGTTGGCCTTCCGAAGCTTGGGGAAATCGGTTCCAGAGGATTTCGGCGATGACGAAGCCCAACAGGGCATCCCCCAGAAATTCCAGTCGTTCGTTGTTCTGTGGGCCCGCGCTGCGATGGGTGAGCGCTTGTTGTAAGCGCTGGGAATCCTGAAATGCGCAACCCAAGCGGCCGGCGAGGCTCTGCAGTCCCATCACCGAGGGATCACGACTGCATGGGAAAACTTCATCAGAGCGGAGAGATTCCCGAACAAGGGTTGTACGACCTCATATTCGATGCTGATCCGGCGCCCCTCGCTCACCCGCTCAAATTTGAAGTCTTTCTTGGTGATGGAACGGATGTCGTTAATGTAGAGTCTTCTGTCAATGCGATCGAGGAGCAGGACCTTGCTCAGATCCTTGGACTCGGGATCTTCCTTCACTTCTTCCATGATGGCGCGGATGGTCATGAACTGCATGTAATGGGGGCCGAGCTTGAACGCCACGGTCAAGAACACGCCGGCAATCCCGATGATGAGCAAGATGCTGATAAATGTCAGACCCTGTTGGGAACGTGGAGAAGGATTCATAGTCTTTTCCTCGTGGTTAGTTCCTCAGTGAATCCGAGTGCCAATCCGATGCCAATCGATGGGAAAACCCGCTCTGGTGCTGTCCCAGTTCATCCAGATTGCAAAGGCCTTGCCGACTAAATTCTTTTCCGGCATCCAGCCCCAACAACGGCTGTCATTGCTGTTGTCCCGATTATCACCCATGACGAAATAATGACCTTCCGGCACGGTCACAGGCCCGTAGCGCAGTGTCCGGCAGCCTGGAGGCAGATCGGGCACCCCGGGATACACCAGGATGCGATGCACGACCTCGCCCAATCGCTCCTCGCGCACCTCGGCACCGCGCATTCGTTGGCCCGATTCCCCCTCGCCCACAAAGGGCCCGAGGTAGGTTTGGGGCATGGGTTCCCCATTGATGTACAGGATCTTGTTTCGATAATAGATCTGATCACCGGGCACCCCCACCACCCGCTTGATGTAGTCCGTGCTGGGATCATCCGGAAACCGGAAGACCACCACGTCCCCTCGTTGGGGCTCGCCGATTTCCAAGAACTTGGTGTTTAGTACAGGCCAGCGCAAGCCATAGGCAAATTTATTCACCAGGATAAAATCTCCCACCAGAAGAGTGGGCATCATGGAGCCGGAGGGAATGCGGAAGGGTTCCACGAGAAAGGAACGCAACAGCAGCACGATCAGGAGGACGGGAAAGAACGAACGGGCGTACTCCACCACCCAGGATTCTCTGGGAGGACTTTCCATTTCCTGGGCATGTTTCCGGCGGCGGGGCGCCAGAAAGAGCGCATCCCATGCCCAGATGCCACCGGTGAGCACGGTGGCAGAAACGAGAAAGGCGGGAAAGTCGAAATTCATGACAGTGTTAATGAAAACCGAGCTGTGCAAGAAGGAATCGGCAGGCGGTCAATTATCCTTGCCCACCTGCAGAACTGCAAGGAAGGCTTCTTGAGGGATGTCCACCTTGCCCACTTGCTTCATGCGTTTCTTGCCCGCCTTCTGCTTTTCCAACAGCTTCCGCTTGCGAGTCACATCCCCTCCATAGCATTTGGCAGTGACATTTTTCCGCAGGGCCTTGACTGTGGTGCGGGCGATGATCTTGCTGCCGATGGCCGCTTGAATGGCCACTTCGAACATTTGGCGGGGGATCAGGGATTTCATCTGCACGGCGAGTTCCCGCCCACGATAAGCGGCTTGCTCCCGATGGACGATGAGGGAGAGGGCATCCACCCGTTCCCCGTTGATGAGGATATCCAGCTTGACCAGATCCGCTGCCTGGAAATGTTTGAACTCATATTCAAAGGAAGCATAGCCCCGGCTGACGGATTTCAACCGGTCGAAGAAATCCAAGACTACCTCGCTCAGGGGCAGTTCATAAGCCACTTGCACTTGCCCCCCCAGATACTGCAGGTTTTTTTGGACTCCCCGCTTTTCGATGCAGAGCTGTATGACGCCACCCAAATGTTCCTGGGGCACCAGGATGTGGGCTTCGATGATGGGTTCTCGGATCTCTCGAATCTGGCCCGGCTCCGGCAGATCCGCGGGATTATCGATCTGGATGATTTCGCCGTTGGTGCGCACCACCTCGTAGACTACTGTGGGCGCAGTGGTGATGAGATCCAAATTATATTCCCGCTCCAATCGTTCCTGCACGATCTCCATATGGAGCATCCCCAGAAAACCGCAGCGGAAACCGAATCCCAAGGCCTGGGAAACCTCCGGTTCGTAGAACAGGGCGGCATCGTTGAGGCGCAGCTTGCCCAGCGCATCCCGCAGGTTCTCATAGTCCTCGGCCAGGCTGGGATAGAGTCCGGCGAATACCCGAGGTTGCACAGCCTTGAAGCCGGGCAAGGGTTCTGCCGCAGGGCGGGCTGCATGGGTGAGGGTGTCCCCCACCGGCGCCCCCTCGATCTCCTTGATGCCCGCCACCAGAAAGCCTACTTCTCCAGTGTCCAGCACGTCCCGTTCCTGTTTCTTCGGAGTGAAGACGCCCAGGCTGTCCACGACATAGGTGCGTCCCGTGGATAGGATTTGAATCCGATCCCGCACCTGAATGCGCCCGTTGACCACCCGCACCAGGGATACCACCCCTACATAGGGATCGAACCAGGAATCGATGATGAGCGCTTGCAACGGGGCCGTTCGGTCTCCCTGGGGCGGTGGGATGCGCTGGACCAAGGCTTCCAGCAGCTCGGAAACGCCTTCGCCGGTCTTCGCGCTGACCTGCAAGGCATCCTGGGCTTCCAGACCGATGATTTCCTCGATCTGCTGAATCACCCGTTCCGGATCCGCCGAGGGCAGATCGATCTTGTTGAGGACGGGCAGCACTTCCAAGCCCTGATCGATGGCGGTGTAGCAGTTGGCCACGCTCTGGGCCTCCACGCCCTGGGCGGCGTCCACTACCAGCAAAGCCCCCTCACAGGCAGCGAGGGAGCGGGAAACCTCATAGGAAAAATCTACATGGCCCGGGGTGTCGATGAAATTGAGCTGATAGGTCTTCCCGTCCTTCGCCCGATAGGAGAGGGTTACGCTCTGAGCCTTGATGGTGATCCCCCGCTCCCGCTCCAGTTCCATGGAGTCCAACACCTGGGTGGACATCTCTCGTTCGCTCAGATTGCCGGAAAGCTGGATAAAGCGATCCGCCAGGGTGGATTTCCCATGATCGATATGGGCGATGATCGAAAAATTGCGGATGTGCTGGAGATCGGTCATCGTTGTGCCAGATGCTGGATAAAAAAACCCACGGCTAGCCGTGGGTTTCTAGGGTGAGCGCTTGAAAGTCCGCTCGGACGCGCAGTACCTAGGCTCAGAAGCGGGAGGAACCGACGATTTCATGGGCGAGATCCACCACCCGATTGGCGATCTCCCGATACTCATGGCGATAGTTGGCCAGCAAGCCTTCCTTGGATGCCCAGTAATCCTTGCCAGAAATGCCGTTCTGATGCTCGTATTCGATGAACTGCTTCTGCATTTCCAGCATCTTATCGATGAGTTCCTGGCGCTCTTTCTTCAAAGCCTCGATATCGCTCATGTGTCTCTCCCGAACCACTCCATTTTTAAACGGTTAGCGTATGCAGAATCTTCAATATACCATGGGAGCAGGGATTTCGGTCAAGCCGGAAGACCCGGATCAACCGTCCAGGGCAGCCAGAGCCTGGCGCGCGATCTCCAGTTCCTCATTGGTGGGAATGACCAGTATCGGCACCGGGCTTTCCGGCGTGGAGATCCGCCGCGCTTCCGAGGCCGATGCTGCATTGGCAGCGGGGTCGAGCTGAATGCCCAGATTCTGCAATCCCTCGCAGGCACAGGCTCGAACCTTGGGATCATTTTCCCCGATGCCGCCGGTGAAGATCAGGCCGTGCACCTCCCCGAGCAGAGCATAATAGGCCCCCAAGTATTTCTTCAGCCGATGGCAGAAGACCTGAATGGCTAGGAGGGCCTGAGGATCTCCCTGTTCCGCTTGCCGGTGGATCGCTCGCATGTCGTTGCGGCCGCACAGCCCGCGCAAACCGCTCTCTCGATTGAGGAGCTGATCGATGCGCGCCCGATCCCATCCCAACTGTTCCATGAGATAGAGGGGCAGGGCGGGATCCAGATCCCCGCAGCGGGTGCCCATGACCAGCCCTTCCAGGGGCGTGAAGCCCATGGAGGTATCCAAGCATTTTCCCCCGCGCACCGCCGCCACGCTCGCCCCGTTGCCTAGGTGAAAGGAAATCAGATTGCAGCGCTCCAACGGGCGTTGCAGCAGGGCCGCCCCGCGGCGGCACACATAGGCGTGGGAAGTGCCGTGAAACCCGTACCGCCGCACCCCGTGCTTCTCGTAGAGGAATGCCGGCAGGGCATAGCGGTAGGCCGCCGGCGGCATACTCTGATGAAAGGCGGTGTCGAAGACCGCCACTTGGGGAATCTGGGGAAAGAGCTTCTGAGCGACCCGAATGCCCGCCAGATTCGCCGGATTGTGCAGGGGTGCTAGGGCGCTCATCCGCTGGATGGTCGCCAACACCTGCTCATCGATGCGCTTGGGTGCCTGAAAGGCTTCGCCCCCGTGCACTACCCGATGGCCGATGACCGCGAGTTCTTCCATCCGAGACAGCACACCGCTTTCCCGCAGCCGATGCGCCATGCGCTGTAGGGCTGCGCTGTGATCGGGCATGGGCAGAGTGTCTTGGCAATCCTGCGCCCGGCCCTGTTCATCGATCCAATGGCCGCGCAACTCGCCCTGAGGTTCTCCGATGCGGCTGAGGGTGCCGGAAGCCAAGGTCTGCCAATCCGATCGGCGGAACAGGCGGTATTTTAGGGAAGAACTGCCCGCATTGAGCACGAGGATTTTCATGATCGCTCCTGGGCTTGGATGGCGGTGATGGCCACGGTGTTAACGATGTCCGCCACCAAACAACCGCGGCTCAGATCGTTCACCGGTTTGTTCAGCCCTTGCAGGATGGGCCCGATGGCCACCGCGCCAGCGCTCCGCTGCACGGCTTTGTAGGTGTTGTTGCCCGTGTTCAGATCCGGAAAGATGAACACCGTAGCCTGGCCGGCTACCTCGTTCCCCGGCATCTTGGAGCGGGCCACGCTGGCATCCACGGCGGCATCATACTGCATGGGGCCGGCGAGCTTGAGATCCGGGCGGCGCTTGCGGGCGATCTCCACCGCGCGGCGCACCCGATCCACATCCGCCCCTTTGCCGGATGTGCCGGTGGAATAGGAGAGCAGGGCCACCCGAGGTTCGATGCCGAAGGCAGCGGCGGTTTCCGCCGAGGAAATGGCGATGTCCGCGAGCTGCTCCGAAGTGGGGTTGGGATTCACCGCGCAATCTCCGTAGACCAACACCCGATCCGACAAGCACATGAAGAACACGCTGGAGACAATGCGCACCCCGGGCTTGGTCTTGATGATCTCAAAGGCGGGGCGGATGGTGTGCTGGGTGGTGTGCACTGCACCGGACACCATGCCATGAGCCTGGTCGTGATAAACCATGCTGGTGCCGAAATAGCTCACGTCCGCCATGAGATCATAGGCCATCTGTTCGGAGATGCCCTTGTGGGCCCGCAATCGGTAATAGGTGGCCGCGTACCGTTCCCGCTCTGGTGCTTTCGCCGGATTGATGATGGGAATATCCGCCAGCTTCAGCCCTAATTCCCCGATGCGCCGATGGATCTTCTCGGGATCCCCCAGCAGGGTGAGCTCTACCACATCCCGCAGGCGCAGGATCTCTGCTGCCCGCAAAATGCGTTCGTCCTCCCCTTCCGGCAGCACGATATGCCGGCGCTGGGCTTTGGCCCGCTGGATCAATTCGTATTCAAACATGAGGGGCGTGCGGCGGGAGGAATGGCGCAGGCGAATCCGTTCCCGCAGCTTCCCCCCGTCCACCGACTGTTCGAACAGCCCCAGGGCGGCGGCGATCTTGCGCTCATCCCCGGGGAGAATGGCCACTTCCACCCCTTGCAGGGCCATGGCGGTGCTATAGGTGTCCGTGGGCACCTGGAGCAGGGAAACCTTGGTGCGCTGCAAGCCCGCCATGAGCTTGCGGACGGTTTCCGCCGGCGCGATTCCGCCGGTGAGGAGCAAGCCGGCCACGCGGGGATAGGTGGAAGCGGCGTCCGCCAGCAGGCTGGCCAAAATGATGTCCGCCCGATCGCCGGGTGTGATGATGAGGCAGCCCTCTTCCACATAGCGCAGGAATTCCGGCACGCTCATGGCGGCTACCTTGTAATTGGTCACCACCTGGCTCAGGGCGTCTCGATCCCCGCAGAGACAATCCGCCCGCAGGGCCTGGCGGATTTCCTCTACCGTGGGCCTCTTCAGATCGGGCTGTTCGGGCAGTACGGCGCACCATTCTTCCGCCGGCAGGGTGGCCCGCAGTCGGGCTTCCACCTGGGGCACATGGGCAGGGGCTACCCCGTTCACAAAGGTAGCCAGCAGTTCGCCCCCTCGGTCGATGAGGGATTCATGGGCGAGCCGCACCGCTTGCAGGATCTCATCCGGTTGACGACCGAAGCCCTTGACCACTACCAGGATCAGGCAGCCCAGGTTGTTGGCCAGATCTGTGTTGAAATCGAATTCCAAGGAAGGCACTAAGCCGTCGTAGTCCGTGCCCGCACAGACCACCAGATCGCACTGTTCTTCCAGGGCTTTGAACCGGTCCAAAATGTCCTTGAGCAAGGTATCGTACTGCCCGGAAGCCACGAGTTCCTGGGCCCGCGCCGCGGTGCAGCCGTAGAGCTGTTCTGGCGGGAAAGGCAGGGCGTATCGGCTGCGCATCAGGGCGATGAGGGGATCTTGTTCTACCGGTCCCCGAATCACGGGGCGGAAGAAACCGACCCGCTGATTCACCGCCCGCAGCAATTCCATGAGGCCCAATGCGACGAGGGATTTTCCGGTGCCGGAACCCGCACCTGCGATATACAGACTCTGCATGATCCTGTCTCATCCTCCTAAGAATCGCTCGATCCTAGCCACACCTTCCGCCAAGGTATTCAGATCTTGGGTATAGGCGAAGCGCACCGCGCGTTCTGGCGCACGGGTCTCGAAATCCAGTCCAGGGGTCAGGGCCACCCCCTGTTGTTCCAGAAGCTCTTCCGCAAAGCGGGCGCTGTCCTCGGTGAGCTGGCGCACATCTGCATAGAGGTAGAAAGCCCCATGCGGCGGCGCGGGGAAGCGAAAGCCCAGCTTCTCCAGGGCAGACCGCAGGAAGTCCCGCCGCTGCTGAAAGATCCGGCGGCGTTCTTCTAAAATCGCTAGGGTTTCCGGTGTGAAGGCTGCTAGAGCGGCATATTGGGAGAGGGTGGGGGGCGCCAGATAGAGATTCTGGGCCAGCCGATCCAGAACGGGCACCGCATCCCGCGGGGCTACGATCCAGCCCAGCCGCCAGCCGGTCATGCCGAAGTACTTGGAAAAGCTGTTCACCACGTACAGCCCGGCTTCCCCACAGGCCAGGGCAGTATGAGGGGCTGTCTCATAGTTCAGCCCTTGATAGAGTTCATCCACCAAGAGCGCCATGCCTTGGGCCCGAACCCGTTCGTAGAGCTGGCGCAATCCTTCCGGTTCCAGGCAAGCGCCTGTGGGATTGGCGGGACTGGCCACCAGCGCCAGCCGGAGATCCCGCTCTTCGGGCACCTGATCCGCCTGGAGCTGATAGCGGGTCTCCGGCCCCACGGCCACCGAATGCACCCGGCCCCCCAGCAGGGAAACGAGCTGGCGATTGCAGGGATAGCCGGGTTCTGGAAGCAGCACCGCCTCCCCGGGGTCGAACAGGGCCATGAGCAAGAGTTGCAGGCCGCCGGAAGCGCCGGGGGTGAGGAGGATGCGTTCGGGGTCCAGGTCGATGCTGAAGCGCTCCCCGTAGAAATCGGCGATGGCCTGCCGCAGCTGGGGCAAGCCGCGGGCGGGCGTGTACTGGGTATGTCCCGCTGCCAACGCCCGCTGGCCGGCGGCGACGATGGGCGCCGGCGTGGGGAAATCTGGCTCGCCGATCTCCAGATGCACGATGGAACGGCCCGCCGCTTCCAATTGTTTGGCCCGTTCCAACAGGTGCATCACCCGAAAGGGCGATACTTGATCCGCCCGACGGGCGAGCCGTTCAGCCAATGCCATATACCTGTCGATGCAGCCGATCCAAGGCTTCCAGATCCACATAGGGATGGGGAGCCAGGGTGCCCGCGATCACCCGCGCCGGCCGATCCGGCTCCCCCAAACTGTCCAGTACCAGGGGCGCTGCCCCGAAATCCTGCCCTTGGGTGTAGGTGCTCGTGGTCACTAGCAGGGCGTGCAAACCCGCCTCCCAAGCGGAACGGGCGCCGTTGTCCGAGTCTTCGATCGCGATGCAATCCCGCGGGGGCAAGCCGAGCTGATCCAAGGCGAGCTGATAGATGTCCGGCGCGGGCTTTTTGCGGGGGACCACATCGCCCGCGGCGATGACAGCAAACCAATCCCGCAGCCCGGGGGGGCCGGAAGCTTCCAAGAGGGCGATCACGTTCTCCGGCGTGGTGGTGGTGGCGATGGCCAGACGGATGCCCGCCTGCCGCGCTTGCGTCAACAGGCGCATCACCCCCGGGCGCAGGGGTAGACTACCCTTCCGCAGCAGGTCCAGATAATGGGTGGTCTTGCTGCGGTGCAGTTTGGGAATAAAGGTCTCCAGAGATTCCGGCGGGGAGAAAGCCGGCAGCCAGCGTTCCAGATAGTAGCGGATGCGCTCCTTGCCGCCGGTCACCGCCAGAAGTTCCCCGTACAGGGAAACCGACCAATCCCAATCCAAACCGGCTTCCCGAAAGGCAGCGTTGAAGGCAACTCGGTGCCCGTCTCGCTCCGTATCCGCCAAGGTGCCATCCACATCGAAGATCAGCGCTTTGAACCCGTACATCTCTTGCGCACAGTCAAAGTTTCGAAGGTTCTCAGCTTACCCGAGGGCGGGAAAAACCGCACCTATGGTTTTTTGAAACTTTGATGACCCAGAGATGAAGGAAGGACTAAGCTAATGGTAAAGTTGTCGACCCACCGGGGTTCTGGTACAAGAAGCCGATTTTTCATCGGCTGATTGATCGGCAATCAACCATTAGCAATCCTTTCGGGAGGATCGAAATGGCCGGAGTAGGAAAGTCTGGGGCGAGTCCCTACGGGGTCGCACCCTATGAGCAGGGCCCAACAGAGGAGTACATGAATGCGGCGCAGGAGGCCCATTTTCGGGAAATCCTGCTCAATTGGAAGCGCAGCCTTATGGAAGAGGTGGATCGCACCGTGGATCACATGCAGGACGAGGCCACCAATTTCCCCGATCCCAACGATCGGGCGACCCAGGAATCAGAATTCAGCTTGGAACTGCGCATCCGAGATCGGGAACGGAAGCTCATCAAGAAGATCGATGAAGCGCTGGAGCGCCTGGAAAACCATGAATATGGCTACTGTGAGGCCTGCGGCGTGGAAATCGGCATCCGACGGTTAGAGGCACGGCCCACCGCTACTCTGTGCATCGACTGCAAGACCCTGGATGAGATTCGGGAAAAGCAGCGTCGATGAAAATCATCATCCTGGGCGCCGGTCAGGTGGGCACATCGGTGGCGGCGAACCTTGTGAGCGAAGCCAACGATATTACGGTGGTCGACCGGAATTCGGAATTGCTCAGGGCACTCCAGGATCGCTTCGATCTGCGCACCGTCCTCGGTCATGGGGCTCATCCCGATGTGCTACGACGGGCGGGCGCAGAAGATGCGGACATGATGTTGGCGGTGACCAACAGCGATGAAACTAACATGGTCGCCTGTCAGGTGGCCCACACCCTGTTCAAGACTCCCACGAAGATCGCTCGGGTGCGCTCCCCGGGCTACCTCGATCATCCCCAGCTCTTCGGCCCGGATGCCCTGCCCATCGATGTGCGCATCAGCCCGGAACAGTTGGTGACGGAATACATCCTGCGCTTGGTGCAGAATCCGGGCACCTTGCAAGTCCTGGATTTCGCCGGCGGGCGGGTGCGCTTGGTGGCGGTGCGCGCTTATGAGGAAGGCCCGCTGGTGGGTCATGCCCTGCGCACCCTCTACGAACATATGCCCGATGTAGATACCCGTGTGGTAGCCATCTACCGGCAGGACCGGGCCATTCAACCCGATGGGCACACGGTGATCGAAGCGAACGATGAAGTCTTTTTCATCGCGGCGCCGGAACATATTCGGGCGGTCATGAGCGAGTTGCGCCGCTTGGAGAAGCCCTATAAACGGCTCATCTTCGCCGGCGGCGGCAACATCGGCACTCGCCTCGCCCGAGCCACGGAACAGGATTTTCGGGTCAAGATCATCGAACGAGACCCGCAGCGCGCGCGGCAGATCGCCGAGAGCTTGGAACGGACCATCGTGTTGCAGGGAGATGCGGCGGATGAAACCCTGCTCCTAGAAGAAAACATCGAGAACACCGACGTGTTCTGCGCAGTCACCAACGATGATGAGGACAACATTCTTTCGGCCATGCTCGCCAAGCGGCTGGGCGCCCATAAGGTCATGGCCCTCATCAATCGCCCCGCCTATGTGGATCTCATGCAGAGCGGCCGCATCGATGTGGTGATCTCCCCCCAGCAGGCCACCATCGGCACCTTGTTGAAGCACGTGCGGCGGGGGGATGTGGTGGAAGTGCATTCCCTGCGCCGCGGGGCAGCGGAAGCCATCGAAGCCATCGCCCACGGCGACCCCCATTCCAGCCAGGTGGTAGGGCGTGCCATCGAAGACATTCGGTTGCCCAAGGGCACCCTCATCGGGGCCATCGTGCGGGGGGATCAGGTGCTCATCGCCCATCACGATACAGTGATCCTCCCTGAAGATCATGTCATCCTGTTCCTACAAGACAAGCGCCGCGTGCCCGAGGTAGAACGCCTGTTCCAAGTGGCCGTTACCTTCCTGTAAGCCCGTCGCCCGCGTGCGGATCCATCGTTTCGCATGCCTCACCCTCAAGGCTTATCGATTCCGCTCAGGTTCTCAAAGGACATCCGCTTCGCCAGGGCGAGAAAGTCCCCCATATAGGGCTTCTCCCTCTCTGCTTGGCGCACGGCTGCATAGAGAGTGCTGTGCAAGCCCGATCGGCCCAGCCGGACTGCTCCCAGAGAGTTCCGATGCAGATAATCTTGCAGCGCCCAATTGGGCAGGGCACAGACGCCCCGCCCGCTGGCAACCAATTGCAACAGCACGGCGGTCAGCGCCGCCGAGCGCACGGCGGCGGGCACCACCCCTGCGGGCAGCAGAAAGCGGGTGTAAATGTCCAACCGCTCCTTTTCCACCGGATACATGAGCAGGGTTTCGCCGCGCAGGTCTTCCGGTTCTACCCAGTCCCGCTCGACAAGGGGATGATCCTTGGGCACGGCGAGCAAGGCCTCGTAGCGGAACAGGGGTTCAAAGTGAATCTGCGGCAAGGGTCGTCGATCCGAAGTGATCACCAGATCGACCAAGCCTTGCTGCAAGGCGGGCATGGCGGCAAAGCTGAAGCCCAAGGTCAGATCCAATTCCACATCGGGATGTTCTTGCCGGTAGGCATCCAGGACGGGCAGCAGCCAATCAAAACAGCTGTGGCACTCGATGGCGATATGGATGCGCCCCATCACCCCGGCGCCCAGCCGGCGCAGTTCGTCTTCCACATGGCGGACGGCGGGCAAGATCTGATCGGCTAGATGCAACAAGCGTTCGCCCGCCGGTGTGAACACCAGGGGGTTGCGCCGGCGCACAAACAAAGGGGTGCTGAAGTACTGTTCCAATCCCTTGATCTGATGGGAAAGGGCAGATTGGGTCAGATGTAAGCGCGCCGCAGCGGCTACCAAGCTGCCGGTATCCCGCAGGGCTTGCAGGGTTTGCAGGTGCTTTAATTCCAGGTACATGAATTTTCTTCATATTCATTCCAATAAATAGAAATTGTATGCAACTATCTGCTGGAAGAAAATGAGCGCCCCGCAATCTGCACAGGAATCCTTCCATGACCCTAGCCCACAACCTCGGCTTCCCCCGCATCGGGGCCCGACGGGAACTGAAATTCGCCCTGGAGCGCTATTGGCGCGGCGAGATTTCCCAAGACCAGCTACAACAACAGGCCCAAGCCCTGCGCCGGCGCCACTGGCAACAGCAGGCGGAAGCGGGCCTCGATCTCATTCCGGTCAATGATTTTTCCCTCTACGATCACATGCTCGACCACACGGCCTTGCTCGGCTGCGTGCCGGCGCGGTTCGGCCCCACGGAGGGCCCGGTCGATCTGGATACCTATTTCCGCATGGCGCGAGGGCGGGCACCTACCGGGGCGCCAGCCGCCGCCTGTGAAATGACCAAGTGGTTCGATACCAACTATCATTATCTCGTCCCCGAACTGCATCCCGATCTGCATTTCCGCCTGTCCACCACAAAGCTGTTCGACGAAACTGCCGAGGCCCTGGCCCTGGGCTATCGGGTGAAACCAGTCCTCCCGGGCCCGCTGACCTGGCTGTGGCTGGGCAAGGCGCGGCCTCGGGCGTTCGACAAGCTGCAGCTGCTCGAACGCCTGCTCCCGATCTATGGCGAAATCCTCCACCGGCTGGCGGAATTGGGGGTGGAGTGGGTGCAGCTCGATGAACCGATCTTGGTGCTGGATCTGCCCCCCGCCTGGCGGCAGGCCTTCGAACAGACCTATAACCGCTTGCGGGCCGTCCCCATCAAGCTGCTGCTCACCACCTACTTCGGCGCCCTGGCGGACAACCGCAACTGCGCCCTCTCCCTGCCGGTGGACGGGTTGCACCTGGATGCGGTGCGGGCTCCCGAGGAACTGATTCCCTTCGTCGATGGGCTGTCCCCCTATCAGGTGCTATCCGTGGGCATCGTCGATGGCCGCAATATCTGGAAAACTGACCTGCGCCGCGCCCTGGATCTGCTGCAACCCGTGCGGGCGCGCTTGGGGGATCGCCTCTGGGTCAGCGCCGCTTGCTCCCTGCTGCATGTGCCGGTGGATCTGGCCCAGGAAACAGAGCTGGACGGAGAGATCAAGCACTGGTTGGCCTTCGCGCGGCAAAAAGTCCAAGAAATCGCCCTGCTGAAACAGGGGCTCGTGGAAGGCCCGGCATCCATCGCCGAAGCCTTGCGGGAATCCGACCGCTGCCAGCAATCGCGGCGCACCTCCGGCCGCATTCATCAGCCCGCAGTTCAGCAGCGGATGGCCCGCATTGCGCCCGAGATGAAACAGCGCCAGCGGCCCTATGCCCAGCGCAACCCGATTCAGCGGCAACGCCTCCAGCTTCCCTTGCTGCCCACGACCACCATCGGTTCCTTTCCCCAGACACCGGAAATTCGCAAGACCCGCAGCGACTTCCGCCAGGGCCGAATCTCAGAGGCCCAATATATCGAGCGGATGCGGGCGGAAATCCGCTTCATCGTGGACAAGCAGGAGGCATTGGAACTCGATGTCCTGGTGCACGGCGAGCCGGAACGCAACGATATGGTGGAATATTTCGGGGAGCTGCTCGACGGGTTCGCCTTCACTCGGTTTGGCTGGGTGCAATCCTATGGTTCCCGCTGCGTCAAACCGCCGATCCTCTACGGCGACGTAGCCCGCCCGAAAACGATGACCGTAGATTGGATCCGCTTTGCCCAGTCCTGCACCCAGAAGCCCATGAAAGGCATGCTCACGGGGCCGGTAACCCTCCTCAACTGGTCTTTTGTGCGGGACGATCAACCCCGTTCCGCGACCTGCGCCCAGATCGCCTTGGCCCTTCGGGAAGAAGTGCTCGAGCTGGAGCGCGCGGGCATCCCCATCATTCAGATCGATGAGGCGGCTCTGCGGGAAGGGCTGCCCCTGCGCCGCCGCGATCAGGGGGCTTATCTCGATTGGGCCATCGACGCCTTCCGCCTGACCGCCAGCGGGGTGCGGGATGAAACCCAGATCCACACCCATATGTGCTATTCGGAATTCAACGATATCCTCCCGGCCATCGCCCGGATGGATGCCGACGTCATCACCCTAGAAACTTCCCGTTCCGGTGGGGAATTGCTGGAGGTATTCAAAGCCTTTGCCTATCCCAATGAAATCGGCCCCGGGGTATATGACATCCATTCCCCCAACGTGCCCACGGTCGAAGAGATCGTGCAGTTGATGCGGAAAGCGGCGGAACACATCCCCGTGGAACGCCTCTGGATCAATCCAGATTGCGGGCTCAAGACCCGAGATTGGCCGGAAGTCGAAGCGGCGCTGAAAAATATGGTGGCAGCGGCCAAGCGATTGCGGCGGGAATACGCAACGGATCGGGCCTGCTCGGCGGAACCAGCGGTTGCAGAACACCGGACTGCGCAACCCTGAGGGCTGAAGGCGGAAGTAGCGGTCGGCAGCCTCATTCCCGGGCTCCTAACAGGGCCATCACCGTGCGCCAACCCGCCTCCGCCTCCGGACCGGCTTTCCGGAACACCTGGGCTAACCGCAAGCGCTGTTCTCCGGTCAATCGTTCCTCCAGTCGCCGCCCCTTGGGCGAGAGGTGCAGCCGCTTGATGCGGCGGTCGCGCGCATCCTGCCTTGCCTGAAGGTAGCCTGCTTCCACCAGCTGGCGCAACGGTCGGTTTAGATACTGCTTGCTCACCCGCATGATTGCCAGCAGTTCCTTGACGCTGCACCCCGGATTGCGCCCCACGAAATAGAGGATGCGATGATGGACGCGGGAATAGCCCAGGGTCTTGAGCTGGGCATCGGGATGAGCGGTGAGGGCGCGAAAGCCAAAATACAGGGCCTCCAGCGCCTGGTTCAGACGTTGTTCTTCTCGGGGATTATTTGGGTCAATCATGTTGACATGCTAACAGGAGTTGGGGCAGGCTTTTATAGGTCAATAGGGTTGACTTGGAGAACACGAGATGCACAAGGGGGTCTGTTGGCTCGATGGACGTCTTTTGCCCCTGGAACGGGCGAGCGTTCCCGTACTGGATCATGGCCTGCTCTACGGTGATGGCGTGTTTGAAGGGATTCGGTTCTATGCAGGCGTGCCCTTCCTGCTGGATCAGCACCTGCGCCGGCTGCGGGATTCCGCCCAGGCCATCGCCCTGGAAGTGCCTTGGACGGAAGCAGCCTTGACTGAGATCGCGGCTACCGTCATCCGAGCCTTCGGAGGCAAAGAAGGCTATCTTCGCCTGATCCTCACCCGAGGCGAAGGGCCCTTGGGCATCGATCCCGCACCCTGCAAAACGCCTCGTTTGATCATGATTGCCAGCGAATTAGAGCTGGTCAATCCTGCCGCGCGGGCAAGAGGTATCCGCCTCATCACCGCCACTACCCGCCGCTTGCCACTGGATGGACTGGACCCCCGCATCAAGAGCTTGAACTATCTGAATCAGATCCTGGCCCGCATCGAAGCCAATCAGGCGGGGGCTGAGGAAGCATTGTTGCTCAATGGACAAGGGCACTTGACCGAAGGGACGGCGGACAATCTGTTCGTCGTCCAGGAGGGCCGCTTGCTCACTCCACCGGCGATCGACGGTGCTTTGCCGGGCATCACGCGGGGGTTGATCTTGCAGCTCGCTGAAGAGCTGGGCATCGAAGCCCGGGAACAATCGCTGACCCCCTATGATGTATACCGTGCGGAGGAATGTTTCCTCAGCGGCACCGGTGCCGAGCTGATCCCAGTCCGAGAAATCGATGGGCGCCGGTTGAAAGCCTGTCCGGGGCCGGTGTTTCAGCGCTGCCATCAGGCGTTCCGGCGAGCGATCCAACAGCATTGTGCGGAGCGGAGCGATGCATGACGAACGGCCTATCCTGAACATTCACCAAGTCGCGTTGCAGCGCTGGCAGCATGGCGCACGCTATGAAGCCCGCATGACCCAGATCGGAAGGCAACTGGGGGCGAAGAAACTCGGCTGCCGTTTCCTAGTGCTGCCCCCGGGCAAAGCGGCCTGGCCCGCTCATGCCCATCTGGCCAACGAAGAGCTGTTTTTTATCCTCGAAGGCCGGGGCCGGCTGCGGCTGGGCGAACGGAATTGGCCGCTGGTAGCGGGCGATGTGGTGGCCATCCCCGCCGGTCCCGACACGCCACACCAGATCTTCAACGACAGCGATGCGGAGCTGAAGTATCTTTGCATCAGCACTATGGAAGAACCAGATATCGTGATGATGCCCGATTCGGGCAAGGTTAACCTCATCGCCGGCAGCCCGCCGGGGGGAGATCGATCGGTCCGGACGCTGTCCGTCTGCCTGCCTCTAGAAGCAGCCCTGGATTATTGGGAGGGGGAAGAAGGCTAGAGGGAGCTGCTGGACCTTTGGGGAATCTGCGAGACCTTGTCAGCGGAATCGAGGCGTCTCTTGCGGAACTTGATCCGCTTCACCGGCTGCCCGGATAGGTCAGCCCGAAAACGGTATCGGACAGCCATTTCTTGAACGAAGGATTGTCGCTGAACTGTTTGTACAGTTCCGTTTGATCCGACAACAAGCCTAAGAGGGCCTGATGCAAGGCCCGGTCGTGTTCGATGCGGGCGTTCTGCTTGTCCGAATGCTTCATGGCATTTTGATAGGCCGGGTCCGCAGCCACCTTGGCCGGAATTTCCTCGGTGATGATCCGGCGGATCTTGTCAGCATCCTTCCACTCGATATTGCCGAACTGATCGTTGAAGGACTGGATGATATTGCTGAGCTGATCCAATTCGGGTTCCGACTGGAAACCGCCGCCGCCGGTGGGCACGGGCTCCAGTTCCCCAGCCTCCTCTGAAAGGGCGATGCGCAGGCTGGATTGCACCTCTGCTCGGTAACTATCCATGTCGATGGTTTCCAAAATGCCCTGGGAAAGATCTTCTTCCCTGGGGGCGGGCAGCTTGGGGATCAGGAAATTGAGGAAGAGAGACAGCTTTTCCCATTCGGCGCAGGGATAGGGCAGGACCGACGCCAAGAATTCATAGGTGCGCACGAACGCTTTCGCCTTGCCCTTGAAATCGACCTGGCCGTCTTCGTCCAGGTCATGGTTATACAGGGCCACGCAGGCATCGAGGATCGGATCGAGCCGATCCCGCGGTGCCCCGTTTAGATAGCGTTCCACCAGGGTTTCCACCTGTTGCGGGGAATAGACCTGATAAGCGTCCAGATCCGCTTTGAGATCGTGCAGCTTGTTGGGGTCGGTTTCCTCGCTGAGCACGGTAGTGCGGTAGTAGGGCGCGAAGGCCTGCCGGATGGTCTCCGCGTCGTTGCAGAAGTCTAGAATGAAGGTGTCGTGCTTCTGGGGATGGGCGCGGTTGAGTCGGGAGAGGGTTTGCACCGCCTTAATGCCGGACAAGGGCTTGTCCACATACAGCGTGTGCAGCAAGGGTTCGTCATAGCCGGTCTGAAACTTGTCCGCCACGATCAGAAAGCGATAGGGGTCTGTTCTCAGCTTCTCCGGAATGAGAGGGCTGGGGAAGCCGTTCAACGTGGCCTCCGTAACCCGCTGGCCGCTGACGGGATCTGTCTGTTCGCCCGAGAAAGCCACGATGGCTTGATGGGGGCTGCGGCGTTCCTTCAGATAGGCCCGGAAAATGTGAAAGTATTGGATCGCTCCCGCGATGCCCTTGGCGATCACCATGGCCCGGGCCTGACCGCCGATCTTGTGCCGAGCCAGCACCTGTTCATGGAAATGATCGATCATGATTTCCGCCTTCTGGCGGAGGGCGTGATCATGGGATTCCACATAGCGGCGCAATTTCTTCTGCGCCTTGCGGGCATCGAACAGCGGATCCGCTTCCACCGTCTTAATCAGCCGGTAATAGCTGGCTACCGGCGTGTAATGCCGCAGCACATCGAGAATGAAGCCCTCCTCGATGGCCTGCTTCATGCTGTAGCAATGGAAGGGCACGTGGCGAACGCGGCCATCCGGCTGGGGTTCCGGCGTGCCGAAGATTTCCAAGGTCTTGTGCTTGGGGGTGGCGGTGAAGGCGAAGTAACTGGCGTTCTTCAGCAGCTTGCGCGCCGCCATGATCTGGTTGATCTGTTCTTCTGGATCCTCTGCCACTTCCTCTGCGTGCAGTGCGCGGTTCATTGCGGCGGTGGCCTTGCCGCCCTGGCTGGAATGGGCCTCATCGATGAGGATAGCGAAGCGCCGGCCCCGATGGGCCGTGCCGATCTCATCCAGGATGAAGGGAAACTTCTGCACCGTGGTAATGATGATCTGCTTGCCCTGTTGCAGGAACGCCTTGAGATCCCCGGACCGCTGGGCATGGCCGACGAGGGCCGAGACCTGGGCGAACTGCTTGACGGTGTTTCGGATCTGCTGATCCAACACCCGGCGATCTGTGACCAGGATCACCGAATCGAACCGTGCCCCATCCGCCTGTTCCAACCCCACCAATTGATGAGCCAGCCAGGCGATGGAATTGCTCTTGCCGCTGCCGGCGGAATGCTGGATGAGATAGCGCCTGCCCACCCCGTGGGCCTGCACATGTTCCAGCAGCTTGCGCACTGCGTCGAGTTGATGATAGCGGGGGAAGATCTGCTTGCGCGACTTGCGGCCGGTCTTTTCGTCCTTCTCCTCGACGATCTGGGCATAGTTCTCGAGGAGGTCCGAGAGGCTCTCCTTGGTGAGGATCGCTTTCCATAGATAATCGGTGGCCAATCCGGCGGGGTTGGGCGGATTGCCCGCCCCCCCGTTATAACCTCGATTGAAGGGGAGAAACCAGGAGCGCTTGCCCTGCAGATGGGTGCAGAAGCGAACTGCTTGTTCATCCAGGGCGAAATGGACCAGACAGCGGCCAAACTGGAACAGAGGTTCCTTAGGACTCCGGTCCCGCTGATACTGCTGCACCGCATCTTCTACCGTCTGCTTGGTCAAGCGGTTCTTCAACTCGAAGGTCGCCACCGGCAACCCGTTGAGGAACAACACCAGATCCAGCGCAAGTTGGGTTGCATCGCGGGAATAGCGCAACTGGCGGGTGATGCTGAAGCGGTTGGCGGCGAAGCGCTCCACGGCCTTGGCATTGTCCGGCGAGGGGGTGCCGTAGAACAGCTCCACCGAATGGGGGCCATGCTTGACCCCGCGGCGCAGCACATCGACCACCCCGCGCTTGGCGATCTCCCCTTGCAGCCGGTGGAGAAATTGCGTCCGGCGCGGGCCGGCTTCCGCCAAGCCCAACCGCGCTAGGGTCTCCGGCTGGGTGGTGCGCAAGAAGGCGACGAGGTGGGCAAGGTCTAGGCAGTGCGCCCGGTCATAGTCCGCTGGATCGCCGGGCAGATAGCCGGCATCCTCGATCAAAGCGCGGACGATCAGGGATTCCAGCCCCTGTTCTCGGGTGTCCGTGTGCATTTTCCTGGGGTTCCCGATTGCGTTTCTGGGCTCGTTCTTTTGTGTTGGCTCATGGGGAGGTGTCCGTTCCCGCGCCTCCCGCCGCGGGGACATCGACCCCGCGCACATCCAATTTGCCGGTGACCACATCGGCAATCAGTCGGGTTCGGTATTCTTGGAGAAGCTCGATTTCCCGTCGAATCTTCCGGCGGGCGGTTTCAATCGA
>JALWWO010000003.1 GCA_027078745.1 Chromatiaceae bacterium
AGAGTTTCCTTGAAGAGTTTGATCCTGGCTCAGCGCGAACGCTTACGGCGTGCCTAACACATGCAAGTCGCGGGGCAGCGGAGTCCTTCGGGACTGCCGGCGACCGGCAAACGGGTGAGTAACGCGTGGGTAACCTACCCTCAGGTAGGGGATAACTCCGGGAAACCGGAGCTAATACCCTATACCGCGCTGCATCACTAAGATGCAGCGTGAAAGGGGGCCTCTGCTTCGCACGCTCCCGCCTGAGCGATGGGCCCGCGTCCCATCAGGTCGTTGGTGAGGTAACGGCTCACCAAGCCTCTGACGGGTAGCTGGTCTGAGAGGACGACCAGCCACAGCGGGACTGAGACACGGCCCGCACCCCTACGGGGGGCAGCAGTGGGGAATCATGGGCAATGGGCGAAAGCCTGACCCTGCAACGCCGTGTGAGGGACGAAGCCCCTCGGGGTGTAAACCTCTGTAGGGAGGCAGGAGGAGTGCAGTGGCTAATACCCGCTCGCACTTGACCCGCCTCCTAAGGAAGGGACGGCTAACCACGTGCCAGCAGCCGCGGTAATACGTGGGTCCCAAGCGTTGCGCAGAGTCACTGGGCGTAAAGCGTCCGCAGCCGGTCCCGTAAGCGGGTTGTCAAAGCCCACGGCTCAACCGTGGAATGGCATCCTGAACTGCGGGACTTGAGGCACGCTCGGGTAGGCGGAATTCCCGGTGTAGCGGTGAAATGCGTAGATATCGGGAGGAACACCGAAGGGGAAGCCAGCCTGCTGGAGCTGTCCTGACGGTCAGGGACGAAAGCTGGGGGAGCAAACCGGATTAGATACCCGGGTAGTCCCAGCCGTAAACCATGGGCGCTAGGGCTTGTCACCCGGCAGGCTCGCAGCTAACGCGTTAAGCGCCCCGCCTGGGGAGTACGGGCGCAAGCCTGAAACTCAAAGGAATTGGCGGGGGCCCGCACAACCGGTGGAGCGTCTGGTTCAATTCGATGCTAACCGAATAACCTTACCCGGGCTTGACATGGTAGGGCCGCTCTGCGAAAGCGGAGCCTTTCACTCCTTTTGGAGTGAACCCTACCACAGGTGGTGCATGGCCGTCGTCAGCTCGTGTCGTGAGATGTTGGGTTAAGTCCCGCAACGAGCGCAACCCCTGCCCTTAGTTGCTATCCCCTCGGGGAAGCACTCTAAGGGGACTGCCGGCGATAAGCCGGAGGAAGGTGGGGATGACGTCAGGTCAGTATGCCCTTTATGCCCGGGGCTACACAGGCGCTACAGTGGCCGGGACAATGGGTAGCGAGCTCGAAAGGGTGAGCCAATCCCTCTAAACCCGGTCATGGTGCGAATTGAGGGCTGCAACTCGCCCTCATGAAGCCGGAATCGGTAGTAACGGGGTATCAGCTAAGTCCCCGTGAATACGTTCTCGGGCCTTGCACACACCGCCCGTCACGCCACGGAAGTCGGTTCGGTCGGAAGTCCTCGAGCTAACCCCTTTTGGGGAGGCAGAGGCCGATGACCGGGCCGGCAACTGGGGCGAAGTCGTAACAAGGTAGCCGTAGGGGAACCTGCGGCTGGATCACCTCCTTTAAACGGAAAGCTAAATTGATGGAGGCTCCTATCCCCTACTGAGTTGACGCTTGCAGAGCAGGGCCTCTAGCTCAGCTGGTTAGAGCGTGCCCCTGATAAGGGCAAGGTCGGTGGTTCAAGTCCACCGAGGCCCATTATCAGGGACAGCTTCCGAGGGGATGTAGCTCAGCTGGGAGAGCGCCTGCTTTGCAAGCAGGAGGTCGCGGGTTCAAGTCCCGCCATCTCCAAATCCTTGGCAACTGAATAGGTAGGAACTCCCTACGGGTAGGTATGCAAGTTAGTAAAGGCTCGGGGTGGATGCCTCGGCAGCCGGAGGCGATGAAGGGCGTGCTAAGCTGCGATAAGCCGGGTGGAGGCGCAACGAGCCTTTGAGGCCCGGATGCCCCAATGGGGAAACCCGACAGGCTTTAAGGCCTGTCATCCCGCTCTCTTGCGGGAGGCTACACTCCGCGAAGCAAAACCTTTTAGTAGCGGGAGGAAAGGAAATCAACCGAGACTCCCCAAGTAGCGGCGAGCGAACGGGGAAGAGCCTAAACCGGTATGGTGCCATGGTGGCGGCCTTAGCCATACCGGGGTCGTGGGATGTATCCGGAGGAGTCCGCCAACTCCTCGGGGAGTTATAAAGCTCCGACTTAGCCGAAGTCTGCTGGAACGCAGCGCCATAGAGGGTGAAAGCCCCGTAGGCGAAAGGTCTGGAGCCTCCCTGGGATACACTCCCGAGTACCACGGCCCCCGTGAAAGGTTGTGGGAATCTGGGGGGACCACCCTCCAAGGCTAAGTACTACCGGCTGACCGATAGCGCATCAGTACCGTGAGGGAACGGTGAAAAGAACCCCGGTAAGGGGAGTGAAATAGAACCTGAAACCCCGAGTCTACAAGCCAGTGGAAGGGGTCTTTTGTCCCCGACTGCGTGCCTTTTGCAGAATGAGCCAGGGAGTTGTCCTCAGCGGCAGGGCTAAGCCGTCAGGTGGAGCCGTAGCGAAAGCGAGTCCGAATAGGGCG
>JALWWO010000004.1 GCA_027078745.1 Chromatiaceae bacterium
CCCGGCAGGGCGATGATGCAGTCTACCAGATCATCTTCGATGATCCCCCTGCGGATGGACAGCTCGGCCTTGGTAGCGCTGGACAGGGAGCCGTTGGCCATGATGAAGCCGGCGATACCGTCGGGGCTGAGGTGGTAGATAAAGTGCTGGATCCAGGCATAGTTGGCATTGCCCGCCGGCGGCACGCCGTATTTCCAGCGCACGTCCTCGCGCAGTCGCTCGCCGCCCCAGTCGGACATATTGAAGGGTGGATTGGCGAGGATGTAGTCGGCCTTCAGATCCTTGTGCAAATCGTTGTGGAAGCTGTCGGCCTGGTGGGGGCCGAGGTCGGCGTCGATGCCGCGGATGGCGAGGTTCATTCGGGCCAGCTTCCAGGTGGTGGGGTTGGACTCCTGGCCATAGACGGCGATATCACCCAGCCAGCCGCCGTGCTCCTCGACGAACTTTTCGCTCTGCACGAACATGCCGCCGGAGCCGCAGCAGGGGTCGTACACCCGGCCCCGGTAGGGCTCGATCATCTCCACCAGCAGTTGCACCGCGCACTGGGGGGTGTAGAACTCGCCGCCTCCCTTCCCCTCGGCGGCGGCGAAGCGGCCGAGAAAGTATTCGTAAACCCGGCCCAGGGGGTCACGCACACCGGATTCTTTCGCCTTCAAGTCAATGTCGCCCACCAGCTTGACCAGCTCGCCGAGGCGGGTCTTGTCCAGAGTGGGCCGGGAATAGTCCTTGGGCAGCACCCCCTTGAGGCTGGGGTTTTCCCGCTCAATGGCGGTCATGGCCTCGTCGATCACCTTGCCGATGGTGGGTTGGGGGGCCTGGGCCTGGATCTTCTCCCAGCGGGCTTCGGGCGGCACCCAGAAAATGTTGTCGGCCAGGTATTCGTCACGGTCTTCGGGGTCGGTGTATTCCGTCTCCGCCGTGGCGGCCAGCTCGTCGTATTTGTGCTGGAAGGCGTCGGAGATGTACTTGAGGAAGATCAGCCCTAGGACTACATGCTTGTATTCCGAGGCGTCCATGTGGCCGCGCAGCTTGTCGGCCATCTCCCACAATTTATTTTCGAAGCCGAGATTGGCACCGTGTTTGTTCTGCTTGGGCATGGATTGTTAGATCGTTGGCGAGGATTCACACTTTTTCCAATCTTCCATAGATCTTATCCGGTGTAGGGCGCGGCCGGCCCGGATCGTGTTCCAACCAGCGCCAGCCAATGCCGCCGGGATTGCCGCCGTACAGGGGATCCGCCAACAGGGCTTCCAAAGTGTAGTCCAGCAGCAGGGAAAGCCAGCGCTCCCCGGTGGGACTTCTGGCGATGTTGTGAAGCAGGGTTTCCCGGTCGGCTGGGACCATTTGATGGAAGGGCAATCCCGCCCGCTTCTGAGCGATATCTTCCAACCAAAGGATGCCTTGCAGCAGGAAGGTTCTGATGTCGGGATTAAAGCCAGGATCCGCCAAGGTCCGATCCAAATAGGCGGTGGCCCGGATGTCCAGGCTGCCCGGTGCATGGGGTTCGGAAGGCAACAGATGTTCTTGTACTGCTGCCAAGCAATTCCATTGCTGCGCATCCAAGCTGAGAGGACGAATCTGAGCAGCGAGGGTTCCGGAGAGGGAAATCAGGCCGATGGCCTTGGGAAAATGATGGAGAAAAGTTCTGCGTTTCATGGGGATTGGCTCTGCCTGTGGCAGATGGGTTTTGGCGTATACTGGAAAATAGGATGTGGTATCTGGGAGGGACCGAACGATGCTCCATATCGGACTCGATTTCATCTGCTTCCTCATGCTCAAAGCACGGGAATTTCAGGCGAAGGAACAGGTGGTCATTCCCGAAATGCCGAACAGCCCGAGTGATAATTGGGCATTGCAAACCTTAGCGGATCATGCAGATGATCTGAGCCTTCAGGAAGTCCAGTCATCTATTCTGGATCTCGACCCGGAACAGCAAGCGGAGCTCATCGCCCTCATGTGGTTGGGTCGGGGGGATTACAGCTTGGAGGAATGGGCGATCGCCTTGCAGGAAGCGAGGCGCTATTATGCGGAGCATAGGAACACGGCGCAATATCTCCTCGCCCATCCCTTTATCGCGGACTATTTAGAAGAAGGGTTGATTGCCCACGGTTATTCCTGCGAAGAATAGCATTATTCTTCTTCCAGCAGGATCTTTTCCTTAGTCTTTGCTGTGTTGGCAGACCGCAGGGAATCCGCAATCCTTGCCTTCCGGATTAATTCTAGGGAGCGGGCCAGGGCATTGAACTCGGGGATCGGTAGTCCGCCGACGGGTTCGCTGAGATGTCCCTTGCTGATCTGGTCTGCCTTTTGAACCAAGCGGTTCAAGCTTCGGTTGATCTCACCGGGGATTAGGATCACAATCAAGCTCACGATGGCTATTGCTATGCCCGTCAGGGAGAAGGAGATGATCTCGACTTCCTGAAACTGGTTCTCGATGGTCTGTACAATCGATCGGGATTCTTCTATCTTTTTTTCTCGCAAGGCAATCATGTCTTCCAAGACTTTGGCGAGTCGATCCTTCCCGGCTTGGATCATTGTATTGGCTTGAATCGCAGCGCTTGCTCCGTTCTGCCCGTCTCGCAGGTTTCCGACCAAGAAGCTCTTTTTATACCGCTCTAGGATTTTTTCGAATTCTGCACCGTAAAATTGCAACGCATCCTGTAGATTAGTAAATCTCAGCTGATCATCTTCATCATAGAGTCCCGATTTATCCCGAACCATCCAGGCGAGCTTTTTCCGGATATCCACGAAGGTTTCCCGCCAACGCCTCGTGTACTTTTCTTTGTTGACAGGATCCGTGATATAGATGAAATACTCCTTCTCATAGCGGCGTAATTTTTGTATATCGCTGATGAGGTTATTGATCCATGCAATGGCTTTGTAATTTTGATCGATCGCCAGATGCACGAGCGTCCGCAATTGTGCGTTATGATGCAGATTAGAGAGAGATTGCGCCATGATCAATATAGTCATGACAAGAAAGGCGACGATAATCTTGAAGCGGATCGACATGGCATCTCCCTGAAACGAGTATGGATATTGGCCCGCCCCCTGGGGGCGGGGTCAGACCTAGGTTACTTACTCTTCGATTCGAGCAACCTCGACAACCGTTTAGCAGGCATATAGCCGGGAACCAGGGTGCCATCTTCCAGGACAATAGTCGGCGTTCCCGAAACGCCGAACTCATGCCCCAAATTCATGTGCGCTAACACCGGATTAGCGCATTTCCGTTTCTCAATGGTCTTGCCTGCCTTCGCATCGGTCATGGCCTGGTTGCGGTCATCCGCACACCAGACGGACACCGCCTTATCATAGGAAGGACTGCCCGCCCCTGCTCGTGGATAGAAGAGATAACGCACTCGGATGCCTTCATCCAAGTAGGACTGAATTTCTCGGTGCAGCTTTCGGCAATAGCCGCAATCGATGTCCGTGAACACGCTGATCGTGTGCTTAGGATGTTCTGGAGAAAAGATCACCATCGTATCTTCTCCCATCGCTTCCAAGGCGGCGACCCGCTCTCTTGCCTGACGCTTGCGGGCTTCCAGCAAGCGGGGGGAAGTTTCCGTGAGATCCTTCCGATCCTTGAGATCGATAAGGCGGCCTTGGAACATGTAGCGTCCATCGCCGCTGACATAGACGAGTTCCGAATCCAACAACACTTCGTAAACGCCAGGGACAGGCGTTTCGTGGATGCTGTTGATCTCATAGTCGGGCAACACTCGGGTCAATCGATCTCGGATCGCTCGATCTGCATCGTTCGCCAAGATCTGCAGGGGCAGCAAGGAAAATGCTGTGGCTGCGGTAAATACTTGAATGTTTCTGTTCATAAAAACCTCTGATCAATAGATGATGGATGCCTGAGTTGCCTCAGTAATGGAATGAGAGGAACTCAGGAATTTTTTAGTTCCCCGATGGGAACAGTTTTTCAGGCGCAGCATCAGGCGAGGGGTTTCAGGCGTTCGCTGATATCATTTCTCGCCTGCGCCAGGATGGAATCTCGGTCGATCCCTTCTAAAATTCCCCGAATCACCTGTTTCGGTCCCAGCTCTCCCCAGGATTTTCCCTGTGCCAAATAGGTTTCCGCCGCCTGACCCACTACTGCAGTAGCGTAGTAGGCCACGGCACCTTGTGCACTGGCGGTGAGCAGGGTGGACAAACCACCGGTGCCCAGCTTGAGCGCTGCGGACAACACATTGACCCCCCAGACTGTGCCGATGAACAGAAGCATCTGCTTGGCGATGGTCCTGAGCAGCGCACCCGCCTCCGCGTTGGAGATGGGCAGCCCATAGAGCTTGGAAAGATGGACCACCAGGCTCACATCCGCTGTGGCGGCGGCGAGCAGATCCACAATGGGAATGGGATTCAGGGCCACAGCCACCCCTTTGCCGATGCAATAATTGCGGATGATCTGGGCCCCGAGCTGTCGGCGCACTTGCAGAATGCGCTGCCCCAGTCGATCGGTGAGATCACTGGCGAACAGGGAAGCGTTGAGGGCAGCCAGGGTCTTGCCCTCCGATTCCAGGACGGTCCAGAGCCGTTCCCGCAATTGGGCTAGATCGGGCGGCGGCTGGCGCAGGGTTTCAGTCTCATTGCCCTGCGCATCCACCAAGATCACTAACTGTTCCGCCGGCATGGCGCTGATGCAGACGATGTTTTCTGGATCGATAAACCCCCGAGTATGCCGCTGTAGGGCAGCGAGCACCTGGGCCCGTTCCTCTTGGGTATATCGGTCGATCTTGTTGAAGACCAGGATCACCGGTCGGCCCATGAGGGCCCGCAAAGCGCGGATCTCCGTTTCCGTGAGATCTCCGTCCACGATGAACAAGACCAGATCTGCTCGAGCAGCGACTTCTCGGGCCAGGCGTTCCCGCTCTTCTCCCGCCACTTCATTCAGCCCCGGGGTATCGATGAAGAACACACCGCCTTGTTCGTAGGCCTCCCAACGGCTCATCTGGGCGGTTTTGGTCTCCCCGTGCAAGGGGCTGGTGCTGAAGTGGGGCTTGCCCAACAGCGCGTTGAGGGTGGCGGATTTCCCCACGCTCACCCGACCGAACGCAGCGATGTGAATGTGGCCATGCTCCAATTTTTCCAGCATGGCTTCCACCTGCTGATAATCCTCAGAAAGGGCGGCCCGCACTTCCTGGGGAACGCGATCATCTTCTAATAAATTGCGCAGGCTTTCTTGGGCCAGGTGAAGATGACCTGCACCATCAGCGGGCGGCGGTGTCGGTTTCTGGCCGCTCCCGATCCGCTCGATGGATTTCCAGGGCAAGTCGGGCAAAGCGTCTCGCACGCGCTTCGAGATCTTCACGTAAATTCTCCTCAAAGACCTGCGCCGCTTGGGCGGGTCGCAATGCACCCCGAGAGCTGAGAGACTGGGCCACTGCTTTGCCCAGAGCTTCAAAAATCATCCCGTAGGCCACCGCATGGGTCAATCCGCCGAGCAGGGTACCTACCCCGGGAAAAGCTTTGAGGGCATTGCCTGCCACGGCCAACATGATGGTCGTGCTCTTTGCCACCCGCTTTTGCGCGAGCTGGAGCAGGAGATCCAAATCCAACTCCCGCACATGCACCCCGTGGAGGCGGGCCATCTCCTTGACCATGCTGATGCTCAGATAGCCTTGAATCACCAGGTCGGATCCCGGCGCTACTGCTGCCAGCGCCCCCACCATGGCCTTTTTAGCATAGCTTTTCGTCAGGGTTTCCATCTGCTGGGCCCGATGGGCTTGTTCCGCTGCGTCCAGTTGCTGGGAAACTAGGACAAACACGCTGGTATCCCGCAGTTTTTCCAGAACCTCCCAGTCTTCATCTAATTGCTGTTGCAGGGCTTCCCGCAGCGCATCCACGCGGGGCGGCATGGTCCGCACCACGCGTTTTTCGCGGCCGTCTGGTCCGATCACCAGGGCTTCCCGCTTGCCCCCCGCCTGCACGGGCACCACGCGCACCCGATCCCGCTGGCCGAGCCGCGCTTGTAAGCGCTGGATGATGAGGATCAATTCCTCCTGGCGGTAACGATCTATCTTGTTCAAAGCGATGATGGTGGGCTTGTTCAGGGCCAACAAGGCTTGCAATTCCTCATATTGGGAACGGCTTAGATCCCCATCGCACACATAGACCACCAGATGGGCCCGCAGGGCTTCCGAGCGCGCCATCTCATCGAGCGCACCGCCCACCTCGTTGGTGCCCGGCATGTCTAGGAGCACCAAGCTATCTCCACCGGGACTGCGCCACCGGTACGCAGTGATTTCTCGGGTAGTTCCCCCCAAGACATCGGTTTCCAGGGTTGCCTGGGGCAACAAGGCTTGGATGAGGGAAGATTTCCCGCTGCTGATCTCCCCAAAGAAGCCCACATAGATGGTCCCCGCCGCCTTGCGCTGTTGGAGCAAGGCCAATTCTTTGCGAACAGAGGCAAGATCCATGCCCTTCGCTTCCGCCTGTTCCAACCGCTTTTCAATGGTCCTGCGGTCGGGCGGTGAGTCCTTCCCCCGCGGCTTGCGCCGCCTCGGCCCCAGGAGCCGCCACAGGGCCCAGGCACCGGCGCCCAAGATACCCAGGAAAGCAGCTCCGTAGAGGTAGAAAAACCAATTGGGCAGGTTCACCAATTGTTCCCAGACCCCAAAAGCCGTGTCCGTGAGGGCCAGCAGCCCCCAGAGCACGAACAGCATGAGCAGGATCAGCCCCAGCGCAAGGGCTAGGCGAATCAGTCGGGTAGGGCGGAAGCGTTGGTTCAAAACGGCGGATCAGGGTTGTTGAAGATGTAAAGCAGTATAGCGAAACCCTCCGGAAGAGGACCGAGCCAGTTTCTGTTGATGTGGATCAATCAAGCGAAAAAAAGGTGGGTGCGTCTGCGGAACTTTTTTCAGGTCCTCCTAGATAATTGGGACTGCGCCACGAACAGGGGGTTCGCCTGTGTGTGGCCTCAGCACGATCCTGCCGGGATCTTCATTCCGATCAATCTAGGGGGAACGGATGAAACGCTTGCGTTTGTCAATGCTATTCTCGGCCCTGTTATGGGGCGGGATGAGCCTCAGCCAAGGGGCGGTGCCTGACCGAGTGGCACCCGAAGTGGCTGCACAGAAAGGTTGTCTGAGCTGCCATGAGGGCATCGAGGACATTCGGGAAAAGACTAGCGGCATGATGGCCGCGATTTCTGCCTTGGGCAGAGCCCAGGGGGATCCAGCGGGCTGCACCGTCTGCCACGGCGGAAACCCCCAGGCCCTGACTGCGGCGGAGGCTCATCGGGGAGTCGGTCCCAAAGCCTCTCCCACAGGTCCCAAGACTTTCTATCCGGATCCGGGCAGCATCTGGATCGCAGATCACAGCTGCGGGCAGGCCGGTTGCCATCAGGGCTATCCCTATCGCTTGGAACGAGCCCTGATGAACACAGAGGCGGGCAAAATCCAAGGCAATCTGCACACCTGGGGCATTGCGGAAGTGCAAAATCACAAGGTGCCCTGGGGGGATTATGCAGTGGAAGATACAGATGGCCCCGTGCCCAGCATCGGCACCGAAGCCTATAAAGCCTATATGGCCCAGCTCATGCGGGATTATCCCGATCAGCTCCCCAGCAAGCTCGAACAGATTCCTCAACCCTCTGTAGAAGAGATCGAATCGGATCCCAAGCTCGCGGGCTTCACCTATCAGCGCCAGCAGTGTCAGCGCTGCCATGTGGCGGTCAAGGGACGGGAAAAACGGGGCGATTATCGGGGCATGGGTTGCTCCGCCTGCCATATTCCCTATGGAAATGAAGGCTACTATGAGGGCAATGATCCCACCATCGACAAGCAGGAAAAAGGACATCTGCTGGTGCACCGGATTCAGGGCACCCGAGAAGCTAAGGTGCGGGTGCGGGCGGATATGGAATACTCCGGCATTCCGGTGGAAACCTGTAATTCCTGCCACAACCGCGGCAAGCGCATCGGGGTGACCTATCAGGGGCTCATGGAATTCCCCTATGGTTCCCCCTACAACGAGCAGGGCAAGACCCAACCCAAGCTCCACACCAAACGCTATCTCTTCATCTCGGACGACCTGCACCACCAGTACAACCAAAGCCGCCCCGAGAATCCTAAGGGCGGGATGCTTTGCCAGGACTGCCACACCACCATCGATATGCACGGCGATGGCAACATCTTCGGCACCACCCTGGCCCAGGTGGAAATCGAATGCCAGGACTGCCACGGCACGCCGGACCAGTTCCCCTGGGAACTGCCCTTGGGTTATTCGGAAGAATTCGGCAAGGCTCTGCCGGACGAACCCAGAGGCCTGAGCGATACCCTGCTGCCGGAAACCCAAGCTTTCGCCACCGCCTACCCGGCGAAAGATGGCTATCTTCTGTCCACCCGCGGCAATCCCTTGGGCAATGTGGTGAAGGATGGGGATAAGGTCATTTTGCATTCCGCCACGGGGTTGGATTTTCAAGTGCCTCTGCTGAAGCAGCTCGCTCAGGATAACGCCTGGAAAAGCCCCAATGCAGAAGTGGCCATGAGCAAGGTGGTCAAGCACAACCAGAGTTTGGAATGCTACGCCTGCCATGCCTCCTGGGTGCCCCAATGCTATGGCTGCCATGTGCAGGTCAACTACGGCAAGGGCAAGGACGGAAAACCCCTCATGGATACGGACTGGATCGCTGGCGGCAGCCTCAAGACCAAAGTGGATGGCATCCTCAACGGGCAGACGGCGGAATCGCCCCTGGGCACCCACGGCAAGAAGAGCCCGGGCAAGGTCTTCGAGAAGCGCTCCTATCTCCGTTGGGAAGAGCCCGTGCTCGGCATCAATGGCGAAGGTCGGGTAACCCCCCTCATGCCCGGCTGTCAGATCGTTTATACGGTCATCGACCGGCGGGGCAAGACCATCGCCTTGAACCGGCTCGGCAAGTCCTATGATGAACAGGCGGAACTGGGTCAAGAACGGGTCCCCGATGCCATCGACATGGCACCGGTGCAGCCCCATTCCGTGCAGCGCAAGGCCCGCACCTGCGAATCCTGCCACAACAATCCCAAGACCCTGGGCTATGGGATCGCGGGCGGTGTCTTCCAGACACGCTATCCCGAAGACATCGTGGAAGATCTCATCGATCAGAAGAACGGCCAAGTGATCCCCGGGCAATACCAGATTCAGATTCCCAAAATTGCGGATCTGGATTACGATTGGTCCACCCTCATCAAGGATGGGCAGCAGGTGCAGACCGTGGGCACCCATTGGCCCCTGTCTCGGGCGCTCCCCGAGCAGATGCGGACCGGCATGGAGCGCACCGGCCTATGCATGGGCTGTCATCGGGAGATGAGCAATGCGGAACGCTGGGCGAAGGTGGCCACGCCGGGCCAACTCACCGATGCCCAGCACATCGAGCTCATGAATAAGATGATCAAACAGTACGCGGAACGGAACCAGAAGTAGCGGTTACTGTCTGCCGTCCGGTTTTCCAACCGGACGGCTTTTTTTATGGGTGGAAGTAAAGATGAGATTAGGCACCTTCCTGCTCGCTGTCGCAGCGTTGAGCCTCGTGCAGGCCCAGGAAACTGCTGTGCCCCTGAAGCCGGGCAGCCCCCATGGGAGCACCTATCATCCCCATCAAGCTTTGGATCCGGAAACCCAGATTCAAATCGCCCTGCAACACCAGGCTGCGGGCAGAGTCCAGGAAGCCCTGCATGCCCTCAGCCAGGCGGGGGATCTGTATCCCAACTACGGCCGCATTTTCGCCGTGCGGGGCAGCCTGCGCTTGGAACAGGGGCACATCGCCCAGGCGTTGGCGGATCTGGAACGCGCGCTCCAGCTCGATCCTGAGGATGTGGAAGCCCTCACCAATCGCGCCCAGGCCTACCGCCGGTTCGGGCGCACGGATCAAGCGTTGAAAGATCTGGATCGGGCCATCGCCCTGAATCCTGATCTCCTCGCCGCCCGCTTCAATCGGGGGGTACTGCGCTATGAAGCGCAAGATTATGCGGGCGCACTGGAAGAATTCGATGCTTGCATTGTCCTGGATCCCCATCTCCCCGCCCCCTATTTCAATCGGGCGGTGGTACAGGATGCCTTGGGCCATCGGGAAGCGGCGATTCAGGACCTGGAACGGTTCCTTCGGATTTCCAAGGAAAAAAACCTGGAATCAACAGGCGGGAGCCTTGTTAAAGGCTTGGAAAAATCCCGATGCAAAACCGGAACCCCTGCCCCCTTCTCCCCATTGAAGGTTCATCCATGTCTAGGATTTTGTGCCTCGTTCTTCTCCTGTTTTCCCTAACGGTCTTCAGTGCGGAACCCCCGCGTTTTGCAATCTTGTTGCAGGAAGCGGGTCTGGTGCTGCGACCGATCCCTGACGCAACGCCCGTTGCCGTGCGGGATAATCCCCTGTTTCCCTATGATTACGCGTTGGACTGCGGGGAAGAATTGGAGATCTTCTATATGGTCCGTCCCTTGGCTCGGATGCGCATCGACTACGAAGACCCCCACAACGCAGCGCCCGATCCCAACCATCTTTTCCCCCTGCTCTTTCAATCTCTGGTTGGTTTGCTTTCCGGTGGGAACTATAGCCCGAGTCGGGAATATCCCCCGGCCCAGGCGCGGGAAAAATTCCGAGCGGATTGGGCCGCAGCAGCGGTGTTCGACCTGGCACCGGACTTTCCCAGCGACCATTCTCAAGCGCTGCTCATCGCCCTGCACAAGAATCAGCGGGGGGACGCCTATATGCTCTTTCTCTTCGACGACTATTCAGCAGTGAAGGCATGCATACAACAGGGGCTCAACAGCCTAGCCTTTCGCACTGAACCGAAGGCCCAGCAGGATCAGGAGACAGGCCAGCCCTAAGACCATCCCGTTGCCCCAGCGCACGAAGGGCGTGGCGCCCTTTCGGGGCTGGATCTCTCCCTGCAAACTGCCTCGGGTAAAACTGGGCAAGCGGGCGACTATCTGGCCCCGATGGTTCAACAGGGCGGAAATGCCCGTGTTCGTCGCCCGCACCAGCCAGCGGCCGGTTTCCAAGGCCCGCATCCGGGCGATGGCCAGATGCTGATGGGGGGCGAGGGAATCCCCGAACCAGGCATCATTGCTCACATTGATGAGATAGCGGGCTTCAGGCAGGGCGGGAAGCAGCTCGGCGGGAAACGCATCCTCATAACAGATGGAAACGCCCACGCGCTGTGCGCCCACCCGCAGCAGGGGGCGTTCCGCCGCTCCCGGGCTGAAATCCGACATGGGCACGGAAAAGGCTTTTGCTAAGGGACCGAGCCAAGCCTTGAACGGGGTGAACTCCCCAAAGGGGACCAGATGCCGCTTGGCGTAGCGTTCCCAGGTGCGCAGGCTCAGCAATCCATTGTAATAGCGCCCTTGTTCCTGATCCAAGAAGGGAATGCCGATGACCAGATCGGCCTTTTGGGCTAGAGCTTCCCGCCGCAGGGGTTCGAGGAAGGGCTCGCGCACGCGAGAGAGAAAGTCGGGAATGGCGGTTTCCGGCCAAACGATCACTTGACTGCCATAGCTCGCTCGGGTCAGTTCCACATAGGTGCGCAGGATGGAAGCCTTCGCTTCCGGTTTCCACTTGATGGCGGGCTGGCTGTTGCCTTGCAACAGCGCCACCCGCAGGGGCGGGCCCTCAGGCTGCGTCCAATCCCATCGTGCTAAGAGCGGACCACCTAGCCAAAGGCTCCCCAGGACGAGCGCAACCAGAAAGCGCGGCTTGGGCTGCTGTACCTGAAAAAGGGTCCAGAGCAGACCGGCGGACAAGGCCAGAAGCAGGCTGAGGCCGTAGACCCCTAAGACCGGCGCGAAGCCGGCTAAAGGTCCGTCGATCTGCGTGTCGCCCCCGTTGAGCCAAGGAAAACCGGTGAACCACCAGCCCCGCACCCATTCCCAGAGCACCCAGAGCCCGGGGAAGAAGCAGAGCGCCCCGATTAGCGGGCGCTTGCTCGACAACCAAGCGGTGGTCGCCCCCAATCCCCCGTAGTACAGGGCCATGGCCAGGAGAAAGAGGACCATCAGCCCGGAAGCTGCCCAAGGGGGCAGATTGCCGAATTCGTTGAGACTGATGCGGATCCAACTGACTCCGAAGCCCAACAGCCCCAGGCCAAAGGCCCAGCCCAGCAGAAAACCCTGACCCGGGGAACAGCCCTGTAATCGGTGGTAGAGCCAGACCAGGGAGAGGAGAAAAAAGGGCCAGTATCCGAAGGGGGCAAAAGCCAGAACCCCCAAGCCGCCGGCGAGAAAACCGCTGAGCCAATGAGCGGCAGGCCGAGAAAACAAGGTGCGCAGCGGTTCTAATCGATGCATAGCGGCTTGCCCTTATCCCAGGGCTGCACTATGTTTCTCGGTAATCATTTCGTAAGAAATCGGAAGGAAACACTCCGTGAAAGCGCATCCGATTCTAGCACCAGTGGATTTTTCCCCCCATTCAGAGAGGGCTTTGGAAACAGCTTTGCGCTTCGCCCGCTGTTTCCAACAACCCTTGCTGGTGCTCCATGTCATCCATGATCCCAACGAGATGCCCGGTTACTACAGCCGCGCCTTCAAGAAGAAACGACTGTTGCACATCGAAGACGCGGCGGCGGAGATGTTCGATGGGTTTCTGCAAACCTTTCAGCAGGACCGCAAAACCCATTTCCAAAAGCTGCGTTGGGAACGTTTGCTCGTGAAAGGATTGCCGGCCCAGCGCATTTTGGAAGTCGCGGATCGACATCGGGTTTCCATGATCGTCTTGGGTAGCCGAGGACTCACCGGTTTGCCCCATCTCTTCCTCGGCTCGGTGGCGGAACGGGTGATGCAGAGTGCCCTGGTACCGGTCACCGTGGTGAAAGCCGCCCCTGCTAAGATCGATTGATACAGAGGTTTGCCATGCAGCCCAACCGCCGGTTCGCTTCTCTCCCCACCCTCTGGACTCTCTGCCTGGGCATCCTGCTGATGGGCGGCATGGAGTTCGCCCTCGCCACCTCAGACCCGCCGGAAACCGGCATCGCCTGGGGCAACATGACCATGGGCCTGCTCGGGGGGTTGGCTCTCTTCCTGTTCGGCATGGAACAGATGTCCGATGCCCTCAAGGCGGTGGCCGGGGAACGCATGAAGGACATTCTCGCCCGCCTCACCACCAATCGGTTCATGGGGGCGATCACCGGCGCCTTTGTGACCGCCGTCATTCAATCCTCTTCTGTGACCACTGTGTTGGTGGTGGGCTTCATCACTGCCGGCCTCCTATCTCTGGCTCAGTCCGTGGGGGTCATCATGGGGGCCAACATCGGCACCACCATCACTGCGCAGATCGTGGCCTTCAAGGTAACCAAAGCAGCCTTGCTCATGATCGCCTTGGGCTTCGCCCTGCTCTTCATGGGAAAGAAGGAGCGCACGCGGCAGTATGGGGCCATGGTGATGGGGTTGGGCCTGGTCTTCTTCGGTATGAGCGTCATGAGCGATGCCATGAAGCCCTTGCGGAGCTATGAACCCTTTCTCGAACTCATGACCACCATGGAAAAACCCCTCGTGGGCATCCTGGTGGCCGCCGCCTTCACCGCCCTCGTTCAATCTTCCTCCGCCACCACAGGCATTGTGATCGTCATGGCGAGCCAGGGTTTGATCTCCCTGCCGACGGGCATCGCCCTGATCTTCGGGGCCAACATCGGCACCTGTGTCACCGCCCTGCTGGCGGCCATCGGCAAGCCGCGGGAAGCAGTGCGGGCCGCCTTGGTCCATGTGCTCTTCAATGTGGCGGGGGTGTTGCTCTGGGTGGGGTTCATCGATCAGCTAGCGGCTTTAGTGCAATGGCTCTCCCCCAAGCATCCGGAACTGACGGGCCAGGCGCGTCTGGCGGCGGAGGTACCCCGCCAGATCGCCAACGCCCACACTTTATTTAATGTCGCCAATACTTTGCTCTTCATCGGCTTCACCACCCAGCTCGCCCGACTGGTGGAATGGTTGGTACCGGATCGTCCCCTGGAGGAAGAAGAAACCGCCATCCGGCCTAAGTACTTGGAAGAAGAATTGTTGGCAACCCCTTCCCTCGCCCTGGATCGGGTTCGGTTGGAAGTGCTGCACATGGGGGAGCACATCCAGCACATGCTCGCCCGCATCCTGCCCGCCATCCTCGCCAAGCGTCGGGAAGAATTGGATCAGATCGCGCGGATGGACGATACGGTAGATCGGCTCTACACTCAGATCATCCAGTATTTAGGCAAGCTCGGCAGGCTTCCTCTCACGGAAGCCCAGACCGAGGAAATGATCCGGCTCATGGAAGCGGTCAACAATCTGGAGAACATCGGGGACATTATCGAGACCAATTTAGTGGTCCTGGGGCATACTGGTATCGATCAGGGGATCGAACTGGACGAACCCGCCCAAGCGATGCTCCGGGATTTCCACAAAGCGGTGGATCGGGCGGTGGGAGCCGCCATTCAAGCCGTATCCCAGAAGAACCGGCAGGCGGCTCAACTCGTGATCGACATGAAACAGGAGATTCAGGGAATTGCGGACTCTGCGGCCTTATCCCAGGCCCAACGGCTGGTGATGGAAAAGCCAGATGCGATCCGCGCCTACGCCGCCCAGGTGGACCTCTTGGAAAAGCTCAAGCGCATTTATTACTTCGCCAAACGCATGGCGAAATCTGTGCAAGGCACTGTGGAACCCTCCGCCTAAGTTCTGCTCTTCTGATGGGCATAGAGGCTGGCATAGAGCCCTCGTTGTGCCAAGAGGGTTTCATGATCGCCGGATTCCACGATGCGCCCATCTTCGAAGACCAACACCCGATCCGCCTGCCGCACAGCGCTCAGGCGGTGAGCGATGATGATGGTGGTCTTGCCCGCCAGGAATTGCTGCAAGGCCCGATGCAATCGGGCTTCCGTCTCCGCATCCAGGGCTGAAGTGGCTTCATCCAGGATGATGACCTTGGGATCCGCCAGCACCAACCGCGCGATGGCCAGCCGTTGGCGCTGACCACCGGAGAGCCGGATGCCCGTGCGCCCGATCTGGGTGTCCAGCCCCTGGGGCAGGGCTTCGACCGTTTCCCGAAGCTGAGCGATCTCCAAGGCTTCCCAAAGGCGCGATTCCGGGAGATCCAGGCCCAAGCTGAGGTTCATGCGGATGGAATCATTGAACAGGGCGGGATGCTGCAACACCATGGCCACCTGATCCCGCACCACCTCCAAGCCGATCTCCTCGATGGGCACCCCGTCGAAGCAGATCCGGCCGGAATCCGCGGGATAGAGTCCGATGAGCACCTGGGCTAAGGTGGTCTTTCCGCCCCCGCTGGCGCCCACGAACGCCACCTTTTCCCCCGCTGCGATCTGTAAGGAGATCCCGTTGAGAACCGGCCCCTCCCCATAGGAAAAGCACAGGTTTTCCAGCGCTATGGACACTGTGGGCTTCCCCTGGAAGGGATTCTTCCGATGGGGGTATTGGGGTTCCAAGCGCAGGGTTAGCAACTGATTGATGCGCCCGAGGGCGGCGGTAGCGCTGTGGAAGGCATATTGCATGCCCAGGATTTCCTGCACAGGGCCCATCATGAACCAAAGATAGGCAAATACCGCGAGCATCTCCCCGATACTCAGATGGGAGAAGAGGACCATGAACATGCTCAGGGCCCGGAAGACATCGAAGCCTAGGATGAACACAGTGAAGGAAAGCCGCCCGCCGGCATCGCTTTTCCAAGCGTGGGTGCTGGACAAGACGCGGATCTCGTCCGCCTTGCGGATCAAGCGCCCCAGATAAAACCGATCCCGATTGCTGGCGCGGATCTGCTGGATCGCATTCAGGGTCTCGGCCAGCAGCTCTTGGAACCCCTCATAGGCTTGGTTCTCCCGTCGTTTCATCTCCTTGACCCGACGCCCCAACCAGGTGGTCACATAGATCACCAGGGGATTGAGGAAGAGAATGAACAGGGCGAGCTGCCAATGCATCCAGAGCAGCACCAAGGCGGTGCCCAGGATCGACAGGACGGACACCAAAAACTTGGCGGTGGCACTGCCCAAGAATTGGTCGATGGTGTCCAGATCCGTCACCAGATGGGAAGCCACCTTGCCGCTGCCGAGCGTTTCAAACTCCGCCATGGAAACCCGCTGCAACCGCTGCAAGAGATCCCGCCGGATGTGAAAGATCACATCCTTGGAAATCAGGGTGAACTGGCGCGTCTGCCAAACCCCTAGGGCCAGGCTGAGCAGGCGCAGGAATAGGGTGAGCAAGAGCATCGCGAGGATATAGAGCACAGGACCTTGCCAGCTTTCGGGAAAAAGCTGCTGCATAAGAGCGACGGCGGGGCCGGGCTGATTCAACAGCACCTCATCCACCAGGATGGGAATGAGCAGGGGCACGGGCACGCTGACCAGTGCCCCCAAGATCGCGATGAGATTGGCCAGCACCACCGCCCGTCGATGGTCGAGGACCCGGTGCATGAGTTCCGACCAGCGATAGGGCTGGCTGCGGAGTTCAAGGGCTTGTTTTTCCTGCAAGGTCTGTTTCCTTTTTTTACAATTCGTTAGGTTTGCTTGTCTTCCCTTGGCCTGCCTATAATTCGCCCGAAGATTTCCTTCTGCTGCACTAGGAATCTGTGCCATGAAAAAACTCGTCTGGTGTTTCGGATGCCTCGGACTTTTCTGCATCCAGCTGAGCTTTGCCGAGGATCTCCTCCAAGTCTATGATTTAGCGGTGCAGAACGATCCCGAGCTCAAGGAAGCGGAACAAACGCTCTACGCAACGCGAGAAGCCAAGCCCCAAGCCCTGTCCCTCTTGCTGCCCAACCTATCCGTGCAAGGGGATCTGACCTACCAGAACAGCCGAGTCACTGAGAACGATTTACTGGGCGGCGGTGCTTTCCGCAGCAACGACAGCTACACCACCAGGAGTTTGACCGCAAGCCTCTCTCAGCCCATCTACAACCGGAAGCGTTGGATCAGCTTTCAGCAGGCAGATCACACCATCGCCCAGGCGGAAGCTCAGTATCGGGACAGCGAGATCGAACTCATGGTGCGCACCACCAAGGCCTATTTCAATGTGCTGCGCCTGGCGGATGCGGTGCGGGTCCAAGAATCCCTGAAGCGCGCCAATGCCCGGCAGTTGGAACAGTCCAAGCAGCGCTTCGAAGTGGGGCTGGTGGCCATCACGGATGTGCACGAAAGCCAAGCCGCCTATGACCGTTCCCGCGCCAATCTCATCAGTGCCAAGAACGATCTTGACAACGCCTGGGAAGCCCTGCGCCGCATCATCGGCCCAATCTCCATTCCCCTCGCGCGCCTGGGGGACAAGCTTCCCCTCTCTCCACCGGAACCCAACGACATGGATCAATGGGTGAAGAGCGCCCTGAAGAACAACTATGCCATCCTCGCCGCCCAAGAAGCGGTGGCCTCCGCCAAGCAGCAGATCGAGATCGAGCGATCTGGCCATTATCCCACCCTGAACCTTTCAGCGGGTTACGATCTAGCCCGCAGCGATGGGGAATTCGGCACGGATCGGGACACGGCCTTCGTGGGGCTTACCTTGAATCTACCGATCTATCAGGGAGGGGCGGTGACCTCCCGCACCCGTCAGGCAGGCTATAACCTGAGCGCTGCCCAGCAGCGGCTGGATCAAGTGCGCCGTCAGGTGGTGGAGGGCGTGAAAAACGCCTTTCGGGGCATCTTGTCCAGCATCAGTGATGTGAAAGCCCGTCATGCAGCAGTCATCTCCGCCCGCAGCGCCCTGGATTCCACCCAGGCGGGCTTAGAGGTGGGCACCCGCACCCAAGTGGATGTGCTCAACGCCCAACGCAATCTCTATCAAGCGGAGTTCGATTATCTCAGCGCCCGCTACGATTACATCATCAATGGGATTTTGCTCCATCAAGCTACCAGCACCCTGACCCGAGAGATCCTCGCCAAGGGCAATGCCTGGCTGAATCCCAAGGATCTGGTGCCCCCGCCCCTGTAATTATGTCCGGTAACAGTTTCGGCAAGCTCTTCGTGCTCACCACCTTCGGGGAAAGCCACGGGCCCGCTATCGGCGGCATCGTAGACGGCTGTCCGCCAGGCTTGGCGCTGGAAGCGGCGGATCTCCAGAAGGAGTTGAACCGGCGGCGGCCTGGACAGTCCAGACACACCACCCAACGCCGAGAGCCGGATTTGGTGCAGATCCTTTCCGGCGTGTTTGAGGGTAAGACCACGGGCACGCCCATCGGTCTGCTCATCCAAAACCAAGATCAGCGCTCTAAAGATTATTCAGAGATTGCAGACCGCTTCCGACCGGGCCATGCGGATTACACCTATACCCAGAAATATGGCCGGCGGGATTATCGGGGCGGCGGTCGTTCTTCGGCGCGGGAAACCGCCGTGCGGGTGGCCGCCGGCGCCATCGCCAAGAAATACCTGCGGGAGCGGCTGGGCATCCAGATCCGCGGTTTTCTCGCCCAGCTCGGCCCCCTGAAATATCAGCAGTTTGACTGGGCGGAGGTGGAACGGAATCCCTTTTTCTGTCCCGACGCAAGCCTAGTGCCCCAGTTAGAAACCTATATGGATCGACTGCGCAAATCGGGGGATTCCATCGGGGCGGAAGTGCGGGTTGTGGCCCAGGGGGTGCCGCCGGGCTTGGGAGAACCGGTTTTCGACCGGCTGGACGCGGACATCGCCCAGGCCATGATGAGCATCAATGCGGTCAAAGGGGTGGCCATCGGCGCCGGTTTCGAGAGCGTTACCCAGCGGGGTAGCGAGCACCGAGACGAGATGACTCCGGAAGGGTTCCTGAGCAACCACGCGGGAGGCGTGCTGGGGGGCATCTCCAGCGGTCAGGATATTTTGGTGCGCATCGCCCTCAAACCCACTTCGAGCATTCGCCTGCCCGGCCGAACCATCGATCTACAGGGCCGCGCTGTGGAGATCGTCACCAAGGGGCGCCACGATCCCTGCGTGGGCATCCGCGCCACGCCCATCGCGGAAGCCATGCTGGCCCTGGTGCTCATGGATCACTGGCTGCGCCATCGAGGACAGAACGGAGAGGTCAGCCCGCCTGCGCCGGTCTTGAGCTGAATGCATGCCCTACTGGCGGTTGTCCGGCTTCTATTTCGCCTATTTCGCCGCTCTGGGCGCATTGCTGCCCTTCTGGGGGCTGTACCTCCAGGAGCTGGGCCTTTCCCCCCTAGCCATCGGCCAGCTGATGGGGGTGTTCATGGCCACCAAGCTCTTGGCGCCGAATCTCTGGGGCTGGATAGCCGACCGCAGCGCAGCGCGGATGCCCTTCATTCGTTTGGCTGCCTTTCTCACCCTGCTCAGCTTCTTGCCTCTCTTCTTCTTGCGGGATTTCTGGGGCATCGCCTTGGCGACGGGGCTGTTTGGATTCTTCTGGAATGGGCTGCTGCCCCAGATGGAAGCGGTGACCCTGAATCATCTGGGCGCTCGGATTCACCGCTATGCCCGCATTCGTCTCTGGGGGTCCCTGGGCTTCATTCTCAGCGTGCTGAGCCTCGGGGGATTAATTCCCGATTTCGGCATCGGGTTGGTGCCCTGGCTGGTGTGCCTCTGTTATCTGGGGCTTTGGTTGAGCACGCTTCACATTGAGGAATGCCCGCCGGCGACTGTGCCCGAAGGACACGGCAACCTATGGGAACGAATCAAACAGCCGGAGATCGCCGCCTTTCTGGCCAGCGCTTTTCTCATGCAGATGAGCCACGGGACCTATTACACTTTTTATTCCATCCACCTGTCTGAAACCGGTTATTCCAGCCTGGCAGTGGGTGCCCTCTGGGCAGGGGGCGTGGTGGCGGAAATCTTGATCTTCCTTCAGATGCCGCGACTGCTGGACCGCTTCGGTCCCCGTCCGATCCTCCTGACGAGCTTGGGACTGGCTGCCCTGCGCTGGTTGCTCATCGGCGCTTTCGCAGCCTATCCCTGGGTGCAGATCTTCGCCCAGAGCCTCCATGCGGCGAGCTTCGGTGCGTTTCACGCTGCCGCCATCTATCTGGTACATGGGTATTTCACCGGAAGCCTGCAGGGGCAGGGACAAGCCTTGTACAACAGTCTGGGCTTTGGCGCGGGCACCGCCCTGGGGACCTTCCTGAGCGGCTTTTTCTGGGAACGATGGGGGGCGTTCGGCACCTTTTCCCTCTCGGCACTCTCCGCCGCCCTCGGGGGGCTCATCGCTTGGCGGTGGGTGCAAAGACAAGAGATCCGAAGCGGGTGATCAGCATTGCTCCGGTCAGCGCCTCCCTACGGAAGAAAAACCCCAGTGCTCGGAAACCCGTTTCCAGGAGGCAGGGAATCCCGGACGCTAATTCCTGTGCCACCGCTACCCACTCGCTCAGGGGCATGCCGAGCGAGGATCAATCCCCGCGTGAGCAGCCTAGACACTAGCTGCTAACTCCTCGCTTTGTGAACCCCTAGTCTCTAGTTGATTCGCATCAAAGTACCTCAAGCCACCGATGGGGAGAATGCGCCGGTCGATTTTCTCAGGAAGAAGCCGACTATGGCCGAATCGCCCATTTCCCTCACCGCCAAGCATCCTCCCCTGCTCGCCCTAGGCTTCCGGCCTTTTTTCCTCATGGCGGGGGCGGGTGCCCTGCTGTCGATGCTGCTCTGGATTTTAGAGCTTCGCGGCATCGTTCCGAGCAGTGCCTATCTACCTGGGAGCCTCCGACATGCCCATGAAATGCTCTTCGGCTACGCGGGTGCGGTGATCGCGGGCTTTTTGCTCACGGCAGTGCGGAACTGGACGGGGATACAGACCCCAAACGGGTGGAAGCTCGGAGGCTTGGCATTGCTCTGGCTCGCCGCCCGCCTCGCCCTCTTCCTGCCGGTGCCCGGCGGGCTCATCGCCCTGTTGGATCTCGCCTTCTTTCCCGCTTTGGCGCTAGGTCTGTTCAAGCCCCTGTGGCAGGGGCAAAACCGTGTAAATCGGGTTTTCCTGCTCCTGCTGGCAGGCATGATGGGTGCCGGCTTCCTCGTGCATCTGCAGGGATTGGGCTTTGCTGGCCTGGCTTCCCAAGGGCTGCGCCTCATGCTGGATTTGGTGCTGCTCACCCTGCTCTTGATCTCAGGGCGGGTCATGCCCTTCTTCACCCGCAGCGCGCTGTCGGTGAGTCAGCCCGTGCGACGGCCTTGGGTGGAATGGATGACCTATGGGCTGGGACTGACGCTGTTGCCCGTGCATCTCTTCAGCCTCTGGAGTCCCTTCGGGGGCGTCCTGCTGCTCGCCCTCGCTTTGGTCCAAGGGGTGCGCTTTCAGGGTTGGCATCATCCTCAGGTGTGGCGCAATCCCATGCTAGCGGTGCTCTACGCCGGTTATCTCTGGCTCATCCTGGGCCTGTTCTTAGATGGCTTGGCGAACTTCCAGCTATTGCCCCCCTATCCCGCCCTCCACGCCCTGACCTCGGGGGCCATCGGTGTGTTCACCCTGGGCATGATGGCCCGGGTTACTCTGGGTCATACAGGTCGGGAAATGCGCGCTTCCTCAGGAACTAGCCTGCTGTTCCTGCTCATCAATCTGGCTGCGCTCCTCCGCACCCTGCTGCCGCTCATCGATCCCTCCCGCTATGCGCTATGGCTCGATTTCTCCGCCGGCCTCTGGATGCTCGCCTTCGTTCTCTTTTTGGGAATCTATGGGCCCATGCTCGTCGCGCCTCGGGTGGACGGCAGACCGGGATAGGCCGGCGCTAAAAGGGAATATCGTCATCAGGTTCTGGGATCGGTGCGGATCCCTGGTGGGATTCACCGGACCGGTTTTGCAATGCCGTCGCCCTTGTGGAAGCAGCATCTGTCCTCAGAGGAGCCGTCGTTTCGCTGCGGCGATCTAACATCATCATTTCGCCCCGAAGATCTACCACCACTTCTGTGGTGTAGCGATCCTGACCTTCTGGATCCCGCCATTTTCGGGTCTGCAAACGCCCTTCCACATAGATCTTGGACCCCTTGTGGAGATACTGGCCGACGATCTCAGCGATCCGACCGAAAAAAACCACTCGGTGCCATTCCGTGCGCTCTTGCTGCTCGCCGGTCTCTCGATCCTTCCAAGTATCGCTGGTAGCGAGCGAGATCGCAGCCACCGCCCGGCCGTTGGGCGTATAGCGCACCTCAGGATCGTCCCCCAAATTGCCGATGAGCATCACTTTGTTCAGGGTGCCTTTGGACATCTTGCCTTCTCTAATCAATTTCGGGAGGAAATCGATTATACCCCCTTGCGGGGCGGGACCTGCTCCGAAAGCCGGGGACGGAGATCAAGCGGTCAAGCGGCGTTCTAACTGTTCCCAGTCGATCCGCTGCTTGTCCAGTTTGAGATAGGCGGTTTCTTCTTCCGGCACGACCAGGGCTTCTTCCACCCCAGGAATCTGCAGCAATGCCCTTTGCAGGGCTTGAGCATCCGCATCTGGTGAGACCGGCAGCAGGTGGCTGCTGAGCTTCGGGGGATTCGGTAACCCCAGGGCGATGAAGAGCCAAAGCAGGGCGACGGCAGCAGCGAACAAAAATACGCCGTTTTCCCCCCCATACTGATGGGCCCAGCCGCCAAACAGCCCGCCCAAGAAGGCGCCGGAGAATTGGGCGGTGGAAAAGATGCCCATAGCAGTGCCTTTCGCACCCACGGGAGCGAGCTTGGAGAGCATGGAGGGCAAAGTCGCTTCCAACAGGTTGAAGGCAGTAAAGAATAAGAACAAGCAGCTGAAGATGGGCAACCAACCCTGTTGCCGCAGTCCGTAAAGTCCCAACAAGGCGATCAGCAAGGCAGCCACCGCGCCCACAAAGATTGCTTTCATGCGACCGCGCCCTTCCGCCTGAATGATGAAGGGAATCATGGCCCCCATGGAAAGCGCCAGCACCGGCAGGTAGATTTGCCAATGGTGGACGCTGGGCAAGCCTTGTTCCCGAAGGACAAGGGGCAGCACTAGAAACAGGGCGGTCATGAGCATGTGGAGGAGCAGAACGCTCCCGTCCAGCCGCAACAAGCTGCTTTGCCGCAACAGGGTGCCGAGCTGACCCGCTACGGGTTCCGCATCCCGATGGCGGTGGGAATGAGTGGGATCGGGCACCACCCAGGCCAAGATCCCCATGCCCAACACTGCCAGAATAGCAGTGAGCCAGAAGATACCGCGCACCCCCCCCCAGTGGGCGAGCATGGGACCCGACACCAGGGCGAGCCCGAAGGCCCCGCCGATGCTCATACCAATGCCTGCCATGGCTCGGGTGCGCACTGCTTCTCGGGTGAGATCCGCGGTCAAGGCCATGATGGCGGCCGCGATGGCCCCGCTGCCCTGGATCACTCGGCCCAGGATCACGCCGGAAATGCTCTCCGAGAAACCTGCGATCAGGCTGCCCAGCGCGAACAAGGCGAGGCCCGCAAAGATCACGGGCTTGCGCCCGATGCGGTCCGAAAGCATGCCCAAGGGGATCTGCAACAGGGCCTGGGTCAACCCATAGGCACCCATGGCCAACCCGATGAGCAGGGGCGTTGCCCCCGAAAATTCCTCCCCGGCTCGCAGGGCGAATACAGGGAGAATGAGGAAGAGCCCCAGCATCCGCAAGGCGAAGATCGCTGCGAGACCCGCAGCAGCCCGACGTTCTTGGGGATTGAACGCAACGATAGGGAGAGAGGAAGATTGCATGGGTTAAGCTATGCACCAAGGACAAAATATCTAGGAGAAACCATGGGAAACGATCTGGAGATCCTTTGCGAACACAAGCCTGCACCGGCAAAGCTCGAGGTTTTAGGCGTGGACCATTGGCCCCTGTGGAAAAAAGGGGTTTCCGAATTTTCCTGGCACTATGACCAACCGGAAACCTGTTACATCTTGCGGGGGCGCTTTGTGGTTACCCCGGAAAACGGAGAGCCCTTGCAGTTCCAGCGGGGGGACCTCATCCGTTTCCCCGCTGGACTGTCCTGCACCTGGCAGATCTTGGAGCCAGTGGAAAAGCGCTATCGATTCGACTGATCGCCTAGCCGGGTATGGGATTCATGCTGCCCGTCTGATAGCCCCGCAGATCCAGGGTTACATAGCGAAAACCCAAGTCCTCCAGGGCTTGAATCACAGCGGGGGCCTCTTCTAACAACCGCCCTCGTTGGGCAGGGGCTACCTCAATGCGGGCGAGCCGACCGTGGAGCCGTACCCGCACTTGCGCATAGGCCTTCTCTCGAAGCAGGCATTCTGCTTCTTCGATGCGCTGTAAGTCCTCCATGGCAACCCGTTCTCCGATGGGCAAACGGGTCAGCAAGCAGGCGTGGGCCGGTTTCTCTGCCGTGGGCAGATTCCGTTCCCGAGAGAGCTGCCGAATCTGGGCCTTGGTGAAGCCCGTTTCGATGAAGGGGCTGAGGATCTTTCTTTCCCGCAGCGCTTGCAATCCCAGGGAATAACGCTCCACATCGTCCAGGTTACTGCCCTCCAGAACCTGAGGAAATCCAGCGGTCTTCGCCTGTTCTAGCAGTTTGCCGAAGAGATAGTGCTTGCACAGGTAGCAGCGATCTTCCGGATTGTTTCGGAGGATTTCCGGCATGTCCATCTCGATGAGCTGATGAGCTACCCCCAATTCTCTGGCCAAGGCGATCGCATCGGCAATTTCTTTCCGTTCCATGTAGGGCGTGACCACAGTGAACGCCATCACCCTTTCCCCGAGCACCTCTCGGGCGATGTCCAACAGCAGGGTGCTATCCACCCCACCGGAAAAAGCGATGGCCACCGGCTGCAATGCCTGCAATCGATCCACCAATCGAGCATAGGGTTCTTGGTCCATCTCGTGTTCTCCTTCCGCTGTGCAGGGAATGCGCCTACCAGCCTAGATGGGTTGCCAGGGCAGAAGTTCGATGCACTCGACGTTTCACCCCCTGAAGAAAACAGGCTATTCCTCCCTGGATGCGCACCTCTCTGCGAGCGCGGGTGATCGCTGTGTAGAGGAGTTCCCGAGTTACCAAAGCATTGGGTTCTCGGGGTAACACCAAGAGCACTGCTTCAAATTCTGAACCCTGACTCTTGTGCACCGTGAGGGCCAGGGCGGTTTCATAAGGGGGCAGCTGACGCAGGGAGAAGCTGCGCACCTGGCCCGACACATTCTGAAAATAGGCGCGCAGCTGCCCCTGCTCGTCCCGCCAGAACAAGCCGATGTCCCCGTTGAACAGCCCGAGTTCATAATCGTTGACCAGGATCATGATGGGTTTTCCCGGGTATTCCTCTCCGGCTTCGATCCAACCCTCTGCCCGCAGCCGCGCTTCCAGCAACTGATTGATGGCTACTGCGCCCAGGGGTCCCTGACGCAGGGCTGTCAGTACCCGATAGCGGCCAAAGGCTTGCAGGGCACTCACCGGGTCCGGTTGACGGAGATAATGGCGGTAGTGATCCAGTGCCCATCGGATACAGCTAACCTCCAAGCCCTCCGGCGGCGCAGATATCCAACCTAAGGATTCCGATTCGGATTGCAGCCGCGCCAGCGCTTCTTCTGCCTGTCCGCAGTTGATCTCAGCGGCCAAGGCACCGATGCCGCTGTCCGGCCGGAATCGGTAGCTGATGCGCAGCAGCGCCACCGCATCCGCACAGGGAGGGGCTTCCGGTTTCGCCTTCAGGGCATCTTTTGGCACTGCATTCAGGGCTTCCAAATGCTTGACCTGCGACGGGCTGTACGCGATGGGGGCCCCGTGTCCCGTGATATCTCCCAACACGTTGCCCGCCTCCACCGAGGCCAATTGTTCCCGATCCCCCAGCAGGATCAGGCGCGCTTCCAGGGGCAAGGCCTCCAACAGCTGCGCCATGAGGGGTAGATCGACCATGGAAGCCTCATCCACCACCAGGCAATCCAGGGGCAAGGGATTGTTCCGGTGATGTTCGTAATGAGGCCTGAAGCCCTTGCCCAACAGCCGGTGAAGGGTGCTCGCCTCCGTGGGCACGGCATCCCGCAGTGTCGGCGGCAGGGCGTCCCGACCCTGCTGGATGGACTCGGTGAGCCGCGCCGCCGCCTTGCCGGTGGGCGCGGCCAATGCGATGCGCAGGCTGGGATGCTGATCCCGCAACAAGGCCAACACCTTCACCACCGTGGTGGTCTTGCCCGTGCCCGGCCCGCCGGAGAGCACGGAAAAACGGCGGCTCACCGCCAGGGCGGCGGCCACCCGTTGCCAATCAAGGGTGGGAGCCGAGGGGAAGAGTTGTTCGAGGCCCCGCCGCAGCTTGGCCGCATCGAAGGCGGCGAAGGGCGGGGCCAAACGGGCTAAGAGGGATTGAGCCACCTGTTGTTCGTAACGCCAATAGGCCCCGAGATAGAGCCTGCGCCCGTCCAGCACCAGCGGGGCCAGGTGCCCGGGCCTGCCCACCCAAGCGCATCGCTTCAGCTCCGCCAGCCAATCTTGCAGTTGGGGGCCTCGGGGAACCTCAGCGCTTTCTTCCTCGGAACCGAAGAGGGGGCGATCGATGTAGCAGCTCAGATCCACGCACACATCCCCCCGCAGATTGCACTGACTCACGAGGGCTGCACTCCAACCCAACAGGGAATCCAGCGCTACGCCGCTGCCCTGGGTGACGAAACGGGCGAAGTGATAGCTGAGGGGGGAAAGTCTGCCTTCTGCAAGCAGGGCAGACAGGGCCTTGCTCATGAGGGTGGGAAAATTTGCTGATCCAAGGCTTGAATCCTGCTGAAGTCGGGGCGGTAAAAGTATACCCCGAAGCGGGGACCCGTTTCAGGGCGCATGGCCCGCAGGAACAAATAATAGATGCCGCCGAAGTGGCGTTCGTAGACATAGTCTTTCCAGCGCTGCCGAAGATAACGGTGCAGCGCCAGGCTGTAGAGCAGATATTGGAGATCGTAGCGCCGGATGAACACGGTTTCTTGCAGTTTCTCCGGCCCGTAATCCTCGAACCGGTCGCCCAGAAAGTTGCTCTTGTAGTCGGCGATATAGAAACGATCTTCCCAAGCGAAAACCAGATCGATGACGCCGTTGACCAAGCCCCGGAAGCTTTCCAAGGCGAGGGGGGGCAAAGAGCGTCCGGCCGCCGCCTGCAACAGATCGTTGAGCGCTTCGGGATGCAGGCGCTGGGTGGAAAAGTCGAACGCCAGTTCGCTCAGCCGGTGCTGTCCATCGATCCGGGCCAGGGAAAGCCCCGAATCATTCAGGGGGGTGGCGACGACCCGGGCCAACAGATCGGCGGCATCCTGTCCGTAACGCTCGTGATCCAGGCCGAACCTCAGGGCGATACGTTCGCTTTCCCGCAAGACCTGGGGCTCGATGGGCTGTTGAAAGTCCAGCCGCTCCAGCAGCAGATGCAGATAGGAACCCACCTGGGTGCCGGCGGGGAAGCGCAAGCCCACATCCGAGGGTTTTTCCTCCCTTCGGGGGGCGATAGGTCCCTGATGCACGTCCCGAGCCAGCGCGGAAAAACTGGAGACACGCCAATCCCGACCGATCTTTCTGTGGAAGGTTCGCACGCAGAGTTCGGCACGCTCAGAAGAAGCAGGAGAAAGCTGGACGGATGCGACCTTCGGCAAGGGAAGTACCTGAATCGTCCCTGCCGATTTTTGCACGAGCCGGGCCAGATCGCCCCCCAGGTGTTCAGCGCCTCGGAAGGCATCCGGCCCTTCGGTCTTCAGAGATTCCCCGGACTGATGGGGGTGGAGGAGATAGGCCAGGGCGGATTTGGTCGCCTTGTGGATGTTCCCCCAGACGAGATAAAGGGCGGATTCCGCGCGGGTCAGGGCTACATAGAGCAAGCGCAGGTCTTCCGCCAGGCGTTCCCGCTCCGCAAGCCATCGATGTTGTTGGAAATCCGGCGAACCCGCATCCAGATAGGCTTGCTGATCTCGGTGGAAGCGGAGCAAGGTCTTGGTATTCGTTTCCTTGCAATCCCAGAGATCCGGCAGAAAGACCACCGGATATTCCAAGCCTTTGCTGCTGTGAATGGTGAAGATCTGGACCAGATCTTCATCGCTCTCCAGGCGCAATTCCATCTCGTCCCGCCGCGCCGTGCCGCGCCGCGCCGCTTCTCGGCAGCGGTGGCGGTACCAGCTGAGCAGGGCATCCAACCCCCCCTGCTCCTTGGAAGCCTGGTGCAGCACTTCCCCCAGGTGGAGCAGATTGGTCAAGCGCCGTTCCGCGGCAGGTTCTCGGGCCAGGGCTTCCGCAATGCCCAGCACCCGAATCATGTGCTGGAACATGGGCATGAACCCCCGCTGCCGCCAGAGATCTTGCAAGTGCAGCAGATGATCCACCCAACGATGCCAGGCGGTTTCCTCCTGGAGCAAGGATTCGATTTCGGCCAGGGTCTTCTGCAACAGGGGAGAGGCCAGCGCCAGGCGGGCGCTGTTGGGATCCTTGGGCGTTACCACCGCTTGCAGCAGGGCATCTAAGGCTTTGGCCTCTGAGGTACTGAAGATCTGGGCCGTGCTCCGGGAAACCGCTGTGATGCCGAGTTCCCCCAAACTTCGGCGCAGGTCATCCCCTTCCCGATGGGCGCGCACTAGCACAGCGATGTCCTTGGGTTGTAGGGGCCTGTCCCCGATGAACGCCTCTTTCCGCCGGCCTGCTTCGATGAGCTGGGCGATCTCCTGGGCGATTGCCGTGTGAATGCGCGGAACCGCTCGATTCTTCGGGCGGTTGCCTTCTTCCAACAGGCTCCAGAGGGTTAAGGCCGGTTGCGGTTTTCCCCTGCGAATCAGGGGGCGATGGCTTCGAACTGCGGGTTTCGCCGGCAGGAAGGGGATATCTTCCTGAAAGACAAAGGGATCCGGCCGGTTCTGAAACAAGGTGTTGATGGCCTGAATGACTTCCGGTGTGGAGCGCCAATTAGTATCCAAGGTATACAGCCCCGCTGGACCCACATCCCGCTTGGCACTGATATAAGTGAAGATGTCCCCGCCGCGGAAGCTATAGATCGCCTGCTTGGGATCCCCGATCATGACGAGCTGGCAACCCGCCTGCCCCCGATAAAGCCGCCGGAAGATCTCGTATTGGATTGCATCCGTGTCCTGGAATTCATCGATCATGGCCACGGGGAATTGCTGTCGCACCCGATCCCCCAGCTGCTTGCCCTGGGCGCCCGCTAGCGCATCCCGCAGATTGCAGAGCAGATCGTTATAGGAAAGCCGCTGTTCCCGAACCTTGTGCTTTTTCATCTCCCCCTGCACGAAAGCCGCAGCGTCGCGCAGGGCGGCGACCTTGAGATCCCGTTGCAGGGTTTCCACATCCTGATAAAACTGCCCGCATTCTTGAAAAAAGGGATCGGCCAGCTTTGGATCCGGTTTCTTCTGCTGTTCTTCTAGCTTCTGAGCAGTCAGGCATTCAAATGCTTCGGGAAGAAGCAGCTCCGGTGCTTGGAACCAATGGGACAGTTGATCCAGCGCCTTGCTCAGCCGACCCTTTTGATAAATCTTCTTCCGCCAAAGGCTCGGGGAAGTTTCCAGCAGGTCCTGAAGCCGATCCCCTTCCCGCTGCCAATGATTCGCCAGTTGGTTCAGACGCTGCTGCAAGTGCGCATAGCGCTTCCACAGGGCATCCAGGGAATCCGAAACTTCGGGCAACAGTCGTTTGGGCTGAATGCCCCAGAGGTGGACGAGCAGGGATTGAAACTGGGGTAGGTCTCCCAGCGCTGTTTGAACAAAGCGCGCTTCCGACGGGGTGCGGGGGTAGATCTGCCGCCGCCACCAGTCCTGTAGAAATCGATGCCGGTATTCTTCATCTCGGTTTTCGATTTCCGTCTGAAAGGGCTGGGCGCTGTAAAAGGCCTGCTCGCTGAGGATGCGTTGGCAAAAGCCGTGGATGGTGAAGATCCTCGCCTCGTCCATGGCCCGCACGGCGAAGGCCAGGCGGTCGCGCGCTTCTTCCTGGGCCTGTTCGTCCTGGGGCAGCAGGGCGCGGAGGGAATCATCTGGTTCCCCCTCCCCTCGGAGCACGGATAGGGCTTGGGAAAGACGGCTCCGGATACGCCCCTGCAATTCATCGGTGGCCGCTTTGGTGAAGGTGACCACCAGGATTTCCCGCACCTGCCGACCGATGAGGATCTGGCGCAGATAAAGATTGGCGAGGGTGTAGGTCTTGCCCGTGCCCGCGCTGGATTCGATGAGCTGCAACCCCGCTTCGGGAAAACTGCTCAGGGCAGCCTGGTCGAGAATGCGGGGGTGGTTCATGGGATCATTGGGGGAACCTTGAACGCATTCGGTTCGCTTATTTTAGCAGGGTGGGTTGCTCCCGAAGCTCCAGATTCAGGGTCAGGGCTTCCAAGGGCTTCTGATGCCGCGCCAATCGAGCGGTGTGTTCGCCTTGGGTCTCTTTCCCTAGAAGGTTGTAATGCTTGGCTTCCGCGATCACATCCACCGGCGTTTGCCAGGTCTCTCCGAACAGGCGCTGTTGATTGCCCAGATAATGATCGTAGCGGAGGAAATAATCCCGCCAGGCGTTGGCCGTTCCCCGCTCGATGTTCCGGCGGAGATCCCGCATCCCCGCGATGACCGCTTCCGGTCGAGGCATGCAGCCGGCGATGTACAGATCCACCGGCAGATAATCGTTGAGCTTCTTCGCCGTGGCGTAGCTCTGCCAGTACATGCCCCCGTTCACTGTGCAGGAACAGATGCCGATGACATATTTGGGAGCGGGCATCTGCTCGTAGGTAAGAATCACCCGCTTGAGGGTTTTGACGGACACATAGCCCGTGACCAGCAGAATATCCGCTTGGCGGGGGCTGACCATGGGCTGGATGCCCAGGCGCTCCATGTCGAAGCGGGAAGTCATGGCGGGGGGCAACTCGATGGCCCCGCAGCCCGTGCAATAGTGCAGTATGAACAGGGAACGGGATTGGCAGAAGCGCAGGAACTCATCGAACACCCGCCCCAAGGGATTGGTGGATTTGTGCGGACTTGGGGCTTGGCGAACAGGAATATCTCGAATGCCCATGGAGCGCCTCCGGTGGGATCAGTGTAGGACAAAGGCCAGACCCAAAAGAGCGAGGAACGTGGGCCATTTCCAGAAGAATCGCACCAAATCTTCGGTGCGGAAGCGGGGAAAGAGATAGGCGATGGCCATGGGAATGGAGACCACCGCGAAAATCTTCACCAAAAAGGTGAGCCAGTTTTCCCCGCCCCCCAGGAACAGGCTGGTGTAGAGCACGCCGGCAGTGTAGAGCTGGAAGCACTGCATGATGAACAGGCCCCCCAGAAACTTCCCCCCCATCTCCACCATGGGGCCGGTGGCGATCTCCGCCGGCGCCACATAGATTTCAAAGGGCTGCTTGCCCAACATGCCCTGCAAAGCGAGGAGCCCCGCGAGGGCCAGCAGAGGGTTCTGCACGAGGCCCCAACTGGCGATGCCGTCCGATTGCTGGGCAGCGATGATCTCCACCAGATTGGTGGACTGGGCGGCATAGGCGGTGCCGAACACCACCAGGATAAAGGGCACATCATAGGCCAGCATGGCGGTGAGGGCCCGAGAGATCCCGATGGACCCGTTGGGATTGGCGCACTGACCCACCCCCAGGGCCAAGCCCAGGGAAGGAATCATAGTCATATAGGCCAGGGTGATGAGGCCCCCTTGCTGGGCGATGCCGTTCATGCCGGGCACGGGCAACAGGGTTTCCGCCGCCACATAGCCGCCGATGGCCATGACGATGCCGATTTCATGGATCAGCCCGTGGGAACTCTGGGTCTCCTTGGCATGGAGCTTCAGGATGTCATAGAGGGGTTGGAAGAACGGAGGCCCGATGCGCCGTTGCAGCTTTGCCCCGATCTTGCGCAGGGTCAACACCATGCCCATGCCGATGAAAAAGGCCATTAGGGGCATGAGAATCAATTCCAAGAGCAGATGCGTCCAGTGCATGGCATGCCTCCTAAAAGACCCAGACCGCAATGCCGAGCACAGCAGCCAACGACCACAGCAGGGGTTGCGCGATGCCGTAGAATCCATTGGTGAAATGGGCCAGGAAATCCACGATAGAACCGAGCGCCCGTTCCAACCACTGGAAGGAACCCCGATACCAGGGGCCGATGAGATGCATCAGTCCCGCATAGAAATGATCTGAATACTGATAGCGGTTCTCCGCATAGAGGAAATGCCCGCCCGCATAATTATCCAGCTGATGGACGCGCTTGCTCGGGCCGCCGAGACCGAAGAACACCAGGGCACCGATGCCAAAGCCCGCGAGCAACACGCTGACAATCCAAATCATGTTGAAGCCCCCGTGGGCATCGTAGACGCCGCCCAGATGGTAGTTCACCACCGGCAGACCGAGTTGGGCTTGAACGGCGGCAACCCAGCTGAGCGTTGGGCCTGGGAAATAGCCGGCCAGAAAGATCAGCAGGGAAAGGCTCAGCATGGGAATCAACATGCTCAGGGGGGCTTCCTGCACGGATTCATGTTCCAAGCGAAGCTGCCCCAAAAAAATATTATGGATCAGCTTGTAGACGGACAGAATAGTGCCCAAGGTGCCGATGATCGCACCCACGAACAGCAGGGGCATTCCCTCGAAGAGCAGGGCCCGATAGACCAGCAGCTTGGAGACAAAGCCGGCCATGGGGGGCAGACCGGCCAAGCTGATGATGCCGAAGAGCAGGGTGAGAAAGGTCAGGGGCATCCGGGCCACCAACCCCCCCAACCGGTTGAGATCCGTAGTGCCCGTGCGATAGAGGACGGCGAAGACCGCCATGAGCAAGGCCACCTGGGTGATGGCATGGTTGAAGATGTGGAGCAATCCCCCAGCGCTCCCTTCAGCCGTGCCCACCAGAACGCCCAACACCATATAGCCCCCCTGCCCGATGCCGTGCCAAGCCAGCAGATAGCGAGCATCCTGCTGCTGCAAGGCTGTATAGGTGGGGAAAATGATGGTGAACACCGCGATCCAAGCCAGCAGATCTCGGCCGTTCAAAAAGGTATAGGGAATCTCCATCTGCACCAGCCGCGCGAGACCCACCATGCCCACGAAGAATACGAGCATGGCATAGAGCCCCATGCGGGCGGAAACCGCGCTGAAGAAGGCGGAGCCGGGGCCCGGGGTTTCCGCATAAGCAGGGGCCTGCCAGAGGTGAAAGGGGAGCAGGCCCATCTTGATTCCGAAACCACTGCCCAGCAGGGCGAGGAGCACCCAGAGTTGCCCATCGCTCATCTGGGGCAAGCTTTCCCGGATGGGCTGGAATTCCAGGGAACCCGCTTGGGCATAGAGCAGGGCCATGGCCCCGAGAATGGCCATGCCGCCGGTGAAAGCGTAGCCGAGATAGCGCAGGGCTGCCCGAGCGGCGATCCCGCCCCGCAGGGCCATGAGGAAAAAGGTCGCCCAATTCAGCAGCTCCCAGCCCAGAAACAGGCTGAGAAAATCTTCCGCACCCACCAGGAGCACCATGCTGAACACATTGGCCGCCAGGGCCGTGTGCAACACGCCCGCGCTGTGCCCGGCTCGTTCATAGTCCCGCATCCAAACGCCGGAGCCATAGCCGGTGCTGAGAAAGCCCGCGCCGAGGGTGATCAGGGCGAAGAACCAAGATAGGGCATCGTAGCGCCAGTGCATGGGCTGATCCAGCACCACCAGGGACCAGCTGAGGGAAATGGGCTCGCCGAACAAGGCGTTCGTCTGGAGGAGGGCGACAAACTGCGCTGCGTAGCCCAGTAAGAGCAAGGGGGCTGCCCAGCGAGTGCGCCCGAAGAGCAGGGCGCACAATAGAGTTGCACCGGAGAGCAGAAAGAGCAGGTCCAAGGCATTCATGGTTGATCCTTCCGATGGGCGGCCGCTTGGGGGAAAACCTGGGTGATGTAAAACGACCGATCCGCCGCCTGCTGGGTGATGGCCCGCAATCGATCCGCCACCGGATTGATCCGCAGGGTCACCGCCAGCAGCGCTGCCCCCAGCAACAGGGAGGGCAGGAATTCCCAGAAGGAGCGGAAACCGGCGGGCGCATTCTCCACCTTTTCATAGAGTTGAAGGGCGAACCGGAAGAGATAATGGGCTTCCACCGCAGTGACCAAGAGAATGGCTCCCAGCCCCGTGAAGGCGAGGGCAGAACCCTCCTGAGCCAGGCCCGCGAGCACCAGAATCTTCGTCCAGAACCCCGGCAGGGGCGGCACCCCGATGAGAGAGAGTGCGAAGAGGACGAACAGGGCCGCTGCCAGCGGGGTGCGCTGAGCGCTGCCGGTCAAGGCTTGCAGGGAACCCGACCAGCGATGGGCCAGGCCGAAGAGGGCGGATTTCACCAACAGATGGTGCAGGGCGACGGCGATGCCCGCGAGCACGCCCCAGCTGCCGGAGAGGGAAAAGGCGATGAAGACCAGGCCCAATTGACCGATGGAGGAAAAGGCGATCATGCGGGGAAAATCCTGGGCGCGCCAGGCGGAGAACTCCCCGAAGAAGATGGTGAGGATGCCCAGGAACAACAGGATCTGGGGCGCAGCCGTGTCGCCATAGACCAGCACGAGCAAGCGCAGCAAGATCAGGACCGCCAACTTGGAGATCAAGCCCGCCAGCAGGGCGGAGATGCGGGCCGGTGCGCTCGCGTAGACCTCCGGCACCCAATAGTTCAGGGGGAAGAGCTCTGCCTTGACCCCGAAGCCGATGACCATGAGCCCGAAGGCGAGCAAACCCGCCGGGCCTTGCAGCGGCTCGGGATCGATGCCCAGTTGTGCCAGGTTCAAGGTGCCGGTCTGTAAGTACAACAGCGCGATGCCCGCCAGGGCGAGGACCGAGCCGAAGGCGCTCACCAGCAGATAGCGCACTGTGGCAACGAGGGCTGGCCCGGTGCCCGACAGGCTGACCAAACCGAAGGAAGCCACCGCCGCCAGCTCATAGAACACATAGAGATTGAACAGATCCCCCGACAGGGCCAAGCCCGTGGCCGAAGCGGCCAACAACAGCATGAGGGCATCCTGACGGGCCTGTTGCGGATTCCCGCCCCGCCAGTCCCAGAACAACAGGAAGAAGAGGGCTACCGCATTGGCGAAGAGCAGGGCGAGGCGATCCCCGTAGAAGACGATGCCCAGGGGCGGCGCGAAATTTCCGATAGCCAGCACCAGGGGTTGCGCCGGCGGATCGAGGCAGCAGGGCAGCAACAAAACCAAACTGGTGGTGAGCACGATGGGCCCCAGGGCCCGCGCGATCAGGGCGGACATTCGGGCCAAGGGCATCACCAAGAAGGCGGCCAGCAGGGGCAGGACCACGGGGAGAATGAGGGGTAGCATTCAAGGTTCCTGGGGACGGGGCGGCACTGGCGAAAGGGGCCGTTCTCCAGCGGGTTTTTCCGCGCTTTTCGGCGGAGCAATGCCTTGCTTGCGGGCGAGATCCCCTTCCAGATGGGCTTTCAGGGCGACCAGATCCAAGGTGCCATAGCGGCGATAGATGCGCACGGCGGCGGCCACCGCCAGGGCTTGCACCCCTACCCCGATGACGATGGCCGTGAGCACCAGGGCTTGGGGGATTGGATCCACCATAGGCATATCTTGGGGACCGAAGCCCAGGATGGGCGGTTGTGCGCCCCCCCGATAACCGCTCAGGATCAACAGGAGATTGACCCCGGCTTCCGCTAAGGCCAGGGCTAAGATCAGGCGGAACAGATGGGTAGTTGTAACCAACCCAAAGGTACCGAGGAGCAGCAAACCCAGGGCACCAATGTATAAAATGCTGACAAAATCCAACGCCATCAGGATTCCCGCCCCTCCGCTTCCATCAGACTGGTCATGAGCCCCGCCAGCTCCGCACCCACCTTCAACCCCACCGCCATGGAGAGCAGGGGCAGGGTACCGGCGGAGAACAGATGACCCAGCACCCCCTTGCCCAGCAGGGGTTCCAAAAAGGCATCTCGGGCGAACAAAGCCCAGAGCCCAATGCCGATGAAGGCAGCCCCTGCCAATCCTTCGACGAAGCTGAGCAAGCCGTGATCCAACCCTCGGCGGGGCCGCGCGAGCACCGGCACGAAAAAGGCAGCGGCCAGGATCACCCCCCCTTGAAAACCGCCCCCGGGGGTCAGATGGCCATGCAGGATCACATAGAGCCCCACCACCAGCAGCAGGGGGAACAACAGATCCGAACCCGCCCGCAGGATGAAGCCCCCTTCGGGATCCGAGACCACCAGTTGACGGCGGCCCAGCACCAGGCCGACGGCGGTGGCGGCGGCGAACAAAATGGAAAGTTCGCCCAGGGTATCCATGCCCCGATAGGCGAGCAGCACCGCCGTTACCAGATTTGCGGCACCCACCGTTTCACCGCCCTCTTCTAAGATGGCTGCGCCCGCGACCAGGGGGGGTGCCCCCAGGGGCAGGCGGAAGAAGAGCACGAACAAGAAGAAGCCCAGCCCCCCGATGAAGAGCACAGCGGCGAGATTACGCATCTTCCCGCTCCCGTCGATCCGTGGGCACCAGGGCATGGGCTTCTCCCCGATCTCCTTCGATCCGCCAGAGGCCCAGCTTGCGCAAACCCAGGGCGAGAACAACCGTGGACAGACCCGCCCCCACAGCGGCTTCCGTCAGAGCCACATCTGGCGCTCGCAACAGCACGAACAGGACAGAGACCCCCAGGGAGACCACGGAGGCGGCCACCACCGCTCCCATCAGGGATTGCAGACACAAGACCAGCACACCGGCGCTGAGCACCAGAATCACCAAGATCAGGGCGACGGTTTCAAGCATGCTCTTTCTCCAAATCCATTTTCCGGTCTTCCACCTGCCAGGGTCGAACGCCGGCGAGATAGAGGGCGCGGGCGATGGTCGACGAGCCGATGGGATTGGTGAGCAGGATGAACCCTGCGATGCAGAGGAGCTTGGCCCACCAAGCTGGGTACAACAAGCCCACTCCTAGGAGAAAGCAGAAGGCTCCCAGGGTGACCGCCTTGGTGCCCGCCTGAATCCGGTTGTACACATCGGGCATCCGCAGCAGTCCCAGCGCGCCCAAGAAGGAAAAGACAGCCCCCAGGAGCAAAAAGCCGTCTGCGATCCACCTCATGCCCGATACCCCTCGATGGTGCGAGCCAGGGCGATGACGGCCACGAAGGCGAGCACCCCATAGACCAGGGCCACATCCAGATACAGGGGGTTGGCGAACCAAGCGGCGAGCCCAGCGATGCCCGCAGTGGTGATGACGGACAGGGTATCCGAAGCCACGATGCGATCGGGGACCTGAGGTCCCAAGATCAGCCGAACGAGTCCCAGCAAGAGCGCCAGCCCCATCAGGAGAAAGGCGAGGAGTTCCAAGGGGTTCAAACTCATTTCAGGAATCCGAGCAAGGGTTCTTCCAGGGTGCGGACGATGGCTTGAGTGGCTGCGGCCAGATCCTTGCCCGGCGTGCAGTCCACCCAATGGATGAGGAAGCGATCTCCCTGCACATCCACCGTCAAAGTGCCCGGCGTCAGGGTGATGCTGTTGGCCAGGAGCAGGCGCCCCAGCGGGGATTGTAGCCGCGTTTGCACCGCTACCACCGCCGGATTCAGGGGCAGGGCGGGAGAGAGCACCCGCCGGGCCATGTCCAGATTGGCACGCACTAAGGCCAGGCCGAAGGCACCGAGGTAGCGCAGCAGGTGCAGGGGAGCGCTCGGGGAGAAGCGAATACCACCCAGAATCCGGAGCTTCTGGCCGGATACGAGCACGACCAGTCCCCCAGCGATGCCGGCCGCCAGCCCTTCTTCCCAGTTCCAGCTGCCTGCTAAGAGCAACCACAGCAGGACGCTGAGGCCGAAGGCGAGCAGAGCTTGTCCCAGACGGGCCTTTCTTCCTATAGCGGGTTCTTCCATCGGCGGGGTTCTGCGTAGTGAAATCGGAGGCACACTATATACGGAACCCTCCGGATGTCCATGACATTTTCATGACGCCAGCCCCCGAGCGGGACGAATGCGAAGAAACCCGATACCATGTTTTTTTTCAAAGGAGTATCGGATGTTTGCAAAGCACTTATCGATCGCCGACTACGATCCCGCCCTGTGGGAGGCCATCCAAAACGAAGCGCGCCGCCAGGAAGCGCATATCGAGCTGATCGCCTCGGAGAATTACACCAGCCCCCGTGTGCTACAAGCGCAGGGTTCTGTGCTCACTAACAAATATGCGGAGGGCTATCCGGGCAAACGCTATTACGGAGGGTGCGAGTATGTGGATGTCGCGGAACAGCTCGCCATCGACCGCGCGAAAGCCCTGTTCGGTGCGGACTATGCCAATGTGCAGCCTCATTCCGGTTCCCAAGCCAATGCAGCCGTGTACATGGCGATCTGCGCGCCCGGGGACTGCGTGTTAGGCATGCGCTTGGCCCATGGGGGGCATCTGACCCACGGCGCTAAGCCCAATTTCTCCGGCAAGCTCTATCGTTCGGTGCAGTACGGGCTGGATCCCAAGACCGGAGAAATCGATTATGAGGAGGTGGCGCGGCTCGCGCGGGAACATCGGCCCAAGCTGATCGTGGCGGGCTTCTCCGCCTATTCTCGGGTGGTGGACTGGGAACGATTCCGCACCATCGCCGACGAAGTGGGGGCCTTTCTGCTGGTAGATATGGCCCACGTGGCCGGCTTAGTGGCCGCTGGACTCTACCCCAGCCCCGTGCAGATCGCAGATGTGACCACCACCACGACCCACAAGACCTTGCGGGGGCCGCGTGGGGGGCTGATCCTGGCCAAGTCTAACCCGGACCTGGAAAAGAAACTCAATTCCCTAGTATTCCCCGGCATTCAAGGCGGACCCCTCATGCATGTGATCGCCGCCAAGGCGGTAGCGCTGAAAGAGGCCATGGAACCAGCATTCCGAGATTATCAACGCCAGGTGCTGGAAAACGCCCGCGCCATGGCGGCGGTGTTTCTGGAACAGGGCTTCGAGGTAGTCTCCGGCGGCACAGATGACCATCTCTTCCTGGTGAGCTTCATCGACCAGGGATTGACGGGCAAGGAGGTAGATGCTTGGCTCGGGGCGGCGAACATCACGGTTAACAAAAATGCCGTGCCCAACGATCCCCAGTCGCCCTTTGTGACCAGCGGCATTCGGGTGGGCACGCCGGCCATCACCACCCGAGGCTTTGGCACCGAAGAGGCCCGCACCCTGGCCGGCTGGATGTGCGAAATCATTCAGCGCCGAGGCGATCCCGCTTGTATCGAACGGGTGCGCCAACAGGTGCTCGATCTGTGCGCCCGATTCCCCGTCTACGAACCACGATGAATACAGGCCCATCTGATGCGCTGTCCCTTTTGCAAGGCCCAAGACACTAAAGTAGTGGATTCCCGCCTGACCAGTGAGGGAGAACAGGTTCGCCGTCGGCGCAAGTGCCTGCACTGCGGCGGGCGGTTCACTACCTATGAAACTGTGGAATTGAACCTGCCCACCATCATCAAACGGGATGGCAGCCGGGTACCCTTCGATCTAGATAAGGTTCGCGGGAGTATGATATGGGCCCTGGAAAGGCGGCCTATCACCCGAGAACAGGTGGAAGCCGCCATCAATCGCATTGAAAAGTACCTGGTCGCTCGAGGAGAACAGGAGGTTTCCTCCCAGCAGATCGGCGAGCTCATCATGGAAGAGCTGCGCATCCTAGACAAGATCGCCTATGTGCGCTTCGCCTCGGTCTATCAAAGATTTGAAACCTTGCAGGACCTTCGGAAGGAAATCGATCGCTTGGAACAGGAATCTCTGGAAACCAAGCCGGATACGGAAGCCTCGTGATGGAGGCAGAAGACCGGATCCACATGGCTCGGGCCCTTCGGCTCGCCGCCCGAGGACGGTTTACCAGCGCCCCTAATCCCCAGGTGGGCTGCGTGATCCTGCGGGCGGGTAAAATCGTAGGCGAAGGCTGGCACCGGCGGGCAGGAGAACCCCATGCAGAACGCTTGGCTTTGCAAGCCGCCGGCACACGGGCGGCGGGTGCCACTGCCTATGTGACCCTGGAACCCTGTTGCCATCAGGGGCGCACGCCTCCTTGCACAGAAGCTTTGCTCCGAGCGGGCATCGCGCGGGTGGTGGTGGCCATGGAAGATCCCAACCCGTTGGTCGCTGGCAAAGGGCTGGCTCAGCTTCGGGCAGCGGGGGTTCAGGTCCGGCAGGGGGTCTTAGAAGAGCAAGCCCGGGCGCTGAATCCGGGTTTCATCCAACGCATGACCCGAGGATTGCCCCTTCTGCGCTGTAAGCTCGCCGCCAGTTTGGACGGTCGCACGGCCCTGGCCAGCGGGGAAAGCCAGTGGATTACAGGTCCCCCCGCTCGGCGGCAAGTACAGTTCCTGCGGGCCCGCAGCGGGGCGGTGCTCACGGGCATAGGCACCGTGCTGCAGGATGATCCCGCCCTCAACGTGCGCCTGGGTGCGGAAGAATTGCCTGGCTATGCAGCGGGGGAGACCGTGCGCCAGCCCCTGCGGGTGATCTTGGACAGCCACTTGCGCTGCCCGCCGGATGCCAAGCTGCTTAAGCTGCCCGGCCAAACGCTGATCGCCTGCTCGCGCCCCGATCCCGAACGGGAAGCCCGACTGATCACAGCCGGAGCCCAGATCTATCGTTGCCCGCGCGGGGGGGATCGGGTCCATCTGGAAACCCTGCTCCGCCATCTAGCCCAACGGGAGATCAACGAGGTATTGTTGGAATCCGGACCCACCTTGGCCGGAGCAGCCCTGCAAGCGGGTCTGGTGGACGAAATCCAGCTCTATCTGGCCCCCCATCTGCTCGGCGATGGGGCGCGAGGTCTGTTTCATCTCCCCGGCCTGGAACAGATGTCCCAGCGCCTGCCCCTGAGGATTCGGGAAGTTCGCTGGGTGGGCGCAGATCTTCATATCACCCTGATACCGGAGCGACCTTCATGAAGAGAACTCTCGCTTGTTTAGCTCTCTGCACCCTTAGTTCCCTCGCCTTCGGTGAAGTGCAGACCAAAGTCATCCACTATGAGCACGAGGGCACGCCCCTCACCGGCTATCTGTATTGGGACGATGCCAGCACGGAAAAGCGCCCCGGCGTGCTCGTGATCCACGAGTGGTGGGGGTTGAACGACTATGCGAAATCCCGCGCCAAGAAGCTGGCGGAATTGGGCTATGTGAGTTTCGCGGCGGATCTCTACGGCGATGGACGAGTGACCGAGCGACCGGCCCAGGCTCAGGAATGGATGCTAGAGATCACTGCGGACGTGGAATTCTGGCGGGAGCGGGCTGCGTTGGGTTTAGCTCAGCTTCGAAAAAGCGAGCTCGTGGATGCGGACAAGTTGGCTGCGATCGGCTATTGCTTCGGCGGGGGCAGTGTCTTGCAGATGGCCTATGGGGGTGCGCCGGTGCGGGGGGTGGTGAGCTTCCACGGTTCCTTGCCTGCGGCACCGGCGGAGCGCAAGGGGAAAATCACTAGCAAAATCTTGGTGCTACATGGCTATGCAGATCGCTTCCTCAGCCCGGAACTCGTGGCGGACTTCCAAGCGAAGCTAGAAGCGGCGGGCGCGGATTGGGAGATGGACAGCTACGGCGGGGTACGGCACAGTTTCACCAACCCCCAGGCTGGCAAATTCGGTATCGAAAACCTGCGCTATGATCCCCAAGCGGATGCTCGCTCTTGGCAGCGGATGCAGGCGTTCTTTCGGGAGATCTTCGGGGAATAGGGGAGGGGCGGTTGGGAACCCAACCGCCCGACGGATTTAGCCGACCTTGGGATCTAGCTCACCCTTTTCATAGCGCTTGCTCATAGCTTCAAGGGAAAGGATGCCCTCTGCCACGATCTTGCTCGCATTGCCCGCCGTGCCGAAGGCTTCATAGCGCGCCTTGCAGATGTCGGACATGGCTTTGGTAGCTGCCGCCAGGTATTTGCGCGGGTCGAAGTTCGAGGGGTTCTCTTTGAGATGCTTGCGGATGGCGCCGGTGGAGGCCATGCGCAGATCCGTGTCGATGTTGACCTTGCGCACCCCGTGTTTGATGCCTTCGACGATCTCTTCCACGGGCACCCCATAGGTCTCACCCATGTCGCCGCCGTACTCGTTGATGATCTTCAACCATTCCTGGGGCACGGAGGAAGAACCGTGCATGACTAAATGGGTGTTCGGAATGCGGGCGTGGATTTCTTTGATGCGGCTGATGGCGAGAATGTCACCGGTGGGGGGACGGGTGAATTTATAGGCGCCGTGGGAAGTGCCGATGGCGATGGCCAAGGCATCCACACCGGTTTTCTTCACGAAGTCCGCTGCTTCCTCCGGATCCGTGAGCAACTGGCTGTGATCTAACTTGCCCTCAGCACCGATGCCATCCTCTTCTCCAGCTGTGCCGGTTTCCAAGGACCCGAGACAGCCCAGTTCCCCTTCCACAGAAACCCCGCAGGCGTGGGCCATCTCCACCACCTTGCTGGTGACCGCCACATTGTATTCATAGGTGGTGGGGGTCTTGCCGTCCTCCCCTAGGGAGCCGTCCATCATCACGGAGCTGAAGCCCAGCTGAATGGAGCGCTGGCAGACCGCCGGGGAAGTACCGTGATCCTGGTGCATGCAGACGGGAATATGGGGGAATTCCTCGATGGCGGCCAGGATGAGATGGCGCAGGAAGGGCGCGCCCGCGTACTTGCGGGCACCGGCGGAGGCCTGCACGATGACGGGGGAGTCTGTGGCATCGGCGGCTTCCATGATGGCGCGCATCTGTTCTAGGTTGTTGACGTTGAAGGCAGGCACGCCATAGCCGTGTTCGGCAGCGTGGTCGAGCAGTTGGCGCAGTGAAATCAGGGCCATAATGGGGTTCCTCTGAATGCAGTTGGTTCTATCGGTTGGATTAGGCTTTAGCCCGTTCCTCTAGCATGGCGACAGCGGGCAGGGTCTTGCCTTCCAAATATTCGAGGAAGGCACCGCCGGCAGTGGAAATATAGGAAACCTGATCGTAGATCCCGTATTTCTGAATGGCGGCGATGGTATCGCCCCCGCCCGCCAGGCTGAAGCAGTCGGATTCCGCGATCGCCAGGGCAATGGTCTTCGTGCCCTCCCCGAACTGATCGAATTCAAAGACGCCCACTGGGCCGTTCCAAACCACGGTACCGGCCTTTTTGATGATGTCGGCTAGCTCCTTGGCGGACTCAGGCCCGATGTCGAAGATCATGTCGTCGTCTTCCACTTCGTCCACCTTCTTCAAGGTCGCCTCGGCGGTCTCGCTGAATTCCTTGCCCACCACCACATCCACCGCGATGGGAATGTTCGCGCCCCGCGCCTTCATCTTTTCCACCAGGGCCTTGGCCGTGTCTACTAAATCTTCTTCACACAGAGATTTGCCCACGTTGTAACCCATGGCCTTGATGAAGGTGTTAGCGATGCCGCCGCCCACGACCAGTTGATCCACCTTTTCCGAAAGGGCTTCCAGCACCGTAAGCTTGGTGGAAACCTTGGAACCCCCCACGATGGCCACCATGGGACGGGCTGGATTGGCCAGGGCCTTGGCCAGATTGTCTAATTCATCCGCCAGCAGCAGGCCGGCGCAGGCCACGGGGGCGAACTTGCCCACCCCGTGGGTGGACGCCTGAGCCCGGTGGGCGGTGCCGAAGGCATCCATGACGAAGACATCGCAGAGGGCCGCATAGCGCTTTGCCAGGGCTTCATCATCCTTTTTTTCGCCTACATTGAAGCGCACATTCTCAAAGAGCACCACTTCCCCTTCGGCAACTTCCGGCGTCTTTTCCAGATAGTCCTTGATCAGGCGCACGGGCTTGCCCAGCTTGGCGGAGAGATCTTCCGCGATGGGTTGCATGGAATTCTCTTCATCCACCTGGCCTTCCTTCGGCCGCCCGCGATGGGACATGACTTGCACCCGAGCACCCGCCTTTCTGCAGTGCTCGATGGTGGGCAGAGAAGCCCGAATGCGGGCGTCACTGGTCACCTTGCCATCCTTGACGGGTACATTGAGATCAGCGCGGATGAGCACGCGCTTGCCGGCGAGATCGAGATCCGTGAGTTTGATGAATGACATGAGTAGTTCCCTGGGTCTTCTGGACAAAGCGATCGGGCAAAGCAAACCCTTGCCAGATCACTCTGGATGCTGGGGACAGGGAACACCCTGTCCCAGCGCGTGGAGGAATTATTGGGAAACGTGCTCCACCATGCGGAGCATGTTGCAGGTGTAGCCGTATTCGTTATCGTACCAGGCCACCACCTTCACAAAGGTGGGATCCAGCATGATCCCGGCACCTGCATCGAAGATGGAAGGTGTGCTGCGCCCCCGAAAGTCCGTGGAGACCACCTTTTCTTCCGTGTAGGCCAGTACGCCCGCCAGGCTGCCCTTTTCGGAAGCGCCCTTCATGGCCGCGCAGATGTTGTCGTAGTCGGTTTCGTTCATCAACTCACAGGTGAGATCTACCACGGAAACATCAGAGGTAGGCACCCGGAAGGCCATGCCTGTGAGCTTGCCGTTGAGTTCCGGCAGCACCTTGCCCACAGCTTTGGCTGCGCCGGTGGAAGAAGGAATGATGTTTTCCAAGATGCCGCGACCACCGCGCCAGTCCTTTTTGGAAGGACCGTCCACCGTCTTTTGGGTGGCGGTAGCAGCGTGCACTGTGGTCATAAGCCCCCGCTTGATGCCGAAGTTCTCGTGAAGCACCTTGGCCACCGGTGCCAAGCAATTGGTGGTGCAGGAAGCAGCGGAGACGATGGCTTGCCCATCATAGGTGTGATGATTGACCCCATAGACGAACATGGGGGTGGCATCTTTGGAAGGCGCGGACTGCACCACTTTCTTAGCACCGGCATCGATGTGCTTCTGGCAGCTCTCTCCGGTGAGGAAGAAGCCGGTGCATTCGATGACTAGATCGGCACCCACATCGCCCCATTTCAGGTTGGCTGGATCGGTCTCAGCGGTCACTCGGATGGTCTTGCCATCCACCACCAGGTTGCCTCCGTCCGTGCCCACTTCGCCGGGGAAATTGCCGTGCACGGAATCGTATTTCAGCATGTAGGCCAGATAATCCGGCTCCAGCAAGTCGTTGATGCCTACTACCTCGAGGTTCGGGAAGTCCTTGGCGATGGCCCGAAATGCCATGCGGCCGATGCGGCCGAATCCATTGATGCCCACTCTAATCGTCATGTGAATACTCCTAGATCAGGGAGAAGAAATGCAGGATCTGAGCGGGAAGCCCCTCGACGTCCCGCCCGTGGGATCAGAGAATACGGTTGATCGTATCCACTAAATTTTCCACCGTGAAGCCGAAGGCCTTGAAGAGTTCCGCAGCGGGTGCGGATTCCCCGAAACGGTTGATGCCCAGCACAGCGCCCTCGCTGCCCACATATTTCCACCAGCCGTCCGGGGTGGCGGCTTCCACGGCAACCCGCTTGGTGACCGCTTTGGGCAACACGGATTCCCGATAGTCCCCGTCCTGAGCATCGAAGACATCGGTGGAGGGCATGGAGACCACTCGCACCTTGCGATCCTTCAGGGACTCCGCCGCTTGCACGGCGAGGCTCACTTCCGAACCCGTAGCGATGAGGATCACTTCCGGTGTACCCTCACAGTCCCGCAGCACATAGCCGCCCCGTTGAATGTCGCGAATCTGTTCGGGGGTGCGGTCCATATGGGGCAACCCCTGGCGAGAGAAGATCAGGCTGGTGGGGCCCTCTCGGCGCTCGATGGCGTACTTCCAAGCTACGGCGGATTCCACCGCATCGCAGGGTCGCCAGACGCTCATGTTGGGAATCATGCGCAGGGTCGGAATCTGCTCGATGGGCTGGTGGGTAGGTCCGTCTTCTCCCAGTCCGATGGAGTCATGGGTGTAGACGAAGATGGAAGGCACCTTCATGAGGGCTGCCATGCGCAGGGCGTTGCGGGCGTACTCCGAGAACATGAGGAAGGTGGCGCCGTAGGGCAGGAAACCGCCGTGTAGGGCGATGCCATTCATGATGGCGGACATGCCGAATTCTCGCACCCCGTAGTAGATATAGTTTCCGGAAGCATCCCGCTTGGTGATGCCCTTGCAGCCCTTCCAGATCGTAAGGTTGGAGCCGGCGAGGTCCGCGGAACCGCCGAGAAATTCCGGTAGCAGGGGGCCGAAGCCGTTGAGGGCATTCTGAGAAGCCTTGCGGGAAGCGATGGACTCCCCCTTTTCCGCCACGGAGGCGATAAAAGCTTCCGCCTGTTCTGCCCAGTTCTCGGGCAGATCGCCCACCATGCGCCGCTTGAACTCCGCCGCTTCCCTCGGGAAGGCCTCCGCGTAGGCGGCGAAGCGGCTTTCCCATTCGGATTCCGCGCGGGCACCGGCTTCCCGCGCATCCCAGCCTCGGTAGATTTCTTCGGGAATCTCAAAGGGCCCGTATGGCCAGCCCAGGGCTTCTCGGGTCAGGGCGACTTCCTCTTCCCCCAGAGGGGCGCCGTGGCATTCTTCCTTCCCCTGTTTGTTGGGCGAGCCGTAGCCGATGATGGTCTGACAGCAGATCAGGGAGGGTTTATCGGTGACGGAACGGGCTTCTTCGATGGCTGCTTTAATGGCCTCGGGATCGTGGCCATCCACCTTGGGAATGACGTGCCAGCCATAGGCCTCGAAGCGCTTGGGCGTGTCATCCGTGAACCAGGCCGGGCCGTCCCCTTCCCCGCGCACCTCCCCATCGATGGAGATGTTGTTATCGTCGTAGAAGGCGATGAGTTTGCCTAAACCCAGCGTACCCGCTAGGGAACAGGCCTCGTGGGAGATGCCCTCCATGAGACAGCCATCTCCCAGAAACACATAGGTGTAATGGTCGACGATCTCATGACCGGGTTTGTTGAACTGGGCAGCCAACACCTTTTCCGCAATCGCCATGCCCACCCCGTTGGTGATCCCCTGACCCAGAGGACCCGTGGTGGTCTCGACCCCCGGCGCATAGCCGTATTCCGGATGGCCGGGGGTCTTAGAATGCAGTTGGCGGAAGTTTTTCAGATCGTCGATGCTCAGATCATAGCCGGTGAGATGCAGCAGGGAATAGAGCAGCATGGACCCGTGCCCGTTGGACAGCACGAAGCGATCCCGATCCGGCCACTTGGGATTGGCGGGATTGTGCTTCATGAAGTCGTTCCAGAGCACCTCGGCGATATCCGCCATCCCCATGGGGGCGCCGGGATGGCCGGACTTGGCTTTCTGGACTGCATCCATGCTCAGGGCACGGATGGCGTTGGCGAGTTCTTTGCGCGAGGACATAAAGCCCCTCCTCAATTTCGTTCGAAAGATCAAAGCATTACCGCACGCCCCTGAGCGACTCCGCTGCAGGGCGGATCTGCAAAGATGGTGCATTCTCACTCAGAGAACGGGGATGCTTCAACGTAAGCTCGCTTATGGCAGCAAAAAATGTTTTATTAGTTGCTGATATTCCAATTTGCTGAGCTGCTGATCAACCTGCTCGCCACTTGATGGAACAGCCCATGCTCGGGATCTGATCCCGAGGCCCTCGGCCAGTCTCCGCCACCTGTTTCATGGCTTCAAACAGATCTCGCCGCACCCCTTCCGGCGCAGTTTCCTTGCGGCTTTCATCCAGCCGTCCCCGATATTGCAAACCCAGCTGGGCGTTGTACCCGAAGAAGTCCGGCGTGCAGACCGCGCCATAGGCTTTGGCCACTTCTTGGGTTTCGTCCAGTAGATAGGGGAAGGGGAAATGCAGTTCTTTTGCGATGCGCTGCATGTTCTCAAAGGAATCCTCTGGATAGTCCGTGGGATCGTTCGACATGATCGCCACGCTGCCGATACCGTAGTCCGCCAACTCCTTGGTGTCCCGAATGATGCGATGGATAACTGCCTTCACATAGGGGCAATGGTTGCAGATAAACATGACCAACAGGCCCTTTTCTCCCTTGCACTCATCTCGGGTCCAAATCTTGCCATCCACGCCGAGAAGGGAAAAATCTGGTGCAGGTCGATCGAATTCACAAACAGGCGTCTGTAGAGAAACCATTTTTTCTGCCTCTGGATTATTTTTGCCAAACTTTGCTAGTTTAACCTATATCATGGAAAATCCAACCAAAAAGCGCAGCCGTGTGCTGGCTTCCTTTTCACCTTTCTCACTGAGAGCCTATGTCCAACGCATTCCTCTTTACCTCTGAATCTGTTTCCGAGGGCCATCCCGATAAGGTTGCTGATCAGATCTCTGATGCTCTGCTCGATGCTATCCTGGCGGAAGATTCCCATCCCGAGCGGGCGCGGGTGGCCTGTGAAACTATGGTGAAAACTGGTGCTGTCATCGTAGGCGGCGAGGTCACCACCGATGCTTGGATCGATTTGGACGAGCTGGTTCGCGGGGTAGTGCGGGACATCGGCTATACGAGTTCCGATGTGGGCTTCGACGGTTCCACCTGTGCGGTCATGTCTCTCATCGGCAAGCAGTCCGAAGACATCGCCCAAGGGGTGGATCGCAATGCGCCGGAAGATCAGGGAGCGGGAGATCAGGGTTTGATGTTCGGTTATGCCACTCGAGAAACCGAAGTGCTCATGCCCGCTCCCATCACCTATGCCCATCGCTTGGTCCTGCGACAAGCGGAAGTGCGCAAATCCGGTAAATTGCCCTGGCTCCGGCCGGATGCCAAGAGTCAGGTGAGCTTGCGTTATGAAGAGGGAAAGGTGGTGGCTGCTGATGCCCTGGTGCTCTCTACCCAGCACGATCCGGAGATCAGCTATGCCGATCTGCGGGAAGCGGTGATGGAAGAGATCATCTTGCCCGTGTTGCCCAAAGCCTGGATTCACAAGGATACCAAGTTTCATATCAATCCCACCGGCAGCTTCGTCATCGGCGGGCCCGTGGGGGATTGCGGCCTGACCGGTCGCAAGATCATCGTGGACACCTATGGCGGCGCTGCCCGTCACGGTGGCGGTGCGTTCTCGGGCAAGGATCCCTCCAAGGTGGATCGCTCCGCCGCCTATGCCGGTCGCTATGTGGCGAAGAACATCGTAGCGGCGGGGTTAGCCGATCGCTGCGAGATTCAGATCTCCTATGCGATCGGCGTCGCAGAACCCACTTCCATTCACATCGAAACTTTCGGCACCGGCAAAATCCCTGAGGAACGCATGACGGAGCTAGTGCGAGCCCATTTCGATCTCCGCCCCTATGGGCTGATTCAGATGTTGGACTTGATCCGGCCTATCTACCGAAAGACCGCTGCCTATGGGCATTTCGGCCGGGAGGAACCGGAGTTCACCTGGGAACGCACGGATCGGGCAGAAGCCCTGCGGGAGGCGGCCGGTCTCAAGGCTTGAACTGGTTCCCAGCCCGCCGAGGAGCGCTGCAACCCGAAATCGGGCCAGGCTCGGGGGTTGGGAGATTCTCCACAACGGCGCTCGCTCAAATCCTCAACAACAGGCACTGACGATCATGAGTGAGCAGACAGATAAGATCGCTAACATCACCCCGGACTACAAGATCGCTGATATCAACCTCGCCGACTGGGGACGCAAGGAAATCGCCATCGCCGAGACCGAAATGCCCGGTCTCATGGCCTTGCGGGAAAAATATGCAGCAGAACAGCCCCTGCGAGGGGCCCGCATCACCGGCAGCCTGCACATGACCATTCAAACGGCGGTGTTGATCGAAACCTTGGTGGCCTTGGGGGCTCAGGTGCGCTGGGCTTCCTGCAACATCTTCTCTACCCAGGATCACGCAGCGGCTGCCATCGCCGCGGCGGGCATTCCCGTCTACGCCTGGAAGGGGGAGACCCTGGAAGAATACTGGTGGTGCACGGAACAGGCCCTGCGCTGGCCGGATGGCGCGGGGCCAAACATGATCTTGGACGATGGAGGGGATGCAACCCTCCTCATCCACAAGGGGGTGGAATACGAACGGGCCGGCGCTGTGCCGGCGCCCGGTCCCCAGGACAATGAGGAATGGCGGGCGGTGCTCGGGGTGCTCGCCCGCAACTTCCAGCGGGATCCCCAGTACTGGCAGCGCATGGCAGCGAACATTCGGGGCGTGACCGAGGAAACCACTACGGGTGTGCACCGCCTCTATGAGATGGCGAATGCAGGCACCCTGCTGTTCCCAGGCATGAATGTCAACGACTCGGTCACCAAGTCCAAGTTCGATAATCTCTACGGTTGTCGGGAATCCCTGGTGGATGGCATCAAGCGGGCCACCGATGTGATGATTGCCGGCAAGATCGCCATGGTCTGCGGCTACGGCGATGTAGGCAAGGGTTGCGCCCAATCCCTGCGGGGGCTGGGGGCCACGGTCTGGGTCTCCGAGATCGATCCCATCTGCGCCCTGCAAGCAGCCATGGAGGGCTATCGGGTGGTAACCATGGAGGAAGCTGCGCCGGTGGCGGACATCTTTGTCACGGCCACGGGAAATCGGGATGTGATCCGACACGAGCACTTGATCGCCATGAAGGATCAAGCCATCGTGTGCAACATCGGCCATTTCGACAACGAAATCGATGTGGCCTCTCTGGAACAATACGAATGGGAGGAGATCAAGCCCCAGGTAGATCACGTGATCTTCCCCGACGGACGGCGCATCATTCTGCTCGCCAAGGGTCGTCTGGTAAATCTGGGCTGCGCCACCGGTCATCCCAGCTTCGTCATGTCCAACAGCTTCACCAATCAGGTGCTGGCCCAGATGGAAATCTTCCGCAATCCGGATCAATATCCGGTGGGGGTCTATGTGCTGCCCAAGAAGCTGGATGAAGAAGTGGCTCGGCTCCACCTGGGGAAAATCGGTGCGCGGCTGACCCGGCTCACCGAAGAACAGGCGAACTATATCGGCGTGCCGGTGGAAGGTCCTTATAAACCCGATCACTATCGGTACTGATCGGACTTGGTCGCTTCCCGGGCCTGCTTCCAGCAAGTCCGGCCTTGCTCTTTAGGAACACAGGCGATGGACAACGCGCCGATCTTCAGCTTCGAACTCTTCCCCCCCAAAACGGCTGAGGGCATGAAAAAGCTTGGGGAAACTGTGGATGCCCTCAACGCCCTGCGCCCCGCCTATTTCTCCGTTACCTACGGCGCAGGGGGTTCCACGAGAGCACGCACCTTTGCCACTGTGGATCTGCTGTGCGAGAAGGGCATCGCGGTAGCACCCCATCTCGCTTGCATCGGTTCTTCTTCGGAAGAGATCCGTCAGATCCTCACTCATTACCGCGCCCAGGGCGTTCGACGCATCGTGGCCCTGCGGGGCGATCTGCCCTCCGGCATGGGGCTCGGCGATCCGGGCGAACTGCATCACGCGGATGCGCTGGTTTCCTTCATCCGGCGGGAAACCGGCGATCATTTCCATATCGAGGTGGCCGCTTATCCGGAAGTGCATCCCCAAGCGGCGGGGGCGGAACGGGATTTAGACTATTTTCAAGGCAAGGTGGCGGCAGGTGCCAACGGGGCCATCACCCAATACTTTTACAATGCGGACGCCTATTTCGATTTTCTCGAACGCTGCACCCGCCGAGGCATTGAGGTTCCCATTGTGCCGGGCATCATGCCCATCACCAATTTCACCCAACTCGCCCGATTTTCCGATGCTTGCGGGGCGGAGATTCCCCGCTGGCTCCGCAAGCGCTTGGAAGATTTCGGGGACGATCTGGAGGCCCTCCGGCAGTTTGGACAAGAAGTGGTGTTTCGTCTGTGCGAGCGCTTGTTGCAGGGCGGTGCGCCGGGGCTGCACTTCTACACCATGAACCGCGTGCAGCCCAGCAAGGCCATCTGGCAGGCCTTGGGCATTTAGAGAATATCCATGGCTTTCGACAGCACCAGCCGGAAGCCGATGTCGGGGGCAGACAGTTCGGGATCGCACTTCAAGCGAAAGGCAGCGCGGGAGCAAGAAGAATCCCGCAGCCAGGACCCCCCCCGCGCTACACGGGGTCCGGTGGGCTCCCAGTCATTGCGCCCGTCCCCCGGATCATAGGGATAGGCTTGGAAGCGACTCTGACACCATTCAAACACATTTCCCGCCATGTCCATCACCGCCTTCGGGGTGGCCCCGCCGGGGAAGATGCCCACCGCCGTGGGATGACCGATCTTCTCCTGCGCATTGGCATATTCATCGTTCCAACGTTCGCCCCAGGGATAGCGGCGGCTTCCATCTCCCCGCGCTGCCCGCTCCCATTCCGCCTCTGTGGGCAGCCGGATCGCATAGTTCGGCGGCACCTGGCCAGACTTCCGGCGGAGGTAGGCATCGAGCCAATTGGCATAAGCGACAGCCTCGTACCAGCTCACGCCCACCACGGGTCGGTTGCAGAATACGAGCTGTTCCTCCCAATCCTCCGGTTCTGTGCGACCTGTACCCTTGCGCCAGTCCCAACCGGAACCGCTCCACCATTCTCGAGTTCGGTAACCTTCTTCTTCGACAAACCGTTGGTATTGGGAGACCGTCACCGGATAGCGGAAGATCCAGAATTTGTAGTTGATGATGATCGGCTTGGTATTACCTTTCTCTGCCTCCTCCGCTTCTACATCCGTGGGGGAACTGCCCATGTTGAGGGAACCCGGGTTGATGCTCACCAGGCCCAGGGCCTTTTCATGCTCACCCCCAAAGTACAGAGGGAGCCGAGCATGCCCTGTTTCAAACCGGGGATCGCCCAACACCCCTAGAATGTCCCCTACCTCTGCCCGCTCCTGAGCTGTGATGGCACCGCATTCCACCAATACGGCGAGCCATTTCCTGATCCGTTCCAATAGGGCAGGGCCTGTGTCCAGGGTGTGCAGGCGTCTGAGCCCGATTTCTTTCAACACTTCCCCGGAAAGCGCCACCCGCCGCCAGTCGAGCTCACTTTCTGGAATTTGATCCGAAAGCAAGCGTTCCGCAAGCTGGAGGGGGCGCTCGATCTCCCGTTGGGCATGGATGAGGAAGCGTACGCTATGAAGAAGGATAGATTGCCAGGTGCCGCACGCATCGATGATCTGAAGCGCCTTGTCGGGATAATCCAAGCGATGGGCGAGATGAACACCGGCTAGATATTCCGCAAAACAACGATGAGGCAGCACATAGCGTTTGGTGGGAGACCGAAGGAACAGTGCACTTTTCTGAGAAAGGGTCTCCATTACCTGGTGAACCCATTCCGGCTGGTGCTTGGGATGGCTCTTCGAGAGACTCTTCCGGAGGCTTTTTTCCCGGATCATGCCGCAATGACCGGTCCCCTTGCCGTCCTGCCCTCTGGCGCAGATGCGAAAGAACAATCGCTCCAACAACCGGATCAGGTCGTTCCGGTCCCAACCGATCTGCCGGAACAGATTCGTCAGGGTGGTTTCGGAAGCACCCTCCTTCCATTCCCAGTGCCACAGAAACAAGGCGAGGGTTTGTTCAATCAGTTGCGCTTGTCCGTTGGGCAATTCCCCGTATTGGGTGTAGACCAGAGCCATGAGCGTGAGCAACAGGGGGTTCCGAGCGGATTCAACCCATTCCGGCTGTCGCAACAGGCGGGTAAACTGCCGGATGCGTTCTTCCCCAGCCACAGTGTCCGCCACGCTTTCCCCGAAGAATTCTCGGTACCAGCGATCGGCGAACCGATGGATCTGACGGGAGGAAAAGGGCGCTAATCGAGTGATAGGCCAGGTATCTCGGGAAAAGGGATAGGGGCACTGCTGATAAAATTTTTTGCGGCAGGTGACGAGAAATCGCCCTTTGGGATACTGGGTTGCGCAATCTTCAATGCTGTCGCGCACGATTTCCAAGCGATCCTCTGGCACCTCGTCCAGACCGTCGATCAAAAATAGAAAATTGCCTTTCTCCAAGTGATCGAGGAGAATCCGGTCCATGAAACCCAGATTTCTTTCCTGCAGATCCCGCAGGATATAGGCCCAGATCAGGCTGATGCCCGGTTTATGGGTTTCCTTCTCTTCCTCCCACCAGACGGCAAAGTCCCTCAGGGATAACAGGATAGGCAGATGCTCCCGCATGGCAGCAGGCCAATAGGTAAGGTGTTGTGCATCTCGGCGCGCTAGGGCGTTGGCGATGAAGTGCACAAAGGTGGTCTTTCCAGATCCTGGGTCTCCCACAAGGATTTGCCTGCGCCGCAGCACCACCATTTCCGCCGCTTGGATCTGACGAACCCTCAGGTTGGTCTGTTCTTCCGTGGTAGCAGGTTCTTTCCAAGAAGTTACGTCCGGCGGCTGAAAAATACTCTCTTCTCCTTCATGAAGGATGAGGCGCAGACACCGACCGATCACAGCTTCTGGCGCGTGTACATCGGTGTTCAAGTTCACGTACAGGCGCATCGGATCCAACTGTTCTGCACCGGTCAGCGCTCCGAAGAGGTCCGGCATCACATTGCGCAGGACAAACTGACCTGTGGACCGGCTGAGCACTTGCCGATAGATTTCTATACATTCTTCCCTTGAAGAAGGCCGCTCCCCCAGATAGACCCCGTCGATGATACGTCGCCGAGAACGGCCCTGCTCGTCGGGCGGTCCTTCTTCCAAGGAGCGGGCTTCCACGAGTTCTCCTAAACGATGTTCGAGCAGAAGGCGTTGGCGCTCCAGTTCTTCCAGGCGAACTTGAATCGACCGGATACCCGTTTCTATTGCATTGCTCATGAAAGTTCTGTCCCTTACCTGAGTGCTATGCCGCTTCGTAGGGAAGATAGCGAGGGTAGTACTGATGCCTTTTAATCTGTCCCAGGAGATCTGCGGGTGGCTCTATTTGTGCGACACCTTCTTCTGCAGCCACCTGCCAGACCGCAGCAGCGATCTGCGCGGAAATCTCTCGGATCAGTCCCAGATCTGGATAGAGACTGCCCATTGCCAGGCTGTCTTCACTCACTTGATCCGCGAGGGTGCGGGCAGCGGCATAGAACATGCGATCCGTAATCCTTTTGGCACGGCAGAGCACGGCACCCAATCCCACCCCGGGGAAGATGTAGAGATTATTGCCCTGGCCGGGCACAAAGCGCTTTCCCCGATAATCCACCGGTGGAAAGGGGCTGCCACTCGCGAACAGCGCCTTGCCCTCTGACCATCGATAGGCCTGTTCCGCCGTGCATTCTGCCTTGGAAGTGGGGTTCGAGAGGGGCAGTAAGATGGGTCGTTCCACCTGCTGGCACAGCGTTCGCACCACGGATTCCGAGAAGGCCCCAGGCTGGCCGCTGACCCCGATGAGTATCGTAGGCCGCACCCAGCGAACGATCTCCTCCAATCGCTTCAACGGGGGACCCGGATGAGCGAAGTCCCGCTTGTGCTCCGCCAAGCTCTTCAGACGATCCCGAATGACCAATCCCTGAGAATCCACCATCCAGACGCGGCTTCTTGCAGCTTCTAAGCTCAACCCTGCGTCTCGCATCCCCGCGACGATCTGATCTGCAATACCCCGAGCGGCGGAACCCGCCCCTTGGAAGAGAACCCGTTGCTGATCGAGGGAAGTGCCGGTAATCCGCAGGGCGCTCAGGATGCCCGCCAAGGTGACCGCACCGGTGCCCTGAATATCGTCGTTAAAGCAAAGCATCTGATCGCGGTAGCGGGCCAGAAGTTGGAAAGCGTGACGGTTGGAAAAGTCCTCGAACTGGATCAGAACATGGGGCCAGCGCTCCCGCACTGCTCGGATAAAGGCATCTACTACCGGATAGAACTGTTTATCCGGCAGGCGCGGCCGCCGATCTCCCAGATACAGGGGATCTTCCCGCAGGGCCGCGTTGTCCGTGCCCATGTCCAGCATGACCGGTAGGGTCTTCTCGGGATAGATACCGGCGCCCACCACATAGAGGGAAAGTTTCCCGATGGGGATGCCCATGCCGTTGGTGCCCAGATCACCCAAGCCTAAGATGCGGCTACCGTCGGTCACCACGATCACATCTACATCATCCTCAGGCCAGTTGTACACCATTTCTCGAAAATACGCCGAGGCCCGCGCGCAAAAATACATTCCCCGGGCTCGTCGATAGATATGGCCGAATGCCTGGCAAGCCTGGCCTACGACGGGTGTATAGATGATGGGCGTGAGTTCCCGCAGGTGTTCCAGGAGTACTCGAAAATAAAGGGTTTCGTTCCGGTCGTGGAGGGCCTCCAGATGGATATAGCGCTCCAGATCCTGATCCTTGCGGCGGTAGTTTTCCATGACCCGCCGCACTTGGTCATCGATGCTCACTACCTGTGGGGGGACCAACCCCCGAAGACCCAAAGCATCCCGCTCACTGTCGGGAAATCCGGTACCCTTATTCAAAGCAGGGTCGTAGAGCAGATCACGCCCCCGCTTGTGCACGGGCAGCACAGGATTGTCTAGGAGGTCGATTTGGTGGCGTTTAGGAAGGCGCATGGAGATCCTTTGTGCAGGATTTTTTCTCGATTTTAATACGAGTCTTCACAGCACAGCAAAACCACAAGCCATAGGAAGCGGGCTCGATGGCCGAAACCAAACACCTAGGAATCAAAAGCATGACCGCTTTTGCGCGGGAAACCCATCTGGATGAGGCGGGTGAATTGACTTGGGAATTGCGGTCCATCAACCATCGGTATTTGGAGCTATTCATCCGACTGCCGGAGGAGTTCCGGCATCTAGAACCCCAGCTGCGCCAGCGGCTGCAACGACATCTGCGTCGGGGGAAGTTGGATTGCACCCTGCGTTATATGCCAGTGCCTGGACAGGTCGCCCAACTGCAGATCAACCGCGCCTACCTGCACCAACTGGCCGCAGCGGGAACAGAGATCGCCGCGTTGCTAGGTCAGGCCGCACCCAAGCCAAATCCCTTTGCGCTCCTTCAGTGGCCTGGCGTGTTACAGGAACGAAAGATCGACACCGCCCCCTTGGAAAAACGGGCGCTGGCAACCTTTGACCGCGCTTTGCAGCGTCTCATAGAAAACCGTGCCCGAGAAGGACAGCAACTGCGAGCGGGTTTGCTCGAACGCTGCGAGAAGCTAGAAACCTGTGTTACAGCGGTGCGGCGCCGGATGCCTCAAGTATTGCGAGAGATCCGGCAGCGGTTGCTGAACCGCCTGGCAGAGTTGCGAGCGGAGCTGGATGCCCAGCGTTTGGAACAGGAATTAGTCCTCTTAGCGCAGCGCTTGGATATAGATGAAGAGATGGACCGGTTGCATGCCCATCTTCAGGAGGTGCGCAAAGTGCTCTCCAGTGTCAAGCCGGTGGGCAGACGATTGGATTTCTTCCTGCAAGAGCTAAACCGAGAGGCCAATACCCTAGGTTCCAAGTCTGCCGATGTGGAGATCACGCGCATGGCCGTAGAAATGAAAGTATTGATCGAGCAGATGCGGGAACAGGTGCAAAATCTGGAATGAGGTTAGCTGAGATGGGCCCGCAGCCAGTCCCGAATCTGATGCGTGGAACGGGAACCGCTAAAACGCCCCCGTTCTTTCCCACCTCGAAAGAGCAGCACCGTAGGGAAGCCTCGCAAGCGATAGTGCCCAGCGAGCTTCATATTTTCTCCCGCATCCACCTCTACCTTTGCGAGTAAAATGCGCCCCTCATATTCCTTCACTACCTGTTCCAGATGGGGAGCGAGGGCATGGCAGGGCGCGCACCAATCCGCCCAAAAATCCACCAGAACGGGCTGTTTCTCCGAGGCTTCGATGACCTGCGCTTGGAATTGGTCCTGATGAATGCTGTAGATAGGAAGATCGGAAGGAAGATTCTGTAACATCGTCAACGCTGACTGAAGTCAGGGGCTTCTACACTGCGATTCTTGTAGATTTTAGCAAGGACTGCGGGTGGAAGGGCATGCGTGCCGAGTAGAGCTGCAATGGCTCCGTCGTGCGACAGCTTCCGCCATGACAGAGAAATTCAGCCTGATTATACTATAGCAATTTGTATTGCTCTGCGGGTCCCTGTGCACCTGCGTTTTCCAGAAGAAGCGATGAAACTCAAACGCCCTTATCTGCTCCGCGCCCTCTACGAATGGATCTTGGATAACCGGTGCACCCCCCATCTGCTCGTGGATGCGGATTATCCGGGTACCCTGGTGCCTCGGCAGTTCGTCAAAGAAGGGAAGATCGTGCTCAACATCAGCCCCACCGCAGTGCGGGATCTACTCATGGACGATGCAGCCGTCAGCTTCAACGCCCGCTTTAGCGGAGTACCCATGAAAGTCAGATTACCCATCCTATCGGTGTTAGGTATCTATGCACGGGAAAACGGGGAGGGCATGCTCTTTCCTGTAGAACAGGATTCTCCTGATCCCGAACCCCAAAAGAAGAAAACACCCTCGGGACAGAAGCAGGCCGATCTTTCTAAAAAATCTCGCCCTGCTCTCAAGGTGATCAAGTAGATCACGCATCCTTGGGATGCTGCGGTAGACCGAAGCTGATTTCTTCTAACCCTGTGCCCAGCAGGATCAGATAGCCATTCCTTCGCACCCTGCCTTCTTCGCTGAACTCAAAACAGTAGACCCGCCGCAGCCGCAGACCTTTGAAGGTAGGGCGAAGGCTCAGGTGGCGCAAGGCTACGGTCTGATCCAGGAGTTGGAGACCTGCCCGTTGACAAGCAGCCTCGCAAAGTGCTGTGGCGAGTTCCTTAGCACGCAGGCTATCGATCCAAAACCACCCGATGCCAGCCAGCACCAGAAGAAGGAAAATCGAATCCTTCACAAGGAATGGGGCGAGCGCCGCTTAAAAGAAAAGACTTAGCCTACCGCACCTCGGATCCGCTTCGTTCGCAAGGCTACCATCCGTTCTGCTAAATAGGCGTTGTTCACCCGATCTCGCAGTTCTTTGCCTGGTTTGAAATGGGGCACATATTTGCCTGCCAAGGCCACAGAGGCCCCGGTCTTGGGATTGCGACCGGTGCGGGGCGCGCGGTAGTGAAGAGAAAAGCTCCCGAATCCCCGGATTTCAATGCGGTTCCCAGATGCCAGGGAATCGCTCATCTGTTCCAGCATGTAGCGGATCGCTAGTTCCACATCTTTATAGGTAAGCTGGCGCTGTTTGGCAGCGAGATTCTCGATCAATTCCGATTTGGTCATTGCAAGGCTCTCTAGCGTTTTGCATCGCCTTCCTTGGCAGCCCGTCTTTGGGTGGCGCGCAAAACTCCCTGGGCGGGAGGCCCGGTTCGGGTGCTAGACGGAACAACGATTGGGACGTACGGGCAAATCGCCAGAAATTCCGCCAGCGCACATCGAAACTTGGGGAGTTTCGGGGCGGATTTCCGCAGTATCCTACAGGGGTTTTACAGCAAGAACCTCCGGAGCATTGGCGCCCTCGCTTCACCCGAAGAGCAGAAGTTAACTGTCCTTCTTGGCTTCCATCTGCTGTTTCAGGAGATCGCCGATGGTCGTAGTGCTTGCCTGAGCTTCCTTCGTGTAGCCGCGGATTGCCTCGGACTCTTCATCGATGTCTTTAGCCTTGATGGAAAGGGAAAGGGTGCGATTCTTGCGATCGACCCCCAGGAATTTGGCTTCCACCTCATCCCCTACTTTGAGCACGGATCGTGCGTCTTCCACCCGGTCCCGAGAGATTTCCGAAGCACGGATGTAACCTTCCACCCCCTCGGCAAGTGCCACCGTGGCCCCCTTCGCATCCACCTCCGTGATCGTGCCCTTGAGCACGCTGCCCTTTTCATGAGCGGCCACGAAGGAGGAGAAGGGATCCTTATCCAACTGCTTGATGCCCAGGGAAATCCGCTCCCGTTCTGGATCTACAGAGAGCACAACGGTTTCCAGCTCTTCGCCTTTCTGATAGCGGCGCAGGGCTTGTTCTCCGGGTTCGTCCCAGGAAATGTCTGAAAGATGCACTAAGCCGTCGATACCCCCTTCTAGACCGATGAAGATGCCAAAATCCGTGATGGATTTGATCTTGCCTTTGACATGATCCCCCTTCTTGTACTTCTGAGCGAATTCATCCCAGGGGTTGATCTGGCACTGCTTGATCCCCAGGGAGATCCGGCGGCGTTCCTCATCGATGTCGAGCACCATGACTTCCACTTCATCCCCCAGGGTGACGACTTTGCTGGGATGGATGTTCTTGTTCGTCCAATCCATTTCGGACACATGGACCAGACCTTCCACCCCTTCTTCGATTTCCACAAAGCAGCCGTAGTCCTCGATATTGGTCACCTTGCCGAAGACCCGAGAGCCCTCGGGGTAGCGGCGGGAGATGTGGATCCAAGGATCTTCTCCCATCTGCTTGAGTCCCAGGGAAACCCGCTGCCGCTCTCGGTCGAACTTGAGCACCCGCACAGTGATTTCATCCCCGATCTCCACCACTTCCGAGGGGTGTTTGACTCGCCGCCAAGCCATGTCAGTGATGTGGAGCAATCCATCGATGCCTCCCAGATCGATGAACGCCCCGTAATCGGTTAGATTCTTGACGACGCCCCGGATCTCCATGCCCTCTTCCAAGCTTTCCAGGAGCTTTTCTCGCTCTTCCTTATGGGCCTCTTCCACCACAGCTCGGCGGGAAACCACCACGTTGTTGCGCTTGCGGTCCAGTTTGATGACTTTGAATTCCAGTTCCTTGCCTTCCAAATAGGAGGGATCCCGCACGGGGCGCATGTCCACCAGGGAGCCCGGGAGAAAGGCGCGCACATTGCCCAAATCGACGGTGAAGCCGCCCTTCACTTTGCCGTTGATGACGCCCTTGACGATTTCGCCCTGCTCGAAAGCCTTTTCCAGGTATTCCCAGGCGGCATGACGCTTTGCCTTTTCTCGGGAGAGGCGGGTTGCGCCGTAGCCATCCTCCACCGCCTCCAAAGCCACTTGGACTTGATCGCCGACGGCAACTTCCAAATTGCCCTCCGCATCGATAAATTGACTCTTTGGGATGATGCCTTCTGACTTTAGGCCAGCATCTACCACCACCACTTCCGGTGTGATCTTTACTACCTCTCCAGTGAGGATAGCCCCAGGTTTCCACTGGGTTTGGGAAGAACTCTGTTCTAGCAGTTCGGCAAAGCTCTCGCTCATGAGTAAAAAAATTCCTGACACAAGGCCATTTTGGCTCGAACCTTGAGGGTTCGAGGCGGTTAAGGTGAAAAAGAGACCCCTAAGGTCTACGGTGGATCTTCTCTGAGAGCCGTTGCACCGCGGCTTCGTACACCTGAAGGAACACCTCATCGACATCCAGATGGGTGGTGTCGATCACCAGGGCATCAGTCGCCGGTCGCAGCGGGGCGATGAGGCGGCTTTGGTCCTGAAGGTCGCGCGCACCGATCTCTTGGAGAATTCCCGCAAGGCTATCATCGAAACCCTTCTCCTTCAACTGTTTAAGCCGTCTCTTCGCCCGTTCTTCCAGACTGGCAGTGAGGAAGATTTTGAGCAGGGCATGGGGGAAGACCAAGGTGCCCATGTCCCGACCGTCGGCCACCAAGCCCGGGGGTTGCGCCGCTTGCCGCTGCCAATCCAGTAAGGCTTGGCGTACTTCGGGCAGCGCAGCAATCTGGGAAGCGGCAGTTCCGATGGCTTCCTGCCGGATCTCCTGAGAAACATCTTCCCCATCCAGCCAGACTTGATCCCCTTTCAGGGGGAAGGGAAGTGCGCGCAGGCGTTCGACCAGGGCTTCTGCCGCATCCAAGGGAATCCGCTGCCGCAGGGCGGCCAGCGCCGCCACCCGATACAGGGCCCCGCTGTCAAGCAGGGACCAACGAAGCTTTTGGGCCAGCCTTTTGGCGATGGTGCCCTTGCCGGTACCTGAGGGCCCATCGATGGTGATGATGGGAATCATGGGATCTGCTGAATCGCCAGCCCGGTCTTGCTCGCCAGGGCGGCGAAGTCAGGGAAAGAGGTGTTTACGTTGGCGCAGTCTCGGATCCTGATAGGGGCCTGGGCTCGCAAGGCTGCCATGGCAAAGGCCATGGCGATCCGGTGATCTCCATGGCTATCCACCACGCCCCCGCCTAGCTCGCCCCCCTGAATGCGGATGCCATCCGCATAAAGCTGGTTTGCAATGCCCAGCTCGGAAAGTCCTTCTGCCATGACCTGAAGGCGATCGCTTTCCTTCACCCGCAGTTCCTCTGCCCCTCGGAGGATCGTTTCCCCTTCCGCGCAGGCTGCCGCGATGAAGATCGCTGGGAACTCATCGATGGCCAGGGGCACCAGCGCAGGGGGGATCTCGATGCCGTGCAGGGGCGCGGATCGAACCCGCAAATCTGCGATGGGCTCTCCGCCGGATTCCCGTTCCCGCTCGATCCGAATGTCCGCGCCCATCTGCCGCAAGATATGGAGAATGCCGGTGCGGGTGGGATTCATGCCCACCCCCTCCAAGCGCAGATCGGACCCGGGCGCAATGCTCGCCCCCACCAAAAAGAATGCTGCGGAAGAAATATCCGCGGGCACAGCTAAGGAACAGCCCCGGAGTTGGCCCCCTCCTCGAATGCAGACCCGATTCCCCTCAGCGCGCACCGGATAGCCGAAGGCTTCCAACATGCGTTCCGTATGATCTCGGGCCGGTCCGGGCTCCGTGATGCAGGTTTCCCCCTCCGCATAGAGTCCGGCGAGGAGCAGAGCGGATTTCACCTGGGCACTAGTGACCGGCATGGCATAGTGCAGGGCTTTGAGCTTGGAGCTGGGATAGATATGCAAAGGGGCCGTGCCTGCCGCCGAGGTCTGAATTCGCGCCCCCATGGCAACCAGCGGATCGGTCACCCGACGCATGGGACGGCGGCTGAGGGAAGCATCTCCCACCAGCACCGCTTCCCATCCCTGCCCCGCAAGCAACCCGCACAGCAGGCGCATGGCCGTGCCTGAATTGCCCAGATCCAAGGGCGCTTGAGGCGGACGCAACCCCCGCATCCCCACGCCCTGAATGCGCAGTTTGCCCTTTTCTGGCCCCCAGATGGGCACCCCCATTTGCTGAAAGGCGTTGCGGGTGGCCAGGGTGTCTGCACCGGCTAAAAACCCGCGAATCTCTGTGATACCCTCGGCGAGGCTTCCCAAAATCACTGCCCGATGGGAAATCGATTTATCCCCAGGCACGCGGATGCATCCGGTCAGACGACCCCCGGGCCTTAGATGAAACTGTACCTGTGCGCCCTGCACGATCTGTTCTCATATTCCGATCATTCGGGGAGGGCAAAATAGCAGACAATCGCAACGGGCGCTATTCGCATCGGGGAAATTGCCCCTATCTTAAGACGGTTCCTTGAACAGAAATTGGGAAACAGTATGGCGGAAGAAAAGACAGTCGATGTGGCGATCCTCGGTTCGGGCACCGCCGGTTTAAACGCTCTGGCCCAGGTGCGCCGCGCGGGAAAATCCTTCGTGCTCATCAATGGGGGGGAACCGGGCACCACCTGCGCGCGGGTGGGTTGCATGCCCTCCAAGGCCCTGATTCAGATTGCAGAGGATTATCACCGCCGCACCCATCTGGGGAAATATGGCATCGACGGCCATCAAGAGATGCGGTTAGATCTTCAGGAAGCCCTGGAGCATGTGCAGGATCTGCGGGATACCTTCGTGGATCGGGTGCTCTCCAACAGCACGGACGAGCTCCCCCCGGAACAGTTCATCCAGGACTACGGGCGCTTGCTGGAACCCAATCTGATCGAAGTAGGCGACCGGCGAATTCGAGCGAAGGCGGTGGTCATCGCCACTGGTTCCAAGCCAATAGTGCCCACGGCCTGGCAAGTGTTTGGAGATCGGCTTCTCACCACAGACGATCTCTTCGATCAGGAAACCTTACCGGATTCCATCGCCGTGATCGGCCTGGGCACCATCGGCTTAGAGCTGGGCCAGAGCTTGCACCGCCTGGGGATCTCAGTGACGGGCTTCGATCAGCGGGAAACTGTGGGCGGGGTCACAGATCCCGAAGTGGCCCGATGTGCCATCGAGCTGTTCCGAAAGGAATTTCCCCTGCATCTGGGCCATCCGGTGCAGCTTCAGGAAGCAGCGGGGGGGAAGATCCGGGTCATTGCAGGGCCGCAAAGCGTGGTGGTGGACAAAGTCCTGTGCAGCATCGGCCGCAAGCCCAATGTGGAGGGCTTAGGGCTGGAAGTGCTCGGGGTCGAGCGGAATGCCCAAGGCGTGCCCGTGTTCAATCCCAACACTATGCAAGTAGGAGATCTGCCGGTCTATCTCGCCGGGGATGTAACCGGCGATCGGCCCGTCCTGCACGAGGCGGGCGATGAGGGGAAGATCGCGGGTTACAATGCGGCGCGGGGCAGTGCCCGAGCATTCCGCCGCAAGACGCCCCTGTACATCAATTTCTGCGATCCCAACCTTTGCACCCTGGGCACGCGCTTTCAGGAATTAGACCCAGAGGCCACAGCCATCGGTCAGATCAATTTCGCGCCCGTGGGCCGCGCCCTCATCATGGGCAAAAATCGGGGGGTGCTGCGGGTCTATGGCGATCGGGCGAGCGGTCGCATCCTGGGGGCGGAGATGATCGGCCCGCGGGGGGAAAATCTGGCCCATCTGCTCTGCTGGTGCATCGAACAGGGATTGACCTTGAGGGAACTCCTGCGGATGCCCTTCTACCATCCGGTGATTGAAGAAGCCCTGCAAGCCGCTCTGTACGATCTCCAGCGCAAGATGGGCAAGCCTGCCGATGGACTGCTGGAACTCGCTCCGATAAAAGACTAGGGGCTAGAGCACTTAAAAGTTGGGCAAGTGTTGCTTCCCTGCAACGTTTAGGCAAAAGAGATCCTATGCAAAAGGCATGCGAGCGCAGGGCGAACAATCTTGAATGCGCTGCATTCAAGAAGTAACTTAGTAAGGGCTTCCCCGCACAGATCCTGGCCATGCAGAAATGAGCCGTCGAGGATTGGATTCCGGCTCTCCGGCCGGAAGGACGAAACAATCCAAACCGACTGTTCCTGGATTGCCGACTGTTTTTCTATTTCTTCACGATCTCCAAGCGCCGCACCCGCTGCAAACCTCGTGGAAGCAAACGTCCCCGTTCCCCCTGTCTTCCCCGATACAGGGCGATATCCTGCGGTTTAAGGGTGAATTTCCGCTTTTCCGTCCAAATCCGCAGTCCAAAATGTTCTGTGGAAAGCACGGCTAGGGCGACGAGCCGTTCCCCTTCCCGCCGCTTCTCGGTGGGGATGGCTAGGATGCGCTGCCCCTTGCCTTTGGTCCTCTCCGGCAATTCGGCAGCCGAGAAGATCAGCAGGAAGCCTCGGTTGGTGGCCGCAGCGATGAGGGCTTGGGCGGTGGGAACCTCTATGGGGGGCAGCATTGCCGCTTGGGGGGGCAACCGAAGGATCTCCTTGCCTCGCTTCTGTTTGGTGAGCAGTTGGGCGAAGGCAATGCGGAAGCCGTAGCCCGCATCCGAGGCCAGCAGAAAGCGCGTTTCCGGCATGCCGGTCAGCATGGCGAGGAATCGGGCGCCGGCCGGGGGGGAAAAGCGTTCGGTGAGGGGTTCCCCCTGGGTTCGGGCGGAGGGCAGGCTATGGGCGAGCAGGCTATAGCTCCGCCCTTTGCTGTCCAGGAAGACCAAGGATTGATGGCTTTGGAGGCGCACCGCGGAGAAGAAGCGATCCCCCTTCTTATATGCCAGCTTGCGGGGATCGATCTCATGCCCCTTCGCCGCTCGCACCCAACCTTGTTCCGAGAGCACGGCGGTTAGGGGTTCTCGCGGGATGGATGCGTTCAGCGCGACGGCGGGAGCGGCGGTGCCCAGGGGGGAGCGGCGGGCATCGCCGTAGGCCTTCGCATCTGCTTCCAGTTCCGCCCGCAGATAGGCCCGCAAGGCATCCTCCTGATGCAGCAGCTTTTCCAACTGGGCCTGTTCCCGACGATGAGCCGCCGTTGTTTCCTGAAGTTTCTGGGCTTCCAAACGGGCCAGTTGGCGCAGCTTCGTGTTGAGCACTGCTTCCGCCTGCTGTGGGGAAAGCTGGAGTTGCTGGCGCAACGCTTGGGTGGGGTCTTCGGCCTCCTGTAAGATCTGCATCACGAGATCCAGCGATCGAATGGCCTTGTGCAAGCCTTCCAGGTGATGCAGCCGCGCCACCACCCGAGCCAAGCGATGCTGGAGCCGCCGCCGGAGGGTCTCTCGCCGGAACGCCAGCCATGCGCGGAGGAGGGGCAGCAACCCCATCACCCGTGGCTTCCCATCCAGGTCGATGACGTTGAGGTTAACCCGGTAGGACCGCTCTAAATCCGTGGTGGCGAAGAGATGAGAGACTAGGCGTTCCGAATCGACCCGACGGGGCACCACCACCAATCGGACCGGGGATTCCTGATCCGATTCATCCCGAAGATCCGCAACCCCGGGTTGTGCGGCGATCTGCTCCATCACCCGATTGCCGGAAACCTGATGGGGCAGCGCCGTGAAATGGATCTCTTCTCCCTGGAGCTCATAGCGGGCCCGGAGGCGGATATTGCCCGTGCCCCGTTCATAAAGGTGCTGGATCTCTCGGGCGGAACTGATGATCTCCGCCCCGCCGGGGTAGTCTGGCCCGGGCAGCACGCGCATGAGTTCTTCCAAGCTCGTCTGAGGTTCTTCGAGCAATCGCACACAGGCTTGGACCACTTCTCCCAGATTGTGGGGGGGAATATCTGTCGCCATGCCCACGGCGATTCCCGTGGCGCCGTTGAGCAAAAGATTGGGCAGCCGCGCGGGCAGCCAGCGGGGTTCTCGCAAATTGCCGTCGAAATTGGGTTGCCAGGGAACCGTTTCCGCATCCAGATCTTGGAGCAGAATTGCTGCATAAGGGCTCAGCCGGGCTTCCGTGTACCGCATGGCCGCGAAGGATTTCGGCTCATCGGGAGAACCCCAATTGCCCTGTCCCTCGATGAGGGGATAGCGATAAGAGAAAGGCTGGGCCATGAGGACCATGGCTTCATAGCAGGCACTATCCCCATGGGGATGGAACTTGCCCAGCACGTCCCCTACCGTGCGGGCGGACTTTTTGAACTTTGCGTCGGCACCTAGGCCTAGCTCGGACATGGCGTAGAGAATGCGCCGCTGCACGGGTTTGAGCCCGTCGCTGAGATGTGGCAACGCCCGATCCAAGATGACATAGCTGGAATAATCCAGATAAGCCCGTTCGCTGAACTCGTGGATGGGTACGGTTTCCGCAGCATTCATCGGTTTCTTAGAGAGCATGCCCCCCTGGCTTGGTTCTTTGCTATCCTAGCCAAAAGGCTTGATCCATCGCTTGAGCAATCTTTCCTTACACTCGGACACATCGGAATGGACGCGGATTCTCTGCGCATTATACTTGCCATCCTCGGGGGTCTGGTCATCGCCGGGTTGTACTGGTGGGAACGCCAGCGCCAGCCGGATGCCCAGGAAGAAGACCGGCAGGACGATTTGCCGGATACGGTAGAACCGGACACGGCGGAATCTGACTTGGAAAGGCGGGAACCTCGGTTGGGCCTTGATGCCAGCTTAGATCCGGAGGAGCCCAAGGTTACAAGCACGACTTCTCAGAGAAAACCCAGCACGGATCTAGCACAGGAAGAAGAAGTGCCCCCCTTCGTGGCGGTTCATCTCATGGCCAAGGAGCAGCCCTTTGAAGGGAAGGCCATCGTACAAGCAGCGGAGCAGTGCGGGTTGGAACCTGGAGAAAGGGATATCTTCCATTGTTACCTGGGAGAAGGTCCAGACCGGCAGAAGCTGTTCAGCATGGCGAATTTTATAAAACCTGGTTCCTTCCCCTTCGGTAGGATGGCGGAATTCCAAACCTCGGGCCTGATCCTGTTCGCAGAACTGGATGGTTCCCCCGATGATCCGGGACGGGTGGAAGAACTGCTCGGCACCGCTCACAGCCTTGCGGAAATCCTCCATGGAGAACTGCGAGATGAACACCGGCGCCCCCTCACAAAAGCTGGGGAGAAGCGGATGCGGGAACGAGCCCTCGCCTTGCAGAACCCCGATTTCTAAAGCCGGGGAGCAACGAACAGAAATCTCGCCTTGCAGCATGAGTCGCCCATGGCATCTCCCTCATCGCCGGCAGACCGAATCGCAGCCCTTCGCCGCCAGATCCAGTACCACAGCTACCGCTATTATGTGCTAGACGATCCGGAGATTCCGGATGCCGAATTCGATCGGCTCATGGCGGAACTGCGGGACTTGGAAGCCCGGTATCCTGCCCTCATCACCGAGGATTCCCCCACCCAGAAGGTGGGGGGGGCACCCCTGGATCGCTTTCCCACCGTGGTGCACCGCCTGCCCATGCTGTCCTTGGAAAATGCCTTCACAGAAGCCGATCTGCGGGCTTTTGATACCCGGGTGCGGAAGCAGTTGGACAGGGAACCCCCCATCGATTATTTAGCAGAACCCAAACTCGACGGCCTGGCGGTCAGCCTGCGCTACGAACAGGGCCGTTTGGTGCAAGGTGCCACCCGAGGCGATGGGGAACGGGGAGAAGAGGTAACTGAGCAGGTGCGGACGATCCGCAATTTACCGAAGCAGCTACAGGGCACCGGCTGGCCTCAGGTGTTGGAGGTGCGGGGAGAAGTGTTTCTGCCCCTGGCCGCCTTCAACACCCTGAATGCCCAGGCCCGTCGATCGGGTGGCCAGCCTTTCGCCAATCCCCGCAATGCGGCGGCGGGCAGCCTCCGCCAGTTGGATCCGCGCATCACCGCCCAGCGCCCGCTAGCGTTCCGCTGCCACAGTTTGGGGGCCGGCGCGGAATCGATCGCCTCCACTTTGCGCGATGCCTTGATCCAGCTGCAAAGCTGGGGATTACCCATCAGTTCGGAAATGCAATTAGTCCAGGGGCTGGCAGGCTGCCTCGCCTATTATCAGCGGATGGCCCAACTTCGGGATGCCCTGCCCTATGAAATCGATGGGGTAGTGTTCAAGGTGAACGAGCTGGCGGATCAGGCCCGCTTGGGGGCTTCTTCCCATGCACCCCATTGGGCCATCGCCTATAAGTTCCCGCCCCAGGAGGGCATCACGCGGGTGGAAAGGATCCTGTTTCAGGTGGGCCGCACCGGTGCCCTCACGCCGGTGGCCCAGCTGGAACCCATCGTGCTCAACGGAGCCCGGGTTTCCCGAGCCACCTTGCACAACTGGGACGAACTGCGCCGCAAGGACATCCGCTCGGGGGATCGGGTCTATGTGCGGCGCGCGGGCGATGTGATTCCCGAAGTGGTGCGGGTAATCCCCGAAAAACGCCCCGCCGACGCGAAGCCCGTGCCGCTGCCTGACCGGTGCCCTGCCTGCGGCGCGCAGGTGTTGAAACTCCAAGGAGAAGCGATCCTCCGATGCTCCGGAGGGCTCTATTGCCCCGCCCAGCGCAAGCGCACCTTGGAGCACTTCGCTTCCCGTCGCGCCATGGACATTCAAGGGCTGGGCAAGCAACGCATCGCCCAGCTCGTGGAAACGGGGTGGGTACAGGATCCGGCAGATCTCTATCAGCTCGACCAAGCACAGCTCCTCGGGCTGGAAGGCATGGGCGAACGATCCGCCCGCAACCTGCTCGCCGCCCTGGAACGCAGCAAATCCACCACCTTCGCCCGGTTTCTCTATGCCCTGGGCATTCCGGAAGTGGGCTGGGTTACCGCGCGGAAGCTGGCAGCTGCGTTCGGCGATCTGGACGCCCTGATGCAGGCGACGAAAGCAGATTTCCTTCCCCCGCATCAGGGCGTTCGAGGGATCGGCCCCAAGTACGCGCAGGCGGTCTGGGAGTGGGTGCAAGGCAGCCCCGAGGGAGCCATTTCCCCAAGCGATTGGTGGAAGAAGCAGCGGATTCCCCGCTTCAGCGCAAAGCTCATCCCCGCCTTAGAAGCCCGTTTCCCTACCCTGGCGGCCCTGCGCGAGGCAGGCCCCGCCGCCCTGATCCATCGGCAGGGGAAACCTCGGGTTGTCGGAGTAGGAGAAAGGGTAGCGGAAGCTATCCTGGGCTTTTTCGCCTCAGACCACAACCGCAGCGTGATTCAAAAGCTGCGGGCGGCGGGGGTGCACTGGCAGCCGGCACTGCCAGAAGCCTCGAGCGCCCAGCCCCTGGCAGGCAAAACCTTTGTCATCACAGGCACTTTCCCCGAGCCGCGGGAAACCCTCAAGCAACAGCTTCTGAACCTGGGTGCGAAGGTCAGGGGATCGGTATCCAAGAGAACCGATTATCTCCTCGTCGGCGAAAAGCCCGGGAGCAAACTGCAAAAGGCCCGCGCCCTGGGCATTCGGATCTTGGGAGCCGAAGCGCTGGAAAGATTGCTCCAGGGAAAACTGCCAGACTGAACTGGAAAGGGGGAGATTTCTCCCCCATGTACAGTCCTATTCCATCCCTATCTGGAAATCGCTATGGAAGATCTCACCAAAGAGCAACAGATCCTGCTAGCCATGCGCAAGACCTTGGCGGCCATCATCAAAGATCTCACACCTCCCCCCGGAATGCGGCATCCTCTCTCCGCTGCAACCATCGAAGACATGCGCCAATGTCTGAAGCTGATTTCTGCCCGAGAACGAGAATTGGCGGATGCCCAAGGGCGTGTGCGGGAACGCCCCTATTATGCGGACGAAACCCTAGAAGCGACGGTGGTACCCCTGGCGAAGATCCGAAGGGAACAGGGGAGACCATGATGGGAGAACCGCGAGTGCAGTGCAGGACACTCGCACGGCTGTTCAGCGTGCTCCTCTCCTGCTATGCAGGGGAAAGCTCAGCTTGGTCTTGGCGGGAATCGCTTTTCGGCATCCCAGAGCCCAGGGAACCGCCGCCGGTACCCTGGGCTTATAGCGGCGACAACGGGCCCGACCGCTGGGCTAGCCTCAGCCCAAAATACGCCGCCTGCGGGGGGCAGCAGCAATCTCCCATCGATCTCAGCGGAGCCACCGTGGTTCCTTTCTCGCCTCTGTCCTTTCACTATCGAAGCAACCCCCTCCACATCATCAACACGGGCAATCAGCTTCTGTTGCACTACCAGCCGGGCAGTTACCTCATCGCGAACCACCACCCTTATGAATTAAAGGAAGTCCATTTCCACAGCCCAGGGGAACATGTGATCCGAGGTACCGTAGCGGATCTGGAACTGCATCTGGTGCATCAGGATGAACGAGGCCGCTTTGCAGTGGTGGCCGTTCCCGTGCGAGTGGGCATCCGGCGGAACAGCACCCTGATGCGGATCGCCGAGCGCCTGCCACCGGTGGATCTGCAAGGCTATTATGCGCGGCGCCGCGGCATCAATGCGGTGTTCCTGTTGCCCGTCAAAAAAACCTATTTCCGCTATCTGGGCTCCCTGACCCATCCCCCCTGCACAGAGGACACGATTTGGTTCGTATTCGATCATCCCTTAGAGATCGATGCAGGGGATCTTCAGCGCTTCCGGCAGGTGTTGGGGCGCAACGCCCGCCCCCTGCAACCCCGCAACGGTCGCCAAGTCTTCGCCTTCCTGCGCTGAATGCCATGGCCCTTTCCCCGGAGGAACTCCTAAAGCGGGATGCAGCCCATCTCTGGCATCCCTACAGCAGCGTCATCCGATCCGATCCCGTCTATCCGGTCCGTTCTGCCTGCGGCTGTGAAATCGAGCTCATGGACGGGCGGCGGCTGGTGGACGGCATGGCCTCCTGGTGGTGTGTGATTCACGGCTACAACCATCCCCAACTGAACGCAGCCCTTCGGGCACAGCTCGACCGCTTCGCGCATATCATGTTCGGGGGATTCACCCACGAACCCGCCGTGCAGCTCGCAGCCCGATTGGTGCAGCTGACGCCGGAACCCCTGTCCCGGGTGTTTTTCTGCGATTCCGGTTCCGTGGCAGTGGAAGTGGCCCTGAAGATGGCGGTTCAGTATCAGCAGGCCCGAGGCTATCCCGAACGCCAGCGATTCATCAGCCTGCGATCCGGCTATCACGGGGACACCCTGGGGGCCATGTCCTTGTGCGATCCCATCACCGGCATGCACCGGCTGTTCGCTGGCATCTTGCCCAAACAGTACTTCGCCCCTGCCCCGCCCTGCGCCTTTGGGGAACCCTGCGCACCGGAAGATTTAGCTCCCCTGGAAGCCCTCATCCAACGGCATCGGAGGGAGATCGCCGGTCTCATCCTGGAACCCATCGTGCAGGGGGCCGGGGGCATGCGGTTCTACTCCGCAGACTATCTGCGGGCCGTGCGCGACCTCTGCAACGCCTATGATCTGCTGCTCATCGCCGACGAGATCGCCACCGGCTTCGGACGCACCGGACGATGGTTCGCCTGCGAACATGCAGGGATCGCGCCGGATATCCTGACCTTGGGCAAAGCCCTCACCGGCGGCTATCTGAGCCTGGCCGCCACCCTGACCACAGAGCCCATCGCCCGGACGATTTCCGGAGGCGAAGCGGGGGCCTTTATGCACGGACCCACCTTCATGGGCAATCCCCTGGCCTGCGCCGTCGCCAATGCGAGCATCGAATTGTTGCTGGCTTCGGATTGGCAGGCTTCCATCCAGCGGATTCAAAGGGGACTGATGCAGGGTTTGGCGCCTTGTCGAGGATTGCCTGGCGTAGCAGATGTGCGGGTGTTGGGGGCGATCGGGGTGATAGAACTGGAAAAGCCCGTGTGTCTGGCGGAAGTGCAGCGGCAGTTGGTAGAACAGGGCGTATGGCTCCGGCCCTTCGGTCGACTCCTTTACACCATGCCGCCCTATCTCATCACCGAGGATCAATTGGCTCGGATCTGCGCTGCGATGTGCCGAGTGGTGGCCGATCAATACCCCCGATAATACCAGAGGTTATCCCAGCCTGGGAGCGGGTTTGGAGCAGGCTTGTTCGATGAATCGGTATCAGGATTCCTTGGGAGATTGTCCTGCCAAGTTCTTCTTTCATAGGGGCCGGCCCAAGGAATGCTGTTCCAGAAGGTCTCCCGCTGGCGTTCCATCTCCTCCCACATTGCTTGGCGGCGTTGCTGGTATTCTCGTTCCCTCGCCTCATGCTGGGCCGCCCATTGGGGGCTGATCTGACGGCGGCGGGCGTTCTGAGCTGCTCTTCTCCGCGCTTCCCAAGCCTGCCGCTGGGCGCGCACCTCATCGAGCCAATGTTGCCAGGCGGCGGGCGCTTGTATCTCCCCCTCCATCGCTTCCGGCCGGTTACCAGGCTGGGCGACGGCGGCGGAGATGGTCAATCCTACAAGCAAAATCAACAGCTGCCCCAGATACAAATCCATCGCTACCCCCTTGCACCGTACAGTTCCACGCTATTTTTATTTCAGTTTAGACTCCTTGCCACTGATAAATTTAGGCGTATCCCATGGAATACAGAAGACTCGGACGAACCGAACTCCAAGTGAGCGCCCTTTGCCTGGGCACCATGACCTTCGGAGAACAGAACACAGAGGCGGAAGCCCATGCCCAGCTGGATCGAGCCTGGGATGCGGGCATCAACTTCATCGACACGGCGGAAATCTATCCGGTACCCCCGAGGGCGGAAACCCAGGGGGAGACAGAACGGCAGATCGGCACCTGGCTGGCAACGCGGGGCCGGCGGGACCGGGTCATCTTGGCCACCAAGGTGGCGGGGCCGGCGGACTGGCTCCCCTATCTACGGGGCGGCAAGGCGCGCTTGGATCGGAAGAACATCGAGGCGGCTTTAGAGGGAAGCTTGCGCCGGTTGCAGACAGACTATATCGACCTCTATCAACTCCATTGGCCGGATCGGAAGACCAATTTCTTCGGTCAACTGGGCTATGCCCCCGCGCCGGAAGAAGACAGCATCCCCTTGGAAGAAACCCTGGGTGTGCTCGAAGATCTGGTGCGCGCGGGGAAGATTCGCTATGTGGGCCTGTCCAATGAAACTCCCTGGGGCACCATGCGTTGCCTCGCCCTATCCGAACAGCGGGAGCTGCCCCGGCCGGTTAGCATCCAGAACCCTTATAACCTGCTCAACCGCACCTTTGAAATCGGGCTGGCGGAAATCGCGATCCGCGAGCAATGCGGGCTGCTGGCCTATTCTCCCCTCGCCTTCGGGGTGTTGTCGGGGAAATATCTGGGGGGCGCAAGGCCGGCGGGGGCCCGCCTCAGCCGCTTCGAGCGCTTCAGCCGCTATTCCAATCCCCAAGCGGACTGGGCCACGGAAAAATACGTGCACCTAGCCAGAGAACATGGGTGGGATCCAGCGCAAATGGCCCTGGCCTGGGTCAACAGCCGACCCTTCGTAACCGCCACCATCATCGGCGCAACCAATTTGCAACAACTGGAAGCCAACCTGGCGAGCATCGAGCTGACCTTGCCGGAAGCACTCGTCGCCGAAATCGAAGCCATCCATGTGCAGCAACCCAATCCCGCCCCCTGATTCGGATCAGGCTGGCTTGGCGAGGACGACCCAGAGGAAGGTTTCCCCGCCGATGGAGCGGTTTTCCTTCGCTTCGATCTGAAAGCCGATCTCCTGCAAACACTCGTAGAGCGGTTCCGGCCTGTGGTGGCTGTAGTACAGGGATTCCCCGAGAAATTCCTTGTAGCCGTCGAACTCCGGTTGTCCGGTGTAGTCCTGGGTGGCATAGGTGAACAGGACCTTGCCCCCGGGCTTCAGCCAGCGGAACCATTTTTGAAACAGGGCTGGATGGTCATCCCTGGGCACATGGAAGAGGGAATAGATCAAACTGATCGCGTCGAAGGTCTCCGGCGGAAAATCCACCTGGCGCATGTCCGCGCAGATCCTTTCCATCTCGGGCACATAGCGGGCAGCCAGCGCCAGCATTTTGGGGGAAAAATCCACCCCGACGACCGACCAACCCCGCTGCACGAAGGCGGCGGCGAAGGGTTCCCCCGCCCCGCAACCCAGATCCAGCAGCCGACCCTTTGGGGGCAGGCGCTGGAAGAAATCCGAGAGGATCGGGCCCATGTCGAACTGGCCCCGGTTGGCCTCATAGGTTTCGGCAAAGCGGTCGTAGACCTGGGCGAGATTGGGTTTTTCTAGTGCGCTGGACATGGCGTTGGACTCCCCTGCTCAAGAAACCAAAGGCTGCGGATGGCGGCGATGCCCTGGGCACCGCACTGAATCGCGGTGCTTAGGTGCTGCGGACCGACGCCCCCCAAAGCATAGACCGGCAGGGTCGCTTGCTGCACGAGCTGGCGGAACTGTTCCCAGCCCAGGGGCTTGGCGTCGGGATGGGTGGCGGTGGGCAGCACGGGGGAGAGCAAGGCATAGTCCGCGCCCAGGGCCGCCGCTCGCTGCAATTCTTCCGCCGTGTGGCAGGAGACCCCCAGCAATTGCGACGGTGCCACGGGACGATCTGAGCAATTGCGAAGCTGGGCGCTGGAAAGGTGCAAGCCGTCCTGGGGCAGATCGCGCACCCGTCGGGGATCGCGGTTGAGGAGAAGCCGAGCCCCGTAGGCTTGGCAACAGGCATGAGCGCGGGCGGCGAGCTGGGCATAATCCCCATCGGAAAGCCGGTGGGCCCGGAGCTGCACCAGCCGAAGACCCTGGGCCAGGCAGGTTTGCAACCGCCCTAAAAAAGCCTCGGGCTGGCGCGGGTCTTCGCCCGTGATCAGATAGCATCTGGGCAATTGCAGGGCACAAAGTACCGGACGATCTGCGGCGGGAAAATCTGCGGGATGCAGGGTTTCCAGTGCCGCCCAGCGCAAGGCCTGTCCTTCTCGGCCCCTGGGCGTGCCCGTGAATTGCTGCACTCGGAAGACCCGCAGCCGAATGCGCCGGTCTTCGTAATCGTGGGGAATCGCAATCAAGGGCTCCTGGGCCTGGACTCGAACGCCCAGCTCTTCCCAGAGCTCCCGCCGCAAACCCTGCTCCGGCGTCTCGCCGGATCGCAGCTTGCCCCCGGGAAATTCCCAGCGTCCCCCCTGATGCGCGTGTGCTGGGCGGCGGCTGATGAGCACCCGCCCCGCCTCGTCTTGCAAAATGCCTGCGGCGACCTCGATGCGATCTCGGCTCAAGTGCGGTATTCCGCGTTGATCTTCACATAGTCATAGGAAAGATCGCAGGTGAGCAGGCGGAAATGGGCGCGGCCCCGACCCAGGGCGATGCGGATTTGGATTTCCTTCCCTGCCATGGCCGCTGCGCCGGCGGATTCCCTGTAGCTAGGCGCGCGCCCGCCTTCCTGCACCACCAGCGTTTCCCCCAGCCAGATGCGCACCCCCTGAATGTCCAGTCCTTCCAGACCGGCCCGCCCCACCGCTGCCAGGATGCGCCCCCAGTTGGGATCGGAGGCGAAGAGGGCGGTTTTCACCAAGGGCGAATGGGCCACGCAATAGGCCACCTGCCGGGCTTCCTCCTCGTCCGCCGCTTCCTGCACGTCCAGTGTTACCAGCTTGGTTGCCCCTTCTCCGTCCCGCACGATCTCCTCGGCCAGCGTCCCGCAGACCGCATCCAAGGCTTGGGAAAAGGCCTGGAAGTCGGGGGACTGGGGATCTTCCAGGGGGGGATGATCCAGGGTGCCGGTGGCGACCAGCACGCAGGCATCGTTGGTGGAGGTATCCCCATCGATGGTGATCGCGTTGAAGGACTGGGCCACCGCCCGCTCCAGAGCCGCTTGGAGCAGCTCCGGCGCGATGGCCACATCGGTTCCGAGAAAAACTAAAAGCGTTGCCAGATTCGGGCAGATCATGCCCGCGCCCTTGGCCATGCCCGTGATCACGCCGGAACGGTCGGAAGACAGGGAGAAGCGGCGGGAAACCAGCTTGGGCACTTGGTCTGTGGTCATGATGGCCCGGGCTGCTTGGGGCCAGGCGTTTTCCGACAGGCGGGACCGCATTTCCGGCAGCTTGACGAGCAGCCGTTCCACCGGCAAGGGCTCACCGATTACACCGGTAGAGAAGGGCAACACGGCTTCGGGCGCACAGCCCGCGAGCTTGCCCAGGGCAGCGCAGCATTGTTCCGCGGCGGCCAGGCCCTCGGCCCCTGTGCCCGCGTTGGCATTGCCCGCGTTGATGAGCAGATAGCGGGGATGCCCCTGGGCGAGATGGCGTTTCGCCAGCTGCACCGGTGCGGCGCAAAAGGCGTTCTGGGTGAAGACCGCCGCGCAGGAAGCGCCCGGGGTCAGTTCCATCAAACAGAGATCTTCCCGATCTCGGTAGCGGATGCCCGCCGCTGCTGTGGCCAAGCGGATGCCGGCGACGGGAAAAAAGCTGGGTTGAGTCATGGTGGTTCTGAAAAAATGTGGATAGCTTTTGCGCGGCTCCCGTCAATCTTCGGGTTCCACGGGGTTTTGATCCGGCGCGGGGTTCGGAATCGGGTTCTTGTCCCAGGTTTCCGCCGCGGGGACATCGACCCCGCGCACATCCAATTTGCCGGTGACCACATCGGCAATCAGTCGGGTTCGGTATTCTTGGAGAAG
>JALWWO010000005.1:0-19397 GCA_027078745.1 Chromatiaceae bacterium
CGCAAAGCCCGAGAAGAAGCCCAGCGCAAGGCAGCGGCCGAGCGCAAAGCCCGAGAAGAAGCCCAGCGCAAGGCAGCGGCCGAGCGCAAAGCCCGAGAAGAAGCCCGACGCAAGGCAGAGGCCGAACGCAAAGCCCGAGAAGAAGCCCAGCGCAAGGCAGCGGCTGAGCGCAAAGCCCGAGAAGAAGCCCAGCGCAAGGCAGAGGCTGAGCGCAAAGCCCGAGAAGAAGCCCGACGCAAGGCAGAGGCCGAACGCAAAGCCCGAGAGGAAGCGTTGCTCGCTGCGTTGGAAGCAGAGCAAGAAGAAGCTCAATCCTTAGGTGAGTTAGATCGCTATCTCATCACCCTCCGAGATCACACCCGAGCCTATTGGATTCGCCCCCCGAGCAGCCGCCGCGGATTGGTCTGCACGGTAGAAGTCATTCTGTTGCCCGGGGGAGAAGTGCAGGATGTGCGGCTCGTGCGCAGCAGCGGGGATCGGGCATATGACCGTTCTGTGATCGCAGCGATTTTCAAAGCCTCTCCCTTGCCGGTACCCTCGGGCAGACTGTTTGAACAGTTCCGACGGTTTCATTATGAATTCAAGGCGGAGAACTGATAGCCATGTGGAAACCTTTCCCCTATCTTTTATTGTTTTTTCTCGGTTTCCTATCCAAAGCCCAGGCCCAGCTGACCATTGAGATCGTTGGGGGCACAGAGGGTGCTCAACCCATCGCTGTGGTGCCCTTTGGCCTGAACACCGGCGGGGTGCAGGTGCCGGATCTGGCCCAGGTGATCGCCGCTGATCTCGCCCGCACCGGTCGGTTCAATCCCATGCCTCGGCGGGATATGTTGGTGACACCCCATCGGGCAGAGGAAGTGGATCTGCGGGATTGGCGGCTGCAAGCCATGGATAATCTGGTGATCGGGGAGATCGCCCGTCGCCCCAATGGGTATTACGCCGTGCATTTCATCCTGTTCGATGTCTTCCAGGGCAAGGAACTGGAAAATCGAACCTTCCGCAGCACCCACGCGGATTTGCGCTACACCGCCCACCGGATTGCAGATGTGATCTACGAACGCCTCACGGGGCAACCCGGAGTGTTCACCACCCGAATCGCCTATGTGACCAGTACGCTGGGTTCGGACGGGGAACGGGTGGTGCTTCGAGTGGCGGATGCGGACGGCTACAATCCCCAAACCATCGTTTCTTCCCGAGATCCCATCCTCTCCCCCGCTTGGTCGCCGGACGGGCGGCAGCTCGCCTATGTGTCCTTTGAACAGGGGAGAACAGCTATTTTCGTTCAGGAATTGGCTACAGGACGACGGGAGCGGGTCGCCGCCTTCCAGGGATTGAACACGGCGCCTGCCTGGTCGCCAGATGGGCGGCAGCTCGCTATGAGCCTGTCCCGAGATGGTAACCCGGAAATCTATGTGATGGATCTGGCGAGCCGGTCCCTCAGGCGACTCACCGATGATCCTGGGATCGATACAGAACCCGCTTGGTCGCCGGACGGTCAGCACATTGTATTCACCTCCGGACGAGGGGGAACCCCACAGATCTATCAGATTCCCGCTGCGGGCGGGCAGGCAAAGCGCCTCACTTTCGAGCACGATTATAATAGCCGTGCTTCCTATGCACCGGACGGCAAGTCCTTGGTACTGGTCACGAGGGTCAACGGACAATTCCGCATCGGCCTCCTAGATCTGAATCGGGGTACGATCCGGTTGTTGAGTCAAGGTGATTTGGATGAATCTCCCAGCTTTGCCCCTAATGGCGTCATGGTTCTCTACGCTACCCAGTATCAGGGGCGGGGGGTGCTGGCGGCGGTCTCCATAGATGGCCGCGTGACCCAGCGCCTTTCCCAGGAAGGAGAGGATGTGCGGGAGCCGGCTTGGTCTCCCCTGTTGCGTTGATCTCGGGAGGGGATGGTGAACTTGAACATAATTGTGCCCGCTCTGTTACTCTCTGTTCTGGTCTTGAGCAGCTGTTCGAGCAATCCTGCGCAGGGGAGAAAGGCAGGCGGCGGGGCGGCACCGACCTTGCTCGGCCAGGGTAGCACGGCGCACACGGCTGGATTGCAGGATCACGGCTTACCCCCTGCTTTCAGCGATCCCCGCAGCCCCCTCTATCAACGCGTCATCTATTTCGACTACGACCGCAGCGACCTTTCGCCGGATGCGGTGGAAATTCTGCGGGCTCATGCCCTCTACCTCTCCACCCATCCGAACAGAAGGATCCGCCTGGAAGGCCATGCGGACGAGCGAGGCACCCGAGAATATAATCTGGCCCTTTCTGAACAACGAGCGCTAGGGGTGCAGCGCTTTTTGCTTGCAGAGGGAGTGGGGCCAGAGCAACTCAGCGTACGGAGTTATGGGGAAGAACGCCCCGCTCAATTAGGTCATAATGAAGCCGCTTGGGCCGCGAACCGCCGAGTGGAATTGGTCTATCCATGAAGAAACTCATTCCAGTGCTCATCAGCCTTATCCTGCCTGCCCTTGGTCTGAGCGCGGATCTGGAAAGTAGGGTGCGCCGACTGGAAAATATACTCAGCCATCAGCGAGGTTCCGAACTGCTGTTGGAGCTGCAACGGTTGCGTCAGGAACTCCAGCGACTGCGGGGCCAGGTGGAAGAGCAGGCGTTCCGCTTAGATCGGTTGGAACAGCAGCAGCGGGAACAATACCGGGATCTGGATAACCGACTTCGCAGCGCTCAGCTCATGTCCCCAGCAAAAGGGGGAGATCCCAATGTTTCTGCACCAGATAGCCCACCCGAAGAACAGCTCTATCGCAAAGCCCTCGGTCTGCTTAAGAAACGACAGTACGAAGCTGCAGTGGCCGCCTTTCAGGAACTGCTTCGCCGCTATCCCGAGGGAACCTATGTGGACAATGCGCTCTATTGGTCAGGTGAAGCCTTTTATGTGAAGCGGGATTACTCTCAGGCGCTCGCAGCGTTTCAGCGTCTGCGCTATCAGTACCCTCAAAGCCCTAAGGTTCCCGGTGCCCTGCTCAAGATCGGTTATATCCAAGATGAACGGAAAGAGCGAGCCCGGGCTCGGGCCGCGCTGGAGGAATTGATCCAACGCTTTCCCCAGAGCACAGAAGCCCGTCTCGCGCGGGCGAGATTGGCCCGCATGGCACATGAGCACTGAGCTTTCCCGCTTGTTCGGGGAGATTTCAATCGGATACTATGGAACTATGTCCTTCTCAAATAACCTTGCCAATCATTTTCTCATCGCGATGCCGGGCCTTCAGGATCCGAACTTCTCGCGCACAGTCACCTATATCTGTGAGCATACGGACGAGGGCGCCATGGGGATCGTCATCAATCGCCCCATGGACCTCCGACTCAAGGATCTCTGGGAACAGTTTGACATCTCCTCTCAGAATCCCAAGGCAGGGGAGATGCCTATCTATTGGGGTGGGCCTGTGCAGACGGATCGAGGCTTTGTCCTGCACACGAAAGCTACGTACAACTCTACTCTGGATATTACCTCCGAGATCAGTGTGACCACCTCTCGGGACATCCTGGAAGCCATGGCAGAGGACCGAGGACCGGAACATGCCTTGATCGCTTTGGGCTATGCGGGTTGGGGCAGCGGCCAATTAGAAGAGGAGATTAGCGCCAATTCCTGGCTCAGCGGCCCCGCAGATCAGAGGATCCTCTTCCGGCTGCCCGCAAGCGAGCGATGGCAGGCAGCTGCTCGGCTGTTGGGGGTGGATCTCAACCTGCTCAGCGCAGAGGCAGGCCACGCTTGAGCACGTTCCTAGGCTTTGATTACGGCACGCGTAAGATCGGTGTGGCGGTGGGCCAGAAGATCACAAGATCCGCCTCCCCCCTGCTCGTCCTGTCCAATCGCAGGGGAAAGCCCGATTGGTCTCGTATTCAGGCGATCCTTCAGGAATGGCAGCCGGAAGCGATAGTTGTCGGTCTCCCACTAAATATGGATGATAGCGAAACAGCATTGGCGCCCCGGGTGCGGCGCTTCGCCCGCCAACTCGACGGACGCTTCGGGCTGCGGGTTCATCTGGCGGATGAGCGGCTGAGCACCCGAGAAGCGCGCGCCCAACTCGGAATTGCCGCTACCGCTCGGGAAGCGGTGGATGCCCTGGCGGCAGCGCTCATCTTGGAAACCTGGTTGCGTGAGTCGTAGATCCTACGCGTCCCAAGATCGCATCCAGACCAGTCTGGATGCGATGGCCGATCAGCTTCGCACACAGTTGCGAGCGCGATCCCTGAACGATCCCCTCATGGTCGGCATCCACACAGGGGGCGTTTGGATTGCGGAGCAGCTGCACAGACGGTTGGCTTTACGAGAGCCCCTAGGAACACTCGACATTTCCTTCTATCGGGATGATTTCAGCCGTATCGGATTGCATCCCCAGGTACATCCCTCCGATCTTCCCGTAACCTTGGATGATCGAGCGGTCATTCTAGTAGACGATGTGCTGCAGACGGGCCGAACTATCCGCGCTGCCTTGAACAATCTCTTTGATTACGGAAGACCCGCCGCTGTCCTACTGGCGGTACTCGTGGCTCGGGGCGGTCGGGAGCTGCCCATTGCGCCGGATGTGGCGGGTTTCCACCTGCAATTACTGCCCAGCACCCATGTGGAACTCAGCGGGCCCGACCCCCTGGAACTGTTCTTAGTGCAACCGGATTAGCGAGGCTTTTTCTCCTCATATTCGCAGAGATCCCAGAGGCTACAGTCTTCACAGCGGGGCCGCCGTGCCTGGCATATATGGCGTCCGTGCAGGATCAGCCAATGATGGGCATGGGGTAGGAATTCCTCGGGGGTGATGGCCAGCAATCCCTTTTCTACTGCAAGCGGGGTTTTCCCCGGTGCCAGGCCGGTGCGATTGGCCAACCGGAAGATATGGGTATCCACTGCCAGAGTGGGCTCCCCGAAAGCCACATTGAGCACCACATTCGCTGTCTTCCGACCCACACCGGGCAAGGCTTCCAGGGCTTCCCGATTCCTAGGCACCTCTCCCCCATGTCTTTCGATTAAGAGGGCGCAGGTCCTGAGAATATTCCTCGCCTTGTTGTTGTACAGACCGATGGTGCGGATCTGTTCCCGAAGCCCTTCCTCTCCTAGGTTCAGCAGCGCTTGCGGTGTGTTAGCGAGGGGAAACAGGCGAGCGGTGACGCGGTTGACCCCCTTGTCCGTGGCCTGCGCGGAGAGCATGACTGCTACCAAGAGTTCGAAGGGGCTGGAGAACCAGAGTTCTGTTCTGGGGTGGGGATCGGCGGCCCGCAACCGCTCGTAAATCCGGCGGGCTTTCTCCGGATGCATGGGGATCAGATAAAACCGGCATCCCTGCCGGTGGATGGCGTTTGGATCAGCTGTTCAGTTCGTCGGCGCCGATCTTCTGCATCAGGCCGAAGCTCTTGACGAAGGGATTCGCCATGCGGGGGTCCTTCATCATCGCCTTGTAATCCCCTACCTTGAATTTGAGCTTTCCGGTGGCAAAGGCGGTGCCCAGGCCCATCATGCCGATGCCCTTCTTGACCCACTTGAGCCAGTCTTCCAGATCGGCGCGCATATCCCAGTTCGCGGGGGGATCGTTTTCGGACCAAGCGCCGGCCCGCACGCATTCACCCTTTTCTACCACGAAGATCCCTCGGGGATTCTCCTCGTTCTTGAACCCGCAGTAAATCACGGAATTAAAGTCGATTTCGGCGAGTTTATCCCGAACCTCGGGCTCAGCATTCCAAGCATCCTTGAGCTGGTTCATCCATTCCTCAGAAAAGAGTGCGGCCATTAGCGTCGTCCTCCAAAGGGTTATTAAGCGATGTTATCTGGGTAAATGTCGCCCCGGATATCCTTGGGGAGATTCTAGCAGGTTGTAAACGACCTCGGACTACTGGAGTCAGAGGCTTTTTTGGTCCGCCTAAGCGGTCCCATCAGGACGGTTTACAACGCCCCTGGAGGCGATGGCAGTCGCCCCCAACCGGGCATTCGATACCCTGTTAACCTCCGCGTGCGCCCGGTCTACGCAGGTACAGACCGTAGCACAATTCTTCTCCTGACTGAAGTCAGGACTTTCTGCGCATTCTAAAAAAACTAGGGCTAGAATCCCGCTGCTGCTCCAAAGGTCAAGCGGATGCCCACGGGAGCCAGTCGTTTTGCCTCTTCTTCTAACTCTAATTGGGTAAGAGGACGTTCTGCAAGCCAGTATTCTGGAAAGCGCAAGTGGAGATGATCTCCCTGGACCTGGAGCATGGGAAAAGGTTTAGCGGCGGGAGAACGGCCCCGATGCAGGAGCACTGCCAGGCGGAGGATGATGCAGAGGCGCTTCGCCCAGACTTGGGCAGCGGGGGAAAGCTGTTGGAATTCGTCCGAGGGAAATTTGCGCCGATGGCCCAGGACCAGCACCGCTAAAACCGCCTGTTCTTGACGGCTGAAGCCGGATAGATCCGCATGGCGCAGCAAATAAGCGCCGTGCTTCTGATATTGACTATGGGATACGGCCAGGCCGATCTCGTGCAGCTGAGCAGCCCAGGTCAGCAGCACCGGATGATTTCGATCGGTCAGGTTCCAGGGCTGTACTACTTGTCCATAGAGGATGAGCGCCGTATCCCGCACCCGTGCTGCATGCTCTTCATCGATGGAAAACCGCTGCACTAGGCTGGCCACCGTGCGCTTCTGTACATCCTGCTGCTGGAGCACCCCGATCTTTTCGTAGAGTAGCCCTTCCCGCAGCGCCTCGTCGGAGACCAACATGCGCTCGATGCCGAGGTTGAGAAAGACCGCCCGCAACACGGCGAGACCGCCGGCAAACACCGGCCGCCGCTCCTCTGCCAATCCTTTGAGCTGCACTTCGGCGAGCGAGCCGGCATCGATGAGCACTTGACGCAGTTTCGCCAACGCCTCAGCGGAGATCCCATCCTTGCACCAACCCGCATTGCTCAGCACCGTAGCGATGGATTTGATGGTGCCAGAACTGCCCACCGCCGACCGCCAGCCCGATTTTCGGAAGCGCTCTCGCACCGGACGAATTTCCATCGCGCCTGCTAATTCTGCTTTCTCCATGGCTTTGGCCGTCACCTTGCCCTTGGGGAAATAGCGCAGGGACATGCTGACACACCCCATGTGCAGGCTCTCCCGCAGCTTGGCCTGGAAGCCTTCGCCCACGATCAGTTCCGTGCTGCCACCGCCGATGTCCACCACCAGTCTGCGTCCCCCATCCGGTGCCAGGCCGTTGGCGACGCCGAGGTAAATCAAGCGCGCTTCTTCTCGACCGCTGATGACTTCGATGGGATGACCCAAGGCCGCTTCCGCCCGCGCTAAGAACTCGCAGTCCGGTCGGATCTGGCGCAAAGTGTTAGTCCCCACCGCCCGGACGCTCCCCGGCGGCAGGTTGCGCAATCGCTGTCCGAAGCGTTCCAGACAAGCCAGGGCGCGGGCTTCTACCTCTGGGCGCAAGGTCTTTTCCGGCGTCAGCCCTTCCCCTAAACGCACCATTTCCTTGAGGCGGTCGATCACCTGCACATGACCGCCCGCCGTGCGCGCCACAATCATGTGAAAGCTGTTGGAACCCAGATCCACCGCAGCGAGCACATCGGAGGGAAGATCTTCTGAGGGGGGAAACAACATAGGGGTGGGAAAGCTCAATCCTGTGTATTGTCCTGTTCCACCGCTGCCCAAAGGCGATCATAGATCTCGGGGAACACATAGGCCACGCGATTCCAAGAGGGGATCAGCTTAGCTTCCTGAGGGCCTTTGCTCTGCATCCAAGCATCCCAGAGGAAGCCCCGAAAATAGCTGGCGGCGGATTCCTCCTCATAGAGATTGAAGGTCAGGCCGTTCACGTCCGCATCGTAGCTGTACTTCCGGATGTACTTGATGGCCGTCTGATAATAGGTGTGCAGCACCATGTCCACGAAGGCATCGTCCAGAGCCACCCCGTGAGAACGCATGTAAGTGAGGTAGAACTTGGCGATGTCCACCACCATGCGGTGCAATCCTCGCTCCCGATCCTCCGGTGCCAACTCCTGATGCTTGTGCTCATAGTTCGGGGCCAGATCGATCTGGGCGATCTGGCGGGCGGTGAGCTGATCGTAGACTTGGGAGAGGGTAGCCACTTCTAAACCCCAGTCATAGGCGATGTTCAGCCCTCGGGCGAGATCGGAGGTAAAACAGAATTCCCCCGCTAAGGGATACTTAAAAGCGCGATGGTAGAGAAAGAAGCGTTCCAGATAGGGATGCTGGCGCTGACACATGATCTGCGCCATGGTATCCACGAAGGGAGTTACGAACAGGCGGGTGGCTCGGCCCTTCATGGCCCGATCGGTGGGGGAGATTCGGGCATAATAGCCTTTGCAGAATTGAAAATCGTTGTTGGGATTCACCACCGGTTCGATGAGCCGCCCTAGCAAGATCCGATCATAGGTGACGATATCGCAATCATGCAGGGCGATGACATCGCTGCGATCCTGGGCGAAGAGGTAGCCCAGGGCGATCCAGACCGATTGCCCCTTGCCCTGCTCGCCGGTGGGGATCTCTCGCTCCGCCATGAGCGCGAGCAATTCCTGGATGCGGGGCCCGTCCACCCAGATGATGCGTACCTGGCGGTGAGCGTCTTCTAATTGTCTGAAATAATCCCGCGCTTCCCGAAATTGGGCTTCCTCCGAAGTACCCCCTAAGGCCACCACCACATCGCGCAGATAGCGCACTTCCCGGATCTGCTGCACGATGTTATCCAACACACCGGCGCTGTGTAGCTCGCTGTAGAGGGAGGGAAGCAAGAGCGTGATGTTCTTGTGCTGAGCATGTTGTTCTAAACGCCGTTCCAAGGTGGCGAGATAGGCGCCTTTATCGAAGCTTTCGTAGAGGGCATGCAGGGTCGTGATCAGAGGTTCTTGATGAAAATCGGCCATAAGCAAGCGCTCCAATGAATAGGGGGATTATACTTATTTTTTCGTTTAATTAGCCGCTGTGCAGATAGCGATTCCCTCGCTTTGCGGTATATACTGAAATGCTCGGGAGAGGTGCCGGAGCGGCCGAACGGGCTTGACTCGAAATCAAGTGAGGATTTTTGTCCTCCCAGGGTTCGAATCCCTGCCTCTCCGCCAAATCCCCATTCCAAAAGGCGATTCTCCATGTCAGGCACAGGGTACGATCTCGTTATCGTCGGCGGCGGACTAGTGGGCGGCACCCTCGCCTGCGCCCTGGGCGGGTCGGGATTGCGGGTAGCCCTCATCGAGGCGGTTGCCCGAGAAGCCCCCCGGCAGCCCAGCTATGATGAACGCATTCTCGCCCTATCTTGGGGAAGCGCCCGCATCCTGCAAGGGATTGGGCTCTGGGATGCGCTTGCGGATTCCGCAACGCCCATCCGAAAGATCCATATCTCTGACCGAGGGCACTTCGGATTTGCCCATCTGGACGCGCAGGAAGAATCTGTGCCTGCTCTGGGCTATGTGATCCCCGCTCGAACCATCGGGCAGGCGATTCAAACCCAGCTACAAGGGGTGGAGGTCTTCTGCCCTGCCCAACTTCTGGGCTTCCACATTCAGGCCCAAGGGGTACAGCTGGAAATCGTTCAAAGGGATACCTCTCATCTGCTCCAAACCGCTTTGCTGGTGGCCGCTGATGGAGGCGATTCCGCAATCCGCAAGCGCTTGGGTTTCGCCTATCAAGAGCGGAGCTACGGACAGGACGCCATCATCACCACGGTTACGGCGGATCGTCCCCGCCCGGGGGTGGCCTTTGAGCGGTTCACGGAGACGGGGCCCCTCGCCCTGTTGCCCCTAGGAGATGGACGCTATTCAGTAGTCTGGACTGCTCGGGAAACCCAGACCCAAGAAATCTTGGCCTGGCCAGAACAACGATTTCTCGATCAGCTTCAAGAACGCTTCGGCTATCGGCTCGGCACCCTGAGCCGCCTGGGGAGCCGGCGCGCTTATCCCCTGATCCTCCGCCTGGTTCCCCATCCCGTCCAAGAACGGGCCGTGCTCATCGGCAATGCAGCCCACAGCCTGCATCCCGTGGCAGGGCAGGGATTTAATTTAGGCTTGCGGGATGTAGCTGCCCTGGCTCAAACCCTGGTGGATGCGGTTCGCAGCGGTGCAGATCCCGGGGGGCGGGCCACCCTATCCACCTATAGGCAGCTGCGGGGCAGCGATCAGCAGATTCTGGGCACTGCCACCGATCTGCTCATCTGGCTGTTCACCAGCCCTTGGCCGCCAGTGCGCCTCGCCCGCAGCGGGGGCTTGCTGGGATTGGATCTGTTGCCAGGCTGCAAACATAGGCTGGCCCGCTATTTCATGGGCCTGCATGCCAGTCAACCCCGACTCGCCCGAGGACTCCCCCTATGAATTTCGATCTGCTCATCGTGGGCGGTGGCATGGTGGGCGCTGCCCTCGCCTGTGGCTGTGCGGAAACCGGCCTTTCCATCGGTCTGGTGGAGACCCGCGCTCCCCAAAGGTCCTGGCCTGCTGGAGAAATCGATCTGCGGGTGTCCGCCCTGAGCCGAGCCAGCCAACGATTGCTCCAACAGCTCGGGGCTTGGGCGCGCATTCGGGAACTGGGGGCCAGCCCCTACCGGAAGATGCGGGTTTGGGATGGGGTTTACGGGGGCGAGATCCAGTTTGATAGCGCGGATCTGGGAGAACCGGATCTGGGGCACATCGTGGAGAATCGGGTCACCCAACTGGCCCTTTGGGAACAGTTGGAACGCCATCCCGCTGTGAGAATCCTCTGCCCGGCCCAGGGCGCGGAATTGCGCCGGAGTCCATCCGGGTTTCAGCTGCAACTCAACGATGGCCGGCAGCTGAATGCGCGGCTGCTGGTGGGGGCAGATGGTCGGGATTCCTGGGTGCGGAAGCAGGCAGGCATCGAGGTGCAGGGTTGGGCTTATGATCAGGAAGCCATTGTAGCCAATGTAGAAGTCAGTCGATCCCACGAGGAAACCGCTTGGCAGCGCTTTCTTCCCACGGGCCCCTTGGCTTTCCTGCCTCTGCAGGACGGCCGCTGTTCCATCGTCTGGTCTGTGAAGACCGCCCGAGCCCGGGCGCTGATGGAGTTAGAGGAAGCCGCTTTCCGGCAAGCCCTTCAGGAGGCCATGGAATCCCGTTTGGGGACCATCGGAGCCATCGGCCCGAGAGCGGCCTTCTCCCTGCGCCTGCAACAGGCAAAACACTATGTACAACCCCATCTCGCCCTGGTGGGCGATGCGGCCCATGCGGTGCATCCCTTAGCAGGCCAGGGGGTGAATCTGGGTTTCCTGGATGTAGCAGCGCTGATCGAAGCCTTGCATTTTGCCCTAGCCAAAGGGCGGGACATCGGGGGACTTTGGGCCCTGCGCCGTTATGAACGGGCCCGCCGAGGGGAGAACATTCAGATGCTCGCCGCCATGGATGCTTTCAACCGATTGTTCAGCAATCGAATCCCGCCCTTGGCCCTTGCGCGGAGCCTGGGCCTCAGGGCAGTGGATCGCTGCCCACCTCTCAAACAGCATTTCATGCGCCACGCCTTGGGTTTGGGCGCCAAGCTACCGCCCATGGGGACAGCACATTAGCAAATTAGGAAATTCCATACCTGTATCCAAGTTTTGGATTAGGACTGGAAACGCGCTTTGAGTACCCTGTTGCATCATCCCGAAATCGTGCGCACATCGCCGTAAAGTTGTAGTACATGGGTCAGATTCCAGACATCACGGAAACCGAGCGTTGGATCATTCAAACCACCCTGCGAGAACGCTATGGCCGACCGGTGGAATTCCAACTCGCGGATGCGGAAGTCCGTCTGCATCCCTCAGATCGAACCCTGACTTCCTGTCCGGTGATCTATTGGACTTCGGAAGATGGTTGTCACTTCGTGATCTTCAAGACAGGAGAGCGCAAGTATCGCTGTCAGTTTTTCTATAAAGCCTATCGGCAGATGAGCACCGGCATTCGGGAATATGATGATCTCACGGAATGCGCGGTGTCGCTTCTGCAGGCGCAAGCGGATTACGTGGCAAAAGAGCGCGGGGACTTGCCCGCACGCTGAACGGATCGGACTGTTTTTTAGCATCCCTCTAGGGGAATATCGCGAACACACGAAGGGAAACCTATGACCGTAAAGAATGCTTTCTACGCCCAATCCGGTGGGGTGACCGCAGTGATCAATGCCTCAGCCTGCGGCGTTATAGAGACCGCTCGGGCGCACCCCGACAAGATCGGCAAGGTTTACGCCGGTCGCAACGGAATCATCGGCGCCCTCACAGAGGATCTCATCGATACCAGCCAGGAGCCGGAGGAAAACATCGCCGCCCTGCGCCACACGCCCTCCGGTGGGTTCGGTTCCTGCCGCTACAAGCTCAAGAGTTTGGAAGCGAATCGGCGGGAATATGAGCGGCTCATCGAAGTCTTCAAAGCCCATGATATCGGTTATTTCTTCTACAACGGGGGAGGGGATTCCGCAGATACCTGTTACAAAGTCTCCCAGCTGTCCGAGAAGATGGGCTTTCCGGTGCAAGCTATCCATGTGCCCAAGACGGTGGATAACGATCTGCCCATCACGGACAATTGCCCGGGGTTCGGGTCGGTCGCTAAGTACATCGCCACCTCTACCTTGGAGGCGTCCTTCGATGTGCGCTCCATGTGCGCCACGTCCACCAAGATCTTCGTCATCGAGGTCATGGGCCGCCATGCGGGTTGGATCGCAGCTGCCGGCGCGCTGGTGGCAGATCAGGGCATTCCCGTGGTCACCCTGTTCCCCGAAGTGGAATTCAATCAGGAAAGTTTCCTGGCCACTGTGGATGCCAAAGTGAAGGAATATGGTTATTGCACGGTCTGTGTGTCCGAGGGTTGTCACTGGCCGGACGGTCGCTTCTTGGCGGAGCAGGGCACGCGGGATGCCTTCGGACATGCCCAGCTGGGCGGTGCGGCTCCTGTCGTGGCCAACATGATCAAGGATGCCCTGGGCTATAAGTACCATTGGGCGGTAGCGGATTACCTCCAGCGGGCGGCCCGTCATCTGGCTTCAAAGTCGGACGTGGAACAGGCCTATGCCCTGGGTCAGCGAGCGGTGGAGCTGGCCATCGAGGGGCATAACTCCATCATGCCCACAGTGGTGCGCACCTCCTCCAATCCCTATCGATGGGAAATCGGCCACGCACCCTTGTCCGAGGTGGCCAATGTGGAGAAGTTCATGCCCAGGGACTTCATCAGCGAAGACGGCTATGGCATCACGGATCGGTGTCGGGAGTACCTGTATCCCCTCATCGAGGGGGAAGACTATCCCCCCTTTGAGAAGGGGTTGCCCAAGTATGTCACCCTGAAGAACGCTGCCGTTCCCAAGAAGCTCGGAGCCTTTGAGGTCTAGGCATCATGACCTTGGCGCGTGCCCGGGCGCTCATTCAACAGCAACTCCAGTTTGGCGGCGGCTACAATCGCAATGCCGTGCGCCTGCTGCTCGGGGAAGTGGGCCGAGAGTTCGGACAGGATGCAGTGGATGCCCTGATTCGGGAGTTCGATTTAGAAGCTGCCTTCGGGCTGCGAGTGGGCACGGATTTCACCCAGGTCGGGCGATAGCGTCTTCCCCTTTTCTATTCACAAGCATCAAGCAGGAGTAACTATGTCTATCGGTTCTATCTTCGCCCTGCTCTGCGGTCTGGTGGCCGTGGGGTATGGGATTTGGTCCGTCAAATGGATCTTAGCGCTACCCGACGGCAACGACCGGATGCGAGAAATCGCAGCCGCCGTGCAAGAGGGTGCAAAAGCCTATCTCAACCGCCAGTACACCACGATTGCCATCGTAGGCATCGTGCTGTTCCTCATCATCGGATTCGGTTTGGATTGGGTTACCGCTATCGGTTTCTTCATCGGCGCGGTGCTTTCGGGTGCGACTGGCTACATCGGCATGAACATTTCGGTGCGGGCCAATGTGCGCACCGCCCAGGCTGCCCACGACGGTTTAAATGCGGCGCTGCAAGTGGCTTTCCGGGGCGGGGCGATCACAGGGCTGTTGGTGGTCGGTCTGGGTCTGCTGGGCGTGGCCGGTTATTACACAGCGTTGACCCTGGCAGGTGTCGAGCCCAACCAGGTGCTTCATGCCCTGGTGGGTCTGGGCTTCGGCGGTTCCCTCATCTCCATCTTCGCGCGGCTGGGCGGCGGTATCTTCACCAAGGGCGCCGACGTGGGCGCGGATTTGGTGGGCAAGGTGGAAGCCGGTATCCCAGAGGATGATCCCCGCAACCCTGCGGTCATCGCCGACAACGTGGGGGATAACGTGGGGGACTGCGCGGGCATGGCTGCCGACCTATTCGAGACCTATGCGGTCACCGTGGTAGCCACCATGCTGTTAGGCTCGCTGCTGGTAGGCGGTACGGATGCCATCGTCTATCCCCTGGTGCTGGGCGGGGTTTCCATCGTTGCTTCCGTCATCGGCACCTTCTTCGTGAGGGCCAAAGAAGGGGACACCAAGATCATGACTGCCCTGTACAAGGGTTTGGCGGTTGCCGGCGGTATCGCCCTCATCGCCTTTATTCCGGTCACCCTCTGGCTGATGCCGGAGAGCATCACGGTGGGCGATCAGACCTATACCCAATGGGGGGTGTTCGGCGCGGCGGTCATCGGTCTCGTGCTCACCGCCCTCATGGTGATGATTACCGAATACTACACCGCCACCGAGTTCAAGCCGGTCCGCCACATCGCAGAAGCCTCTCAAACCGGCCATGCCACCAACATCATCGCCGGTCTCGGCGTCGCCATGAAATCCACTGCTGCCCCCGTGCTGGCGGTCTGTGCAGCCATCTGGACCGCCTACGAACTGGCCGGACTCTATGGCATCGCTATCGCAGCCACCTCCATGCTTTCCATGACCGGCATCATCGTGGCCTTGGATGCCTATGGCCCCATCACTGACAATGCCGGCGGTATCGCTGAAATGGCAGAGCTGGATGAGAAGATCCGCAATATTACCGATCCCTTGGACGCGGTGGGCAATACCACGAAAGCGGTCACCAAGGGCTATGCCATCGGCTCTGCCGGCCTCGCCGCTCTGGTGCTGTTCGCCGATTACACCCATGCTCTCGGAGAACAGGCGCTAGACTTCAGCTTGAACAATCACATGGTGATCATCGGCTTGTTCATCGGCGGTCTAGTGCCCTTCCTGTTCGGGGCCATGGCCATGGAAGCAGTGGGTCGCGCTGCGGGGGGCATCGTCAATGAAGTCCGCCGCCAGTTCCGGGAAATGCCTGGGATCATGGAACGCAAGCAGAAACCCGACTATTCTCGGGCGGTAGACATGCTCACCAAGGCAGCGATCAAGGAAATGATGGTTCCCTCTCTGCTCCCCGTGCTGGTACCTCTCCTCGTGGGGCTGCTGCTCGGAAAAGAAGCTCTGGGCGGTCTGCTCATCGGCACCATCGTCACCGGCCTGTTCGTGGCCATCTCCATGACCACTGGCGGCGGGGCTTGGGACAATGCCAAAAAGTACATCGAAGATGGCAACCTAGGCGGCAAGGGTTCGGATACCCATAAGGCTGCGGTTACCGGCGACACCGTAGGCGATCCCTACAAGGATACAGCAGGCCCTGCGGTGAACCCGCTCATCAAGATCATCAACATCGTCGCTCTGTTGATCGTGCCCATCCTCTAGGCACGGGCCTACCCAGAAGCCAGGGGTGCAGCATGCGCTCCTGGCTTTTTGCTGTCTGCAATTCGGAGCCTTAGATGGCGGATTTTTCCCATTTTAATGAAGCCGGCGAAGCTCATATGGTGGATGTGGGCCATAAGGACAGCACCCAGCGCTATGGCATCGCCCAGGGATGGATTCAGATGCAGCCCAAGACGCTGGATCTCATCCTCAGCGGTGGGCACAGGAAGGGCGATGTGCTCGGCATCGCGCGCATCGCAGGCATTCAGGCTGCCAAGCGAACTTGGGAACTGGTCCCCCTCTGCCATCCACTCCTGCTCACCCATATTTCCGTGGATTTTGAGCCTTTCCCGGAGGAAGCGCGCATCCGCTGCCGAGCGCGAGTGGAAACTCGGGGACAAACGGGCGTGGAGATGGAAGCCCTTTGTGCGGTACAAATCGCCCTGTTGACCATCTACGATATGTGCAAAGGGGTGGACCGGGGCATGCAGATTCAATCCGTGGGTCTGATCGAGAAAGCCGGCGGAAAATCCGGGCACTGGGTGCGCGAATGAGCAGCCTGTATCTGCGGGCGCGCTTTCTCAAGGCAGTAGCGCGCCTGGATCAAGCGCCCCCAGATCGGGGGCGGGAGGTTGCTTTCCTGGGTCGCTCCAATGCGGGCAAGTCCAGCGTCATCAACGCCCTATGCCAGCAACGAAATCTGGCCCGCACGAGCAAGACCCCCGGGCGCACCCAACAGCTCGTGTTCTTTCAACTGGATGAGGAACGCCGGTTAGTGGATCTGCCCGGCTACGGCTACGCGCGGGTGCCCTTATCCACCAAAGTGCAGTGGCAAGGGCTGATGACGGAGTATCTCAACGAACGCCGTTCTCTGGTGGGGTTGGTGCTCATTATGGACGTGCGCCACCCCCTGACGACCTATGATCAACAGATGATCGCTTGGGGGCGAGCCGCCCAATTGCCCCTGCTGTTGTTGCTCAACAAATGCGATAAGCTCAAGCGCGGCGCTGCGGCTGCCCAGCGGCTCCAAGTGGTGCAGCACTTGAAAACATCGGGTTCGGAAGCGCCGGTACTGCTCTTCTCTTCTCTCCAACCACAGGGTTTGGAAACCCTGCGTCAATCCCTCGATCGCTGGTTGGCAGTCCCCTAGAATTCCCCCCGCGCCGCTTCCTGCATGATCTCCCAGATTGTATCCCGCACCTTCTGCACATTGATCCGCAGATCCTCGGGCAGGGCCTTTCCCCCGTGGAGCACGAAATCCAGATTCATGGCATAGAGCCAGAGTTCTCCCTTGGTGTTCTCCACCAGGGCGATGCGACAGGGCATGAAGGCGCTGTACGCATCCCCATAGGCCAGCATCATCCGACCCACCAGGGCATCGCAGAAGGAAAAGATGTTCACATAGCGATATGGCTGTCCCGTCATGGCCTCGATCTGCTTGTAAAACGGAGATTCCCCCACGAATAAGAAGTTGCGGGAAGCGGCCAAACTTTTGAGCGAGTCCGCTACATCTTCCGGCGTCAATCCCGCCTCCACGGGAACCGCCCAGACCATGGCGACGGCGGGATCACCGGTTTCCAGCAATTTTCCGCCGGTTTCCTCGTAGAACTTCAGAAAATCTGGATCCAATTCAGAAAGCAGGGGGGATAAGCGCAGATAGGCGAGGCCTGCCGCGATGACGGTGAGGAGACCGAGGAGGGCGAACAGGTTGCGAATCAGTTTCACAGCGATTTACTCCGGGAGCGCAATGGGTCAGGCGCTACAATGGTAGGGGCAAAGATCAGGAGAACCACATCATGCAGAAGACCATCCCTTTTCTCGCCCCGCTCTGGGGTGTCCTCTTATTCGCAGGAGGACATCTTGCCATGTCCGATCCTTTACAGGAAGAGCTGCGCAGCACCCAGGAAGATCAGACCAGCTTGGCCATCACTATTTTCAATGACAACCTGGCGCTCGTCAAAGACCGCCGCCGCATTGCACTGCCCGAAGGCGTGGTAGATCTGGCATTTCGGGATGTGAGCGCTCGCATTCAACCGGAGACGGCGATCTTCCGAGCCCTTTCAGACCAAAGCCCCGTGCGGGTGCTGGAACAGAATTTTGATTTCGATCTGCTGACCCCGGGCAACCTGCTCAAAAAATATGTGGGTCGCAAGGTGCAGGTTGTTCAGACGCATCCCACCACGGGAGAAGAGACCATGCGGGATGCGCAGGTGCTCTCCGCCGCCCAAGGGGTGGTGCTGCGCCTGGAAGATCACATTGAAACCGGTGTGCCGGGGCGGATCGTGTTTCCCGATGTGCCGCCCAATCTGCGGGACCGGCCGACCTTGGTCATGCAGTTGGAGAGCGCCCAGGCAGCAACCCAGGAATTTGAACTCGCCTATCTGACCGGCGGGTTGTCCTGGAAAGCGGACTATGTGGGGGAGCTCTCCCAAGATGAGGAGTTCTTGGACCTCGCCGGTTGGGTAACCCTGCACAACACCAGCGGCACCTCCTATCCTCGAGCGCGGCTCCAGCTCATCGCCGGCGATGTGAACCGGGTGGTGCCGGCGGAATTGCCCATGATGGAGATGCGCAAAGCCCGACGGGCCATGCTGGCAGCAGCACCGGAACCCGTGTCAGAAGAAGCTCTCTTCGAATACCATCTCTATACTCTGCCCAGACCCACCACCCTCGCCGACAATCAGACAAAACAGGTCGCTTTGTTGCAAGCCCAATCTATCCCCGTGCGCAAGGAATTGCTTTTGGAGGGTAGCGAATACTATTACCGGAGAAAGCAAGGGGAAATCGGCACCAAGATGCAAGCGATGGTCTTCTTGGAATTCGAGAATCGGGAAGTCGCTAATCTGGGTTTGCCCCTGCCCAAAGGTATTGTGCGCATCTATAAGAATGATTCCGCAGGCAATGCCCAGTTCATCGGAGAGGATCGGATCGACCACACACCCAAGAACGAGAAGGTGCGTCTCAAGCTAGGAGAAGCCTTCGATGTGACGGCGGATCGCGTTCAGACAGATTTCAAAAAACTCTCCGGCTTCGGACCTTGGCAATATCAGTTTGAAAGCGCCTATCGCATCACGGTGAAGAATGGAAAGCCGGAGTCTGTAACCGTGAAAGTTCGAGAACCGATCCCAGGCGACTGGAAGATGCTCCGAACCAGTCATCCCTATGAAAAGGAAAGTTCCGATCGGGTTTCCTGGATATTGCGGGTGCCCCCAGAGGGAAAGACGATCCTGACTTATCGCGTTCGGGTGCGGTTTTAAGGTTTAATGACAAACGGGCTACCCGAAGGTAGCCCGCTTCCCTCCTACCAGCGGTTTTGATAGGCCCTCGGGGCTCGGGGCAGGTTCGGCAGGGACCAAGGGCCGTAAGCCTCAGGCCCATAGCTTGGCATTCGGGGTGGATACTCGAGCATAGGTCTGTGGCTCGGATTCTGCCAGATGGGTGGCATCGGTGGTCTGGGGGGTACGGGGGGTTGACGCTGCCCGAAGATCGCGGCGGCTGCTTCCCGCTGCTCTTCCGTCATGGCCTCCACCGTTTTCCGATAGGATTCCCAGCGAGCGCGCAGGGCTTCCCACCGTTTCTGGGCCCGCTCCTGCATTGCCTGATGATGGGCTTTGCGCATCGCAGCACAGTCCGACATGTGCCGCGGCCGCGTTGCCCTTTCCGGCGGCACAGGCATTTCAGGCGGTGCGGGCAGCTCCGGCACCGATGGCACGGGCGGTGTCGTTATCTCAGGCGGTGTGGGCATCTCCGGTGGTGCAGGGATCTCAGGCGGGCCTTCCATTTCCGGCGGCACAGGCATTTCAGGCGGTGCGGGCATCTCCGGCACTGCTGG
>JALWWO010000005.1:19497-35595 GCA_027078745.1 Chromatiaceae bacterium
ATGGCACGGGCGGTGTCGTTATCTCAGGCGGTGTGGGCATCTCCGGTGGTGCAGGGATCTCAGGCGGGCCTTCCATTTCCGGCGGCACAGGCATTTCAGGCGGTGCGGGCATCTCCGGCACTGCTGGCACGGGCGGTGTCGTTATCTCAGGCGGTGTGGGCATCTCCGGTGGTGCAGGGATCTCAGGCGGGCCTTCCATTTCCGGCGGCACAGGCATTTCAGGCGGTGCGGGCATCTCCGGCACTGCTGGTAGGGGCGGTGTCGTTATCTCAGGCGGTGTGGAAATAATCTCAAGCGGCGCTGTGATCTCAGGAGGGGGCGTAACTTCTGGGAATGGGGGGATCTCCGGCGATTCAGGCAGCCCTGCTGGTTCCGGTATAGGCGTTGCGTCACTGTCTTGCGCAAAGGCATCGCTAGCTTGCAGGGCGAGCAGCAATACGGCTGTGGAAGCAAAGGTTTTCATGAGTCGATGCATCCTCTGGTGTGTTTCGATGAGCACTGCGCCAGGTCTCAATTCAGCAGCGCTATGGTGCGACTTGGGAAGCGCCGAGTTCCTGGACAGGGAAGAAGGCTTTTTTACTATACTTGAAAAACATGATTGACTGTATTACACCAAAAAAAGTATGGAATCAAAAACCACATTGCGCCTTTCTCTCTTCGGGCTCACCGATGCGGAGCGGCAGCGGATACATGCGCTCAGCACGGTGACCAGGAATAGCGCTCGTACCTATGTGGTATTGGATCAGCCGACCCCGGAGGAAACAGATATTGCGATCGTCGATGGGGACGATCCGGATGCCCTGGCCGAGTGGAAGGTGTTTCAAGCAAGCGGTGCCACAGCGCCGGTGATTTTAGTCGTAAAGGATCCAGAACCGCAGGAAACTTCTCAGGTACAATGGGATTTCCAGATCCGGCGGCCACTGATGGTGACCCGATTGCTTAACACCCTCAACGAGATTCCCATCTCTCAGAAAGAACGGCCCGCGTTCACGGTGCCTCCGAGCGCAGCAAGGCCCTCTGAGAATGATGAACGGGAAGGTGCTGCGAAAACGGATCTGCTAGAGCGCGTCTTGGTCGTGGATGACAGTTCGCTCATCCGTCGTCAGATGGAGTTAGAACTGCAGGATTTGGTCAAGACTGTCGACTTCGCCGAAAATGGAGAACGCGCGATCGAGCTGATGATGGAGCATCATTATGACGTGGTTTTATTGGATGTGGTGCTTCCTGACATAGATGGCTATCAGGTTTGCAGAAACTTCCGAAAAATGGACAGTTCAGCGGATACTAAGGTCATCATGCTGACGAGCAAGTCCTCACCCTTCGATCGCGTTCGAGGCAAACTGGCAGGCTGTGATGCCTATCTGGTGAAGCCCGTGGACCCAGTCGAGTTCAAGCAGATCATAGGCAATTTGAAAGAGTAACGTCTATTATTCTACACAACAACAATTACCACCGGACCAGGAGGCTAACATGCAAAAAGTGCTTATCTGCGATGATTCCGTCGTCGATCTCATTCGCCTCAGAAATATCGTGGAAGAGGTCGGTATCCTGACGATCACCGCATTGAACGGACGTGAGGCCCTGGAAAAGGCCAAGGCTGAACAACCCGATCTCATTTTCTTGGATATCATCATGCCAGAGATGGACGGATTCGAAACCTGCCGCAAGCTGCGGGATCATCCCGAGACCAGGCATATTCCGGTAATCTTTGTCACCAGCTTGAAGCGAGAGGCGAATCGGCTCTGGGCCCAGATGCAGGGCGCGAAGGGATTAATCTCGAAGCCCTATCAACCGGATCAGATTCTGGAAAAAATCCGTGTTTTCATGCTGCACACGGCGGCTGCCTTTAGAGTAGGAGCAAATCATGCGAAAAATACTCGTCTGTGATGACTCCATCACCGATCTCACCCATATCAAGACGATTGTGGAAAGCACAGGTGCGCTGGCGATCACCGCATCGAACGGACGTGAGGCCCTGGAAAAGGCCAAGGCTGAACAACCCGATCTCATTTTCTTGGATATCATCATGCCAGAGATGGACGGATTCGAAACCTGCCGCAAGCTGCGGGATCATCCCGAGACCAAGCATATTCCAGTGGTCTTTGTCACCAGCAAGAACCAAAAAGCGGATCGGCTCTGGGCCCAGATGCAGGGCGCGAAGGGATTGATCTCGAAGCCCTATCAACCGGATCAGATTCTGGAAGAGATCCATGCCCTCTAAGAGAGGAGCCGATGCAGGAACGCGAAAAGAAACCACCCAATGCCCAGCTTCTGCCCAGCGAGGCTCTTTCCAAATCTCGACCCAAAATACGGTTGAGCCTCGCCCCGGTCTCAACGGAACAGGAAGTTCGCTTTGGATTTCGGGTGGGGGAGTTGGGGTTATTGGTTCCTTCGGGCACGCACAGCGAACTGGTAGAACCGAGCAGTCGAATCTATCCTTTGCCCAATATGCCTATCTGGCTGCGCGGGTTGATCAATCTGCGGGGCGATCTGGTACCAGTGTTCGACCTCCACAACCTGTTGCACCTCTCTAGTCCAGCGCGCGCACAACCCCACCTGCTCGTGCTCGGGACAGGAGCAACCTCCCTCGGCCTTCTGGTCGATGATTTGCCACAAACCCTGTACCTCGGCGAGGCCCTGCAGCCCCCTCCTCCCCTACCAGGACAATTAGGGGAATACTGCCGTGCCGTTTACGGAGAGGGAGAAATGCTCTGGATCGATTTGGACTTCGACCGATTTTTCCGGATGCTCGCGAAGACTCAGGACTAAATTAGGGTTTCGCATGATGGCGGGTCTTTCTGCAGAAACACAGACCAGCGCTTTGGGGACCGCCCTTGCGGCATTACAGGGGCTATTGGACTCAGCGAATGCGATCGATGAAGCATTGCTCAAAGCCTATCAGCAAGGTTTGGGGGAGGTAGCGATGCTTGCCAGTGAATCCGGGTATACCGGCTTGGAATCCATTTGCCTGCTCTTTCAGGACTATCTGGACCGGGTTTCCGTTCAGGAGACGGCGCTGACAGAAGCCCTTCGGGATTGGCCGGCACTTGTGCTGCGCTATCTGAACCCCTCGGAGCCAGAGACTTGCATCGAAGCCTTGCTCGCCCATCTGCAGCAAGCTCTTTGGGAACCACCGCTCCTGCCTGAGGATGCGGCCGTGCTCCGGGAACTGTTGATAGCGGAGCGTCCTCGACCCCCAGAAGAAACACAGGTATCCCAGCAAGCGGCTGAGCAGAAAGACTCAGGGGGGAAGGGCTCTGCCCAAGTACCTCCTGCGGTTGCTGAACTGATCCCTGTGTTGCTGGAAGAAGTGCCCCTGCTGCACGAGGCTTTGGAACGTTTTCTCAAGACCTGGCAGTCCACGGAGGGAGATCCAGCAGCGCTGTCAGAAAGCGTTGAAGACTGCTCCGAAGACTTCCACCGCTTCGCAGAAGCCTTGGAAAGTCTTGGCTTCCAAGGCTTGGCCCAGGTCATCCAGCAGCTGTGTAGCAACCTGGAAACCTTAGCCACCACGCAAGCGCCTTATTCTCCGGCGTTGGGAAAACTGCTGGCAGAATGGCGCGAGCTGGTACAAGCCTATCTAAACGACCCCTATGCACCGGCGGCGAGTCAAGGTCTCAGGCGATGGCTGGAACAGGAGGCATGGCCCCTGCCGCTCCGGGAAGAACAGGCCCAGGCGTTGGAGGATTTGCTTCTAGCGCCGGATTTCTCCGAATTGGAGGCCCAGGAAGCGGAGCAACCCACCCGTTCTCTGGAAGCGACCCCTGAAGCGGTGAGCCTGGAAATTCCGGAGGATGTGAATCCCGAGCTGCTCAAAGCCTTGTTGCAGGAACTGCCTGTTCCTTCCCGCACCCTTTCGGAAGCTATGCTCAAACTCAGCAATGGCCAGGGTTCGCTGGAAACCATCCGCGTTGCCCAACGCATGGCTCATACCCTGAAAGGTGCGGGCAATACAGTAGGTGTGCGGGGTATCGCGAATCTCGCCCATCAGATGGAAGACATTCTCTCTGCACTGTCCAAGGCGGAGAAACTGCCCGCTCCTCCCTTAGCCCAATCCCTGCTCAATGCGGCGGATTGCCTCGAGGCCATGGGAGAAGCCCTGCGCGGCCTGGGTGACCCGCCGGAAAATGCCCAGGCGGTGTTGCAGGAGATCTTGGATTGGGCCAACCGCATCGAACGAGAAGGTTTACCAGAGGAAGCGATCTCCCACACAGCCCCACCCGCAGAGCCTGAGGGCGCCGAAATGTCCAGCCCCGCTGCCCCCCAAGAAGCAGCTCCTTCGCAACCCGTCTCAGTCGATCTCATCGATCGGCTTTTGCGACAGGGCGGGGAGAGCATGATCCAGGGGGCCCAGATTCAAGAATTAGTCCGTCAGATCGATGAGCGAATGCAGATGATGCACCAAGCATTTAAGCGCTTGCAGCAGTTGGGGGACGATCTGGAACGACTCATCGAGATTGAGGATCTCAATGTGCATCAAAGCCTTGGGGAACAGTTCTCCGAGTTCGACGCTTTGGAAATGGATCAATATAACGAGCTGCACACCACGAGCCGAATGCTGGTGGAGGCCGCCACAGATGCGCAACAGATCGGTGCGGTTATCGATGATCAGCTCCAACAGTTGGAAAATTTGCTCCTAGTGCAAGAACGCCTCCATCGAGAAACCCAAGAGCTGGTATTCTCTGCCCGCATGGTGCCTATCGGGACCATTGCCCCACGCCTTCAACGCAGCGTGCGCCAGACCTGTCGCATGACGGGCAAGCAAGCCGATCTGCAGCTCAGCGGCATGGATACTCTCATGGATAGCACCGTGCTCAACGAGCTGTTGCACGCCCTGATGCACATCCTGCGCAATGCGGTGGACCACGGGATCGAGCCGCCGGAAGTGCGGGTAGCGCAGGGCAAGCCCCCCACAGGCATTATCCAGCTGGATTTCCAGCGAGAAGGCAATAGCATTCGGGTGCGCTGTCAGGATGATGGCGCCGGTTTTGACTATGCTGCCATCCGTCAAGCGGCAGAGCGTCAAGGACTCTTAGAACCTGGACAAGAAGTGACGGAAGAGATGCTGCACCATTTTCTACTGCAGCCCAATTTCACTACCCGAGAGAAGGTGACGCAGACTTCGGGGCGGGGTGTGGGCCTAGATGTGGTCTATAATCAGGTGGTTGCACAAGGTGGCTCTCTCCGTCTGAAATCCGAAGCAGGCAAGGGCACGCAGATCGAACTGCGCATTCCCGTGAGTCTGATTTCCACCCACGCGTTGTTGGTGGGGGTGCAAGATCGCGTGGTAGCCATCTCGGATCGAGGGATCGAGCGCATCCTTCATCCTTCGGATGGGGAACAGCGAACTCTAGGGGGGCAACGGATGCTCCGGCTCGGAGAGCAATTCTATCCCCTGAAGGATCTGGAAACCGCACTGCGGTTGCCCCCAGCAACCCCCTCGGATAACAAACCCATTCTCCTGGTGCGCACCCGCAGTGGGATCAACGGGGTTCTGGTGCAGGAAGTGCGCACGGGCACAGATCTAGTCATCAAGGAATTCGGGCCCTATGTGCCTCGGGTTCGGGGGCTCCTCGGGGCTACGATTCTCGGCGATGGTACGGTCACACCAGTGCTGGACTTGCCGGAGTTGATAGCGCACGCTCAGTCTTCGCCGGTTCAGGTCGAGATTCCCTCTCAAGCAGAGTCCGATTCAGCTGCATCCGATCAGCCCCTAGCCTTGGTGGTAGATGATTCCCTGAGCGCTCGCCGCGCCCTGGTAGAAGTTCTGGAAGATGCGGGCTATGCCGTCCAGGTGGCACGGGATGGTATGGAAGCGGTGCAGGTTATCGAGACAAAGCGGCCACAGATCGTCCTGACCGATTTGGAAATGCCCCGCATGAACGGGATCGAACTGGCCACTCATCTGCGCGCCCATCGGGAAACCGCCGATGTGCCGATGATCATGATCACCTCTCGCTCCACGGAAAAACATCGGCGGCGAGCATTGGAAGCCGGCATCAATGCTTATCTGACTAAGCCTTTTTCGGAAGATCAATTGTTCACGGAGATCGAACGCTTGTTGCAGGGCGCGGCATGAGCGAAACGCTTGAATACGCCTTGCTTTCCATCGATGCGCTTTCCCTGTTGCTCCCGCAGCGACAGATTGAACTGTTGGAACCTGCGCTGGAAGTCCGATATGAGGAAGAACCATTCGGTTGGATCGAAGTATCGGGAAAAGAACCTTCTCCCGTGTATTGCTTCTCTCAGCAATTGGCGTTGTTGCATCCCGCGCCTGCTCACCGTCGAATCTGTGTCCTGTTGGACGCCCCTAAGGGCCCGTTCGGTATTCTCTGCGATCAGGTAACGCTGATGGGTAGTTTATCCTCCGTGCCGCTGCCCCCTGCCATGCGCGTGCCCGACACGCCCATCTTGGGGCTAGCACACCAGGAACAGCAGGTGTTCTGCATCAGTTCTGCACAAGCCTTGTGGAATTATGCGGAACGCCTGCTCCTGCAAGACCAGGGTATACAGGCAACCTCCCCATGAGCGAAGCGGAAGCTTGGCTCTTGGAGCTGGGATCGGACCTGCGCGCAGCAGTGGGCTTGTGGGAACTGATTCACCTCATCCCGGATCCCCCGAAACTCTTTGAGATTCCCCGGTGCCCCCCCTATTGTTCCCGTGTATTTCTCTGGCAGGAAGAGATTTTGCCTCTGATGGATCTCCAAACGCGCCTGCTGCATCAGCCGGTCCAACCGGTTCCCAAGCTCATCGCGATCCTGGGCTATGGGGAGGAAGGCCAGCTCGGCGCGCTGACCTTGCGCACTCCGCCCCTGCGAATTCGCGTGCGGGATGAACAGGCCTGCGCACTGCCGGAGGAACAGGTGCATTGGCAGCGATTCACCTTGGCTTGCTTTCTTCATGAAGACTATGGTGCCGTGCCTATCTTGGATCTACAGGGCTTGTTTGCTTCCCCTTGAGCGCGGGCAACGAGCGGCTGATCGTCCTGAAAGAGTGTTCGTTCCTGTTTGAAAAAACGATGGGAGAATCCGATGAAATATGGGAAAACCCTATTCCTATTGTTCGCCTTTGCCCTGAGCGGTGGCCCGCCCTTGGCCCAGGCAGAGGAAGGCATTACGGAAAATACTATCTTCTTCGGCTCCATCCTGCCCTTGTCCGGGCGTGCCCAGGCTTTGGGCAAGGGGATGAAGGCGGGATTGGATAGCAGCCTTAACGATCGTTCCATAGGCGCGCGGCATGTTTTCATCCGCTATCTCGACGATCTCTATGAACCGAAGCTCACCCATCTAAAGGTGCGCAAGCTGCAGCGGCGGGGGATCTTCGCCATGATCGGTAACGTGGGTACCCCCACAGCAGCGGTCTCCCTGCCCATGCTCAAGCGGGCAGGCATCCCCGCCATCGGCTTTTTCACCGGTGCGGGATTGCTGCGCACAGGTGAAGGACCGGTGCTCAATTATCGGGCCAGCTATGTGCAGGAAACCGCTGCTGTCATCGAGGCTGCGTTGGAAGCGGGGCTCAAACCAGAAAATGTCTGTGCCTATGTGCAGAACGACGCCTACGGAAAGGCGGGTTTGGTGGGCATGCAGAAGGCGCTGGAAAAAACGGATGCGCCGTTGGATCTGCTGAGCGGGCTGCAAACCTTTTTTGAGGCGATCGCAGGGGAAGAACTGGTGCAGGGTAGCAGTATCGGCGCACCGGTCAACCCAAACGGCCCAGTGGGCGTCTATATACGTAACACCCAGGAAGTCATTCCAGGATATCAGGCGCTGAAGAACTGGGAGAAAAAGAGCGGTTATACCTGCAAACTCGTCATCACTGTGGGCGCTTATGACAACATCGCTCACTTTGTACAATTTGCCCGAGAGAAGGGAGAAAACTGGGTGATCTCTGCGGTTTCCTTCACCGGTGCCGATGCCTTTGCCCAAACGCTCCAAGAGCTGGGTGTTGTGGAAAACAATCTCATCATGTCCCAGGTGGTGCCCCTGTTGGATTCCAACCTGCCCATCGTGCGGGAAGCACGGGATGTGCTCGGTCGGGATTTCGGGTTTGTCTCCTTGGAGGGCTATATCGTGGGTAAGATGACCCTGAGGCTCTTGCAGGAAACCCCTGCTCCCCTGACTCGAAAGAGCTTCGTAGCCCATGCCCGCCAGTCCAAGTTCGACCTTGGTGGCGTAAAGATTGACTTCACCCGCAACGGGTACCAGGCTTCCGACCTGGTGATCGTCAGCTATCTATCCGGGGGGCAATATCGCCAGGTTACCCCGGAAATCTGGCAGCAGATGTTCAACTGGCAGCCTGACCGGCAGATGGATACCCAGGGAATGAGGAGACCTTAACAATGCATTTGTTGCGAAATCTAAAGATCCGTCATCAATTTTTGATCCTGTTCTGGGTAATGCTTCTCGGTTTCAGTGCCTTGGGGTTCCTGTACAGACAGGTGCTTCATGTGGAGAAAAGCGCTGCCGATAGGTTCCAACAGGTGAGCAGCTTCATCAATCTGCTCACGAAGATCTCCGCCGACATGGCAGAGATGAAGGCGACGGATCAGGCGTTCCTGCAGATGGGAGACCTGCGATATGCGGAGGTCTTCGAGAGTTTGATCGGGCAAGTCTATGAGGAACTCGATCAACTGGAGCAGTTCTTGATCGCAGAACAGCAGATGCCGGAAGAGAAGATCCGACATCTCGTCGCCCAGGTGCGAGAGACAACGCGCAACTATGAGGATGCCTTCGACCTGATGACGAACCTACAGGTGCAATTGGGTACAGATGAAAACCAAGGTTTGCAAGGGGAGTTGCGGGCTGTGATCCACAGGATGGAGGATCGGCTCCAATCCCTCGGCAATTTGAAACTTTTGGTTTCCCTGCTGCAGATGCGCCGACATGAGAAAGATTTCATCCTGCGGAAGCATTCGAAATATCTGAACCAGATGGCAGAGGAACAGAAAAACTTCCAGCAACTGTTGGAAAAGTCCGAGTTCTCGGAAGAAGAAAAAGCGGCTATCGCGCAGGCGCTGCAGCGCTATCGCAAACTCTTCAAGCGTTTCACAACGGTCATACAGGAACAATCCCGCCAGAGCTCAGCCTTGCGGCAAACTTGGCATGCTATGAACCAGCAATTGAATATCCTGCTTCTCCAAGAGGAAGATGCGATCCTGGAAGCGATGCAGCTGCTCGAAGAAGAACAGAAGGCGATCACGAAATTCTTCATCGCCACCCTGTTCACAGTTAGTCTGCTCACCGCAACTTTGCTCGTTCTGCTGATCCTGCGCATGCGTCGTTCCTTAACCCGACTGCAGGACACTGTCCAGAAGGTTTCCGAGGGGGATCTATCGGCTAGAACTCGGCTGGATACGCAGGATGAACTGGGCATGCTGGGAGCTGCCTTCGACAAGCTGCTCGACGAACGGATGGCCACTTTGGCAGCGGTAGAGAAGGAAAATGAACAGCTCAACGAATCCATCATCGCCTTGATGATGGCGGTTTCTCAGCTGAGCCAAAAAGATCTGACTGTCCGGGTGCCGGTGGCGGAGGATGTTACGGGCCCCGTGTCCGATGCCGTCAACCTGATGGCTTCGGAAACTGCTCAGGTATTGGCGAAAATCCGCCAGCTTTCCACCCAAGTGGAAGAAGCGGCGGTTCAGGTACGCACCCAAGCGGAGCGGGTGACCGAGGTCGCCAACCAGGAACGGGCGCTCGTTCAAGAGAATGCGGAACACTTGCAAAAAACCGGTGAGGCGATGACTGGATTGGCCCGAAGCGCCCAGCGCGCCAACAAGACGGCAGATTTAGCCATGAGCCATACGCAGAACGCCCAGAAGGCAGTTTCCACCACGGTGGAGGGGATCGGACAGATCCGAGAGATCATCCGAGAGACGGAAAAGCGCATCAAACGATTGGGGGAGCGTTCTCAAGAAATCACCGGTGCTGTGAACCTCATCAATACCATCGCGGAACGAACCCATATCCTGGCCCTCAATGCCAGCATGCACGCGGCATCCGCCGGGGAAGCCGGCCGAGGATTTGCTGTGGTGGCGGAGGAAGTGCAGCGTTTGGCGGGTAGCTCTCGGGAAGCTACCGCAGACATCGCCCGTATGGTCAACGCTATCCGAGTGGAGACAGCGGATACAGTGGACACCATGAACCGCCTCATCGCCCAGGTGGCGGAGGGGACACGCTTGGCTCAGGGCGCGGGTGAACGGATGCAGGAGACGGAAACGACCACGGCCGAATTAGTGGCTGCCGTCGCGAAGATCGCGGAGGCGGCGGAGCAACAGGCCAGAGACGCAGAAGCTCTGATCCAACGGTCTCAAACGATCCTAGAGATCACGGAACAAGCGGATCAGGCACTTCGGGAGCAATCGGAACAGACGGTTCGCTTGGTGAACTATTCCGAAGTGCTGCTCGATTCCGTCAAGGTATTTAAACTGCCGGAAACTACCGATTAGGCTGGAAATCTTCCCCCCTTGCGGGGGAAGTTCTTCAGAATCTATGGTATAGAGAATCGCTGTTCCCTAACACTTTCTCTTCGCTTTGATCGCAGTAGGAAAGCTACATAGGGTTTCGGGAAAAAGATGAGTCTGTACCACCGATCGAGGTCATCATGAACAAAATCATCTCGGGCATCATTTCTTCCCTGCTCGCCGGGCAGGCGCTCGCCCAGAGCTTGCCCTCCGACCAGGAATTCTGCGGCAACGCAAAGGATTCTGCCTATCAATCGGGGCTTACTGATGGCTATACCCTGGGCTATTCAGACGGTTTCCAGGACGGTTATTCCAATGGCTACACGGATAGCTACTCCGAGGCTTGGACGCAGGCGACCACCAATTGCCAGACGGATCCCTCGAGCTGTTCTATCACCGTGGATACGGTGCTCACCTCTGGCGGTTATGGGGAAACCGAACCGAACGACAACATGGCTTCCGCAGACCCCCTCATCGGGGACGTCAAGTTCCTAGGGCAAACTTATGGCCTGGAGGATCAGGACTGGTACTACTTGGTTACCAGTGAGCCGAATCAGCTTCTGACCGTCTTCTTCTCGGTCCCTGGCGATGCGCAGAACACAGGTTCCGGCTGGGTCGTGGAGGTGAGGAATGGGAGCGGAAATCTCTATGCAACCTTTACCGCTAATCCGCAGGCAGGTGAAGAAATCGTCTATCCGGTAACGCTCGGCTTGGTGGGAACCTATTATATTGTTGTGAAACCTGCGGGTGATACTGGAACACCGCCCAATGATCCTTATGCGCTCGCAGCAATCCTGCGTGCTTCCGATCTCACCAATCCCCCGCTGGATGCGAAGTTCTTCGACGCAGAAGTAGAACCGAACGACCGCTACACTCAGGCAACGCCGATTTCTAGCAGCGTGACCATGTACGGTCTCGTGAGCCTTACCTTTGACGATGTGGTCGCAAATCCAGGAGATTTGGATGGCACCTGGGCTCAGGGAGAACCGGACTGGTTTGTCTATACCACGGATGGCAATGAGATTATCAATCTCTCCTTCTGCGAAAAGGAAGCCTGTGAGTCTGGGGACTGGTTCATTCAGATATTCGACGAAGCGGGGGCGGCTATGTACGATTCCGGCGGTGCTAACCCCTTGGTCGCTTTCAACACGAACTCAGGAAAATACACAACGACCTTCGGTTTAGTCGAGCCAGGGAAGTATTACATGCTGATCAGCCATAAACGAAAATTCAATGCCCCCTGTCTATCGACCCGGAAAGCTCAAGAATGCTTAAACCCTTCAGGGGTCTGCATGGAACAGGTGTGCACCTTCACCCCGGATCAACAGCCCGATCCCCCCTTGCCGGATGATCTCAACTGTAGCTGTGATACTGGAACAGTTTGTGCCTTCTTTATCACCAAGGGAACGGATACAATCATCGATGGGATCTGCCGCTGTGAGGATCAAACCGTTCCTAACTGCGGTTTCAGTAACCCGAAATACGAAGATCTATGTTGGGAAACGATCGAAGTATGCCAACTCTACGGTTCCGTAGTACAGGTGGATGAGGTTACTTCTCAGTACAACTTCACTTGGTACGGCACCAAGACCCCACCCTTCAGTCCCTGATTCGGGGATGCCAAGCCCTCCTCCGGGAGGGCTTTTTCCGCTGTGTTCATCTCCTTCCTCTACCCCTTCCGGCTCCGAGGTCGCATCGCACCCTATCTCTGGGTGGCCTATAAGCAGATCACCGATCTCGATCCTCAAGATCTCGCCTTCATCGCTTCCGAAGACTATTTCATCGATCCAGCGCGATTCCGACGGCAGAATCGCTTTGAAACCAGCTGGCCGGAAAATCCTGAACTGCAATTTCAGGTGCCCACTCTGGATCGATTGCGCCGTTATCGACGCCATTGTATCTCAGAAGGAATCTATCGAAGGCTGAAGGAACGATGGATTTCCGATGTCCTGATCTGGAAATGGCTCATTCGAACGGTGGATGAGGAGTTAGTGCAGAGCATCCTTACCGGAATCACCCGATTGGGAGGGGTGGGAGAAATCGAAGCCTTGTTGACCTGGTGCAATTTCGCTTCTCTTAAGGAAGCCGCCTGCCGGCTGGATATCCCTCTGATCCATGCGGAACTCGGCCCCCTGCGCTACCCAGCCTATAAGCCCCTGGGGTATTTTGATTTCTCCGGGGTCAATGGAGACACGGAAGCAGCGGAGCGATTTCAGCGTTATCAAACGGCAAAGGGAGAAAAACCTGCCCCCCTAAACGCCTCCCAACTGCTCAAGCGATTTTCTCAGGCGCCAAAACCTCCGATGATCGGGGAACCTGATTATGAAATCGGGATTCCGCTACAGGTAGAAGACGATTCCAATGTGCTCGTCTATGGTCGCGGGTTTGATCTCTCCCTGTTGCTGCAGTATGTGCTGCAAGAGGGGGGATTTCGGCGCATCCTCGTGCGCCCCCATCCCGGGGCATATTGGTCTTGGGAAGGGCAAGGTTATGATCTGGATGATTCCCCCAGTCCTTGGCAGTTCATCCAGCGCTGCCGGCAGATCTTAACCTTGAACTCCAGCCTCGCACTGGAAGCCATGTTGGCGGAACGGCCTGTGGTGATCCTAGGGGAATCTCCGGCTCGATTCGCTGCGGGTACCGCACTAGGGGATGTTCGACAAGCAACGGCGGCGGAGCTGGATTTTCTGCTGCTGCACTATTTCGTTCCCTATCGCTTTCTCTTTCAAGCGGCCTATCTCCGCTGGCGCTTGCGCCACCCCAGCGAACAGGAGATCCGCGAGCGGCATCTCCTAGCCCATGAAATGGCATAGCATCCAAGCGCTGCGCTTTGTGGCGGCGCTCGGAGTTGTACTCTTCCATCTGCGGGAACTCTGTGGCATCGGTCAAACACCGGCTGCGTTCAGCGCCATCAGTCTGATGGGCTTCACCGGCGTGGATATTTTCTTCGTCATCAGCGGCTTTATCCTCTGGACCACCACCCGCCGACCTTGCAATGCTGCTCAAGTACTTCGCTACCTGTTGCGCAGGCTGGCGCGGATCTTCACCGGCTATTGGCCCTTTTTCTTCTTAGCCGTCCTGTTGTTCTGGTACTTCGAGCCAGAACGGTTGCAGCGTACGGACTTTTTCCGGGCTTTTTGGTTGATCCCTGCCCCCCTGGATCGACTCCTCATTCCCGTGAGCTGGACCCTCAGCTTCGAACTCTATTTCTATTTTTTCTTTTCTCTGTTGCTGTTCTTTTCGGAGCGGATCGCCTTGAGAATACTTTGGATGGGATTTGCCCTGATCTTGTTGGCGAACTTCTATTTCGTCTTTGTGGTCGATCTCTACAGCCCTGCGGGATGGGGTGTAGCCCCCCGACTCTTTACCTTCTTTCTCTCACCCTTCTGCTTGGAATTCCTCGCCGGAGCGCTGTTAGCGCATTACAGTGCTTTCGGTCGATTGAGAGATTATGGTTGGCCTGCTTTGCTCTGTATCCCGCTGCTCTACGGTTTGGGATACTGGTATCAGACGGAAGGGAATCTACAAGGCCCCGGCATGATCGGTGCCTATCATTACCCAGAACGAATTCTACTCTTCGGCACTGCCGGAGTCGCTTTGGTCTATCTTGCCCAACAGCTGGAACGAGAAAGACATCTGCCCATCCCCGCTTGGTTGACGGCCCTGGGCGATGCTTCCTATTCCCTCTATCTCTCCCATACACTCATCCTATACCTCTTCGTGCGCATCGTTCCCTGGGGAGATTTTCAAGACACCAGCACTCGTTTTTTCCTCTTCTCAGGGCTGCTCGGCTGCATTCTCGGCTATGCCCTCGTTCATTATCGTTGGATCGAACGACCCCTCTACGAATGGGCCAAGAGCTGGCTCAGCAAAAAAAAACCGGAAGGTGTTTAACCTTCCGGTCTTTCTGGGTGCTGCGATTCCCTACCTACTGTTCTGAGCCTGTCGAACCGTTGCCTCGATATAGGCCTCCAGAGCAGCCGGGTTCGTCTTCGCCCTCTTGGGATCCACGATTCGCTTCCGCCAGCGCTCTACCGCATCTCGGATGTATTGCATCCTGAGTTTGGAGATGAGACTATTCTTCACCTCTTCGAAGGTGCGCAGACGGCTGGGAACACGGGATTCCAACTGGATGATGTGCAGGCCGAATCGGGTGGGCACGATACCGCTGTGCTCGCCAGGCTTTTGCAGGGAAAAGGCGGCTTTTTCAAAGGCAGGAACCGTTTTCCCTCGGGTCAGCCATCCCAGATCCCCTCCTTTCGATGCGGACCCCGGGTCTTCGGACAACGCCTTGGCGAGATCCTCGAATCGTTCTCCCTGCGCTAAGCGCTTCAGGATCGATTCTGCTTCCTGTCGGCGCTGTTCCTTCGCCGCTGGGGTAGCCGCCCGCAAGAGGATATGACGAACGCGCACCCGTTCCGGAATGCGATACCTTTCCTTCTTCGCCTGATAGAGTTCCTCCGCTCGGGCGGTGAAGTCTGGCAGACTTTGCATCACCTGTTCCCGAGCATGGTCCAGGGCAATAGCCACAAGGGTTTCCTTGCGCGCCCGTTCCAAACGATAGCGGGCTTTGGGATCCTTCTCCAGCCCTAAGTTCTCCGCTTCCTGAACGAGCGCTTCCCGACGATACAGGGCATCGATGAGTGCCCGCATTTGATCGGGATCGGCACGAATCGCCTGCGCCCGCTGAGGCGGTTGAAATGCCAACTCTGCTTCCACATCTGCGGTGGAGAGCTGGAATCCAGGACCCTGCACCAGGATCTCTGCCCCCCAGAGCGAGGAACTACAGGCGATCAACAGAAGAGGAAGGTTTCTTACGGCCCCCATAGCAACCAGCTACTGCACCCAGATCGTGAGTCTACAGGTAATTTCCCCTGGCTCTGTGCCGCAACGCTTCTTAAGCTTCTCTTGGGCTTCTCGATTGGGCCGGAAGAGAATATAGAAAGTATTCCCCTCCTGTGAGACCTTACAGGCATAAGGATTTCGGCTTTGGGGGTCTGCGGTAATCCCTCCCCGAGCTTTCCCCTTGAGCAGGCAATTGGATGGATGATCATCCAGATAGCTGGGATCTGGGTCTGGTGCTACCGTGAAATCATAGCTATAGAGGCGATCCCCGGTCATCCTCGTATAGAACTCGGCATATTGGACAAAACCTTCCCGTATGCGCTGAGCGATCACAATATCGGGATCTAGGGAACCTCTCCCCTGGCAATTTATAAGTTGATTTCTAGGCACTCCTGCACACCCAGGATACTGGATTTCTTCCCCCTGATATCCCTCGTAGATGATCATCTGAGGGGCCTCCACAGAGGGCCAGTACACGGTTTCCCCAATCTCTCCGGAGAGTTCCTGATCCAGGGTGATCGGTTCGCCGTCAGCCAGTTGGGCCCAGACGTCGTTGTCGACACCGCCACCGCCGGTATCGCCGTCACCGCCGGTATCGCCGTCACCCCCGGTATCGCCGTCACCCCCGGTATCACCGTCACCTCCGGTATCACCGTCACCGCCAGTATCGCCGTCACCGCCGGTATCACCGTCACCCCCGGTATCGCCACCATCGTTGTTACCACCGGAAAGGAACACCGTACTCGCATTGGCACAGCTTGCATAGATCCCTGTGGTATTTAAGAAAATAC
>JALWWO010000005.1:35695-74290 GCA_027078745.1 Chromatiaceae bacterium
GTATCGCCGTCACCGCCGGTATCACCGTCACCCCCGGTATCGCCACCATCGTTGTTACCACCGGAAAGGAACACCGTACTCGCATTGGCACAGCTTGCATAGATCCCTGTGGTATTTAAGAAAATACTCTCCGCTTCCAGGGAACATTCCCCCCTGAGCCCATCACTAAAGGTGAGGATGATAGAAGTTCCGTAAGCGGAACTGACTGTGCCCAGGAACAGGGCGAGGGCTGAGGCGATCGGTTTGGTATTCATCCTAGGCTCCAGAAAATTCTGAGAACGAACATAAGGAAGTTCCTGCAACTACATGAAAAAGCATACGATACTTCTTCCTCCTGTTCAAGCCTGTTCAAGAAGAACGCAACAGCGACCCATAAAAAAAAAGGCGGAGGGTTTCTCCCCTCCGCCCGATCGAGCAGCCCTTCGCTCGAGAGCCCGACTAGCTCGTCAAGATCATGCGGTCGTAAGCATGGGCTTGCACGATGCCGTAGTTCAATACGCCATTGCTGCTGGACACCCCGTTCTCCAGCGACTTGATGCCAAAACCGGTGACCGGCAAGCCATAGTAGCTGAAGTTCGCACCCTGTAGGATGGCACTAGGACTGGTAAAGGACAACCGCATCCACCCGCTGGTGAATCCCTGTGCTAGGGGGACACCGTAGAGGTTGTTTCCCCCTAGGACGCTGTTGTTCTGATCGAAGGCAAGGATTTGGGTTTCCTGACAAATGGCGCTGCCCGGGGTCCCCGGTGGACGAGGCGAGAAGTCAATCCCATCGTCCACAACCTGCTTACCCTCCTCGCGGTTATAGTAACCGAAGGCCACCTGCACGCAGGATTGCCCGTTACTGCCATCCTGGAAGAATTCTGCGAAGGGCATGGGAGCCACTTGGCCGGTGGCGATGTTCTCCGTGTCCACATAGAACTGCTTTGTGGGGAAGGTGATCACCCAGTCGGTCGCCGCATTGCTTCCGCCACCGATGGCATATTCATTGATGACGGTCGTTGCCATAAACAGGGAGCTGACAGCATCCGCTGTGCCTGGCCAGAAGAAATCTTCAATGGCGCCTGCCCCTGTGATCTGCAGTGAGCTAGCCGGGAAGGCATTGGTCAGATTCGGTGTAGAAGTGGCCGGATCCGCCATGATGTTATCCGGACAGGGATTGTTGAGATCTTCTTGCCCAAGGGGGATGGCCCCACAACCCGGATTGTAGAAATTCGCTAACATGTCTACGGGTATGCCGCCGGCAACCCCTGCATCCACCCGAATGAGGTTGGCAGCCACTTTGATGACGTTGAGCGGTTCGGAGAACTGAGAGGCTAGCGTGCTGCCATTTGTTCCAGTAGGCGGCGACTTGTAATCATTGATGATCTGATTGCAGTCCGCCGGTACCCCATTGCTGTCATGGACTGCGCCCGCGGAGAGTCGACCGGACAAAGGTTGGTCTACCCCCATGACGATGACTTCGAAATGACCGTCCTGGGTACGGGAAATGCTCGTGCTTCCGCCGTCTGCCCTGCCGTTTTGATCGTTGGATTCGTCGATGTAATCGCTGTTCGTGAAGCTGATTTGACGGGAGCCGTTGGGACCTGCGGGAAGGGCCGGCGCTGTACAGGTATTATCCCAAGTACGGATCACTGGGGTTTCCCCGTCGTCCCCCATGGTTACGATCCCTGTCCAAACATCGTTCGGGGACAAGAAGATGTTGAAGTCACGCGCATCCCGCGTGTTGTCCGCTTCCCGGAAGCGCAGCTTCACCGCCACCACATACACATCTGAAGTATTCGTGATGCTGATCACGGTATCGAACATGTTGGTGGCCGTGTAGTAAGACGCCAAGCCGACCTCGCCGAGCCCATTATCGGAAAAGTTAACCGCCTGGGCAGGTAGGGACGCGACGGAAGCGCCGAAAGCCACCGCCATGGCAGCTGTGAGCTTTCTGTATCGGAACGGATGCTTCATGTTGAAGATCTCCTTTAGGTTGACAGGATAAGCCAGAAGTTGATGTCATCGGCCGCGAGGCAATGCCAGGTCCGAGGGACTCCGCCGCAACTATACAACAGGTAGCGGAAGGGAGTATAGAGACCGCTTGCGCTTTCTGCTGCTGAATGGCGTGCACTCCCTATTCTCGGAGAAACCACCAATTCCCCTCCTTGAATATCCAGGTTTCTTTCACACCCCGACGGTTCTTGTATGCGCCTCCCATCGGCAGGGGGGCTTCATACTCCACCCAGAGCAGCACCTCGGCAGTCTCATCCGTAACCTTTACTTCCCGCACCTGCGCACCGTACCAGCGCACCTGATGCCCGTACTTGCTGCGAAATGCTTCTAAAGAAGTGGTCGACCGGAAAGCGGGCGTTTCAAAGGCGTAGGCAGCCGCGAAATCCCCCCTCGCCAAAGCGCCCCACCGGGCTTCTGCCCTCGCCTTGATCTGTTGCTCTGGCGCCACGGCTTGCGAGGCAGGTTCTGGAGAACAACCACCGATTCCCCCGGCTAAGATCGTCAAGCCGACGATTAGGAGCAGACGTGGGGAAAGCCATAGTTTCACAGAACGCTCCAATTATAGCTGCTAACTGGTTGATGGTGGGGATTGCATTCAGTATAAAACCCGCTGCATCCGCTGAAAAGACCTAGCATCAAGGCTGCCTCTGCAACCCTCAGAGCAGCATACTATCATACTGTGAAGGAAAAGCAACAATATTTTTTTGCCACATTCCCCGCGCTGCATCCGAGATGGCCCGTCGCTCGGAAAGCAAGGGCTAGAAAAGACTAGAGGCGATGGGACACGCGGACAGAAGGCGAGAAAGAGTGGTATATAGGCAACAATCGCTCTTTCCATTGAATATTAGTATATTATTAACCTATACTATATTGGCTTATCCGAAAAGATCCTGTTTAGGAGCCACAGAAATGCACGCCCATACGATCGCCCAGCACACTCCCTTCTTCTTTCAACGTCTCAATGATCACGTGCAGTATCTCCGCAAGCTACAGGCTGCGATTGAGAGAAAGGAGGAATCCAACTTTTGCGGTATCGACTCCCAGAACTGCAGACTCGGTCAATGGCTCTACGGTACCGGCCCAGAAGAGGTGCAACATCTGGATGCAGAAAGCCGCGAACTATTCGCAAAGCTTTTCAAACCCCATGAAGCGTTCCATCTTGCTGGCCAGCGAGCTTTGCAGGCACAACAGGCAGGGGATGAAGAGGCGGTACGGCAGGCGCTGGGGGAAATGACCCAACTTTCCGCCGTTTTAGTCGATCTGCTCATCGAACTGGACAGACGTTGCGAGCATCTCTAAGGAGAGTTCGGTGAAGCGCTGAGTTGCCTGCCTGAGTCTCCGGCGCCGATGAAAAACGTGATCGCCGTGTTCGGCACCCGCCCAGAAGCGATCAAGATGATTCCCGTGGTCAGGGCGATCCGTAGACTCGAGGGGATCCGATGTCAAGTCTGCGTGACTGCCCAACATCGGGAAATGCTCGATCAAATCTTAGAGCTGTTTGAGATCGTTCCAGAGGAAGATCTGGATATCATGGAGATAGGGCAGGATCTCACCAGCATCACAGTCAAAGCGCTGCAGGGATTGCAGCGAGTCTTCCGGCGGGAAAACCCAGATCGGATCCTGGTTCACGGGGATACCACGACCACCTTTGCCGCTGCTCTGGCCGCCTATTACCAGCGGATTCCGGTGGCTCATGTGGAAGCAGGATTGCGAACGGGCAATCCCTATGCCCCTTGGCCGGAGGAAATCAACCGCCGATTGACCGCCGGCATCGCAGATCTGCACTTTGCCCCCACCGAACAAGCCCGGGAAAATCTGCTGCGGGAAAATATCCCCCCGTCGAACATTTTTGTCACCGGCAACACGGTCATCGACGCTCTGCTGTCCGTCGTGCAGCGGATTCACGAGGATGCTGCACTGCAACAACAGTTGCAACAGCGGTTTTCCTTTTTAGATCCGAAAAAAAAGCTGATCTTGGTTACCGCCCATCGCAGGGAAAATTTTGGCGAAGGCTTCGAAAACATCGGAAAAGCCCTCGCTCATCTCAGCCAGCGGGAAGGGGTGCAGATCGTCTATCCGGTTCATCTCAATCCTCGGGTGCGGGAGCCCATCTTTCGCTGGGTTGGGGATCGACCCAGCGTGCATCTCATCGGTCCCTTGGATTACCTTCCGTTCATCTACCTGATGCAGCGCGCCCATCTCATCCTGACGGATTCCGGGGGCATTCAGGAAGAAGCCCCCGGGTTGGGGAAGCCCATTCTCGTCCTGCGGGAAACCACGGAGCGACCGGAAGCGCTGGCAGCGGGCACTGTGCGGTTGGTGGGCACGGATCCAGAAAGGATTGTTCAGGAAACGATGCGATTGCTGGAAGATGAGGCGGCCTATATGGCGATGCGTTTCGCTCAGAACCCCTATGGAGATGGTAAGGCAAGTCAGCGCATCGCTGCGATCTTAACGCACGCTTTGGGCTAGTCGGTCGCACAGCGTCCCGCGTACACCGCCATGATCTGCTGCAGTTCGCCCAGCACCCAAAGGCGATCCGCTGAGCTTAGGCATTGGACTTCTCGCAGAATTTCTCCCTGCTGCAAGCGTTCGATTGCTCGCCAAACCTGACGACAGCCCTTCGCGCAGAGGGATTCCAAGGCCTGTTCTCGGGAAGGGATGGATGACATACTCCAAAGCATGGGAACGATCGAAATTCTAGAACAAGCAGATCCCAAGGCAACCGCACTTCCCCAGCTCTCTTGGTCTCGGGAGCATCGCGTACCCCCCTTAGCTTCGGAGACCTTGCACCTCTGGAAGATCGATTGCTCTGCTTCAGAACCCGTTGGTTTTTCCCTGCTCTCCCCAGAAGAGCGCCGGCGGGCGGAGCGATTGCCCAGCCGCCAGCAGATCCGCTGGATTCATGCCCATGTAGGATTGCGTCGCATCCTCTCCCGCTATCTCGGTCAACCCCCGCGCGCGATCCGCTTTCTCCGAAGTCCTTCGGGAAAACCCTTCCTAGCGGAAGCTGCGCTATCCTTCAATCTGACCACCGCCGCCAGGCTCGCCTTGGTAGTGCTGCATCCCAGCCAGCCTATTGGAATTGACTGCGAACGGCTGCGCCCCCTGCCCCGCCACGCTGCGATCGCCCGCCGGTTTCTCGGTGTGGAAGTAGCGCAGAAAATCCAGCAGGCACCACCGGAAGCGCGCGCGCAGCTCTTTTTCCTCGCTTGGACTGCCTTAGAAGCTCGGGTCAAAGCAGACGGGCGAGGTCTGTTCCACCGCCAGGAATCCCCGATGCCATCCTTTCCCGTGCAACACTGCATCCCCGAATCGGGCTATCTTGCAGCGATTGCTGGTTCGTCCCTGCCCCCGTTGGTGAAGTGGCAGACTTTTTCCCTAGATCTGCAATGCTGAATTTTGGAGAATGCTTTGGATAGCCTACCGATTCTTTCCCTCGCCCTGATCCAGGGGCTGACGGAATTTCTACCCATTTCCAGCTCCGCCCATCTGCTCCTCGCACCGCTGATCTACGGTGCCGAATTGCAGAACCTCGCCTTCGATGTAGCCTTGCATCTGGGCACCTTGGCCGCAGTCTTGATCTATTTCCGCCAAGAGATCGGCGCCATGCTCGACGCCCTCTGGCAGTCAGCGAAGGCGCGGCGGCTCGTTTCCCCGCAGGCTCAGTTGGGCGCCATGCTCTTCTTGGCGACCCTGCCCCTGTTGGTCCTCGGCCTGCCCCTCAAGCAGGTCCTCGACGTGCTCCGCGCCCAGCCCCAGTTGCTGCCTCTGGTGATCGCTGCGACCACCATCAGTTTCGGGGGGTTGCTCTGGGTCGCAGATGTGAAGGGTTCCAGACATCGAGATGAATACAGTCTAAGCCCCTGGGATGCCCTGATCATCGGTTGTTCACAAGCGGTCGCTATCATCCCGGGCACTTCTCGTTCCGGTATCACCATCACTGCCGGGCTATTTTTAGGACTGAGCCGCCGGGCTGCCTCCCGGTTTTCCTTTCTCCTCTCTATCCCGACTATCCTCATGGCAGGTGGCCTGGAGAGCCTAGCACTCGTCCGATCCCCACAGCCCGTGGACTGGGCTGCTTTGGGCTTGGGGGCTTCCGCTGCCTTCGCAGTCGCCTATGGCTGCATCCATTTTTTCCTTCGCTTGATCGAACGCGTGGGCATGTTGCCCTTTGTCCTCTATCGCCTTCTGTTGGGGGCTGTGCTCCTGCTGCTGTTCTGATGGCGCCCTCTGTCCAGCTTCGACCCATGCGGAAGGGGGATCTGCCCGCCGTGATGGCCATCGAACGCATGGCCTATTCCCATCCTTGGACAGCATCTATCCTAGAAGACTGCCTGCGCATGCAGAACTATGCCTGTTGGGTGGGACTGATAGACGGGAAGATCGCAGGCTATGGCATCTTATCCATCGCCGCCGGGGAATGCCATCTCCTCAATCTCTGCGTGCATCCCGATCAGCAGGGCAATGGACTGGGGCGCATCCTGTTGCGCCACCTGTTAGCCCTCGCCCGCCGTCGGGGTGCGGACACAGCCTTTCTGGAAGTCCGAAGTTCTAATCGGATCGCTCGGAAGCTCTATGCCTCTGAAGGGTTCTGCGAGATCGGCCGGCGGCGGGGCTATTACCCTCATCCCCAGGGCCGAGAAGACGCCATCCTCATGGCGCGTGCCTTGCTGCCCGTCCTAGAATTCGAGGAAATCCCCTCCTAGAGGCAGCTCCATCTGGAACAGATCCTCGGAGAGGGGCGGATTCCGCCGCAGATGCTGGAAGCTGAAGCGGGAGAGCTGGCCGAAATGATCTTCCATGAGCAAGGTATCCAGTTGCCCCCGAAGAAAACCCACCCGGATGCGCCGGATTTGTCCTTCCTGCCGAGGTTGTAGCTCCACCCAATCCCGCTGATCCCCCGCATCCCAGGGCAGGATGCGGAACAGCCGCTCCAAGGGGGCGTTGCTGATGAGCAGTTGGGCCGGTGTGCCCTGAAGGGCGGTTTTCTGATCCTGATGGGCGATCTGATCTAATTCGGGATCCTGCAACCAGACCCGTTCCCCGTCAGCGATGATGAGCTGTGCATGGGGTTCATGGTATTCCCAACGGAACCGTCCGGGGCGTTTCAGATAGAGGGTGCCTCGGGATTCGATCATCCGTCCGCCGTCCGCGCTCAAGCTGATCTGGAGGAAATCTGCCTGCAAGCTGTGCAGATTCTGGAGAAAGTGCCGCAGCGCCCGTTCTCCGGTAGCAGATAGGGCGGGAAGGGCAGCGCAGAGCAGTGAGAAAAAAGCGAAGCCCGCCAGGGTGGGTTTTCGTAAAAATGCGCTAAGCTTCTCTTTTATCGGCTTCATAAGCTACTTATTTCCTACAGAGAGAGACCATGAACAAAAGACTCGACCTGGGCAATGTCAAGACACTGTCCTTCGTTCGATCCCTATGGCTCCCCGCAGGAGCAGGGATCTTGCTGTTCCTCTTCGCCTACAACGCTTGGTTTCAGACCAACGCAGGCTTCACCTATGTATATCAGAATAATGTGACCGGCGAGCTTTCCGTCTACACGGAACCCGGCATTCACTTTCGCATGCCTGGTCTCTCCCGGGTGACGGAATACAAGCAAGTCATGACCCTCTCCTTCGGTCAGGATGAATCTGTTTCCACCACCCGCCATCTTCCGCCGATCCACGTGCGCTTTGCGGATACCTACACGGGCACTATCCCCGCCACCTTCCGGTTCAAGCTGTCTTCCAACCCAGAAAAGATCATTCAGATGCACCGAGAGTTCCGGAATTTTGAGAATCTCGTGGATTCCCTGCTGGTGCAGAACGCCCGCAATGTGATGGTCATCACTGCCACTCAGTACACGGGGGAAGAGTTTTTCCAGGGGGGATTGAATCAGTTCAAGGCAAAGCTAGAAGATCAGCTGCGCCACGGCATCTATGTGACCGAGCGCAAGCGAGTGGAAGTAGAGCAGATCGATTTAGCACCCGTAGGCATCGATCAAGCGGACCCCAGCAAGTTGCGCCGCACCAAGCAGTTGGTCTGGAAGACTGTGCCAATCCTAGACGAAAACGGACTCGTACAGCGACAGATCAATCCCCTAGATCAGTACGGAATTCAGGTGACCCAAGTAACCGTAGGTGATCCCAAGCCCGAACCCCAGCTAGAGGCCTTGTTGGCGGACAAAAAGCGGCTGGTGGCGGAGCGCATCAAGGCTATTCAGGAGCAGGAGACCGCCAAGGCCCAGGCGAAGACGGAACAACTCAAGAAGGAGATCGAGCGCACCCGCGCGGTGCAGGATGCCCAGCGAGCCAAGGAACTGGCGGTCATCGCCCAGCAAAAAGAAGTGGAAGTCGCCAAACAGATCGCCGAGCGAGAGCGGGTGGAGCAGGAAAAACTCAAGAATCTGGCGGTGATCCAGAAGCAGAAGGAGTTGGAGATCGCAGAGGCCAATCGGAACATTCAAAAAGCCAATGCGGAGGCGGCGAAGTTTGAGGCCCAAGCAATCCTGGAAAAGGGCCGGGCGGAAGCTGAGGTGCTCGCCGCGAGGTATGCCGCGCTGGGAGCACATCAAGCGGTTTATCTGGCGGAGATCAATCGGGATATCGCCGGGCTGCTCTATCCAAATCTGCGAGATTTCCGAATTCAGATGCCCCAGAATTATGTGTCCACGGGCACCGAGGGCCAGCAGCGCTTGCTGACCAATCTAGATGTACTCTCCGCCTTCGCCGCGCTGGGCGTCATGAACCAATTGGGAACTCTTTCCCAATCCCCCACACCTGTGCCGACCCAGGAGCAGAGCCCACCGCTGCGCCCGGCAGAATAAACCGTAACCCGCTCCCCGTCCCTCGGGGAGGAGCTGGCGATCGTTGTGAAACTCCGCACCCTGCTTTTTCTGTTTCTCCTGGGCTTCGGCCTCTTTCCTCTGATATTGGCCATCACCATCAATTTGCCCTTGGTGCTCAACCATATCACGCTGTTCTATCAGAAGGCCTATCTGCAAAATCTGCGGGCAGATTTCCGAGATCTGGACGAACATCTGGCCAGCCGTCATGAAATGATCCGCTTGCTCGCCAAACTGCCGGAGCCAGGATTGATCCTGGGAGAACGGGGCGATGGCGAGCAGATCGATCTGGCCCGCGCTCGCTACACTGCTTGGATCAACCAGATCCTTAGCGATCAGCGGGACATCGTGCACATTCTCTTTCTCGATACCCAGGGGGAAGAACGGTTCTGGCTGGAACGAGATCCCAAAACCCTGAAATGGCATCCCACCCTTCGGCCTCCGACCCATCCGAGCGAGGAACTCTTGCAAGCGGCTCTGCGGATGCAGCCCGGGGGGGTCATGGTGAGCCGCATCCGCATCGAACCTATTGATAGCAGCAAGGATCCCCGCCAGCGCATGATGCTCAGCTTGGTCAGCCCCATCGGTAGGGATGCGCAACAAGCTCCTCAAGGTTTAGTCGTTCTCACCATCGATGTGGGCGGGTTGGCCCAGTTCTACCGAGATACCCTCTGGGTCAATCACAACGGCAGCTATCTGCATCCAGGTCTGCCTATGAGCGATCAACCGGAAGCCTTCCAAGATTTTCCCGGATTACAACAGATCTTTGCGAAGAATAAGCTAGCGCTCTGGAAGGGACCGCAAGGGGAACAATTTCTCTGGGTGCCTATGTTCATCACGGAAAATGCGGAGCCGCTCTGGGTGGGGCGGAAGGTAGATCCCTCTCCCATCGACAATTTCCGCAATGCCCTGATCCTGCGGGTGCTGGGCATCGTCTTGTTGCTGCTCCTGGTCATCACAGGCATGGCGCGCTGGATCGCCAAGCGGGTGGAGCACTTCGGCAAGGAGTTGACCTTAGGGCTTCGGCGGGTCGTGCGGGATGGGGAACGCATCCAGTTCGACTGGCAAGGACCCCAAGAATTGCGGGAACTTGGGCAACAACTCAGCGCCCTGGCGGAACAGCATGTAGCCCATCTGCGCGCAGCCCGAGAGCATACGCGCGCCTTGGAGCGTTCCAACCGTTACAAATCCGAATTTCTGGCCAATGTGAGCCATGAACTGCGTACACCACTGAACTCGATCCTGCTGCTCTCCAAACTCCTCGCCGAGTCCAATCAGCTTTCTCCTACCCATCGCCGCCAAGCCCAGGTCATTCACGAGGCCGGCAGCGACCTGATCGCCATGATCGACAATATTTTGGATATCTCCCGCATCGAGGCGGGACAAGTAGCCGTGCATCTGGAATGGATCCCCCTCCGCAGTCTGGTGGAAGAGGTTTTGGATCTGGTATCGCCACTCTTCGAGGAAAAACAGCTCTATCTGCGGCTGGTGCAGGAACCGGACGCACCCCCACAGATTTACAGTGATCGGAATAAAATTCGACAGATTCTCAAAAACTTCCTTTCCAATGCTGCTAAATTCACGGATCGAGGAGGGGTTACTGTAATCTTGGGCAAGAGCAAAGAGGAATCCCGCCCCGTCGCCCTGAGCGTGGTGGATACCGGCATCGGTATTCCTGAGGATAAGCAAGCTGTGATCTTCGAAGCCTTTCAGCAAGCAGATGGCTCTACCCACCGGCGCTACGGGGGTACCGGTTTGGGGCTCTCCATCAGCTGTGAGCTCGCCCAGCTGCTCGGCGGCGCCATTCAGGTGGAAAGTCAGGAGGGTGCAGGGTCGCGTTTCACGCTGATGCTACCCGTCGAACTTCAAGAAGCCCAGTTAGCGGCCGCTCGGGTCACCCGAGATCGGGAAAAGACTGCGCTACCAGAACCCCTTTCGGAAGAACGCGTTCCAAAGGAAAAACAATTTGCCGGCCGCCGCGCGCTGCTCGTGGAACGAGAGGTGAACAGCTTGTTGGTAGAAACGGAACTGCTAGAATCCTTAGGGTTTCAAATCGAGACCGCAGCGGATGGGGAGGAGGCCCAGGAGACCCTGCAGGAAGAACCGGACTGCACCCTGATCCTCATCGCAGAACACCTGTCTCCTGAAGCAACCTGTGATACGATCAGAGCGATTCGCAGCAGTTTTCAGTTGCCCTTGGTAGTACTCGTGAACAGGGATAACCGGGAAGACCACAGGCGCTATCTCAGCGCGGGTGCCGATGACCTGATCGCTAAACCGATCAGCCGTACACAATTAGAAGCCGTGCTCACCAGGCTGTTTCGGACGGCAACGAGCGCTAGTCCCTCACCGCTGTCATGAAACGATATGCCGGTTTCAAACTGCTGCTCGTCGACGACCACGCCCACAATCTCTTCACTTTGCGGACGTTGATCGAGAAGCACATGGACGTGACCGTCTTAGAAGCGACTTCGGGACGGCAAGCCATCGATCTCACCTTACAGCATCCCGATATCGATCTCATCATCCTCGACGTGCAGATGCCGGAGATGGACGGCTTTCAAACCGCCGCCATGCTCAAGAAGCGCAAGCGGACCCGAGATATTCCTATCATCTTCCTCACCGCTGCCTTTAAGTCCGAAGAATTCCAACGGCGCGGCTATGCGGTGGGTGCAGTGGATTATCTGCTCAAACCCATCGAAGATAATCAGCTCATCAATAAGATCAGCACTTATTTCCGGCTGATCGAGAAGGAGCGGCAACTCAATCGGATTCTGGAACAAAAGGTCGCGGAGAGAACCAAGCAGCTTGCAGAAGCCAAGCAATACTTGGAGAACATCATCACCTATATGGGGGAAGCCCTGTTAGTGCTGAATGCGAAGGGTGAGATCACCTTGGTCAATCCCGCTGCTTGTAGGATGCTGGGCTATTCGGAAAAGGAATTGATCGGCATGTCCATCGGCGATGTGTTCGAAGAAGAAGGGGATGAGCAGGCAGGGGCTTTCATGGGGCTTTGGTTGGAAGCTCTCATCCGCACGGGTGCCTTGAGTAAGATCGAGGCGCGCTTCGTGGCGAGCGATGGACGGCGCGTGCCGATTCTCTTCTCCCGCACCGCGATTCAGGACGAAGCGGGGAAAATCACCCACATCATCTGCATCGCCAAAGATATGACCGGCTATGTCCGCGTTGAAGAGGAAGAAAACCATGGTCCATAGCCCTTGCTACTCTCTGGAGAAAGCCAGCTAGGAGTCACCCATGAGCGAGTCCATTCCCCCCATGCCCAAAGACGAAGACACGACCCTGACGGCAAACGCCCTCAAGGCCATGGCTCATCCCCTGCGCTGGAAGATCCTCTGTTCCCTGGGAAGTCGGGAGCTTTCGGTGGGGGAAATCGTGGAGCGCACAGGCACCTCTCAGAGCAATATTTCCCAACACCTGGAACAGTTGCGCAATAAAAACATCGTCGTCGCCCGCAAAGAAGCGAACCGGATCTATTACCGCATCCGCAACGATCAGTTGCTCGAACTCATCGGCATCATGCGGGATGTGCTCTGTCCGGCGAACCTGGACGACCGCTATCCGCGGTAGCGGGATAGCCCTCAGGTCATGGGGAGATTGCCGCTTGGGATGCGCATTGGATTCGTACGGGCACAGTTTCATTGAACGAAGGAGACCCTAATGTCTAGGAAACATCCCATCATCGCCGTGACCGGTTCTTCCGGTGCAGGTACTACCACTGTCAAACGCGCTTTCGAGCACATTTTTACCCGAGATGGGTTTAAAGCTGCGATCGTGGAGGGGGATAGCTTCCACCGGTTCGACCGCAATGAAATGAAGGCGGAGATGGCGAAGGCAGCGGCGGAACACCGAAACTTCAGCCATTTCGGACCGGAAGCGAATCGATTTGATCTGTTGGAAGAATTATTCCGTACCTACGGAGAAACGGGGCGAGGTAAGAAGCGCTATTACATCCACAGTTTGGAAGAGGCTGCTGAGCACAACGCGCGTTTGGGTACTGATCTCAAACCGGGACAGTTCACGCCCGAGGAAGAGATTCCCGAAGGCACGGATCTTTTGTTCTACGAAGGCTTACACGGTCTGGTCGTTACGGAAGAATACAACATCGCCCAGCATGTGGATCTGGGCATCGGTGTGGTGCCCATCGTGAACCTGGAATGGATTCAGAAAATCCATCGGGACAATGCGGAGCGGGGCTATTCGGCGGAAGCCATCGTGGATACGATCATGCGCCGGATGCCGGATTACATCAATACCATCGTGCCCCAGTTCTCCCTGACAGACATCAACTTCCAGCGGGTGCCCACGGTGGACACCTCCAACCCCTTCATCGCGCGGGATATCCCCACACCGGATGAAAGCTTTGTCATCATCCGATTCAAAGACCCCAAGAAACTGGACATCGATTTCCCCTATCTGCTCTCCATGATTCATGACTCCTTCATGAGTCGGCGCAACAGCATGGTGGTTCCTGGCGGAAAGATGGGCTTTGCCATGGAAATCATCCTCCAACCCATCATCGAACGCATGATGGAAGCAGCGAAAGCTGCCTGAGCGAGGATTGCCAGCCGTCCGGGTTCGGCGGTTGGCAGCCCCTCACCGAAATCCGAACTTCTCCGGGTGCTTCACAAAGGATCTCCAGGCAGCAGGATTCCATGAAAATCGCCATCACCAGTCAGAATTTTCGGACTATCACCGGCCATGCGGGAAAGACCCGCCGCTTTCTCCTCTATGAGATCGATAACGGCCAGTCACGCGCTCTGGAGCGATGGGATCTACCTAAGGAAATGAGCCTCCACGCCTATCGGGGGGAAGATCATCCCCTCTTTCAGCTGGACGGCTTGATTACCGGTGGTTGTGGCCCAGGCTTCGTACAGCGGCTGGCGCGACATGGTGTTCAAGTATGGGTTACGACTGAGACCGACCCCCAAAAGGCCGTTTCCATCCTCGCTGCCGGCGGGAAACTGCCCATGCCGGAACAAAAACCAGTGGATGCCCCTCTACCCGGTCCATCCCGATAGGCTTTGCCAAACGGAGAAAGTCATGCCGAAATCGCCCGTTTTCTCTGCAACGCTCTGGTTCGCCTTAGCAAGCCTGTGGGGGAACACGGCGGCCGATGTATACAAGTGGGTAGATGATCGGGGACAGATCGTCTATTCCCAATCCCCACCGCCGCCGCCAAAGCGAGCGGTACGAATCCAGACGGTGCCTGGGCCCGATCCGGAAGAAATCGCCCGCGCTCAGAACGCGTTGCAACAATCCATTGAGAAGAGCCAAGAACGAGAGGAAGAAAGACGGCAGGCACGCGCTCAAAGGGAACAGCAAAGAGAGATCCAAAAGCTGCGCGCGAAGAACTGTGAGATCGCTCGCCAGAACCTGAATATCATTCAGAATCTGGGCCGCCGCCGGATCCTTTCCCCGGACGGCACATCAGTCTTTCTGTCGGAGGAAGAACGGGCGGCGCGCATCGAGAAAGCCCGGAAAAATATCGAAGAATACTGCGATTAGGAGGACTGCTTTGCCCACGCTCATTGTGCAAACCAATGTGATCGTTCCCCCTGCCCGTCGCAAACCGATCTTAGAAGCCTTCTCCAGCCGGTTGTCGGAATTGCTGGGCAAGCCGGAACGCTATGTGATGGTGATCCTTCAGACCAACGAGGACATGATCTTCGGTGCAGATGATGGGCCGATGGCCTATCTGGAGCTCAAGAGCTTGGGACTGCCGGAAGGACAGACTCCCCATCTGTCCAAAGCCCTGTGCGCGCTCATGGAGCAGCAGCTCAACTTGCCCGCCCATCGGGTGTACATTGAATTCAGCTCCCCCCCCCGCCATCTCTTCGGCTGGAACGGCTCTACCTTCTGAATTCCCCTGTCGAGTCAACCTCATGATTGCTCCTCGAATCTCCATGCGCACTTCACAATTTCCCTTACATACCCTCAAGGAAACCCCCGCCGATGCGGAGATTCCGAGCCATCGACTCATGCTGCGAGCGGGTATGATCCGCAAGCTCGCCGCCGGACTCTACACCTGGTTGCCCCTGGGGCTGCGGGTGTTGCGACGGGTGGAGCAGATCGTGCGGGAAGAGATGGATCGGGCGGGGGCCCTGGAAGTGCTGATGCCCGCGGTGCAGCCGGCAGAACTTTGGCAGGCTTCTGGGCGTTGGGAACAGTACGGCCCAGAGCTCCTGCGGTTTCGGGATCGCCATCAGCGGGAATTCTGCTTGGGCCCCACCCATGAAGAGATCATCACGGAGCTGGCCCGCAACGAGCTGCGCAGTTACAAGCAATTGCCGGTGAACTTCTATCAGATCCAGACCAAGTTTCGGGACGAGGTGCGGCCCCGATTCGGCCTCATGCGCGCCCGGGAATTCCTCATGAAGGATGCCTACTCCTTCCATCTGAATCAGGAATCCCTCGCGGAAACCTATACGATCATGCACGAAACCTATTGCCGGATCTTCCGCCGCTGTGGGTTGAATTTTCGGGTGGTGCAGGCGGACACCGGCAGTATCGGCGGTCATGCTTCCCAGGAATTCCACGTGCTCGCGGACTCCGGGGAAGACGTCATCGCCTTTTCCACAGAGAGCGACTATGCAGCCAATGTGGAGCTGGCGGAAGCCCTGGCACCCAGGGCAGCGCCACCGGCGCCCCAGCAGGAAAAGCGGCTGGTGGATACCCCCCAGGCGCGCACCATCGAGGAACTGGTAGAACAGTTTCAACAGCCCATCGAACAGACCCTTAAGACTTTGGTAGTCGCCGCCAGCGAAGGGGGACTGATCGCCCTGGTGCTGCGGGGAGATCACAGCCTGAATCCCATCAAAGCAGAGCGACTGCCGGAGGTGGCTGCCCCCCTGCGCATGGCCACTGAGGAAGAAATTCGAAAGGCCATCGGTGCGGGGCCGGGTTCTCTGGGCCCCCTGGATCTACCCATTCCCATGATTGTGGATCGCACCGCTGCTGTCACTGCGGACTTCAGTGCGGGAGCTAATCAGGATGGCAAACATTGGTTTGGGCTGAATTGGGGGCGGGATCTCCCCCTGCCCCCACGCATTGCCGATCTGCGCAACGTGGTGGCGGGCGATCCCAGTCCGGATGGAAAGGGGCGGCTGCGCCTGGCTCGGGGCATCGAGGTGGGCCATATCTTCCAACTTGGCCGCAAGTACAGCCAAGCCATGGGGGCCACGGTCCTGGACGAGAACGGACGCGCGGTTCCCCTGGAGATGGGTTGCTATGGCATTGGCGTCTCTCGGGTCGTGGCCGCAGCCATCGAACAGCATCATGATGAACGGGGCATCCGCTGGCCTGCTGCGCTCGCGCCCTTTCAAGTGGCCCTGCTGCCCATGAAGCTCCATAAATCCTATCGGGTGCGGGAAGCGGCGGAAGCCCTGTATGCCACCTTGACCGAAGCAGGTATTGAAGTCTTGTTCGAGGATCGGGATGTACGGCCCGGCTTCATGTTTGCGGACATGGAGCTCATCGGCATTCCCCATCGGGTGGTCGTGGGAGATAAGGGCCTGGATCAGGACATGTTAGAATACCGGGGGCGTGGGGATACCCAGTCTGTCCAAGTGCCTCGCTCGGAAATCCTATCCTTTCTGCAAGAACGCCTTGCCCATCAGGAATAACTAGATGCCTCGAAAGGAATCCTTCACTCGGGAAGAGCTGCTGGAATGCGGTTACGGCAGGTTGTTTGGCCCGGGAAACGCCCAATTGCCCGTACCTAACATGCTCATGATGGATCGCATCTTGAAGATCCGAGATCGGGGGGGGGCCTATGACAAGGGAGAGATCATCGCCGAATTGGATGTGCATCCCTCCCTCTGGTTCTTCGCCTGCCATTTTCCCGGGGATCCGGTGATGCCCGGCTGTCTGGGTTTGGATGCCACCTGGCAGCTCGTGGGCTTCTTTCTCGCTTGGATCGGCAACCCTGGGCGAGGCCGTGCCCTGGGCGTGGGAGAGGTCAAGTTCACCGGACAGGTGTTGCCCACGGCCAAGAAGGTTACCTATTACATCGATATGAAGCGCATCATCAACCGCAAGCTGGTGCTGGGCATCGCGGACGGGCGGGTTCAAGTGGACGGTCGGGAGATCTACACCATGAAGGATCTTCGGGTGGGGCTCTTCACTTCCACCGAAGGCTTCTAATCCTGATCGGTTTCTTGAGTAGGTTCCTGGGAGGCATCTGCGCCTTGGTCCACGGAAAGGCGCACTAGGGCAACGGTGATGTTGTCCAATCCTCCCCCTTCATGGGCCAGGCTGATGAGCCGATCGCAAAGGGCCTCTAAGGCACCTGTTTCACCTTCCCGCAGGGCGGTCTTCAGATCCGCCTCCGATACCATGCCGGACAGACCATCGGTGCAGAACAAGAAGAGATCCCCGGGCACCAATTCCAGATGATCCGTATCTACCAGCACTTGATTAGCAGAGCCTAGCCCCCGCGTGAGGATGTTTTGGCGGATGCCGTAGCGTTGCGCATCCGCAATGCTGGAAAAAAAACCCTGGTCCACCACTTCTTGAATCAGGGAATGATCTCGGGTGAGCTGATGTAATTGTTGATCCCGCCAGAGATAGAGGCGAGAGTCTCCCACATGGGAGAACACTGTCCAATCCGGGCAGAAATAGCCGGTCACCACTGTGGTGCCCATGCCCGCATAGCGAGGGGTCTGCGTACCAGTGAAGTAGATGACGCGGTTAGCTTCGAGAACGGATTTGTTGAGGCGCTCCGCCGCTTCTTCCGGAGTAGCGGGTAGCTTGTCATACTTTTGGAAAGTCTCCCACAGGATGCGCACGGCCAGGCGGCTAGCGATCTCTCCTGCGTTAGCACCGCCGATCCCATCCGCGATGATCACGAGACCGCTTTCTGGGTGTACCCCGATGGCATCTTCGTTGAGGGTGCGCACCTTCCCTCGATCTGTCCGCCAAGCATACTCCAACTTCTTTTCAGCCATCTTCCATCCAGCTTTTGGGGGTTCTCGGTGGCGCTATATAGTAACGCCATTTGAAACCCTGATCCCAACTTCTCCCCTGTTAAGAGCTGCTGTATTTGTGGCCTGATCGGGAGCTGAATCCAGGTTCTACACGGAGGACGGTTGTTCAGGGGGGGAAATAGGATGATTATTCCAGCGGAAATCTTCTCGAGCCCCCCGCACAGCACCCTATCTCGCCGACGGCCACTCATCGTCCTCGGTCTCTATCGGCTCAACATGCGCGGGCGCAGGTGCGCGCCCTGACCCAGCAGAAGCTGCAAGCCGTCGCCGCCCCGTTACAGCAGCTCGAAACCCTGCATCGGGAATTGAGCCTGCTGTGCAACCTGTGCGGCAACAGCGCAGGGGGCTGTCCAATCTTCAAAAATCTGGAGCGCGATCCCTAGGGCTTTTCCAGGATCTGAACCCGAGTTTCCGCCGTCCAGGCCCGCCATTGGGGACGATACATATCGGACAGGGTCGCCGCCGGATGCAGGAAATCGCCCGGAGAGACCGCCCGCAAGCGATAGGCAAGCTGGAAGAAAGGCCGTTGTCGCGCGGACCTTTCCAAAGCCGCTAGGAAGCGATCGCTGCGGAATTCCTGATGATCGGGACTGCTCTCCAGGTCATCGGAAAGCCAGGGCAGTTGCTTCAGTTCTCCGCTGCGGAGCAGATGGGGATTCTCGATCTCAAAACCCGCTGGCAGGGGATCATCTAGGATCAGGTAGGCCGCCCGCTGGCGGTCCGCTCGCACGCTGAGGACAGCGATCAACCGCTGGCCTTGCTGCACCTGATCCAGTGAGACCCGTCGGCCCTGTAGGTCATAGTATGCCCGTTCAACCCGATAGCCCTGCCCTCCGGCGGGCGGTGCGATCTTGGGGATGCCGGAGATCGTGACCAGCAGGTCGATGGGGCGCTGCCCTAGGTTTTGAATGCGCAGGGGTTCTTTCAGCTCGCTGCTTTCCAATCGTAGCATCAGGGGCCCTTCCCGCCGCTGACCGTTGAGGGCGAGCGCCGGTTTTTCTCCAGACTGCATCAGAGCATGGGCGGCCAGCAGCAACCAGGCGTTTTCCTGGGTGTTGGTCTCCCCCTGCATTTCTGCAAACCATCGGTCGAGCGCTGCGCCCAATGCTCGCAGATCGAGGGTCCCGACGGCGGTTTCCGCCGCCAGGGTGAGCAAGGCCGCCCCATCCCGCAGGCGGGAACCGTAATCTCCCCGCCAATCTTCCCCAGCCTCCCAGCGCTGCAGGGATGCCAAAGCCGTTTGAAAAGCCTGCGCTGCCCGCCGGTTCTCCCCGTACAGGGCGAGGGCGGCACCGAGCTGGGCTTGCGCCAAGGGGGTGGGAAAGTCCTGAAGCCTGGCAGAGCCGTAATAGCGAAGATCCCCGAGCACCGCTCGGCCGTTGCGGGCCAACACATAGAGCCCATAGGCAAATCCCTCGCCATCCTCCTCTAAGTTCGTATAGCTCAACTGATTGCTTAGAGAATCCAGTGCCCGAGAAAAGGCTGGTTCTGGCACTGCATAGCCTGCCTCCTTGGCGCGGCTGAGGAAGTCCGTCACATAGGCGCTGAGCCAAAAGCTTTCCCCGCTGTTTCCCCAGAGACGGAACCCCCCTCTTGCATCCTGTTTGTTCAAGAGGTCGGCGATGGCTTGGCGGATGCGAGGTGCAGCCCGGGAATCCACCGGCAGCCCAGCGGACAACGCCACTTCATTGAGATAGAGCAGGGGCAGAGCGCGGCTCGTGATCTGTTCGGTGCAGCCGTAGGGATAGCGATCCAGGGCTTGCAGCAATCCGGCCACATCCAATCGGCCTGCACCGGTGGCAGAGAGCAGCACTCGTCCAGTGCCCGGCACCATCTCGCGGAGCGGGGCAGGATCCCATACCCAGGGCTTGCCCTGGGGTTCCAACGGGATGCGGCGGGTATAGCGGATCTCAGGGCGGTTCATGCGCACGGGTACTAGGACGGTTTTGGTGAGCCGCTGCCCATCCGGTGTGGTCAGGCGGAACACGAGCGAATGATCACCGGTCTGGTTCGCTTGCAGGGGAATCCGCAGGCGCATTTGTTCTTTGGGGTGCAGCATCCTTTCCCAATGGCGGAAGGTCGGCGCTATTGCGATGCCCGCATCCTGGGCATCCAGCGAGAGGGTTACGGTTCCCGCCGGTCCCTGCACATGGCGGAGTTCCACCAACATTTGCGTGCGATCCCCAGGGGCGAGGAAAGGCGGCAAAGATACCTGCATTACGATGGGATCGTGAGCGATCACATCCTGGACCCCGTGGCCCACACCCTGGGCAGACCAAGCCATGGCCATGAGGCGGATGGTGCCGTTGAAGTCCGGCAGCGCCCAGCGGATTTTTACTTCTCCTTGGGCGTCCACCCGGTGGATGCCCGAGTAGAAGGCCAAGTGCTTTTCCGTAGGTGGGATCCCTTTCACGCGCATCCCCGCGCCGCCACCGGAACGGACGATGCCGAGGGCGCCTTGCATGGGATTGATGAGTTGCCCATAGAAGTCTCGGATCTCCATGCCTAATCGGCGCTGGCCGAAATACCAGCCATCCGGATCCGGTGCTCGATAGTTTGTGAGATTGAGAATGCCCAGATCCACTGCGGCCAAGACCACATAGGCTTCTTCTCCCGGGGATAAGGGTTCCACCTTCAGGCCGATTTCCAGAGGACCCCGGGGCTTTACCTCTGGAGGGACAGTGAAGCGCACGGACAATTTCCGTTCCTCCGGATCCACTGTCGCCCATTGCAACCCGATGGCCCGAGCAGGCATTTGCTTCGCCCCCTGGTTCATGGGGCGGTAGAGGTTCACCAAGACATAGGCGCCCGGTCCCCAATCTTCGGTGACCGGCAGATCCACCACGCCTTCTTCTGAAGAGATTTCTATGGTCTTCATGGCGATCAGGCGATCGTCCACGACCATGACCAAGGCGATCCCCGGGAAGCGGGATTCAATATGCACTCGCGCGGTCTCCCCGATGCGATACTTGGGACGATCCAAGGAGACACGCAGAAAATCCGGCGTATCGAGCTTCCCAGGTACGGAGTACCAGCCTGCATGGAATCGCAAGCTGGCGGGCACTGCGGCGCCAGATTCCTCCATGACCTGGAGTTCATAGCGACCCCAATCTACTGGCACTTCTAAGGGAATCGGTTGATCTCCCTGCACTTCCAGACGACCGCTCGCCACCTGTCGACGAGTGGTAACCGGCTCATAATTCCAATCGCCCTCTCGGTGGTACCATTGGAAACGCGTGTGGAGTTTTGACAGGGTCCAGCGCAATCTTCTGGGCGCTTGCGTGGCCGATGCCTCCCCCGCCACATAGCGGATGAAAAAGGCAGCATTTCCCCCTTCCTCCACGGAATCCTCGAACTGGGGCCGGATCCCGATGCGGGATTTCCCCTCCTGCACGGGCAAGGTCTTTCGACGTTCCACCGGACGACCCCCGGCTTCCAACAAGCGCACGATCAGTGTTCCCGAAAAAGGTTTGCTGACCGGCGGCAGGGCTGGCAGGCGGATCGGCAATTGCGCCAATCCCGCTGCATCAGTGGTTGCCTCCGGCAGGGGGAGATGAATGGGTTTCACCTCTTCTTCTGTCAGTCCAAATCGATAGCCGGGATAATCGGGTAATTGATCCACGGGTTCTAGCCGTAGATCCCCCTCGACAGTCAGATCCGCTGCAGGCGCACCGAAGAGGAAGCGGGCGCGCAGGGAAAGTTTCGTGGATTTCTCGGGACGGAGCACGGCTTGTTCCGGTTGTAGCTGGAAATCCAAGCGCTCCGGCTGAAAATCCGCTACCAGAAACCGGCGCTCTGCCAGGGGGGGATCCTCAGGATCCGTGTAGATCGCTGCTTTCCAGCTGCCGTGCATCGCCTCGGATGAGAGGGGGAGGTGGAAAGAGTAGCCGCCCAGCCCCTCCTCCTGAAGCAGATGTCGACTGTGCTCGACCCCGTTCGGCCGCCGAACGATCAGGATTAGGGGGAGATCCGGTTGTGCATAGGCCCGCTGATCGCGGGCGAGAACAGTGAAATAGACGGTCTCCCCGGGCTGATAGATGTCTCGCTCCGTGGTAAAGAAGAGATCGATGGGTTTGGGGGCAGGACGACCGTTTGCACCTCGGTCGCTGAGATCAAAGGGAGCTTTTTTAAGACTCAGAAAAGCATAGTCTCCGGTCGTCGATTCGAAGGCCTCCAAAAGCAGGGGGCGATTGCCGCCGGTGCCCCGCAATAGTCCCGGATCGAAGCGCCCATAGCCCGAAGCATCCGTAGTTGTCTCGCCCAGAATCCGATGGTTCCGAGCGATCAGGCGCAGTTGGATTGCCGGTTTCGGCTGTGCATCGGACAGGGAGCGAACCAGCACATGGAGTCCATCGTTCCCTTGATAGCTGGCCAGTCCCAGATCCGAGACGATGAACCACTGGGGGCGAGTGGAATCTTCTTCATCCTCCCCGGGGAGCCGCGCGGTCAGGAGGTACAGGCCGGGTTCTGGAGTTTGGATCAGCTCACTGATGGGCACCGCAGTGGTGACCGCCTGATTCAGCGCGGTCTTGGTCTCGACCTCGCCAGACCAAAGCAATTCTCCGGACTGATTTTTCAATTGCCTCAAGGCATGGGCGTTCAGCTTGTGGAGAAAATCGCCTTCCCGAATGGGCGCTACCAGGGCACGGCGGTCGATCCGATACAGCTGGAGCTGAACGCGCGATGCATTCACGGAAGTCAGAGGAATGCGGGCTGATTCTCCTTTGGGCACCACATAACCTTGGCCAGGGAAATACACTGAAGGAGAACGATCCCTCACATAAATCTTGAGATCCGCACCTTTCCTGAGAATTTCCCCATTGGCGGCAGGCAGTCCTGGTCGGATGCGAATCCCATATCGCTCTCCGTGCCGCACCCCCTCCACGCAGATTTGTTCTGCTTCCACCGTGATTGCCAGACCTCGGCTCGGATCCACTCGCACATAGTCCGCCAGATCTTCCCGTTCCTTCGGCAGAGGATGGGAGAACGCGATGCAGATCCTCGGTTCCCGAGCATCTGCATCCACTCGATCTCCGAGGATGCGGAAACCATGTCTTCTCATCCATTGGGCATAGGTCTTGCGCAGCGCAACATCCTCTCCCAGGGCGAGGGCTGCCCGGTAGGCGCGAATCGCGGGCAGCCATTGGGATCGGTCGGCGAGGGATTGACCGAGTTGAACTAGAGCGTCCTGACGCTGTTCCTTCGTTCCGGCTACCAGATATCCGTTAATCGCTGCAGCGGTGGCGAGTTGGGCATGTCGGGGGATCTCTCTGCGCACTCGCCAAGGTTGGTCTCGGATCGCTCGATAGCTTCGGGATAGGGATAGCCACAACTCGGCATCCTCAGGATTCAGGCGGAGCGCCTGCCGGTAATCTGTGATCGCCCGTTTCAGCTGACGGGTCTCCGCGGTGGCAGCGCGGCGGCGCAAGACCATCGGAGGTAACTTTGGCAGGGCTTGGGCAGCGATCTGCTCGCGGAGCTGTGCGGCGGATTGCCGGTGTTGCTGGGAAAGGAAATCGAGTGCTGCCAGACGTTGGGCTCGCTGTTGTTCGCTGGAGGCCGGTTCCACCACATGGCCGGAGACGGCGCCAGAAAAGCGGCGGGGTGCTTCATAATCGCTCTTTAGAAAGCACCATCTCGCCTTGCGGTTATAGGTAAAGGCCTGACAAGCTGGTTCTTCCCGACAAGCGGATTGGCAGCGATCTAGATCCACGTTTTTCAGGATGCTGAGGTCGTGGCCGAAATAATCCACTCCTTCAAACAGTAGGAAACGCTGTGCCCTGCCGGCCTGTGTGGAGCTAATTCCGAAGAGAAGAATCCCGAGAAGAAAGGGGAAGTGCAGGAATCGCTGCAGTTTCATCGGTGCGCTCGATTGTGGAGAGTTCGGCTATAATAGCCAGGTCAGTTTTTGTGCTAACGATACAGGCAATCGGTTTGATTGGGAATGTCAATTGATATTTCAGAATTTGATTATATACTGAAAACCTAAATCCAGAGCGAACCGCTCATCGATGACAACGAGAAATGTCTTGCTCCCAGAAACTCATCCTTAGGTGTGTACCCATGAAACTGACCTCTCTTTTTTCCGCGGCCGCCTTGGCCATCACCTCCTTCTCTGCAAATGCTTGGTATGGGCCTTATCAGGTCCAGCAAGAAACCCTGATGCAGCAGTATCAGCAGATGTTGCGCGTTCAACAGGAATGGGCAAAACGGATCGCCGCTCAGCAGGTCGCGTATCTACAGCAGCTGCAGCAGCGAGGATACATTCCCTTCGGCTTCCCACCTGTAGATTTCCCGGCAGTGCCAGACCTCGGCCAGATGCCCGACTTCCCTGCACCGCCTAAGATGCCGGATTTCGGTCAGATACCCGACTTCCCAACACCGCCCAAGATGCCGGACTTCGGCCAGATGCCCGACTTCCCTGCGCCGCCTAAGATGCCGGATTTCGGTCAGATACCCGACTTCCCAACACCGCCCAAGATGCCGGACTTCGGCCAGATACCCGACTTCCCTGCGCCGCCTAAGATGCCGGATTTCGGTCAGATACCTGACTTCCCAACACCGCCCAAGATGCCGGACTTCGGCCAGATACCCGACTTCCCTACCATGCCCGCGCCGCCCAGCTACGGATCAGGCTACTCCGAGTTCGACAGAATGGAAGACCTGGGCAAGCTCTTCCGGATGCGCTATGAACAGCGGCGGGCAGAGGCCAGAAAGCGAATCCTGGCACACCGCGCCCGGATGATGGAGCTTCTGCGGCAACACTATGGGCCTAACTTCCCGGCACCTTTCTTCCATCCTCAAATGCCCGAAAAAACCGTGGCCCCCGCCGCTCAAGAAGCGGAACAGGAAAAGGCGGTAGAAGCAGCGAAGGCAACCCAGCCGGAGTCGACTCCAGAAAAGGGAGGCGAGCCGGAAAAGCCTGAAACGGCTCCTGAACAAGCGCCTGCAACGGACTAAGGATTGTATTCTCCTCTCGGCCAGCCCGCTTCTTTCCGGAGCGGGCTTTTTTTTGTCCTGCCAGCGGCTGCTTTCCGCAGGATTAGATCCGCATCCCGCTGCTATACTTGCCTCCATTTTTTGCCCTTGTGGAGGAAGCGAGTTGTAATGTCCATGAAACCCGATATCGATCCTCAGGAAACCCAAGAATGGCTCGATGCACTGGAAGCCGTTCTTGAAAACGAAGGCGTGGAGCGGGCCCATTTTCTGCTCGAACGTCTCATCGATAAAGCACGCCGCTCCGGTGCTTATCTGCCCTATAGCGCCAACACTGCTTATGTGAACACGATCCCACCCCAACAGCAGAAAAGGTTCCCCGGAGATCGGGCTTTAGAACGGCGCATCCGGTCCTTTATCCGCTGGAATGCCATGGCTATGGTGGTGCAGGCTAACCGCCTGTCCACAGAATTGGGGGGCCATATCGCTTCCTTCGCTTCTGTAGCCACCCTGTTCGACGTGGGTTTCAATCATTTCTTCCGGGCGAGCAATTCCGATCAAAAAGGGGATCTGATCTTTTTCCAGGGCCATTCCGCCCCTGGAATCTACGCGCGGGCGTTTCTGGAAGGTCGGATCACGGAAGAACAACTCTATAACTTCCGACAGGAAGTGGACGGTAACGGCCTGTCCTCCTATCCCCATCCCTGGCTGATGCCGGGATTCTGGCAGTTTCCCACGGTGTCCATGGGGTTGGGCCCCATCATGGCGATCTATCAAGCCCGCTTCATGCGTTATCTCCAGGATCGGGGCATTCAGCACATGGGTGACCGGAAGGTCTGGGCTTTTCTGGGGGATGGGGAGATGGATGAACCCGAATCCCTCGGCGCCCTCTCTTTGGCCGCTCGGGAACGTTTGGATAATCTGGTGTTCGTTGTCAACTGCAATCTCCAACGCCTGGATGGGCCGGTGCGGGGCAATGGCAAGATCATTCAAGAGTTGGAAGCCGTCTTCCGAGGGGCGGGCTGGAATGTCATCAAGGTGATCTGGGGCAGCTACTGGGACCCCCTGTTCGCTCGAGATAAGAAAGGGCTGTTGCTCAAGCGCATGGAAGAATGTGTCGATGGCGATTATCAAGCCTACAAAGCCAAGGGCGGCGCCTATACCCGCAAGCATTTCTTCGGAAAATATCCCGAGCTGGAAGAACTCGTGGCGAACATGAGCGACGAGGATATTTGGCGGCTCAACCGAGGCGGCCATGATCCCATCAAGGTTTACACTGCCTATGCGGCCGCCATGGCCCATCGGGGACAACCCACCGTGATCCTAGCCAAGACCGTCAAGGGGTACGGCATGGGCGTCGCGGGCGAAGGGATGAACATCACCCATTCCCAGAAGAAGATGGGAGAAGCAGCCCTCAAGGCATTCCGAGATCGGTTCAACATTCCCATCTCAGACGATCAGATCGCCGCCGCCCCCTTCTATAAACCCCCTGCTGACAGTCCGGAACTCCGCTATCTCCACGAACGGCGGGAAGCCCTGGGGGGTTATCTCCCCGCAAGGCAGGTGGACGCACCGCCCCTGCCCATCCCACCCTTGGAACGATTTCAACCCCTGCTGGCGGGGAGTGGGGACAAGGAAATGTCCACCACCATGGCCCTGGTGCGCCTGTTAACCCTCCTCATCCGAGATCCAGAGATCGGCCGCTTGGTGGTACCCATCGTGCCCGATGAAGCCCGCACCTTCGGCATGGAGGGCATGTTCCGACAGCTCGGCATCTATTCCTCCGTGGGCCAGCTCTATGAGCCGGTGGATGCGGGGCAGGTCATGTACTACCGAGAGGACAAGAAGGGGCAGATCCTTCAGGAAGGCATCAACGAAGCGGGGGCTATGTCCTCCTGGATCGCAGCGGCCACTGCCTATGCAAATCATGGTCAGAGCATGATTCCCTTTTATGTGTTCTATTCCATGTTCGGCTTTCAGCGGGTGGGGGATCTGGCTTGGGCAGCAGGCGACATGCAGGCGCGGGGCTTTCTCATCGGCGGCACCGCCGGCCGCACCACCTTGGCGGGCGAGGGCTTGCAGCATCAGGACGGGCACAGCCATTTGGTGGCATCCACTATTCCCAACTGCATTGCTTATGATCCGGCCTTCGCCTATGAACTGGCGGTCATCGTGCAGGATGGATTGCGGCGGCTCTACCAGGAGCAAGAAAACTGCTTCTACTATATCACCACCATGAACGAGAACTATGTGCAGCCGCCTTTACCGGCCGGTGTGGAAACGGGCATTCTTCGAGGCATCTATCCCGTCCGCACGCCCGACGGAGACCGCCCCCAGGTCCATCTGTTCGGTTCCGGTGCGATCCTGCGGGAAGCTCTGGGGGCGGCGGATCTCCTGGCCCAGGACTGGGACCTTCAAGCCAAGGTCTGGAGCCTAACCAGCTTCAACGAGCTGCGGCGGGATGGGATAGCCGTGGAGCGCTGGAACCTGCTCCATCCCCAGGAACCTCCCAAACAGCCTTATATTCAACAGCAGCTCGGCGATGCGCCCGTTCCCATCGTCGCTGCCACTGATTATGTGCGCGCCTATGCGGATCAGGTGCGCCCCTATCTGAAACAGCCCTATTTCACCCTGGGCACCGATGGCTTCGGGCGCAGCGACCTGCGGAGCCAGCTGCGCAAGTTCTTCGAGGTGAACCGCTGGTACATCTGCCTCGCTGCCCTGAACTCCCTGGCCGATCAGGGCACGATTCCCAAAGCGCAGGTGCAGGCAGCGATTGAGAAGTATCGGATCGATCCAGAAAAGCCGAATCCCATGACGGTCTGACAGGGAGCATGCTAAGTGGCCCATCGAAAAGAAATACGACTTCCCGATCTAGGGGATTTCTCCGATCTGCCCATCATTGAAATCCTGGTGGCCCCCGGGGATCAGATTGAGGCGGAGCAATCCATCCTCACGCTCGAGAGCGATAAGGCCACCATGGAGATCCCCGCTCCACAGGGGGGGCGGGTGGAATCCCTCGCCGTCTCTGTGGGGGATCGGGTCAACCCGGGCGATCTGCTCTTAACCCTCGTGGAGGCAGAAGAAACCGGGGAAGAAAGGGAAGAGAACGCGGAGAAACCCGCCCAATCTCCAGCACCCTCGGTTCAAGAAACGAAGGGACCATCGGTGGCCGAATCCAAGGGGACGGAATCTCTGCCGGTCTATCTGCCGGACATCGGGGATTTCCGGGACGTATCCATCATTGAAATCCTGGTGGCCCCCGGGGATCAGATTGAGGCGGAGCAATCCATTCTCACCCTGGAGAGCGACAAGGCCACGATGGAAATTCCCGCCCCGCAGGGGGGGCGGGTGGAATCCCTCGCCGTCTCTGTGGGGGATCGGGTCAACTCCGGCGATCTGCTCTTAACGATGGCGGTGGAACCGGATGCAGAGGAATCACCGGAGGCAGAAGCCGTGCCCCCACCGGAGCCGCAACAGCGCCCGCCTGGAGAAAAACCCCTTCGTCAACCGCCTGTGCTGCCTCGTCCATCGGATCTAACCGCGATCGCGCCGGGCCGCAAACCCCATGCGAGCCCCGCTGTCCGGCGCTTCGCCCGAGAGCTCGGGGTAGATCTCAGTCAGGTGAAGGGTTCCGGTCCCAAGGGGCGCATTCTCAAGGAAGATGTGCAAACCTATGTGCAACAAACCCTCGCCCAGAGTCGAGAAGCCGTCCCCAGCGGTCTGCCCTTCTCCCTGCCCGCTGCGCCGGAGATCGATCACGCCCGATTCGGGCCGGTGGAGCTGCGAGACTTGCCCCGAATCAAGCGGCTCAGCGGCCAGCATCTGCACCGCTGCTGGCTCAGCGTGCCTCAGGTCACCCAGTTCGATGAAGCAGATATCACGGAGCTAGAGACCTTTCGCAAAGCCCAGCAGCAGGCGGCTGCCGATCAGGGGATCCGGCTCACTTTGCTTCCCTTCCTGCTCAAGGCGGTGGCTCATGTGCTGGAAGAAATGCCCTTGCTCAAGGCTTCCCTGACCGGAGACGGGGAACGGCTGGTTTGGAAACAGTTCACCCACATCGGGGTGGCGGTGGACACACCCCAGGGCCTGTTGGTGCCGGTGATTCGAGATGTGAACCGCAAGGGCATCTACGAACTGGCCCGAGAGCTCGCGGAGATCAGCCAGAAGGCTCGGGAAGGCAAATTGCTGCCCGGGGATCTGCAAGGGGGGGTCTTCTCCATCTCCAGCCTCGGTGGGATCGGGGGCACCGCCTTCACGCCCATCGTCAACGCACCGGAGGCAGCGATCTTGGGCGTTTCGCGGGCCCGCATGAAACCGGTTTGGAATGGGCAGGAATTCGTGCCTCGGCTTCTGCTCCCCCTTTCCCTATCCTATGATCATCGCATCGTGGACGGTGCGGAAGGGGTGCGCTTCACCACGAGATTGGGCACCTTGCTGGGAGACATCCGGCAACTCTTGCTCTGAAGTGGCTATCGAATCCATCGCCCTCTTCGCCTCCTTTTCGGGTACTGGCGGCGTGGAGCGGATGTTGGTGCACCTGATCCAGGGTTTTCTAGAACAGGGGCGTTCGGTGGAGCTGTTGCTCGTGCGCCAGGACAGCCCCTATCTGGCACAGCTCCCTAAGGCCGTCCGGCGGATTCCCCTCGGTACCCAGCACACTTGGCCGGCCGTGCCCCCGCTCGCCGCCTATCTCAGACAAAGGCAACCCAGGGTCCTGCTCGCGGTCAAGGATCGAGCAGGCCGAGCGGCGCTGTTCGCCCGTCGCTTAGCAGGTACGAACACGCCCATCGTCCTGCGCCTGGGCACCCATCTTTCCACCGCCATGGCGCAGCGTTCTCGGATCGAACGGTGGTTGCGCTACGGTGCGATCCGCCGGACTTACCCAAAGCTGAACCGGATCATCGCGGTTTCCCAAGGGGTAGCGGCGGATACAGCCGCGATCGCCGGCTTACCTCTAGAAGCCATCGCCGTGATTCCCAATCCAGTGATCACACCGAATCTATATAGACGGGCGGCGGAACCCTGCTCCCATCCTTGGTTTCGACCCGGGGAACCACCGGTGATCCTGGGGGCGGGTCGATTGCAGCGCCAAAAGGATTTCGGCACATTGATCCGTGCCTTTGCGCGGGTGCGTCAAAAGCGCCCCTGCCGGCTGGTGATTTTGGGAGAAGGGGGAGAGCGGCCCAAACTCGAAGTCTTGGTGCGGGAACTCGGCCTGAGAAATCAGGTGGATTTACCTGGCTTTCAGGAGAATCCCTATCCCTTCTTCGCTGCGGCGCAACTCTTCGTGCTGTCCTCCGCTTGGGAAGGTTCCCCGAATGTGCTCACGGAAGCCATGGCCCTGGGCACGCCGGTGGTGGCCACGAACTGCCCCAGCGGCCCCGCAGAACTGCTGGCAGGCGGGCGGCTCGGTCCCTTGGTGGCGGTGGGCGATGTGCCGGGCTTAGCCCATGCCATAGAACACAGCTTGGCCCATCCTCCCGCACCCGATCAACTGCAACAGGGGGTTGCTGCCTACAATCAGATGGAGAGCACCCGCCGCTATTTGGAAGTCTTGGAATCCGTGGCTATTCCTTGAATCCTTTTTCCAGGGCCTTATGCCACCAGATCCAGACATATTGCACCCCACTGATGAGAATACTGAGCAGACAGCTCCAGATCAACGCTTCCATCAAGCCCCCTGGCAGGGGATAGAGCCCTGCATCTGTAACGACGGCGATGACCAACAGGATCTGCAACAGGGTATTAAGCTTGCTCGTGAGCAGGGGATCGGCGCGGAGTTCCTCCACGCGATAATGATAGAGGGTGGCTCCCCCCACGATGAGGAAATCTCTGGTGATGGCCGCGATGACCAGCCAGACCGGAATCAGGGACAGGGCCCCCAAGACCAGAAAGGCGGCCACGAGCAGTATTTTATCGGCGAGGGGATCGATGATGCCGCCGAGACGGCTTTCCCAGCCGAAGCGCTTTGCCAAGAAACCATCGAGTCCGTCCGAGATACCGGCCAGGAGAAACACGACCAGGGCCCAAGCAAACTGATGTTTCAGCAGGAGGAAGACGAAGGGCAGGACGGCTAACAGACGGCCAAAGCTGATGAGATTGGGCAGGTCTCGGGGCGCAAACTTCAAGCGAGTCTCCTGAATGCAAAGGGCGAAACAATTTATTGTAGGTTTGACCCATCGTTCCTGCCATCTCATACAGGAGCACTTGTTAAACTGATATCTTTTATTAGGGAGTCCGTTGTGTCTCAAGAAGCGAAAGAAACGAGAAATCTGCGCTACCGAGATGCAGGCGTGGATATCGATGCGGGCAATCAGTTTGTGGATCGGATCAAACCCTTGGTCGCCTCTACCTTCCGGCAAGGTGTGCTCACTGGGCTGGGCGGATTCAGTGCCCTGTTCGAACTGCCCGTGGAGCGATTCCGGCATCCGGTGCTGGTCTCCAGTACGGATGGCGTGGGTACCAAATTGAAACTTGCCCTGGCGCGGAACTGCCATCAAACCATCGGCATCGATCTGGTAGCCATGTGCGTCAACGACATCCTGGTGAGCGGTGCCGAACCCCTCTTTTTTCTCGACTACTATGCCACAGGGCACTTGGATCTAGAGGTAGCGCAGCAGGTCATCCAGGGCATCGCCCAGGGCTGCGAACTGGCAGGCTGTGCCCTTACCGGCGGAGAAACCGCAGAGATGCCCGGCCTGTACGGGGAAGGAGATTACGATCTCGCGGGCTTCTGCGTGGGCATCGTGGAGCGGGAACAGCTGCTGACGCCGGATCGGGTGAGCACCGGAGATGTGCTCATCGGGGTGGCTTCTTCTGGACCCCATGCGAACGGCTATTCCCTCATCCGCAAGATCCTCCAGATGACAAACGCAGATCTGGACAGCCCCTTGGCGGGCGTGCCCCTAGGGGATCAGCTCATGGCGCCCACGCGAATCTATGTGCCCGCCCTGCTGCCCTTGCTGCAACAGATTCCCATCCAGGCCATGGCCCACATCACCGGCGGCGGGCTGCCGGAAAACATCCCGCGGATCCTGCCCCGAGGCACCCAAGCGGTGATCGATCTGGATTCCTGGGAATGGCCACCCATCTTCCGCTGGTTGCAGGAACAGGGCGGTATCGCTGAGGAAGAGATGCTGCGCACCTTTAATTGCGGCTTGGGTCTGGTGGTCTGTGTGCCCGCTGCTGAGGCAGAACGAACCTGTGAACTTCTGCGAGAACGAGGGGAATCCGCGTGGGTGCTGGGATACGTGGAATCTGCCCTCGGGGAACCCAGGGTTCGCTATACAGGTAGGTCGCGGGAATGAAGGAAGGAAAATTGCCGGTGGTGGTGCTCATCTCCGGCAGCGGCAGCAATCTGCAAGCACTCATTGACGGGGCGCAGTCCGGAGAACTGCCCATCGTGCTGCGGGCAGTCATCAGCAATATGCCGAACGCCTATGGTCTTCAGCGGGCGCGGGCAGCTGGGATTCCGGCGGAAATTCTCGACCATCGCGCTTATTCGGATCGGGTGCATTACGATCAAGCGCTTTGGGAATGCGTGCAGGCCTATGCACCTGAATTGGTGGTGCTCGCCGGTTTCATGCGGATTCTGACCCCCGCATTCGTGGCGCGCTACCGTGGGCGCTTGCTCAACATCCATCCTTCCCTGCTGCCGAAGTATCGCGGCCTCCACACCCACGAACGGGCTTTGGCGGCGGGAGAGCGGACGCATGGAGCGAGCGTGCATTTTGTCACAGAAGAATTAGATGGGGGACCGGTAATCCTTCAAGCCGAAGTGCCGGTGCATCCAGATGAGGATCCCCGGCGTCTCGCCGCTCGGGTGTTAGTGGAGGAACACAAGATCTATCCCTTAGTGGTCTGTTGGTTTGCCCAAGGTCGTTTGTCTCTGGGGGCGGACGGGCTGCCTCGATTGGATCGAAAAATCCTTCACCAGCCCTTGCGCTATCACGAACTCAGCCCTGATCTTCTCTGCGGAGGTGCCCATAAAGCCTTGCCTTGACCTCCTGCCAAAGGTTGCCATAGGCCTTGGAAGCCGGGTTATCTGGATTCTTCAGCACTACAGGCATCCGGTAGATGCCCATGCGTTCCACTTCTGCCGAATAGGGAATGCTCGTCCGGAGAAAGTCCGGATACTGCTTCGGCAGTTCCGCCATGAGATCCGTGTGCAGACGCTTGCGCCGATCCACCATGGAGAAAAAGGGCATGCACTGCAAGTTCGGATTGAAGGCATGACTGGCCAGAAACTCCTGGAGCTGATCCAAGGTGCGGGCCGATAGGGTGGTGGGAATCATGGGTACCAGCAGGGCATCGGCTATCCGAAAGATATTTTCGGAAACCAGGGAGATGCTCGGCGGGCAGTCCAGGAAGATGCAGTCATATTCTTGGGACAGGGGTTTCAGAAGGCGGCTGAGCTGCTTGGTGGGTTTCTTGTTCTCTTCTAACACCAGGTCCAGATTTCGATAAGAGAAATCCGCGGGCAGAAGATCCAAGGACTCGAAATCTGTTCCCTTGATCAGAGGATCCAGGGAACGCTTCTTTTTCTTTTTCAATAGTCCCTGTCCCCCGCCCTTGACCTTGGGCTGGATCCGAAAGTAATAGGTCGCTGCACCCTGGGGGTCTAGATCCCAAATGAGTGTCTGCTTGCCTTCATTGGCGGCGAGGGAGGCGAGATTGACTGCAGTAGCAGTCTTTCCCACGCCTCCCTTGAGGTTGTAGCAGCCGATCACTTTCATCCATGCCCGCCCTTTTTCTTGGTTCGAAATAGGGATCGGAACAGACGTTGGTGGCTCGGGCTGTCGAAGGTTGCGAAGGTACCGGCGAATTCTTGCCGCGCTGCGGCCTGACGGCTGAGCAAGCCACCCACGAGCACGCCCATGGCCAACAGGCTGTCCGGATCGGCGCGGCCCTCCTCGCTCATGGTATGGGCAGTTCGCCGGAGGCTATCCGCCTGCACAGCCAGATCCTGAAAGCGTCCGAGATTGTCGAGCAAGGTCTTCAGGATTTTAATCAGTTTACGCATCTCCTTTTTCGGGTAGAGGCTGGCGAAAAACTCCAAGAGATAGCGGAGTTTCTTGCAGCTCTTGCGCAGTTCGTGCAGATCTTCCGGCGGCGAAGTCTCATCGATAGCGCGACCTTCCCGCAACACCCGCTTGTACATGCGCCAGATCCGCGCATCCGCAACCCATTTCGTGGGCCGCAGGGCGTTGGGCGCGGTGGGGTGTTCGGGCGCGGGGGCTTCCAAAAAAGCCCGCCAATTGTTCAACAAATCCTGCATCTCTTGAGAGGCCAGCTGCTCAGCAAGTGCCTTTTGGGCTTCGTCATAATGGGAGAGGAGGAAAGCCCGCAAGGGTTCTAAATGCGGTTGCAGGAATTCGGGTAAACTCCGCTGATAACTCGGAAAATCCAAGAGATACACATCCAGATCCCGAACAGGACCGGTGATCTGACCCACCCAAGCGAAACGGTCTTTGTATTCCTGCACGATTTCCGGCGCGAAGACCCCTTTGATTTGAGAAAGGGCGGACCGAGTGCGCCGCACGGCAACCCGCAGGTCGTGCAAAAACTCGGGGTCCAAGTTCTCCCGCACCCCCGGAATGTTCGCTTCTATGACATTGAGAAGGTGGAGCAAGATTTCCTTCGTCGTTTCATCCGCACGTCGGTCGGGGTCCAATCGGAAGTTCAGCTTGGAGGAATAATCCCCCGGTGTGCGGCCCGCTGCGCTTAGGGCCTCGAGCAACAGGGGTGTCCGAGCAGGGATTAACTCGAGTTCATTCTCTAAGATCCGCAACACTCCTCGATAGGCATCGGGATAACCTCGAATGGGCCGCACCCGGATGCGGGCACCCAGCACATGTCGGTTTCGGGGATTTTCCTCAAAACGGTTTTCTTCAATCTCCATGCGAACGACCGTCTTTTCATCCTCATTGAGCACGCGCAGGGTTTGTACCCGACTGGAAATCTGAACGATCGGAAGCAAACGGCGAATGCTAGAGATCGGAGCAATTCGTGCTCGCACGGGTCCAAGGTCGAGCTGATCTGCGAAACTCACTTCCCCTGTCAGCCGTTGTTTGAGTTGCGGTTGCTTGCTTTGAAACGGTTCCCAAAACAGCTGCCGTGTGTTGCTATCAACCTGTTCCCAAAGGCAACCCCCCGCATGGAAAATGCGCCAATCGAAGGTATCGTAGAATCTCCTGATCACCGAGCGGGCAGGGTCCGCAGCGATCTGCCGATGAGCCTGTAGCATCCTTTTGACTTCTTCTACCCCGGTTCTCTCCGGAACAAGATAATCGCGCACAGGTGCATTCATGAGTATCTACCGATCCGCTTTACAATGGTTTCAGCTTGAAGCGCAGGAGCATCCTAGCGATCCGATTACGATTGGGTTACGATACTAAGGAACTTTTCGAAAAACTGCCAGATGCAGGCGATTTCAGCAAAAAACCATCCTCACCGACCTCGCAAGCGCTTTGGCCAGCACTTCCTTCAAGATCCCCAAGCGATCGCCCGTATTCTGGAAGCAATTCGACCGAAGCCCGGAGAACATTTGGTAGAGATCGGCCCTGGTCGGGGTGCTATTACCCTGGAACTGCTGCGCCGTGCGGGTTCTTTGGATGCCATCGAATTGGATCGGGATCTGGTGGAGCCCTTGCGGCAGCGCTGTGCCGGCCTCGGAGAACTGCGGCTACAACAAGCGGATGCCCTGCGGGTGGAGCTGTGCGCATTGGTTCCTTCCGGGGAACGGCTTCGATTGATCGGGAACCTACCCTACAACATTTCTACCCCCTTGCTGTTCCGATTTCTGGAGCAGCGCGCCTGTATTCAGGACATGCACCTGCTATTGCAACGGGAAGTGGTGGAAAGGATCGCCGCCCAGCCTGGTACCAAAACCTACGGTCGGCTCTCCGTCATGGTGCAGACAGATTGCCAAGTGGAAAAGCTGTTCTCCATTCCTGCCGAGGCCTTTTCCCCACCGCCCAAGGTGGATTCCGCCTTTCTTCGGCTCCGTCCCTGGGATCCACCCCGCTATTCCCTCAAAGATCGGGAAATCTACAGCAAGTTAGTAGCCCAGGCCTTTGCCCACCGGAGGAAGACCTTGCGCAATGCATTGCGGGGATGGGTGAATGAAGCGCAGTTGCTGCGGGCTGGCATCCAAGGAGAGCAGCGGGCGGAAGAAATCGATATCTCCCACTTCATCGCCCTAGCGAATGAGATCGCGGCAGCTGGTTAACGGATGAGCTGACGGTGATCGATCACGAGGATTTGGCAATCAGCACAATGCCAAGCCATGTTGACTGCCGGTCGGAAGGATAGGCTCAGAGTATTGGGCAGGGCGGCGGTGATGCTGGAGAAGATGCCGGGTTTCCCTTGAGCGCGAGGCGACCAGATCGCCCCCTTGCCGAGCAGTACCCAACCTTGCGCCATCTCAGTCTGGCACTGGGGGCACGTATATTCCCTACCTTCCCAAAGGCCTGGGTGATCGGGCCAGGTACGACTCCTCCGGCTGATTTTCCGAACCCATAGCAACAGGATCAACAAAGCTAAAACTACCGTGAGCACGGGCGGCCCCACGACAATCCACGGCTCAGTGTCGAACATCTTGATCTAATTCTGGTAGGTGGAGAAGCGGAAGGGGGCAGCTAAGATCTTCTCCTCTGTCCTGAGTAATACAGTCGCTTCCCATTGCATATGATCTCGTACACAGGCGGGAAGCACGGCCTGACCCACCCAGCGATTGTTCTCCTTTCTTTCTAAGGTCGCTCGGTTATAGCCCATGTTCATATCGGTTCCCGAGAAATCCACTTCTATACCCTGGGGCAGGATGCTTTCTAACTGTACTTCCAGAGCAAGCGGCTTCAATACCGGGATCGTTTTGGGGCGGATTTGGAATCGCACCTGAGCACCGCTTGGGAAAAAGCTGGTACAAGCACTTACCCGCAAATCGCATTGAGGATCTAAGGGTGCCGTTTCCGTAATCTTCGGGAAAAGCAGGGGCCAAGCGCGATAGATCGCCAAAATCGCTACGGTACCTAAGAGCAGGCTGAAGGAAAGCCAGAAAATAATGCTCTTTCGTACCATCCCAGCGATCTATTGGGCCTTAGGGCGATGTCATCTGAACGGATAGGGTTCCCGCAACGCTGAAGGTATCCATGAAACCAACATGGTTCGATGCTCTGATGGTCAGATCCCCGAATACAGTTGTATTGGAAAAGGTGCCATCGTCCAGATCACAGATAACGATTTCAGATGCCGCAATATCGGGGCCAGAATAGTTAACATTTGAGCCATCGCAAACCCCCATCCCCATAGAAGGGCCTGAGATGTTCCAGCCAATATCCTGCATCAGACGGAAAGTAATCAGATCATGGGCTTCAGCAGTTGCATAGGCCTCCATCACTTCATCCGGGGTGATGGATAAATCCCAATGAGAGACGGAAGAACCTAGCTCTAGGGCACTAGGTGCATACATTTTGATATGGCCCCCAGAGATCCCATCGGTCAATAAACTTGCATTGCCTAAGGCATTAGTGCCGGTCCAGTGTAGATCTCCCGTATCCGTTGCAGAAGCCTGGCGTCCTGCATCGGTCATATCTGGCCAATTCATCCCTTGCGAATGATCTTCCAGATGGACCATAAAGGCATCATCATAATTATAGAATTTACTACCGTTACTCGTATCGACTAAGGTCATAAACCCTAGACCATGTGCGATCTCATGCAATAATACGGGGTAGAAATCTACCATTCCTGTTGGCGCGGATGAATCAATCCCATACCACCAGGACATCCCTCCCAGGCAAGTGGGATCGGAATCTAATGCACTATTGAACTGAGCGCTGATATCAGCATAAGCAGGCTCTAGATCTGTTCCTGCAAGGCTATTGGCTAAAGCTTGCACATACCAAGTATTGTTCAGAGGCGCATTAGAAAAGTCCCTATGAACGGTGGTAGGTCCTGCTTGTCCAAGTGTAGCTCCCGTAGAAGAGCAATATAGATCATCGAAGGTCATGCTGATCCGTATTTCTACATCGCTCTTCAAAACAGCCCCCCAGGCATCAGCCGCGGCTTGCGCTGCGTTTAACCTTTGTTCCCCTAATGTGGTTCCTGGATTGCCATCCACTGGCGTTACCGGCGTTGGATCATTGAATCCCTCATTGGGCCCGTCGTTGTTGATAATTGTGATGGTGGCTGCGAAAGCAGTGGTAGTTAGTAGGGGAAAGATCACCAGAGATCCTTGCAAACCTCTCTTCCAAAATGCAGGCATCATCAATCCTCCTGACTGGGCGTATGGCTGATTCTGACTTTGCCTTCCTTGTCAACCGTAGCAAAGATCGCGCTCTGAAAACGACCTTGCAGATTCACCGAGACAGAACCGTCTGGATGGTATTCTTCCACTAAGCCCCGAGAACTCGTGCTCATGGCATTGCGCTCTCTGGCGGATAGGGGGATAGGTTCGCTCCTTTCTAGTTCCGGCCCTGGAATGAGTTGGCCTGTCATCGGATCGATATAGATTCGATGGCCAGCCTGGCCCTTAGGGAATGCAGCATTGTCCAGCGAGTCTGCATGGGAAATTGCAATTGATCCAATTACCGTAGAGGCTAGCAGGAGAGAAACGCTCAATTTCATAAGGGAACTCCCTTCTTAAGGTGGGGATTTCAGTATTGAATATTCCCGAGGAAACTGCAAGAAAGGAGTAAAAACGAAAAAGCCCCCTAGGGGTCCTAGGGGGCTGAGTAGAAGGGTCCTGGCGGTGCCCTACTTTCGCATGGGGAAACCCCAAACTATCATCGGCGCAGCACCGTTTCACTGCTGAGTTCGGGAAGG
>JALWWO010000006.1 GCA_027078745.1 Chromatiaceae bacterium
ATCGCTTGGTCTACACGCCCAAGGCTATCCCGGAATCTTCCGCTGTGATCCATGAGATCACAGACGATCAAGCGGCCGCTGGTGAAGCCTTAGGGGTTGTGCTGGCACAGCTGCTCCGAATCCTAGCAGGCAAGGTGTTGATCGCTCATCATGCAGCGATCGAAATCGGCTTTCTCAGAAGAGCTTGCCGAACCTGCTTCGGGGGGGATTTCATCGCGCCGGTCATCGATACCCAGCGGATGGCCATCCGCACCTTGCAGCGACGGCAGATCGCCTATCGAGGGGAGATGCTGCGCCTTCAGGCACTGAGGGAGCAGTACCATCTGCCCCGCTACGGCGCCCATCATGCCCTGAACGATGCCCTAGCCGCTGCAGAACTCTTCCTCGCCCAAGTGGCTCATAAGGATGGGGGTCGCGGCGTGCGGTTGCGGGACCTCCTTTGGTGAAACGGAACGCCGGTGGCATAGGAACCGGCGAGCGTTTAGACTACGGCGAAATGTCCGATCAGGCATTGTTCCCGAATTCTTTGAAAGCCTATGCAATGGAGGAGCGCTCCTATGCCGGATAGTAAAGTTTACGAAGTGCCCGCCGAGATCGCTGCGAACGCCCATATCAATGCGGAACAATATGCTGCCCTTTACCAGCGTTCCATCGAACAGCCGGAAGCATTCTGGGCGGAACAGGCGGAACAGTTCGTCACCTGGAGCCGGAAATGGGATCGGGTCCTGGAATACAGCTATGACCCGGAAAACCTCTATATCAAATGGTTTGAAGGGGGCAAGCTCAACGTGGCCTTCAACTGCTTGGATCGCCATCTGGAAACCCGAGGGGATCAGGTGGCGATCCTCTGGGAAGGGGATGATCCCGCAGAAGATCAGCGGATCACCTATCGGGAACTCCATGCCCAAGTCTGCAAGCTCGCCAATGTGCTCCGGTCTCGGGGCGTGAAAAAAGGGGATCGGGTCTGCATCTATCTGCCCATGATCCCGGAAGCAGCGGTGGCCATGCTCGCCTGCGCTCGCATCGGTGCAGTGCATTCCGTGGTCTTCGGGGGCTTCTCTCCCGATTCTCTGCGGGATCGCATCCTGGATTCCGATTGCCAGACCCTCATCACTGCGGATGAAGGGGTGCGCGGCGGCCGCCGTGTGCCCCTGAAAAAGAATGCGGATGCCGCCCTGACGGAATGCCCCAATGTGCGCACTGTGCTGGTGGTTCGGCGCACCGGCGGTGAAGTGGCTTGGACCGAGGGCAGGGATATTTGGTATCAGGAAGCCATGGCCACAGCTTCCCCGGATTGCGCGCCGGAAGAGATGGATGCGGAAGATCCTTTGTTCATCCTCTATACCTCTGGTTCCACTGGAAAACCCAAAGGTGTGCTGCACACCACCGGCGGCTATCTCGTCTACGCCGCCATGACGCACAAGTACACCTTCGACTATCACGAGGGGGAAGTTTACTGGTGCACAGCGGATGTGGGTTGGGTGACCGGCCATACCTATATCGTCTATGGCCCCTTGGCCAACGGCGCTATCTCCCTCATGTTTGAGGGTATTCCCAACTATCCGGACATGTCCCGATTCTGGCAGGTGGTGGATAAGCATCAGGTCAACATCTTCTACACCGCGCCCACTGCCATCCGCGCCCTCATGCGCGCCGGCGCAGAGCCGGTGCGGAAGACCTCCCGCAAGAGCCTGCGCATCCTGGGAACTGTGGGAGAGCCCATCAATCCGGAGGCTTGGGAATGGTATTACCAGGTGGTCGGCGAAGGACGCTGCCCCATCGTGGATACCTGGTGGCAGACGGAGACCGGCGGCCATCTCATCACGCCCTTGCCCGGCGCAACCCCCCTGAAGCCCGGTTCCGCTACCCGCCCCTTCTTCGGCGTCTGCCCGGCCCTGGTGAACCCTTCGGACGGCACGATCCTCGAAGGAGAGGGGGAAGGCGCCCTGATCATCACTCGACCTTGGCCCGCTCAGATGCGCACCGTCTACGGCGATCACGCCCGGTTCGTGGACACCTATTTTCGGCAGTACCCCGGCGCCTATTTCACGGGAGACGGCGCGCGGCGGGACGCGGACGGATACTATTGGATCACCGGCCGCATCGATGACGTGCTCAATGTATCCGGCCATCGCCTGGGCACGGCGGAAATCGAATCCGCTTTAGTACTCCATGAGCAGGTGGCAGAAGCCGCGGTCGTGGGCTTCCCCCACGAGATCAAAGGGCAGGGCATCTATGCCTATGTCACTCTCATGGCCGGCGTGGAACCGACAGAGACCCTGAAAAAGGAATTGATCCAGCTCGTGCGCCAAGAGATTGGCCCCATCGCTACCATCGATCTCATTCAGTGGGCCCCAGGACTGCCCAAAACCCGCTCGGGCAAGATCATGCGGCGGATCTTGCGCAAGATCGCTGCCAATGAGATTCATGCCTTGGGGGATACCTCAACGCTCGCTGATCCCACGGTGGTTCAAGATCTCATCGCAAATCGGGTTAATCAGTAGACGATCCGGGCGGATCCACTGCCTTTCCTACCTTCTCATGGATCATTGTAAAGAGGTTTTCCTTGACTTCCTTCATGAGAGTCGGCGTTTTCGTAGATGCGGAGAATGTGCGCTATAACGGTGGTTACCAGATGCGGTACGATGTGTTACGGCGCTTCGCTGCTCGAAACGGTGGGCTGATCCAGCGGCTCAACACCTATCTTGCCTTCGACCGAGAGCGGGCGAAGGAAGATCTCGATTATGCAAAAAAGTCCCGGGCCTATCAGCAGATGGTGCGGGATTTCGGCTGGAAGATCACGGTAAAGCCGGTGCGCAGATATACGGATGAGCACGGCAACATTACCACCAAGGCGAACGCGGATCTGGATATGGCGGTGGACGCTATGTTACAGGCGAGCAAATTGGATCAAGTCCTGCTCGTCACCGGAGATGGGGACTTTCTCCAGGTGGTGACCGCGCTGCAGAACACAGGTTGTCGAGTGGAGCTCATCGGCTTTAAGAACGTTTCTCGCCAGCTGCAGCAGGAAGTGGACACCTATTATTCAGGCTATATGATCCCCGATTTGCTCCCCATCTCCTCTGAGCCGCGCAACGAATGGGGACAACCGGGTTCTTGTGTGCGCGGTATCTGCACCAAATGGTTTCCAGACAAGGGCTATGGATTCCTGCGATTCATGCATCGCATTTCCCCGAATCTCTGGATCACGGATCCCCGAGACCCAGATTCCCCCTATAGCAGCGTCTTTTTCCATGCAAACGAGATCTCCGAGGAGATCGAAGAAGAGATGCTCATGAACCGAGAGACAATCTTTGAATTCCATCTCAGCGAGAGTGAGCAAAAGGATAACGGCTTAGTGGCCAAAAGGGTGCGTCTCACCTATAGCCCCAATCGCTGAAGGTTCGTCTTCCACATTGGATTCAAACTGCACACGCAGAGACCCATGGCAATCACCCCCAAAGCAACGGTACCTCTCACGGGATTAGCTTGGCAGCTCGTTCAGGAAAAATTGATCACCGAGGAGGCAGTTAAAAAAGCCATCCAGGAGGCGAGGAAAGAGACCGTTCCCCTCGTACAGTATCTCATCGATAAGAAGCTCGTGGATGCCACCGTCATCGCGGTCACTGCCTCCAACAAATTCGGCATTCCCCTGTTAGATCTGGATGCCATGGATCCGGACGAGATGCCCTTGGATTTAGTGAAGGAAGATCTGATTCGCAAGCATCACGTCCTGCCCCTGTACAAGCGAGGCAACCGGATCTTCGTCGCCCTGGCGGATCCCACCCAGTCTGACGCTCTCCGAGACATCCGGTTCAGCACGGGATCCGCTACAGAAGCCATCCTGGTCGAGGGAGATAAACTCGCTGCCGCAATCGAACGTGTCCTCAAGGCGAGGGATGCTAGCGCCATGGACGACGTGATGGGGGATCTAGAGGACGATCTAGACCTCGAATTGGTCGATGAGCAGGACCAGAAAACCGAGGAAGAAGATGAAAAGGCGGTGGATGAGGCGCCCGTCGTGCGCTACATCAACAAGATCCTGAGAGATGCAATCCAGAGCGGCACTTCGGACATCCATTTCGAACCATACGAGAAGTTTTTCCGCATCCGTTACCGGCAGGATGGTCTGTTGCAAGAAGTGGCCCGGCCGGCCGTCAATTTGGCTCCCCGGCTGACCGCCCGCCTCAAAGTCATGTCCCGCATGAACATCGCGGAGAAGCGGGTTCCCCAGGATGGCCGTATCAAGCTGAGGTTGAGTAAAACGCGCAGCGTAGATTTTCGCGTCAACACCCTGCCCACCCTCTACGGGGAGAAGGTCTGCTTACGAATTTTGGACTCCAGCGCAGCCACTGTAGGAGTCGACAAACTCGGCTTCGAGCCAGAACAGCGGGAGGCTTTTGAGAAGGCTATCCATCGGCCCTATGGCATGATCCTGGTGACGGGACCCACCGGCTCCGGCAAGACGGTCTCCCTGTACACCGCTTTGAACATGCTCAACAGGCCAGAGGTGAATATCTCCACTGCAGAAGATCCGGTAGAAATTCAAGTAGCGGGCATCAACCAGGTCAATGTAAACCCTGCGGCGGGTTTGACCTTTGCAGAAGCGCTGCGGTCTTTCTTGCGTCAGGATCCGGATATTGTCATGGTGGGAGAGATCCGAGATTTGGAAACCGCAGAAATCGCCGTCAAGGCCGCGCAGACGGGTCATTTAGTGCTCTCTACCCTCCACACAAATGATGCGCCCCAGACCCTGACTCGGCTGGCAAACATGGGCATCCCTCCCTTCAACATCGCCTCTTCCGTGCTGCTCATCATGGCCCAGCGCCTGGCGAGGCGGCTGTGTCCCGAATGCAAGCGGCCGGAAGAGATCCCGCCGGAAATTTTGAAATCAGAAGGCTTTACCGATCAAGACATCGAGGAAGGATTTATCGTCTATGGACCCAATCCAGAAGGCTGCGAACGTTGTAACCGCGGCTATAAAGGACGGGTGGGGATCTTCCAAGTGATGCCTATCTCCGATGCCATGACTCGGTTGATCTTGTCAAATGGCACTTCTATCCAGCTCGCTGACCAGGCACGCAGCGAAGGCATTTCAGACTTGCGGCAATCAGGGTTGCGCAAGGTCAAGGCGGGTATCACCAGTCTCGAAGAACTCAACCGAGTGACCAAGGATTAACCCATGGCTGCCACCAAAGAGAAGAAAGATCAAAGCGATATCTTTATCTGGGAAGGCAAGGATAAGAGCGGAAAAAAGCTCAAGGGGGAAATCCCTGCGCCCAATGCGGCCTTTGCCCGAGCAGAGCTTCGGCGACAGGGCATCAATCCCACCAAGGTTAGCAAAAAACCGAAACCCCTGTTCGGCCCCAAAAAAAAGAAGATTACTCCCAAGGACATCGCGATCTTCAGCCGCCAGCTGGCCACCATGATGGCGGCCGGCGTGCCCCTCGTCCAAGCCTTTGAAATCGTCGGCCAGGGCCACGAAAACCCGAGCATGCGGGAACTGATCCTCAGCATCAAGGCGGACGTGGAAGGAGGCACCGCCCTGGCGGATGCGCTGGCCAAGCATCCCTTATACTTCGACGAACTCTTCTGCAATCTGGTAGAGGCGGGCGAGCACGCTGGTGTGCTCGATACCCTGCTGGATAAGATCGCCACCTACAAGGAAAAGACCGAGAGCATCAAGGGTAAGATCAAGAAAGCCCTCTTCTATCCGGTCTCGGTCATCATCGTCGCCATCGTGGTGACCGCCGTCATCCTGCTGTTCGTCATCCCCCAGTTCAAAGCCCTGTTCTCCAGCTTTGGGGCGGATCTGCCCGCGTTCACTCTGTTAGTTCTGAGCATCTCAGATTTCATGGTGGAATGGTGGTGGGCTCTGGGGCTCGGTATCGGCGCCACCATCTATGGGATCAAGTCCCTCTTTCAGCGCTCCCCGAAGTTTCGGGAACTGGTGGATCGGGCGACCCTGCACATTCCCGTCATCGGGATCATCATGCACAAGGCAGCTGTAGCCCGCTTCGCCCGCACCCTGTCCACCATGTTCGCCGCAGGTGTCCCCCTGGTGGAAGCCTTGGAATCCGTAGCCGGTGCCACGGGCAATATCGTCTATTCTAAGGCGGTCTTGGCCATGCGGGATGAGGTGGCCACCGGCCAATCCCTGCAGTTCACCATGAAACAACAGGGGATTTTCCCCCATATCGTGGTGCAGATGACGGCCATCGGGGAAGAATCCGGTGCGCTGGACACGATGTTGGGCAAGGTCGCGGATTTCTACGAGGAAGAGGTAGATAATGCGGTGGATGCCCTCAGCAGCTTGTTGGAACCCATGATCATGGTGGTCATCGGCGGCATGGTGGGCAGCCTCATCATCGCCATGTACCTACCCATCTTCAAGCTAGCTGCTGCGGTCTGAGCGGGAAAATGTCCCTGCAACTCCTTTCGGAAACGCCTGAATTGCTCTACAGCATCACCCTGTTGTTGGGGCTGGCGGTGGGCAGCTTTCTCAACGTGGTCATCCATCGACTGCCCCGAATTCTGGAAGCCCGCTGGCGGCAGGACTGCGCGGAGATCCTGGGGGCATCAGCGGAAACGCCTTCAGGAGAAAAACTTTCTCTCTGGCATCCCCCTTCCCGCTGTCCCCATTGCGGCCATCGCCTAGCGATCTGGGAGAACATTCCCGTACTGAGCTATCTTTGGCTGCGGGGGCGCTGTGCCAACTGCCGCACTCCCATCAGCCCCCGCTATCCCCTGATCGAGCTGTTGACCGGTCTGCTTTCGGTGGCAGTGGTCTGGCGCTTCGGCCTCAGCTGGGAAGGGAGCGCGGCGCTGATATTTACCTGGTCCCTCATCGCCCTGGCAGGCATTGATCTGGAAACCCAGCTCCTGCCTGATGTGCTCAGCCTGCCTCTGCTCTGGCTCGGCCTGCTGCTCAGCCTGCTGGGCTGGTTCACGGATGCCCGATCCGCCATCCTGGGCGCAGCTTTCGGCTATCTTTCCCTATGGTCAGTCTTTCAACTCTTCCGCCTCGCCACTGGCAAGGAGGGGATGGGTTATGGGGATTTCAAGCTGTTCGCTCTGTTCGGGGCCTGGCTCGGCTGGACGCACCTCCCTCAGATCCTCCTGCTGTCTGCGGTTTCCGGCGCCCTCATCGGCCTGCTGCTCATCGCGCTCCGCGGACAGGATGGGCAGATTCCCATTCCCTTCGGTCCCTACCTTGCCATCGCCGGTTGGGTCAGCTTGATGTGGGGGGACGCCCTCAATCAAGCCTATCTGGCAGCCAGCGGGCTCCAATAGCGATTCGTGGCGGATCTACCCATTCCCGGCATTCACAGCGTGCGGGCTGTCCTCGTCAGAGATCCTGAAAGGGTTTCAAAAGTCTGGCTGTGCCGGCAGCGCAGGGATCAGCGCCTGGGCGAGATCGCCGCCCTCACCCGCGCAGCAGGTATCCCTTTGCATCAGGTAGAGCGGGAAGAACTGGATCGGGTGGCGGCGAAACATCAGGGTGTGATCGCCTGGGCTCGGATGCCAGGCGTTCGGGGAGAACAGGATCTTTGGCCTCTGTTAGCAGGGCTTCGAGAACCGCCGCTGTTGTTAGTGCTCGACGGGATCCAGGATCCGCATAATCTGGGGGCCTGTCTGCGCACCGCAGATGCCGCCGGCGTGCATGCCGTACTGTCCTCCAAAGATCAAACAGTCGGCCTGACACCGACCGTGTTCAAAGTGGCCAGCGGCGCCGCCCAATCCGTTCCCTATGTGCAGGTGACCAATCTAGCGCGCACCCTGGATCAACTCAAGGAACGGGGCATCTGGCTGTTAGGCACGGCTGCGGACGCAGAAACACTCCTGTATCAACAGGATCTTCGGGGACCCTTGGGCATCGTCATGGGCAGCGAGGGCAAGGGATTGCGGCGGCTCATCCGAAGCCGCTGCGACTTCCTGGCTCGACTCCCCCTATTGGGTCGGGTGGAGAGTCTCAACCTGTCTGTGGCCACGGGCATTTTCCTCTACGAAGCCCTTCGGCAGCGTACCCAGTCCTAATGGGATGCGGCTTGCCCCGCCTTTTCGTTCTCTAGGGCCCGTGCAGTGATCTCGTGATAGAGATGGGCAACTCGTCCGTAGAGCCCTTGAAATTCGGGGTATTGATCCACGAGCACCTGGGCGCGCCGGATATCCTGAATCACCTCTTCTAAAAAGGCCGTATCCCGCTCGCTGAGCTTTTCCCCCCGATCCACCTTTTCCTTGATCTTCAAGGTATCCGGCAGCCAGCAGCTTTCGAATCGCTGCATCATCACGGTGATAATACCCTTCTGCTTGGTCATGATGCTCCCTTTTCGTATTCCAATCGTTTCCAGGTCTCCTCCTTGGGGTCGTATTGAACGAGCCGTGCCCTGGGCTGCTGCTCATCCTCGATCAGATAGAGCTGATCGCTGATGGCGAAGAGCTTCAGGGGAAATACGTCCTTTTTGAGCGAAACGAAGGCCCGTTCCTTAAGCTCCCAAAGCCCGCTGCGTCCCCCCGCGAAGAACCATCGCCCCTGCACCTGGGCTACTCCAAACAGGGGATGAGGGCGCTGTGTGAGGAGTGCCAACCCTTCTGGGTTGGCCCCCACCAAGGTGCCGTTTCGTCCGGTAATGAACAGATTTCCCCCGGGTCCAGGGCATAAATCCGTGAAGACTTCCCGAGGATGGACGGCTTCCGGCCGCTTTAAGGGCCACCAGCGATGGCCATCCCAGTGGAACACAGTTGCCCCATAGCCTACCGCATAAACCTCCGTCTTGCTGCGCCCGCTGATCTGGTTCAGGGCTTGGCGATTTTCCGACGCTCCTTCCTGCCAAGCCTTGCCTGCCCAATGATAGATCGGTCCTTCATAGGTGGCGGCCCAGATCTGATGGTCATCCAGACCCCAGAGCGCGCTGATATTTGGTGGATAACCCAAGGCTCTCATGTCTGGCAAGGTCGTGATCTGCCAGGGCAAGCTGCGATGGAAATATTCCACTTGCAGGGCGCGATCTCTGTGGGGAGGCAGTGCTACAGGTGCCGTGGTCCAGAGATTGCCATTCGCACTGCCCAGCCAGAGATGACCTTGAGGAGAAGTCCAAAGACCGCGCAGAGGGTCGTTGGTGCGGAACAGCCGATGAACAGCACGCCCCGCTTCATAGAGCAGGGTGCAATGGGCGTTGAGCGCATCTCCCTCTGCATAGTCCAGGTGCAAAAGATATTTACCTCCGCCCGCAGCAGGCTGCACAGCGATGATGTGTTGAATCCGGTCCGGCTCTGTACTCATAGGGCACCGACCGCTAAGCCATTGCGCAGCCGGGTATCCAGGGGAATCCCAAGCTGTTTCATCTGGGCTTCATATTCCTCGCGGATGCAGCGGGCCAACAAGGCCGCGTCCTCTGGAGAGAACAGGGGGCCCACTTCCCCGGGCGCACTGGTGATGGGCCGATCGGCGAACATTGCTGCCGCAACCGCCTCCATGTGATCCATCCATTCTGCCAAGGTAGCCGGTTTGCCCTGGGCCTCCAGCTTTTTTGCAAAAGCTCGGGCTGCATCCGTCAGGAATTTATGCTCTGTGCCTGGCGTCTGGTTGTCGTAGACAACATAGGCGATGGCCTGATCTTCCGTGTAGTTTTCCGCGCCGGGCACAGTCTTTCCCGTGCGGCCAGGACCCACCATAAAGCAGGAATTCGGAACAAAATGCTCCCGCTGATAGCCCTCGGGGATAGGTCTTTTCTTGAGATCTCCATAGGTACCGACGATCAGGCCGAACTTCTGAAAGACCATCTGGCGTTGTGCGGGGCAGCTGGCGACCACATCCAGACTTTGTCCCGGTGCTTGACGAGCGGCCGCATCGGCGGCGGCTCGGGCACGGTTTTTCATAGATCTACTCGTCTGTCGATTGCCAGGCTCTGGAATCATAGGCTTTCCTCGCCTCTTCCCAGTCCGATCCCTCCGTGCGATACCAAAGCCAATCGATCCGATATTCGTCCCAGAGCGCCGGATCTTTCAGGACCTTCTGAATGTTCGGCTGAGCATCAAAATTGGGTGCGACGACGAACATCAGGGTGACAAAAGCGTAGCAGCTAGCGGCGGACTGCAAGCCGTAGGCGCGGGCTCGAATGAGCCCCTCCCGCACCAAAGCTTGCAACTGATCTTCCGGCAGAGCCTCCAACCGCTGATCCCCCTGGGGTAGGCGTAGGATTTCCGCACCATGGACTTTGCGCAAATAGGCGGCCAATTCGACCGCCAGCGCCGCTTCCCGTTCGGCGCGGAAAGCCTCCATCTGTTCGGCGCGGATGCGCAGCATGCTTCAGGCGCTAGCGGGGTAGATCCGATCTGCCCATGAGCCATTCATCCACCGCCCGCGCACACTGACGGCCTTCCCGAATCGCCCAGACCACCAGGGATTGACCTCGGCGCATGTCGCCTGCGGTGAAGACCCCGGGCAACGAAGTGTGATAAGCGCTAGGCCCTTCTGAATCGCTCTTCACATTGCCCCGTCCGTCCAACTCTACGCCCAGTTCTTCTAACAGGCCCTGATGGACCGGATGGAGGAAACCCATAGCGAGCAAGGCGAGGTCCGCTTGGAGGGAGAATTCCGAATCTGGCAGTTCGGCCATCTGCCAACGGCCCTGCGCATCCCGGTGCCATTCCACCTTGATGCAGCTCAGGGCCTTGAGCTGGCCTTGCCCATTCCCAATGAACGCCTTGGTGGCCACCGACCACATGCGGGTGCAACCTTCCTCTTGGGAAGTGGAGGTGCGCAGCTTGTGGGGCCAGTTGGGCCAGGTGAGGGCCTTGTTCTCCTTCTCCGGCGGTCTGGGCAGGATCTCCAACTGGGTGACGGATTTGGCACCGTGCCGGTTGGCGGTGCCGATGCAATCAGAACCCGTATCCCCACCGCCGATCACCACCACATGCTTGCCTTCGGCGGAAATGAAGGCTTCGTCTGGCACATAGACCCCCTGCACCCGCTTGCTGTTCGCCCGCAGGAAGTCCAAGGCAAAGTGAATGCCGTTCAACTTCCGACCGGGGACCGGTAGATCTCGGGGTTGTTCCGCGCCTCCGGTCAACACTAAAGCATCGTATTCCTCCCGCAGCTGGGCGGCGGGCAGATCCACGCCGACATGAGTGTTGGTGCGGAATTCCACCCCTTCGGCGCGCATCTGGGCCATGCGCCGGTCGATGAGGCGCTTGTCCAGTTTGAAATCCGGAATGCCATAGCGCAGGAGCCCGCCGATCTTATCCTGGCGCTCGAACAAAGTGACCTGATGGCCTGCGCGAGCGAGCTGTTGGGAACAGGCCAGGCCCGCCGGCCCGGAACCCACCACCGCCACCCGCTTGCGGGTCTTGTGCCGAGGAATCTGCGGTTTGATCCAACCCGCTTCCCAAGCGCGATCGATGATGGCGCATTCGATGTTCTTGATGGTGACGGGTTTGTCTTCGATGTTCAGGGTGCAAGCAGCTTCGCAGGGCGCCGGGCAGATTCTGCCCGTGAACTCGGGGAAATTATTGGTGGCGTGCAACGCGAGCAGGGCGGATTGCCAATCCGAACGATAGACCAGGTCATTCCAGTCGGGGATGAGGTTATGCACGGGGCATCCCCGATGGCAATAAGGGATGCCGCAATCCATGCATCGGGCACCCTGCCGCTTGAGGTCTTCTTCGGACAGGGGAATGGTGAATTCCCCATAGTGAACGAGGCGATCCGCGACGGGCTGATAGCCGCGGTCGAGCCGCTCGTACTCCATGAAACCGGTGGGCTTACCCATGTTTGACGACTCCCTTGGGTTGCTTGGGCAATTGGGGGGGGCGGCGATGCCGCGCTTGAATTTCGGTCAGGGCCCGACGGTAATCCACAGGCATCACCTTGACAAACTTCGGCAGATAGGCAGCCCAGTCATCGAGAATGCGCTTCGCCACCGGGCTGCCCGTGTAGTGCAGATGTTTTTCGATGAGTTGCCGCAGCCGGAGGCTGTCGAAGCGGGTCATGTCATGGCTCAGATCCACCCGACCCATGGTTTCCAGATCGCCTCCCTGATGATCCAAGGCTTCCAAAGCTTCGTCTTCTTCCAGGATGGGTTCCAACTCCACCATAGCCATGTTGCAGCGGCGACTGAAATCGCCTGATTCGTCGAGCACATAGGCAATGCCGCCGGACATGCCCGCAGCGAAGTTGCGCCCGGTGGGGCCCAGGCACACCATGATGCCGCCGGTCATGTATTCGCAACCGTGGTCGCCCACACCCTCGACGACGGCGGTGGCACCGGAGTTGCGCACGCAGAACCGTTCGCCCGCCACCCCGCGGAAGAAGCATTCTCCCTGAATGGCCCCGTAAAGCACAGTATTCCCCACGATGATGTTTTCCTCGGCCCGATCCGCCATGGCGGCATGTCGAGGGGGATAGATCACCAACCGGCCACCGGACAACCCTTTTCCCACGTAATCGTTGGCTTCTCCTTCCAGTTCGATGGTAACCCCTCGGGCGAGCCAAGCCCCCCAGGATTGCCCGCCGGTGCCCTTGGCCTGAATGTAAATAGTATCGTCCGGCAGGCCGGCGAGCCCGTATTGCTCCGCGATGCGGCTGGAGAGCATGGTGCCGAAGGTGCGATGATAGTTCTTCACCGCCACGGCGATGCGCACCGGCTCCCCACGCTCCAAGGCGGGCTTCGCCTGTTCGATGAGCTGATGATCCAATGCCCGCTCCAAGCCGTGATCCTGGGCTTCGCAGTTGTAGATGGCCACATCATCGGGCACCTGGGGCTTGGCGAGGAGGCGGCTGAAATCCAAACCTTTGGCCTTCCAGTGCTGGATGGCGCGACGCATTTCCAACCGATCGGACTGACCGATCATCTCGTTGACCGTGCGGAAGCCCAGTCGGGCCATGATGCGCCGCAGTTCTTCCGCCACGAAGAAGAAATAATTGACCACATGTTCCGGTTTGCCGGTGAATTTCTTGCGCAGCTCGGGATCCTGGGTCGCCACACCCACCGGACAGGTGTTCAGATGACACTTCCGCATCATGACACAGCCTTCGGCGATGAGGGGGGCCGTGGCGAAGCCGATCTCGTCCGCCCCCAGCAAGAAGGCGATGGCCACATCTCGCCCCGTGCGCATGCCCCCGTCCGCCTGGACGGCGATGCGCCCCCGCAGCCGGTTCAGCACCAGGGTTTGATGGGTTTCCGCCAAGCCGATTTCCCAGGGAGAACCGGCATGTTTGATAGAGGTCAGCGGGCTGGCACCGGTGCCCCCATCGTAGCCAGCGATGGTCACATGATCTGCATGGGCTTTGGAGACCCCAGCCGCCACCGTGCCCACCCCCACTTCGGACACCAGCTTCACCGAGATGCGGGCCTTCGGGTTCGCATTTTTGAGATCGTGGATCAGCTGAGCTAGATCCTCGATGGAATAGATGTCATGGTGGGGCGGCGGTGAGATCAAACCCACCCCCGGGGTGGAATGGCGCACCCGCGCGATCTGTTTGTTGACCTTGTGTCCGGGCAGCTGCCCCCCTTCCCCGGGCTTGGCGCCCTGGGCGATCTTGATCTGAATGTCGTCCGCATTGACCAAGTATTCGATGGTGACACCGAAGCGGCCGGAAGCCACCTGCTTGATGGCGGAGCGCTCAGGGTTAGGCCTGCCGTCCGGCAGGGGGTTGAACCGCTCCGGCTCCTCGCCGCCCTCGCCCGTGTTGGACTTGCCCCCGATCTGGTTCATGGCGATGGCCAGGGTGGAATGGGCTTCGTAGGAAATGGACCCGAATGACATGGCGCCGGTGGCGAAGCGCTTGACGATCTCTCGAGCGGGTTCCACTTCTTCCAAGGGGATCGGTGATTCCGCCCACCGGAAATCCATCAGGCCCCGAAGGGTGAGCAGGCGTTCGCTCTGGGTGTTGACCAAGCGGGCATATTCCTCGTAGGTCTGCCAATTCTTGCCTCGCACCGCATGTTGTAGCTTGGAGACGGTCTCCGGCGTCCAGACGTGATCTTCCCCGCGGACCCGATAGGCATAATCCCCCCCTACATCCAGATGATGTCGGTAGATATGGGCATCTCCATAGGCCGCTTCATGCCAGTACACCGCTTCTTGGGCGACCTCTGCCAAGCCGATGCCTTCGATCCGCGTGTGGGTACCGGTGAAATACTGATCCACAAAGGCTTGGCTCAGCCCCACCGCATCGAAGATTTGGGCACCGCAGTAGGACTGGTAAGTAGAAATGCCCATCTTGGACATAACCTTTTTCAGGCCCTTGCCCACCGCCTTGATATAGCGGGCCTGGGCGACCTCAAAGGAGAGGGGTTCCGGCAGGCGGGGCAGCATTTCCTGAATGGTGTCGAAGGCTAGATAGGGATTGATGGCCTCTGCCCCATAGCCCGCTAAGGTAGCGAAATGATGTACTTCCAGGGCAGCACCGGTTTCCACCACCAGGCCAGCGCTGGTGCGCAGCCCGCGCCGAATGAGGTGGTGATGCACTGCGGAAGTGGCCAGCAGGGCAGGGATGGGGATGTAATCTCGGTTCGTGTTCCGGTCGGAGAGGATGAGGATGTTGTAGCCTTCCAACACCGCCTGCTCCGCCTGGCGGCATAGGGTCTCCAAAGCCTCCCCCATGCCTGCCGCTCCTTCCTCTACCGGATAGGTGATATCCAGGGTATGGGTGCGGAAGGCGCCGGCGGTATTGTCTTGAATATGCCGTATCCGTTCTAAGTCCTCATTGGTCAATACAGGTTGGTTGACCTCCAATCGCCAGTGCTTGCCCGTCTCATTCAGGCCCAGCAGATTGGGTCGGGGGCCGATGAGGGAGACCAAGGACATGACCAGTTCTTCCCGAATGGGATCGATGGCCGGGTTGGTTACCTGGGCGAAGTTCTGCTTGAAATAGGTGGAAAGATGTTTGGATCTGCGGGAGAGCACGGAAGGGGGATTGTCCGCACCCATGGAGCCTACTGCTTCTTGACCCGTCATCACCATGGGTTTGAGCAGGAACTTGAGATCCTCTTGGGTGTAGCCGAAAGCCTGTTGCGCATCCAACAGGGTTTCCGAATCCGGCGCCATGGGCGCCACATCCGTGGGCAATTCGTCCAAGTGAATCTGCGTGCGATTCAACCATTCCTGATAGGGCTGGGCAGCGGCCAACTGAGATTTGATCTCCGCATCATCGATGATGCGTCCCTGTTCCAGATCGATGAGGAACATCTTCCCCGGCTGAAGCCGCCATTTCTTGATGATCTTTTCCTCGGGAATGTCCAGCACCCCCATCTCCGAGGCCATGACCACCAGATCATCGTCGGTGACCAGATAGCGGGCGGGGCGCAGGCCGTTGCGATCCAGGGTAGCGCCGATCTGGCGACCGTCAGTGAAGGCCACGGCTGCCGGACCGTCCCAGGGTTCCATGAGGGCGGCATGATATTCGTAGAACGCTCGGCGCTGTTCATCCATGAGGGCATTGCCTGCCCAGGCTTCTGGAATCAACAGCATCATGGCGTGGGCGAGAGAATAGCCCCCCATGACCAGGAGTTCTAACGCGTTGTCAAAGCAAGCGGAATCCGATTGCCCCTCTGGAATCAAAGGCCAGATCTCATCCAGATCGGAGCCCAGCACCTCAGATTTCATGGTGTGGCGGCGGGCAGCCATCCAGTTGAGATTGCCCCGCAAGGTGTTGATCTCCCCGTTGTGGCAGATCATGCGAAAGGGCTGCGCTAGATCCCAGGTGGGGAAGGTGTTGGTGGAAAAGCGCTGATGCACCAGAGCGAGGGCGGATTGAAAGCGTTCGTCCTGAAGATCTAAGTAATAGCTGCCCACCTGATCAGCGAGCAACATGCCCTTGTAAGTGAGGGTGCGAGAGGAAAGGGAGGTTGCATAATAGGTGCTCTCCCCCTGGCTCACTTCCCGAACGCGGTTGTCGATGCGCTTGCGAAGGACGAATAGCTCGCGCTCGAAAGCATCTTGGCTTTTGCAGTCCGGACGACGGCCGATGAATACCTGCCGGATGACGGGCTCCAAGGGACGCACGCTTTCCCCGAGTTCCCGATTGTCCACGGGTACTTCACGCCAGCCCAAGACCGGATCACCCCGTTCCGCACACTGTGCTTCGATCAGCTGGATGATCTTCTCCCGGACTTCCGGTTCTCTGGGCAGGAACAGATGGCCCACCCCATATTGACCGGCCGGAGGCAGGGAGAAGGGCACCACGGCCCGGAAGAAGGCGTCGGGGATCTGTACCAAAATGCCTGCACCATCCCCCGCTTTGGGATCTGCCCCCACTGCACCTCGATGGGTGAGCCGTTTGAGAATCTCCAGACCTTGCCGGATGATCTCATGACTCTTCCGGTTGCGGATGTGGCAGACGAAACCGACGCCGCAGGCGTCGCGCTCAAGGGCTGGGTCATAGAGTCCCTGAGCAGGGGGTAGGGCGCGAAGGCTCATAGGCGATCTCACTAATCTAGGTTGACGCCGCAAGATGGGGTCCGATCTCGGCACGGATTGAGTTTCTGGAAGCTATGCTCAGATGCCTTGACAAAGGCGGGACCGCGGCGGACCTTCCCGGTGGGATCCGGCACCTAGAGCAAGCCCAGACCGACACACAGAGCGCCCTAACTTATCAAAGTCTTCCCAACTGTGCCAAGCGATCAGAAGTCAACATTGCGGATCAGGCATAGATCCTTTAGAAAAGTCCGATAAAATCCTCTGTATATTTTCCTCAGCTCCGCGCGCACCGATGAAATCTTCCATTAGAGGTTCCTTTCTACTCAGTCTCGCTTGGCTCTGGATCTCCGTTGGTTCGGCTGAGCCATTGCAAACGCCCATTCCCGCCCCGCCCGCCGTGGCGGCCCAGAGCTACCTGCTCATGGATTACCACAGCGGAACCCTGTTGGCCGAGCATCAAGCAGATAAACGCCTTCCCCCGGCGAGCCTGACGAAGATCATGACTGCCGATGTGGTCTTCCGGGAAATCGCGGCGGGCCATCTTTCCTTAGAAGATCAAGTCCTGGTGAGCGAAAAGGCCTGGCGCACCGGCGGTTCCAAAATGTTCATCGAAGTGGGCACACGGGTGAGCGTCGAAGATCTGCTCAAGGGAATGATCATCCAGTCGGGCAATGATGCCAGCGTCGCCCTGGCGGAATATGTGGCGGGCAGCGAAGAAACCTTTGCGGGACTGATGAACGCTCAAGCCCAGCGGCTGGGGATGAAAAACAGCCATTTCGTCAATGCCACTGGCCTGCCACATGAAGACCATTACACAACTGCCCGAGACCTTGCCTTGGTCACAGCGGCGACGATTCGGGAATTTCCCGAATACTATGCCTGGTATTCCCAGAAGAGCTTCACCTACAACGGGATCAAGCAGTCCAACCGCAACCGATTGCTGTGGCGGGATAGCTCAGTAGACGGAGTGAAGACCGGACACACCAAAGCCGCTGGCTATTGTCTCGTGGCTTCCGCCAAGCGGGGAAACATGCGTTTGATCTCTGTGGTCCTGGGCACGGACAGCGAGGAAGCTCGGGCCCAAGCGAGCCTCGCTCTGCTGAACTATGGTTTTCGGTTCTTTGAATCCCACCGGCTCTATCCCAAGGATAAAGCAGTGGCCCGGCTGCGGGTTTGGATGGGGGAAAAGGCGGAACTCCCTGTGGGTCCGGCAAAGGATGTCTATGTGACTATTCCCAGACACAGCTATGACCAGCTTTCCGCTCACATCGAGAAGCAAGGAAAGCTCCGGGCCCCCATCGAGAAGGGACAACAGGTAGGCGAACTCGTGCTAAGTCTCAATGATAAAGTCCTCTCACGCATGCCCGTGATCGCCTTAGAGTCCGTGGCGGAAGGGAGTTGGTGGCAGAAAGCGAAGGACTCCCTGTTGCAGTGGTTCTGAGCATGGCGCAAGTCTATCTCAACGGAGACTTTCTCCCACCGGAAGCAGCGCGGATTTCCCCCTGGGATCGGGGCTTTCTCTTTGGCGATGGGGTCTATGAAGTCATCCCCGTCTATCGGGGCCGGCCTTTTCTCGGGGAAGCCCATTTGGACCGCCTGCACCGCAGTTTGGCTGCCATCGATCTGGCAGTCCCGGCGATCCCTTGGCAGGAGATCTTCCCCAAACTGATCGGCCCGGCACCCCGAGATTGCGCCCTCTACCTGCAGATCACCCGAGGCACCTATGCCACCCGAGATCATCGCCTTCCCGAGGTCGTGCGACCCACGGTGTTCGCCTTTACCTGGGATCTGACCCCCCCCCCAAAGTGCGGGGTATCGGGGATCACTCGAGAAGATTTTCGCTGGGATCGCTGCGACATCAAATCCATCGCCCTCTTGGGCAATGTGCTTCTGCGCCAATCGGCGACAGAAGCTCAGGCTCAGGAGGCCCTGCTCTTCCGCAAGGGCTGGCTGACCGAGGGTTCTTCCAGCAATGTGTTCGCGGTGCTCGAGGGAAAGCTCTGCACGCCCCCCAAAAGCCGGCGGTTGCTGTCGGGCATCACTCGGGCGCTGGTGCTGCAGCTCGCGGAACAGGCAGGCTTGCCCTGCGAGGAACGGGAGATCCATCAGGAGGAATTGGCAAAGGCGGAAGAAATCTGGATCACCAGCTCCACCCGGGAAGTGCTGCCTCTGATTCAGCTAGATGGCAAACCCGTGGGTGCCGGTCAAATCGGCCCCTGGTGGCGGCAGATGGATCAATGGTTCCAACAGTACAAGCAGAAATGGTTGGCTGCTCATGACTGAACGAGAAAAAAACCTTCTGCAGTTCCCCTGCACCTTTCCCATCAAGGCTGTGGGCAAGGCGGGAAAAGATTTTGAACGCCTGGTATTCGAAATTATCCGCCGGCATGTGCCCGATCTTCAGGCAGGGACCTTGCAGCGGCGGGAGAGCCGCAAGCAGAATTGGGTTGCGGTGACCGTGACCATCAAGGCTCAGAGCCGGGCCCAGTTAGATGCGATCTATAGGGAGCTAAGCGCGCATGAGCAGGTGGTCTGGGCCCTATGAAGCTGCGGCATTTGGGGATGCAGCCCTATGGGGAAACCTGGGCAGCCATGCGGGATTTCACAGATCGGCGGGGGCCGGATACAGAGGATGAACTCTGGCTCCTAGAGCATCCGCCAGTCTTCACCCTGGGGCAGGCGGGCCGCTGGGAACATGTGCGGGACCCTGGAGACATTCCCGTGATCCAGGTGGATCGAGGGGGACAAGTAACCTACCATGGCCCGGGGCAACTGATTCTCTATGTGCTGCTGGACCTGCGCCGCCGCCGCCTGGGAGTCAAGTCTTTGGTGCACCAGTTGGAAAACGCAGTCATCGCCCTGTTGCGCACCTATGGCATCTCGGGCACGACGCGCCCCCAAGCCCCCGGGGTCTATGTGAACGAGGCCAAGATCGCCGCTTTGGGGCTGCGCATTCGCAAGGGCTGTAGCTTCCACGGGCTGGCCCTCAATGTGGACGTAGATCTCGCCCCCTTCTCCCGCATTCACCCCTGCGGCTATGCGGGATTGCCCGTCACCTCCCTGGCGGCGCTGGGCGTCGCCCAATCCTTGGATTCGGTGGGGGAACGCTTGGCTGCTCTATTCACCCAGGGATTGGAAGCCCATGATCATTAACCATCGCTACGGTTTCATCTTCCTGCACGTGCCCAAGAATGCGGGCACTGCGATCACCAGTTGGCTCTCCCAGTTCACCGGCTGGAACGATATTGAGCTGGGCAGCACGCCCTACGGGGAAGCCATTCAACCCATCTATGGGGAGCGCTTCCACCTGCACAAGCATTCCACCGCCGCCCAGATCCGCCGCGTCATCGGAGATGTTCTCTGGGATCAGTACTTCACCTTCGCAGTCGTGCGCCATCCCCTGGATCGCTTGGTCTCCGCCTATCATTTTTATCGCCAGTGGCAGCATCCGAGCACGGACGCCGTGCGCGCCTTCGACAGTTTTGAAGCCTTCGTGCTGTCCGATTACTTCCGGCAGGATGTGAAAAATCCCACCCGCCCTGGCGGCCTGCAATCGGAGTTCCTGCGCACGGATCAGGCCCATCCCATCGACCGGATCTGTCGGTTCGAATCCCTACAACAGGATCTGACGCAAGTAGCGCAGCAACTGGGGCTTTCCAAGCCGGTTTTGCGGCGGGTCAATGAGAGCAAACGGGGCAGATACGAACGCTATTACACCCCCCAAACTCTGGCAGTCGCTCGGGCAGTCTTTCGAGAAGATTTCGAGCGTTTTGGCTATGAGATTCCTGAGCAGCTGTTGCTATGATGCGCAACACACTCTTGTTCTCTTGGCTGCTCTGCCTAGCCCTCCTCTATCTGGAAAGCTACCAGCCCCCGACCCGAATTCGCTTTTCAGAAGTTACTCAGGAAGTAGGCATCGAGTATGCGGGTACGAGCTTCGGCGCCGCTTGGGGCGATGCCAACGGGGATGGCTATCCGGACCTCTGGGCCAGCGGCCACAGTCCTCAACGGTTGCTCCTCAATGAGCAAGGGCGCCGCTTCTCCGACCGCACGGCGGAATGGATTGTGCCCATCCGCTATTCTGACCGGCACAACGCGGCTTGGGCGGATTTCGACAACGATGGGGATGCGGATCTCCTGCAGCTTTCCGGCGCGGATCGGGGCAAGGGGGCAGATCCTAACGCGTTCTATGTGAATGAAGATCATCGCCTGATCGACCGCGCGAAGGCACTGGGCCTCGACTATGGATTAGCCCGCACGCGGGCCGCTCTCTGGCTGGATGCGGATGCAGATGGGCGGCTGGATGTGCTCATCACCGCCGCTCCCCGACCGGAAGCGCCCCCCGCCCTGTTTCTGCAGAAAGAAAAAGGCTTTCAGGGCAGTCCCATCGAGGGACTTCAGCGCTCGGAGATCGCCTTGCTTGCGCTGCTCACTTCGGAACCCAAACCCTATGTGCTCGCCGGCCCCCCGCATCAGCTCTTCGTGTATCAGCCCAGTCCGGCCGGTCTGCGGGAAACCAGTGCTGCCTTCGGTCTTGATCCACCCTTAGCCCCCTGGACGGCGGATCTATTGGCGGCGGATCTGGACAACGACGGCCTGCAAGACCTGGTCTTCCTGCGGGGCGGGCTGCGCCCTGGGGTCCGCCGCGTGAATGCCCACCGTCTGGAAGCGCGGCTTCAGTCCTATTGGGGACAACCCCAAAGCCTGCGCTTTGCCGGGCCGGATGAGATTCAGGTTTCCCCCTACCCCCTGGCCAAACAATGGTGGGGCAAAGGGCGGATCTTCATCGGGGCTCGGGGCAAAGATCCCGAATCGATTCCATTGATGCTGAACAAGGATGACCCTGCAGTTCAGGGCTTAGCAGCGGGAAAAAAGGGTCTTTTCCTGGGCTATGATGGGGAAGCGCGGCGCTGGATCATCGAGATGCGAGATCCAGAATGGAATTCGGTGAATCTCCAGGTACAAGGAGATCAACCCTTGATACAGCTCGTTCAAAAGGGTTTCCCCTTGAAGCTCGAACCCTTGGAACAGCGCATCCGCTGGAACGAGGACGGGCGTTTTCCTGAGACCGCCCAAACGATCCTAGCCCGAGATAATTGTTTCAGCGGTGCGGCGGGGGATTTCGACAACGATGGGGATCTGGATCTCTATCTGGTCTGCGGCAGCTATCTGGGAAACCGTCCCAACCGGTTGTTTGAAAATCTCGGAAACCGGCACTTCCGGGAAGTGCCGGCAGCAGGTGGGGCGTCGGGCAGTTCCCTGGGCATCGGGGATGCGGTGGCTGTGGCGGATTACGATCTGGACGGCGCGCTCGATCTTTTCGTCCGCAACGGACGGGGATTAGTCCCCTTCGCCCGAGGACCCGACCAGCTTTTCCGCAATCTGGGCACCGAAAACCATTGGATCGAGCTAGCGCTTGAGGGCGTTCACAGCAATCGGTCTGGCATCGGGGCTCGGATCTTCGCGATTACCGGCGAGCGGCGGCAAGTCCGTCTGTTGGATAACGGTACTCACGGACGGGTGCAGGATTTTCGACGCATTCATTTCGGTCTGGGGCCTCACGAAAAGGTCACTATTCAGGTGGATTGGCCCTCGGGCAGGAAGCGCCTCTATCGGGATCTCGATGCGGATCAAGTTTGGCTCCTTCGGGAAGAGGGAGGTCAGGCCCTGCTCTTTTCTCCTTGAGCTTTCATTCGCTGGAAGAATCGCTATCATTGCTCTTGACCACCCCATCGACCCCTCGGAGAGAACGAGTTGAGCATGACGGAAGAAGAGAAGACCTCGGCAAAGCAGACCGAAGAGAAGACTGCCGCAGCAAAGACCACAGCAGCTAAGAAAACCACGGGAAAGGGAACGACTACCCGAAGAGCGGCGACTACTAAAAGAGCGAGCACCAGCACAGCAACGAAGAAAACCAGCGCTAGGGCGAAGAAAAGCACGACCACGCGGAAGAAGTCCACCGCAGCGAAGTCGACGGGCACGGCAAAGCGCACCCGAGCCACCCAGGCAAAAGCAACGCCTGCTGCGGAATCCCAGAAGGTTAGCGCCGAAGAGCGTCCGGTGAGCTTGGAAGAGCGCCATGCGATGATCGCGGAAGCGGCCTATTTCAAGGCGGAAAAGCGCGGGTTCGATCCCGCTTACGATCAACAAAACTGGGAAGAGGCTTGCAAGGAGATCGACGAACTTTTGGCAAAGCGCGGCCAGCGCTAGTTCAGAGGGTGCCCTTGGTGGAGGGGGTCAATCCCGCCATGCGAGGATCGGGTTCCAAGGCCATGCGCAGGGCGCGCCCAAAAGCCTTGAAGAGGGTTTCCGCTTGATGGTGGGCGTTGCGCCCCCGCAGGTTGTCCACATGGAGTGTGAGCCCGCCGTGGTTCACGAAACCTTGAAAGAACTCCTGGAAGAGATCCACATCAAAGGTGCCGATTCGAGCACGGGTGAAATCCACCTGGAAGCAGAGTCCCGGCCGTCCTGAGAGATCCACCACCACCCGAGACAAGGCTTCATCCAAGGGCACATAGGCATGGCCGTAGCGCCGAATTCCCCGCTTGTCGCCCAGGGCCTGGGACAACCCTTGCCCCAGGGTAATGCCGATATCTTCCACTAAGTGATGGTCATCGATGTGGAGATCTCCGGTGGCTTCGATGCGAAGATCCAACAGCCCATGCCGGGCTACCTGATCCAGCATGTGTTCCAGAAAGGGCACGCCGGTTTGGAAATGGGCTTGCCCTGTGCCGTCCAGATTGAGCTGAAGATCGATCTGGGTTTCCAACGTCTGGCGTCGGATTTCGGCGATACGCGGCATTTCGGGAATTCCTAGGTTTCTAGCCAGAAGGTTACGGGACCGTCGTTGATGAGGTGCACTCGCATATCCGCACCAAATCGGCCGGTTTCCACTGATTCATAGCGATGCCGCACCTGTTCCACCAGGATATGGAAGAGCTTGTGGCCTTCCTCTGGCGGGGCAGCCGAGGTAAAGCTGGGCCGATTGCCCTTCCGCGTGTCCGCTGCCAAGGTGAACTGGGGCACCAACAGAATCCCCCCCTGAATTTCCCGCAAGCTCAGATTCATGCGATCCCGTTCATCGGGAAACACCCGATAGGCCAGCAGCCGTTCCGCAAGCCGAGCCGCCCGTTTTTCATCGTCTCCTCGCTGTACGCCAACCAAAACCAGCAGGCCCCGTCCGATAGCACCGATGGTTTCCTCCTCCACCATCACGCGGGCTTGCTGGACCCGCTGCAACAATCCGATCATGGATCGGTGCTCCCTCGGATCACTACGCCATAGCGTTGAAAAAGGGCACTTTCTGCAGCTTGATAAGCCGCATCTCGGCGTTCCCGCAGGAGTTGTTCATAGATCTCCTGGGCCACTTCCTGAAATGTTTGTTTTCGTGCAGGTCGGCGGGCCAGCACTTTGAAGACGCGATAGCCGTTGGACACCCGAATGGGATCGCTCACTTCCCCCACCTGGAGGGAAAAGATGCGATCGGCTACTTGCGGCACCCAGTGGAAGCGATCGTAGAAATCATATTGGCCTGCGGTATGATCGGCAGAATAGGTTTTAGCCAGCGCATGGAAATCCTCACCGGCGCGGAGCCGATGCACCAGTTCCCAAGCCTGCTGTTCCGCCGCTTTCCACGCCGCTTCCGTGGCTTTTGCGTGCACCCGAAGCAACAGGGAGGGGGCTCGGATTTTCTCCGGAGAAACGAAGCGTTCCCGATGGGTCTGATAATACCGGCGCACTTCCTCCGGCTGCACCTGAACAGGCCCTAGGATCTCCCGCTGCACATATTGATGGGCCAGCATAGCATTCATGATGTCCTGAATCCGCGCTTGGATCTCGGGATCCCGATCCAAACCCTGTTCCCTGGCTGCCCGCGCGAATACTTCCAGCCGAACCAGTTCCCGAAGATAGGCGGATCGGCCCGCTTCACTGCGGTACTGTGCCTGTACTTCTGGCGGCAGCCGTTGCAGACGGGCTTCTAACGACTGGCGGCTGATGATCTTGTCACCGATCTGAGCTAAGGGGACTGAATCCTGCTCGCTGCCCCAGACGCCTGAGGGCAGGAGCAGTACGATCAGCCCAGGGATCAGCCAATTCCACGTTTCCATGGAGTCACTCGGGCGATTTCATTGCGCCTCGCAATAATCCCGCAGGCTAGCAAATTCCGCACCGAAATAAGGGCCGTAGATCTGCTCCGGCTGGTCATTATAGACATAACTGCTCACCCCATTGATGTAATTGTTGCTGCCTGCCTGTTGGGGTTTGTAGTTCAGGACCCAGGGACCACCGCTGGCACCGCCCGACAGTCCCCAGCCCACACCCAGCGTGTTGGGGCCCGATACACAAGCTGGGCTATCGTCGAGATTCCAGGAAGTGGCAGAAACGACCATTACATCTCCAGACCAACCGTTCTCCGCAGGATAACCGAAGAGATGCCAATGTTGTTGACGGCCCGCGTCGTATACATAGCCCAATTCACCCACCACTTCGCCGATGTGTTGGCCGCTGCCGTTCGTGTTGAGGATGACACAGCCCAGATCCTCGCACCAACCGCCGTTCTCCCCGTTGTTATGCCAGGCATTCCGCGCCCCCAGTGCCCGTGCGGTCCAAGTGCCATAGGGCGCATCCCAGGCAGGACGGTGGGCAGGCTTGAACAGCACGTTCGTCGCCCAGTTCCCGGCCCCGTCGGATACACAATGACCGGCCGTCTGGATCACATCGTTGGAACTGGTCTGAATCACCGCCCCCGAGCACACATAATTGACCCCAGAAAGACTGAAGTACAGTTTTCCCACCGCGCGCAAGGGGAAGGAGCCATACCAGGTGACGGGAATGGCGTAGGTCGTTTGCGGGGGCGGATAGGTATAGACCCCGTCGCCGGCCGCTTGGGGAACCACAGGATCGGTTGCCAAAGCGCCGGTGATCCCGAGCACAGCGCGCACATCGTCCCCTTGCAACACAGTTTCATGGCCTTCCCCCTGGAGTCCGCTGTTGCCTGCGGTGGGGGTTCCCGTAGGGAAATGGGAAGATCGCGCCGATTGAGGGCTGGGACTGCCTTCCAAAACCATCTGCCTGGGCTGGGCAGATCGCATTCTCTCCTCGGTCCAGTAGGCCCGAACTGCTTCTTGGGCTGCTTGGGGGGTTGGGGTGCCCGGAGAGGTGCTAAAGACATTGCCATCCACTTCATAGGACTGGCCTAGGGCACTGCTGTTCCAGAAACCCGTGCTCGCGACTAGGAGCACAAGGGGAATTTCTCGCAAACTCGCCTGCATGAATCTCACTCCGATGTTAGGACATTCCACGATGCTGATATGCTAACTCTATACCAAAACCAGGGGGATTATTTGGATGAACCATTGGGCACCGATCTTCGATGCGATTGAAGCAGCCACCGGGGAGCCCTTTCAAGCGGTTTCTCCCTGTGATGTGAGCGGCGGTTGCATCAACCGAGCGATCGTTCTGGACGATGGTCGCCGCCGATTCTTCGTCAAACTGAATCGGGCTCAGCGACTGCCCATGTTCGAAGCGGAGGCGGCGGGACTCGCTGAGATGCTAGCCACCCAGTGCATTCGGGTACCCAAGCCCTTGGGAACGGGCTTAGTAGGCTCGGAAGCCTTCCTGCTGCTGGAATATGTGGATCTCAGCGGCGGGCGCACGGCAGCCGGCGAAGCCCAAGCCGGCCGCCAGCTCGCCGCCTTGCACCGCACCACCCGAAAGACCTTCGGTTGGGATCGGGACAACACCATCGGTTCTACCCCCCAGCCCAATGCCCCCACAGAGAATTGGATCGCATTCTGGCGCAAGCATCGCCTCGGGTTCCAATTGCAACTGGCGGCGCAACAGGGTTATCGGGGGCAGTTGCAAAGCCGAGGACAGCGTTTGCTGGAAACCTTCGATCCTTTGTTATCCCATGATCCAATCCCTTCCCTGCTTCACGGAGATCTCTGGGGCGGGAACATCGGTTATACGACAGACGGCACGCCGGTACTCTATGATCCAGCGGTTTATTTTGGGGATCGAGAAGCAGATCTCGCCATGACGGAACTGTTCGGCGGCTTCAGCAACCGGTTCTATGCAGCCTACAACGAAGTCTGGCCCCTAGATCCTGGTTATCCGGTGCGGAAGGATTTCTACAACCTCTATCATGTGCTCAATCATCTGAATCTCTTTGGGAGCGGCTATCTGGGGCAAGCCCTGCGTCTCATCGACCGCTTGCTCGCCCAACTCGGTTAACAGCCCTTTCCAGAAGGTTACGGATCTGTTAAAAGACGGCAATATGCCCTCTTTTTCCTTCCACTGATCGAGTGCCTTTGCTTCCCATGCCTAGAGAGCTCTTGATCCTGCGCCATGCGAAATCCGATTGGAACACGGATAGCCCGAACGACTTTGCGCGCCCCCTCGCCAAAAGAGGCAAGAAGGATGCGCCCCAGGTGGGGGCCTGGCTGTATCGGGAAGGGCTGATCCCGGACTGGGTGGTCAGTTCTCCGGCAAAACGGGCGAAAGAAACCGCTCGGCAGGTCTGCAAGTCCCTGGAGTTCAAACCCAAGCGCATCGCTTGGGAACCTGCGCTCTATGGTGCAGATGTGCCTACCTTGCTGAAGGTGCTAGCCGACTGCCCTTCGGAGGCGGAGATTGTCTTGCTCATCGGCCACAATCCAGGGCTGGAAGAACTGCTGCGCTTCCTCGCCGGCGAGGACCTGGAGACGCCGCCGGACGGCAAGCTACTGCCTACCGCCGCTCTCGCTCGCCTCGAAATGCCCAAGGATTGGCGAAATCTGGAACCCGGCTGCGCCCAGCTCCTCCACATCCGCCGCCCCCGAGCCCCCCGCATCAAATGACCTTGCGCAGTTCATATTCCAAGATGCCTTCCGCACCGGCGGCCCGGAGCTTGGGCACCAGATCTCGGGTGGATTGGGCATCGACCACGGTTTCCAGGGCGAACCATTCCGGATCGTAGAGCGGGCTCAAGGTGGGGGCGTGCAGGCTGGGCAGCAAGGCGATCACCGCTTCCAGGTCTGCTTTCCGCACGTTGAGTTTCAAAGCTACCTTATGCCGAGCGGCGAGGGCGGCTTGCAGCATCAGGGCGATCTGATCGATCTTTTCCCGCTTCCAATCCTCCTTCAAAGCTTCAGGGTTAGCGATGAGCCGGGTTTCCGTGAAGAGTAGCGTTTCCACGATCCGCAATCCATGGGCCCGGATGGTGCTGCCCGTCTCGGTGATCTCCACCACCGCATCCACCAATCCTTCCACTACCTTGGCTTCCGTAGCCCCCCAGGAAAATTCCACGGAAGCTTCGATCTGCCGTTCCGCGAGATAGCGCTTGGTGAACTGCACCAGCTCGGTGGCGATCTTTTTGCCCTGGAGATCCGCCACCGACTGAATGGGCGAATCCTGTGGCACCACCAGCACCCAGCGGCTCGGTTGATCCGAACTCTTGGAATAGGTGAGGGTGCAGATTTCTTCCACCTGGGCACCGGTTTCCAGAATCCAATCCAACCCCGTCAGGCCCAGATCCAGGGTGCCGTTGGCTACATAGGGGGCCATCTCCTGAGCCCGCACCAGGGCGCAGGATAATTCCGGATCGTTGATCTGAGGGTAATAGTTGCGGGATCGGGGGCGGATCTTCCAACCCGCCTGGGCGAAGAGTTCGATCGTAGCGTTTTCTAAACTTCCCTTGGGGATACCGAGACGAAGTGGTTTCATAAACTCAACCTAAAAAATCTGATGGGCATCGAATACCGGCCCGTCCACACAGACCCGCTTTCTCGCCAAGCCCTGGGCCGTGTGAACATCCACCGCACAGCCCGCACAGCCGCCGACCCCGCACGCCATGAAAGCTTCCAGAGAAACTTGGCAAGCACAGCCGAAAGCGCGCGCCAGATCGGCGGCGGCGGCGAGCATGGGTTGGGGTCCGCAGGCTAGGATTTCCGTTTGGGCAGCGGCTGTGGGTTCTAACGATTGGAGCCAGCGCCGGGCCAGATCGGTCACATAGCCGGAGAAGCAGCCTGGATAACCCTGTTGACTCGCCAACCGGTTGGGAATGCCCCAGTCTTCCAACAGAGGCATGGCGGCGATGACGTCCGGCGGCAGGCCGGACACGAGGAATTCCGCAGGCTTAGGTGCAAAGGGAAAGGGGATTTCCGAGCCGAAGGCAGCGAACACCCGCCCATGATTTCTTCGGTGCAAGATTTGGGCAGCGAAGACCAGGGGGGGAATTCCGATGCCCCCACCGATCAAGAGCACGGGTTTTTCCGAACTGGGCAGCTGAAAGGGCTGCCCGATGGGGCCCAGCAGGCTGAGCCGAGCGCCCACAGGCTGCCGGGCGAGGGCGCGGGTACCTCGACCCACTGCCCGAAACAGGAGTTCAATCCAATCCGCCTGGGCGCGCAGGATGGACAGGGGACGGCGCAAGGGCAACGCTTCCTGGCAGCGGAGATGGATGAATTGCCCCGGGCGAGCGGCTTTCGCGCAAGCGGGTGCGCGAAGGCGCAAAAGATATTGTTCGCCTTCGTAGGCGGTCCGTTGCAGGATCTCCCCTTCCTCCAGAAAGATCGTGCCGCGATGGGAGTTAGGCCTCATGGGGATCTTTCCAGAGAATGCGGCCTTTGCCCAGCGTCCAGGTAACTCGCCCTCGGAGTGCCTTTCCCCAGAAGGGGGTGTTGCGGCCTTGGCTGTGCCAGTGCGCTGCATCCACTTTCCAGCGCCGCTTGGGGTCGAAGATACAGAGATCCGCCGGTTGTCCTGGGGTCAGATCGCCGCCGGCGCAGCCCAGGATCTGGGCGGGCACTCGGGTCAGGGCTTCGAGGATCCGAGAGAGGGGAATCCCGCCCTCTTCTGCCAAGCGCAAGCTGAGGGGCAGCAGGGTTTCCAAACTGGAGATGCCGGGTTCCGTGCTGGGGAAGGGAGCCAGCTTTGCATCCGCTTCATGGGGGCGATGATCCGAACAGAGGGCACCGATCACCCCTTGCGCCAGGCCCTGTCGCAGAGCTTCCCGATCGGCAAGGCTGCGCAGGGGCGGATCCAGATGATAGTTGCTGTCAAATCCCAGCAGATGTTCTTCTGTGAAGAACAACTGATGCAGGCTCACATCCGCTGTGACGGGAAGCCCTCGGGCCTGGGCGTCTGCGATCATCTCCACGGAGCGGCCGCAGGACAGCCCTCGAATATGAATGCGCGCACCCGTCTGTTCCGCGAGCGCCAGATCCCGCGCGAGAGCGACGGTTTCCGCCGCTTCGGGGATGCCTGGTAGCCCTAAGCGAGCGCTGACCTGCCCTTCATGGGCGCAGCCCCGATTGTGCAAGTCCGCATCCTGGGGGCGCAGCATCACGCTGAGTTCAAAGGTCGCCGCATATTCCAAAGCATTGCGAGCCACCTGCATGTTCCGCAACGGAGCATCCCCCTGGCTCAGAATCGGACAACCCGCCGCTTTGAGGGCGGCCATCTCGCTGAGCTGCTTGCCCTGCAAGCCTTGGGTGAGGGCACCGGCGGGAATCACCCGAGATTTTCCAAGGCGTTCTGCCCGCTGGGCGATGAGCTGGGCTACTGCCGGCGTGTCGATAACGGGTTGGGTGTCCGGCGGACAGCACAGGATGGTGATGCCTGATGCGGCGGCGGCTTGAGTCTCGCTAGCGATGGTCGCCTTATGTTCTGCGCCCGGTTCTCCGAGTCGTGCGCAGAGATCGATGAAACCCGGGCAGAGGATCTGATCCCGGGCATCGATTCGCAGATCGGGATGAAAGCCCAGGGGCTGGGCACCGATCTGTAGGATCTTGCCCTCGGCGATGTGCACATCCCGTTGCGCATCGATGCCGTTGGCAGGATCGATCAGGCGGCCTCCGCAGATGCTGATCTTGGACGGTTCAGGCATGATGCTCCCGCGCGTTCTGGGTGCCGATGCAGCGGGAGATGACTGCCATGCGCACCGCGATGCCATTGCTCACCTGTTCCAGGATCACGGAGCGCGGCCCATCGGCCACCTGGGAATCCATCTCCACGCCCCGATTGATGGGGCCTGGATGCAGCACGATGGCATCCGGTTTGGCAGCGCTCAGCTGGGCTTCCGTCAGGCCGAAGCAATGGAAATATTCCCGGGCGCTTGGCAGCAAAGCCCCCTGCATCCGCTCCCGCTGCAAGCGCAATGCGATGATCACATCCGCATCTCGAATCCCTTCCTGAAGGTCGTGGAAAACCCGCGCACCCAGGGCTTCTGGGTGGCTCGGCAGCAGGGTGCGGGGGGCGATGAGGCGCAGCTCGCCTACCCCCAGGCTATTCAGGGCCAGCAGCTGAGACCGGGCCACCCGCGAATGCAGGATGTCCCCTACGATGGCCACGCATAGGTTGGAGAAATCCCCCTTGTGCTGGCGGATGGTGAACAGGTCCAACAAGGCCTGGGTGGGGTGGGCATGGCGGCCATCCCCCGCGTTGATGACGCTCACATGGGGCGGTAGGTGCTGGGCGATGAAATGGGCGGCGCCCGTGTCCCGATGGCGGACCACGAAGAGATCTAGATGCATGGCTTCCAGATTCCGCAGGGTATCCAGGAGGCTTTCCCCTTTGGCGGTGGCGGAGGTGGAGATGTTCAGATTCAGCACATCTGCCGACAGGCGCTTGGCCGCCAGTTCGAAGGTGGTGCGGGTGCGGGTGCTGGTTTCGAAGAAGAGATTGGCGACCACCTTGCCCCGGCAGATGGGCACCTTTTTCACTGTCTGGCGCGCCACACGGAGGAAGCCCTCAGTCTGATCAAGAATCTCTACCAGCAGTTCCCGAGGCAATCCCTCCAAGCTGAGGAAATGGCGCAATCGCCCCTGCGCGTCCAGCTGTTGCACCGGTCCCGGGTTCATGAAACGTTGAAGTCCCTCGCTGCGAAATTCCTTAGGTTAGCGCTAATTACCTGCTCTTGCAATCGATCTCAGCGCCTTCGGTTCGGTCTAGTTCTCCTCTTATCGGGATTTTTCAAGAGCACGTAGAGGGCACCCGTGCCCCCATCCCGTCGGGTGGCGGAACAGAAAGCGAGCACCTCGGGATAGAGGCGCAGCCAATAGTTGACCTTGCGCTTGAGTACGGGCTGTTGGGCTTGGGATCGATAGCCCTTGCCATGGATGACCTGGGCGCAGCGCACCCGACGGCGTTGGCAATCGGTGAGGAACGCATCGAGCGTTTCCCGTGCCTGCTCACTGGTGAGTCCGTGCAGATCCAAGATCAGTTCCACCGGAATTCTGCCCCGTTGCAAATCGGACAGGATGCGCTTCTGCAGACCCGATCGGGAGAAGAACAGAAATTCATAGGTCTCTACTTCGGATTCCGCTAAGGGAGCGCCAGCAGGCGCAGGTTTTTTTTCTCGGGGCTGAGAAATGAGCACTGGCGGGGGGCGGCGCCGATAGGGCGCAGGCTGCGCTGTATCCAGGGGCTTTGCATCCTTCACCGCTTGGCGGAAGAGTGCCCTTTCCTGCTCATTGATCTTTCCTTTAGCCATGGACGAAGTCAAAGCGTGCCTGTTCCCTATTTGCTGCGGATGTGATCGTAGATATTGAGATAATCCTTGCCCGGCAGGTTCCAGGAATAATCGCTGCGCATGGCATTCTTCATCAGTGCCCGAAAATCGTCAGGATGATGGTAATAGCAGGCGATGGCGCGGCCCAGGGCGGATTCTAAGCCAGTTCGATCATAATCGCGGAAGCTGTAGCCGTTGCGCTCGTGGAAAGGCCGGTGGGAATGGTCCTTGTCGAACACGGTGTCCGCCAGCCCCCCCACCTCCCGCACCACGGGGATGGTGCCGTAGCGCAGGGCGATGAGCTGGGTAAGCCCGCAGGGTTCAAATCGGCTCGGCACCAGCATGAGATCCGCGCCCGCATAGATGAGATGGGCAAGCGACTCATCGAAGCCGATCTCCAAATGGCAATCGGGGCTATCGTTGAGCATCTGCTTCAAGCCCCAGAAATCCGCGTTGATCTGGGGATCTGGGCTGGATCCCAGAAGCACGAATTGTCCCCCCTGCTCTAAAGTGTAGAAAATGGCATGGCGCACCAGTTCCAAGCCCTTCTGGGGGTCCAATCGACCGATGAAGGCGACGATGGGTTTCTCATTGTCCGCCAGCAAGAGCCGATGGCGCAGGGCGCGCTTGTTCTCATACTTGTCTTCGATATGGTCGACGTCATAGCGCACGGGAATTTGCGGATCCACCTCCGGGTTCCACACTGCATAATCGATTCCGTTCACTACGCCACCGTATTTCACGTGGTGAATATGCAGGGTGGGTTCTAAGCCGAAGCCCTGATCCTGCTGGGTTTCAAAGGCGTAGCGGGGAGAAACCGTAGTGATGAAGTTGGAATAAACAATGCCCCCCTTGAGCAAGTTCAGCGCCTGGGGATTCTGGTTGTCCCGCAATCGGTGGTAGTCAAAGAAATGTTCCGGTTTGTGGAGTCCGCCCGCCCGCAACACCTCCATGCCCGTGATGCCCTGATGCTTGAAGTTGTGGATGGTGAGGCAGACGCGGGGATGGGTCATGCCCAATTGCTGATAGATCTCGTAGAGGAAGACAGGGACCAGGGCGGTCTGCCAGTCATGGCAATGGATGATGTCCGGATGCTTGCCGGATTTGAAGAGAAATTCCATGGCCGCCCGAGAAAAGAAGGCGTAGCGCAGCACATCATCCGGAAAGCCGTAGATCTGCCCCCGCTCGAAGAAGCGATCCTGGGAATGGGGTTCGATGAAGAAGCATTTTCGATCGTGCACGAACCCGAAGTAGACGGTGCAATGGATCGCCCCTTCGTACCAGGGCACCCAGAGATCTTCATAAGCGGGATGCAGTTCGAAGATTTGGCCGTAGTCCAGGCAGTCATATTTAGGCAGGATGATTTCCACATGATTGCCTCGGATGGCCAGCTCTCGGGACAATCCAAAGACCACATCCCCCAATCCGCCCACCTTGGCCACCGGCGCCATTTCCGGGCTGATGTGCACCACATAGAGATGAGGAATCCGAGGGGCTGAAACCCCCGGTGAGTTCACCTCGGGTTCCAGAGGAACGGGTTCTCGGATGGGGGCTGTCGCATCTTCCGGCAGCTGGACCTCCTGGAATCCTGCGGGGATAAGCGCCTGTTCCACACGGTTTTCCGCTGGCGCGGCTGACCTCGTTTCTTGGCTCGCTTGGGAACGGGAACGCCGAGTCTTGGTGAGTGCGTTCTCTGATTGCTGGGAACGCCCGGCTTTTCTGCCGGCCGATTTCTCACTGGCCATCACAGCTTCCCCTTGGATAATACCGAGGGGCTGGACCCGTCCTGCTCTTCTGAATCCGTTTTCGTGGGTTTCAGCAGAATGCCGGCCAAGGGCGGCAAGCTGAGTTCGATGGATTGTCGATGTCCCATCCAGGGCACCGCCTGGCTCATCAAGTTCCCCTCATTGCGCACCCCACTGCCTCCGTAGGTCGGATCGTCCGAGTTCAGGATTTCCCGATAGCGGCCCGGAGGCACGCCGATGCGGTAGCCATGGCGGGGCACTGGCGTGAAATTGAGGGCGACGATGAGAAAATCCTCCGGCGCGCGAGCATGGCGGGAGAAGATCAGCACGGAATTTTGGGCATCCTGGCAATCGATCCATCGGAACCCATCGGATTCAAAATCCAGTTCATGCAGGGCGGGTTCCTGTCGATGCAGTGCATTGAGCCGCCGCACCAGCCGTTGCACCCCCTGGTGAAATGGCACTTCGAGCAGCTGCCATTCCAAGGTCTTGGCACTGTCCCATTCGGTGGCCTGCCCGAACTCGATGCCCATGAACAGGAGCTGTTTCCCGGGATGCGCAAACAAGTAGGTGTAGAGAAGACGGAGATTGGCGAACTTCTGCCATTCATCCCCGGGCATCTTCTGGAGCATGGAGCCCTTGCCGTGGACTACTTCATCATGGGAGAAGGGCAGGAGGAAATTTTCCGTGAAGGCATAGAGCAGGCTGAAGGTCAGGCTGTCTTGATGATATTGCCGGTAGATGGGTTCCCGCGCCATGTAGCGCAAGGTGTCATTCATCCAACCCATGTTCCACTTGAGGTCGAAACCCAGCCCGCCCAGATAGGTGGGTCGGGTCACCTGGGGCCAAGAGGTGGACTCCTCCGCCATGATGAGGGTGCCGGGCACCTGATCATGGGTGATCTCATTGAGCTCCCGCAGAAAGGCGATGGCTTCCAGATTCTCCCGCCCGCCGTAGCGGTTGGGAATCCATTCTCCCTCCTTTCGGGAATAATCCAGATAGAGCATGGAAGCCACTGCATCCACCCGCAGGCCGTCCACATGGTATTCCTCCAGCCAGAACACGGCGCTGGAGAGGAGGAAATTCTTCACCTCATAGCGGCCGAAATTATAGATGAGGGTAGACCAATCCCGATGTTCTCCGAGGCGCGGGTCTTCGTGTTCGTAGAGGGCCGTGCCGTCGAAGCGGGCGAGTCCGTGGGCGTCCTTAGGAAAGTGGGCGGGCACCCAATCCAGGATGACCCCCAATCCCTGCTCATGACAGTGATTCACCAGCCATCGGAAATCGTCCGGTGTGCCGAAGCGGCTCGTGGGAGCATAGTAACCGGTGGTCTGATAACCCCAGGATTTATCATAGGGATGTTCTGTGATCGGCATCAGCTCGATATGGGTGAAGCCCATCTCCTTGGCATAGCGGGCCAACCGCTGGCCGATCTCCCGATAGTTAAGCATCTCCCCTTCCGGGCCCCGCTGCCAGGACCCCAAATGCACTTCATAAATAGACATGGGCGCGTGCAGCCAGTCCCACTTGGCGCGGGCGTTGAGCCAATCCTGATCCGTCCAGGGAAAGCGGCTCTCCGGTTCCACCAAAGTGGCGGTGTGGGGGCGCACCTCAAACCGCCGCCCGTAGGGATCGGATTTGAGGAACACAGCCCCGTTCTTGGCGCGAATCTCATATTTATAGAGGATGCCCGCGGGCAGATCCGGCAGGAAAAGTTCCCAAACCCCGTTGCCCCGCACCCGCATGGGATGGGTGCGACCATCCCAACGGTTGAAATCCCCCACCACACTCACCCGCTCCGCATTGGGTGCCCAGAGGGCGAACAGGACGCCGGCCACCCCGTCTACTTCATGCACGTGGGACCCTAAGAAGCGGTAGGCATGGCGATGGCGACCTTCTCCAAAGAGGTGAAGATCCAGGTCTCCCAGCTGCGGGGGATAGCAATAGGGATCATGGATGAGATGTTCCCGATGTTCGTCATCCCGCCAGATCAGGCGGTAGCGTTCGGGAATTTGATCAGCCTTGCCGCGCCATTCGAAGAGATCTGTGCCCTCGATGCGCTCCATAGCATGCCCCCCCTCTAGGATGGAGACTGTCTCCGCATGAGGCAGCAGGACGCGGACCAAGATTTCTTCTCCCTCTCGGTGAGGACCCAAAACGCTGAAAGGGTCGGAATGCCGGGCTTCGATGAGGCGCTGCAGGCTGGGGGGGAGCGGCTGTGCTTTCATCCGAGATACTACCTAGGGAATGGCTCCACCTATCATCCCATAAATCTAGACCGGAGCCCAAGGTGATGGCGTAGTATCCTCATCGATGCGCAGGATTCGGGGATTGTTCCTGAAGATAATGGATGCAATCCCGCTGGAAGTCCCGCAGATATCGATCTTTCGCATAGGCGATGCGAAGGGTTTCCCAAGAAAACAAATGGCTGAGATCCCGGAACAGCAAATCACCGTCTGATTCGGGATCATAGGCGATATTGGCAAGGATGCCGATGCCTCGGGTCTGGCGCACATAGCTTTTGATGGTCTCTGCGTCCGGTGCTGCAAGGACCACCTGGGGGCGCAAGCCTTCCCGTGCGAAGGCATCGGAAAAGCGGCTGCGACCCAGTGCCCCATCGAGGTAGGTAGCTAGCGGCTGCTCGCAGAGCCATTCCAGGGTCAGGGGTTGTTGCGCCAGGGCAGGATGTCCCTGGGGCGCGATGAGCCCGTAGTGCCAACGACAGCTGGGCAGGTTTGCCAGGTCTGAAACGGGAGGTCCGTTGTAAAGCGCCAGATCCGCTTGATCCCGACGCACTCGTTCCCAGAGCTGCGCTAGGGTTCCCGTGTCGATCTGCACTTGGATACCTGGATATCGGGCGCGAAAGGCGCGCAGGGCAGCGGAGAGAAAGGGACGGGGCACGCTGGCGGAAACGGCGATGCGCAGGATGCCGATGGTGGGCTGTCCCCTGAGGCTGTGAATGTTCGCAAGCTCAGTGAGGATGATGCGGGCATGAGCGACCACCTGTTCCCCCAGTTCTGTAAAGCCGATCAAGCGCTTGCCTTGGCGATGGATTAGGCGGCCCCCCAGTTCCTCTTCCAATCGGCGGAGGTGTTGGGACACCGCCGGTTGCACCAAATGAAGGCGGGCAGCGGTGCGGCTTACGCTGAATTCCATCTCAGCCAGCGTGACCAAAGAACGGAGTTGCCGGATTTCCATAGTTTCATTCGTGATCAATCAGTAAAAATTATTATTTTACATGATGCACCCTTGCACCATACTGCTCCCTACCCCTGAGGAGAAATGGAGCACGATGATGCAACCTTATCTGGAACTACAGTCCGAGCAACCTAGACCGCTTTTCGATGAAGACGGCTTTCTCCTAGATCCCTCTGTTTGGAATGAGAGTCTTGCCGAGCAGATCGCCTGTGAGGAAGGGATTTTGGAACTGACCCCAGAACATTGGCGAGTCATTGAGCGGGTGCGCACCAAGTTCTTCCAAGTGGGGGCTTTGCCGAATCTGCGCCGCCTGTGCCGAGATACAGCACTTTCCCGCACTCAGATGCACTTGCTCTTCGGTAGTTGCAAGTCCATCTGGCGCATCGCGGGGCTTCCTAATCCAGGAGAGGAAGCCAAAACTTATTTAAGTTAAAGCCATTTCCCGCTCCCTCAACCTGCGACCCCAAGGGCCGCAGGTTTCTTTTCTGCCTGATCCTGTCGTGGTGCTAGAATAATTTATTTGTTTTTATTTCTAGCGATTGATGCTGTCAGGGTCGCCTCCATGCAACATCCGGATGCCGTCTTAGACACTATAGAAGGACCGCTTGCTAAAGTCGTCTGCCTGTTCGGGGGAGAGCAAACGTTTAATGGGGCAGTGAAACGGCTGCTTCATCAAAAAGACGTACCTGTGCTCAGCTTTTCTTCAGTGGCAGGCATCGAAGCTGCGGATCTTTCCGATCGGCCGATTATCCTTGTGGTCGATGTGGCAACCTTGCCCGAAGCGCTTTCCCTGCAAACCCTTTACGAAGCGGTCAAGCGATCTCAGGACATTCCGCCAGACCTGGTATGTTTGCTTCCTAAAGGCGATCTTCGCCTGCAACTACAGGCCCGTCGCACTGGGGCGCTAGCTTGCTATGAACAGCCTGTTTCCCCAGAAGTCCTGAGCGAATGGCTAGGAGAACGGAGCGGGCCCGGCCTCGTGGCACCCTATCGGGTCCTGGTCGTCGATGAGAATGCCGAGGAAGCGGAAGTGATGGAACAAGCCCTCACGGAAGCGGGCATGATCGCCCAGAGCTTGGCAGATCCCTTTCAGATCTTGGAGACCCTGGAAACTTTTCAGGCGGATCTTCTCATAGTGAATCAACAGATGGGCGAGATGACCGGGTTGGAACTGGTCGAACTCCTTCGAGATCAGGGCAGAGATGCGACAGATATGCCGGTCATTCTGTTGTTCCCAGAACCCTGTTCCCCCCGAGAACGATATCTATTGCAGCGCAGCGGCGATGCAGTGCTCTGCAAACCCCTGGAACCGGAACGCCTTGTGGAAGAAATCAAGGACTGTGTTCAGAAGGCGCGGGTTTGGCAGGGAAGACATCAGCAGCGCAAGGATCAAGATAGCCTGAGCGGTCTCTATAACCGCATGGTCTTTCTCAAGCATCTCAACCGAGCCTTATCAGAAGAAGGCATCCAAGACCCGGGCAACGGGGTGCTGTTCATCGCCTTGGATCATGCAAAGTCCGTGATCAAACAGCTAGGGCGGGGTTGTGGCGATTACTTGACCAAATTTCTGGGAAACCGCATTCAGGAATGCTTGGCGCCTACTGATATCGCTGGCCGCATCGGGGATTTTAGCTTCGGGGTGCTCGCCCGCCGGTCGGAGGAAAGCGCCCTGATGACACTGGCGGAACGCATCCGGGAATCTATCGCAACCCAGGATGAGATCGGACAGGCGGGCGCTCTGAGTGTGAGCGTGGGCATCGGGCTCTTCTATCCCCCAGCGGACGATGCCTTGACCATGGTTTCCCGAGCGAAAAAGGGATGTGGCAAGGCCCAAGCTCGGGGGGGGAATCAGGTAGTTGCTTACGAGCGGGCCGTGCCTAAAACCCGTTCTCCAGAACGGGATGAAACGTTGGCCGGCATGATCTCCCAGGCCCTTTATGCCGATGATTTTGAACTGCTCTACCAACCCATCGTACCCATGCGGGCTCAATCGCTCAAAAACAAATACGAGGTGTCCGCCCGCTTGCGTGCACCGGATGGGGAATACATCCCCCCCCTCTATTTCATCCCTGTAGCACAACGCTATGGGTTGCTTCCCGCCTTGGATCGCTGGGTGCTCAGCCATGCCCTGGATCGGCTGCGGCAGGAACTGGAACATTTGTCCGGCGCATCTGGACTCCAGTTCTTCATCCATCAGACGCTGGAGACGACTCAAAAGGAAGATTGGATCCACTGGTTTCGGGAACAGATTCTCATGCGGGATCTCATCAAGATGCGGCCAGTACTGCAATTTCGCCTGCGGGATGTGATGAAACATCCGAAAGAGGCGGAACAGACCTTCCGGGCGCTCGAAAAGTTGCGGATTAAGATCTGCATCATCCAGTTCGACGGCCGCTCTCGGTCCATCGGCCTGCTCGAAACCTTGCCTGTCGCTATGGTCAAGCTTTCGATGGAATTAGTTCGAGAACGAGATCCCCAGCAGATCGCCCAGATCGTGCATCGGATCCACCGGAGAAAGACCGCAGTCATCGCGCCGGGGATTGAACATCCCAATACTATGATCCGCCTTTCGGGTTCCAAGGTAGACTTCGTGCAGGGCACCTTCCTACAATTTCCTAGCAATACCCTCAGTTACAACTTTCAGGAAATCAACCTTTAGGTAGGCGACGATGCAAGATCTCAATCCCCTCTTTCAGGAAATTCAAGATTTGCGGGGGCGCGTGCAGTCCCTGAGGGGGTATCTTTGACTACGCCCAGCAGCGGGAGCGCTTGACTGAAGTCTTGCGAGAACTGGAAGCTCCCGAGATCTGGGAAGATCCGGAACGGGCCCAAGCCTTGGGCCGAGAGCGGGCCACCTTGGCTGCCGTGGTGGAAACCATCGATCAGTTGGAGGCCGGCTTGAGGGAGGCGGAAGAGCTGCTTCACCTGGCCGCCGAAGAAGGGGATGAAGAAACGGCATCCGCGGTTGCCGAGGATCTGGAATCCCTGGGCGCCCGGGTGGCCCAGTTGGAATTCCGCCGCATGTTCTCCGGCGAGATGGACAACCGCAACGCCTTTTTGGAAATCCAAGCGGGTTCCGGCGGCACAGAAGCCCAGGACTGGGCGGAAATGCTGTTGCGCATGTACCTGCGTTGGGGCGAGCGGCACGGGTTCCAAATGGAACTCTTGGAGGTTTCCCCCGGAGAAGTGGCGGGCATCAAGTCCGCTGCAGTTCGGGTACAGGGAGACTATGCCTTCGGCTGGCTGCGCACGGAAACCGGCGTGCATCGCCTGGTGCGCAAATCGCCTTTCGATGCAGGAAACCGCCGCCATACCTCCTTCGCGGCGGTGTTCGTCTCGCCGGAGATCGATGATTCCGTGGAGATCGACATCAATCCGGCGGATCTGCGCATCGATGTGTATCGGGCCAGCGGCGCGGGCGGGCAGCACGTGAACCGCACGGAATCCGCCGTACGCATCACCCATCTGCCCACGGGCGTGGTCACCCAGTGCCAGAACGATCGTTCCCAACATCGGAACAAGGAGCAGGCCATGAAGCAGCTCAAGGCGAAGCTCTATGAGCTGGAGATGCAGAAGCGGCGGGCCGATCAACAGGCTTTGGAAGAGACGAAATCCGATATCGGTTGGGGCAGTCAGATCCGCTCCTATGTGCTGGATCAGTCTCGGATCAAAGACCTGCGCACCCAGGTGGAAGTGGGCAATACCCAGGCCGTGTTGGATGGCAATCTGGATCCCTTCATCGAAGCCAGTCTGAAAAGCGGACTTTGAATAAGACGATCATCATGTCTCATGCTGCAGAGAACAAACTCATCGCCCAGCGCAGGGAAAAGCTGCGGCTCCTGCGGGAACAAGGTCATCCCTTTCCCAACGATTTCCGCCGAGACGCTTTAGCCGGGGAGCTCCACGAGGAATACGACGCTTGGGATGCGGAAGCTTTGGAAGCCTCGGAACGACGGGTGCGGGTCGCCGGCCGGCTCATGAGCCGGCGGATCATGGGCAAGGCGAGCTTCTGCCATCTTCAGGACATGAGCGGGCGCATCCAACTCTTCCTCCAGCGGGACCGCCTGGGCACCGAGGTTTATCAGCAGTTCAAGCAATGGGATCTGGGGGACATCCTGGGCGCGGAAGGAACCCTGTTCAAGACCAGGACCGGGGAACTCTCGGTGCGGGTGGATCGGGTGCGCCTGCTCACCAAATCCCTCCGCCCCCTGCCGGAGAAATTCCACGGGCTCACGGATCAGGAAAGCCGCTACCGCCAGCGCTATCTGGATCTCATCATCAATGAAGCGAGCCGGAAGACCTTTCAATTGCGGAGCCAGATCATCCGGTTCATACGGCATTATCTGGACGAACGGGGCTTTCTGGAAGTGGAAACGCCCATGATGCAGCCCATCCCCGGGGGCGCTGCGGCGAGACCTTTCGTCACCCACCATCACGCCCTGGACATGCCCTTGTTCCTGCGCATCGCGCCGGAACTCTACCTCAAGCGCCTGGTGGTGGGGGGCATGGAAAAGGTCTATGAGATCAACCGGAATTTCCGAAACGAGGGGCTGTCCACTCGCCATAATCCCGAGTTCACCATGCTGGAGTTCTACCAGGCCTATGCGGATTATGAGGATCTCATGGATTTCACGGAATCGATGTTGCGGGACCTGACCCAAACGATCCTCGGCACCACAGAGATTTCCTACCAGGGCAGGCGTTACGACTTCAGCCAGCCCTTCCAGCGCATGAGCGTGCGGGAAGCCATCCTGCACTATGGGCCCGATCTAAACGCGGAAGAACTGGATTCGTTACCCAGAGCACGGGCCCTGGCGGAAAGGCTGGGCATTCCAGTGGAGGAACGCTGGGGACTGGGCAAGATACAGATGGAATTGTTCGAACAGCTGGCGGAACCCAAGCTCCTGGAACCCACCTTCATCACTCAGTTCCCCACGGAAGTTTCCCCCCTGGCTCGGCGCAACGAAGCAAATCCCTTCATCACCGATCGCTTTGAATTCTTCGTGGCCGGGCGGGAACTGGCCAACGGCTTTTCCGAGCTCAATGATCCCGAAGACCAGGCGGAGCGGTTCCGGCAGCAAGCAGCCGCCAAGGAATCCGGGGATCAAGAAGCCATGCACTTCGACGCGGACTATATCCGCGCCCTAGAATACGGACTTCCTCCCACGGCGGGGGAGGGCATCGGCATCGACCGGTTAGTCATGCTTCTGACCGATGCCCCCAGCATTCGGGATGTGCTTCTCTTTCCCCACATGCGGCCGGAGGCCGAACGCTAGGCGGATTCTGTCTGTGGAGTCTCGTCGAATCCGTAGGGCGGCGAAGCGAGGCGCAGGCGGGCCCCCCCCTCATTCAAGTACACATCTCCCGCTTCTGCCGTGTGGATCTCCACCACTGCCAGCAGTTCCCAACGATCTGGAGCAACCTGCTGGGCGGACACCACGCGCCCAGTAGCCTGCTCGGAACGGCTGGAAGGGGCGTGCAGCGCTTGACCCGGCACCACCGGTTGATCGGTCTCTACCTCCGCCCAATACATGCGCCGCTTTAACTTGCCCAGATACTGCATTCGGGCCACGACCTCTTGCCCGGTGTAGCATCCCTTGGTGAAGCTCACTCCGTCGATGCGCTGGAGGTTGACCATCTGGGGTACCCAAGCTTCTCGGGTCTCCGGATAGATCCAGGGAAGCCCGGCGCGAATGTCCAGCAGCGACCAGAAATTCCCCTCTCTAGGACTCGCTTCCGGTTCCAGTTCTTCCCACAACGCGATCATGGATTCCGGCGGACCCAGGAGCTGAAAGCGCGGTGTTGGGCCCGGGATCCGCAGCAAGATTTTTGTTGCCGAAGGAAAGAAATCCCGCGCTGGATCCAGATCGAAATGGGGGGAAAGCAAGGATTCAGCCCGGTCGCCCGCCAAGCCAAAGAAGGCGAATTCATCAGAAACATCCCGCAGTCCCACCTGTGCCCGCAGCACGAAGAATTGCAGGCGCTGGAGGGTGCTCGCCACCAGACTGCGGGGAAGCTGTAGCAGAAAGGTGTCCCCCAGGCGGAGCACCCGAAAGATCGCCAGCATCCGACCCTTGGGGGTGCAATGGGCGCTCAAATGGGCGTGGCGATCGGAAAGCTCCCGCACATCGTTGGTCAACTGGCCTTGGAGGAATTGAACCGCGTCCTTGCCCGATACCTCGATCCATCCCCAATCGCTGAGATCGCACAGGGCACAGGTTTTGGAGGCTTCCGGGGTTGGAAAATGTACCTGATCTTGATCGGAGAGTTGAGCACCGCGTTGCTGTAGAAAGGTTTTCCATTGTGTGTTCATAAAGCACCTGTCGCTTGAAGAAAGAGTCCGGACCTCAGGCTATAGGATGGGATGAAAAAAAACCAAGGCGTTCCGCACTGCGCTGGGACAATGCATAAGAACATCGGAATATGCTAATTTTTTGATCTCAATCAACACCTGTGCCTGATTCCTTTGGTAGGATAGAAACAGTGGGAATGGGCTTGAGATTCCCTAAGTATCTCTCTTTGCTATGCTTCAAGGAGTCGGTCCCTGGAAGGGGCCGGCTTGCTGAGACCATTCATTCGTCGCATAGGAGGAATCAAAATGTCAAAGCAGAAACGCCTGGCACTCGCCGCAGCGGTCGCCATTTCCACGGCCTTGACCTCCTTCTCCGCCAATGCCTTCTTCGGTCCCTTCAGCTTCATGCGGGGCTGGGGTGGTCCCTGGGGTTGGGGTGATCCCTGGTGGGGTTACTATTATCCCTACTGGTATGGATACCCCTATTACTGGGGCTATCCCTATTACTGGGGCTATCCCTACTACGGGCTCTGGGCCTATCCGGCTTGGACGCTCCCCGTCGCCACTATCCCCGTAGCGACGACACCTGCCGCGCCCGCCTCCAAAGCTGAGAAATAATCCCTTTCCGGCTCCCGCGGTTTGCGGGAGCCGGGCTTCAACAAAACCCGTTGGTAATCGGATAGCGCCGATCCCGTCCGAAGGCCCGTTGGGTGATGCGCACGCCCGGGGGCGCCTGTCGGCGCTTATACTCGTTCCGATCCACCATCCGCGCTACTTGTTCCACCACTGCGCGGGGAAACCCCGCAGCGATGATCTGATCTACGCTTTCGTCTCTTTCAATATAGCGGGCTAGAATGCCGTCGAGCAGATCATAATCCGGCAGACTGTCCTGATCCCGCTGATCCGGCCGCAATTCTGCTGAGGGCGGGCGCTCCAGCACCCGCTGCGGGATCACCGGAGAAATGCTGTTTCGATAACGAGCGAGTTGATAGACCAGGGTCTTGGGCACATCCTTCAGGGGTGCAAATCCTCCAGCCATGTCCCCGTACAGGGTGGCATAGCCCACTGCCATCTCGCTCTTGTTGCCGGTGGTGAGGAGGATGCGACCGGTCTTATTGCTGAGGGCCATGAGAATCACGCCTCGGCAACGGGCCTGAATGTTTTCCTCAGTTACATCCGGTTCGGAGCCTGCAAAGGATTCGGCCAGGATTTCCAAGAACGCTTGAAAGGCGGGTTCGATGGGCAGGATGTGATGGGCTACGGAAAGGGCCCGCGCCTGGGTCACCGCATCTTCAACGCTCATGGCTGCCGTATAGCGGGAAGGCATGAGGACCGCTTCCACCTGGTCTGAGCCCAGGGCATCCACCGCCAAAGCCAGGGTTAAAGCAGAATCAATGCCGCCGGAGAGACCGAGCACCGCCCCCCGAAAGCCATTTTTATGCACATAATCCCGCACCCCCAGGACCAGGGCTTCATAGATGCCCTGGAGTTCAGGCGGTGCAGGGGCGATCTCCGCCGGCTGCAATCGGGGCGTTCCATCGGGCGCAAGCTGAAAGCGAACCGGTAGCAGGGCTTCTTGAAAGAAGGGTGCCCGCTGCCGCAGCGCGCCCGTTTCGTCCACCGCAAAGGAACCGCCATCGAAGACCAGCTCATCTTGTCCCCCCACCAAATTAGCATAGAGGATAGGAATCTGGTGTTCCCCAGCCCGCAGACACACCAAACTTTCCCGAGCATCTGCCTTGCCCCGACGGTAGGGGGAGGCGTTGAGGTTGAGCAGAACCTGTGCCCCGGCCTCTGCGGCCCGACGGGCGGGCTCTTCTTCCCAAATATCCTCACAGATCGTGATGCCCAGCCGGGTGCCGAGAAACTCGATCACCTTGGGTTCTCCACCGGGCTGGAAATAGCGTTTCTCGTCGAAGACCCCATAATTCGGAAGGGCCTGCTTGGCATATTCCGCCACAATGCGCCCCTGGGCCAACAGACCCGCTACATTGAATCGCCCTCCCAGATCCGATTTGGGATAGCCCAACAACAAGGCGATCTCTCGGGTGTGGGGCAGAATCTTCTGAAGAGCCCGCGCGGTCTTGTCGAGAAATTCAGGGCGCAGCAATAGATCTTCCGGCGGGTAACCCGTGAGGGCCAGTTCGGGAAAGAGCACTAGATCCGCACCATAGCGCTGTCGCGCTTCCCGAGCTGTCTGGATGATCCGATCTGTATTGCCCTGGAGATCCCCTACGAGGAAGTTCAATTGCGCGATGAGAATGCAGATATCCATGAGATAAAGATCAATCTTGAGCGGGTGGTCTGGGTTGCGACGCACGCAAGGCCCTCTCCTGGCGGTCGCTGAAATCTTTGCCCGCATCATAGCCTCGGGTGCGCAGAATCTGATGGCGCACTGCCGCTTCTACCAATACGGCTAGATTGCGCCCAGGGGCCACAGGCATGAGGATCTCGGGTACTGCCACCCCCAGCACGGAACGGTTGGAAAGGCTACCTTTGAAGCGATCGATCTGGGCCAGTTCTGACTCCGCCAGGGTGCGGAGATTGATGATGAGATCCAGCGGCTTCTGCTGTTCGATGGCGCTTTCCCCAAACATAGCGCGGATATTGAGGATACCCAGTCCTCTCACCTCTAGAAAATCCTGCAACAGATGGGGGCAGCTTCCCTCAAGGGTTTCCGGCGCGATGTGGGCGAATTCCGGCGCGTCATCGGCGATCAAGCGGTGGCCCCGATGGATGAGTTCTAGGGCTAATTCGCTCTTACCCACCGCCGGATCTCCCATGAGCAGCACGCCAGTACCCAACACGTCCATGAACACGCCGTGGAGGATGACCCGTTCCGCCAATTCTCGGGTGAGAAAATATTGCAAATAGGCGATCGCTTCCTCATCGTTCCAAGGGGTAACGAGCAGCGCCGTGCCCGTCTTCTGGGCACTGGTAAAGAAGCGCTCAGGTGGGGTCAGATCGTTTGTGAACAGGACAGCGACAGGATCGCTCGAGAACAGCTTGTCAAGGGTTTCCCGATAGCTCTGCTCACCGAGTTCCTGGAGGTAACGCAGTTCCGCAGGTCCGAGGATCTGAATCCGGTTGGGATGAATGCAGTTCAGAGAGCCCACTAGGGATTGGCCGGCGATTTGGCCACCTTTGGAACGAAAGGGTAGGGAAGGCCCGGGCGGGGGGGTCAGCCATCGCAGCTTAAGACGGGGCCCGATCCGGTCGACCAGATCCTGAAGGGTCTGAACGCGGCCCATTCCAGCTAGGCATGAGAGCCGGATAGGAGCTGCAAGATTTCTTCTGCACTCTTGGCATTGCGCAGCTGTGTTCGCAAGCGTTCCTCATCAAACCGAGCGGCGAGCTGTGCTAACAGCTGCAAATGGGCCTCGGTGGCGGACTCTGGCACTAACATAGCCAAGGCCAGATCCACGGGCTTTTGATCGATAGCATCGAAATCCACGCCGGTGCGCAGCTGTACAAAGGCACCGATGGCTTCCCGCAAACCCTTCATCCGCGCATGGGGTAGAGCAACCCCATGTCCTAAACCCGTGCTGCCCAGACGCTCCCGCTCCAACAGGCGGTCGAATACCTTATCAAAGTGCAATGCGGGATCTGCATCGGCTAAACGTCTGGCGAGCAACTCCAGCAGGCGCTTCTTGCTGGTGATGGATACATCTCGTTCGATACGTGCCGGGACGAGGAACTGGGGAGGCAACATGAAGGGATGATTCCGATGTCTGGTTGGGCTGATTGAAACGGGCAGGGGGGACAGAACGATCGATGTCCCACCTGCCCGAGAGTTCAATCCCCCGATCCGGGGGGGTTAACCGGCTGCGCTCAGGCTTTTATGGCCACTCCCTCGGCGCTTCAGGCGCTTTTCCTTATATTTGAGCACTTGACGGTCGAGTTTATCCACGAGGATATCGATGGCTGCGTACATGTCTTCGTGGACGGCATCGGCGAAGAGGGTGCCGCCGTTGACATGCAGGGTAGCTTCCGCTTTTTTCATAAGCTTTTCCAGGCTCAGGACCACATGCGCATTTAGGACATGGTCGAAGTGCCGGTTCAGGCGCTTAAACTTGGTCTCCACATGGCTTCTCAAGGCCTCTGTGATGTCCACATGATGACCTGTCAAGTTGATCTGCATAGTGTGACTCCTTGATTTCCGATGGAAGGATGGACCCACCGCATTCCTACTGGGTCCGAGATGGGGAGTCCGTTTAGCACGCATCCCCTTTTCCGCCTCAGCGGACGGAAATTTGTTGCGCTCGGGTTTCGCAGCTGTCTGGAAGCCTGGATGGACTCAAGCCAAACGCTTGCGTTCATTGGAAGAGGGAATTCCCATGGCTTCACGATATTTTGCAACGGTGCGCCGGGCCACCTGTATTCCCTGATCTGCGAGCAGGCTGGTGAGTTTGCTATCACTCAGGGGCTTGTCAGGCGGTTCTCCAGCGATGAGCTTGCGAATCATGGCCCGAATGGCGGTAGAGGAACAGGCTTTCCCTGAAGCTGTGTTGAGATGACTGGAAAAAAAATATTTAAACTCGTAGGTACCCCTGGGCGTGTGCATGTACTTTTGGGTAGTCACTCGAGATACGGTGGATTCATGTAAACCCAGCGGTTCAGCTACGTCCCGCAGCACCAAGGGTTTCATCGCCTCCTCTCCCCGTTCGAAGAACTCCTGCTGCAATTCCACGATCTTGGCGGCTACCCGCAACACTGTGTCGTTGCGGCTCTGGATGCTCTTGATGAACCAACGAGCTTCTTGCAGGTGATTTTTCAGGTAGAGGTTTTCCTCGCTCTGATCCGCTCGGCGCACGAGCTTCGCGTAGGCGGCGTTGATCCGCAGCTTGGGCATGATCTCCGGATTCGGCTCTACGATCCAGCGCCTGCCCTGCTTTCGCACAAAGACGTCGGGCACCACATATTCCGGCGGTTCCTCGGCAACCATGCGGCCTGGGTAAGGATTCAGAGTGCGAATGAGATCGATGGCGGCTTGAATTTCCTCGGGAGATAAATGCAGTTTGCGTTGGATCTGACGGAGTTTATTTTGGGACAGGGCCTGGAAACAGCTTTCACAGATGGCGATGGCATGTTTTTTGGCATCGCTGTCTGGCAATTGGCGCAGTTGGATCAGTAGGCATTCCGCCAAGTTGCGAGCACCCACCCCGGGCGGATCCAAGGATTGCACGAAGTGGATCATGGTCTCCACCTCTTGCAGACTGATCGATGGATCGTCTAAAGCCTTTTGCAGATCCTCCGGGCGCTGTCTCAGATAACCGTCTTCATCGATGCCATCCACGACAGCGGTAGCGATGGCTAAATCCCGCTCCGCCAAGCGGCTCAGGCTCAGTTGCCAGAGGAGATAGTCTTGCAGGGTTTGGGGGCAACTCTGATGCACCAAGGGATCAAAATCGGGGTCTGCCCCATTGCTCCCCGATGCATAGCTCTCAAAATGATCCGACCATTCCGCGTCCACCGGCAGTTCTTTTGGGATCGTTTCACTTCCTTCCGGTGGAAGTTCCTGTTCCGGATCCAGTTCCCCTTGCGGGTCTGCCTGTTCAGCTTCCGAATCAAGTGGGGCTTCTTCCTCCCGCTCCAGCATCAGATTGGATTCCAGGGCTTCTTGGATTTCCCGCTGCAACTCGAGGCTGGAGAGCTGTAACAGGCGAATGGCCTGTTGGAGCTGAGGGGTCAGCGTCAGCTGCTGCCCCATCCGAAGCTGCATGGATGGCTTCATCGTCGTGCGGAAAACATGGTGAAGGAATCGGTCGGACTGCTCATGCCTTTACTCATGCCTTTATTGTAGCGGAGAACAAACGCTTTGCTATAACCGGAAGTGCTCGCCCAAGTAGACCGCCCGGACCTCCGCATCTTCCAACAAGAATGTAGGGGTGCCTTCTGCGATCACCCGTCCTTCATTGATGATGTAGGCGCGATCGCAGATATCCAGGGTTTCCCGCACATTGTGATCTGTGATCAGGATGCCGATCCGGCGTTGTCGCAAGTGGAGGATGATGTTTTTGATGTCCCGCACGGCGATAGGATCCACGCCGGCGAAGGGTTCGTCCAGGAGCATCACCTTGGGTTCCACCGCCAGGGCGCGAGCGATTTCCAATCGCCGGCGTTCCCCACCGGAAAGGCTCAAGGCCAGGGAATCCGCCACATGGGCGATGCCCAGTTCTTCCAACAATTCCAGACAGCGATTCCGCTGGGCCCGTTTGGAAAGATCTCGACGGGTTTCCAGCACGGCCAGCAAATTATCTCGAGCGCTGAGCTTGCGAAATACAGAGGGTTCTTGAGCAAGGTAACTCAGGCCCTGGCGAGCTCGGGCGTGCATGGGCAGATGGCCTACTTCCCGCTGATCCAGCCAGATGGAACCCTGATCTGCGCGGATCAAGCCAACGATCATGTAGAAACAGGTAGTCTTGCCCGCTCCGTTGGGTCCCAGCAGACCCACCACTTCCCCCGCATCCACGTCCAGGCTAACCCCCCGGACCACCGGCCGCCGGTAGTATTTCACCAATCCCCGAGCAGCCAAGGTGCTCATCATTGAGTCGGGTGAAGAAGAATCCGCACTCGTTCTTTGCCCTGCACCTGTTCTCCCGCCTTCACCTGCCCCTTGGCTCGGTCATAGACGATGCGGTCGTTTCGAAAGCTGTCCTTTCCCTGGTAGACCACCGCTTGACCGATGAGGATGATTGCATCTTTTGCGGTCAGATATTCCATGCGCTGGGCTTGGGCGCGCAGGGGCTGACGCTCGCCTTCCAGATCCTGCCGGTAGGTGGCAGGGGTGCCCAGAGCGACGATCCGTTCCGGATGCCGGTCTTCCCGATGGTAGATGGTCACCTGATCCGCTCGAATCTCCAAGGTACCCTGACGGATCAGCACATGCCCTTTGTACACGCTGATGGCGCGTTTTTCATCCAGTTCCGCATCGTCTGCTTCCAGATACAGAGGTTGCTGCTGATCCGATTCCAAGGCCAGGCTCGGCGCACTCAGAACATTCAATAGGGCGAAGAACCATAGGGGCATCCACATGGGTTTCATCCAGTCTATTTGGGATCGAACTGTTGGCGCACTCGCCCGAAGAGATGAACGCGCATGGGCGTATCCAACCAGACCTCCCCCCCGCGGTCACTGCTCAGCCAGTCGGCGCGGCTCGTCCCATGGATGGGGGCTTCGGTGCGCCCGTACTGTGCTTCTGTATGCAGGAAAAGATCATAGGTCTTGATGTGAATCGGCGGTTGGTCCGGGCGGGCAGCACGATCGATGAAGACCGGACCCAACAGGCGGATCCGCTCGCCATCCTCATCTGTCCAAGCCCGTGGTGCTCGGATCTGCCAAGGGGCTTCTCCTGCTCGGTACAGGCTGAGTTGGGGCCTATCGATCTCATTCGCATTTTCCTGGGGGAAATGACGCAGTTCCCGCCCCAGGAATTGCCGCACCGGCTGACCTTCTGTTCCCATGAGCGTTATGGAGAAATCGGTTACGATGTAGTCCGGTTCCCGAGCTTCGGGCAAGCGATGTCCTTCGACAGGCCGATGCTGCGCATGATACCACCCGCCCAATAGCCCCAGGAGAGCGAGGACCAGGGCGAGCACGGCGGAACGAGTTGTGGACATCTCAGCGGTAATCTCGCATGAGGCGGTCCCAATGTCCCTGAGCTTTGAGGATCAGTTCACACACCGCCCGACCTGCTCCGCGCCCCCCCGGCTGTTCCGTGATCCAGTGGGCTTGCTGCTGGACCAGAGGATGAGCATCGGCCACGGCGATGGCCAGGCCCACCCGCCGCAGAATCGGCAGATCCACCACATCATCCCCCACATAGGCGATGGCTTCATCCGTTAGTTTTAGATCTGCCTTCAGGGTTTCGTAGGCGGGCAATTTCTGCCGTTGGCCCTGAAAGATGTGCGCGATGCCCAAGCTCTCCATGCGGATGCGCACCACTTCCGAAGTGCGGCCGGTGATGATGGCCTGTCGGATGCCCGCCTGCCGCAGCATCACCATGCCGTGGCCATCTCGGGAATGGAAAGCCTTGTACTCCTGGCCATCGTCTCCCAAATAGAGGCTGCCATCCGTGAGCACTCCATCCACATCGAAGATCACCAACCGAATGCGGCGGGCGCGTGTAAAGATCTCTTCCATCGCGACCTTCCCGTTTTCAGACTACGCCAGCGCGCAGCAGGTCATGCATGTTCAAGGCACCGATCAACTTGCCTTCTCCATCGATGACAAGCAACGCATTGATCTTCCGCAACTCCATGATGCGCAGCGCCTCCGCTGCGAGGCGATCTGGCTCAATGGTAACCGGATTCTTCGTCATCACTTGCTCGATGGGCGTGCGATGCAGGTCGATGGCTGCGTCCAGACTCCGGCGCAGATCCCCGTCTGTGTAGATACCCAGGACGCGCCCCGCTTCATCCAGCACAGCGCTCATGCCCAAGCCCTTGCGGGACATCTCCACCAAGGTTTCCTTGAGGGTTGTGCCCGGACCTACCCGAGGAATAGCCTCCCCCCGATGCATGAGATCGGCCACATGGAGCAGCAAGCGCCGGCCCAGAGTGCCCGCAGGGTGGGAGCGGGCGAAATCTTCCCGCGTGAACCCTCGGCTTTCCAGGAGCGCCACCGCCAGAGCATCCCCCATGGCCAGGGCAGCGGTGGTGCTGGCAGTGGGGGCAAGTCCCAAGGGACAGGCTTCTTGAACTACGCTTACATCTAAGTTCACTTCCGCTGCCTGCGCCAAGCGGGAACGAGGATTGCCGGTCATGGCGATCAGGGGTACCCCCAAGCGCTTGATGAGGGGTACCAGGACCAAGAGTTCTTCTGTTTCTCCGGAATTGGACAGGGCGAGGACCAGATCCCCCGACACGATCATACCCAGGTCCCCATGGCTCGCTTCCCCGGGATGGACAAAGAAGGCAGGGCTGCCCGTGCTGGCAAGGGTGGCGGCGATCTTGCCGGCGATATGACCAGATTTCCCCATGCCCAGGACCACGATACGCCCCCGACAAGCCAGCATCCGTTCGCAGGCTGCTGCAAAAGCTTCATCGATGCGCGGCACCAGGGCTTGCACGGCCTGCGCTTCTGTTTCAATGACTGCGCGACCCAAAGCGCACAGCCGTTTTGCCCGTTCAGAATCTTCCATCCCGCCCTCCAGGAATCTTTAAAATTGTTTCAAAGCCTCATTCGGGCTGCAAGAAAAAAACCCCTTCCTTGACGCATATCCAAAGGACAAAGAGAATAAAAGGCCGCCCAGCCAACGCAGGGACCTTCCCAGGGGAATGGAAACGATGGATCCCGTGGTTCGCATCCGTGGACTCAGGTTTGCGCGGGCGGGGAAGCCGATCCTGACGGACCTCGATTTAACCGTCGCGCGGGGTTCGGTCACCGCCATCCTGGGGCCGAGCGGCTCGGGAAAGACCACTCTGCTGCACCTCATCAGCGGCTTGCTGCGCCCTCAGGCGGGTCAGGTGGAATTGATGGGCCACCCCTTCCCCCGAGGCCGCCGTGCCCTGTATCAGCTGCGCACCCGCATGGGAATGCTCTTCCAGAACAGCGCCCTGCTGACAGATCTCAGCGTCTTCGAGAATGTAGCCTATCCCCTGCGGGCGCATACGGACCTTTCCGAATCCATGATCCGCAAGCTGGTGTTGCTGAAGCTCCAGTCCGTAGGGCTGCGGGGCGCACGGGACCTGATGCCCAACCAGCTCTCCGGCGGTATGGCCCGGCGGGTAGCCCTGGCTCGGGCCATGGCGCTGGATCCCAGCTTGCTCCTCTACGATGAACCCTTTACCGGTCAGGATCCCATCTCCCTGGGCATCCTGGTGCGCTTGATCCGGCAGCTCAACGATGCGAGCCGCCTCACCAGCATTTTGGTCTCCCACGATGTGCGAGAAACCCTCCGCATCGCCGACTATGTGTATCTCTTGGATCAGGGCAAGATCGTCGCCCAGGGCACGCCGGCCCAGCTCGCCGCGGAGAACAAGCCCTGGGTGCAGCAGTTCCTACAGGGATTGCCCGATGGCCCCGTGCACTTCCATTATCCGGCCCCGGATTTGCTTACAGATCTGTTGGAGATCTAGCGATGCGCCGGTTCCTCGCCCAGCTCGGTCGCCGAGGGATCGCGTTCTTCGCCCGTCTGGGGCGGCGCTTCCTGCTCTTGCTCCACATCCTGGCGGGATCGGGAGAACTGTTCCGGCATTTCGATCAGCTGATCCGCCAGCTTCATGGCATCGGGGTGCGCTCGGTAGCGATCGTCAGCCTGTCCGGTTTCTTCGTGGGCATGGTGCTGAGCCTACAGGGCTATCAGGTGTTGACCCAGTTCAGCGCGGAGGAGAGCTTGGGCCTGCTAGTGGCCGCTTCTCTGGTGCGGGAGTTGGGGCCCGTGGTCACAGCGCTTCTGGTGGCCGGTCGAGCGGGCTCCGCACTGACTGCAGAAATCGGGTTGATGAAGACCACGGAGCAACTCGCCGCCCTAGAGATGATGGCGGTGGATCCCATCCGGCGGGTGCTCGTTCCCCGCTTCTTCGGCGGGCTGCTCGCCATGCCCTTGCTAGCAGGGCTCTTCAGCGCCTTCGGTCTCTTGGGCGGCTATCTGGTGGGGGTGGATCTGCTGGGGGTGGATGCGGGAGCTTTCTGGGGTCAGATGCAGCAGCGCATCGATTGCTATGCGGATCTTTGCAGCGGCATCTTCAAGAGTCTGATCTTCGGGCTAGTGGTGATCTGGATCGCCCTGTTCGAGGGCTATGACAGCCGGCCCACCTCGGAAGGGGTGGGCCGTGCCACCACCCGCACCGTCGTGCAATCCGCGCTGGCTGTGCTCTGCCTGGATTTCGTCCTGACCGCTTTGCTATTGGGAGTTTGAACCTTGGAACGCATGCCTCGGATCGAAATCGCCGTGGGCGCCTTTTTGGCAGCGGGCTTGCTCGCCCTGTTCTTCCTCGCCCTGCAGGCAACAAACCTCCGCCTGAGCGGCAGCACTTCCGGCTATACCCTCATCGCGCGGTTTGAAAACATCGGCTCCTTGCGGGTGCGCGCACCGGTCACCATGGCCGGGGTGCCCATCGGGCGCGTGACGGATATCCGATTCGACCCGAACACCTATGAAGCGGTGGTCGAGCTGCGGATCGATCCGGAAATCCGCACGATTCCGGACGATACCTTCGCCAGCATCTACACCGCAGGATTGTTGGGGGAACAATACGTGGGGCTTTCCCCTGGGGCCAGCGACCAGTACCTTCAGGACGGCGACAGTTTTGCCAACACCCAATCCGCCTTGATTCTGGAGCAGATGATCGGTCAATTTCTGTTCAAGAGCGCGGAGGAACCCTTGCCATGATGCCCTTTTTGCTGCTCTTCACCCTGCTGTTCTCCAGTCCACCGGCCATCGCTGCGCAAGAGAATCCCACAGCGCTGGTCAAGCGGGTGGCGGATCAGCTGCTGACCATCCTGCAACGAGAGCGCGCCCGCATCGAACGAGATCCCCGCTTGATCTATCGCCTAGTGGAAGATCTGCTCGTACCTCATTTCGACTTCGAGAAGATCACCCGGGCGGCGGTGGGGCGCTATTGGAAGCAGGCCAGCCCGACCCAGCGCCAACGGTTGATCGAAGCCTTCCGGCAAGTGCTGGTGCGCACTTATGCCCAGACCCTGTTGAAGTACTCAGGCCAGCAGATCCGCTATTTTCCCGCCAAACCCGGGCGGCGGCGGGGCACTGTAACAGTGCCCACCGAGGTGCGGGAAGCGGGTGGGCCGCCCATTCCCGTGGACTACCGGATGTACCGGAAGGGAAACACTTGGAAAGTCTATGATGTGGTCATCGACCATGTGAGCTTGGTGGCTAACTATCGGCACAGTTTCCAGCGCCAGATCCACAGCAAGGGCATCGACGGACTCGTCACCCGTTTGCAAGCGATGAATCGAGGGGATTCCTCTTGAATCAAGCCCGGTTACAACCCCAGGAACCGGGGCGATTCCGCTTGGAAGGGGTGCTGGATTTCGCTTCGGTGGCCGCCTTGGCCCGAGAGACCGACCGATTATTCCAGGGCACCGGCCCGGTGGAGTTGGATCTCTCCGGCGTGCAAGAGAGCAACAGCGCCGGCTTGGTCTTGCTCCTGAGTTGGTGGGAGGAGGCCAGGCGGCGCAACCGCAGCTTGCGTTTCCATCATCTGCCGGCACCCCTGGAGCGGTTAGCCGTGCTCGCGGGCATTGATACCTTGCTCCCTCGAGCGGAAGAGAGGCATGGATAAATTTTTGATTCAGGGCGGGCATCGACTGTTGGGGGAAGTGCCCATCGCCGGCGCCAAGAACGCTGCCCTCCCCATCTTGGCGGCCACGCTCTTGGCAGACGGGGAAGTGCACCTCAGCAACGTGCCCTCCCTGCGAGACATCCAAACTACCCAAGCTCTGCTCAGTCGCCTGGGGGTGCGCTTTCGGCAAGCGGGGCAGGCTCTGTGCGCGGATGCGCGGCGGATCCAGACTTTCTCCGCTCCCTACGAGCTAGTGCGCACCATGCGGGCCTCGATCCTGGTGCTGGGGCCCCTGCTGGCCCGTTTCGGTCGGGCGGATGTGTCCCTGCCCGGGGGCTGTGCCATCGGTGCCCGCCCGGTCAACCTCCATCTATCGGGTTTGCGGGCCATGGGCGCGGATATCCAGGTGGAAAACGGCTACATCCGCGCCCGCGCCAAGCGATTGCGGGGGGCCCGGCTCGTCATGGAACTGGTAACCGTGACGGGCACCCAGAATCTGATGATGGCGGCGACCCTAGCCCAGGGGGAAACCCTCATCGAGAACGCCGCACGGGAACCGGAAATCCTGGATCTCGCTAATTTTCTCAAGGGCATGGGGGCAAAGATCCAGGGAGCGGGCACGGATCGTATTCGGATTCAAGGGGTGGAGACGCTGAAGGGCTGTACCCATCGGGTTCTGCCCGATCGCATCGAGGCCGGCACCTATCTGGTGGCGGGGGCCATGACCGGCGGTCGGATCAAAGCGCGGGGCATCGATCCGGAACTTTTGGATGCAGTGCTCGCCAAACTGCGGGAAGCGGGCGCCCAGCTGGAAACCGGTCCCGATTGGATTCAGCTGGATATGGGAGGCCGCCGCCCGCGGGCTGTTCAGATTCACACCGCCCCCTACCCTGCCTTTCCCACGGACATGCAGGCCCAGTTCTGCGCCTTGAACAGCATTGCGGAAGGGGTGGGCGCGGTCAAAGAAACCATCTTCGAGAACCGGTTCATGCATGTGCCCGAACTCCAGCGCATGGGAGCGGATATCCTGCTGGAAGGCAATGTGGCCATCTGCCGAGGGGTGCGGCGATTGACGGGGGCACCGGTGATGGCCACGGATCTGCGGGCCTCCGCGGGCTTGGTCTTAGCAGGGTTGGTGGCCGAGGGGAAAACCCTCATCGACCGCATCTATCATATCGACCGAGGCTATGACAACATCGAGGCAAAGCTCTCTCGGTTAGGAGCAAAAATCCGCCGCCTCTCTGGGAGCAACACCGCCAACCTCTGAAAGGATCTACCATGTTAGCCATCAAGCGACTTTCTACCACGGATCCCGATTTCGATGCCCAACTGAGCGCTCTGTTGTCCTGGGAATCCATTTCCGATGCCCAGGTGCAGGAACGGGTTGCGGAGATCTTGCAGGACCTGCGCCATCGAGGGGATGCGGCTCTACTGGAATACACCCGGAAATTCGACGGTTGGTCACCGGATTCCGCGGCAGATCTCCGCATTCCTCTCTCCCGCTTGGAAGAAGCCCTGTACCGTTTGGACGCGGAGCAGCGTCAGGCTCTGGAAACCGCCGCCGAGCGCATCCGCACCTATGCGGAACATCAAAAATTGGTGAGCTGGCGCTACGAAGAAGCGGATGGCACCTGGCTGGGTCAGCAGGTCATGCCCTTGGATCGGGTGGGGCTCTATGTGCCCGGGGGCAAGGCGGCTTATCCCTCCTCCGTCCTGATGAATGCGATCCCCGCCAAGGTGGCTCAGGTGCCTGAGTTGATCATGGTGGTGCCCACCCCCGCCGGTGCCCTGAATGAACTGGTCCTCGCCGCCGCTTGCGTGGCCGGGGTGGATCGGGTCTTCGCCATCGGCGGCGCCCAAGCCATCGGGGCGTTGGCCTATGGCACGGAAACCGTACCTGCCGTGGATAAGATCGTAGGCCCCGGCAACAGCTATGTGGCCACTGCTAAACGGGCAGTGTTCGGCACTGTGGGCATCGACATGATCGCGGGGCCCTCAGAAATCCTCATTCTCTGCGATGGGCAGACGGAGCCGGATTGGATCGCCATGGATCTCTTCTCCCAAGCGGAACATGATGAGGATGCCCAATCCATTCTGATCACCTGGGAGCCGGACTATTTTTCCCAGGTTGAGGCGGCGATTCAGCGGCTGCTGCCCGAAATGGAGCGGCGGGCAATCATCGCTAAGGCTTTGGAAAACCGAGGGGCTTTCATCCAGGTGCGGGACGAAGATGAGGCCCTGCGGGTAGCTAATCGCATCGCGCCGGAGCATCTGGAACTTTCCGTGGCCTCACCGGAAACGCTGGTGCCCCGCATCCGCCATGCGGGAGCGATCTTCTTGGGTCGCCACACCCCCGAAGCCCTGGGAGATTACTGTGCCGGCCCCAACCATGTGCTGCCCACCTCCCGCACAGCCCGCTTTTCCTCACCCCTGGGGGTCTACGACTTCCAGAAGCGATCCAGCTTGATCCAAGTTTCTCCCGCGGGAGCCGCGACTCTGGCGAAGACCGCCGCCCTCCTTGCCCGCGGCGAAGGGCTCTCCGCCCACGCCCGTTCTGCGGAATATCGCGGGAAGAAATAGCCTCAGTCGAATAGGTTATCGAAGGCGTTGGCGAAATCCCGATAGGCTTCATAGCCGTCCTTGTCCATCACCTGATCGATGACCCAGCGATTTTCCCCCGCTTCTCCCATCCAGGTTTGAATGGAAAAGCCAAGATGGCGGAGGAAGGGATAGCTGGGTCCTTCCTCAGTCATGCGGAAATCGGCGTATTCCTCAGAACGCTCGTTGAGCCGTTCGATGAAGCGCCGCCCGTGATCGCCCGGGCCCAAGAGCTCTTCTGCATTTTCCTGCCAGTGGGCGAGGATCTGCTTGACCAGGCTGGTGAGGAGGATGCGGCGGGCTTCTGCATCCATCCGTTCTGCGGCGAGTCGGTCGGCGATCTGGATCAGAAAGACTAGATATTCCTGAATCACCGCCAGGCGCTGGGCATCGTCCCGATAGAGAAAGCGCGCACAGTGGAGCTGAATGGCCTTGTCCAGGGCCAAGCGCCAGGCGATGAAGGCGAGGGCGCTGGCGATTTCGGGAAGAGAACGCTGCGCGTCCTCCAGATTCCAATGACTCTTGATTCTCATGGCTATGGGGGCTCAACGATCTGCTTTTAGATGATAGGGCGTGGGATCGAAGATGGGGTCTCGTCCCAAGAGCTGATCGGCGAGCAAACGGGCGGAGGCGGGGGCGGTGACCACGCCGTTTCGGAAGTGCCCGGCGTTGTAGTACAGTCCCTCGACCCCGGGATAGGGACCGATATAGGGAATCCCTTGGGGAGAACTGGGGCGAAGCCCCGCCCAATGCTGTTCGATGGGCCGATGCTTGAGGCAGGGGAAGAGCGCCAAACCAGCTCGATAGAGGGATTCCTTGGCCTCGGCAGTGGTGATCTTCTGGAAGCCACGATATTCCAGGGTGCTGCCGATGAGTACATGTCCGTCCCGTCTTGGGATCACGTAGCGATCTTGGTACAAAACGATCTGCCGAATCTCCCCGGGCTTTGCATAGAACAGGATCATCTGACCGTGCACCGGCTGAATGTCCGGCTGAATGCCCAACGGTTGGAAGAGCTGGGCCGTCCAGGCGCCGGCGCAGACGATGACCCGATCCCCCGCGATCGTGCCCATTTTGGTCCGAACCCCCTGCACTCGCCCGTTTTCCACCCGCAATGCCATCACTTCTTCTTTCTCCCGCAACTGGATGCGCTTTTGCAGCAATAGGCGCAGTGCGCGGGCCAACCGAGGATTGCGCACCTGGGCCACCCGCGGGAACAGGAGCGCCTGATCGGGTTGCAGTTGCAGCTGGGGTTCGAGCACTTCTAGGGATTTCCGATCGAGGACTTCCAAAGGCTGGTTCTGAGCCCGCGCCCAAGCTTGGGCTTGTTCTCGTTCTTCTTCATCCAGGATCAGCAGGCCGCTGGGTTGGTATTCTGGATCTATGCCGGTTTCCTCATGCAATCGGTGGCAGAGATCGGGATAGCGGGCCTGGCTCCAGGTGGCTAGCGCCGTCAGGCTTTCCGGATAACGCCAGGGATAGAGGGGGGACAGAATGCCACCTCCTGCCCAAGAGGATTCACGGGCCAGGGCGCCCCGTTCCAGCAGAACGACGGAACAACCCGCTTCCGCCAGTTCCCAGGCGGTGAGCAATCCGATGATGCCGCCGCCGACGATCAAGGTTTTTTCCATGGGTTCAACCTCCGTGGTTCATTCGCATTCATCGAGCAATGCCTTGGGCAATCCGAAGACCACGGATTCCCGAATGCCAGATTGTTCTTCCACCCGATCGCAGCCCCATTCCCGAAGCCGTCGGATCACCTGAGCGACCAGCACTTCGGGCGCGGAAGCCCCAGCGGTCACCCCGACGCGCTGCCGATCCCGCAGCCAATTCCGCGCGATGTCCTCCGGACCGTCGATGAGATGGGCTTGGGTACCGCATTTTTCCGCGATCTCCCGCAGCCGATTGGAATTGGAGCTGTTGGGCGAACCCACTACCAACACCAGATCGCAGCGCTTTGCCAGCTCCCGCACTGCGTTTTGACGGTTCTGAGTGGCATAGCAAATATCGCTCTTCCTCGGCCCCTGAATCTTGGGAAAGCGAGCTTGCAGGGCCTGAACGATGCTTTGGGTATCGTCCATGGAAAGGGTGGTCTGAGTCACATAGGCGAGGCGATCCGGGTTTTGAATGCGCAAGTCCTCGATATCCTGCACCTCCTGCACGAGATGGATGCGCCCCCCGCTGCACTGTCCCATGGTGCCCTGGACTTCCGGATGACCGCGATGACCGATGAGGATCACTTCCACCCCGTTCTTGCAGTGGCGGGCTACCTCGGCATGGACCTTGGTCACCAAGGGGCAGGTGGCATCGAACACCCGCAGCTTCCGGCGCTGGGCCTCTTGGCGCACGGTCTGAGAAACCCCGTGGGCGCTGAAGATGACCGTAGCCCCTGGGGGCACCTCCGCCAGTTCATCCACGAAGATTGCCCCCCGATCGCGCAGGCTTTCCACCACAAAGCGGTTGTGCACCACCTCATGGCGCACATAGATGGGACTGCCGAAGCGGGCGAGCACTTGTTCCACGATGGCGATGGCACGATCTACACCGGCGCAGAATCCCCGAGGATTGGCGAGCAAAATATCCATGGATCGAAAACTTGTGGAAATGCTCATTAGTTTAGGCGATCCGGCAAAAGATCTGCCGGACGTTTGCAGCCCATGCGCCCGATCAAAGGACGATCAGGAGAAGGCGAGTCGGGCCAAGCTGTGTGCACCTGGCAGCCCGCGATTCAGGGAGAAAGCCATGAAAGAAAAGGTGTTCGATGTTCTACCCAAATCGGAAGTGAACTGGACTCGATTTTCCTTCCGCATGACTCAGCCCAATGTCCCTTCCAACCAGTCTAGAAGCCATCACCGTGAAGTTCGGCATTGCCCATAATCGGAGGATCGATCAGCTCCAATGCCTGTACTGTGACCAACGAGTAGGATACGACGGAGGAGACGGGGCTGCTTTGGACCGGCCTCAAAGCAACTCTTGGGTGATGAAGAGATAGGCCATGGCCACCGCCACCACGGCCACCGCTACATAGGGAATCAGGATGCAGACCCCGGGCAGGTCGTTACAGAGACGGCTATAGCGGCAGAGTTTGCAGTTTTTCATAGGTACTCCTGTCTTTTACAACTACTTCCTGGCGCTGGAAGCCGTCTTCATTCTTTCACATTCTCTCTCCCTGAGGTAGCATGCCCCCTCAGCCCAGGGCTGGGGGGCCTCCCCGCCCTGAATGAAAGGCGGAGTTTGCACACCCCAACTGGATCAGTCGCGCAGGGCAGCTTGGGCAGCGGCGAGGCGGGCGACCGGCACCCGAGGTGCGGAACAGCTCACGTAATCCAATCCTGCCCGATGGCAGAAAGCGATGGAGCCTGGATGGCCGCCATGCTCTCCACAGATGCCTACATGGATTTCCGGCTTCACCTGACGGCCCCATTCCACCGCAAGTTGCATGAGTTTGCCCACGCCCTTCACATCCAGGACTTCAAAAGGATTGTCCTGGAGAATGCCGGATTTGTTGTAGAGAGGCAGGAATTTGTTTTCCGCATCCTCTCGAGAGAAGGAGAAGACCGCCTGGGTCAGATCGTTGGTACCGAAGGAGAAAAACTCCGCTTCCTCTGCCAAGGACTCTGCCCGCATACAGGCCCGCACCACTTCAATCATGGTGCCGAACTTGAAGTTCACCGGATGGCCGTAGCGCTGTTGGATTTCCTCGTGGATGGTGTTCACGAAGGATTTCACCTTGCGCAGTTCCTGCACGGTGCACACTTGGGGAACCTTGATCTGAGGATGCACTTCGATCCCCATCTTCGCGCACTCCGCCGCCGCTTCCAGGATCGCCCGAATCTGCATCTGATAGATCTCGGGGAAGGTGATGCCCAGGCGCACGCCTCGATGTCCCAGCATAGGATTGGTTTCATAGAGGGCGCGCACTTTCCGCAACATGGTTTCCTTCTTGGCGATGGCTTCCTCTACTAGGTTGAGGTCGACCATATGCCGCATGTTTTCTAGATCCCGCCGCGCATGGTCGGAAGCGTGGATCAAGCCCATGGAACCCGCTAGCACCATCATGCCCCGGCTCGTGGTGGCGAGCTGGTGCAGAGCAGCTAGATCCTGTTCCAACTGATGTTCATCCGGCAGAAATTCATGGATGGGGGGATCCAGCAAGCGGATGGTCACGGGACGGGGCGACATGACTTCGAAGAGTTCCCGGAAATCCTTCCGCTGCAGAGGCAAGAGTTGATCCAGGGCGGCTTGTCGCTGTTCTGGTGTGTCTGCCACGATCATCTCGATGACGATGGGCAACCGGTCCACCTCGTTGAACATGCGCTCCGTGCGGGCCAGACCGATGCCGACCGCGCCATATTTCAGGGCTCTGCGGGCGTCTGTGGGGGTGTCCGCATTGGCCAAAACCTTGAGTTTAGCGAAGCGATCCGCCCAACTCAGCAGGATATTCAGTTCATTGGTGAAATCCGGCTCCACCTGGGGAATCTCTCCGAGATAGACTTTACCGGTGGTGCCGTCGATGGTGATCACATCTCCTTCCCGGAAGCTGGTCTCCCCCACATAGGCTTCCCGCCGGCTCACATCCACGCTGATGCCTTCCGCACCCGCCACGCAGGGCTTGCCCATGCCTCGGGCTACCACCGCAGCATGGGAGGTCTTGCCCCCCCGAGAGGTGAGGATGCCTTGGGAGGCGAAGAAGCCGTGAATGTCTTCGGGCTTGGTTTCCTCCCGCACCAGGATCACCTTGCGCCCCAGATCCCGACCCAGCTGCTCCGCCCGATCTGCGTCGAAGACGGCGATGCCTGAGGCTGCCCCGGGGGAAGCGGGTAGCCCCTGGGCCACGGGTTCTGCCCGATGGCTGGGATCCAGACGGGGAAAGAGCATCTGTTCCAAAAGCTCCGGCTGGATGCGCAGCAAGGCCCGCTCCTTGGTGATCAGACCTTCCCCCACCATCTCCACGGAGGTGCGCACCATGGCTTGGGCGTTCATCTTGGCGTTCCGGGTCTGGAGGCAATACAGGGTGCCCCGCTCGATGGTGAATTCGAAATCCTGCACTTCCTTGTAATGGGCTTCCAGCTTGTTGCGCAGCACCTCCAATTCTTCCGCAATCTTGGGCATCTCATTCTTGAGATGGTCGATGGGCTTCGGGGTGCGGATGCCCGCCACCACATCTTCCCCCTGGGCGTTGACCAGGTATTCCCCGAATAACTTGTTCTCTCCGGTGGCGGGGTTGCGGGTGAAGGCCACGCCGGTAGCGGAATCCTCGCCCCGATTGCCGAAGACCATGGTGACCACATTGACCGCCGTGCCATTGGCCATGTCCGGCGTGATGTGGAACTGTTTCCGATAATCCACCGCCCGCTTGCCCATCCAGGAGTTGAACACTGCCTTCACAGCGATTTCCAACTGTTCGTAGGGATCTTCTGGAAAGGGCTTGCCTGTGTATTCTTCCACCACCTGCAGAAAGCGCTCGCTGATCTCCTGCAGATCCTTAGCCGAAAGCCCCACGTCTTCCTTCACATGGGCCTTTTCCTTCACCGCTTCGAACTGGGCATCGAATCGTTCATCGGGAACGCCCAGGGCCACTTTGCCGAAGAGCTGGATGAACCGGCGGTAGGCATCATAGCCAAAGCGGGCGTCGCCGGTCTGCTGGATCTCCCCCCGCAGGGTTTCTCTGTTGAGCCCCAGGTTCAAAATGGTATCCATCATGCCTGGCATGGATAGGGCGGAACCGGAGCGCACGGAGACCAACAGGGGATTATCCGGATCCCCGAACCCCTTGCCGGTCTTTTCTTCCAGCGCGCGCATCTGGGCGCGGACCTCTTCCATCAATCCTTCGGGCAGCTGGCGTTCTGGGGAATTCAGATATTCCAAACAAGCTTCTGTGGAGATCACAAAGCCCGGTGGGACGTTCAGACCGATCTGGGTCATCTCGCACAGATTCGCCCCTTTTCCACCGAGCAATTTCTTGTTCTTGCCATCCCCTTCTTCAAAGGAAAAGACGTATTGCTTTTTCTGGTCTGTCATCGCGCGAGGTTCCTCGTCTCGGATCAACAAAAAAATAGCTGCTCCTTCTCAAGGGGAGAGGACCAGCGGGTCAAAAGTTAGGACAACAACTGATTTCGCCCTTCGGCAGGCGGCTAGTCAGCTTCGCATAGGAAGATGACAAAAGAATGAAACGCAGGCGCCGCAACTTTGGGATTGCCGGCGCAGGGAGGCACTCGGGTATACTTTTTTGTTTAGGGCTACGAGCAACAGGAAAATGTTAGCAAAGCAATACGATCCCCAGGCGATCGAACAGCGCTGGTATGCGCATTGGGAACAACAGGGTTATTTCGCACCAGCCGCGGAAGGGAAAAATATTTATTGTATCATGATCCCTCCGCCGAATGTGACCGGCTCCCTGCACATGGGACACGCCTTTCAGGACACCATCATGGATGCCCTGATCCGCTATCACCGCATGGAGGGAGATCGCACCCTTTGGCAGGCGGGCACGGACCATGCGGGCATCGCCACCCAAATGGTGGTGGAGCGGCTCATCGAACAGGAAGGCAAGACCCGCCACGACTATGGCCGAGAAGCCTTTATCCAACGGGTTTGGGCCTGGAAAGCCCAGTCCGGCGGCACCATCACCCAACAGCTCCGGCGCATGGGCGCTTCCCTAGATTGGGCTAACGAGCGGTTCACCCTGGATGAGGGGCTTTCCGAAGCGGTGCGGGAAGTGTTCGTGCGCTTGTTTGAAGAAGGGCTGATCTATCGGGGCAAGCGGCTGGTGAACTGGGACCCGGTGTTGCACACGGCGGTTTCCGATCTGGAAGTGCTCTCGGAGGAGGAAGCCGGGCACCTGTGGGACATCCGCTATCCCCTCACCAACGGCCAGGGGGCTTTGGTGGTCTCTACCACCCGACCGGAAACCCTGCTGGGGGATTGTGCGGTGGCGGTGAACCCAGAAGACACCCGCTATCAACACCTCATCGGCGAATGGGTGGAACTGCCCCTCACCGGCCGGCGCATTCCCATCATCGCGGATGCGCACGCCGATCCCGCTTTCGGCACGGGCTGCGTCAAGATTACCCCTGCCCATGATTTCAACGATTATGAAGTCTGGCTGCGCCATCGGGATGAAAAGCCCATCGCCGAACAGCCTCATGGCGGCCTGATCAATATTTTTACGCCGGACGCAGCCATTCGTGCCAATCAGCCGGAGGAAGGGGAACTGATTCCTCCGGCCTACATCGGCTTGGATCGCTACGACGCCCGCCGGCGCATCCTGGACGATCTGCAAGCCCAAGGCTTGCTCGCCGGGGTGAAGGAGCACCGGTTGCAACAGCCCCGAGGGGATCGCTCCGGCGCGGTCATCGAACCCTATCTGACCGATCAATGGTATGTGCGCATCCAGCCCTTGGCGAAACCCGCCATTCAGGCGGTGGAGGCAGGGCGCATTCGGTTCGTGCCGGACAACTGGAAGAACACTTACTTCGAATGGATGCGCAACATTCAGGACTGGTGCATCAGCCGCCAGATCTGGTGGGGACATCGCATTCCCGCCTGGTACGACGAACAGGGCAATGTCTATGTGGGACGCTCCGAAGCCGAGGTGCGCGCCCGTCACCAACTTCCCGAAGATTTCCCTCTACAGCAGGACCCCGACGTGCTGGACACCTGGTTCAGCTCCGCCCTCTGGCCCTTCTCCACCCTGGGTTGGCCCCAGGAGACCGAGCGCCTGAAAACCTTTTACCCCACTTCCGTGTTGGTAACCGGCTTCGACATCATCTTCTTCTGGGTGGCCCGGATGATCATGATGGGCTTGAAGTTCATGGGGGATGTCCCCTTCCGAGAGGTTTACATCCACGGGCTGGTGCGAGATGCCCACGGGAACAAGATGTCCAAATCCAAGGGCAATGTGCTGGATCCCATCGATCTCATCGACGGCATCGACCTGGAATCCCTGATCCGGAAGCGCACCCAGGGACTCATGCAACCCCAGCTCGCGGAAAAGATCGCCCAGCTCACCCGCCAGGATTATCCTCGGGGCATTCCCGGGTTCGGCACCGACGCCCTGCGCTTCACCTTCGCCGCCCTGGCCAGCACGGGACGGGATATCAAGTTCGATTTGGGCCGCATCGAGGGCTATCGCAACTTCTGCAACAAGCTCTGGAATGCCGCCCGCTATGTGCTGATGAACACAGAGGGCCAGGACTGCGGCCAAGACGGAGGGGAACTGCAATTATCCACCGCCGACCGCTGGATTCGGGCCCAGCTCCAGCGGACCATCCGCCGGGTGCGGGAATCCCTGGAAGCCTATCGCTTCGATCAAGCGGCCAACGCCCTCCACGCCTTCACCTGGGATCAGTTCTGCGATTGGTATCTGGAATTCTCCAAACCCGTGCTCAACGGGGCTGACTCGGCGGCAGCTGCGCTGCGGGGCACCCGCCATACCTTGGTGCACACTTTGGAAACCCTGTTGCGTCTGCTCCATCCCATCATGCCCTTCATCACGGAAGAGATCTGGCAGAAGCTGAAGCCTCTGGCAGGCATCTCGGGGGAAACTATCTTGCTCGCCCCCTACCCGAAACCAGAAAGTGCCCTGCTGGATCCCGAGGCGGAAGCGGAAATGCACTGGGTACAGCAGTTCATTCTGGGGGTGCGGCGCATCAAGGGGGAGATGAACATTCCCCCAAGCCGCAAGCTACCGGTGCTCTTAGAGAACGCCAGTCCCGAGGATCGGGAACGGGTGATCCGCCATCGCCCCTATCTGGACTTCCTAGCGAAGACGGCCTCTATTCGGGTGCTCACCCCCGAGGAGCAGGCACCGGAAGCCGCTGTCGCTTTAGTGGGTCAGATGAAACTGCTCATTCCCCTTGCCGGACTCATCGATCGAGCGGCGGAGCGCAAGCGCTTGCAAAAGCAGATCGACCGCTTGCAAGCGGATCTAAAGCGCATCGAAAGCAAGCTGGCTAACCCGAATTTCCTGAACAAGGCCCCTGCCGATGTAGTGCAGAAGGAACGGGATCGTTTGGCAGAACAGCAGGCTGCTTTGAAGAAACTAGAAGAACAGCGAAAGCGCATCCAATCGCTTTAGCGCATCCTATAATGCAAGAAACTTCAGCATCGGGAGGGGGTGCCGTGGATTTCCAAGAAGCAATCATGACGTTGGTAACGCGGGCGAAGAAACAGGCATCGCGGATCCAGACGGAAGAAGCGACCAAACAAGCTTTTGTGCTTCCCTTTATCCAGGCGTTGGGCTATGACATCTATGACCCCGAGGAAGTGATTCCAGAATTCACTGCAGATGTGGGGGTGAAAAAGGGGGAAAAGATCGATTACGCCATCCTGCAAGGGGGCAAGCCCATCCTGCTCATCGAATGCAAATGGAATGGCAAGGCGTTGGATGAGCAGCACCGATCCCAACTCTACCGCTATTTCTCTGTCACAGAAGCCCGCATCGCCATCCTGACCAACGGACTAGTCTATCAGTTCTATGCGGATCTGGAGAAGCCCAACACTCTGGACGAAAAGCCCTTCTTGGAATTCGATCTCTTGGATCCAGAAGAAGAGTTGATTCCGGAGCTGAAGAAGCTGAGCAAGCCCAACTTCGATCTGGGTCAGATCATCTCCACTGCGTCGGAACTCAAGTACACCAAGGCGATCCGAGAGATCCTTTCTCAGGAACTCCATGCACCCTCCGATGAACTCACCCGCTTCTTCGCTGCCAAGATCTACTCAGGACGCATCACCCACAATGTGTTGGAGCGCTTTCGGGAGATCACAAAGCGTTCCCTCAACGATTTCATCAACGGGGAGATCAACGCGCGGCTGAAATCCATCATGTCCCAGACTCAGGAGACAAAAGCTGCGCCAGAGAGCCCGGGGGCATTGGATATTTCTGCACATTGTTCTAAAAAGCAGCGCCAGAGTGAACAGATCAACACCACACAAGAGGAAAAGGAGGGTTTTCTGTTCGTCCTGAACCTCCTGCGGGAACGGGTGGATCCCCAGCGAATTTTCTGGCGCGATGTGGAAAGCTATTTCAATATCCTGTTGGATGACAATATCCGGAAACCCCTCTGTCGGCTCTATTTCAACAGCGCCCAGAAATACATCGGGCTGTTCGATCCTGCGGAAAAGCGATGGGAAAAACAGCCCATCCAATCGATTCCAGATATTCAGGGCTTTGCGGACCGGCTCTATGCCACCTTGGCAAGCTATGAGCGCCCCGCTTGAACGGGCCGGCCTCACCGCTTTCGCCATGTCAGGACTTAGCTATCAGTTCACCACTCTGTTCTTGGGGCTCTTCCTGGGCACAGCGATTCTGTGGTTGGTGCGGCGGGATCATCTCCACGGGCCCTATGCCTTCTGGTGGGTGGGCGTTGCCCTGACCGTGATTTTGCTCGGCAGCTGGCCCCAGGGCTTCGACCGAGTGGCCACTTGGCTCGGGGTCAGCTATCCGCCCATTCTCGCCGTGGTGCTGGGCTTCGGGTTTCTGCTGGTGAAGATGCTGACCCTGGATCTAGAGCGTTCCCGTCAGGAGCGCAAGATCCGCCGCCTGGCCCAGCGCATCGCCCTGCTAGAAGGCAAGTGTTGCGACGAGCTGCCAAAAGAGGATTGAAGCCGTGCGGGTGCTGCACCTGGGCAAATATTACCCACCGGTGCCCGGCGGTATGGAATATTTCCTGCGGGATCTGCTCCACGCCCTAACAGCCCGGGGAATCGAAGTAGCCGCCCTCGTTCACAGCTCGCACCGGGCGACGGCACCGCACAATCCGATTCCCCTCTATCAAGCCCCCGTGCTGGGAAAACTGCTCTACACCCCCTTGAGTCCCAGCTTCCCCCGCTGGTTGCACCGGGCTATCCGCAACTTTCGGCCCCAACTCCTGCACCTGCATCTTCCGAACCCTTCTGCCTTCGCCGCCCTATTCTCTCCTCTCGCGCGGGCATTGCCCTGGGTGGTGCATTGGCATTCGGATGTGGTGCCCTCTGGGATCGATCGTCGCCTTGCCCTCGCCTATCGGTTCTACAAACCTTTGGAAGAACGGGTGCTGGCGCGCAGTCGGCGGATCATCGCCAGCTCGCCGGATTATCTCGATGCCAGCGCCCCCCTGCAGCCCTGGCGCAATCGGTGCCGAATGATTCCCCTGGGCCTGGATCCCCAACGATTACCCGAGCCCAGCTCAGCGGATCGAAACTGGGCGGAAGGGCTTTGGGGGAGAGGGCATCTGCGGGTGTTGAGCATCGGCCGGCTCACCTATTACAAGGGGCATGCTGTGCTGCTGGAAGCGGCAGCCCAGCTGGCGGGGGTACGGGTGGTTCTTGCTGGTGGGGGAGAACAGCGGCGGAAGCTCGCTCGGCAAGTGCAACGGCTGGGACTCGGTCGGCGGGTACAACTCTGCGGCACAGTTTCCGAATCCCAACGATCCGCCTTGCTCTCCAGCTGCCAAGTGCTCTGCTTGCCCTCGCTGGAACGCACAGAGGCCTTCGGATTGGTGCTCTTGGAAGCCATGGCCTTCGGTAAACCCGTGGTCGCCAGCCAGATTTCTGGTTCCGGGGTCGGCTGGGTTGTGCGTCAGGGGGGACACGGGCTTTTGGTGCCCCCGAATCAACCAAACGACCTTGCCCAAGCCATCGCTATGCTGCGGGATCAACCAGCGCTGCGCCAAAAGCTAGGCGCGCAGGGGGCCCGCGCTTTGCAGCAGGTGTTTCAGATCAGATCCACAGCCAAACAGGTGAAGACCCTCTACCAGGAGATCCTGCATGGGGCGTAGCGGGCGGTCCCTGATGCTAGCCGCTTGTCTCGGGCTGCTGAGCTTCTTGGGCTTGCTCGGCGGGGTTAGCTATCGGGCGGTGCCCCAGCCTCTCCTGCTGGACAAGGATCAGTTCCAGCTCTTTCAAGGGCTAGGCAGGAAGGTAGCGGAAGGCTGGTACATCAGCCAGCCTGGACAAAGCGGTTTTGCGGCTATGCTCTCCCAACCGCTGGGATTTCCGGCGGAAAATTATGGGGAAATCCGCTGGCAACTTCAGGGTGTTTCACCGGAACAGCCCTTGCGTCTGATCTGGCTCTCTACCCAAGACCGCGATCATCTTCAATTTCTCTCCCCGACGCGCGCGCAAAGACAACAGGCTCGGGTAACGATGGATCACGCTCATTGGCAGGGACAGGTCCTGTGGATCGGTCTAGAAATCCCAGGTCCCTTGCAGGCACCGGTTCTGTTTCAGGGCATGCAGATCTTCCCTCGGGAAACTACCGCCTTCGAACGTTGGCAACAGTTCTTCCAGGCTTGGCAAGAACGAACGCCTTGGAGCACTAGTTCCATCAATTTCTACCGAAAAAGCTATGCGCAACCGCTCCGAGCGCCTTTGGTGCAAATCGCCCTCTGGTGTGGCTTGAGCTTGGTTTGGTTTGCGATCCTCACTCGACCCTACGACTTCAAAAGGCTGGGCACGGCACTGGGCATCTTCACCTTGATCGGTTGGTTTGCCCTAGATCTTCGCTGGCAATATCAGCTCGGAACGCGCTTATTGACTGCCTATAAGAATTTTGGCCCGCTGCCGGTTTCCGAACGATGGCGCGCTTTGCCGGAAGCGGATCTGGTCCCCTTCTGGAATCGGATCCGCGCTGCATTGCCAGCAGCACCGGTGCGCCTGCTCATTCTCAGCGATCATCCCCAAAGCTATCTCGCCCAACGCCTTCGCTATCATCTACTACCTCATAACGCCTATGTCATGGCGCAACCGCCGGAATCCAGCAGACCGGGGGACTATCTCTTGATCCTAGACGCGGAAAAGATTCGCTACGATCCCAGGCATCGCCGGCTTCGAACGGGGCGACGGCAGATCCCTGTAAAGCGTCTCTTGGAGATTCCAGGCGTCGCCCGCCTTTACCAGGTGCGGAAAGCATGATCCTGCTGGCCCTGAGTTTGCCCCTGCTCAGCGGCGTGCTGTGGATGCGCCTGCTCTATCCGGAGCCCCTACCAGGGCGTTGGCCCCTGATCCTGGGCTTTGGCTATGTGCTGGGTATGTTGGCGGTGCCCTGGCTGTTGCGCCTGCAATCCCTGCTGGGATTCGGGTTGTCCCCTGAGCCGAGCTTGTTTCTGCTCGCCCTGTCCCTCTTGCCCCCAATCTGGATCAAGCGCCGTCGCGCGCCAGGGCCACCCGTGGTTCCATCCGCCCCCAAACTTGCCTGGCAACGCTGGCTTTATTTCTTGCTAGGAGCTTGGTTGGTGGTTCGCTTTGCGAATCTGGCCCTGGAGGTCTGGTGGCGGCCCCTGTTCCCCTGGGATGCTTGGACGACCTGGGGAGTGCGGGCCAAGGTCTGGACCCAATTGGAAACCCTGGTGCCCTTTGTGGACCCGCAGTCTTGGCTGCGGGATGCGCCGGAAGGTGCCTATGCTTTGGCAGCTTGGCAATATCCGCTAGCTCCTTCCCTGATCGCCGCCTGGCTGCCCCTAGCGGCTGGTGCTTGGAACGAAACCTGGGCCAATCTGCCTTGGTTGGGCTGCGGTCTTGCCCTGGCGTTGGGCTATTATGGTCAGGCGCGTCTGTGGGGGATCGATGCTTGGATTGCTCTCATTTTCACGGGATTGCTCCTTTCCTTGCCCATGCTGGATACCCATATCGCCCTGGCGGGCTATGCGGATCTCTGGATGGCGACTGCTCTGGGCTTAGGCTTCAGTGCCTTTCTACATTGGATTCGAGATCGGGAAATCCGCCAAGGTGTGCTTGCGCTCCTGCTGATCCTCGGCTGTCTGAGCCTCAAACGGGAAGGATTACTCTGGGCCTTGCTCTTTCTGCCCGCCTATTGGGCAACCCGTCCGCGAGGTTATCCCCTGGTACTCGGCCTGATGATACTGGGCTTGTTGAGCTGGATCGGCCTCTATTTCTTCGGGGAAATCCGGGTGCAACTCCCCTATCTGGGTTCATTTTCCTTTGGTTTGCAGGGGGAATGGGCGGCGGTGCTGCAAGCCTTTTTCGTCGTGGATCACTGGCATCTCCTGGCCTATGGTATTCCTGTGCTGGTCTTGCTCGGCCTGCGCCCCGAAAACCCAGTGCAGCGGGCAACTTGGGTCTGGGGCATCAGCGCCCTGTTTGTGCTCTATGTGCTCTTCTTTTGGACCCAGGCGAGCCAATGGGCCGCACATCCCACGAGCCTGAACCGGTTGTTCCTGCAGCTCGCACCTACCCTATTGTTTTGGGGGATGATCGTTTTGTCGGGGATGTTGCGTTGGGATCAAGGAAGAGCCAAGGGGGTATAGAAATGAAGCAAACTAAGACGAAAGTATCTATCATTATACCAACCTTTAATAGGGAAGGAATGATCTGCCGAGCAATAGACAGCTGCTTCCGGCAAAAAGTAGATATTGAAGTGATTTTAGTTGACGATGGTTCTTCTGATGGAACTTACTCGCATGTAGTAAATACTTATGCTTCCCTCGTTGAACAGGGTCAGTTGATCTATGCTAAGATTGAACATCTCGGTCAATCTGCGGCAAGAAATAAAGGATTATCGATTGCCGGGGGAAAATATATCAAATTTTTAGATTCCGATGATTTCCTCATCGATGAAGCTTTACCGAAGGAAGTAGCCTATGCGGAGCGCATCAATGCAGATGTTATCGTAACAGGTTATATGACAAATTACTACGCAGATCCTGATAGGATGACGCTAATTAAATCTGATTTCATAGATGCCCCAAAACTGGATAATGGGATAGATGATATGCTGCTTGGTAATGCCCCATTGACAACGAATGCTCTCTACAAAAGAGAAAAAAATAGTTCCTTTAAGATGGAATGAGGAATTGGAAAAAGCAGAAGAATGGTTATGGGCATGGATAGTTCTATTATCAGGTTGTTATTTTGACCGCCTAAATATTGCAAGCTTTGCGTGGAATCACTATCCTTCAAATGCTAGAGTAACTTCTATCGGGGAGCTTTATGATAGATCAATGCAAGCAAAATATACGATGCTAAAAATTGTGCAATCAGAATTGATGAATAGAAGCTTAGCTGATAAAAGGAAAAAAGCTATTGTGCAATTATTTTAATCGAAATACGATTTGGGCTGATAAGAAAAACATCGCAGCATGGGATGAACTTTATGAAAGGATTCTTCGTATTGATCCTAACTATAATCCTAATTTTAAGGGCACGATCAATCTATTCGTTCAACTATTCGGATATTACTACGGTGTAATTATTTATGCCAATCTAGCTAATTTATATGGCAGATTAAAGAACCGCTGAATGAAGAATTTCATTCGTCCGTTCAATCAATCGTAGGAGGGCACCGCGGTTTTGCTCCACCACCTGTTTTCCCCGCTCTCCCATCCGTGCGCGCAGGTTCGCATCGGAGAGCCAGCGGCACAGGGTTTGCGCAAGCGCTTTTCCGTCGGGAATCTGCTGCGCGCCGCCTGCGCGTACTAAAAGGGCGGCGATCTCAGCGAAGTTGTGCACATGGGGGCCGATGAGCACGGGGATGCTCAAAGCGGCGGCTTCCAACAGGTTATGCCCTCCGATAGGCACCAGACTGCCCCCGAAGAAGGCCACATCCGAAGCGCCTAGCAGAAGGGGCAGTTCGCCCAGGGTATCCCCCAGAAAAACCCCATCTGTCAAGCTCGGCGATTCCCCCCGAGAACGGCGGGCGGGGGGAAAGCCCCAGCGTTCTGCCAAATCGGCTACCGCATCGAAGCGTTCGGGATGGCGGGGCACCAGTACTAACAGAGCGTTTGGCAAGCATTGGCGAACTTGTCGATGGCTTTCCAGCACGATTTCTTCTTCCCCTGCATGGGTGCTGGCCGCAATCCATACGGGGCGATCCCCCCAAATGCGGCGGAGCGCTTGGGCCCGTTTTCGCAGATCTGCGGGTAGGGATAGATCGAACTTGAGGTTTCCCATGATCTGAATGCGTTGGGCCGGTGCGCCCAGCACTCGAAAGCGCCTGGCATCCGCTTTGGTCTGAGCGGCAATGAGGGTGAATCTCTGCAACGTCTCTCGGGTGAACGAACCGAGCCAACCATAGCGCCGCGCGGATTTTTTGGAAAGGCGTGCATTGGCCAAGACCACGGGCAGGGTACGGCGGTGACAAGCTGCTAACAGATTGGGCCAGATTTCCGTTTCCAGGAGAATGACCAGTCGGGGTTGTACCCGGTGCAGGAACCGTTCCAAGATCCAAGGTAGATCCAAAGGCGTATAGAGATGGCGAACCCGTGGTCCAAAGTGCTTGCGCAGATGCGCCGCCCCCGTGGGCGTGGTGGTGGTCGCCAGCACGCCTGGTTCGGGAAAGCGCTGTAGGCAATGTTCGATGAGTGGGACGGCGGCTTGTACCTCGCCCAGGGAAACCGCATGAATCCAGACGGCCGCTTTCAGCGGTTTTGATCCGTAGAAACCCAATCGCTCCCTCATCCGCTCCCGATAGGCGGGCTGCTTGCGACTCCGCCACAGCAGACGCAAGAGGATTAGGGGGAGTAGGAGGGCAAACAGCAGACTATAGAGCGGGCGCAATCGATGGCTTCCCGATCATGGGTTGAATCTGATCCTTCGGCGCGTGGATTGGAAGCGCATTTTCTTCAGCACAGCCGATCCAATCCCTTGAGCGGTGCAGCGGAATGGTACGCAGCGGAATGGTACAATGAAAAAGTTCCCTTAAATTCCACTTAATTATAGCGGGATTAGGTGGGATAAATTCTGTAGTATGCGTGAGGATATAGGTTCCTTACAGGAGAATTTGGAGAAAGCCGATGACAACCCCTGCAGATGAAGACCGCTCACCGACGCCAGCGGGCGGGCTGACCAAAAAGCAAGGGATTGCGGGGGCGATCTTCGCCCTGATTGCCATTGCCCTGGCCTTCGTAGTGCCGACTGTTGAAATCGCTTGGGTCAGTGCCATCCTGCTGCTGACCATCTATCTGTTCGCCTTCGAGATCGTCGGCGTGGATGTGGCAGCTGCCAGCGTCATGGTCCTGTTAGGGCTGACTTCTCTGCTGGCACCTCTCATGGGACTGGAACAAGGGTTGGTGGATACCCAGCATCTGTTCGATGGCTTCTCCTCCAATGCGGTTATCTCCATCATCGCCGTGATGATCATCGGGGCGGGACTGGATAAAACCGGCATCATGAGCAAGGTGGCCAGCCTGATCCTCAAGATCGGCGGTACCACGGAAGCGCGCATCATTCCCATCATCTCCGGCACCGTGGGTATCATTTCCTCTTTCATGCAGAACGTGGGCGCGGCGGCCCTCTTTCTCCCCGTGGTCAGCCGCATTTCCGCCCGTGCCGGCTTGCCGCTGTCTCGGTTGCTCATGCCCATGGGATTCTGTGCTATTTTGGGCGGCACAGTGACCATGGTGGGTTCTTCCCCCCTCATCCTGCTCAACGATCTGATCCTCACCTCTAACCAAACCCTGCCTCCCGATCAACAGATGGAAACCTGGGGGCTGTTCTCGGTGACGCCAGTGGGATTGGCCTTGGTAGCTACGGGCATTCTCTATTTCGTGCTGGCCGGTCGCTTCGTATTGCCCACCACCAAGACCGAGGGCACCACGGGCACGGATTCCATGGAATACCTCAAGAAGACCTATGGTGTGCAGTACTGCATGAAGGAGATGTGGATTCCCAAGGACAGTCCCCTGGTGGGCAAGATGCTCAACGATGTGGAAACGGAAAGCCGCATCCGGGTGGTGGCTATGGTGCGCGGGCCGAACGATCTGGCCATCGGGCCGAATGGTGTGGCGCGGGACGTCCGCTTCGAACCTCATAGCGCCATCGGCGTGGTGGCCAAGCCCGAACATTGCAAGGCCTTTGCAGAGCAATACGGCTTGGAAGTGCGGGAAGAGTTCGATGCCTTCGGCGATGCCCTGTCCCCCACCAAGGCGGGCATCGCTGAGGTGGTGATCCCGCCGGGTTCGTCGCTCATCGGTAAGAGTGCCCGGGATGTCTGGATGCGCAAGCGCTACGGCCTTTCCATGGTGGGTCTCCATCGGGCGGGGAAAACCTTTCACGAAGGGGAAGGCATTCGAGATCTTCCCCTGCAGGCTGGAGATGTCATCGTAGGCCATGTGACCTGGGCAGCCTTGGCGCGGTTGGAAAAAGATCGGGATTTCGTGGTGGTCACCACCGAATATCCCCATGAAGAATTGCGTCCCCATAAGCTGGGTGCGGCGGGTTTTTTCTTCGCCGTCGCCCTGGGACTGGTGCTGTTCACGGATCTGCGCCTGTCCGTGGCCCTGCTCACCGGTGCTATGGGCATGGTGCTCTCGCGAGTCCTCACCATGGAAGAAGCTTATGAAGCGGTGAGTTGGAAGACCGTGTTTCTGCTCGCCTCCCTGATTCCCTTGGGTCTCGCCGTGGAGACCTCCGGTACCGCCAAATGGATTGCGGAAGTGGTAGTGAGCATGGTGGGCGATGCTTCTCCCTGGATCATTCAGGGCGCCATCGCCGCTCTAGCCACCTTTTTCACATTGGTCATGTCCAACGTGGGCGCTACGGTGCTCTTGGTGCCCCTGGCCATCAACATCGCCCTGCAAGTGGGGGCAGATCCCGCAGTCTACGCCTTGACCGTGGCCATCGCTACTTCCAATTCTTTCCTGATCCCCACCCATCAGGTGAACGCCCTCATCATGGGGCCCGGGGGCTATCGGGTGCCGGATTTCATGCGTGCCGGGGGCATCATGACGGTGCTTTTCCTGGTGGTCATGATGCTCATGATGAATCTGGTGTTCTGAGGCAGCAAGAAAATGGAATCCCAGGCATTGACGGAAATCCTGACTTGGAACACCCAGATGGCGGTGTCCGGGGCCATTCTGATCATCACCTTTATCGGGATCTTCACCGAAGGGGTTCACGGCTTCCACCGGACCAAGTTCGCCATGGGTGGCGCTGCTCTGATGGTTCTGTGCGGTCAGTATTTCGGCTTCTATAATCCCACCCTGGCGGTGGAAGCCATCGATTGGAATGTGGTCTTTCTCTTGGGCGGCATGATGACCATCGTGGCCATCATGATTCCCACCGGCGGCTTCCAGCATCTGGCCTACCGCATTGCGGATCTCAGCCGCGGCCGACTGTTTTTACTGTTGGCCCTGTTGGGCACCGCAGTGACAGTGATTTCCTTGCTGCTGGACAATGTGACCACCGTGGTGATTTTCGGCCCCTTGATCGTGATGATCTGTCAAGCCCTGGGGGTCAGTCCCGTGCCCTATCTGCTCGCCGCCGCCCTGCTCTCGGATACGGGCGGGGTGGCCACCCTGGTGGGCGATCCGCCCAATCTCATGATCGGATCCGCCGCGAACATTGATTTCAACACCTTCCTGATCCACATGGGCGGCATCGTTCTAGTGGCCTGGATCGCCATCCTCATCGCCCAGAAATGGCTGTTCAAAAAAGAATTGTCCGTAACGCCGAAAAAACCGGATTTTTCCGGGAAAGGGGAGATCCAGGACCCCCAGACCTGGTATGCCGCTCTGGCAGTGCTGGGGGTGATGGTGGTCCTGTTCATCATCCATCACGCCCTGCACTGGGAACCCTGGTTTGTGGCTGCCGTGGGTCTGACGCTGTTGGTCTTCATCGCCCATAAGACAGAGCTAGACAAGTCCTTTGAAGACGTGGAGATGAGCTTGCTCATGTTCTTCGTCTCCCTCTTCATTCTGGTAGGCGGTGTGGAACACAGCCACTTTTTAGAATACCTCGGTCAATACATCCGGCCCTTCGTGGAATCCGATCTACTCTTGGCCTCCATCCTGCTCATGTGGATGGCAGCGATTCTCTCCGCCATGATCGATAACATTCCCTTCACCGCCGCCATGGTGCCCATCCTCTTGGGTATGGAACAGCAAGGGATCAATGTCACGCCCCTGTGGTGGTCCCTGGCCATCGGAGTGGGCATGGGTGGGAACGGCACCCATCTGGGTTCTACCGCCAATGTGTTCATCGTCACCCTGTCCGAGCGCGTCGCCAAGGAAACCGGGGATGACAGCTTGCGCATCACGCCGGGGCTTTGGTTCCGCAAGGGCACGCCCGCCATGATCCTGACCCTGATCACCTCCAGCTTCATCCTCTGGCTGTTCTTCGATTTCTTCAGCACGCCTTTCCATTGATCCTCATTCCCGCCCACAACGAAGCGGCTTCCATCGGGACTGTGGTGCGGGAAGTCCGACATCATCAGGGAAATCCTGTGGTGGTCATCGATGATCGAAGCGAGGACGACACCGCAGCCCAGGCCCGGGCTGCCGGTGCTCGGGTGCTGCCGCTGCCCATCCGATTAGGGGCTTGGGGGGCGATTCAAACCGGCCTGCGCTTGGCACAGCGAGAAGGCTGGCCCCTAGCGATCACCCTGGATGCGGACGGCCAACATGAAGTTTCCCAGATCGAAACCCTCATGCGACCCATTGAAGCAGGGGTTGCGGATGTGGTCATCGGGTCCTGTCCCGCCCGAGCCAGCCAGGCCCGCCATCTCGCCTGGCGTTACTTTCGCTGGTTCGGAGGACTCCGTTTAGAAGATATCACCTCTGGCTTTCGGGCCTATAACCGCACTGCCATCGATTGCTTAGCGCAGCCGGAAGCAACCCTGCTGGATTATCAGGATGTAGGCGTCTTGCTCATCCTGCAGCGGCAAGGATTGCGCATTCGGGAAGTACCTGTTTCCATGAAACCACGGCTGCACGGTCATTCCCGCGTCTTCAACACTTGGTGGACTGTGGGCCGCTACATGCTTCAAACCAGTCTGCTCTGCCTCGCGCAGGTGGGAGGAGCGAGGAAAATCAGTAGGCGTTCTTGTCGGTGAACCCCCGAATCAGCGTGAGAAAGATGATCTTGAAGTCGAACCAGAGAGACCAGTTCTCAATGTAATAGAGATCGTATTCCACCCGCTTCTTCATCTTTTCCAGCGTGTCGGTTTCTCCCCGCCAACCGTTGACTTGGGCCCATCCCGTGATGCCAGGTTTTACCCGGTGTCGCTGCATGTAGGATTCGATCTGTTCTTTGTAAAATTCATTGTGTTCAACCGCATGGGGACGGGGACCTACGATAGACATGCGTCCTTGGAGCACGTTGAAGAACTGCGGTAGTTCATCCAAGCTGGTACGTCGGAGGAAAGCGCCAAAAGGCGTGACCCGAGGGTCGGAGCGCGTAGCCTGGGTCAGCTGTCCTTCCGGTTCTTTATGCACCCACATAGTGCGGAACTTGTAAATCTCGATCGGTTTCCCATCCCAACCATGGCGTTTCTGCCTGAAAAGGATGGGTCCTGGAGAGCTGAGTTTCACGCCGAGGGCGATCAGCAGGAGCAAAGGGCTGACCGTTAGGAGAATCAGACTGGCTAACACTCGATCTTCAACTGCCTTCCAAAAGCGGTTCATACCTTCCATCGGTGAACCGCGCAGGTTGAGCACAGGGATACCAGCGACTTCTGTCATGGAATGGTTGAGCAGGTGAAAGCTGAAGATATCCGGCACCAAACGAACCTGCACGGTGCTGTGGCGCAGTTGATGCAGTATTTCCCGCATCCTCTTTTCCGCGCGCAATGGCAGCGCAAACCAGACTTCATCAACCGCTTCTTGATCCTTAAACAAGCGCTCGCGTCCTGCTTCGATCGAGTACACGGGCAGACCCTCGACCTGCGTTTTCTGAAGATCGGGATCATCGTCCCAGAACCCCAGCAGATCATAGCCAACCCATTCCGTCTCTCGAAGCTGCCGAGCGACTTGGCGCCCTAACTCCCCTGCGCCGACCAAATAGAGAGAACGTCGGTTCCAGCCTTTTCTGCGGAGAATATTGAAGAATAACCGCAAAAAGATGCGGAGGAGCAACAAACTTGCCCAAGCAAGCCCGGCCCAGATCAAGGCCCAGAGTCTGGAGAATTCCGCACCGGTCTTTGTGCTAAAGGCGAGCAACATGAGGATCCCCATGACGAACCCCCAAGCGAGAGAAATCCGCCCGAATTGTTCCAGCAATCCGCGTCCACGCCAGGATTCATAGAGCTTGAAGAGCGGAAAGAGGATGCCGGCGATCAGGGTGCCTATCAGGATCACCAGCTCATAGCGGTCGGGAATGTTCAGGTGTCCAAAGCGCAGTTGGAAGGCTAAGAAACCGCTGCCAAAGATCAAGAGCAGATCTAAGATGCGGGTGATCGCAGAGAACAGGGGCGCATATTTTCTCAGGAGTCCGCGCTTGAATTTGGGCATAAACTTTCTATGCGTAGATACTTGACTGAATTAGTCGGATATTGTATGGTGCCCCTCTAGTCAAACACTGAGGGACATCGATCGTGCGATTGACAACCAAAGGACGCTACGCAGTGACGGCCATGCTGGATCTCACCCTGCACCAGCAAGAACGGGCTATCACCTTGGCCGACGTGGCCGAGCGACAGGGTATTTCCCTCTCTTATTTGGAACAGCTGTTTTCTCGGCTGCGCCGGCGAAATCTGGTCTCCAGTGTTCGCGGCCCTGGAGGCGGCTATCGCCTCGCCCGAGGGGCTTCGGATATTTCGGTGGCTGAAGTCATCGCCGCAGTGGATGAGAATGTGGACACCACGAGGTGCGGGGGAGCACATAACTGCCACGATAATGGACCCTGTCTGACCCATAACCTTTGGCAAGATCTCAGCGATCGGATCTATCGCTATCTCGATGGCATCAGTCTACAAGATCTCGCTGATCAACGGGACGCGGTCAGATGCCACCCTCTGGACAAGCGCGCTCTGCAAAACAACGCTGCGCCCTGATCATGCCGGGAACATGAGGAATACAATGAAACGCCCCATTTACATGGACTATGCCGCAACCACGCCAGTGGATCCCCGCGTTGCGGAAAAAATGTGCGCATACCTGACGCCCCAAGGGATCTTCGGGAATCCCGCCTCTCGCTCCCATCGCTTCGGCTGGGATGCAGAAAAGGCGGTGGAATCAGCGCGCCAAGAAGTTGCTGCGCTGATCAATGCGAATCCCAAGGAAATCATCTGGACTTCCGGCGCTACGGAATCCGACAACCTGGCCATCAAAGGGGTTGCCCATTTCTATCGCAAGAAGGGCCGGCATATCGTCACCGCAAGCACCGAACACAAAGCAGTGCTGGACACCTGCCGCCATCTGGAGCGGGAAGGCTTCGAGGTCACTTATCTGGATCCCGAACCCAACGGGCTCATCGATCTGACCAAGTTAGAGCACAGCTTGCGGGACGACACCATCTTGGTGTCCATCATGCATGTGAACAACGAGATCGGCGTGATCCAAGACATCGCTGCCATCGGTGAACTGACCCGAGACCGCAAGATTTTCTTTCATGTGGACGCAGCCCAGAGCGCGGGCAAGGTGCCCATCGATCTGGAAACCATGAAAGTGGATCTGCTCTCCCTCTCCGCCCACAAGATCTATGGGCCCAAGGGTATCGGTGCCCTCTATGTGCGCCGCAAACCTCGGGTGCGCTTGGAAGCCCAGATGCACGGGGGCGGGCACGAGCGGGGGATGCGTTCCGGCACCCTAGCCACCCATCAGATCGTGGGCATGGGAGAAGCCTTCCGGATCGCGCGGGAAGAGATGGCCCAGGAAAATGAACGCATTCTCCAACTGCGCCGCCGGCTCTGGGATGGGTTGCGGGATCTGGAAGCGGTCTATCTCAACGGGGATGAGGAACAACGGGTTGCGGGCAATCTCAACCTGAGCTTCGCCTTTGTGGAAGGGGAATCCCTCATCATGGGGCTGAAAGATCTGGCGGTTTCCTCCGGTTCCGCCTGCACCTCCGCGAGCTTGGAACCCAGCTATGTGCTGCGGGTCTTGGGACGGGAAGATGAACTGGCTCATAGCTCCATCCGCTTTACCTTGGGCCGGTTCACCACCCAAGAGGAAGTAGACTATGCCATTGAAAAGGTGCGCGCCCAAGTCAATCGGCTGCGGGAACTCTCTCCCCTCTGGGATATGTACAAAGAGGGCATCGATTTGAAGACCGTGCAATGGTCTGCCCATTGATACCTGTGTAAAACGCTGATGCCGAATGCTGAGGAGGTAAAATGGCTTACAGTGAGAAAGTCCTGGATCATTACGAAAATCCGCGCAACGTGGGAAAGTTCGACACCCAGGATCCCAATGTGGGCACCGGCATGGTGGGGGCACCCGCCTGCGGTGATGTGATGCGCTTGCAGATCAAAGTTAACGATCAGGGGGTGATCGAGGATGCCCGCTTCAAAACCTATGGCTGCGGCTCTGCCATCGCTGCCAGCAGTCTGCTTACGGAATGGGTGAAGGGAAAGACCTTGGAAGAAGCGCAGCAGATCAGGAACCAAGATATCGCGGAGGAACTCGCCCTGCCGCCGGTGAAGGTGCACTGCTCCGTGCTGGCGGAAGATGCTATCAAGGCGGCGATTCAGGACTATGAGAAAAAGCGGAGCGCATGATGGGCATTTCCATGACACCAGCGGCGGCGAAGCACGTGCGCGCCTATCTGAAGAATCGGGGCAAGGGCATCGGGATTCGGTTAGGGGTGCGCACTTCCGGTTGTTCCGGCATGGCCTATGTGTTGGAGTTCGCTGACAGGATAGAACCGGAAGATCAGGTCTTCGAATCGGAAGGGATCAAAGTGATCGTCGATCCGAAAAGCCTGCTCTATCTGGATGGCACTGAGCTGGACTATGCCAAAGAGGGGCTGAACGAAGGATTCAAATTCAATAATCCCAATGTAAAGCATTCTTGCGGCTGCGGAGAAAGCTTCAGCGTCTAGGTGCTTCGTGTTAGACCTTTCCCAGAATTATTTCGCCCTCTTCGGCCTGCCCGTAGCTTATGAACTGGATGAAGAACAGCTGGGCGAACGCTATCGGGCTTTGCAACAACAATTGCATCCCGACCGCTTCTCGGATGCCAGCGATCAGGAGAAACGCCTGTCCTTGCAGGCATCCATGCGGGTGAACGAGGCCTATCAGGTGTTGCGGGATCCCCTCACCAGAGCCCGCTATCTGCTGGACCTTCAGACCGGAGAGCCCATGCCGGAGAACGAAAACACCCAGGACAGCGCTTTCCTGCTGGAACAGATGGCTCTGCGGGAAGCGTTGGCGGAAGCCAAGGATCAGCCCGATCCTTACAGCGTCGTCGAGAATGTATTGCAACAGCTCGATCACCAAGAACAGGACCTGCTCACCCAGCTCCCCAGCCGGTTAGAGAGTTCGGATCCCCGGCACCAAGAAGAAGCGCGGGAGCTGATCCGCAAGTTACAGTTCGTGCGGCGATGCCGGACAGAAGCGGAACAGCTGGAAGCCGAGCTGGATGCCTTCGGATAGCCTTTAGGAAAATTCATGGCCTTATTGCAGATTTCGGAGCCTGGACGCGCGCCGGCTCCCCATCAGCATCGGTTGGCGGCGGGCATTGACCTGGGCACTACCAATTCCCTGGTCGCTACCGTGCGCAGCGGTCAAGCGAAAGTCTTGCCAGACGCTGAGGGCAATTATCTATTACCCTCGGTGGTTCGCTATGCCCCCGAAGGCATCATCGTAGGGCAAGCGGCCCGAGAAGCGGCGGTGGAAGACCCGCTGAATACCATCGCTTCCGTGAAGCGCCTCATGGGGCGCGGGGTGGAAGACCTCAAGCATCTGGGTTCCCAACTGCCCTATGCGTTCGTGGATGCGGATACTCCGGTGCCCCGCATTCGCACGCGGTTGGGGGCGGTCAGCGCGGTAGAAGTTTCCGCCGAGATCCTTCGGGTGCTCGCCCGACGGGCGAAAGAGGCGCTGGGCGGTGCCTTAGACGGAGTGGTCATCACTGTGCCCGCCTATTTCGATGAAGCCCAGCGCCAGGCCACCAAGGACGCGGCCAGGCTGGCGGGACTGCGGGTGCTTCGGCTCATCAACGAGCCCACCGCTGCTGCCGTGGCCTATGGATTGGATCGAGCGGCGGAAGGTGTCCATGCCATCTATGATCTGGGCGGCGGCACCTTCGATATCTCCATCCTGCGCCTGCGCCGCGGGGTGTTCGAAGTAATGGCCACCGGCGGGGATTCCTCTTTGGGCGGGGATGATCTGGATCGGGCGATCGCCGCCTGGATGCTGAAGCAAGCGGGTTTGGAGCAAGATTTGGATCCCGCCAGCCTGCGCCGATTGCTGCGGGATGCGCGGCGGCTGAAAGAGGGATTGACCGAGGCGGAAGCCCTGCCCTGGGAGATCAGATTGCCCGATGGTCGCCAGTTCCAGGGCACTCTGGATCGGGAAATGCTACATCAATTAGTGGATCCCTTGATCTCTAAGACCCTGTCTGCCTGTCGAAGAACGCTGCGGGATGCAGGGGTCTCCCCCGATCAAATTCAAGCAGTGGTGCTGGTGGGTGGTTCCACGCGGATGCCTTGGATTCGGACTCGCGTGGGGGAATTCTTCGGTAAGGAACCCTTGGTAGACCTCGATCCTGATCAGGTGGTGGCTATCGGCGCCGCGCGGCAAGCGGATGTCCTGGTAGGCAATCGGTCTGAAGAAGATCTGCTGCTCTTGGATGTGATCCCCCTTTCCTTGGGACTGGAAACCATGGGGGGCTTGGTGGAGCGGATCATTCCCCGCAACACCACGATTCCCGTGGCCCGTGCTCAGGAGTTCACTACCTTCAAGGACGGCCAGACTGCCATGCGCATCCACGTAGTTCAGGGAGAACGGGATCTGGTGAAGGACTGCCGTTCCCTCGCTCATTTCACCCTGCGGGGCATTCCGCCCATGGTGGCGGGAGCGGCTCGGATCCTGGTGACGTTTGCAGTGGATGCGGACGGGCTACTCCAAGTGACTGCTGTAGAAAAACACAGCGGTGTGAAGGCCCAAGTGGAGGTGAAGCCCTCCTATGGATTGACCGATCGGGAGATCGAATCCATGCTGCGGGATTCCCTGGACCATGCCCAGGAAGATTTGCATCTGCGCCGACTGCGGGAACAGCAAGTAGAAGCCCAGCGCACGTTGGAAGCCCTCCGCAGTGCCCTGGCCAAAGATGGGGATCAGCTGCTCGACGATCAGGAACGGAATCGCATTCGGGCCGCCATGGCACAGTTAGAACAGCAGCTTCAATCGGCCTCGGATGCTCAGACACTTCAAGCCGCTACGGAAGCCTTGGAGAAAACCTGTGCATTCTATGTGGAGCGACGCATGAATCAGAGTATCCAGCAGGCGATGGCAGGCCGCAAGCTCGAGGAATTGGGGAGGGACCTATGACCAAAATTATTTTTCTGCCCCATGAGGAAATCTGCCCGGAAGGCGCGGTGATCGAGGTAGAACCGGGTATCACAATCTGCGATGCTGCGCTGCAGAATGGCATTGAGATCGAACACGCTTGTGAAAAATCCTGCGCTTGCACCACCTGTCATGTGATCGTTCGGGAAGGGTTTGACTCGCTGCCCCCGGCGGATGAAGCGGAAGAAGATTTGCTGGACAAGGCTTGGGGCCTGGAACCCGAATCCCGTTTGAGCTGCCAGGCAGTGGTGGGGGAAGAAGATCTGATCATCGAGATTCCCAAGTACAGCATCAACATGGTTTCAGAACGGCATTGAGGGCATCATGGGTTTGCGTTGGACGGACACTTTGGAAATCGCGATGGCTTTGGAAGAGAGGCATCCCGAAGTCGATCCCCGCTATCTGAACTTCGTGGATCTGCGAAACTGGGTAATCGATCTGCCGGAATTTGAGGATGATCCCCAGCATTCGGGAGAAAAGATCTTAGAAGCCATCCAGATGGCCTGGATTGAGGAACGGGAATAGGCCCTAGCACTGTTCCCAGGGGAGCCCGTGGAACCGCCAGCCGCCCAAAGTGCTGCGGTGGTGGTGCTCGTCCAAATCCCCCTCAAAGCCTTCATCCACATGAAACACATTGCGCACCCCGGCCGCGATCAGATGCTTGCCTGCTTCTAGAGAACGCTTGCCGCTGCGGCAGATCAAAATGATGGGGGTGCAGGGATTCTCCGCGGTGCACAGAGCTCCCCCCAGAAGCAACTTGCGGATCTCTGTGACAAAGTGGGGGTTCACTGTCCAATCTGGCTCATCGATCCAGGGCACGTGGACAGCGCCCACAGGATGTCCCACAAAGAGATATTCCATCGTGGATCGGATATCGATCAACAGAGCGGTGGGGTCTTCTTGCAAGAGCTGCCAGGCTTGCTTTGGGGTTAGGGCCTTGGGTAAATCCTCCACGATTGCCTCCGAACACTTTCGTTGTAAGTAGAACCTGTCCATGCTCCTCGACTGAGGTCGAGAGATTGCCGCAAGCTTTGGGAAATATCCTGCTACACGGGCGCTTACAGGATAGACGGGAGCGCCACAGGTCTTGGCATTCAGTTTCCGCGATCACCCAGGATGATTCAATCGGATGCTTCTAGCAGAGGGAGAGAGATCCTTTGCATTTTCCTGCGCCCGCCGGTGCGCAGCATGTTGTTTTTAGGCTTCTCCGCCGGCATTCCCCTGCTCCTCATGTTCTCCTCCCTATCCCTCTGGCTGCGGGAAGCGGGCGTAGAACGCAGCGCTGTCACCTTCTTCAGCTGGGCAGCCTTGGGCTATTCTTTCAAATTCCTCTGGGCACCCTTGATCGATCGGCTTCCCCTCCCCTTGCTCACTCAGTATCTAGGCCGCCGACGGGCGTGGCTGCTGGCATCGCAGCTCAGCATTCTGGGGGCCATTCTCTGGATGGCGAGCATCGATCCCAGCCAAGGAACGCCCGCACTCACGCAGATGGCCTTTGCCGCTATCCTGCTCGGCTTCTCTGCAGCGACCCAAGATATCGTCATCGATGCCTATCGCATTGAAGCGGCTCCACCCCGTCTACAAGCCCTGATGTCCGCTACCTATATCGCAGGGTATCGCGTCGGCATGGTGGTTTCCGGTGCCGGTGCCCTCTTTCTCGCCGCTGCCTTCGGGTCCAGTGCGGAAACCTACACCTATTCTGCTTGGCAGCTCACCTATGCCCTCATGGGAAGCACCATGCTGGTGGGCTTGAGCACCACGTTGCTCATTTCGGAGCCGCAAGCCTATCGTCAGGAAAACCACCCTTACAGCGCCTGGGATTACAGCCGATTGCTGCTGGTCTTTATTCTGGCAGCGGGCGTGTTCGGCAGCACCTTTTTCTTCAGCAGCCCCCAGTTCGAAGTTTGGAAAAGGGGCCTAGGGGCACTCAGCCGCTTTCTGTTGGAAAGCGCCCATTTTTTTCTCGCATTGCTCTGCGCTGCTCTGGCCGGTTGGCTGCTGGTGCGGCTGCACTGGGTGAAGCCCCAGATGGCTCGAGAAACTTGGATTGCTCCCATCGTGGATTTCTTCCGCCGCTATGGGCTGGGCACCGCCCTGCTCCTGCTGGCCCTCATCGGTTTGTATCGGATTTCGGACATCGTGCTCGGCGTGATCTCCAATGTCTTCTACCAGGATCTTGGCTTCAGCAAACCCCAGATCGCGGCGGCGGTGAAGACCTTTGGGGTTTTCGTCAGCATTGCAGGGGGAATGCTCGGGGGGTTGCTGGCAAACCGTTTCGGGGTGCTGCCCATCCTGATGTTGGGGGGCTTGCTGTCCGCAGCCACAAATCTGCTCTTCGTGCTTCTGGCTTCTCTGGGGGATGTGCTGCCCATGCTCTATCTGACGGTTGCTGCAGACAACCTCGCCGCCGGTCTGGCCAGCGCCGCTTTCGTAGCTTTTCTCTCTAGCCTCACCAATGTTGCCTTCACCGCCGTGCAATACGCGATCTTCAGTTCCCTCATGACCCTGCTGCCCAAGGTCCTCGGGGGCTATTCCGGAACCCTCGTCAGCGCCATCGGTTACCCGAATTTCTTTATTTTCACCACCCTCCTCGGCATTCCTGTTTTAGCCCTGATCTGGTTAGCAGATCGAAGGCTGGAGATTCGGGCATGATGAAGAAGCTGTCGTCTCGGCCACAGCGGAGGGCAGAAATCTAGCCCAACCTATTCCCCGAGCAGTCGTTTCAAAAGTTCCCGAACGCGGGGGATTCGGGTGCTGGGTTCTGCCAGGTCGGCGAAGAACCGGAGCTTGGTTTCTCCAGCGAACTGGAAAGTCTTCGGTTCCCGCTGCATGAGGAGGACAAGGCGCTGGGGATCGATCTTGGGGTTTTCTCCGAAATGGATGCGGCCGCCGGTGGGGCCCGCCTCGATCTTTTCCAGGCCGTAGGGCTGCGCGAACAGCTTGAGTTCCGTGAGGGCGAACAGGGTTTTCGCGGGTTCCGGCAGCGGCCCGAACCGGTCGATCATCTCCACCCGAAGGGCTTGTAGGGCCTGGACATCGGCAACGCTGGCGATGCGCTTGTAGAATACCAGCCGTTGATGCACATCCGACAGATAGGTTGCCGGAATCAGGGCGGGAATGCCCAGGTCGATTTCCGTGCTGCGCGGCGGGTTCTGGGGCATCTGACCGGTTTTGAGCGCTTGCACCGCTCGTTCCAGCAGTTCCCGATAGAGGTGGAACCCGATCTCCTGCATCTGTCCGCTCTGTTCCTCTCCCAGCAGTTCCCCCGCCCCGCGGATTTCCAAATCATGGGTGGCGAGGGCAAATCCAGCGCCCAGCTCTTCCAGAGACGCGATGGCCTCCAGTCGCTTCTTAGCATCGGCGGTCATGGCCTTGGGGGACGGCACGATGAGATAAGCATAGGCGCGATGATGGGAACGACCCACCCGCCCCCGGAGCTGATGGAGCTGGGCCATCCCAAAGCGGTCAGCTCTGTGGATGAGGATGGTGTTGGCGCTAGGCACATCGATGCCGCTCTCGATGATGGTAGTGCAGACCAGCAGGTTGAACCGCTGATGGTAGAAATCCCGCATGATCAGCTCCAATTCCCGCTCCCGCATCTGTCCATGGGCGATCCCGATGCGCGCCTCCGGCACCAAGGTGTTCAACTCCTGGGCTTGCTTCTCGATGGTCTCCACTTCGTTGTGGAGAAAATAGATCTGCCCCCCTCGGCGCAGCTCCCGCTGGATGGCTTCCCGAATCAATCCCTCATCCCATTGGGTTACAAAGGTCTTGATGGGATGGCGGGCTACCGGCGGGGTGGCGATGATGGAGAGATCCCGCAGGCCAGACAGGGCCGCGTTCAGGGTGCGGGGAATGGGGGTAGCGGTGAGGGTGAGCAGGTCCACTTCCGCCCGCAGGGCTTTGAGGGCTTCCTTGTGGCGCACCCCAAAGCGCTGTTCTTCGTCGATGATGATCAGCCCCAGGCGCTGGAACCGCACGGACTTTTGCAGCAGCTTGTGGGTGCCGATGAGAAGATCGACTTGACCCGCTGCCAGATCTCGCAGCACGGATTTTTGCTCCCGCGCGGTGCGGAAGCGGGAGAGCAGTTCTACCCGCACCGGCCAATCCGCGAACCGGTCGGAAAAGTTCTGGAAGTGCTGCTGGGCTAAGAGAGTCGTAGGGGCGAGCACCGCCACCTGATAGCCGCCGGAGATGGCGAGAAAGGCGGCCCGCATGGCAACCTCAGTTTTGCCGAACCCCACATCCCCGCAGATCAAGCGATCCATGGGTTGGGGGGCCATCATGTCTCGGATCACCGCCTGAATGGCCTGTTCCTGATCCGGCGTCTCCTCGAAGGGGAAGGCAGCGGCAAATGCGGCATAATCTGCGTTGGGCGGGGGAAAGGCGATGCCCTGCTTGGCGGCGCGGCGGGCGTGGATTTCCAGGAGTTCAGCCGCCACATCCCGCACCCGCTGGGCGGCTTTTTCCTTGATCCGGGCCCATTGCTCCCCCCCGAGCTGGTGGAGGGGGGCGTTTTCTGGAGAAGCCCCCGTATAGCGAGAGATCAGATGGAGGGAAGAAACCGGTACATAGAGCCGATCCCCCCGCGCATATTCCAAGGTGAGGAACTCCTGCTCCTGGCCGTCCACCCGCAGGGTTTGCAGGCCGAGATAGCGGCCGATGCCGTGCTCTTCGTGCACCACCGGCGCCCCCTGACGCAGTTCCGTCAGGTCACGGATCAGGGATTCCCCATCCCAAGCCCCCTTTCGACGGCGCGCCTGGCGCACCCGCTCCCCGTAGAGCTGGGTTTCCGTGAGCAGGACGAGCTTTTCCTTCGTGAGGAAGAGGGATTGATCCAAAGGGGCGGTGGTCAGGCCCAGGGGTATCTTGGACTGAAGGAAGGCTTGCCAGCCTGCCACGGGCTTAGGACGGATGCCGAATTGGGCTAGGTGTTCGGCGAGCATCTCCCGCCGTCCCGGGCTTTCCGCCAGAAAGAGAACGCGCCGCACCGGCGTTTCTGCGAGAAAGTTCTTTAAGGCTTGGGCGGGCTCCGCCGCTCGGGCCTGAATGCGGAGATCAGGCAAGGGGGCGGTGGCGAAGTTCAACGATCGGGAAAAGCCTTTCTTCCGTTGCCTGACCTCTGCTTCTCCATAGTGCACTTCGGCAAAGCGGCGGAGATAAGGGGGTAGGGCATCTGCCCGCAGATAGAGCTGTTCTGGCGGCAGGGGTGGGCGCTCTCGATCCTTTCGGCGCTGTTCGTAGCGGGCCTTTACCGTGCCCCAAAAATCCGCCGCGATCTCCCGAAATCCTTCCGGCAGGAAGATTTGGGTGCTCGGAGGCAGATAATCGAACAGGCTGGCGGTTTCCTCGAAGAACAGGGGAAGATAGGCTTCGATCCCGCCGGGCACTTTGCCTTGGGAGATCTCCCGATAGATCAGGCTCTGCTTGGGATCGCCCTCGAACTGATCCCGATAGCGCTGCCGGAAGCCGGCGATCGCCGCCGGATTTAGGGGGAATTCCCGCGCGGGCAGGAGCAGGCAGGCATCCCGCGTTTCCGGTTGGGAACGCTGGGTTTCGGGATCAAAAGGTTGGATCTGCTCGATCTTCCCCTGGGACACGCGCAAACGGTAGGGCAGCGGGCTGCCCATGGGAAAGAGATCAATCCGGCTTCCATGTACGGCATATTCTCCAGGGGCCAGCACCTGGGAAACCGGTTGATAACCTGCCTCTTCCCATCGGTCTGAACAGACCTCGGCCCCAAGGTGGAGCCTATGAGCGTGGGCAGCCAGGTAATCCAAAGGTGGCAGGCGCTGCAACAGGGTGGGCAGAGAGAGGAGCAAGATACCCCGCCCTAGTTCGGGCAATCGGTGCAAACACCGCAGGCGTTGAGAAACCAGTTCCGGCAGGGGGGAAAATAGATCGTAGGGCAGGATCTCCCAGTCGGGAAATACCTGCACCGGCAAGCTTTCCTCACCGAGAAAAAAGCGCACGTTTTCCGCCAGCTGTTGCACAGACTGCACATCCGGCGTGAGCACGAGAAGGAGCCGATCCGACTGCCGGGCTGCACTGGCGAGCGCTAAGGCAAACCCTGCGCCCGAGAGCTGCCCCCACCGATCGCGCTTCCCCGGCGCATCGGGCAAGGGTGGAGCTAGAGGACTGGATAACATGGGGTGCGGGATCAGAACTTACTGCGGATTCATGCCCAGCTCGTATTTTTCCAACAGGCGATAGAGAGTGATGCGGGAGATGCCCAGTTCCTCTGCTGCGCGGCTCAGGTTCAGCCGGTTGCGCTTCACCGCTGCTTCCACCGCTTGGCGCTCCGCCTCTTCTCGCACCGCTTGCAGATTCATCCGAGGCTGCCGATGCTGTCGCCGTTCCAGATCCAGATGGACGGGTGCGATGTATTCCTCCTCGCAGGTCTGCACTGCCCGTTGGATGCGATTGCGCAGTTCCCGCACATTCCCCGGCCAATCGTGGAGGGAAAGCACCGCCAGGGCGTCCTTATTGAACCCGGCGATCCGGGGCTGCCGTCCCCTTTGGAAGCGGTCGAGAAAGTGCCGAGCTAACATATGGATGTCTCCCACTCGCTCCCGAAGGCTCGGCACCCGAATGCTGAGCACCTGCAACCGGTAGAAGAGATCGCACCGGAACAAACCGTCCTGTACGCACAGGCTCAGATCCACATCCGTAGAACACAGAATGCGCAGACGGCTGCCCTTCCAGGGCTCTTCCTCCCGCTCGGTTCGGTGCCAGCATTCCCGATCCAAGAGATGGAGCAGCCGCGCTTGGGCACCTGGCGCTAACTCAGCGACGTTGTCTAAAAAAAGGGTGCCCCCTTCGTTTTCTTCTGAAAAAGCCTGATCTAAGCGAAAGTCAAAGGGCACCGGATGGGCTTGCAGATCCGGGGGCAGGTTGCCGGGGGTGATTCGGCCGCATTGCAGGGGAATGAAGGGCCGATTTGCTCGGGGGGAAGCCGCGTGGATCGCGCGAGCTACGCGCTCCTTGCCGGTGCCTGTTTCTCCTGTGATGAGCACGGGTGCATCGCTCTGTCCCGCCTGGCGAATGCTAGTGAAAAGTTCCTGCATGGGGTGGCTGTTGCCGATCAGATCGAATTCCCCCATGCTGGGCACCGACTGTCGAGCGCGATAGACCTGTTTTAGCTCTGCCATGCCGTAGGCATGACCGGCGATCACTGCCAATCGATCAGCGTCCAAGGGGAGGGTGACGAAATCGTGCAGATGCTCCGCGATCAGGACGAGATGGGCTTCATTGGTGATCTCCCGATAGTCCAACCCTCCGATCCATCGGATGTCATCCGTGCTGCGCACCAACTCCAAGATCGCCGTGCGGTGTCGCTCGTCATCTTCCGGCCAGAGGATGAACAGGGCCACCAGGAGCTTTTCTGTGTCCAACACCTTTCTGGCAGCTTGGGCGGTCTGTACGAGCTGGGGCTCCCAATGGCTCTCCCGCAGCGTGTGGATCAGGGCATCTTCCAGGGCTTTGGAACTGATGATCAGGATTTTTCTGGTCATGAGGTTTGCCAATGGGTTAAGGCACTAATTCCAGGGGAAGTGGGGGGCCCATTTCCATGCCCTGCGCGCTGTGCTGAATGCGCACGGCCAAGACTTCCACGCCCTGTTCCACCGCTCGCAACAGGGCTTGGCTATAGTCGGGATCGATTGCCCAAGCAGGGGAAAACCGCTGGCCCTCCGGTCGGTTGACCGCGAACAAAACGATCGCCCGAACGCCCGCTTTCCGCGCTGCGCAGAGCAGAGCGAGCTGTTTCCGTCCCCGCTGAGTGAGGGCATCGGGAAAGCGAATGCGTTCCCCGTCGAACAGAGTAGCATTCTTGATCTCCACCAGGGCATCGGGCCGGCTCCCCTGTGCCAAGGCGAGATCGAAGCGCCCCCGCAGCCCGCCGGATGCATAGGGCACTTCTCGCCGCAACTGCTGATAACCGGCCAATTCCGGCAGCCGACCGGCCGAGATACCTTCTGCGATCACCGCATTGGGTCGTCCAGTGTGCACGCCTACCCAGCCTGCACCCATGTGGACCCGCTCCAAGGTCCAAGCCAGTTTGCGGCGGGGGTTGGTGGCGCGGCTCAGCTGCACCCGCGCACCGGGTGCCCAGCAGCTGGACATGCGCCCAGTGTTGGGTACATGGGCAACCACGCACGTGCCATCCGCCAGCACCACATCCGCCAAGAATCGCTTGTAGCGGCGGAGGATCCGCCCTTCCGTCAGCGGAGGGAGCTGCATCCCCTATTCGACGCTGAAGCCGACAAGAGTTCGGTATTCCTGGGGTTCACAGGCGATGCCCGTAACCCGAGCCCTGGGCGGACCGCTCCGCAGCCAGTCCCGGAACTGGGCTACTGCAGAGGTGGAACCGCAGGCGAGGATCTCCACTCGTCCATCCGAAAGATTGCGGGCATAGCCGGTGATGCCGAGTTGCAGGGCTTGTTCCCGCGCCGAGGCGCGGAAAAAGACACCTTGCACCCGTCCGGCGACCAGACAGCGAAAGCATACGGACTTTTCTGAAGCGTTGGATTCTTTCATCGATCTTCTATGAGCAAGGGATGAGACACGCCCAAGGCGGCGAGGCGTTGGGAGACTTCGCCTGCCTGATCTCGAGAATGCAGGGGACCCACATGCACCCGATAGAGATCTTTTTCATCCTTTACCACCACTGCTTCCGGTAATTGCGCCTGGAGTTCTTCCCGAAGGCGCTCGGCATTCTCCCGCTTGCCGAAGGCACCCGCCTGTACATACAGGGCAGGGGAAGCAGGGGTGGGTTTCTGGGTGGTTCGTGCAGGGGTAATAGGCACCTTCTTCTGAGCGGTTGTCTTCTTCGGAGCGGAGGCAGCGGGCTGAGGCGGTTTCTTCTCCGGCTTCTGGGTGCGGGCGATCTGGGTTTCCGCCGCGCGCTTCGACGCCTCTATAGCGCGAATCTGCACCAGGGCAATCCCCTGCTTCACCATGCCGAGCTCACGGGCTGCCGCATAGGAAAGATCGATGATGCGGTTGCCGTGGAAGGGGCCTCGGTCGTTAACCCGCACGATGACCTTTCGCCCGTTTTGCAAATTGGTCACTTCCACATAGCAGGGCAAGGGCAGGGTTTTATGGGCAGCGGTCAGCGCATACATGTTGAAGCGTTCGCCGGTGCTGGTCTTACGTCCGTGAAATTCCTTGCCGTACCAAGAGGCCATCCCCTTTTCTACATGGCCCTTGGCGCTCGCCTTTACATAGTAGCGCTTGCCGAAGACCACATAGGAGCGAGAGCGGCGAGCGCTGTGTCGGCCTTTCCGCTTCCGCTGCACGACCTTGGCAGGCTGCTTCGCCGGCTGAGCAGCACTTGTTGGGCTGAGCTGGGCTTGGGGTTCAGGGGTGCTCGGGTTGGTCGCACAACCGGATAACAGTCCTAGCAGAATACCGCAAGAAAAGAGCGCATTCCCCCCGTTGCGCAATCTCATCTCGTTTCCTCCTCAGTTCAATGGAATGCGAGCGCCCCAGGGGACTTCTGCCCGACCTTTGACCAGCCAGACCACCGGATAATCGGGTTCTCGGTCGGGAAAATCCCCCTGCGCGTCCGTGAAGTAGAGCAGCAGATCAGGTTGCATGCCTTGGGCTTCCACCCAGTCGAAGACCGGCCGGAAGCTGGTGCCCCCGCCTCCCTGGAGGCTGCGGGGACGCTGGAAATGTTCCCAGGGCTCGAAGATCCAGGGCGCACCCGGGCACAGGGCCGCATCACAGGGCAGCAGAATCAGACGCGCCCGCACCTGACCCTTGAGGGCATCGATTTCTTGAATAAAAGCGTCCATCTCTCCATCCGTGATGGAACCGGAGGTATCCAGGGCCACCACTACCTCCAGTTGATGGCTGCGGAGGCTGGGTAAGATGAAATCTCCCGTTCGCCTCGAAGGTCGGCCATAGCTGTAATCATCTCGGGCGGCGGCGATCAGATAGCGAGCGAGCAAGCTGCGCCAGGGGAGCTGGGGTTGCAGCCAGTGTTCCAGCCGGCGCGCCCAAGTGCCGCTGAGCTTCCCATGCTGTAGAGCTTGCTGGGCCGCACCGGCGAGGCGCTGCCGCCATTGCACGCTGAGTTGCTCCCGCTCCTCGGGGCTGAGGGGCGGCGGTTTTTGGGCGCCGGTCTGTTCCGAGGGCGATTCCGCTGTGCCCTGGCCTTGCTGTTGCCCGGCTTCCGTGTCCTGCGACTCGGGCAGCTGCCTTTGTGCTGCGTCCGCAGTGCTGTGGGTGCCCTGCTGGGGCTCCGGATCGTAGACATGGCTATCCAGGGTTTCTTGTTCCTCGTGCTCGTCGAGCAGGGGATAGATTTCCTCGGCGGTCATGCCCTGATACAAGGGCATGTGCAGAGCATTGGGGGGCGGCTGTAAGCCGTCTTCGATCAGCAGGAGATTGATGGCGTAGTCGCAGGCGAGATCCCAACGATGGCGCGCCCGATGTTGGCGGCGGGCGAAGTGGGAGAGGGCGCAGTGCAAGGCTTCATGGGCGAGGACGAATTGGGTTTCCGCCAGGCTCAGGCTCTCGATATAGGCCGGGTTGTAATAGATCGCGCGGGCATCAGTGCCCGTGGTGGGGCACCAATCCGGCGCAGCGGGGCGCAGGGGCAGGCGCAGGACCAGGGCTCCCAGAAAGGGCTTTTCCAAGATCAAGCGGGTGCGCGCCGCTGCCAGCTTGGTTTGCGGGTCCTGCTTCATGCGCCGTCGAACAGCATGATTTCAGCAACCGATTGGGCCCAACGGGTGAAAGCGGGAACCTCGAAGAGCACTTCCCCCAAGGCGCGATGGAGATCGGAAACCAGCATCACCCCCATTTCCCGCTGGGGAAAGCGCTCCGCATACTGCAGGATCGCCCCCAGGATTTCCATCCGATTTTCCGAGGACTGGGCGCGGATCGCCCGACCCACCAGGGCGCTGGCCACCGCATATTGCAAGTCGATTTCCTGGGGAACGGGCACGGCCTCCCCCCGCAGGATGGCATCCAAGTCCGGCATCTGGTGGAGGCTTTGAATGAAGGCATGCAGCTCGATGCCCGCCGCCGGTCCCACGCAGGCTTGCAGGGTGCCTTGGAGCAGATCTTCCTGGGCCTCGAACTTGCGCAATCCCCGATGGGCGAATTCCCAAGAGCGGGGAGAGGGAAAGGCGATGGGATCTTGGGCGGGATCGAAGTCAAACAGCAGCTCCGGCCGGAATCGGAGAAAGGCGATGATGCGCTCGTCGATGCCCTGAGCATAGGCCCAGGCGACCCAATCATCCAGATGGGTCTCCACCTCGAAATGGGAAAATCGATTGGCGAGGGGGGCGGGCATCCGGTAGGTAACCCCCCGATCTCCCTGGCGATTGCCCGCCGCGAAGATCGCCCAGCCCGTCGGCACCTGGTATTCCCCCAACCGGCGATCCAAGATCAACTGATAGGCGGCGGCGGAGACGGCAGGGGGCGCGGAGGTGATCTCATCCAGGAAAAGAATGCCCGCCGCTCCCTGTCGTGCTGCGTCTGGCAGCAGGGCGGGCACTGCCCATTCCACCCGATCCCCCACCCGGAAGGGAATGCCCCGCAGATCGCTGGGTTCCAGTTGGGAAAGGCGGATATCGATGACGGGCACCCCGTGGCGCTGGGCGACCTGGGCCACCATCTGGGACTTTCCCACCCCAGGCGGCCCCCAGAGCATGACGGGCGTATGTTGACCTTCCTCAGCGCTGAGGAATTCTCGGTCGAGTACACGAAGCAATTGGGCGGGGCGCATGAATCCAAAGCGGAACACAGGAAAAACAACGTCCTAGTGTACCGCACCGCAGCCTCGAAATCTCCCAGTGGAAAGGAGTCTTTAGATCGTCGATACTGGGCAACACTAAATCATGCAATTCTTGGAGGAATGGATGAGTTGGATAGAAATTGCCCGAGATCCCCACAGGCCCCCGGAAGTCTTACAAGAATTAGCAGAGGATGAAGATAAATGGGTTCGGCAAGCCGTAGCCAAGCATTCCAACACGCCGTTAGAACTGCTGCAACAGCTGGCAAGGGATAAAAATGAGGATGCTCAGCAAGCAGCCCGTAGGAATCCCGATTATCGGGACTGAGGCAGTTGGGCGACGGTGGATTCGATCCAAGCTTCCACCAAGCGATTGATCTCCAGGGCGGAGCGACCTTGGACCGGCAGCAGCTCACCGATCACCAGATCGATGGTGCCCGGGTATTTCTTGAATCCTCTCCGCCGCCAGAAGACCCCGGCATTGTGGGCGATGGGGAGCACCGGATAGCCGGTCTTCTCCGCCAACAGGGCGCCCCCGATGCCGTATTTCTTCCGCTGCCCCGGGGCAACTCGGGTACCCTCCGGAAAGACCACCACCCAGCGGCCCGCGTCAAGCCATTTTTTCCCTTCCCGCACCAACTGTTTCATGGCTTTCCTGCCCGCCCGCCGGTCGATGGCGATGGGTCGATAGGCAGCGATGCCCCAGCCGAAGAAGGGCAGCCAGAGCAATTCCCGCTTGAGCACCCAGGTATGATTCGGCGGCAACAGGGCGCGGAGGGCGATGGTTTCCCAAGCGGACTGATGCTTGCAGAGCACGATGCAGGGGTGATCGGGAAGATTTTCCGCGCCGGAGACCCGATAGCGGAGGTTGCAGATTCTTTCCAATCCCCAGAGGATGAGTTGCCCCCAGCGGCGGCCGATCCTGCCCAACCAGGCATAGGGCAGGAACCAACCGAAGAGGGCGAGGGGCAGCCCGAAGAGGATGACGAAAAAGGCGAGGTAGAGTTGAAAAATCAGAGAGCGAAGGAGCACCATCAGCTTTGTTCCAAAGCGGCGAGCAGAGCGGCAGCCACGGCGGCGAGATCTGCATAGACGGGGATCGGAGCTAGGGCCTCTCCGTGCTTTTCCAAGGTCTCCCGGCCCTTTCCGGTGCGCACCAGGATGGGTTGAGCACCCACCGCTTGCGCGGCGACCAGATCCCGATAGGAATCCCCCACCACCGGTACCCCCCGCAGATCCGCCTGCAAGCGGATGCCGATTTCTTCCAACAGTCCGGGACGGGGCTTGCGGCAATCGCATTTCGCTTCTGGCGTGTGTGGACAGAAAAAAACCGCCTCCACCTGGGCGCCCAGAGCAGCCAACTCCCGATAGAGCTTGCGATGGATGGCATTGAGATCATCGATAGAGAATAGCCCCCGCCCCAGCCCGGATTGATTGGTGGCGATGGCGAGGCGGAAGCCGCCGTGATAGAGCTTGGCCATGGCTTCCAAGCTGCCCGGGATGGGAATCCATTCCCCCACCGATTTAATGAAGGACGGGGAATCTCGGTTGATGACCCCGTCCCGATCCAAGATGATGAGCTTCATTCCAAGCGGGAAACGGGAATGGAAACGGTGCCTCGTTCCGGATAGACCGTTTCTTCCACCGGCACGGGCAACGGCTTTTGAACCGGCGGATTCAGGGCTTCCCGCTCGATCGGACCGGCGGGTACTAGGGGAATGGGCTGTGTCGTCGCAGGTTGTGCGGCGGGGCTCTCACGGTGCTCCGGCAGCGCGGCCGGATAGGTGCGGGCTGCTGTAGATTCCGCAGATTGCATCCCGGTAGCTTGCTGGGCACTGGGCGGGACTTCCCGCACCTCGGGAACTTGCACGAGGCTATCGGCGGTTGGTTTCGTCTGCACCTCAGCGGCTTGCGGTGCATTGGGTTGAGATTCCTGCGCCTCGGAGGCGATGGCATTTTCGGAGGGTTGCTGAGCTCGCTGCGCCATCTTTTCCTGGGTGGCCTGTTTCTTGGCATTTTTGGCTTTCGCGATCCGAGCAGCTCGGGCTTTCTGTCGCTGCCGCTTGGCATATTCCTCATAGCTCGGGCCCGGTCCCACAACGGTCACCGGCGTGCCCACGGATACATGACGGTAGAGCACGGGGGCTATGTCCTTGGGCATCCGAATACAGCCGTGGGAGGCGGGAGAACCCGGCCTGGGAATTCTGCCCGCATGCAGCCCGATGCCGTCGTTGGTCAACCGCAGGAAGAAGGGCATCTTGGCTCCCTCGAATCGGCCCCCCTCGGGAATGGGATCTCGACCATACTTAGCGTTAGCTTTCACCAAACGCCCCTTGGCATCATAGATCCGGCCGTAGAGGTTCGAGCGTTTCTTCGCCACCTTTTCCATCACCGAAAACTTCCCCGTGGGCGTGGGATGGGAGCGCCGCCCGGAAGCTACATAGGTCCAACCGATTTCCTCTTCTCCATCGTAGAAATAGGCTTTCTGGGTTTTGGTATTCACCAGGATATGAGTAACCTTGCGCCCATCGCCACGCCAGGTCCAGAGCCCGTTTTTCCCGACCTTAGCGGCCGTTCTCCCCTCTAGCTTAGCCTGAGCTGCCCCCTCAGGCGGATCTGCCACAGGTCCTTGCCTGGTCAAAGAAACCTGTGTACAGGAAGGTAGGAAGAACAGGGCGATCAGGACGACGAGCCAGCGGGAAAACCAACCGTACCTCAGAGCACTTCGGGAAAAAACAAGCTGCTTCATGATGATTTTGGGGAAAAAGTAGGAAATTTGTTGCAATTTAGCAACGGTTTAGTACAGAAATGATCAGTATAGCAATCTGTGGAAAGATCTGCGAATAGAATGGGATAAACCCATGCAGGGGAATCTTTGCCCGTTTGACTGTGGCGAGAAGCATACAGTCGCTCTCTTTTTCCAACAGCCAATAACTGAGTTTCTTAGTAAGATTATAGTCATAAAATGGAAAAATTGCTGTCCGATCGGACTTCTATGAAAACTCTGTGGAAGACGATTTTTTTCCCGGGCTTCGTCGCCCTGCTCCTCAGCCTCGGATGCAGCGCTGCGGAGACTGCCGCGCAACAAATCGAAAGATCCGCTCGGTTCCTGAAGCAAGTGTTAGCACTGCCCAAAGCCAGTCTGTTGATCGAAGAAGATCATCGAACCCTGCTGGCACTTCGTCCAGACCTCGGACGCATTCCCGCCTCCACCATGAAGATTCTCACCGCCCTGATGGCGCTGCGGCACTGGGGGCCCGAATATCGGTTTTCCACCCGCTTCTATTTGGATGCAAAAGGCTGGCTCTGGGTGCGGGGGGGCGGCGATCCCTATCTGGTCTCGGAAGAGCTGGCGCGGATCGCTCGGGCCTTAAAGGCGCGGGGCTTGGCAGAGGTTCGAGGCATCGGCTTGGATGACAGCCTGTTTTCCCCCGAGCTCCGCATGCCTGGGCGGGGTACTTCGAACAACCCCTATGATGCGCCCATCACCGCCCTAGCGGCGAATTTCAACACGGTTTCCCTTATCAACCGGAACGGGCATGTGCGATCTGCCGAACCTCAAACCCCTCTCACCCCCCTCGCAAGCACGATGGGAAAAGAACTGGGTCCAGGCAAGCATCGGGTGAATCTCCGAGATCGAACCACCGCCCTCCGGTACTTCGGGGAACTCTTCCTCGCCAAGCTGCGGGAACAGGGAATCGCCGCAGAGCAGCATGTTCGCCTGGGTTCCGTGCCCGTCGATGCGAAACCCTTCTATCGCCATGAGAACCATCGGAATCTGCGGGCGGTGGTGCAGGCTATGTTGGCCTATTCCAACAATTTCATCGCCAACGATCTGTTCCTCCTGCTGTCCGATCCCAGCGGGCAGGCGCGGGGCTTAAACACCAAAACCGCCCAGCACCGGATGGAAACCTGGTTTGCCGAAGAACTGGGTTGGCGCGGGCATCGCATCGAGGATGGAGCGGGGCTTTCTCGGGGCAACCGCCTCAGCGCCCGCCAGCTTGTGAGCGCTCTCCGAGCCTTCGCGCCCTATCGGGATCTACTCCCTCGACAAAATGATCAGATCCGCGCCAAGACAGGCACTTTGCGCGGGGTGAGTTGCTATGCGGGTTTTGTGCGCCGCCAGCACCGTTGGGTGCCCTTCGCCCTGCTCATCAATCAGCCGGTGGCCTATTCCCTGCGCCTGCGGGTGGCGGAAGCCTTGGCAACCCTTTCCGATCTCTCTGCCTATTGCCCTGCTGATACCTGTTAAACGGATGAAAACGATTCCCCTGCTCTGCCTGTTTTCCTGGCTCTTGGTCGGCTGTGTGAGTACGCCAAGCCCTGTTCCCAACTGGCTATCGGGAAAACCCTATCCCACCTTGGCCCCCCTGCTGCGCCAGGTCACGCCTGCAGTCGTGAACATTTCCGCCATGACCAAATCGATCTCCACGAACCATCCCTTCCTCAACGATCCCGAGTTCCGCCGGTTCCTCGAACGATTGGATCTGCCCATTCCCCGCGTGCCTCGGGAATATCAGCAGCGCAGCGTGGGTTCTGGATTCGTCATCGACGCCCAGCAAGGTTATGTGCTCACCAACGCCCATGTGGTGGAGAACGCCCATACCATCCTCGTCACCCTCAAGGATCGGCGCAGCTATCGGGCAAGATTGCTGGGCATTGACGAGAACACGGATATCGCTGTGCTCCAGCTGGAGCCCGTGCCGTCCGGACTCTCCGCTCTGCGATTCGCGGATTCCGATGGGTTGGAAGTAGGGGATTTTGTGCTGGCCATCGGCAATCCCTTCGGCATCGGCCAGACGGTCACTTCCGGCATTGTCAGCGCCCTGGGTCGGGAAGCCCCCACCGGTCTGGTGGGACTCATCCAGACCGATGCTTCCATCAATCCGGGCAATTCTGGTGGTCCGCTCATCGATCTCGGCGGGGCAGTGGTGGGGGTCAACACGGCGCTGTTAGGGCCTACGGGCAGCAATGTGGGCATCGGGTTCGCAGTCCCTGCGAACCAGGCGGAGGCAGCGTTCCGCCGCGTGCTCACAGGGATTCGAGACTAGCGCCGGAACCCGCCGCGCCGACCGCCGCCGCCCCTGGGCATCCCACCGACCCGAGGCCGGCCCATGCCCCCACGACTTCCCCTGAATCCGGGCGAAGGCCGATGGCCCGCCGGTGGTCGATAGCCAGGTCGATGTCCAGGGGGGCGAGAACCCCCAGAGGGGGGCCGATGGCTCGGGGGCCTGGGTCCCGCGCCTGGCGGCGGTCGATGACCCGGGGGTCTGGGTCCTGCACCCGGTGGTCGATGACCCGGGGGCGGCGGCCGGTGTGCAGGCGGTGGGAGGGGCAGGGGAGGCCGATGGGCATCGACGATAATGGTTCCACCCCAGTAGGGATAGGGATCGTAATAATCCCCGTAGACGGGGCTGTACCCATCGTAAGCGGGCGGATGGGCACAACCCCCGATACCGAGAGAAAGGCCCAGTATCCCGATGCCAAAAATCTTGTGATTCATCGGACTTCCTCCACCGGCTGCCAGCGCTGTAGCATGAGGAGGGCGCCGGCGGGATCTGCGATGAGGGCCACCGTCCCATCGCTGGGCGGTTCATCCGTGCCCACGAGGAGCTTGCCGCCCAATGCTACCGCCCGTTCGCTCATCACCTTTGGGTCCTCGACCCGCACCACCGGCACCCAGCGGCTTTCCAGTTCCTTGCGTCGCAGTACACGCACGCCGGCGAGCCAGCGATCCCCCTGCAGGAGCACCCAATAGTCCGCTCGGATCTTCTGCACGGCATAGCCCGCGAGTTCTTCATAAAAAGCGAGGGATTTTTCCGCATCCTGGGTCCAAAGCTCATCCCAGAGCCAACCGTTGATCTGGGGCAGATGATCCGGCGGATCGCCGGTTTTGCTGTGCAACAGCACCAGTTGCGCCCCCTGGGGATCGGATACCAGGGCAAACCGGCCCCTTCTGGGGAGATCCCGCGGTTTCTCCAAGATTTTCCCACCGCGGTCGAGGATCGCTTGGGCCGCCCGATCCACATTTCGCACGGAGAAGGAGGGCAGCCAACGACCGAACACCGGCGTTTCCCTAGGATTGGGTACGACTACGATGCTGGCAATGGGTCGGGTGCCCAGAAAGAGCTGGGTAAAGCGTCCCTGGGTTTCCGCAGACCAGCCGAAGAGCTGGGTATAGAAGGGAATGACCCGCTCGGCATCTTCCACCAAAAGATCATGCCAGACCACCTTGCCGGGCAACCAATGGTTTGTGGCCTGCTGGGTGATGGGAGGCGGGCCGCTGGCACAGCCCACCAGCAACAGGAGGGAGAACAGAGAGAGCAACGGCTTTTTCATATCTCGGGAAACGGACGATTCGATTTTTGGGCCCAAGATAACAGAAAAAACACCGGATCACAGGAGGCAGCCCGCTCTCTGCGCAGAACCGTGCTGCTTCTCCCCAACGGGATTTCGGTACACTAAATGATTTTGGAAAAGGAGGTCTTCGATGCCTCGCTTGGCGGTGATCGGCGGTTCCGGATTTTCTTCCCTGCCCGGACTGCTGGCCCTGGAAACCATCGTCATTCGTAGCGCCTACGGTTTGCCCTCTGGCCCTGTCATTCGGGGGCGGTTGGGGGATCGGGAATTGTTCTTCCTGGCAAGACACGGGGAAGATCAACGAATTCCTCCCCACGATGTGAACTATCGCGCCAACATCGACGGGCTCCGACAATGTGGGGCGGAATGGGTGGTGGGCTTGGGGGCCGTCGGCGGTATCGGGCCGCAGTACGGCCCCGGCGTCCTGGCAGTTCCCGATCAACTCATCGATTACACCTATGGGCGCGCGCATACCTTCTTCACCGCAGGCACTGGCGGGAAGGAGGTCAATCATATCGAGTTCACGGAACCCTATTGCGAGCAGTTGCGCCAAGCGCTGTTGCGCAGTGGGGCTGCTGCTGAATTGCCCCTGATAGACGGGGGCACCTATGGGGCAACCCAGGGGCCCCGTTTGGAAACCGCCGCCGAAGTGCGCCGCCTGGAGCGGGATGGGTGCGATCTGGTGGGCATGACCGGCATGCCGGAAGCTGCCTTAGCCCGAGAAGCAGGACTCTGCTATGCCTGCTTGGCGTTCGTGGTCAACTGGGCGGCGGGAAAGGGTTCGGGAACCAGCCTGCTTTCCGAAATGCGCTGCCATCTGGATCGCTGCATCCAGGGCGTTGTTTCGGTCTTGGAAACGCTGGTGCGGACTCATGGGGATTGATCCCTATTCATAGATCAGATCCGGCAACCAGGTGGCCAGGGCAGGCCAGAGCGCGAGGGCCAGCATCATCAGGAGCTGAATCAGGATGAAGGGAAACACGCCCCGATAGATCATGGGGGTGGTTACCTGGGGCGGCGCGACGCCCCGCAGATAGAAGAGGGAAAAGCCGAAGGGCGGGGTGAGAAAGGAGGTCTGTAGATTGATGGCGATCATCACCCCCAGCCAAACAGGGTCCAGCCCCAAGCTCAGCAGCACTGGACCCACGATGGGCACCACCACAAAGGTAATCTCGATAAAGTCGAGCATAAAGCCCAACAGGAACATGACCAGCATCACCAGGGCGACCGCGCTCACTGTGCCCCCGGGCAAGCTGGTCAAGAAATCCGTGACCAATTCATCCCCTTCAAAGCCCCGGAAAGTAAGGGAGAAGAAGGCGGCGCCGATGAAGATGAGGAAGACCATGCTGGTGACCAAGGTGGTCTGCTCCATGACGGTCTTCAGGGATTGGAGGTTGAATTGCCCCCGAAGGGCGGCTAAGCCCATGGCACCCACCGCCCCCACGGAGGCGGCTTCCGTGGGGGTAGCCAGCCCCCCCAGGATAGAGCCCAGCACCGCGACGATGAGCACTAGGGGGGGCATCAGCACCAGCAGCACTTGGCGCAACAGGGCTTTTCCAGAAAGGTTGCGTTCCGATTTGGGAATGGCGGGCACGGCCTGAGGCCGGAAGAAGGCGATGCCCACCAGATAGAGGATGTAGCAGAGCACCAGGAGCAAGCCCGGGATCATGGCGCCCACGAACAGATCTCCCACAGACACTGTGTCCGGCGAGAACATGCCCATGTCCAACTGGGCCTGCTGATAGGCAGCGGAGAGCACATCGCCCAGCAAAACCAACACGATGGAGGGCGGGATGATCTGACCCAGGGTGCCGGAAGCGCAGATGGTGCCCGCCGCAATGCTCGGATCATAGTTGCGCTTCAACATGGTGGGCAGGGAAAGCAATCCCATGGTGACCACGGTCGCGCCCACGATGCCCGTGCTCGCTGCCAACAGCATCCCCACGATCATCACCGAGATGCCCAAACCGCCCCGCAGGGGACCGAAGAGCAGCGCCATGGTCTCCAACAGACTTTCCGCGATCCGCGACCGCTCCAGCATGACCCCCATGAACACGAACAGGGGCACGGCGATGAGGGTTTCATTGGTCATGATGCCGTAGATGCGGTTGGGCAGGGCTTCGAGGAAGGCGGGGTCGAAGAGATCGAACCATTCCCCGATGAAGGCGAAGACCAGGGCAGTACCCCCCAGAGACAGGGCCACCGGATAGCCCAGGAGCAACACTGCGCCCACGCTGAGAAAGAGCAATAGGGGCATGTATTCAAGCATTGGGTGCCTCCGGTTTTTGATCCCCTCGGCGCTCGATCTTTCCGCCGAGGAAGAGGAGATTGCGCAGGAACAGGGCGAAGCCCTGAAGGAGCAACAGGGCGGGCAAGAGCAGGATCAGTGTTTTGAGGAGATACACCCCGGGCAGCCCGCCCGCTTCTCGGGAAGCTTCCCGCACATGCCAGGATTCCGCCACGTAGTCCCAGCTCACCCAGAGAATGAAACTGCACACGGGCAACAGGAGAAACAGGGTGCCCAGCAGATCTACCCAGGCTTTGCCTCGGGGGGAAAGTCGCTGATAGAAGATGTCCACCCGCACATGGGCGTCCTGTTGCAAGGTGTAGGCCGCCCCCAGCATGAAGAGGGTGGCATGTAGATAAGTGATGGATTCCTGCATGCTGATCCAGCCCAGATCAAAGGCATAGCGCAGCACTACCACCGCAAAGGTGAGCAAGACCATGACGAGGGAGAGCCAAGACAGTGCTTTGCCGGTCCACTCGCTGAATCGGTCGAGGCCCTGTACCAAGCGAACCCAGGGGGAGGTTTGGGAAGTCATCGCACTACCAGCTATAGAGCAGCCATTGGGGAACCGCAGTATTCCACACGCGATCTTGTCGCACATCGAGTTGGCCATCGCCGTCGATATCCAACAAATAATAGGGCGGACCCACGGGCGGTTGCACGCGCACCATATAGAGCTGCCCGTTGACCCGGTATTCGTAAATGGTGCCCCGATCCGTTTCCCGAATCGTTACCTCTGGTTCGATAGTTTCCCCCTGATAGGCAGGTGGGAGCGCAGGGGCTTCTAGTTCAGAAGGCTGCGCGAAGGCGGCGAGGCACAGGGCGATGCTCAGAGCGATGATGGCGTATCGATGCAACGGAAATTCCTCAGAGCGGTGCGGCAAGAAGACCGAAGATCATGAGCAAGCCCAAGCATACCTGATAACGGGCGGTTGCCCCTAGCAGCAAATTATGGGCAGGCCCTGGGGAAAGCCGCCAGAATCGCCGGACCAGGATCAGCCCAGGAATCAGGGCCAAGCTTGCCCAATAGGCCCCGGGCGGCGGGCCGGCTAGGCTCCAGAGCAAGGGTGGAGCGAACAGAAAGCCGGCGTAGAGCCATCGGGTACCCAACGGACCCAGCTGAAGGGCCAGAGTACGCCGCCCCGCCTGAAGATCTGCTTCCCGATCCCGATCATTGTTGACCAGCAGCACGGCGGCGGCGGGCAGCCCCAGCACCGTGCCGGCGAGCAAAGCTTGTTGGGAAAGCTGCGAGCTTTGGAGATAATCGCTGCCTCCCACTGCGGCTACGCCGAAAAAGAGCAGTACGAGCCCTTCCCCGAAGGGCGTGTAGGCGAGGGGCTTGGGGCCGCCCGAGTAGGCATAGCCCAGGCCTAGGGAGAGCAGACCTAAGACCACGATGGGCCAGCCCCCAAGGTATGCCAGCCAGACCCCCAAGCAGAAGGCCCCCAGAAAGGCCAGCATCGCCCCCCGTCTCACCTGATCGGGATGCAGCCAGCCTTGGGCGCTGGCCCGCGGGGGTCCCAATCGGTCGGGACGGTCCGCACCGCGTTCGAAATCCCTAGCATCGTTATAGAGATTGGTGCCGATCTGAATCAGCAGGGCCGCGATCAGGGTTGCGAATCCGACGGTCCCGCGAAACTGCCCCGTCTCCCACCAGGCCAGGGCATTGCCCACCAGTACCGGCACCGCGGCCAAGCTCAGGGTTTTGGGTCGGATGGCAAGCCACCAGGCCGCGGCGGGATGCATGGACAACTCAGGGACGGCGGGGAAAATGCTTGAAGTTCGGCGATCGCTTCTGGAGAAAGGCATCTCGACCTTCCTGGGCTTCGGCGGTCTGATAGAACAGGGCGGTAGCATTGCCCGCCAGTTCCTGAATACCTGCCAAGCCATCGGTATCTGCATTGAATCCGGCTTTCATCAGGCGTAGAGCGGTGGGGGAATGGCGCAGGATCTCCCGACACCAGCGCAGGGTTTCCGCCTCCAGCTCTGCCAGAGGCACCACCGCGTTGACCAGCCCCATGGCCAAGGCCTGCTGGGCATCGTACTGACGGCATAGAAACCAGATCTCTTTGGCGCGTTTCAAGCCCACCGTGCGGGCGAGCAGACCCGCCCCCAAGCCCGCATCGAAGCTACCCACCTTCGGCCCCGTCTGCCCGAACCTGGCATTGTCCGCGGCGATGCTGAGGTCGCACACCAGATGCAGCACATGCCCGCCCCCGATGGCAAAGCCTGCGATCATGGCGATCACCGGCTTGGGCAACCGGCGGATCTGCAATTGCAGATCCAACACATTGAGGGATTCCATCCCCTGTTCGTCCCGATAGCCCTGTTCCCCGCGGATCTTCTGATCACCGCCGGCGCAAAAAGCCTGATCGCCCGCACCGCGCAGGATGATCACGCCGATTTCCGGATCCAGATGGGCCCGTTGAAAGGCTTGCATCAGCTCCCGCACGGTCTGGGGCCGGAACGCATTGCGCACCTGGGGGCGGTTGATGCTGATACAGGCGATGCCTTCTTTCTGCTGATAGAGCACATCTTGAAAAGAAATGTCTTTCGGGGTTTCCCAGGGGATCGATGCCTTCATCTTCAACGGTTCTCAGCGGCTGGAAAAAGACATGGTAGTATACGAAATTTGCCGGAAGCGCCCTGCGTCCTCTTTGATCCAGCAAGGGGCGATTCTCCCGAACCGAGGGCATTCCGCGTGGGAAAATCCAAACGGAGGTTGCGATGAATCAAGATGAGATGAAAAAACGAGCGGCGGAAGCTGCCCTGGACTATGTGGAAGGGGGCATCATCGGCGTGGGCACGGGCAGCACGGTCAATCATTTCATCGATGCCCTGGCCAAGGTGCGCGGCCGCATCGAAGGGGCGGTATCCAGCTCAGAAGCTTCCACCGAACGCCTGAAGCAACGGGGCATTCCCGTGTACGATCTCAACGCCACCGGCGGGTTGTCCCTTTATGTGGATGGGGCCGATGAGTCCAACCCACAATTACAGCTCATCAAGGGGGGCGGCGGTGCGCTCACCCGGGAAAAGATCGTAGCGGCCGCCAGTGAAAAATTTGTCTGCATCGCGGATGAAAGCAAGCTGGTGCAGATCCTGGGCAAGTTTCCCCTGCCGGTGGAGGTCATTCCCATGGCCCGCAGCTATGTGGCTCGGGAACTGGTGAAGCTCGGCGGCACCCCTGTGTGGCGGGAAAATTTCATCACGGACAACGGGAATCTGATTCTCGATGTGGCGCACTTGGAGATCCTGGAACCCAGAAAGCTGGAACAGCAGATCAACAATATCGCCGGTGTGGTTACCGTGGGCATCTTCGCCCTGCGACCGGCGGACGTGCTGATTCTGGGCACCTCGGCGGGAACCAAAACCCTGCAGCGCCAATAAAAAACGGGGCTGTGCAGCCCCGTTTCTCGTTCCGATCGAGGGTTCGATCGTTAGAACTTGTGGACCATGCCGAAGGAGAAGCCGCTCCAATCACCCACAGCGACATTCTCCCGATCTGTGGAGGTGTAGAGGATATAGGCCTTGGTGCGCTTGCTGAAGTTGTGATCGAAGCCGATAGTCCAGCTGGCGCTGTTGTTGCGCCTGATGAACGGGTCGTCTTCTTTGTTCACCTGCCCATAGCTGCCCTTGATGGTGTTGTTGCCGAAGGCATAGGCCGCTTGAATCTGCCAGAGATCATCGCTGTAGATGAAGTTCTGGTTCTCATAGATGCCGGTGAGGGTGAAGCCGTTCCAGTTCAGGAGTCCGAGACCCACGCGCCACTTGTCGAAGCTATCATCGGGAACGACCACAACGCCCGGCGGTGCGATGAGGCTGCTATCCGTGGCCAGCAGATCTTCTTGCAGGGATTCATAGGCGATTGCCCCGTAGAAAGGGCCGTTCTTGTAGATGGCTGCGATGGAATAGGCCTCGGCTAAGCTATCGGAATCCGGATTGAAGACGCCTTCCACCGTGGCACCACCCCCGGGAACGATGGCTGCCGCCAACTGGAAGCCGGAGAAGCTGGGGCTGATGTAGGCGATGGCATTGTCGGCCCGGATGTCCTGGAAGCCGATGGTGCCGTTATAGTCCGCCATGGTGTCAACGAAGAGATCCAGCTTGCCGGTGGAGATTTTCATGGGCGTGTCATGGCGACCCACCAGGAAGGTGCCCCAGTCACCGGCGAGACCCACAAAGCTGTTCCGCATGCTGACGGAACCCTTGTCGCCGTTGGCGATTCTCAGATCGCTTTCGTTAGCTAGGCTGATGCCGAATTCCACCTGATAGATGGCTTTGAGTCCACCACCCAGATCTTCGGAACCCTTGACGCCGATGCGGTTGGCTCGACTGACACCCCGTCCTTCTCTGCCTCGGTTCAGGGTCCAGAAGCTTTGATCGTGATCCCCGAAGAGGTCGTTCACCAGGCTGCTGCTGTTGATGTCGAAATAATCGATGGATACGTGTAACTTGCCATAGAGGACGGCATCGGCCATGGCTGCTGCGGGGGCAGCCAATGTGGTGGCAACCGCTAGGTTGAGGAGTTTCTTTTTCATGTTCATGGGGATCTCCACTGTTGCTGTTGTGTCAGTAGGACTGTAAAAAATGCTGTGGGCAGAATGATAGCCGACGGGATCCCATTAAGCAACCATTTTTTCTGAAAAAAGATACACTAACTTGGATTGTCGTTTTTTTACCGCAATACACTCCCCCCATAGCTGTTCAGCGCAAAGGCTCCGTTCCGCTTGTATTGCTAAGGGAAAACCCTGAAAAAGGCCTAATATTAGAAGAAAAAGACAGCAAAACCCGCGAGCGGGCGGAGGTATCGTTGCGAAAATACGACTAAGAATCAGCAGCACAAAAAAACCGGCTTTTCAAGCCGGTTTTCATTGGCTGGGGGACTAGGATTCGAACCTAGATTGACGGAGTCAGAGTCCGCTGTCCTACCGTTGAACGATCCCCCAATATTAACCTTAACGCTTCGAGTACTGAGGGCGCTTGCGGGCCTTGTGCAAGCCCACCTTCTTCCGCTCCACCTCTCGGGCATCTCGGGTAAGAAAGCCCGCCTTGCGCAGGGCCTTCCGCATCCCCTCATCATAGGCAACTAGGGCCCGGGCGATGCCGTGGCGAATGGCCCCCGCCTGGCCGGTGGTGCCCCCACCCTTCACCTGCACGCGGATGTCCACCCGGTCCAGCATGGAGACAGTTTCCAAAGGTTGGCGCACGACCATGCGTGCCGTCTCCCGTCCGAAGAACTGATCCAGGGGACGACCATTGACCGTGATATTGCCCGAACCTGTGGTAAGAAATACCCGCGCAGTAGAACTCTTGCGGCGGCCAGTGGCATACTGAACTTCCGACATCTCGATAATTTCCTCAGAGGGCTAGAGGCTTCGGCTGCTGGGCACTGTGCCGGTGGTGGGGACCCGCATAGACATGCAGCTTCCGCAACATAGCGCGCCCCAAGGGCCCCCGCGGTAACATCCCCTTGACTGCCTTTCGAATAACCTGTTCGGGATCCCGTTCCAGCAGCTTTCCCAAGCGGATGGATTTAAGGTTGCCCACATAGCCAGTGTGGCGATAATAGATCTTGTCCTGCAATTTGTTGCCCGTGACCCGGATCTTCTCCGCATTCACGACGATCAGATAATCCCCGGTATCCACGTGGGGGGTGTACTGGACTTTGTGCTTGCCCCGCAACCGCCGCGCTAACTCGCTCGCCAAGCGCCCGAGGGTTTGGCCCTGGGCATCCACCAGATACCATTCTCGGCGGACTTCCGCTGGCTTGGTGCTGATCGTTGTCATTTCAGTGTTCCAAGTACCATCCGTTGACTTAAGGTAGGCGAAGATACAAGAAAATGCGTGTCCGCGCAACAAAAAAAAGCGCAACAAGGAGAGTTGCGCTCAACAACGTTAACCACCAAAGGAGGATAGAAAGGATGCTGATCGACAGCAGAATCAGCATGTTTTAATATTCCCATATATCGATTCCCTTGTCAACCCCCAGAACACCCCAGCCGATGCGAGGAAATCGTTCCGATCCAGCGTGCTCTGCGCTACCCTAAGCGTTTGAAAAACAAGTGAGTAAGTTACCAATGCATCCGATTTCTAAAATCAGCTTTTTCTTTCTGTGGTGCTGGGCAATCCTCCTCTGGGCAGAAGAAATTCCCTTTTCACAAGGATTGTTGTTCTCCGTGCAGGATGGGCAGAGAACCCCTTGTTATCTGTTCGGCACCATCCACAGCGAAGACCCTCGGGTGCTGGCGCTACCCGCACCAGTGCAATCCGCCTTGGATGCCTCGGATACCTTCATCATGGAGGCGATCCCCGACCCGCAAGCCCTGATGCAGGCGACCCTGACCATGGTGTATACGGATGGCCGCCACCTGAAAGGGGTGCTGGGTGCGGATCTCTACGGGCAGACCTTGCGCATCCTCGCCCAGCGGGGGATGCCGGAAGCTGCGGTCCGAGATTTCAAGCCCTGGGCGGTGCTCCTGCTCCTGAGCGTGCCCCAGTCCAGCACCGGGGCATTTCTCGATATCCGCCTCTACCAGCAGGCGAGCGCTGCCGGCAAGACTGTCGTAGGGTTGGAGACCATCGGGGAACAGCTTGCTATCTTCGATCGTTTTTCAGAATCGGACCAGGTGGCCCTGCTGCGGGAGACCTTGAACCACTATGCGCAATTGCCCGAGTTCTTCGAGCGATTGTTGCAACTTTATGTGGCGGGTGATCTCTCCGGCCTGGTGCGGATCAGCGATGAATACCTGCGGGGCGGCGATGACCGCTTGGCTGCCCTGTTTCAGGAAGCTGCCCTGACCGTGCGGAATCAGCGCATGGCGGAACGGCTGACGAAATATATTCAGACGGGGGATTGCTTTATTGCCATCGGCGCCTTACATCTTCCAGGTTCCGAAGGGGTGTTAGCCCGCTTGCAAGATCAGGGCTTTCGGGTGCAACCGGTGTATTAGTTGGTTTCCTGCGCGGTCAATCGTTCACGGATTGCGAGCGATTCCCTCAGGTGCTTACTCCTCCCATCTCAACGCATTGCCAGTCCGGTACTCCGTCGGGCGGGTCTCGAAGAAGTTCTTTTCCTTCCGTAGGCTGAGCTGCTCGCTCATCCAAGGGAAGCGATGCTCTGCATTAAACAGGGGGGGTAACCCCATCTGCTTCAGGCGCAAATCCGCGTACCATTTCGCGGTTTCCACATGATCTTCCGCGCTGTAGCCAAGGATGGGATCGGGTAGGCAGTACCGGATGTAGTCGGCTTCCAGATCGATGACCTTTTGAAACAGCCCCTGCACCCCCCGTAGAAACCCTTCAGTGAAACACTCTGGGTGCTGTTCCCGAAAGGCTTGGATCAAATACTGCCCAAAGCGGATATGCTGGACTTCATCCCGAAAGATGAATTGAAATTGCTCCGCTGCACCAGTGAATTTCCCTTGCCTCGCAAGGTTTTGAATGGGGCCGGTCAACCCCATGACGAACCAAATGCCTTCGAAACCAAGGAACCAGAAGATCGCTGCGAAGATCACTTCCTGTTTTTCCCGCAGAGTCAATGGGGCTTCTGGTTGAAGAATTCGCTTGGCCAACACATGTTGGGCTCGCGTGGAAATCGTCTTGGCTAGGTCTACCCGCGCTCGCATCGAGGGTACTCGTTCGTACCGGCTATAGATCTCCTGCTGGTCTAGCTCCATATTTTCGATAATGAATTGGTATGAATAGGTGTGCAAAGCTTCTTCATCTGCTAGGCGCTTCAGGTAGTGCTTGATCTCCGGCGGATTCAGCAGCCCTTGCAGGGTCTCTGCGGTCTCGTCCCCCCGCTGCACATCGAAAGTCGTGAGTTGAGCCATGATGGAGAGAAATAAATGCCGTTCTTCCTCCGTGAGCCGGTCGGACTTCCATAGGGCTACATCCGTCCCCATAGAGATTTCCCGCGGCGACCAATGGTTGTCCATGTTCTCTAGGTACATGTCCCACGCCCATGGATAAGCCAGGGGGAAGAGTTGTAGGGAATCTGAGGTGCCAAAGAGGGGTTTATTCATGCGAGTCGTTCGTAGTCAGCGATGCCAGGATTGTTCCGCACGCCCTTGAGCAGGGGCGTGTTGCGCCGTTCGATGCGGATTGTCTTGCGGTCTCGGAGATAGGTGGCCACTGTCTCCCAGATGGGTTCCCCCGGGGATTGGCTCCCCACAGTGGCCCAGCCCGCCACTGTATAGCTTTTGTTCGCCTCGATGGGGGTGCCATCCTCCAAAGCCATCCCTTGAATGCGCTTGCCGAACCCCTGGTTGGGATCGCAGACATAATCTAAGCCACCCACGCGCACCATGTCGCCGCCCTGTTGGAAATAGGGGTCTGGGTTGAACAGATTGTCGCAGACATCTTCCAGAATTGCCTTGAGCTCCGAACCCTTCATCGTGCGGCGGTAGGTTTCGGGATAGGTGATGGCGGTTTGATCCAACACTTGCTCCAGAGTGATGGGCTGCCCGGGCAACACTGTCGTGCCCCACCGGAAGCCCGGGGACAGGCTGATCTGGGCATCCTTCACGGTCCGCAGGGCATCGCAGATCAGTTGATCGAAGGTACCGTTGAAGTTGCCCCGCCGATAGAGGGTTTCCTCCGCAACCGCTAACTTCTCTCCCAACCGAGCTTCGTAAGGAGCGCGGATCTTCTGAATCTGGCGGCGCATCTGGGGATCGGCTTTCAGCAGTTCCGAGAACACGGGTAACAACCGATACCGGAAGTCCCGCACCCGATTGTGCTGGATCTTCAGATCCAGCACGCCTAAGAACTTGCCGTTGGAACCCGCATTGGTCACCAGGGTCTTGCCGTTTTTGTTCGATACGATGCTGGGCGCGGGCATCCCGTCGTGGGTGTGTCCCCCTAGGATGGCATCGATGCCGGAAACCCGCGCCGCTAGTTTGAGATCTACATCCATGCCATTGTGAGAGAGGAGAACCAGAGCCGCCGGCGATTCCTGTTCCCGAATCCGATCCACCAGAGCTTGCAGAGCTGCTTCCTGAATGCCGAAGGTCCAATCCGGAATGAAGCGGGCTGGGTTGGCGATGGGTGTGTAGGGGAATGCCTGGCCGATGACCGCGATTCGATGGCCGCCTACTTCCTTAATTACATAAGGTTTGAAGGCAAGCCCTGTGTCCTCATCGAAGTCCGGGAAATCCTCGAAGGGATAGTCGAACAGGGATTCTTCCCGCACCCGGATGTTCTGGGCCACGAAATCCCCCCGAAACGCCTGCACATTTTCGAGCACTTCCGATTCCCGATAGGTGAATTCCCAATGGCCGGTCATCACCTCCACCCCCAGGAGATTGCAGGCTTCCACCATGTCCCGCCCCCGAGTCCAATAGGCGGTGCCCGAACCCTGCCAGGTGTCGCCTCCGTCCAGCAGCAAGCAGTTTTGTGCTCCCCGTTCTGCGCGGATGCGATCGATCAGGGTTTTGAGATGGGCGAAGCCCCCCATCCGGCCATAGCGGACTGCTGCCGCTTCAAAATCCAGATAGGTGAAAGCGTGGGCTTCCCGCCCGCCGGCGGGGATGCCGAAATGCTGGAGCAGCGCCTTGCCCACCAGATGAGGGGCCCGCCCCCGCGCCGGACCGATGCCCAGATTTACATTGGGTTCCCGGAAATAGATAGGATTGAGCTGGGCATGGGTGTCGGTAATATGCAACAGTGTTGCATTTCCGAAGGCAGGCAATTCATAAAAATCTTCGGATCGCTGGCGCTGGTGGCTGGCGACAGTGGAAAAAACGCCCAAACTGCTGGCGAGACCAAAGAGTTGGAGGAATGCACGGCGAGAAAGAGACATGATTTTCGTTCCGCTGGTAGCATTGTATCCATCATAGCAGGCGGGAGGCATGCAAACATGCTTCTCGCATCGTCATCCGGTGTTCTCCAGGTCTTCGAACCCCGGAAAAACGCTTGTTCACCTCCAGAGCAACCCCATATAATTCAACGCTTATCCAAGAGATAGGGTAGAGATTTGCCGCCTCCGGTCCCCTGGGACCAGCACGCGGAAAATCAATCCCCTTCCCAATCCAGGAAACGAACGGAGGGATTATTATCATGCCTACCTATGATTACCGCTGCGAAGCCAACGGCCAGGTGCTAGAAGTCAGTCATTCCATGCGAGAGACCCTCCGCACCTGGGGAGAACTCTGTGAACGCGCTGGCATCGATCCCGGCGATACACCGTTGGACAGCCCCGTCCAAAGGCTGGCCACCGGTGGCAATCTCATTTCTAGTGAGAACCTGGGCAGCGGTACCGCGCCTCCCACCTGCGGCGCTGGGGGCTGTGGCACCGGCATGTGTGGCCTGAACTAGGCCGCAGGGGCAAATCGGCAGAAGCAGCGGATGATCGTTGATAGCGCACTTCTGCCGGCTTTGCTCAAAGAGATCTTCGGCATCCTCTATGCGTTTTTCCTCTGGACCGCGCTGCGACTAGTCCCATGGGGGCGGATTGGGGCGCCGGAGCGGGTTCATGTGTACTTTGGCACCATCCTCGTCCTCCTCTTTCTCTGGCACCTGCAAGTTGAAATCGAACCCGGGCTTCGCTTTCATCTCCTTGGGGTAACCGCCTTCACCCTCATGGTGGGCTGGTCGCTAGCGGTCCTCGGCACCAGCCTGGCGCTTCTAGCGGTCACATTCAACACCGGCGGCGATTGGTATGCGTTCCCTCTGAATGCCCTGCTGAACGGGGTGATCCCCGTCAGTCTCACCCAGATCCTATTGATCCTCATCCGCTGGTATCTGCCCAAGCATTTCTTCGTCTTCGTGCTGATCAACGGTTTCCTCACCGCAGGATTGGTGGGCATGCTCACCGCCTATCTCACTGCTGGGCTGTTGGTGGCCAGCGGGGCCTATAGTTTTTCCGGGTTGAGCCAGAATTTCCTACCCCTGTTTCCACTGATGTTCCTGCCGGAAGCGGTCTTCAACGGTTGGGTAGTCGTGGTGCTCGTGGCCTATCGGCCCCAGTGGATCTATTCCTTCAGCGACGAGCAATATCTCAAGGGCAAATAGAGCATGGCATTCTGGGGAAAACTCCTGGGTGGCAGTCTGGGATTCATCTTCGGCGGGCCCCTGGGTCTGCTCCTGGGGGGTCTGTTGGGTCATGGGCTAGATCGGGGGCTGGCTCGACTGATCGAGGGTAAAACCCTGGATCCCAGGGAGCGGGAGCGGGTGCAGCACGCGTTCTTCACCACCACCTTTTCCGTGATGGGCCATCTCGCCAAGGCAGATGGGCGGGTGTCCGAGCGGGAAATCGCCCTAGCAGAGGCAGTGATCGCCCAGATGCGGCTTTCCCCGGCGCGCCGTTCCGTGGCCATCCGTCTCTTTCAGGAAGGAAAGGCCAAAACCTTCGATCTCGACGGCACGCTCAAAGAATTCAAACGCCTGTGCTTCCGCCATCCGGCGTTGATCCAAATGTTTCTGGAGATCCAGATCCAAGCGGCCTATGCGGACGGTCCACCCCATCCCGCAGAGGAAAAGATGCTGCGCCATATCTGCCAGGTGTTGGGCATTCCCGAATGGCTCTATCGACATCTGGAACAGTGGGTGCGCCAGAGCATGGGCGCCGCGGCGGAGGCAACCCAGAGCGGCCCCAGCTTGGAAGATGCCTATCAGATTCTCGGCATCCAACCCCAGGCTTCGGATGCGGAGGTGAAGCGGGCCTATCGCCGTCTCTTGAGCCAGCATCACCCAGATAAGCTCGTGTCCAAGGGATTGCCCGAAGAGATGATGCAGCTAGCTGCCCAGAAAACCCACGAGATCCGCCAGGCCTATGAACGCATCCTGCAGGCTCGTGGGAAATAGGATTTGGATGAAAAAAGGCAGCTATTGGGGTACAGTGATTAATTTGCGCTGAAGCACAGGGGGAATCTTCTATGACTGACTTAATCGCACCCTCCATTCTCTCCGCAGACTTCGCCCGCTTGGGGGAAGAGGTGGACAATGTGTTGGCATCGGGCGCTGACATCGTTCACTTCGATGTAATGGACAATCATTATGTGCCCAACCTCACCATCGGCCCCTTGGTCTGCGAAGCCCTGCGAAAGCACGGGGTGACCGCACCCATCGATGTGCATCTCATGGTGAAGCCGGTGGATCGTATCATCCCGGACTTCGCCAAGGCGGGCGCGACCTACATCACTTTCCATCCGGAGGCCAGCGAGCACATCGACCGGAGCTTGCAGCTCATCCGCAACGAGGGCTGCAAGTCCGGTTTGGTCTTCAATCCGGCCACCCCGCTGAACTATTTGGATTATGTGATGGATAAAGTGGACATGATCTTGCTCATGTCCGTGAACCCGGGCTTCGGGGGGCAGCAGTTCATTCCCGCTACCCTGGAGAAACTGCGCCAAGTGCGGCAACGCATCGATGCTTCCGGCCTGGAGATCCGCTTGGAGATCGATGGGGGCGTGAAGGTGGACAACATCGCCGAGATCAAAGCCGCCGGCGCGGATACCTTTGTGGCGGGTTCCGGGATCTTCGGCAAGGGTTCTGAGGCAGATCCCCATCGCTACGACAGCATCATCCGCCAGATGCGGGAAGCCCTCGCAAGCGTGTCCAACTGATGGCTGGTCCGCATCCATCGGCAGCTCGGTTTCCCCTGCGCCCGAAGATGATCCTCATCGATGTGGATGGCACCTTGGTGGACAGTGTGCCGGATCTCGCCTATTGCGTGGATGTCATGATGAAACGCTTGGGCCGCCCGCCCCACGGAGAAGCCAAGGTGCGGGATTGGGTGGGCAATGGAGTGGAACGGCTGGTGCGCCGGGCGCTCGTCGGCCAGTTAGACGGGGAGCCGGACGAAGCAGAGTTCCAGCAGGCCTATCCCCTGTTCCTGGCCTGCTATCAGGAAAACACCGCCAAGCGCTCCGTGCTCTACCCAGGCGTTCGGAAAGGGCTGGATTACCTGCGGGAAGCGGGCTATGCCCTGGGCTGTGTTACCAACAAGGCGGCCCGGTTCACGGAACCCCTCCTGCGGGATTTGGGCATCGCCGATTACTTCGGTCTCATCCTCAGCGGAGACAGCCTACCCCGCAAGAAGCCGGATCCTCTGCCCCTGCGCCATGCGGCCGCTCACTTCGGGGTGACACCGGAAGCCTCCCTCATGATCGGGGATTCCATCAGCGATGTGAAAGCCGCACGGGCGGCGGGATTTCACATCTTCTGCATGACCTATGGCTACAATCACGGGCAGGACATCCGCGAAGCCCATCCGGATGCCGTGCTGGATTCCCTCGCAGAGATCCGGAACCTATTAGCACCCGCAGCACAAACTCCATGAACCGCGCTGATTTCGAGGCCCTCGCCGTGCAGGGCTACAATCGCATTCCCCTGGTCTGCGAAGTCCTGGCAGATCTGGACACGCCCCTGAGCGTCTATCTCAAGCTCGCCAACCGCCCCTATAGCTATCTGTTCGAATCCGTGCAGGGAGGAGAGAAATGGGGGCGCTATTCCATCATCGGCCTCCCCTGCCGCCAGTATCTGGAAGTGCGGGGACATCGGGTGCGCCGGTTCCTGGATGGAGACCTGGTTGAGGAAGCGGAGGTTCCGGATCCCCTCGCTTGGATCACCGCCTTTCAACAGCGTTTTCGGGTGGCGGAACCGCCGAACCTGCCCCGGTTTGCCGGCGGGTTGGTGGGCTATTTCGGCTATGACAGCATCCGCTACATCGAACCTCGGCTTGCCCAATGCCCCAATCCGGACAGCTTAGGCACGCCGGATATCCTCCTCATGGTCTCCGATGAAGTGATCGTCTTCGATAACCTCCGAGGACGCATCTATATCATCGTGCATTTGGATCCCAGCACCGGAGACACCTTTGCCGAAGGAGAAGCCCGCATTCAAGCGCTCATCACGCAGATGCGGCGGGAAATGCCCGCCCAACCCTGTTCTCCAGCGCGGCAGGTGCAAGAATCGGATTTCATCTCCGGCTTCACGGAGACGGGCTTTAAGGCAGCGGTAAATCGGATCAAGGAATATATCCTGGCGGGGGACTGCATGCAGGTCGTCCTCTCCCAACGCCTTTCCATCCCCTATCAAGCGCCCCCCCTGGATCTCTACCGCGCCTTGCGGGGCTTGAATCCCTCTCCCTATATGTATTTTCTAGATCTGGACCGCTTTCAGATCGTGGGCTCTTCTCCGGAAATCCTCACGCGGTTGGAAGATGGCCTGGTCACGGTACGGCCCATCGCGGGCACCCGTCGCCGAGGCTACACGGAAGCGGAAGATCAGGCCTTGGAACGGGAACTGCTCGCCGATCCCAAGGAACTGGCGGAGCATTTGATGCTCATCGATCTGGGGCGCAACGATGTGGGGCGGGTGGCCCAGGTGGGCACGGTGCGCTTAACCGATCGAATGATCGTGGAACGCTATTCCCATGTGATGCACATCGTTTCCAATGTGGTGGGCACCTTGCGGCCCGGCCTCAGCGCCATGGATGTGCTCCGAGCCACCTTTCCGGCGGGCACGGTTTCCGGTGCCCCCAAGATCCGGGCCATGGAGATCATCGATGAGTTGGAGCCGGTGAAGCGAGGCATCTACTCCGGCGCCGTGGGCTATCTCGCCTGGAACGGCAACATGGACACCGCTATCGCCATCCGCACCGCAGTGATTCAGGATCAGCAGCTGCACATTCAAGCGGGCGCGGGCATCGTGGCAGACTCCCAACCGGATCTGGAATGGAAGGAAACCATGAACAAGGGCCGCGCTATCTTTCGGGCGGTAGCGCAAGCGGAGCAGGGCATTGACCGTCATGAGTGTGCGAGCAACTGATAGCTAGCAACTAGTCTCCAGAGACTTGTTCTAAACCCGGGAACCGACCCTCGGCGGGGCAGGTCTAGGGAAAAGCGAGCCGCGCATCTGGAGCTATGACCGATTCACTTCTAGAAAATCCCTCCAGGCGCCCTCCCAGCGCACCCGAAAATCTGGTGCGCGCACACAGCGCCAGCGATCACCCCGAGCGATGAGCTGATCGCCTGCAAACAGATAGGGCAGATAGGGACGCAGCCAGGGGGGAATGCCCGCCTCTTGGAAAAGCTGCTTAAACCGCCGATAGTGCCCCTGACCCGAGGGACGGCAGCCCCGTTCTTCAGCGGAAAACCGCACCTGCAGACCGCCTGGCCAATATTCCGCAGGGTCCACCGGTCGGCCAGCGGGATCGGTCAAGCGAAGCCGACCCAGGGGTTCGGGCAAGCTGAGTTCCCCCCACATCCAGCGAAGCACTGCTTTGGGTACAGGGGGCAGCGGGGGCAGGATGAAGAGATCGTCCCGATAGCGGCGGACTTCAGCCCCCGACCAGACCACCAACGGAGAACGATCCGGCGCCGCTCGAAGCACTTCCCGCTGAATGCGCCGCAGGTGTCGGCTGTCTGGCACCGGTAATGCCCGCCGGGCAATCCAGTGGCGCAGCAGGGCAGATTGTCGGGCGGGAGAAGCCGCCAGCAATTTCCGAATGGAAAGGCTGTTCGGGGTTCTGCCCTGGTAGCGGGGCAGTGCTTCCCCGAGCTGTTCTTCCAACAACGCCTGGGCTTCCGCGCAATGGCTTGCAGAACGGGCGATGGTCGCAGCGCAGCTGGGCCAGCGGCTTTTCAACCTGGGCAAGACCTGATGGCGGAGATAGCTGCGGTCCAAAGCGAGATCCTGATTCATGGGATCCGAGATCCAGGAAAGCCCCTGTTCTCGGGCATAGCGCAGCAGGGTTTCCCGATCTTCGTCCAGCAGGGGTCGCAGGAGTTGGCCCGCCCCCAGGGGGGCTTGCTTAGGCATGGCGGCCAGCCCTTTGAGTCCGCTGCCCCGCAACAAGGCTAGCAACAGGGTTTCCGCTTGATCATCCCGATGATGGGCGGTGAGCAGGATTTCTCCGGGAGCGAGCAGCTGCCGAAAGACTCGATAGCGGGCGGAGCGGGCGAGGGCTTCCAGACTTTTTCCCCGCATTGGATGCAAGTTCAATCGAAATCGCTTCAGGGGAATGCCAAGCCCTGCACAGCGCCTTTGACAGCGGGCTTCCCAAGCATCGGCTTCTGCCTGCAAACCGTGGTGCACATGCACCGCTGCCAACTCACCGGAAAGGGCTCGGCGGTTTTCTGCCAAAAGGTGGAGCAGCACTTCGGAATCCAAGCCCCCGCTATAAGCGACCCAATAGCGGGGTGCGGGTGGAAGATGGGGAATGAGCGCCGAGAGGGACAAGAGAAAACGGGCTGGCCTTCCCTGGCCAGGTGCAGCGGTCAGAATTCCAGACGCAGTCCGCCGCCGATGGTATAGGCGTTCAAATCGCTATACCCAAAGAGCTTGCGATAGTAGAGGAACGCGGAACGCCCCTTGGCGAACTGGGCCGACACACCGATCCGCAGGTTGTAATAATCCTTGTCGTTGCGGTCCGTGGGCAAGGAAAATTGGGTGCGGCTCGTGTCCTGCACGAAATGGCCGACCACATTGTCCCCGCCGTCCTCAAACTCGTGCACCCATTCCAGATGGGCGCTGGGCTGGAGCACGCCCCAACTAGTGCTGATGGCATAGGCGACTTCTGCGCCAAGCTGACTGTGGAAGAAGGTTACATCCTGATCTTGGATGCGCACTGCCCAGCCCCCCCCGTCTGCCGTGGGATTGCTCATGCGTTCCTGATAGCCGTCTACATCCGTCTGGACATATTCCAATCGGGCAGTGGGGCCGAAGGACCAGGGACCGCGGGATAGGCTGTAACCGCCGCCCAGGGAGGCGGACCATTGATGACCCTTGAAATCCGCAAAGGCGGTTTGATTCACGCGGATGGAATTGATTTCGTAGCGGATGCGGCGGCGCTGGTCGTAATCGTCCCAGCCATAGCTGAAGATGCCGTCCAGATAGAAACCGTTGTCCTGATAATAGGTGCCGTACAGGCTCAGATGATAGGCATCGATATCTAGGCTGCCGCCGTTGCTGTCCAGATCCGTGTTGTTGCTCGTGTAGCCGAAGGCGAGGCCGCCGATTAAGTTCTCTTGGAACCGATAGTCCGCACCCAGGGTGATGGAAACAGCATTCGTATCAAAGCCTGCCGCGTTCTGGGTGCGGTCTCGATCTCCCGCGCTATAGGAACCGTTGATGAAGATCCCCCAGCGCCCAAAGCTGAGCACCTCATCTCCGGCGGCACCGCCCAGCCCTTCTAAGATCTGGGCGATGGGCAGGTTTTCCCCGTCCAGATTGACCGTCAACCCTCGAAGGCTCAGTCCGGTGATACCGCCCCGAAGCGCTGCGATGCGGGTGCTGAGATTGCGGAACTGGGCTTGTACACTGGTTTGCGCTGCATCGACTGAAGTGCTCGCCTGATCTGCGGTCACTTGACTCAGGGCGTGGGAAGCTTGGGTTTGGTTATTCTGCAGAGCGGCGCTCACCACCTGATCGCAATCTCGTTGCAGCCGATCTAGGGCAACTCCCTTGGGACAGATGGTGCTGATCGCAGCGGCAACCGACCGCTGTGGCGGCGTTCTAGCGATGGATTCCATGGCGTGATCGATTTCTTCTTGGGTCGGTCCTTCGGACTCCTCTTTCTCCACGCGGATGGTGACGGGAACCGTCGCTTGGGCCCCATCCGCGCCCTTAACGGTGATGAGATCTTGCAAGGACTGGCCCGCCGCCGTGTCAGGGATCCGATAGCGATAGGTGATGGTTTCATTCAATCCGGGCGCATCTGTGCTAAAGCCCGCCCGATCTGGGGTAGCAGAGGACAACCGGAAGGGAGGCGTTCCCGATCGGATCTTGAAATTCGCCCAAGGGGTATTTCCGGCTTTCCCCTGTAATTGCAGGCTGGCAGGTTCTACTTGAATGTCTTGAACGGGTGGTTGGTTCACCTGAATGGTGACAGGCAATCGGATGGCTGTTCCCGCAGCGGGCTGAATTTGGATGGAATCGGAGAAGCTCACGCCTGGCGCGGCATCCGATGGAATTGCAAAACGATAGGTGACAGCTTGATTGAGCTCGACGGAGCTTTGATCCAGTGTACCCTGGTTGGCGCTCAGATAGAAAGGATCAGTGCCCGCGATCACTTGAAAGCTGCCCTGTACGGTTTCCCCGGGGACGCCCTGAAGATTCAGCTGACTGGGACTGACTTTCACGGGTACTTCCTGCACTTGGAAAGTGGTTTCTGCTTGGGTGCCGATGGGGGCAACGTCGAGATAAGAATAGTGCGCAGTACCGGAAAGGCTGACTAAGAGCCGGTACTTCCCGGGCAGCCTATAGGCATCTGGAGAGATTTCGAAGCGATCCTCAAAGTAGCCGACGTTCGCTACGGATTGCCCATCGAGGTAAGCGGGGTCCTCCTCACGATAGATAGAAACCCCGTTTCGATACAGCGTGATAGTTTTCGCACCGGAAAGCGAATACGCCTCCGTTTCCACCCGCATATGGAAAACAACGGTTTCCCCGGGAGATACCACAGTAGGTTGAGCGGTCAAGCTAGTGATCAGCGTAGTTGCCCGGGCGGTGCTGGCTCCGAACAGAAAGAGAAGTACCCCAAACCATGGGTACAACGACCAAGGTTGCAATCGTATTTGCATGGAAACCCCCGATGAGCAGTGTCAGCGCTGTCAGTTGTCACAGGAAAACAACTTTCAACTCGGATTCATGGATACCATAGTTATTCTAGGGATGCTTTGTCGATTTTGTCCAACAGAGAAGGAAAGTCTCGGGGAATCGTAGGGCTCCGCTGCACAGTCCGAGCTAGAACAATCCCCTACTCGCGTCCGGCTAGAATGATCTGGGTCTTCGTGGCTGTGCTATAGTTAAACTATTCATCCTTTTATTTCTCCTTTCCTTGCAACCCTGTGGAAATAGAAGAGGTCAGAGCGTGAAAAGGTTTCGTTTGCCGGTAATCCTTAGTATTACACTAGGAATTCTGGGAGCAGTGCAAGGCTGTGCGGGACCCGAGCCAAGACCCCCAGAAGGGCGGCGCGGTCCCCCACCCTTCAGCCTGTTGGATCAAAATCAAGATGGCTATCTCTACTTGGATGAATTCCGCCAGCATCCCATCCCCCAGGGCACCCATGAACAGATTTTCCGGGAACTGGACGCCAATGGGGATGGGGTCGTCACCCGAGAGGAATACGATAGCCACCGTCCACCAGGACCGCCACCCGCTTGACGGGTTGCCGTTCTACCCTAGGAGTATTTCGCCATGAAGAAGACCATCGCGGAGATCATCGAAAACGCCCGTTCTCGAGTGGATGACTTCCGACGCTTGCAGAAATTGGGGTTGATCTATCGGGGGGATTTCTTCCCCTCCGTGCACTATCCGCCCATCACCATGTATCAGCCCATCACTGATGACGAGCTGTTCGAAACCTATACCATGCCCGAGGATGGGCGGCTGGATGTATACGCCCACATTCCTTTCTGCCGGCAAAGGTGTGTCTTCTGCCATTATCCCCTCAAGCTCGGCACCGCTCAGGGCGATGAGAAGGATCGCTATCTGTCTGCCATGGAACGGGAAATGGATATCTACATGGCCAAGCTCGGCATCGACCGCATCATCGCTCGGTCCATTCTGGTGGGCGGGGGCACGCCCACCTATTTGAGCCTGTCCCAGCAGCGGCGGTTTTTCGAGATGATGGCCAAGCGCATCGATCTATCCACCTGCCGGCAGTACACTTTCGATGTGGATCCCAACACCATCATCGGCGAGGAAGGGCGGGCGCGCCTTCAGATGATGCGGGATTATGGGGTGGATCGCCTCACCATCGGTGTCCAATCCCTGGATGATCAGATCCTGCATCTGATGAATCGCCATCACAGCGCCAAACAAGCCCTTGAATCCATCGAAGAAACGCATCGAGCGGGCATGACGGTGAACATCGAATTCATCTTCGGCTTCCCCGGGCAGACGGTGGAAGGCTGGGCGGAGATGATCGAACAGGCCTGTCAGCTCGGTGTGGAGGAAATCCAGCTCTATCGGCTCAAGATCGATGCCTATGGGGATTATCAGGGACCGGTGAAACGCTTTATCGAAAAGCATCCCGAGCTCGTTCCCACAGTGGAGCAAACCCTCATCATGAAGCAGGTGGCCATCGATATCTTGGCGGAATACGGTTACACCGAGAACTTGCGGCGGGTGTTTTCCAAGGAATACCGGCATCATTCCCGCTACGCCCATAACCAATGCTGCCGGCTCTTGGATCAGATCGGCTTTGGGCTCACTGCCTTCAGCAGCCTGCGGGATCGGTTCGCCCTCAACACCCAGCACTTCGACGAGTACTACCGGCTCATTGATTCCGGTCATCTCCCCATCAATCGGGGACTCGTGCGCAGCCCAGAAGAACAGATCCGTTGGGCGATCATCTTACCCCTCAAAAATCGGTCCGCTCGGCGGAGCGATTTTCTGCGGGTGACGGGCAAGCCCATGGAACGCTATTTCCGCGCGAAGATCGCTAAGCTAGAAGAAGCTGGGCTAGTGGTTGAGGAAAAGGAGCGATTGGTACTGACCAAATTGGGGGCCTTTTTCGCCGATGAAGTGGCCCAGCAGTTCCAATCTACCCAATACATGCCTTATCCCGCAGACCACTATGAACCAGGTCCCCTGCACCCCTGGAAGGACAATGTGCCCTAATGGAGCGACTGAATGATTCGACGAACCTATCTCATGTTCCTGGGCTGGTCGCTGAGCATGGCCGCAGTCGGGCAGTTCCTACCACCAGATCAGAACCCGCCCCCCTTCCGGCCGCCGCTTTCTGCTAGACCAGTACCCGGGCCGCCCGGAGCACATCCCCCCGAAGCCGATCCCCTGCGCCTGTTGATCAACAGTCCTGCAGTGCAAAGAGAACTGGCGCTGACGGAGGAACAGATCCGACGGTTGCAGCAAACAGAACAGCAGTTCCGCAAAGTCCAGGAACACTTCGCGCGGAACAGTAGCGCTGCAGAACGAGCTGCCTTGGCCCAGCGCGTCCGCGCGCAGGGCGGTGCCATCGATCAGATCCTGCAACCCAAGCAGCTTCAGCGCCTTCAGCAGATCATGTTGCAGCAATGGGGTCCTTGTCTGGCCATTCACGATCCCTACTTCATCTCTAAGATGGCATTGACCGCAGCGCAGACAAAGGAAATCCAGGCCATTTGCCGACGCATGGCGCAGGATATCCGGCAGCTCGGTCGCAATGTGGGAAAGGGAAGTTGCCGCCAGGCATTGGCCGAACGCATCCGAGCGGAACGGATCCAGTTGCAAACTCAGGTGCACATCGAATCCTTGCTATCCCAGTCCCAGCGACAGCAGTTGGCAGCGCTGGAAGGCGAGCCCATCACCTTAGAACCCAGACTCCCGCCCGTCTGCCGACAGGAGGCTTCGCCATGAACCTACTTCCCCCAAAAACCAAGGAAGCCATTCGCGCTTTGCTTCAGGCAGAAGGAGAAACGCAACAGCAACTCTTTCAAGCGGCGCGTCAAGTGCGGGAAGAAGCCGGTATGCAGGCGGTGAAGCTGCGGGGGGTCATCGAAATCTCCAACTACTGCCAGAAACACTGCGGCTACTGCGCGATCCGTCCCCAGAACAAGACCTTGGAACGCTATCGCATGGATGCGGACATGATCTTTGAATTGGCGAAAGCGATCCGAAAGACGGGGATCACCACAGTTTTCCTCCAAGCTGGTCAGGATCCGAAGAGCGATGCCCTTGTACTGGAGGTGATTCCCCGCATCCGCACTTTGGGGGTCAACGTGCTCCTCAACCTGGGAGAAAAACCGCAGGAAACCTATCGAGCCTATGCGGAGGCCGGTGCGGATTCCTACATTCTGAAATATGAAACCTCCGATCCCGTGCTCTATGAAACGATCGTCGGTTCTCCTCTGGAAAATCGACTGCGCTGCGCCCGCTGGATTCGGGAAGCGGGCATGAAGCTCGGCACCGGCAATATCATCGGTCTGCCCGGTCAAACGCTGGACACCTTGGCGGAAGATCTGTTGCTTGCACAATCCTTGGCACCCGATTTCGTCAGCGCTTCTCCCTTCATTCCCAATCAGCACACGCCCTTGGAAAACCGGGAGATGGGCAGTCTCTCCCTCACTCTCAACACCATCGCCCTCTGCCGCCTGCTCTTCCCCAAGGCCCTGATTCCTGCGGTGAGCGCTTTAGAGAAGATCCGCCCGGGGGGGCAAACCCTGGGATTGGCAGCCGGTGCCAATGTGCTCACCATCAATTTCACGCCCAAGCATTTCCGGGACCGCTACGCCATCTATTCCCAAGAGCGGTTTGTGGTCAGCCTCGGCCATGCCCGATCCACCGTGGCGAAAGCGGGCCTGCATTTGTTCCAGGCCGATCCTCCGAAGGGACAAGCTGCCGTATCCTGAACGGATCTTTTTCTTATAAACTGATCCCTTTCGTTCTCTCGACGAAAGGTTATGGAAAAGCAGTCGCTTTCGGATTCGGAGCGTATCCAAGCGCTTGCCTCCGAAGTCAGGGCGTTGCGCGAGCAACAACGGGCACTGGTTCAGCAGCTCGACCAACTCAGGCAGGATCAGGGAAGGCGCTTGCGCTTACAAGCGGAGCAGCTACAGCACCTTCAAAGTGTTCTCGGGGCTTTTCTCCAGTCTCCTGCGGGGAAATTGGCTTATGGGTTCAATCGGATCGGTACCTTGCTCAGCAATCTGCGGGAATATGCAGCGGTCTTCTTCGCCGTAGTCCGCAGAGAAGGGATTCTCAGCGCCCTGAAGAAAACAGGCCGATATTTTCTGCCTCATCCGCCCGTACTTCTTCCCCCAGCAAGCAAGAATCTAGCGCTGCAAGCGGTGTACGAAACGCTAGAAGCCTGGATGCAGGAACGGGAACTGCGGGGACTCGCCATCCTACCCTCTGCCTTCGAATTCGAACCCCTCTATAACCAGCGGACGATCAACTTCGCCCGTTACCTTTCGGATCAGGGCTTCGCCGTCATCTATGTAGCTTGGCAATGGGCGCCGGACCAATCCCTCGAAAAGAGCTACCAGAATGTCTATGGCTCCATCTTTCAAGTGCCTCTCTATCCGTTTCGCGAGAATCTGCACGCGCTCAACCGATTCCAAGGCATAGCCGCCAAATACTTCTTCTGCACCTTTCCTCCGAGGATCTTCTTCGAGACGATGACCCAGCTGCGACAGCTCCGGTTCTCCGTCGCCTATGATCTCATGGACGATTGGGAAGCCTTTCATGCCCATCAGCAGGCCGCCTGGTATGTGCGGGACTTGGAAGAAGCGATGGTGCTCAATGCGGATGTGGTCTTCGCTGTTTCTGAACCGTTGCGAAAAAAGTTCACCCACCTGCGAAAGGATATTCAGGTCATCGGCAACGGCTATGATCCAGCACAGCTGGGACCGCCGAACCTAGCCCTGCGAGCACCGGCAGAGGATGGGCACATCCACATCGGTTACTTCGGCCATCTCACAGAGGCTTGGTTCGATTGGGAATTGCTCTTTCAGCTGCTGGCAGCCCGGGAGGATATCTTTCTCCATCTCATCGGCTATGGGGCACCGGAAACTCAGTTAAAACGGCTCCATCGATGGGAGCGGGCCCGCTATCACGGTAAAGTGGAGCCCAATGCACTGCATGAACAGGTTGTTCACTGGCATTTGGGCATCATTCCCTTCCGTCCTTCTAAGCTGGCAGAGGCCGTGGACCCCATCAAGGTCTATGAGTATCTGCACTTCGGCTTGCCCACTTTGGTGACCGGCATCCCTCATATCGGCCGCTATCCCTCGGTGCATTATTGTCGAGATCTGGAAGAGCTGTGCAGGGAAATCGACCGATATGATCCCAAGGACCCGCCGGAATCGGAAGCGATAGCTCGCTTTCTGGAGAAAAGCACCTGGGCACGCAAGTTCCAGCAAATGATCGACTGCCTGGCAGCTGAGCACAACTTCCTCTGCGCTCTGATCACGGAGAAGGAATCATGAGGGTGCTCTATGTCTACCGCTGGGCGACCATGGGGGGCGTGGAGCGGGTGCTCCTCAACCGCGCGAAGAGCTTCCAGCGCCACGGGCTTGCAGTCGCGCAGGACGTGCATTTTCTCAGCGATGGGGGCGGTCTGGCTGGCTTCTCCCGGGCGATCCAGGCTTATGGGGTGACGTCCTCTCTCGGCATGCAAAGGGAATTCCGCCCCCAAGGCTATGATTGCCTCATCGCCATCGATACGCCGGAAGTGCTGAACTTGGAGCGCAAGGAAATTCCCCTTTGGTTCGAGTGCCACACTGCCTATGCGGAGAACCGCCAGTATCTCCAGCACTTGCCCGAAGAAGTGTGCGGCATCCTGACCCCCTCTCAGCATTTCGCCCAACAGCTGATGCAGGAGTTGCCGGAACCCTGGCGGGACAGGGTGTTGACCCTGCGAAACGGCTTACCACCCTATCAAGCCCCGGATCTGGGGAACAGAACGATTCCCCGCTGGAACAAACGGCTCATCGCCTATGTGGGGCGCATCGATGCGCTCAAGAACACGGATGAGTTGATTCAGGCGGCGGCCTACCTGAGAAAACGACAGGGCGATCATTATCTGCTGCTCTTCGTAGGCCCCACAGATCAACCGGAAATGCTTTGGAAAAAGGTGGAGAAACAAGGCTTGTTGGATCGCTTTGTCTATCTGCCTCCGGTGCCCTTCGAGCGAGTGTCCTGGGTGTGGGCGATGATCCGAGAAAACCGAGGTTTATTCGCCTCCGCTTCTCAGGGAGAGAGCTTCGGACTCTCTGCGGCGGAAGCCATTTCCGCCGGTTTGCCCGTGGTCTTGTCGGATGCCCATCGGGATCTGGTGGCGGGAGAGACTTCCGTGCTCTATCCTCTGGGGGATCCTCGGCAGGCAGCGGAGAAGATCGCTTGGACCTTTGCGCACTACGAAGCCGCCACCGCCCGTTCCCAAGCACTCCAGTCCCTATTTTCTGAAGCGGCTTTCCTCCAGGACTGGCAGCAGTTTCAAGCCCGCATCAGGCACTAGCGGGCCTTGGCCATCTGCCGCTCGATAGCCTGCACGGTCTTGGGCGCTCGGGCAGAGAGCACAGCATGGCCGGTCTCCGTAATCAATAGGGTATCCTCAATGCGAATGCCCATGCCCCGATAGCGTTTTGGCACCTCGGTGCAGGTCGGGGGGAAGTACAAGCCAGGCTCCACCGTGAACACCATGCCGGGCTCCAGTATGCGCCAGCTCTCCCCCTGCTTATACTCCCCGGGATCATGCACATCCAAGCCCAACCAATGACCGGTGCGATGCATGAAATAGGGCTTATAGGCTTCCGCCTGAATGAGCTCGGGTACGGATTTCTGGTTGCCTTGGAGAATGCCCAGTTTGACCAAACCTTGGGTGAGCACGCGCACAGCGGCTTCATGGGGTTCGTTCCAGCGGTTGCCCGGCACCGCTTGGGCGATGGCGGCTTCCTGAGCGGCGAGCACGAGTTCATAGATCGCCCGCTGGGGCGGGCTGAAACGACCGTTCACCGGATAGGTGCGGGTGATGTCCGAAGCATAGCCTTCCCATTCGCAGCCCGCATCCACCAGCACCAGTTCCCCATCCTGCAACGCCTGGCTGTTGTCTCCATAGTGGAGAATACAGCCCCGTTCCCCCCCGCCGACGATGGGGGGATAGGCCTGAAACCGCCCCCCTTGCAAGGCGCAAGCATAGGAGAATTCTGCTTCTAGTTCATATTCCCATCGACCGGGACGACAACAAGCCATGAGCTTGCGATGGGCCTCGGCAGAGATACGGGCGGCTCGGCGCAATCGCTGCTGCTCCGCCTTGCTCTTCCGCAACCGCTGTTCATGCAGCACAGTGCCCAGGTCGATCCAGGTTTTGGGGGCTTGGGTCCCCGCAGGCAGATTCCCTAAAGCTTGGCGTACTTGATCTAAGAGCCCCGTTTCTTCCGTTTTCAAAGGCAGATAGAGCCGCTGGCGATCGGCCAACAGCTTGGGTAATTCTGTCCCTAGCTGCTGAATGTCATAGGCTTGATCCGCACCATAGAGCCGCCTGGCACCTTCTAAGCCCGCCCGCGGACCTTCCCAGCGCGCTCGCGCCTCTGATCGGGGACGGCAGAAGAGGATAAACGCACCTTCTTTCTTTCCAGGCGCGAGGACGAGCAGGGCTTCCGGCTCCTGGAATCCGGTCAGATAGAGAAAGTCGCTGTCCTGACGATAGGGGTAGTGCACACCCGCTGTGCGCAGTTTTGGTGGTGCGGCAGCGACCAGCACGACGGATTCCTTCCCGATCGCCGCCAACAGGCGCTGGCGGCGGCGTTTGTATTCTGCTGGACTCATGGTTGCCTGCCCTCAGCGAAGAACAGCATCACGCTCACCCGCAGAAACTCCTCCACTTCCATCAAGGCGCGCTCATTTTCTTCCCCGGGTTCCAGATGATTAAGATCCAATCGGGTGATCTCTGTCAGAACGTCCAGAGCTTCCTGAGCAAGATCCGAAAGATGCTTCAGATCCATGCCCCCTATCCCTAGACCATAGAGGAATCCTCGCACCCAATCATAGAGCGCCTCTGCCCGAACGGGTAAGGAACCAGCTTCTGGAGCCAGAGGCTTGAAACGAAACGCCTCATCCCGCAGCTCCTTCAAAGTATGCTGCGCTACCTCTCGCAATAAGCGCTGGTCTTCTGCTGATGGTGAGGCATCCCCGAAGAGCTCCCGCAACCAAATCTTTTCTGGCGAAGGGGCACCACTACAGAGCAAACCAGCGAACAGGCCCTGGGCCTCCGATGCATTGGGTTGTAGAGAGGCATGCTGCAGAGCTTCCCCGAGCCTTTCATAGAGGATATGAGAGAGCATGGTACGGAACCGAAAGGTTAGTATGCCTCATCCTAGCACGGCGGTGTCTGGATTGACCCCTAGATCTGCTCCTTCTATAGTGCGATAGGAATTTTCTCGGATCTGAAGAAACCCGTGCCTAATTTCGATATCGAGACCTTAGAGCTGCAAATCGCAGAATTGCTGCGTATCTGCCAGCGATTGCGCGAGGAAAATCTCTCCTTGCGGGATCGTCAGCACCGCCTTTTGAGGGAGCGGGCTGTGCTCTTGAAGAAACACGAACAGGTCCGCAGCCGGGTGGAATCCATGATTGCGCAACTGAAATCCATGGAGGAAAATCCGTGAGCGAGGAAGCAATACCGGTGACCGTACGCATTCTCGACAAAGAATACTGCGTTTCTTGCCCCCCTCATGAACAAGAAGATCTGCTGGAATCCGCACGCCTGCTGGATCAACGGATGCGGGCGATCCGTCAGAAGGGCAATGTGATCGGAAGCGACCGCATCGCGGTTCAGGTTGCCCTGAATATCTCCCATGAACTCCTGCTCTTACAGAGACAGCAGCGGGCGGAACGAGAAATGATCGATCGTCTATCCGCGCTACAAGAACGCGTGCAAGTCGCTCTGGCAGCGCAACGGGCACTGGACGATCCGGAAAAATCTGTATAATCTTGAAATCAAGGCATCCCCTAGGGTGTTCGGCAGCGACCTGGGTATTTTCTTGAGCCTACTCATCGCCCAGGGGCTGTGGAAAGCCAAGCTGTTGTGCACGTCCGCCCCGAGCGGAAAGCCTGATGCGAGGCATCCGGGCCCCCCTTGAACCTTCCGGTTCAAGAACGATGGTCCGCACCGGCATCGCTGGAGGATGCCTGCTTTTTTATGTCCCATTTTTCCGCACTCCGGCAACAGCTGCGCGCCAAACGCCAAGCCCTTTCCCTCCATGCCCAACGCCAACATGCGCTGGAAATCGCCCGACAGCTGGGGAAGCTCCCCTGGGTATTGCGGGCTCGCCGAATCGGTGGCTATGAGCCTGCGGATGGGGAAGTAGATCCCTCACCTCTGATCGCTCAACTCCAAACCCGCCATCGGCGTTATTATCTTCCTGTCCTTCGCACCTACCCGCGGGGGAAGCTCTGGTTCGTACTCCATCAGTCCGAGGCATGCTTGTCGCCCAATCGCTACGGCATTCCCGAACCCCCTTTGCGCGATCCTCAGATGCCCTGGGCGTTGGATCTTCTGCTCTTGCCCCTTGTTGGCTTCGATGCCCAGTGCCATCGCCTGGGGATGGGCGGTGGGTACTACGATCGTACCCTCAGCCACTTGCGCCGACTTTCCCACTGGAAACGGCCTCGTTTGATCGGCATCGCCCACGAATGCCAGCGAGTCGCGCAACTGCCCGTCCAACCCTGGGATATTCCCCTGGATCTCGTGGTCACCGAAGCGGGTATCTACAGGCGGAAATCGTTCTAAAAAGAATAATTATTGCTTGTCGTGCTTCAGCCTGTCTAGTTCCGAAAAAAACCGTTCGACGAAAGCGGGGCTGGGCACCGCCGATACGGGTACATACCAGAGATCGTTCCGATCCCCGACTAGCAAGCGGCACTTCACTGCATCCTTTTCGGTCATGAGAACGGGCGGTTGCCAGGCGGCCAGATCCTGTGATCGAAAGCGGTGATGATCGGGATAAGGCCTAGGTTCGATCTGCAAGCCCGCTTGGCGCAGGGTGCGGAAGAAGCGCTGGGGATGACCGATGCCCGCCACTGCAGTGACGCGCTGGCCTCGGAACTGAGCCAAAGGTCGGGTCTGGCGAACATCGTTCAACTGGATCGGGGCACCGGCTTGTAGATCGACAGGTACACCCCAAGTACAGGGGCCACCGGTACAGACCCGCAGGGCGATTTCCTCAGCGCGGTCGGGCGGTTCCCGCAAGGGCCCGGCGGGCAAGCAGTAACCGTTGCCCAAGCCCCGCTGGGCATCGGTCACCAGGATTTCCAAATCCCGTTGCAAACGATAATGTTGCAAGCCGTCATCGCAGAGGATCAGATCGCAGTGCCCACCCTGCAAGAGCAGCCGCCCCGCCGCCAGGCGGTCGGGTCCCGCCACCACCGGGCAGCCGGTGCGCTGGGCCAGAAGTACCGCTTCATCGCCGAATTGATCCGGATTCCCTTCCGGCGGCACCCATTGAGGCCAGGATTTCGCCCGTCCCCCATAGCCCCGCAGCAGAATGCCTGGCCGATGGCCCCGCTGCTGCAGGGCCTGTGCGAGCCAGATTACCAGGGGTGTCTTTCCGGTGCCGCCCACGCTGAGATTGCCCACGATGATCGTGGGCACGGGCAGCCTTTCCGAGGGAAGCCAACCCCGCGCATAGGCCCACCGTCGGACGCGGACCGTTGCGCAATAGAGTTGTGCCAGGGGCCGGAGCAGCTGCGCGCTCCAATGCCCCCCATACCAGAGTTCATGGAGCTGGGGCAGCATCCGCCAGGTTGCCGAACTGGAGGCGGTAGAGCCGAGCATAGTAACCGTTCCTTTCGAGCAAGTCATTGTGGCAGCCCGACTCCAGGATGCGCCCCTGATGCAGCACCAGAATGCGATCCGCTTTTTCGATGGTGGAAAGGCGGTGGGCGATGACCAAGGTGGTCCGGCCCTGCATGAGGGTTTCCAGAGCGGCTTGAATATGGCGCTCGGATTCCGTATCCAAGGAAGAAGTCGCTTCGTCCAGGATCAGGATAGGGGCATCCTTGAGCATGGCCCGCGCGATGGCCAAGCGCTGGCGCTGCCCGCCGGAGAGGAGCACCCCCCGATCCCCGATGAGGGTATCGAAGCCTTGGGGCAGGGCTTGGATGAATGCCAACGCATGAGCGGCTTCCGCCACCCGCTCCAACTCTGCGCGGGGCACGGGTTCCGGATGACCGTAGGCGATGTTGCGGGCGATGCTGTCGTTAAACAACACCACATCTTGGGAAACTAAGGAGATCTGCGCCCGCAGGCTCTTCAGGGTTAGTTCCCGAATGGGAATACCATCGATGCGGATTTCCCCGGACTGGGGATCGTAGAAGCGGGGGAGCAGGCTGGCCACCGTGGTCTTGCCGCTGCCGGAACGACCCACCAACGCCAGGGTTTCGCCGGGTTCGATCCGAAAGCTGAGCTCGTGGAGCACCGGGCCTTTCTGGGCATCATAGGCATGGGTTACGTTTCGATATTCGATCTGTCCTTGGGCTCGGTCCAACACCCGCTCGCCCCGATCCGCTTCCGGTTCTGTGTCCATGAGTTCGAAGAGGCTGTCCGCCGCGATGATGCCTCGCTGCAGGTGGCTGTTGACGGCGGTGAGGCGCTTGACCGGCGGCAGGAGCAAGCCCATGGCCACGATGAAGGACATGAATTCTCCCACGGAGATGTTGGCCTTGAGTCCCTGCAGGGTGGAGAGATAGAGCACCAGGGCGATGGCCAGGGCGGAGATGAGTTGTACCAAGGGCACGCTGATAGATTCCGTCGCCACCATCTTCATCTGCAAGGCCCGGGTGCGCTCGTTGACCTGGGAAAAATGAGCCCGCTCATAGTCCTGGCCACCGAAGGCTTTCACGATGCGATGGCCGTCGATGACCTCTTGGGTCACATGGGTCAGTTCCCCCATCTGTTCCTGAATGCGCTTGCTGTGCCGGCGGAAGCGGCGGGTAGCTGCCTTGATAGCGGCGGCCATCGCAGGCCCCACCACCAAAAAGAGGGCGGAGAGGGCTGCATTGATGTAGAGCATATAGGCCACTAGCCCCAAGACGGTGAAGCCGTCCCGCACCAAGGTAGTGATGGCAGAGGTGGCGGCATTGGCCACGTTCTCCACGTTATAGGTGAACTTCGCCAGGATCTGGCCGGAACCCTGCTGATCGAAATAACGGGCCGGCGCCCGCAACAGCTGATCGAACATGGCCTGCCGCAGATCCGCTACCACCCGCCGTCCCACCCATTTGAGGCAATAATTGTTGACAAAACCGCTGAAGCCCCGCACCAGAAAGATGCCCAGCAGGATCAGGGGCATGAGGCGCACTTGCTCCGCATCTCGGGTTACGAAAGTGCCGTCCAACAGGGGCTGCATCATGGCGGCGAACAGGGGTTCCGTCGCCGCATAGACCAACATGCCCAGGATGGACAGGGCGAACATGCGCCAGTACGGGCGTGCATAGCTCAGGAGGCGCAGATAGATCCGCCGCGCCGCGCCGGATGCCAGCACATCGGGGCGGCTCATGGCTGGGGATCAGGATGGGCAGCAGCAAAGGAGATGCGCACCAAGCCGAGCTGACTCGCCGCATCCAGGGCGGTCATCACCGCCTGATGGGGGGTGCGGGCATCCGCCTTGAGGATCAGCCAGCGATCCCGATGGCCCGCGATGGCACCGGCGAGGGCTTTTTGCAGGGTTTTCCGGCTGCGATCCACTACCCGCCGGTCTCCCAGATAAAAGTTTCCCTGAGCATCGATGAGAAGGGTCAGTGGTGCCGGGCTATCCTGCGCCTGAGCCTGGCCTTTCGCCTGGGGCAATTGAATCTGAATGCGGGTACCCTCCTTGAAGGTGGTGGATACCATGAAAAAGATGAGCAGGAGGAAGACCACATCGATGAGGGGGGTCAGATTGATGTCCGGGGATTCCCGACGGCGGGGGCGCAGGTTCATGCGCGTCCCCCCTCGTTTTCCTCTCGCTCGCCCTTGATGACCTCCACGAGCTTCAGGGCCTGTTCCTCCATGGCGATGGCCAGTTTGTCCACCCGATTGTTGAAATAGCGGTGAAACATGAGGGCGGGAATGGCGACGGAAAGGCCTGCGGCAGTGGTGATCAGCGCCTTGGAGATGCCGCCGGCGAGCACGCCCGGATGGCCGACGCCGGATTCCACGATGACGGAAAACACATCGATCATGCCGATCACCGTGCCCAAGAGGCCCAGCAAAGGGCTGATCGCAGCGATCGTCCCCAGGGCATCGAGATAGCGTTCCAGATCGGATACTACCTGACGGCCCACATCGTTGATGGCTTCCTTCATGACCTCTCGGGAATGGTGGCGGTTGACCAGACCGGCGACCAACATGCGACCCAGGGGAGAACCCTTGCGGATCTGATTGAGCCGTTCCGGCGTCAGCTGTCCCTTGCGATGCCATTGCCAGATCCGCGCCACCAGCCGATCCGGCATGACCCGCCGCCGGCGCAACATCCAGAAGCGTTCCAGTACGATGGTGGCAGCGATGAGCGAACAGGCGAGGATGGGGTACATCAGCCAGCCACCCGCTTGAATCAGTGCGAACAGCCCCAAGGGTGCTTCTCCTTTTCTGCAGCACTGCCCATCATACGCAAAGGGGGATGGGATCGCCAAAAGCGAGGATGTTCCCGACGATACAGCGCTGGGCCCTCCAGGCCCTCGGGGGTCAGGGCAAACGAAATGCTGCCGGTGTGCGCCGTGTTCAGCTGGCGAATGCCGAGCTGTTCCATTCGTCGGCAAACGGCTTCATGGGGAAATCCGTAGCGGTTGTAAGCCCCCGCACTGTACAGCATCCAGCGGGGTTGCACGGCCTTCAGGAAAGCCCCACTGGAAGAAGTTTTGCTGCCGTGATGACCGGCCACCAGCAGACTGGCGGCGAGAGGCTTGCCCGAGGCGATCAAGGCCTTTTCCACGGAGCGCGGCACATCGCCCGGCAGCAACAGGCTCGCTCCCCGAGTGCTCACCCGCAGCACGCAGGAACCCGCATTTCCCGATCGCCCGGGCTGATCGGGATGCAGGATCTGGAAATCCACCCCATCCCAAGACCAGCGCTGCCCCGCGCGGCAGTTTTCCATGGGCACAGGCTCCGAATCCAGGGGCCCACCGGCCAGCGTCCGGCGGATGGGTAGATCGGCATCGAGCAGTCCCCGCAATCCGCCCTGATGATCCTGATCCCGATGGCTAAGGATCAAGGTATCGATCTGATTCCATCCCTGTTCCCGCAGGAAGGGCACCAGGACTGCTGCGCCCGCATTGAAGCCGGAGGGAAACCCGGGCCCGGTGTCGTAAACCAGCACATGATGGCGGGTCTGAACCACTGCGGACAATCCTTGCCCCACATCCAGGAGGGAAAACCAAGCGGTGCCCGGGGACGGCCTGCTGGGCGGCAGCAGGAAAAGAGGCAGGCACAGCGGAACCCCGAGCCAACGCCCCGGCAGCCCGGCGGGAGAGAGCAAGAGGAAAATGCCGAACAAAGCGAGGCACCACACCCACCAGGGTTGCCCGGGCAGGGAACCCGCCGCCCAGGGCCAGGCACTGACCCAACTAAGCCACTCCCATCCCTGCCCGATCCAGTGGGATAGGAATTGTAGGGGGGTCGCGAGGTCGAACAGCAGAAAGACCCCTGTGGCTACGAGCACTGCGGGCAGCAGTAGGCTGAACAGGGGCAAGACGAGGAAATTGACCAGGGGCGCGACCCAAGAAGCCCGTCCGAAGAACAACAACAGGAGCGGAAAGAGGGCGAGGGTTACCAGCCATTGAGTACGGAACCAGGATCTTTTCCCCGTTCCCAGCCGGTTGCTCAATCCATAGATCACGGCAGCCACCGCCGTGAAGGAGAGCCAGAAGCCTTGGCTCAACAGGGCGAGGGGATCTAGCAACAACACTCCGAGCAGGGCCAGAGCCAATCCACTGCTGGCCCGCAGCACCCGCCCCCAGAATAGGGCGGCAAGCACCACCGCGAGCATGATCAAGGCGCGCTGGGTGGGGAGGGCGAAGCCCGCTAAGGCGCTATAGCACAGCGCGCCGACAAAGGCACCTAGGGCAGCGGCGCGGGGCGCGGCGAGCCGTTGCACGAGGAAAGCGCTCCGAGACCAGAGCCAGCGCAGGGCGAAGAACAGCGCCCCCGCCAGAATGCCCACATGCAAGCCGGAGATAGCGAGGAGATGGGCAGTGCCCGTGCGGAACAGGATTTCCCGTTGGGTGGTATCCAGCCCCGACCGATCGCCCAACACCCAAGCCCGGATCAAGCCGCCGCCAACAGCATCCCCGAGCGCTGCGTGCAAGCGATCTCGCAGCTGCTGCCGCCAGCGCTGCACGAAATAAGGTCCTGGCCCCTCGTCCACTCGCTGAAAGGGAAGATGGGCCCGCACATAGCCGGTAGCCCGAATGCCCTGTTGCCAAAGCCATCGCTCGTAATCGAAACCCCCGGGGTTGGCGAAGCCCCGAGGGGGTTTCAGGCGGACAGTCAATCTATAGGCCTCTCCCGCCCGCAACGCGGGCGCGTTCCGGTACCAGCGCAGCCGCACCAAGCCTTGAAAATCCACCGCTTTTCCCTGCCAGCGGGTTTGGTCAATGTGGAACAGAAAGGTGAGGCCGGGTTTCCGGGGCTCCGGCATCCCGGCGATGTGGCCTACAACTTGAAGATCTTGGCGTATCAATGGTTCGGGCAGTGGCACCCAGAAGGGGGGTGCGGTGCGGATGCCGATCCAGCTCATGCCTAAACAGAGCCAGAACAGCGGCCAGAGGGCTGGAACCCGATAAGCCCCTAGGGCCAGCAGCAGGCTGAAACTTGGAAAGAGCCAAACCGGAGGCAGCGCAGGCAGGAGGGAGAAGAGACCGATGCCCAGAGAAAAACCCAGGGCTGCCCCCAACAGCCCTGTGGGCGAACGCTTAGGGCTAGAGTCCGAGCTTTGCGACGAAGCCCCCATCCTGCATCACGCGGAAACCGTTCCCCAACTGGATGAGCCTGCCGGATTGAAAGGAAACCGTGCTACCCCCTTGGATCTGATACTGGTCCGCATAGATGCGATCGCAGGCGGATTCCGTGCGGTTTGTCCCGATAGTCTGCCCAGAGAGCAGGCGTTCTTGGGCGGAGAAACTACACCATTCATCCGCCCCGATGTCCCGCACAGCGGCGCGAATTTGCTGATCGACATCTTGGGAGATCTCGCTGTCCACGGCAGCATCGATCGCAGGGGAACCGGCCCCAAGATGATAGTCGTAATTGGGATAGCCCGGCGATTGATAGCCAACCGCACTGCTGGAAATCATGGTGTCCAATCCGGTGATGGTGCCGGAGATCGCATGATTTACGCTCGTGTCGATACTGTTGTTGGCGAAGAGTCCTCGATAGAAGTCCGCGCTGCTGTCCGGCATCACATGGACCGCCATCTTATTTTCAACGGTATGATCGGAAAAAATGCTATAGCGAATCTGGACTGTGCTGGGTACGGGCGTGCCGTTCTCATAGCGGGGACCGATGAGGAGTGCCTGTCCGGGACTCGCCACGCCGCCCGAGCTGGGAATACTGTTTTCCGCAAAGGTGTCATGCACTAGGGTCACATTGGCAGCGAGCACCCGCAGCGCGCCCCCTCCGCCGGAAGCACCCGTGGTGCGATTGTAGGATAGGATGCTGTTCTCGATGCGGGAACCCCGCTCGCTCTGATCGATAAAGACAGCACCTCCCGCACCCTGTCCTGTACCTGCACCCCCGCTGTTGGCCTCATTTCCGATCAAGCTGGACGCGGAAAGCTGCAGATCTGCCCGATAAGTGGCAATCGCACCGCCCTTTCCCCCGCCGTCTAGATTAGCCGTGCCCCCGGTGCTCCAATTTTCCGTAAATTGGCTATTTTGAACGATGGCGGTGGTTCTCGGGGAATCGGGTTCCGAATCCCCAGGGCAACCCGGCAGTACCATCGGGCCTGTATTCTTACCCTCCAGATAGAGTGCGCCGCCGAACCCATAGCCCCCTTCGTCTCTAGCATCTCCACCGATCGCCCGATTCTGGGTGGCGGATAGATCTTCTAGGGTGGCCGTGCTCCCGAACATGAGCGCTAAAGCACCCCCCAGACCATCAGCTCGCTCATTCACCCCTGTGTTGCCGGTGCCCGTGCTGTTGCCCGCTACCGCTCGATTGTTATCGAAACGCAGCCCCTTAGCACTGAGTTGTACCCGTTGGAGGAAGACCGCACCGCCCAAGGCATAGCCGCCCCGATCCTGCCCTGCACCGCCCCTTGCCTCGTTGCCGCTAAAATGGAGATCCTCCATATACACGCGAACGGGCGCCGGGGTGCCGCCCAACACCGTGGGAGAAGGGGGGCAGCTGGACAGATTAATCGCGCCGCCCGCCGCCGCGATGCCCGTAGACGCGTCCGTATCCTGCGCTTCCGCAAGATTATTGAGAAAGACAAGGGATTTCAGATGGAGATCTACATTGGATGCGCGCAATCCGCCGCCGAGCTGATCCCCATCTGTTCCGAACGCCCAGCCGTTTTGCACGGTAAAGCCTTCGAGGGTCGTGCTGATTTCCTTGCTCAGTCCTCGAATCCGGATGCCCCGCACGAGGTATTCCCCATCGATGATGCTGGGATAGGTTTGGGGATCCCAGGTATTCCAATCGTTATGCGGGAAACCCCCGCGCACTACGAGCCCATCGATGCCATCGATGCAAAGGACGGCCGGACACCAAGAATCGGAAGCTCTCCGATAGGTGCCCGTGGCGACCAGCACAGTATCCCCTGCGGCGGCATTGTCCACCGCCTGTTGAATGGTCTGGCAGGGGGGATTACTACCACAGGAAGGACTGTCGCTGCCCAAGGTGCTATCTACCTTGAGCGTTGCCCCATAGCTCGAGATCATAAACCCACTGAGCGCAAAGCTCCCTATAATATTCCCGCTTTTCATGGATGCCGCCGCTGTCTGAGAAAATATTTTTGATGCTAGGGGATACTCGAACCATGGCGCAAGCTCGTCTCGTCCTCGCTTCCACTTCTCCCTTCCGCGCGGCATTGTTGGCGCGGCTGGGAATCCCTTTTCTCCGCGCGGATCCCCAGGTGGACGAGACCCCCTTGCTGCAGGAAGCGCCGCAAGCCCTGGTGACGCGGCTCGCAGAAGCCAAGGCCCGGGCCGTGGTGCCCTCCTATCCGGATGCGCTCATCATCGGATCGGATCAGGTGGCTTGGCTCGACGGGCAGATTTTGGGAAAGCCAGGCGATCGAGAAAATACCATCGCCCAGCTACAACAGCTGTCGGGCCAAACGGTTACCTTTTATACGGGGCTTTGCTTGCTTCACAGCAGCACGAACAAAGCGCAGGTGCACTGCGAACCCTTTCGAGTGCGCTTCCGTTCCCTGAGCCAGGTTCAGATTGAACGCTATGTAGATCGGGAACAACCCTTTCAATGCGCAGGCGGGTTTAAGTCGGAAGGGCTAGGGATCGCCCTGTTCGAATCCTTGGAAGGGAACGATCCCAACGCCCTTATCGGTCTGCCCCTCATTCGGCTTGTCTCTCTGCTCCAAGCGGCGGGCATGGATCCCTTAACCGCGAATTCAGCAAGGACGACCTAGCAGGCCCGCTGCCTGTCCTTTCCCAAATCCCATGAAATCCCCGTTCCCGCACCAAAGCGCCGAGGTGCTACCATGCCCCATCGATTGATCGGCAGCTGAGTATTCCCATGGATCCGCACCCCACGCCTTCCCCCAAAAAGCGCCGCCGGGGGATCTATCTCTTACCTAATCTGTTCACTACCTCCGCGCTGTTCGCCGGGTTCTATGGCGTCCTCTCCGCCATGCAGTCCCATTTCGAACCGGCGGCCATCGCCATCTTCGCAGCCATGCTCTTGGATGGACTGGATGGTCGCGTAGCGCGGCTGACCCAAACCCAGAGCGATTTCGGGGCGGAATACGATAGCCTTTCGGACATGGTGGCTTTTGGAATCGCGCCTGCCCTCGTCGTTTACGAATGGGCCCTCAAGGATCTGGGCAAAGTGGGCTGGCTCGCCGCCTTCATCTACACGGCCACCACTGCCCTGCGCCTCGCTCGGTTCAACACCCAGCTCGGCGTTGCGGACAAGCGGTATTTCCAAGGGCTGCCCAGCCCTTCCGCAGCGGCGATCCTCGCTTCCGGCGTTTGGATCGGAGCGAGTCAGACGCTACAGGGGGAGTGGATCCAATGGTTAGCTGCGCTGCTCACCGTCTTCACGGGGTTGCTCATGGTGAGCAATTTTCGTTATTACAGCTTCAAGGAATTGGAGCTGCGCGGGCGGGTTTCCTTCGTGGTGGCCGTGGTCATGACCCTCAGCTTCGCCTTTCTCTTCCTGCATCCGCCGGTCATTCTGTTCCTGCTTTTTCTACTCTACGGCATCTCGGGGCCGACCCTGACCTTGATGCGCCGTCGTCAGTGGCGGTTGCAGCGTCGGGCGATCAAGGATTCGGATCGCAGGTAATTAATCTGCATCGGGAAACCGGCGGGAGTCCGGCCCTTCTTCCTCATCCATGAGAATCCGCTGCCCATCCCCTTCCAAGTCATCGAACTGGCCGCTGCGCGCCGCCCAGAAGAGCACGGCCACAGCCACCAAGCCGAGGATCAGCATTCCGGGGATGAGTCCATAGATCACATTCATGGGACCTAATTTTCCTCGCGAAATAGGGTGCGGATGCGGGCAGAGTTGCCGATCACCGCCAGGGAACTGAGGGGCATGGATACAGCAGCCACCAGGGGGGTGACCCAGGCCATCATGGCCAAGGGCACCATGATGAGATTATAGAAGAAAGAGAGCGCGATGTTCTGTCGGATGGTCCGCAGGGTGCGCCTGGACAGGGCAGCCGCCTGAGGTACTTGCTGAAGGTCGGCGTGTAGGAGCACGATGTCTGCGCTGGCAATGGAAACGTCCGTGCCGCTGCCCAGGGCGATGCCCACATCCGCCCGCACCAGGGCGGGCGCATCGTTGATGCCATCCCCCACCATGGCAACCCGCTGCCCTTCCCGTTGTAATTCCGCGATGACCCGATCCTTTTCTTCCGGCAGCACCTGGGCGATGCAATCATCGATTTGAAGGGCTTCGGCGACGGTTTCTGCCACCGGTTGCTGGTCGCCGGTCAGCAGACTAGTGCGGATGCCCTGGGCTTTCAGGGCGTTCACGACTGCCCGCGCCTCCGGCCGCAACGGATCCTCGACGCGCAGCCAAAGCACACATCGCCCATCCACGCCCAGATAGATCGAACTGCCTTCCCCCGTGCCCAGCTGCTCACAGCCCTGCACCCCCTGGCGGCTGAGCCATGCCGCCGTGCCCGCAACCAGCAGATGTCCGTCCACTTTGCCCCGAATACCTGCTCCCGGCTGCACCTGAACGCCTTCTACCCGATGGCGATCTTGTGCTGGGCAAAGCTGTTGGATCGCATGGGCGACGGGATGTTCGGAAAAGCGCTCCAGGGCGCTGAGCGGTTCCAGGAACTGCCGGAACACCTCGGGTAGAGGCGCGCCCGATGTCCAGCACTGTTCCGCACTGCGGATCTGGACGATCGCCGGCTTGCCCTGGGTGAGGGTGCCGGTCTTGTCGAAGACGAAATGATCGATGGAGGACAGGCTTTCCAAGACAGCGCCGTTTTTGATCAGGATGCCATGGCGGGCGCCGGTGCCTGTGGCCACAGCGATGGCCATGGGCGTGGCCAGACCGAAGGCGCAGGGACAAGTGATGATGAGCACCGCCGTGGCGGCCATGAGGGCGGTTTCCAGATCCGTCCGCAGCCACCAAAGAAAGGTGATGGTGGCGAGCAGCAGGGTCAGAGCTACAAACCAGGGCACGATGCGATCCGCCAAGCGCTGAACTGGTGCTTTGCTCGACTGGGCTTCCTCCACCAACTGGATGATCTTCCCCAGAGCTGTATGTTTCAGGGTTTGTTCCACTTGAATTTCCAGCACCCCTGCCCCGTTGAGAGTACCGGCCGCCACCCGTTGCCCGGGGGCTTTAGGGACTGGTTTCGATTCTCCCGTGAGCATGGATTCATCCGCGCTGCTCTCCCCCGCCAACACGATGCCATCTACAGGGATTTGTTCGCCTGGCCGGACCAAGACCCGCTCCCCCCGCTTCACCCCTCGAATGGGCACCAGGACTTCCCCCTCCTCTCGCAGGACCCGCGCTACCCGCGGTTGCAGATCCAAAAGGCGCTGCGTGGCGGAGACGGCTTGCCGTCGGGAAGTCGCTTCCAGAAAGCGGCCCAACAAAATGACGAACAGAAAGTTGACCACCGTATCCCAGTACACCGCACCCACAGGGGTATCGCTCAGGGTGACGAACAGGGAATAGCCATAGGTGATGCTGGCGCCGATGGCGATGGGCAAATCCATGTTGAGGGTGCCTGCCCGCAAGCCCTGCCAAGCACCCCGATAGAAGGGCCAACCGGAATACAACAGAGTAGGGGTGGCGATGGCGAAGCCCACCCATTGGAACAGGCTGCGGAATTCTCCCTGATCCGCGCCCGCATAGAGGGCGATGGAGATCCACAACAGGTTCATCATGGCAAAGCCCGCGAAGGCGAGGCGGTAGAGCAATCGCCGGTTTTCCCGCTGTAAGGCTCCTTCCGCCGCTTCCGGATCGAAGGGCACCGCCTTATAGCCGATCCGAGCTAGTTGTTTCAGGGACTGGGAGAGGGAGATTTGCTGATTGTTCCAGCGCAGCTTGAGCTTGCGTCCCGTCAGATTCACCCGCGCATCCAACACGCCGGGCAAGCTTTGCAAGCGGTTCTCGATGAGCCAGACACAGGCCGCGCAGTGGATGCCTTCCACGAGCAGATGGATTTCTCGGGTTTCGCCTAAGGTAGGCGTAAAGGCTTCCTGAATCTCGTCGAGGTCATAGAGCTCCAGTTCTTTCGGGGGTTCCGGCGGGGGGCCGAGCACTTCCCCTTCCGGCGTGCGGCGGTAGAAACCTTCGAGTCCGGCGGCGTAGATGGCTTCGCAAACGGATTTGCACCCATTACAACAGAAAGCCCGTCTCTCACCCGAGATGATGGCTTGGACCGGTGGTTCTGGCACCGGCAACCCGCAGTGAAAACAGCGGGTTCCCTGAAATTGCTGTCCATCGCTGACGGGGGAACCGGCCACCATGCTATTGGGGGCGCGCTACCTGGATGCGCCGCCCTAGATTGTATTCATCTTCCCCATGCTGCACGGATACCAAAGTGTCCCAGATGCCAAACCGCGGGAAGACTAATTCCACCCGATAGCGGCCTATGCCTTCTTCGAGCATAGGACGGTTGAAGTCTTCCCGCGCATCGGAGGGACGATAGGCGAAGAACCGCACCTTGCCGTCAGGCTGCACTGGCTGGCCCGCTCGATCGGTCAGAAAGAACCGGATGGTAACGGGCTGGCCTGCCTGAAGCGCTTCGGGAACGTCCATGTGAAAATGCCAGCCTGGATCTCGGGCCTTCTTGGAAACCAGGGTGCGCGCATAGCGCTGCCCCTGCTCGTAGAAGTCTTCATTCACCAGGCCGGGATTGGTCTTGATGGCGAGGAAGACCATGAAGAGATTCATGGCGAGCACGGCGAACACCATGAAAACCCAGGCGATCACCCAAGGGCTTTTCCAAGCGGGCGTGGGTTTCTGAGAGGGCAGCTCTTGGGATGCCACAGCCTTCACCTTCAATACCTAGGGCCAAAGAATACGCTTTCCCGCTGGGTCGATACCGGCTGACCATCGGACCGCGTGCCCTCGACCCGGAAGAGAATCGGTGTGCGCTCCCCGTGCAGCGCCTCCCGGGGTACCTTGACGAAGACGATGGCCGGAGAGACGAAGCCGTGCTGGGCTTGCACGGGTTGATCCGCACCGATCAGTTCCAGGGGTTCGGGACCGGAAGCGCTGATCCTTAAGCTGAGATCTTCGTTGAGTTTATTCAAGATTTTGAGCGTGTACTTGTTTTGAATCGAGCCATCCGAGAGGGTGACGAAGAGGGGGGCCCGTTCGTGGAGGATTTTGAGCTGGATGGGATCCAGGGAAGTCAGGCCATAGACGATGCCCGACAAAGCGGCGATGAGAATGAGGAGATAGACCCAGACCCGAGGGCGCAACAACATGGGCTTTACGGGTTTTCCCTCCAGCTCATCTAAGGAAGCATAGCGGATCAAACCTTTGGGCCGCCCGATCTTTTCCATGACCGCGTCGCACGCATCGATGCAGAGGGCGCAGGTGATACACCCTTCCTGCTGTCCGTGACGAATATCGATGCCCGTGGGACAGACAGCCACGCATTGTTTGCAGTCGATGCAATCGCCAGTGTTCTGGGTTTTTTGTCCCTTCTTGATGCGGCCTCGGGGTTCGCCCCGCCGGAAATCATAGGTGGGTACCAGAGTTGTCCGATCCATCATGACCCCCTGAATGCGGGCATAGGGGCAGAGCCAAAAGCAAGTCTGTTCCCGCAGCCAGCCCGCCAACCCATAGGTGCCTGCGGTGAACAGGGCGACGGTCACGTAGACGGGGATCGCTGCCTCTCCGGTGAAAAAGGTAGCCCAGAGGGTGGGGGCGTCCACAAACCAGCTCACGAAGGCGAAGCCCGTGGCAAACCCGATGAGCAGCCAGAGGAAATGCTTGATGAGCTTGATGCGCAGCTTTCTGAAGGTCCAGGGCGCCTTGTCGAGCTTCCGGCGGGCAGGGGGTTGCCCCTCTAGCTTTTCCTCGATCCAGGTGAACACATCGGTCCAGACAGTTTGGAAGCAGAAGAAGCCGCACCAAACCCGCCCCGCCAAGGCGGTTGTCACCGCCAGCAGGATGGCGAAGAACAGCAGCAACAGGGAAAGCATCCAAAAATCCTGGGGAAGGACAGTAGCTCCGAAGATATGGTATTGCCGGTTGGGGATGTCGAAGAGCACCGCTTGCCGACCCTCCCACCGCAAGTAGGGACCGAAGAAAAAGATCAGCCAAACCGTAGCAGACCACCATTTGATCGTCCGCCAACGGCCAGGAATTCGCTTTGCATGGATGGTCTCTCCGCCGGTGTTGACTTCCCAATGTCCAGCTTCCGCATACAGATCTTCTACCGCCTGATCTCGACGGCTTAAGGGACGATCATTCACTACACTTCTCCAAGAACTTGGTGGAATCCCGCAAAGCGCAGTGCAGGATTTCCAAAAATGATAACTATTCTTTATCCAATTATTAGCCTGTTGCACATTGCGCAAACGCAATCCGAGAGATAGGGATCTGGAAATAAAAAAAGGGGGATTTCCTCTCCCCCTTTGGCGATATGGTCAGAAAACTAGGCTCAGCCTTTGCCTTGACGAGCCTCCGCATCCCGTTTCATCAGGGCGCGCACCTTAAAAGCGAGGAAAGTCAAGATGATGATAGCGATCACCACCATCAGGATGGATACCCAGGCTACCGGGTCCCAGTTCATCATGTTGCTAAGTGCATTCATCTGCGACGCTCCCAATCAGCTCAGGCAGCGATTCGCTGGATCGCTGCCCTCGGAATAGCGGCTATTGACCACCGCCGAGCTCGTGGACATAGACCACAAGCTTCTTGATGGACTGTTCGTCGAGCTTGCCTGTCTTGCCAAAGGCCGGCATGACCGCATTGCGCGTGCCCTCGACGCCAGGCTGGTTAACGCCATAAGTAATCGTGTACTTAGCGCTCTCATAACCGCCGGGCTCAAATCGCCAGATGCCATCAGTCAGGTTCGCCGCGCCCACCGTGATAATGTCTCCGTTGGGCAGCCTGGACAACACCCCATCTGCCTTAGGTCCATGACAGGCGATGCAGCCCTTCGCTCGGAACAAGGCCCAACCTGCTTCCGTCGCCTTGCCCTGGCTCAGGTTGGTCACAAAGCGTGCCAACCGGTCGATTTCTTCCGGAGACAGGGTGCTTTTGTGCGCGGGCATCACCCCCTTGCGCCCGTTGGTGATGCTCTCCTGGATCTTAGCCAAGGTACCCCCATAGAGCCAATCATCATCCGCCAGCACGGGGAAGCCCGGATTGCCTTGTCCCCCGCTCCCATGGCAAGCGGAGCAATTATCTCCGAATAGCACCTTCGCAGAGGCCAGGGTGTATTGCTTCAGCCCAGGATCCTGAAGGATTTCCGCCGGCGTTAAGTTTCGAATCCTTTCCTCGTATTGGGCGCGTACCGCTTCCAGTTGGGCCAAGCTCTCCTCATATTCCTTCATCTGACTCCAACCCAGGAAACCTTGGGTATAGCCCTTGCCCTCCGCCGGTTGATAGGGCATGGGCCACATGGGATAGAGGAGGCCGTAGACGATCCACCAAATGATCGATGCCCAAAAGGCGATCATCCACCAGCGAGGGGGAGGATTGTTCAGCTCTCTGAGGTTATCGTCCCAGACATGTCCCGTGTTGTTTTCCCCGGGAAAGGGATTATTTTCCGCCATCGTTCTCTCCACGCTCTTCTTTGTCCACCTCGAACGGAATGAAACGCCTGGATTCCAGGCTTTCCCGATTCTTCGGACGGAATACTTGAAAGTACGCCACCGCCATGGCGATGAAAATCCCCACCGTCAGGATCATGCCGATCCAGTCGTTGAGGGTCATCGCCGCCCAATCGGTGTGGAAGTACGCCCAGACGCTATTCACGATAGACCTTGCTATCGTCTAGCTTCGCCATGGTGCCGAGCACCTGTAGATAGGCGACCAGGGCGTCCATCTCGGTTTTGCCCTCAAGCAGGTCCGGCGCTACTGCGATGTCTTCATCTGCATAGGGCACGCCGATAGCGCGCAAGCCGCGCATGTGGATCTGAATCGTGGAGGGATCGAGGGCGTTCCGGTCAAGCCAGGGATAATTCGGCATCACGGATTCCGGCACCACGGAGCGAGGGGCTCGCAGGTGTGCCCGATGCCATTCATCGGAATACTTGCCGCCTACCCGAGCGAGGTCCGGTCCCGTGCGCTTGGAACCCCATTGGAAGGGATGATCGAAGATGGACTCAGCGGCTAGAGAATAATGGCCGTAGCGTTCCTTTTCATCTCGGAAGGGACGAATCATCTGGGAGTGGCAGAGATAACAGCCTTCCCGCTGATAGATATCACGACCTGCCAGTTCTAAGGCCGTGTAGGGACGGACCCCATCCCCGGGTTTCCAGTTCCATTGTTCCCGCCCATCGACCAGGGTGACGATGGGAACAGAACCCGGGGCATCATGATTCCAGACCAGTTCCGGAAATCGATTGTTTTCCATCGTGTCCTTTAAGTAGAACAGGGGAACGATCTCTACAATGCCGCCCACCGAGAGGACGAGTGCCAGCGCGATCAACAGCCCCCAGATGTTGCGCTCTAGGCGCGCTTGCAGGCCCTTTGCATTTTCAGCCATTGGAAGATTACCTCTCGCTAGATCCTAGACGGAAGCCGCCGCGATCCGTGCCCGTTGTAGGCTGCCGCTGACGGTGGCTTTGCGGACGGTCATGAGGATGTTAAAGAGCATGACCATAGCACCGAACAGGAAGATCGCCCCGCCGATGGTGCGCATCACATAGTAAGGATGCATAGCATCCACGGATTCCACAAAGGTATAGGCGAGGGTGCCATATTCGTCATAGGCCCGCCACATCAGTCCCTGCATGATGCCGGAAACCCACATGGCGACGATATAGATCACAGTGCCGATGGTGAGCGTCCAGAAGTGGAAGTTCACCAGCTTCACGGAATACATCTCCGTATGCCAGAGGCGGGTTGTCATGTGATAGATCGCCCCGATGGAGACACCGGCTACCCAGCCCAGGGCACCGGAATGCACGTGGCCGATGGTCCAATCCGTGTAATGGGAAAGGGCGTTCACCGTCTTCAGGGACATGACGGGCCCCTCAAAGGTGGACATGGCATAGAAGGCCAGGGCGACGATCATGAAGCGCAATACATAGTCCGTGCGCAGCTTGTCCCAAGCGCCGGAGAGGGTCATCATGCCGTTCACCGCACCGCCCCAGGAGGGAATGATCATAGCGATGGAGACGGCTGCACCCAGGGAACCGGTCCAATCCGGCAAAGCGGTATATTGCAGGTGATGGGCACCGAGCCAGACATAGCCGAACATCAGGGCCCAAAAATGGATTACGGACAGGCGATAGGAGTACACTGGCCGATTCGCCTGCTTGGGTACAAAGTAGTACATGATGGCGAGGAAGCCGGCGGTCAGGTAGAAGCCCACTGCATTATGACCCCACCACCATTGGATCATGGCATCTTGCACGCTGGAGAACAGGGAATAGGATTTGAACAGCCCCACGGGAATAGCCAGGCTATTGACCACGTGCAGATAGGTGATCATGACCATCATGCCCAAGAAAAACCAATTGGACACATAGATGTGGGGAGTCTTACGGATAGCGATGGTCATAATAAAGTTGAAAGTGAACGCCAGCCAGACCACTGCGATGAGGATGTCGATGGGCCATTCCAGCTCCGCATATTCTTTGGATTGGGTGATACCCAAAGGCAATGTGATGACGGCGGCGACGATGATGAGATTCCAGCCCCAAAATACGAACCAGGCCAGCTTGTCGCTCCAGAGCCGCACGCCACAGGTGCGCTGAACTGTGTAGAAGGCGGTGGCCATGAGGGCGCAACCCCCAAAGGCGAAGATCACCGCGTTGGTGTGCAGGGGTCGCAATCGCCCGAAGGTGAAGTAGGGCACATCGAAGATATTGTTGAGCGCAGGCCAAGCCAGCTCCGATGCGATATAGACACCGACAAAAGCACCCACCACCAGATAGACGACTGCCATGATGGTGAACCAACGTACAACCTCAAAGCTGTACTTTTGTTCGAGTTCAGCTTCCATAAACCCTCCCCGAGATGGCTGGGAAAACGATAGAGGCGAGCAACTTCCCTGTGGGCACGGGTTTGCGCTCAATCCCCTGAGCACAGCGCGTTTATGACACTGGATTCCGTGGAAAAAGTCAAGATTAGCTGTGGCTAATGTTTTCTATTTACTGGAAAAAATTGTCGGAAGAAAATCCTTCCCGTGTCAGGAGCACATGCAGGCGGCGCAGGGCATCGATCTGAATCTGACGCACCCGTTCCCGAGTAACCCCCAGTTCCTTTGCAACCTGTTCCAGAGTAGAGGGTTCATAGCCATGGAGACCAAAGCGCCGCTCGATCACTTCCCGTTGCTTCGGGTTGAGAACGTTCAGCCAATGATCGAGATGGGCTTGGACGTCCTCTTCGTGCAGGCGTTCTGCAGGATCTTTTTCCGATTCATCTTGCAGGAGATCCACCAAGGGTTTATCCGCATCCTTACCATAGGGGATATCCACGGAAGTGATGTGCTCATTGAACCCGAGAATGCGCTCAACTTCTGCAACGGGCTTGTCGAGAAACTGAGCGATTTCCCTAGAGGTGGGTTCGTGATCGAGGTGCTGGGCGAGATGGCGGGCCGCTCGTAGATAGAGGTTGATTTCCTTGCGCACATGGATCGGTAAACGCACAGTGCGCGTTTGATTCATGATGGCCCGCTCGATCGTCTGGCGAATCCACCAGGTCGCATAGGTCGAGAAGCGAAATCCCAGATCAGGATCGAACTTTTCCACCGCTCGAATCAATCCTAAATTGCCTTCCGCGATGAGATCGTGAAACTCAAGCCCTCGATTGAGATAGCGGTTTGCGATTTTGACCACAAGCCGTAAATTGCTCTCAACCATGCGCTTGTGCGCTTCTTCATCCCCCTCCTGGGCGCGTCGAGCTAGGGCGACTTCTTCCTCCGCCGTGAGCAATTTCGCCGCGCCGATCTCATTCAGGTAGAGCTGTGTGACATCCAAGTCCTTTTCCACCGAAGCATGGGATTTCTCGGAACTTTGGTCAGAATCCGGCTCGGCGAGGTCGGAAAGGTCTTCTTTTATCTGAGACGTCCCAGTGGTCTCCGACGTCAGGAGTGCTTCGGGATCCAGTTGCCCGTTCTTCTCTTCTTCGGTCGCCATAGGATGCTTTGCTCTGGTGTGGTGCTCGGATTCATGGTGATCCTAAGTAAGCGAGGGGATTGACCGCCTGACCATCTCGGCGGATCTCAAAGTGTAGGCAGAATTTCCCGCTGGGAGCCCGGCCCACTTCCCCAATCACCTGCCCCCGTTTTACCCGCATGCCTTGGGTAACGCGTAACCGGCGATTAAAGCCATAGACACTTAAATAATGGGGATTATGTTTCAGGATGATAAGATTCCCATAGCCCTTCAGTCCACTGCCGCTATAGACCACTGTGCCCGCCTCTGCAGCCCGCACCGCTGTACCCAATGGTGCGGCGATGCGGATGCCCTGGCGGGTGCGGTCTCGGTGGTTGAAGGTCTGCACGATGCGCCCCCGGAGTGGCCAGCGCCACCGCAGCTTCCGCGCCGAAGTCTTGGGTGCGGGTGTTTTTTTCTTCGGTTTGGAGGCCTTGGATTTCTTCTTCGGTTGCTGCTGTTTTGCCTGCGTTTTTTTCCTCGACTGCTTTGGAACGGCGCCTGTGTTCTTTACAGGCTTGGACTTAGCTACTGGTTTCTTTGAACCGGGTGGCTTAGGCGTTGTCTTCGGACTGGGTTGCTGGGCCGGCGGTGGCTGCTGAGCGGGCTTTTCCTTCTGGGGAGTGGAAACAACGGTTTGCGCGCTCGGCGGTTGAATGCGCAGCAGTGCACCGGCTCGGATGGGATAAGGCGGTTCCAAATGGTTCCATTCGGCGAGCTTCTCCATGGGGATACCGTGCCAACGAGCGATGCGGCTCAGGGTATCCCCCGAGCGAATGCGGTAAAAACCCCTGGGTGCAGGTGGGTAGGTAGAACGATCTTCCACCGGCGCGGGGGAGCCGATGGACTGACATCCCCCTATCCCAAGCAGTATCAGGCACAGGCTGATCCAGCCGAGGAAATAACGAATTCTTTCGCTGTTCAGGGATGATCCAAGGGAGGTAACCATCGCGCCAGGGGCTCCCGCAGGGCCTGATGGGTGAGATCGACCTGAAGCGGCGTGATAGAAACCCATCCTTGACGCAGGGCATAGAAATCGGTGCCCGGTCCCGCATCCTGTTCCGCACCCGGCGGCCCGATCCAGTAGATCCGTTCGCCCCGAGGATCCCGCGCTTCTAAAACGGGTTCCGCCTTGTGGCGATGTCCTAAGCGGGTGACCTGCATCCCCTTCAGCCGATGCCAGGGCAGATCCGGCACATTGACGTTGAGAATCAGTTGATTTTCGTTAAGGGGGCATTGAATCAACTGGCGGATCAGAGATACCGCAACCCGGACAGCGGTTTCCAGATAGCGGGGATTTCGGGCATCGATGGAGATGGCCAAAGCGGGGAGACCGAGAAACCGGCCCTCCATCGCGGCCGCCACCGTGCCGGAATAAAGCACATCATCTCCTAGATTGCACCCGTGATTGATGCCGGTTACCACCAGATCTGGTTCTTTGGTCAGCAATCCCGTGATGGCGAGATGCACGCAATCCGTGGGCGTGCCCTCCACACAGAAATGACCGTTCTCTAACTGGTGCACCCGTAAGGGCACTTGCAGGGTGAGAGAATTGCTGGCACCGCTCCGGTTCCGGTCCGGTGCTACCACGCTGACGGTGCCGAGGTCCGCGATTGCCTCCGCCAAACGCAGCAGCCCGGGAGCCCGATAACCATCGTCGTTGCTGAGTAAAATATGCATGAAATCCCCGGCCCTCGGACCCAAGGGGACTCCATCCGATGGCGTGCAGTCCCCGAAACCCGTGCGCTACTATATAACAATTTCTAGATTCCCAGCGCAGACTGCGGTTCGGCTGCACGGGATCTTGGATCTTCCCTACCGGAAGGGCTGTGCTGTTGCACAAAGCGCCGGAATTGGATTCACGAGCAAAACGGATCGGAGTAAGCCCATTGAATGTGTATGAAACCGATGAGGAAAAAGCAGAAGCCATCAAGGCTTGGTGGAAGGAAAACGGCCTCTCCGTCGCTGCAGGCATTGCCCTCGGCTTGGGTGCAGTCTTCGGCTGGCGGGCCTGGATGAGCTATCAGGACCGCATTGCACAGCAGGCCTCCGCCGCCTTTGAACAGTTGATCGCAACTGCCCAATCGGGGGAGGTGGAACAGGTACAAGCCCAAGCAGATCAGATCGACCGAGAATTTCCGAACACGACTTATGCAGCCCTGGCCGCCTGGGTGCGGGGACGGGCGGAAGTGGATGCCCAGCGATTGCCGGAAGCTCAGGCAGCCCTGCGGCTCGCCCTGGACCGGGCGCCGGATCCTAGCTTGAAGCGCCTCACTGCCCTGCGCTTGGCCCGTTTGCTCATCGCCGAGCAAGCTTGGGAGGAAGCCGCCGCTGTCCTCGAACGCTATGAAGATGACGGCCCTTTCCGGCCGGAATTCGATGCGCTGCGGGGGGATCTGGTGGCTGCCTCGGGTCAGATCCAGCAAGCCCGCGCTGCTTATCAGCGAGCTATCGAGGGGGGCGCAATTCAAGCGAACCTGCTGCAGGAAAAGCGGGATGATCTGCCGCCGAGCAGCTAGGCATCACCCGATGGGCCGATTGCTAGGGATGGCTCTGGGTTTCCTGCTGAGCGGCTGCAGCGCCATCCCCTGGTTCGGGGGGGAAGAAGACCCTCGGCCGCCCGCAGAACTCGAGGAGATCCAACCAACTCTGAAGGTGGATCGCCTCTGGGTGCGGAAAATCGGTCAGGGCACGGAGGGCCGCCGCCTGGGTCTCGCACCTGCTTTCCAGGAAGGACAGCTCTTCATCGCCGATGCCAAGGGTTTGGTCAGCGCAATCCGTGCAGACGATGGTCAGGTGCGTTGGCAGCGGGAGACGGGATTGTCCTATAGCGGTGGGCCAGCGGTCGCGGGAGATGCCCTGATTCTGGGTTCCATCGATGGGGATCTCGTAGCCCTGTCCAGCCAGGACGGGCAAGAACGCTGGCGCATTCAGCTCGCCAGCGAGGTTCTTTCCAGTCCAAAGATCGGGGGGAAGCTCGTGATCGTGCACAGTTTGGACGATCAGGTATTCGGCTTTGACCTGAACACGGGAGAACCACGCTGGGTTTACGCTTCCCAGGCTCCCATCCTCAGCTTGCGGGGCAGCAGTGCGCCGCTCATCGCTGGGGATGCCGTTATCGTCGGGCTTTCTGGCGGTAGGTTGGTGAAGCTGGAGCTTGCAACGGGACTGCCGGAATGGGAGACCACGGTGACCCCTCCCCGAGGGCGTTCAGAACTGGCCCGGGTTGTGGATTTGGATGCTACGCCGGTGCTCGATCACAACACCCTCTATGTATGCGCCTATAACGGCGATCTGGCAGCGGTGGATCTGGAAAGCGGTGCGGTGCTCTGGCGGCGCAAGCTCTCTGCCCATGCGGGATTGGCGATGGCAGATGGGGTGCTCTATGTGACCGATTCCGACGATCAGATCTGGGCAGCCAAGCCCAGCGATGGGGCGGGCCTCTGGAAGCAGGATGCCTTGCGCTATCGGAATCTTTCCGCGCCGGCGGTGCTGGGGGACTGGCTGATTCTGGGCGATTTAGCGGGCTATGTGCACTGGCTGTCCCGAGCCGATGGCAAGCTGGTCGCCCGCCAAAAGATCGCGGATGCCCCCATTCAGGCGCGCCCCTTGGTGGTGGGCGAGCGGGTCTTCGTCTATGCCAGCGACGGCACCTTAGCCGCCCTCGCGCCTCATTAGAGACCGACCATGCTGCCCGTCCTCGCCCTCATCGGTCGGCCCAATGTGGGCAAGTCCACCCTCTTCAACCGCTTGACCCGCTCCCGAGAAGCCCTGGTAGCGGATTTTCCTGGCCTGACCCGAGACCGCCAGTATGGCTTGGGGCGCTTGGGTTCCCGTCCCTATCTCCTCATCGACACAGGGGGGTTGAGCGGCAGCGCCCAGGGGGTGGAAAGCCGGATGGAACAGCAAGTCCGCCAAGCCATGGAAGAAGCGGATCATCTCCTCTGGCTGGTGGACGGCCAGGCAGGTTGCACGGCGGGAGATCTGGAGATCGCCGAACGCCTGCGCACGCTGGGCAAACCCGTCACCCTGGTGGTGAACAAGACCGATCATCAGGATCCCCAAATGGCCATGGCGGAGTTCCATCAGATCGGCTGGACGCCCCAGCCCATCGCCGCCAAGCAAGGGCGCGGGGTTCGTTCCCTCATTGAAAGTGTCCTCGCCCAGTTCCCACCGGCGGAAGAGTCCGCAGCAACCCAAGCCGACCATCCGGGCGTTCGGGTGGCGGTGGTGGGTCGGCCCAACGTGGGGAAATCCACCCTCATCAATCGGTTGCTGGGGGAAGAACGGTTGGTCACCTATGATGCCCCCGGCACCACCAGGGACAGCATCTTCATTCCCTTCTCCCATCGGGGCAAGCAATACACCCTCATCGATACGGCAGGGGTTCGCCGCCGTGCCCGTATCCGGGACCGCATCGAAAAATTCAGCGTCGTCAAGACCTTGCAAGCCATCGATGCCTGCCATGTGGCGGTGCTCGTGCTGGACGCCCGCCAGGGCATCGGCGAACAGGATGCTACCTTAGGAGGGCATATTCTGGAACGGGGCCGAGCGCTCCTGATCGCTCTGAACAAATGGGACGGGCTGAGCGACGATCAGCGCCAAGCCGTGCGGGAGGCTTTGAAGCGGAAGCTGGGTTTCCTGGACTTTGCGCCGGTGCATCGGATCTCCGCGCTTCACGGCAGCGGGGTGGGCCTTTTGCTCGAAACCGTGGATCAGATTTACGCGCGCGCTACCTGCGATCTGCCCACTCCCAAGCTGACCCAGCTGTTGAAAACCCTGGTGCAGGAACACGCGCCCCCGTTGGTGCGGGGCCGCCGCATCAAGCTGCGCTACGCCCATCAGGGGGGCCGCAACCCGCCGGTCATCGTGATCCATGGGAACCAAACTGAAGCCCTGCCCGCCGCCTACCGCCGCTATCTCATCAACCGCTTTCGCGAAGCCCTGGACCTACAGGGCACGCCCCTGCGCTTGGAACTTCGCTCGGGGGAAAATCCCTTCGCCGATCGTAAATCCAAGACAGGCGCCGGTTCCAAGCGCCGGCGCGTTCGGCCGTCTCGCTAACCGATCTCCTTTCGATCGGGTTGCCGCCCACCGCCCAACGCCTCCGCGATCCGCGCGGCGACCCGAAAGGCATTGGCGTAGATGGTCCAAGTGTAGGGCACGCTGCCGCCGGTGGGCATGAAGCTGCCGTCTGTCACATAGAGGTTTTCCACCTCATAGGCGCGGCAGTCGGGGTCCAACACCGAAGTAGCGGGGTCTGTGCCGAAGCGACAGCCTCCCGCCACGAGATTTTGGGGCGGGCTGCCGCTCACCCCCCATTGGATTTCATCCGCCCCCAGGGTTTCGAGCACCTTCACCGCTTTTTGGGCGAGGAAGCGGCCCACGACCAGATCTTGGGGATGGTAGCCCAACCGAATCCGCGCCACCGGCAGCCCCCAGCGATCCTTTTCCGCGGGATCCAGGGAAACGAAGCAATCGTCTACCGGCGTCCAATCGTTGAACACCTCGAAGCGCAGATAGCGGGCTTCGGTGAAATAGGCATGGATGCGATCCTTCAGAGCTTTTCCCCAGATCAACCGCCCGTGCTCATCCCATTTCTGGCTGATGGCCCGGGAAATCCCGTTGGCATGGCGGAAGAGAAATTCGATGGTGCCCCCTTTGCGCAATCGTTTGGTCTCGGGATCCTCATAAACATACCAATCTTGCAACGCGCGGTTGACGAACAGCCCCCGCACCCGCAGCAGATCCGCCTGTTCTCGGGAAAGGCGGTCGTAGCGCAGCCGACCGGTGCCCGCCCCCCCTGCGGAGAACAGGAGATTCCGCCCTACCTGATCCCGATTATTGGCCAAGCCCTTGGGATGCTTGGGCCCTGGGGAGAGCAGCAAGAGGCGGGCGGTTTCGATGGGCTGACAGGCCACCACATAAATGCGGGCATCCACGCGATGCACCTTGCCTTGGGCATCCAGATATTCCACCTGATGCAAGCGCCCCTGGGCATCGCTCACCAATCTTCGGGCCATGCTGTGCGGCCGGATCTCGCAACGGCCCGTTCTCACTGCCTGATCCAACAGGGCTGCCCGGGCGCTGCCCTTGGCGCCGGTGCTGCATCCGTAGCTCCCGCAATAATTGGTATAGGCACAGCCCCCCCGCCCCATGGCGGCTGTGGGCAGGATAGCCCGGGGCACTGGCAGGGCGGTATAGCCGAGTTGTTCGCAAGCGGCATCGATCCATCGGGAGATGGGATGCTCCACCGTGGGGGGAAAGGGAAAATCCGGTTCCGATCGGGGTTCCTGATGGGCGTGGGGCAGGACGCGGCCGGACACGCCCACCCGATGTTCCACGAAGCGATACCAGGGTTCCAGGTCTTCATAGGTGATGGGCCAGTCCGCGACATGGCCCCCCTCGATGGGCCCAAAATGGGACCGCAACCGGAAATCCACCGGCTTGAGCCGATGGAAAAAGCCGCTCATGAAATTAGTCGCACCCCCCACGCAGTTCCCGTTCCAGAAGCTCCAGCCGGAATCAAAGGTGGACTGGGCGAACCAACCGCCCGCTTCGTCCCGCTGTTCCAGCACATGGAATTCCTCTCGGAGATTGGGCGTGTAGGCGCTGCGCCGACAGCAGGCGATTTCATCCTTGTAGAAATCGTCCTCCTTGAACCAGGGGCCTTTTTCCAAGACCAGCACCGAATAGCCCGCTTCCGCCAAGTACAGGGCGACCGGCCCGCCACCCGCCCCGCTGCCGATGATGCAAACGTCGTAATCGGTATCCATCAATCCCTATTCAGCTAGCCATCGATTGCACAAAACTGTGGCTTGCTCTAAAACCCGTTCCGTAGCCTGCTCCTGTCGATCCGGCGGATAACCAAATCGCCTTAGGATGCGTTTCACCATGACCCGGATCTTAGCGCGGGCGCTTGCCCGCTGGGCCCAATCCACGCTCAGGCTGCGCCGAACCGAGCGTACCAATTCTTGGGCGATCTCCTTCAGGGTCGCGTCTTCTAGCACCTTCACCGCGCTGTCGTTGACCTCGAGGGCGTCGTAGAAAGCGACTTCGTCCTCGGAAAGCCCCAGATTCTCGCCCCGCTTCAAAGCTTCCCGCAGTTCCTTTGCCAGCGCGATCAGCTCCTCGATCACCTCGGCGGCGGCGATGGCGCGGTTGTGATACTTGTTCACTGCTTTTTCCAGCATTTCCGAGAAAGCGCGCGCTTGGACGACGTTCTTGCGCATCTGGGTGCGGATCTCGTCGTTGAGCAGCTTCTTGAGCAGCTCCAGCGCCAGATTGCGCTGGGGCAGTTCTCGCACCTCGGCCAGAAACTCGTCGGAAAGAATCGAGAGGTCCGGTTTATCCAGCCCGGCGGCGGCGAAAATGTCCACCACCTCAGTACCGGATACGGCCTTGGAGACCAGTTGCCGGACGGCGGCCTCCATCTCCTCCGGTGAACGCTCAGCGTTGCTCACCGTAGCCTTCACCAGGTTGGCGCGGATCTCCTGGAACAGGCCCACCTCATCACGAATGGCGAGTGCCTCGTCGTGCGGTACCGCCAGGGCAAAGGCCTTCGACAGGGCGGCGACCGTCTGAAGATAGCGCTTCTTTCCTCCTTCCTGCGCCAGGATGCATTCCATGGCTTGCGCAATCCCACTCATGCGCTCGGTCGTGGTTGCGGAGAGCAGCCCGCGATAGTCGAAACCGTGCAACAGATCGCGCACGACTTCATATTTTTCCTGCATCACGGCCACCGCCTCGTTCTGATCGAGGGTAGCCTGGCCTCTGCCCCCGCTGGCCGCGTAGGTGGCTAAGGCGCGCTTAAGCAAGTCCGCCAAGCCGAGATAGTCCACCACCAAGCCGCCTGGCTTATCCCGGAAAACACGGTTGACCCGCGCGATCGCCTGCATCAGGTTGTGGCCGCTCATGGGCTTGTCCAGATATATCGTGTGCATGCAAGGCGCGTCGAAACCGGTGAGCCACATGTCGCGCACGATCACCAGTTGCAATTCGTCGTCGGGATCCTTGAAGCGCTTGGCCAGGGCCTCCCGTCCCGCCTTGTTGCGGATGTGCGGCTGCCAGTCGAGATGATCGGTGGCCGAGCCCGACATCACCACCTTGAGCCGGCCCTGGTCGTCGTCCTCGCTGTGCCATTCGGGGCGCAGCTGTAGGATGGCGTCGTACATCTCTGCGCAGATGCGGCGGCTCATGCAGACCACCATGGCCTTTCCCATCATCGCCTCCTGGCGGCGTTCGAAGTGCGCTACCAGATCCTTGGCGATCAGCTCGATGCGTCTGGGCGCACCGACCAGCGCCTCCAGCGAGGCCCATTTGCTGCGCAACCGCTGTTTGTTGCTTTCCTCCTCGGCCTCGGTGATCGCCTCGAATTCGGCATCCAGGTGAGGCCTTTCCGATTCGTCCAGCTCGATCCGGGCCAGGCGGCTCTCGTAGTAGATGGGCACCGTGGCGCCATCCTCCACGGCCCGCAAAATGTCGTAGCGGTCGATATAGTCGCCAAAGACGGCCGGCGTGCTGCGGTCGTCCTGTTCGATGGGGGTGCCGGTAAAGCCGATGAAAGAGGCATTGGGCAGGGCATTGCGCAGATGACGGGCGAAGCCGTCGATGAAGTCGTACTGGCTTCGGTGGGCCTCATCGGCGATCACCACAATGTTGCACCGCTCGGACAACAGCGGGTAGGCATCGCCCTTCCTGTCCGGCAGGAACTTCTGGATGGTGGTAAAGACCACTCCACCCGAGGCTACTTGCAGCAATTCACGTAGCTTGGCCCGGCTTTCCGCCTGCACCGGCGTTTGGCGCAGCAGCAGCTTGTTGGCAGCGAAGGTGCCGAAGAGCTGATCGTCCAGGTCGTTGCGATCCGTGATAATGAGGAGGGTTGGATTCTCCATGTAGGGATGGCGAATCACCTTGCTAGCATAGAACAGCATGGAGAGGCTCTTGCCAGACCCCTGGGTGTGCCAGACCACGCCAATTCGCCGGTCGCCGAATCGGCGGTGGTATTGGCCGCGTTCATCCTCGACCCGGAACGGATCACCCTGTTCCACCTCCAGGAAGCGGCCATAGTGAAGCCCGGCCGGGGCCTCGATGCCGCAGGCCTCCAGCGTGAAGCCCACCGCCTTGTTGACCGCGTGATATTGATGGTAACCCGCCGCTTTCTTGGCGATGCGGTCGATGTCGCCGCCGCCGTCCTCGAAGGTGATGAAGTTCAAGAAATAGTCCTGGAACCGGGCAGGATCGAACATGCCCTTGAGCAAGGTAGTCAATCCCGGCTGCACCTCACCATCGGTCTGTTGCTCGTTGCCAGGCTCCCGGTACAGATCGGTGCCCTCGATGGTACGCCAGGGCATGAACCGATCCCAACCGGCGGTGAGGGTGCCGAACCGAGCTTGCATGCCGTCCGAGATCACCAGCAGCGCGTTATAGACGAACAGGGAGGGGACCTGCTCCTTGTAGGTCTGCAACTGGTTGAAGGCGTGACGCAGGGTGGCGTTCTCGCTGGCGGGGTTCTTCAGCTCGATCACCGCCAGCGGCAGGCCGTTGACGAACAGCACCATGTCCGGCCGCCGCTCATGCTTGTTTTCAACAACCGTGAACTGGTTCACCGCCAGCCAGTCGTTGTTGGCGGGGTTTTCCCGATCCACCAGCCACACCTTGCCGTGGCGCTCCCCTTCGGGCGCCATCCAGGAGACATCTACCCCATCGGTGAGCATCCGATGGAAGCGGCGGTTGTTCTCGATGAGTGCAGGATGTTCGAGGGTAAGCACCTTGCGGACAGCTTCTTCGATGGCGACCGGGGGCACTTCGGGATTGATGCGCGACAAAGCGCTCAGGAGGCGGCCCGCCAGCACCACATCGCCATAATTGGCCGCGGGGTCGCGCTCGGGTTTCGAGCCATCGAAGGCGAGTTCCGGCCCGAAAGCCACCTCCCAACCCAGTTCGGCGAGCTGGGCGAGGGCCATTTGCTCGATGCTGTCCTCATTGATCCTTGAGTTCATAATTAATGTTTTCCATGCTTCCAAACCTTACCCAATGCCGCCAAACGGCAAAGGCACCTTAAAAAATTGTGCCCGCGCGGGGTTGAAATCAGGAGCATTCGGACTCATACTTAATGACAAAGGACTGGGGATGCCCGGTCGACAACTGGCCTCGGTGGAAGCATCGGGGCCTTTTGTTTTTCAAGGGAAACATTTCAACCCCCAACCATCCGGCCGGCCATTCCCATCACAGTAGAACTTCTGCTCGAGCACGCCGAAGGCATGGTTGCCTTGCTCGGGCCGCAAAATGTGCATGCCAACAGGACGAGCCACCAGATCAGCAAGCTGTAGCCCTGCGGAGTTGCTCTGCTTGTCAGCGAACACCAGCTCGAAAGGGAGAAGCTCCTTGCGATAATTGGCGCCACTGCATATGCGGCGGAATTCCAGCTCCAACTCCTTATCTTCTCTCTTGCCCCTCTGTTCAACCACGATGTGTGTGAGCCCTTTGTCCGCACCCAGGTTTCGAAGGTAGAGGAAAACCCGTTCCAATCCAAACCCCAAGGCAACATGATAGGGATTGTCAGGATGGGTATATCGCCTTCTGAACGGTTCTTTCCGTATAACGGAGCAGACCAGCGTAAAAGGCGTGCCTGCCACGATCTCCAATAATTCACCGAGGAACGCCTCCTTGCAACCACGTTCCTTCAGGAAGGTAAACGCCTTGCGGTCCTTTCGGATGTCCGTCTCGTGGAGAATCACCTGGTCATGACCGAAATGGCGAAATTTGAACGCTTGCAGAGCGGGCACCAGGGATTCCATGTAATCGTGCTTCCGAAAGATACAAAAAGCCAGCACGAATACCGGATAATTGGGATCGATTGTTTTCAACCCATGATCGCCACTCTCATCCACGTAAACAATGTAGTCTGAAAATCCGACAACTTTTTGACCCCTGGAAGAGTCCTTGTTTAACGAGCGACGAATAAGCATTCGCGTTATTTAACCAAATCGCCTTATCGTTTAACAACAAGCCCGCCGGAACAGCACCGCACCGGATACAGTGGTTTGGGAGCAACCGGCACCCGCTGGCTCACAGCGCATCCTCCAGCAGCTTCTCGGCATCCGGCACGCGAAGCTCGCCGGAGATGAGTTTGGGGAGGAGGGTGTCGCGGAGAGATATCAGGACATCAGATTCTTTTCTATTTTTTTGTAACTTATTGATTGTTGTCTGTATGAAGTCTCTAAACAGGTCAAGAGCTGGAGTTGGGGGTAATATCCATTCATGAGCATAAACAGTATTTCTGTTTACTCCCGGAACAGCGGAATCAGCACCCATGCTTTTGATATCCATGCGGGATAGCATAAGGTAAACCCAATAAAGAGGAATAGGCTGCTTGGTTTTCACATAAAAAACTGTATCAATTGGGAAAAAATTTTCATCTTCCCAATAAACTGATCCTACAGTTCCTTTTCTCCCAACAATAATTCCAGGCCCTTTAATGAGATATTCTTTATGATATCCACCAATTCCACCAGAGCCATATACTGGATAAAGTCCTGGTTTTCTACTTTTCTTGGGTAGTGCTTTCCCGTAAGCAAGGTCCAATAGGTCGCCAATTTTTATATTGCTCCACCCCTCCGGAATCGGTCCCAGCTTGGAGTCCTGGAAGCGGTCGGGGAACTGGCGCAGGATGTCTTCGGGCAGGCGCAGGGCGTCGGGGTTGTCGCGGTAGTGGGCGGCGCGTTGGGCGAATTTTTCGGGGATGGGGTTGCCGGCGCGCAGGGCGTTGACCACCACCGGGTCGAAGTCGATGAACCAGCTCTTGAACAGCGCCTGGGCCATGGCTTCCAGCGTGCGGTTCATCTGCCGGTTCAGCTCGATCTTATCGTCCAGCGTGCCGAGGATGTGGGCGATGGCGCGTTGTTCGTCCAGTCTAGGAACAAGTATCTTGCGTGCATGTGCAGCATCCCTATTTAAACCAGGCACCGCACTATCTGCATTCATGTGCTCAAGTCCAAGGGACTTAAGCAAATAATAAGTAAAACGCAAATCCCTGTGCTCTGCTTTAGTAACATAGAATGTCGTATCAATCGGCCAGAAAGGCTGCGCCGCATAATGGACGGCACCAACGGTACCTTTTCTGCCAATTACAATCCCTGGGTTTTCAACCAAGGGTTTATTGTGGGAACCAACGGGGCCATTGGAGCCATAAACTTGATAGGGGCCTTTCTCCCTCTTTTTCTCGGGGAGATTCTTCCCATAAGCAAATGGACAATACTCTCCTACTGTTGTTTCCATCCACTCACCCCCCATACCCCAACACCTCCAGATTCTTCTTGATTGTAGCTTCCAGCGCATCACTCTTGGCGAACTGCTCATAGAGCCGCGCGGTCAGTTCCGCCATCTTCTCCTCGAAGGGCACACCGTCGTCTTCCGTCTCCTCAGCGCCAACATAGCGGCCCGGGGTGAGCACATAGCCATGCCCCTTGATGTCATCCAGCGTCGCGGATTGCCACCAGCCGGGCTTGTCTTCGTATTCGCCGCCTTCGCTTCGCCAGGCGTGATAGACACCGGCAAGGGTGTCGATCTCCTCCGGGGTCAGTTCCCGATGCACCCGATCTACCAATCGGCCCATGCGGCGGGCGTCGATGAAGAGGGTTTGGCCGCGGCGGTCGCGGTAACCTCGTTTGGGGGCGGCCTGCTTGTTGCGGGTGAGGAACCACAGACAGACGGGAATCTGTGTGGTATAGAAGAGCTGACCCGGCAGGGCGATGATGCAGTCTACCAGATCATCTTCGATGATCCCCCTGCGGATGGACAGCTCGGCCTTGGTAGCGCTGGACAGGGAGCCGTTGGCCATGATGAAGCCGGCGATACCGTCGGGGC
>JALWWO010000007.1 GCA_027078745.1 Chromatiaceae bacterium
AGCGGATGATGTGATCGCCACCCTAGCCACTCAGGCCGCCGCTCGGGGCTTGCGGACCTGGATCGATACCGCTGACAAGGATCTAGCCCAACTGGTGAGCCCGCACATTCAGCTTTTCCACAGCAATAACGGGGAACTTTGGGATCGGGAAGCGGTGCGGCAAAAGTTTGGGGTGGCGCCGGAACAGCTCGGGGACTATCTGAGCTTGGTTGGGGACGCTTCCGACCATATCCCCGGCATCCCGGGCTGGGGCAAGAAGACCGCGGCCAAATGGCTTCAGACCTACGGCAGCTTGGAAAAGCTCCTGGAGCGCGCCCAGGAGATCCCCGGGCGGGCGGGGCAGTCCTTGCGCGCCCATCGGGACCAACTGCCTCAGTTCCGGCAGTTGATCCAGTTGAAGACTGATGTACCCTTGGAACAAACGCCGGAGAGCCTGAAGCTCAACCCGCCGGATCTGCCCTTGTTGCGGGATTGGTATCGCCGCCTGGAATTCGAACGCTTGTTGGACAGCCTGCCCCCAGTCCCCGAGGAGGCACGGCACTATGTCCAATTGGACTCGGCAGCCCTAGAAAACTGGATGAACGAGCTCGGGCGCGGGCAGCTCTTCGCCCTGTCCCTCCTCCCACCTACGGGAACCCCCTGGGGCTTGGGGCTGTGCAAGGCTGGCGGAGAGGCCGTTTATCTCCCCCTGCCCGAGGACGCAGCGGATCCAGTTTGGCAGCGGTTTCAAGCCCTGTTAGAGAACCCCGAGCAACCCAAGCTGGGGCATGATCTGAAGGAGATCAGCAGGGGGCTGCGGCAGCGGGGGATCCAACTGCGCGGGATGGCGCAGGATGTGTTGTTAGCGGCCTATGTGCTGGACAGCACCGCCCGCCAGCTGGACCTAGAGAGCCTGGCCCGCAAGCATCTGGGCCGCACGCTTGCCGACTGGGCGGCGTTGACCGGCAAGGGGCGCAAGGCTCGATCCGTGGAAGCGATCCCTGAACCCCAGTTGGCGCGCTATGGGGCGGCGCGGGCGGAAGTCAGTTGGGCGCTCCACGAAACATTTTCCGCGCGCCTGCGGGAAGAACCCCAGCTCCTGCGCCTCTATGCAGATCTGGAAATGCCCTTGGTGGCCGTGCTCGATCGCATGGAGGAGCACGGGGTCGCCCTCGATTGCGCCCGGCTCCAGGCCCAGAGCCAACAGCTCGCCCAGCGCATGCAGGTCTTGGAGCGGGAAGCCCAGGCCGAAGCGGGGCATCCCTTCAATCTGAATTCCCCGAAGCAGATTCGGGCGGTGCTCTTTCAGGAACTGGGCCTGCCCGTCCTCGAAAAAACCCCCAAGGGCGAAGCGTCCACTGCGGAATCCGTGTTGCAGGCCCTGGCGGATGCCGGAGAAAAGCTGCCCCGTCTGATCCTGGACTACCGCCGCTTGGCTAAGCTCAAATCCACCTATACAGATCGGCTGCCCCAACAGATCGATCCCCAAACCGGTCGGGTGCACACCATCTATCATCAGGCCGTAACCGCCACGGGCCGGCTCTCCTCTTCCGATCCCAATTTGCAGAACATCCCTATCCGCACGGAGGAAGGGCGACAGATCCGCCGGGCCTTCGTGGCCAGCCCGGGCGATCGTCTCCTGGCGGCGGACTATTCCCAGATCGAGCTGCGCATTTTGGCCCATCTCTCCCAAGATGCCCGCCTGTTAGCTGCCTTCCAGCAGGGCTTGGATGTGCACCGGGCCACTGCCGCCGAAGTCTGGCATCTGCCCCTGGAAGCCGTCAGCGCGGCACAACGACGCGCTGCCAAGGCCATCAACTTCGGCCTGCTCTATGGCATGTCCGCCTTCGGGCTTGCGCGGCAGATCGGGGTCCCTCGGGAGGAAGCCCAGACCTATTTGGAACGCTATTTTCAGCGCTATCCCGGGGTGCAGGCCTATTTGGAACAGCTCCGCACCCAGGCACGGCGGGATGGCTATGTGGAAACTCTGTTCGGCCGCCGCCTCTACCTGCGGGACATCGATCACAGCAATCAGGCCCGCCGCGCGGCGGCGGAGCGGGCCGCCATCAACGCGCCCATGCAGGGCACCGCCGCCGACCTCATCAAAAAGGCCATGATCGCCTTGGACGCTTGGATACAGGCGGAAGCGCCGGCGGTGCGCATGATTCTACAAGTGCATGACGAACTGGTCTTCGAGGTGCCGGAAGCCCAGCTTGCTCAGGTACAGGAACCGATTCGAAGGTTGATGGAAAACGTCGCTCAGCTGGCCGTTCCCCTGAAGGTGGAGATCGGCATAGGGAAAAACTGGGAAGAGGCCCATTAGAAACTAGTATTCAGGGAACAGAATCGGCCACTTCCCATCGTCCTTCCAGACCGAACAGAGGGCCGGAGTCCACAAGGGGACACAACAAATCTTTCTATTTCGTAACGATCTGAACGGTTCACCCTGCAGGCTAGGCACTAGGCGTTAGAAGCTAACCGCGAGAAACCAGGCTCTGGAAACCAGATGGCGCAGATCCTGCCTCAATCGGGGCTAGTCTGTTGTTTGAGGAATCTGTGCCATGCAGTTTGATCGAAGTATTCGGGTTCTGCTCCCCCTCGTTTTCCTGCTCGGCCTAGCCAGCGCAGAGGCGGGCGCTGTGCTCAGTCTCCGGCAAGCGGAGCAGCTGGCAGTTTCGGAAGACCCGGGCATTCAGCGCCTGAAAGCACGGGCTCAAGCCCTTTCCGAAAATGCCATCGCGGATGGCCAGCTCCCCGATCCCAAGCTCAAGCTGGGGGCGGTGAATGTTCCCGTCGATACCTTCAATTTCTCCGACACCCCCATGACCCAACTGCAACTGGGGGTGCGTCAATCCTTCCCCCGAGGCCAGAGTCTGCGCTATCGCAGCCGCAGGACAGCGGCCAAGGGACGGGCAGAAGAAGCCTTGGCAGAAGATAAAAGCCTCCTCGTCCTGCGCGCTGTGCGGCGGGATTATCTGGAAGCCTGGTACAATCAGCAGGCGGCCAGAATCGTAGAGGACAGCCGGAAGCTGTTCCGGGAACTGGTGGAAATCACCGAACGCCATTACGGCATCGGCAAGCAGACCCAACAGGATGTGGCCAGCGCCCAATTGGAACTCTCTCTGCTGGAAGATCGCCTCATCCGCATTCGAGAGCAAGAAGAGATCGCCCGGGCAGCCCTAGCCCGCTGGACGGGGGAAGCTGCCTATCGACCCTTGGAAACCAAACTGCCTGCGCTCCCCAGGCCCCCCCAGCGCCAAGCGATGCTCGCCGCCCTGGAACAACATCCCCGGATCCGTGCAGAGGAAGCCCGCAGGGAGGCGGCCAACCAGGGGGTGCAGCTCGCCTTGGAGCAATACAAACCCGGCTTTGCCCTGGATATCAGCTATGGGTTCCGGTCGGGACAGGACCTGGACGGCAGTGAGCGGCCGGATCTCTTCAGCGCGGTGCTTCTCATCGATCTCCCCCTGTTCACGGACAAGCGCCAGGATCGCCGCCTTTCCGCCAGCCGGCTGGAGAAGGTGGCCGCAGGCTATGCCCGCATCGACCGGTTGCGGGATCTGCGGAAACAGCTGGATGGAGCTTATGGGCGTTGGCGCCGGCTCGGGGAACGGGAAAAGCGGTTTGAGCAACGCCTGCTGGGAGAAGCAAAACTCAACGCAGAAGCTGCCCTGAGCGCCTATCAAAACGGAATCACCGAGTTCACCCCCTTGGTGCGGGCGAGGCTGCGGGAGCTGGATGCTCGCCTCCAGATGCTCCGCATTCGCGTGGATCGGGCGAAGACCCAAGCCGATCTCTTGTATCTCGCCGGCCAGGTAGGAGGCGTTGCCCCATGAGAACCCTTGTCCTCGCACTGTTCGCTTTGATGCTCGGTTTGGGTTTAGGCCTTTGGAGCGCGGGCACCGGCCGTATCCAGGCCTGGACCCCAGAATCTTTGCAACCCTGGCTGGCGAAGCTGGGACTGTCCGGAAGTCAGGAAGAAAAATCCGGCGGTCCGGAAGAAAAAGAAGAGGAACGGAAGATCCTCTATTGGGTAGCGCCCATGGATCCCAACTATCGGCGGGATAAGCCCGGGAAGTCTCCCATGGGCATGGATCTGGTGCCCGTCTATGCAGACGAAGCGGGGGGCGATGAAAACGCAGTGAAGATCGATCCCGCCGTGGTGCAGAATCTCGGGGTGGTCACCGCCAAGGTAGAGCGGGGCCCCCTGTGGCGGCGCATCGATGCGGTGGCTTCGATCCGAGTAGACGACAATCGGGTCGCCCATATCAATCTGCGCACCAACGGTTGGATCGAGCGGATGACTGTCAAGTCGGCGGGGGAACGGGTCCGCAAGGGCGATCTGTTGCTCGAGCTGTATTCCCCGGATCTCATCAATGCCCAGGAAGAATATGTGCGGGCCCTGTCCGGCGGGAATCCCCCCCTGATCCGCGCTTCTCGGGAACGGCTCATCGCCTTGGGACTCAACGAAGATCAGATCGAAGCCCTGCGCCGAAGCCGCAAGCCCCAACGGTTGGTCAAGGTCTATGCCCCCCAGGATGGCATCGTGTCCAGCCTCAAGATGGGAGAAGGCATGTTCGTGAAACCCGCCAGCACCATCATGACCCTGGCGGATCTCTCTCAAGTCTGGGTACTGGCGGAGGTCTTCGAACGCCAAGCCAACTGGGTAGCGGTGGGCCAGCCGGCAGAGGTGCGCTTGCCCTATCTCCCCGGACGGGTCTGGGATGGGAAAGTGGAATACATCTATCCCGAGCTCAATCCCAAGACCCGCACCTTGCGGGTGCGCCTAGTCTTTGACAACCCGGGCGAGCTGTTGAAGCCCAATATGTACGGCAAGGCGGTGATCTACGGCGGGCCCAAGTGGGGCGTGCTCAGCGTGCCCCGTCAGGCCCTCATCCGCTCCGGCTCCGGCGATCGGTTGATCATTGCCCTGGGCAAGGGGCGGTTTGAAGCCCGGGAAGTGCTAGTGGGCATCGAAAGCGGGGATTGGGTGGAGATCCTCGAAGGGGTGAACGAGGGGGAAGAGGTGGTCACCTCCGCCCAATTCCTCATCGATTCCGAGGCCAGCATCGCGGGCAGTTTGGTGCGTCTGGAAGCAAGGCGGGAACCGCCCCAATCTGTGGAAGCCAGGGGCACGGTGAACCGGATCATGGCCGCCGCCAACCGGATCAACATCAGCCACGATCCCATTCCCGAACTGAATTGGCCGGTGATGACCATGGATTTCACCGTCGCCCCCGGCACGATTCCGCCGGATCTGAAGCCCGGGCAGCCGGTCCATTTCACCCTGCAACAGCAGCCGGGTAGCGGCTGGATCATCACCCATTTGATGGTACTAGAGGGCCAGCCATGATCGCTGCCATCATCCATTGGTCCATCAGCAACCGGTTTCTCGTGTTGCTGCTCACCCTGATCCTCACCGGCTGGGGCATCCTCTCCCTGAAGAACACGCCGGTGGATGCCCTGCCGGATCTGTCCGATGTGCAGGTCATCATCAAGACCAGCTATCCCGGGCAAGCGCCTCAGGTGGTGGAGGATCAGGTCACCTATCCCCTGACCACCGCCATGCTCTCAGTGCCCAAAGCGGTGACCGTGCGGGGCTATTCCTTCTTCGGGGATTCCTATGTGTACGTGATCTTCGAGGATGGCACAGATCTCTACTGGGCTCGGTCTCGGGTGCTGGAATATCTGAGCCAGGTAGCCCCCACCCTGCCCCCCGCCGCCCGGTCCGCCCTGGGGCCCGATGCCACCGGCGTGGGCTGGGTCTATGAATATGCCTTAGTGGATCGCACGGGCAAGCATGACCTGGGCCAGCTCCGCGCCCTCCAGGATTGGTTCCTGAAGTTCGAGTTGCAGACCGTGCCCGGGGTTTCGGAAGTAGCTTCCGTGGGGGGCATGGTGCGCCAATACCAGGTGATCGTGGATCCCGATGCCCTGCGCGCCCGAGGCATCCCTCTGGCGCGCATCAAGCGAGCTATTCAGCGGGCGAATCGGGAGGTGGGGGGCTCCGTCATCGAGATGGGCGAAGCGGAATATATGATCCGCGCCACCGGCTATCTTCAAGGCATCGAGGATTTGGAACGCATTCCCCTGGGCACCGATGCCCAGGGCACCCCGATTCTGCTGTCCGATGTGGCCCAGATCCGCTTGGGCCCCCAGATGCGCCGAGGCATCGCGGAATTGGATGGGGAAGGGGAAGTCGCCGGCGGGGTGGTGGTCATGCGTTGGGGGGAAAACGCCCTCAAGACCATCGAGGCGGTGAAAGCCAAGCTGGAAGACCTGAAAAAGGGCTTGCCAGAGGGGGTGGAAATCGTCCCCACCTATGACCGCTCCCGCCTGATCCAACGGGCGGTGGAAACCCTGGAAGGGAAGCTGATCGAGGAATTCCTTGTGGTGGTCCTGGTGTGCGCCGTCTTCCTCTTTCACCTGCGATCGGCCCTGGTCATCATCCTGAGCTTGCCGGTGGGCATCCTCAGCGCCTTCATCATCATGCACGCCCAGGGCATCAACGCCAACATCATGTCCCTGGGGGGCATTGCCATCGCCATCGGGGCCATGGTGGATGCGGCCATCGTCATGATCGAAAATGTGCACAAGCATTTGGAACGGCATCATGCTCACCATCCCGACGAGCCGCCGGAAATCTGGCTCATCGTTTCCCGCGCCGCCCGCGAGGTGGGACCGCCCCTGTTCTTCTCCCTGCTCATCATCACCCTGAGCTTCCTGCCGGTCTTCACCTTGGAGGCGCAAGAAGGCCGCTTGTTCGCCCCCTTGGCGTTCACCAAGACCTATGCCATGGCAGCGGCGGCGGGGCTGTCCATCACCCTGGTGCCCGTGCTCATGGGCTATTTCATTCGGGGGCACATCGTGCCGGAGCACAAGAACCCCTTGAATCGATTCCTTATCTTTCTCTATCAACCCTTCATTCAAGCGGTGGTCCGGCATCCCAAAACCCTGTTGACCCTGTCCTTGATGCTGGTGGTCATGGGCCTGTTGCCCGTGCGGGAACTGGGTTCCGAATTCATGCCGGATCTGGATGAAGGGGATCTGATGTACATGCCCACTACCTTCCCGGGCATCTCCATCGGCAAGGCGGAACAGATCCTGCAGCAGACGGACAAGCTCATCAAGACGGTGCCCGAAGTGAAACGGGTGTTCGGGAAGATCGGGCGGGCGGAGACCGCCACGGACCCGGCCCCCCTCACCATGATCGAAACCATCATTCAGTTGAAGCCCAAATCGGAATGGCGCCCGGGCATGACCACGGAGAAGCTCAAGGAGGAGCTGAACCAGCGGGTGCGGCTCCCCGGGCTGACCAACGCTTGGGTCATGCCCATCAAGACCCGCATCGACATGCTCGCCACCGGCATTAAAACGCCGGTGGGCATCAAGGTGGCAGGACCGGATCTAGCGGTGATCCAGCAGATCGGCGAGCAGTTGGAAACCATCCTCAAGCCCATTCCGGGCACCGCCTCCGTGTTCGCCGAGCGGGTGGCGGGGGGTCGTTATGTGACCGTGGACATCGACCGCGTGGAAGCCGCCCGCTACGGCTTGAACATCGCCGACATTCAGGAAGTGGTGAGCACCGCCGTGGGCGGCATGAATGTGACGGAAACGGTAGAAGGGCTGGAACGCTATCCGGTCAACCTGCGCTATCCCCGGGATGTGCGGGATTCCGTGAGCAAGCTGCGCCTGTTGCCCATCGTGACCCCCAGCGGTGCCCAGATCACCTTGTCGGATGTGGCCGAGGTGTCTGTGACCGACGGCCCACCCATGATCAAGAGCGAGAACGCCCGCCTCAACGGCTGGATCTTCGTGGACATCGAGGGGCGGGACTTGGGTTCCTATATTCAGGAAGCCATGGCGGCGGTGGATGCGCAGTTGGATCTGCCCGCAGGCTATTCCCTCAACTGGTCCGGTCAGTACGAATACATGCAGCGGGCAAAGGAACGGCTGGCGATCGTGGTGCCCGTCACCCTCGCCATCATCCTGCTCCTGCTCTATCTGAACTTCCGGGCCATGACTCCAGCGCTCATCATCCTGGGCACCTTGCCCTTAGCCCTGGTGGGGGGCGTGCTGCTCCTCTACTGGCTGGACTTCAACCTTTCCGTGGCCGTGGGCGTGGGCTTCATCGCCCTGGCGGGGGTAGCGGTGGAAATCGGCGTGGTCATGCTCGTCTATCTGGATCAATCCTGGGAAGAACAGACCGCGCGAGCGGCTCAAGAACATCGCGCCCTGAATCGGGCGGATCTGCGGCGCGCGGTCATCAACGGGGCCTTGCTGCGGGTGCGGCCCATCATGATGACGGTGGCCACCATCATCGCGGGATTGTTGCCCATCATGCTGGGCAGCGGCACGGGTTCTGAGGTCATGCGGCGGGTGGCGGCGCCCATGGTGGGGGGCATGGTCAGCGCTACCTTGCTCACCCTGGTGGTGTTGCCAGCGGTCTATCTGCTGTGGAAGGGCAGGGGGCTGCCTCCCGAGGAATCCGCAGGATGAAGCAGATTCGCTTGCCGTCCTGGCGCAGGGTTACGGCGCCGCCGTGCTCCATCGCCACCCGCTTCACCAGGAACAATCCTAGCCCCGTGCCCTTGGGTCTCGTGCTGAAAAAGGCATCGAAGATGCGTTCCCGCTGGCTTTCCGGAATGGGTTCCCCCGGATTGCACACCTGCAATTGCCAGCCGGAATCCCAAGGTGCTGCGGCGAGCTGAATGGTTTCCCCGGGGGCAGAGAAAGCCAGGGCATTTTTCAGCAGATTCAACAGGGCCTGTTGCAGCTGATCCACATCCACGCGCAGGGGCGGGCAATGGAGACAAGGCTGCACTTGAATCCGCTGCCGGTTTCTTTCCGCCACCGGCAGCAGCAGTTCCGCAACCTGTGTGAGCAAGGCGTTCACCGGAACAGGTTGCTTGGATCGGCGGATCGGGCGCACCTGATCCAGGGTTTGATCGAGCAGATCGTTCAATCGGTCGGTCTCCCGCAACACCAAATCGACCCGCCGCCGATCCCGCGCCCGAAGATAGTCCGCTTGATGCAGGCTGGAGAGGGAAAGCTTGATGGCAGCCAGGGGATTGCGCATCTCATGAGCCAGAATCGAAGTGGTCTGACCGATGGCCGCCAAGGTGGTTTGGCGAAGCACTTCCCGATGGGAGGCTTCCAATTCCGCTGTGCGGGCAGCCAGCTGGGCTTCCAGGGTCTGTTCATAAAAGCGGCCCACGCGGCGCAGGGCGAAGAAGCCCAACAGAATGATCAACAGATCCGTGATCAGGAGCAGCCATTTAACGCGCCCCTGCATCAAGGCCGAGGTTTTGGCCACATCTACCATTTCCGTTTCCACCACCAGATCCCAATGCCGAGCATAGGCGGGAAAATCTTCGGGCAGGGGGGCGCGGTACCAAAGCAATTGGGTGCCCTGCGGGGCGCGGCGCGCCAGGGCGACCCCCTGATAAGGATCTTCCTGGGGCAGCAACAAGCGGGGCGGTTGGGCCGAATGCGTGATCAGCGGTTGGCCGCTCGACGGCCTCTCATGACCGCTGCGGGCGAGGATGCGATTTTCCCGACGATCTACCAGAAACAGGGACATGCTCAGGGTCTCCGCCGCTGCGAAGGTGCGGGCAAAATCCGCCAGGGCTTCTTCGGGCACGGAATGCCGATTCAGCAGAGCTTGCAGGGGGGGCAGGATGCGCGCGAACACCGCCCGATTATGGTCTACCCCGTGGAGGATCATTTCCTGCTCCAGCAAACGGGCGATGCGCTGACTGCCCCAGAGACCGATGGCGAGCACCACCAAGGAAAAGACCAGGAACCCCACCCAAGATACGGTGGTAGGGCTCCACTGCAGTTTTCGCAGGAACCGAGGCTTCTGCAGCCAATGCGATAGAAACATGATGACCACTATTCTCATCGTAGAAGATGATCCCACCCTGGGCGAGGTGCTCCAGATGCAGATCGAAGATCTGGGCTACCAACCCCAGCTGGTCACCAGCTTGCAAGCCGCGCGGCAAGCCTTGGAACAGACTTGTCCCGGGCTGATCCTGTTGGATCAGCAGCTTCCCGACGGCGCGGGGCTGGATCTCTTGGAAGAGATGGCCGATCGCCCCTGCATGCCGCCAGTCATCCTGATCACCGGCATGCGCGACACCGACCTAGCGATCTTGGCCATGAAAGCGGGTGCCTATGATTTCATCCGCAAGCCCATGGATGTGGACGCGCTGAACCGCACCATAGAAACCGTGCTCCGCAGCCAGCGGGCCATGCGCCCGGTTGGCGTCAAGGAGGTCCAGCCGGCAGGCATGATCGGCAACAGTCCTGCCATCACCGCCGTGGCCAAGACCATCGGCCGAGTGGCGCAGACCAACGCCACTGTGCTTATCACGGGAGAATCCGGCACCGGCAAAGAGGTGGCCGCTCGGGCCATTCACAAGCACAGCGGCCGCAAGGGTGCGTTCGTGGCCATCAACTGCTCTGCCATCGTGGAAACCCTCTTGGAGAGCGAATTGTTCGGCCATGAAAAGGGCAGCTTCACTGGCGCCAGCACTCGCAAGCTGGGCAAATTCGAGACCGCCCGAGATGGTACCCTATTTCTTGATGAGATCGGAGAATTGGCCCCTCGCCTGCAAGCGAAATTGCTGCGGGTGCTTCAGGAACAAAATTTCACGCGGGTCGGCGGCAACGAGCTGATCCAGACCAACGCCCGCATCCTCGCCGCCACCAATCAGGATTTGGAAGCCATGGTGCGGGAAAAGACCTTTCGGGAAGACCTCTATTTCCGCCTCAACGTGATTCATCTCCATCTGCCCCCCCTGCGCGCACGGCGGGAAGATCTGCCCGAACTGGTGGACCATCTCTTGGCGCGGGTTCAAGCCCAGGTGCACAAGCGCATCACCCACATCACCAAGGAAGCTTGGGCGAAGCTGCGGGAATACCCTTGGCCGGGAAACATTCGAGAGTTGGAAAACGTCCTTCTGCGGGCGGTGATCCTGGCCCCGGGCCCTGTGCTGACTCAGGAGCTGTTTCAGCTGGATCCACCGGCGCAGCCCAGCGACGAAGCCGAAGTGCCGGAACTCATCAGTCTGGAGGAATTGGAACGCCGCCAGGTCAAGGCGATCCTGGAATACACCCGCTGGAACAAGGGCCGCGCCTGCGAGATTCTCGGCATCGCGCGACCCACCTTGGATCGGAAGATCGCTAAGTTCGGTTTGAATTAAGGGAAGAAAGCGCTCCTTCTAAGCGATGCCAGATGGCATCCATGGCATCGGCTCGGCGGCATCGGAGCCGCAGGACGGGCAAGGCGGCGGCCAGATCGCTGGCCACGGCAAAGAGGCGGGGCGCCAAACTGGGATCCAGATTGACAAAGGGCGCGTTGCCGAGCAGACGGGCCACGGCTTGGGCGGGGGAAACCGGCTCGGCCCGCAAGTCCTGTCCCTGCTCCAGCAACACCAGCGCGGCCACCGGATAGTTCGCGCGGGCTTCTGGATGCCGCAGGGTGCGGCCGAACTCTCCGGTGAAGGGCACCACGTGGGCGCGGTAGCCTCGGGCATCGGGCAGGAGCAGATTCATATCATCGCTGAGCACCTGTGCGCCGGCTGCCTGAGCTTTCCGGCTCAAGGTGGTTTTGCCCGCATTGGAATAGCCTGAAAAGATCCAAGCAGTTCCCTGGCGCACCAGGCCTGCGCTGTGCAGCACCAGACCGCCGCCCCGCAGGGCTTGATGGGCGCAGAACACCCGCAGGAAGTTTTCCAGCACGATGGGCTTGGGCAAGTCCTCCTCCCCATGCACGCCCAAACGGGCGGGCATCCGAGGGTCTAGGCTGATCTGGGCATCGAAGTTGAAGCCCGTGAGCTGGAAGCAGTCGGGGGAAAGGGGCTGTTGCCGCATGGTATAGCAGCCGTCTCGGGTCAACTCTTCCTGACGGACGGCGGGCGGGGCGGGGAGGCGGTATGCTTCACAGCGGAAGCGGACCTCGCCCGCCGCGGCTACAAAGCTGGGATAGGTGACATCGATCGCCCGCCCCTGGGCTTCGCTTAAGCCTTCCAACCGCAGCGTGCCCAGGGGCAGGAAGAACCCCCGGGCTTCCCTGCCCCAGACGCCCTGTGGATGATCCCCCATTCAGGGCAATACCAGTTTGAAAGGGCCATAGGTGCGCTGAGCACCGCGGGCTTCCTGTTCGATCAGCCGATACTCATAACTGCCCCGCTCTGCACCAGGATCGATCAGCTGATATTGTCCCCCTGCAGGAGCATCGATGAGCCCCGGGAGCATCTCTTCGTTGATCCGAATCCATCGGGAAGTCCCCACAGGGCGCCGTTCCACATAGAACCCCAGGGTACCCCGTTCTTCCAGGGTATCCCAGGACAATAGGGCGAGCTGTCCATCCCCGTCCGGATCCAGATAGGGCGACAGGGCTTGCACCAGGCTTGCCCGATCCCAGCCTTCCCCAATGCTCGGTGCCCAGCTCTGGAGCCATCGGGCGAGTTGGGCTTGGTCCAGGGAGTTGAGGAACTCTCGGAGGAGCACCGCTCGCAGCCGAACGGCCCCGATGGTCACGGCGGTGGGTCGGAAGTCGAATTGCACCTGGTAACCTTCCACTTCCCCATCCCGCAGGGCACCGCTCGATGCATTGACGCTCAGATTGGGATCTGAGCTGACGCGGAACCGCGCGTAGGTAGTGTATTGCTGATCTGTGGGGAGATTGTCCCACTGGAAGGTGCACAGATATTGATCGTTCCCCTGATCGGTGCAATTCGTGCCGTTGACAGTCTTGCAGTCTCCATCACTGGATTGGAAACTGCCATCGGTGCCATCTGGCACATCTAACCAGCCGCAGACCTGAACTGCCCCGCCCGTTTTGTTGGTAACGGTTACATCCGCGAAGATGCTGTAATCAGGACCTTTAGAAGCGCGAAATGCCACACCGCTTTCATCGTCATTGCCATCAGTATCATCTTCCGATTGAGTACCGGTTTCCGCATCCGGTTGCCCCGTGTTGTCCCCAATCCAAACCGCTGTGGGGGCCGGCGTTGTGAAATCCCCCACATGAGGCAATGCATGGGAAGCATCGCCATAACCGCTGGGCAAGTCATCGTAATCCTCACTGCCTAGATGCGGATGATCTTCCACTTCACCGAACCCGAGCGGAGCGGTGTTCGCATCGCTTGTGCTCATGCCGGTATCCGAACTGATGCGGAAGCGGGCGAAGGTATCCCCCACGGGGATATATTTGCCAGAGCCGGAGTTGTCCCAGGTAAAACTCACTGTACGGTCGGGGGATCCACTGTTGTCAGACACGGTAATACACTGACCTTCCGAGGCATCAAAGCTGCCATCTGCCAAGCCATCCGCCTGTGCTGAGCCGTCCAACCAACCGCAAATCTTGGCATCGCTGCCGGTGGTGTTGTTATAGGTTACGGTTGCAGTGATCTGTGAATAGTCCGCGCTGTAGCTGAATACCACGCTATTTTCATCGTCGCGCCCTTGGCTGTCGTCCCCACTGGCATCACCGCTATGTTGCATCCCCGGGTCGCCGTCTGCAGTGCCCTCTGTGTTCGGGCCGAGGAAGAGATTCGCGGACAGGGCATGAGAGGGCGCACCATAGGCTGAAGGGGAACCGGCAGGTGTGGCGCTGCCATCGGTTGGGGTATCGCCGTAATCGGTCAGGGGATCGTGATGAGTATCCGTTACCGGCGTCGTGATTTCAGCACTGGTCACACTGACACTGTTGTCGATCTTGACTGCGCTGGAATCCACCGGGTTATCCACCTGTACCTGAAAGGTGACGGTCATGAAATCACCGGGTTTCAGGCGGAATGCATCTGCGGCAATGACCAAATTCGGCGGTGTGCCATTACTGAGATCCGCATTGCTTCCGCCTGGTTGATTGTCCTTCGTCATGGCGGCATAACCCTGCGTCACTGCGATGTCGAAATTATCGATGCGCAGATCTCTACTATTTCTTGTACTCGTTACCCGAAATCGAACCCGCGTGTTCTCAGCAGCATAGCTGCTGATATCGAAGGATTCCGAACCAGAAGTTGCATTGCCGGTATAGGTCTTCAAGGTCGTATAGCTCGTGCCGCCATCATCGGAGATTTCCAATACAATTGCACCGCCACCCAAATTTTCTTGATCGTAGTCGAACGTCAGGGATGCCGCCGTATAATCCGATAAATCCAACTCCCGATAGATATGATCTCCCGTGGTCTCTGCCTCCACCCGCAAGCAGAGGTTATTAGGCGTGGGACAATTGGAAACCGCTTCTACCTTGATGTTTTCTGATCCGCCAACACTATCCAGCTCTACCCAAGGGCCGCTGAACGACTGGGTCCCCGTGTTACCCGAATAGCCACCGGTCTCAAAATCGTCAGCAAAGTTTTCAGTTAGGGGCTGGATAGCAAACCCCTGGGCTAGGGTGCTCTGAGCTACGTAAGTCGTATCATTGGGCAATCCATCGTTCACCACGATATCGGTCAGGGTATCCACCCCGATATTGGTCACTGTGATCGTATATTCGATCGTATCCCCCGCATCCACGGAGCTGGAAACATCGCTGGTCTTCTGCACTGCCATGGCGAACGGATCACTGGTATAGCCGAAATCGTTATCGGCATCGGTTTCGTTAGTTGGATCATTGGTGAAGCTGGCGGTTTGAGTGAAATGCGGTGGATTGGTGGTCTGGGTGGTGCCCGTCGGCAGGGTGTCGCTGTCGATCGCAAGGACAAAATTTCCAACGCCCGCATTGAAGCTGTAATTGCCACTGGTATCGGTAGTAGTGATGCCGCTCAGATGATCGCCGGCATCCACTTTGCCGTTATTGTTCGTATCTTCGTAGAGGCGCACGGTCACATTGGAAGCTCGGTTCGTTTCCCCGGCATCGAGCACGCCGTCCAGATCCGTATCCTCAAACACTGTGCCGCTGATGGTCTTGGTCCCCGGCCCGATGCCGAAATCATTGCCGGAATCCGTCGCGCCAAAAGTGGGCGAAGTGGAAGGAGGCACTGGAAATGCTGCGGTTTCCACATTGTCTGTGGTCATGGAATTGTTGGCGGGCAATGTGGAGAGCTTGAGCCGAACGACGAAGGGTCCCGCGGAGGCAGTCATGAAATCGTAGGTGCCCGGCACACCGCTGGTATCCACCCCATCGAAGCTGGTGATGGTGCCTGAATTACTGGTGGTCAGTTCTTGGACCAGAAAATCATCGCCGTCGATCACCCCGTTGTTGTTGAGATCTCGGAACAACTGCACAGTGACATTGGCCCAGCCGTTGCCGCCATCATCATTTCCATCCCGATTATTATCGAAGAATACCTTACCCTTGATGTGATTGGCCCCACCGGTGAGACAGGCCACGGATTCATAATCGCTCCTGCCGGACTGTGCCTCGATATCTAAAATGCGGGTTGCTTGCGCGGTAGCTAAATCGATTTCCCAGAAGGAATCATCAAAGCCATTGTTTGAACTGCTTCCCGTAGTGCCGTAAAAAACGCCGTTATTGTAGAAGCCAAGACCTTCCATATCGTTTACATTATCACTGCCATTCCTGAATACACCGACATCCGTGACTTCTCCCGTGTTCTTATCGATCTTGACCAAATGATCCGATGACCCACCGTTATTGGCCACCCCATACATCTGGCCATCTCTGGGATCGATGGCGATGTCGTCAATGTCATCGAGATTAGCGCTTCCAAATACCGCCTGGGTTTGGATCACCACATAATCTACCCCTGTCCCGAAAGCATCGGGAACATGGGCACCCGTCGCGCGATCGATGCGAAATAGCAGATCTTCACCGCTCTGCCGTTCTGTGCCATAGAAATAGCCGGTCAAAGCGTCAAAGGCCAACCCATCCACATCGCTGAAGGTTACGTTACCTTGTGCGCCGTTCCCCGTGCCAAAGGTGCTAGAGGTGGGAGTGAATGTGCCTGAACTCGTATTGAGAATACCTAACTGATTCGCATTGGCTGCGTATACGGTGGTGCCGTCCAGATAAAGGGCAGCGGATTCTATAGAGCTCGTTCCCGTTGGGCCAATATTGGTCCAACTCGATGCGACTCGGTCCACCTCCTCCAATTGGTCCCCGCTATCCGCCACCACATAGCAGATTGTAGAATCTGCCCTTGCTGGAAGAGGGTTGCCCAACAGCAGGATGAGCGCTAGAAACAATATGATGTTCTTTTGGTGCGGAGAACCTCGACGGGAACATTGATGCGTCATCAAAATACTCCAAAAAATCAAATGGGAACCCCCGCTCTTGGCGGGCATAGCATAATCAAGCGATTTTCTGCCAAGAGCTACCGTCGCTGCCCTCTCCTAGGCAACTCTCAGGAGCCAAGCCGAGCCGGGCTACAAGTGGGGACGCTTTTGCCAAAACCGCCCGTGCCCTTGCCATCACAGGTCGCCGCCGCCGCTTCTAAAGGTTCGCTGCTGAGGATCTGAGGCGGTTCATAGGGTCGTTTTCTCTTCTGGGATGCGGCCCGCTCTTCCCGGGTGTCTTGAATTGTTCGCATGATTGTTCTCCTTCACTGTACTACCAGGCCAAAACGCTGGGATCCCCCACGATGCTGTAAATGTGCGGCATGTATTCGGAAAGGCGGCTCCGGTTCTCCTGCTCGCTCTGTACCAGGGCCTTGCCGATGGACTGGCCCCAGGTACCGAAGAGCGCATCCACAAAGCTGTTACTCAGGATCTGGGCTTCCCCGTCCAGGGATAAGCCGGTCGGCGCGAGAGAAGCGATGGCGCCCCCTTCGGGGTTGAGCACCAAAGCGCCGGCCAGGGAGCGAATGCCCGGTTGGGTATCGTCCGCCACCGCACAACTCAGCGCGGTGAACAGGGGATGGATGGCATTCTGCAAGCTTCCCGCTATGTTCGCATTGAGAAAATTCTCCTGATAGTTCCCGATCTGCGCGGCGGAACCGTGCCCGTCATAGCTCAGATAACCCAGTTCCCAAGCATCGGATTGGGACAGGGTGCCGCTCACATCATCTTGGGGATGGTAGACTTTGGTCACCCGCTCGAAGCCCAGCCCGAACAGCCGGTCCGCCAGGGCATCGGAGTTGGTATGAAAATCTCCGCCATCGTCCGGATTGTCCGCAGCCAACAGGGCGGTTCTCCGCGCCGGCGCACCCAAGGTTTCTTCCTGGGCGATCAGCTTTTCCACATAGGCCAAGCCTTCCGCATCATTGGTGATGGGAATGCGGCCGATGGCGAAGGGCAGGGGAGTCGCTCCACTTTCTTCCAGTCCCAACAAGCGTTCATCCGAAGCGGCGAGGGCCCAAGGGGTGCTGACCATGCGGATGGGTAAAAAGCTATCCCCATAGCCCATGCGATTTTTTTCGTCCAGGGTGCCCTTGCCGACGAGCATCACATATTCAGGAGCACCGTTTCGACGGCGAAACCGCTTCATAAAACGGCTCAGGGCGCTGGGATCTACGCGGCCGTAGCTGTAGCTGTTGTAGATGGCTTCCAACCAGACGATGGCCACTCGTCCGAAGCGGTTTTTCTCATAGTCAGCCAGGGCTTCGGCAGTGCTGGCAAAAGCCTTGGGGGCGATGATGAGATAATCCACAGGAAGCGCGATCAGGAGGGAAGCCGGACTGGGTTCGAAAGGATTGCCCATGAACAGGGGATCGTCCATGAAGTAGTCGGGCTCTATCCGATCATCCGGTGCGATCTCCGGTGTTTTGAGAGTATCCACCCCAACCACCAGATAATCAGCCCCTTCTTGGGCGCGGAAACTCACCTGCCAGCCTCCATCCACCGCTGGTTCCACCAGCACGTTTTCCAACAGGGCAGCCTGTCCCTCTGGATCCTGGATCACGAACAGATCCTCTGTGGTCAGACCAGCGACCTGCTGGGTGCCGCCGCTGACCGCTCGCATCCAGAGTTGATTGTTCTGGGCGACGGAGAGGCGCTGATATTCCACATCGATCGCATCGAGCCACTCCCCCGGATGAGTGCCCGGGGCATACTCGGTGGTCAGGACCAAGCGATGATTGCCATCGGGATTAAAGATCGCCTGATCCACAGAGAATTGGATCTGGGCTTCCTCAAACCCATCCCAGACTGCACTGCCGCTGCCCAGGACTGCGCCGCTGTCCCCGTCAACGAGTTCTGCCAGAACCTGATGATCGGGTCCCTCGATGAGATCCGTAAAACCGCGCAGGGTAACACGGATGTTTGCCGTGCCCGCCTCAGCGGGATAGGGGATCTGCAACGGGATTTCCAAGCGGTCCTTATACCCGCCGTAGAGATAATCCCAGAACCAATAATCCGCATCCGGTTCCTGAGCCACCGTCCAGGTGGAATAGCGCAGATCCGGTTCTTCCTCGAAGTGCAGATGTGCTGGGAAAGGTCGGGGCCCGCTGGCCGGTGCGGCCGGCGTGCCATCGATCCATTGCATTTCCCAAGCCTGCCCTTTCTGATCACCCAGATGGAACAGATAAGCGTTGCGATCCGTGTAGAAGGTTTCGTATCGGGCGGCGGGAAAGAGGAAGGCATCTTCTGCTTCGTCCCAATACCAGGGAGCCAGCGCACCGCCTACCCGCAGGGAGATCTTTCCTTTGTCCGCATTTTCCCGCAGTTTTTCTTCCGTGGTGCCCAGGGCCGCTGCGAGGTCTGCGATGCCCACCCGATAGAGACCCGCCGCACCGGTGCGTAACCAGAGGGTGCGATTGTTTTTCGCCTTCTGCGTGACAGGCTGCGAGGATATCCGGTGCATCTGCCCCCGCAGCTGAACCGCCTGCAGCTTGCGTTCTGCGACGGGCAGATCCAGCTTTTTCGGAATCCGGCGGCGGGCAAGGTAGCCGCTGCCCAGAGGTTGCCAGGGGCTCCACTGGCCATCCAGATCCATGGGCAGGGCCTGAGTCGCGCCCGCAGGCGCACCGATGGCGAGCAGCAGACTGCTCAGGAGCAGGTTTTTCTTCAAAGAGAGGGTTACAGGATTGTCTGGAATTTTCATGGAAGTCTTACCTCAAAGGGCCCGTAGATGCGCTGAGCACCGCGGGCTTCCTGTTCGATCAGCCGATACTCATAACTGCCCCGCTCTGCACCAGGATCGATCAGCTGATATTGTCCCCCTGCAGGAGCATCGATGAGCCCCGGGAGCATCTCTTCGTTGATCCGAATCCATCGGGAAGTCCCCACAGGGCGCCGTTCCACATAGAACCCCAGGGTACCCCGTTCTTCCAGGGTATCCCAGGACAATAGGGCGAGCTGTCCATCCCCGTCCGGATCCAGATAGGGCAGCAGGGCTTGCACCAGGCTTGCCCGATCCCAGCCTTCCCCAATGCTCGGTGCCCAGCTCTGGAGCCATCGGGCGAGTTGGGCTTGGTCCAGGGAGTTGAGGAACTCTCGGAGGGGCACCGCTCGCAGCCGAACGGCCCCGATGGTCACGGCGGTGGGTCGGAAGTCGAATTGCACCTGGTAATCTTCCACTTCCCCATCGGGAGCAGTTCCGGTGGCATCAGCAGTGGTCAGAGCACCGGAAGTGACTCGGAAGCGGGCATAGGTGGTATAGGCTTGATCCGTGGGAAGATTGCTCCACTGCAAGGTGATGGTCTGTGTGCCGGGACTCACGGACTGGCAGATCCCATCGGCCGCATCGAACGCACCGTCCACCGTGCCGCCGGATGGTACATCCAACCAGCCGCAGAGAGTTACGTTAGCAGCGGTCGGATTCTGAACCACCACATCCGCGAAGATGCTGTGATTAGTGCCTGCGGGAGAACGGAAGCTGACCCCATCCTCATCATCCACTGCCGCAGTATCATCCCCTTCCGCATCGGTCGCGTTCTGGCTCCCCGTCTCCCGATCTCCCCGACGGTCTCCCAGATAGGGGCTGGGGATGCGATGAAAGGCCCAATAGGCGACTTGCTCAGTAATATGCCAACGTTCTGAGTCCCCGATCTGATCCTCATCTACGGCCAGATCGAGTCGGCCGCCGCTGATCGGGTTGGTCCCATACAATACTGCCCAACTGCCATTGCCGCCATCCATCGCGGACTGAGTTGCTACGGCAAAATCATAGGTGCTGGAACTACTCGTGCTGAGGAGATAGCTATAAGGGGGCGCATTATCCACCCCTTGCACTGTATCACCTCCGAGCGCAGCAATATATCGCACATTCCCAAAGCTGCCGCTGCCCTGTTCCACGACGATATAGCCCAAGGTCTCATCAGCGCGGGTCGTATTAGTGTCTTCCCCCACATGCTTGCCGATACAGAGGCTGGTCGCGGTGGGTGGATGATTCCTACTGCCGCACTCACTGCTCCAAAACACACTCCAATTCGGATCGTTGAAGGTCATGACCTGACCCAATACCACCGGCGTGGTATAATTCCCGAGGATGGTTGCAGATTCTCCGACCCAACTTCCCGTATTGTCCGTTACACTGGATTTTTGTTTATGCGCCTCGAACTGCCGGCCATCGGGCAGACTGTGATAGCCGGATTCCGCCACTAGGCAACGGACGGTCGAAGCAGTTACCGCGCTGCCATTGCCTGGGTTCTGCAACCGTACCTCAAAACCGGTCGAGGCAGCATTTCTCACCCGTACCACGGCGGGCGCATTTCCCGTCGTATAAAGATTACTCGTGCACACCACCACGGGATCAATATACGCATTGTTCAGGAACACAGTTTGCCAGCGTTCATCCACATTGGGGACCGTGACCCATTCCAACAAAGGCGTGTCGTTCAGATTATGACTTGCGCTGCCATAACTCGCTGGGGCATCGTCGTACTCCCGCGCTATATTGTCGTCAGCTAGATTACCCGTCCAGGATAGATCACCGATGCCGGCAATCTGCCCGTCGTTAAAGGGATTGTCGGACTCACAATAGGTGATCTCGATGCGATCGACTAATTCTGCATAATGAATCTCGACATTTCCCCGGGTTTCCGTTGGACCTGCGTTAGCCTGGATTCCCGTCAGGCACAGACCGTTCCCGAACTCGTTCTGGATATCTGTACAAGTGTATTCCGTAACTCCGGCCGGGGTGCCTAGCTGAACAGTCGGGTTCGGGTCGACAATGGTTGCCGTGCCCTGGACTAAAGCACCTCGATAGGTCGCCCTTACCAGAACCATGTCGCGCCACCGGTTATAATCGATATCGAGCAAAGGAAACTGCAGACCTGAAACCGCCGGTGAAAAACGAAAGATTGCGCGCGTGCATTCCGTATTACCTCCCCTGGCACCACTGATTGAATCCATGGTTAGGAACAGGAATCCCATCTCATTGCCCAGTGTTGCATTGAGGGTTCTAAAATAGACGTTATAATAGGGATGCGGCCAGGGCATAGGATAATCCGGAAAGGCATAATCAATGGTGATGCCTACGCCATCCTGGGTAAAAGCATCCGTGGGCGGATTGCCATAATTCCCGCTATCCACCGTAGCGGTGATAACTTCGCTGTACCAAATGAGATCACCTGCTGCTGCCTGTCCCTCTCGGTAAAGGGATAACAGCGCGATCCATAGAATCAGGAGATTTCTCGCCATTGTTCCTATTTTGATCTGTTTTGCTCGACGATATATACATGACGCTGCCTCTAGAGAATCGGGTCAGGGTGCTTCCCGATAAACTCTTTGGAATACAACCCGAGAGGCGGCTGCTGCCCGCAGCGACAGGAGAAGTGCTTCACTGCTGCTCGCGGAGCCTCTCTTTTCAAGTATAGTCGATTCGTTCTAAACCTCTAATTCTTAAGGGATTTTCTGCAATTCCACCCGCCGGGGCTCGAGAAAATGGGCACTGTCCGGCCAGGCTGGAAAAAGTCGGTGCGGGTATGCTGGATTCGGGCGGCATCCCGATCGAGTTGGGTGAGGCTGATCCTCAATCGGAGAGGATTTCCATTTCCGTGGCAGTTCGATAGGCTTGGGGATCATGAATGTGCAAGAGCATCAACAGTTGCGCAGGGAAAGGGGGTTGCTTTTTTGTTCATGGTTATGGGATCTCTCCAGCGGAAGAATCAAGCGGCAAATAGGCAGCAGAAGGCTGAGATTCCCCCGATTCCCGAAGAAAAGCGGAGCTGGCTGGCGAGACTGGGCCTAGGGATCGCCGCTTTGGTAGCAATCGGGCTGGACTTCGCCGCCTTGGGTTCCTTAGGGGCCGGGTTCTATGTGGCCATCACCCTGGCGGAACTGCCCCATGCGGAAGCCCTGCGGACGGTGCAATTGCAGCAGCCCATGCGGATCTACAGCGCGGACGGGCGGTTCATGGGGGCGTTCGGCTTGGAACGGCGGGAACCCGTGTCCTTCGAACAAATCCCCCCGCAGCTGATCCAAGCTTTTCTGGCCACGGAGGACAGCCGTTTCTTTGAACACGAAGGCATCGATCTCTTCGGGTTAGGTCGTGCGGCCCTGAGCTTCCTGCGCACCGGAGAGCGGCGGCAGGGAGGCAGCACTATCACCATGCAGGTGGCCCGCAATTTCTTCCTCTCTCGAGAGAAGACCTTTCACCGGAAGTTCTCGGAAATCCTTCTCTCCCTTCATATCGAACGCACCCTGACCAAGCAGGAGATCTTGGAACTCTACCTCAACAAAATTTTCTTCGGGCATCGAGCCTATGGGATCTCCGCCGCCGCAGCCCTGTACTACGACAAGCCCTTGCGGGAATTGAGCTTAGCCCAGATGGCCATGCTCGCGGGCATTCCCAAAGCCCCTTCCGCCAACAATCCAGTATCCAATCCCAAGCGGGCCTTGGCACGTCGGAATTACATCCTGGGCAGGATGTGGGCCCTCGGCTATATCGACGAGCAAGCCTATCAGATGGCGAAAGCCACACCGGATGATGCAGCGCTGCATCGCCCGCCGGTGGAACTGCAGGCGGATTATGTGGCCGAGTTGGTGCGCCGAGAATTGGTGAAACGGCTTGGCGAATCCGCCTATCGGGAAGGGCTGCGGGTGATTACCACCCTGGACAGCCGGCTTCAGCCTCTGGCGGAACAGGCGGTGCGGACAGCCCTGTTGGATTACGACCGCCGCCACGGCTACCGAGGTCCAGAAGCCCATTATGCGGTGGCGAATCGGTCGGATCAGGCACTGGATGCGCTCTTAGCTCAGGCGAAGCCAGTGCCCCTGCTGCAGGCGGCCCTGGTGGTGCGGGCAGATGCTGAGTCGGCCCAACTGTATCTGGGCGATGGGCAGCGGGAAACCCTCGAACTCGCCCAGGTGCGCTGGGCACGACCCTACAAGAACGAGAATGCCCAGGGCCGAGCCCCCCAACGGGTGGATCAGGTGCTTCATCCGGGGGATCTGGTCCGCCTGCGCAAGGACGCGGAAGGGCGCTGGGAACTGGCCCAGCGGCCAGCGGTGAGCGGTGCCCTGGTGGTGCTGGATCCATCAAATGGGGCGGTGCTGGCCCTGATGGGGGGCTATGACTACGGGGAGAGCAAGTTCAATCGCGCGGTGGATGCCCGCCGGCAGCCAGGTTCCAGCTTCAAGCCCTTCATCTATGCGGCGGCCCTGGAGCAAGGCTGGACGCCGGCGAGCCTGATCCGAGATGAACCCCTGCGCATTCGCCTGGGCCCACGGGAGGTTTGGACGCCTAAGAACTTTGATCATAAGAATCTAGGCCCCATCCGGTTGCGCCTCGCCCTGACCCAATCCCGCAATCTGGCCTCAGTGTTCCTTTTGAAACAGATCGGTCTGGAGAAAGGACGAGCCTTCGCCGCTCGCTTCGGGTTCTCTCCCAAGGCGATGCAGCCCGTGGGCCTTTCTCTGGTTCTGGGCACCCTGGGCGCTTCCCCCCTGCAGATGGCCGGTGCCTATGCGGTCTTCGCCAACGGCGGCTTTCGGGTGCTGCCTCATTTCATCCAGCGAATCGAGAACAGCGCCGGAGAAGTGCTCTTTGAAAGCCAAGTGCCTAAGGCCTGCGCCCACTGTTGGTTCTACTACGAGGAAGAACGGGAATCCGGCGTGGAAACCCAGGGCTTGGCAGACAGCGCCATCGGCGCACCGGAAGCGGAACGGGTGCTAGAACCCCGCATCGCCTATCAGATGCATTCTATGATGGGAGATGTGATCCGCTACGGCACAGCCCGCCGAGCCCTGAAGCTCAAACGGGACGATCTGGCGGGCAAGACCGGCACCACCAACGAGGTGCGGGATTCCTGGTTCTGCGGTTATCAGAAGGATTTGGTGGCGGTGGCCTGGATGGGCTTCGATCGATTCCAGCCCCTGGGCCGAAAGGAAACCGGCGGTCGCGCAGGCTTGGGGCTCTGGATGAACTTCATGGGGCCCGCCCTTGCGAACACGCCGGAAGCCAAGCTGGCGGTGCCGGAAGGTCTGGTCGCCGTGCGCATCGACAAGCGCACCGGACTGCCCACCCGATCCCAGGGAAAGCACACTCAGATGGAATGGATTCGGGAAGAGTATCTTGCCAGAATCCAAGGCCCGGCACCCGTGCAGGCACCCCAAAACCCTCGGCAGTTTTCTCAGTCTCCCCACCGCCCCGCGCCCCGCGCGATCGATGAATTGTTCTGATCCCAGCGATTCATCCATAAATCGATGAAGCATCGCGCCCGCTGATCTGCCCTTTCGGGTTCAGCTTGTTTTCAGCTTGGCCAGCTAGTCTGTGGCCAGAAGGCAAGCACAGGAGCAAGGATCATGGTGCAAGAAATCAAAGTCTGGGATCCGTTGGTGCGGATCTTCCATTGGTCCCTGGTGGCGACCTTCTTCGCTGCCTATCTCGTCGAGGATGATTGGCTTTCCCTGCATGTCTGGGCGGGCTACAGCGTGGGTGGACTGGTCCTGTTCCGGGTGCTGTGGGGATTCATCGGCCCCCAGCACGCGCGGTTTTCCGATTTCGTGCGGTCGCCCTGGGATGCCCTCACCTATCTGAAGGAGGAACTCCGAGGGCAAGCGCAGCGCTACATCGGCCATAACCCGGCGGGGGGTGCCATGGTGGTCGCCCTACTCCTCTCCCTGAGCTTCACGGTCGCCGCCGGGCTGGTGCTGTACGGTGCGGGGGAATGCAGCGGCCCCCTCGGGGGTTGGCTCTGCAATCGCTCCGGCTGGCTTCCGGAAGCTGCGGAGGAGATCCACGAATTTTTCGCCAACTTCACCCTGTTCTTAGTCGTGTTGCATGTGGCTGGCGTGATTGGGTCCGGGTTCCTGCACCGCGAGAACCTAGTAGCCGCCATGTGGCATGGTCGCAAACGCATGGAGGAATGAACACCAAGTGCAGATTCCCGGCCTGGATCGCTGGGAGGATTAGCGGGGTCTGGCCCTTCGCAGGAGATCAGGACTACTTCCAATCCAGAAAACTGCCCGGTGCATGGGGAGGCAAGGGAATGCTGAGCTGGGCGATGGGATCGACCGGTGTTGTCAGCCAGGGGAAAGGGTTCTCGGTCTCCTTGTAAAGGGGCGGGCAATCGATCTGAGATAACAGCTCATTGGTGAGATAGCGCAGGTACTGCCGAAATTTGAGCAGCTCCGAGGAGGAAAGGGCCTCCTGGGCATAGTGCAGAGTGCGCGACAAAACAGCCTGCTCTAAGAAATCCCTCTCTGGCTTCCAAGCCTGAGGGCGCAGCAGCGCGATGCCGAAATCCCGATGCCCCTGAAGATCCTGCAAGATCCGCTGGAACAGGGTGGCGATGCCGGAGAATTCCAGGCGGCGGGCGATGAGCAAGGGGGCTAAGAGGGCAGCCGGACATAGGAGGCTCTTGAGGATAAGGAAAAACCCCTCCTGTTCCCGCTGCACCGAGGAGGATTCTGCCTGGGCCAGTTCCAGATAGGTTTCCATCCAAGCGAAGAGGGGCGGCATCTCGGCCGGTGCTTCCGCCTCGCCTAGCTGTTCCAGGGCATAGCGGCCCGCTTCCGCAGCTAGGCTTTCTTCAAAGGCTTGGCGCAATAGATAGGCGCGGCAGGCAGGTTCCTCCGTCTGCTGATACACCCCTAGGGTCAAAGGCGTGATGAGCTGATTCCAACAAGTTAAGACCTGCAAAGCTTCTCGGAGAAAGCTTCGTTCCGCTTCTGTGCCGGTCGCACCCGCTGCCCAGCGTTTCCGATCCATACCCAAGGAAATCTGAGCCGGATGCCAGGAACGGGCACAGCTCTGGACATAGAGTTTCCGCGCCCAATGGCGTTCTGGCTCTTCCGGTACCTCGATGACCTCCGGCTCCGGTGGCGGCTGTTGCACCCGAAAGGGCGAATGGGCGCGGGGCTGCCAGGGACTTTCCCTAGGACTGGACGCCACCGTTGCTCGTTTATTTTTTTCGGAGGCTGCCGGCGGAGATGCCGGCTTCTTCGGCACAGCTTTGCGGAAGGATCCCAGGGGATCTTCCCAATCCGAAGGCACTTCGCTCATTGACAGGCCTCGCATTCTGGATCCAGGATGGAACAAACTTGGGCCTGCTCCAATCCGAGACCTCGGCTGCTTCTCAAACTGCCGCCGCGCTGCCACCGCCGTGGATCCAGGGTCTTTTCCACATGAGTCGCCCCCATAGACCGCAAGTAATAGGTGGTCTTCAGCCCCCGCACCCAAGCGAGTTTATAGAGTTGGTCCATCTTTTTGCCGCTCGGCTCTGGCATATACAGGTTGAGACTCTGAGCTTGATCAATCCATTTTTGTCGGCGGGCAGCGGCTTCCACCAACCACCGGGGATCGATCTCAAAGGCTGTGGCATAGCGCACTTTGAGGTGCTGGGGAATGCGGTCAATCTGCTGCACAGAACCGTCGTAATACTTGAGATCCTCCACCATAGTCAGATCCCAAAGCCCCAGCTTCTTCAGATCCGCTACCAGATAGGGATTCACGATGGTGAATTCTCCAGAGAGATTGGATTTCACGAAGAGATTTCGATAGATGGGCTCGATGGACTGACTCACTCCCGTGAGATTGGAGATGGTGGCGGTGGGGGCGATGGCCATGCAGTTGGAATTCCGCATACCCACCCGCTGGACCCGTTCCCGCAACGCATCCCAATCCAGGGTGCGGCTGCGATCCAATCTGAGATACCCGCCCCGCTCTCGTTCCAACCGTTCGATGGAATCAATGGGCAGGATACCCTGACTCCACAGGCTGCCTTCAAAGCTGGAATAAGGCCCTCGCTCCTCCGCCAGATCCACAGAGGCGGAGATGGCTTCATAGGAGAGGAGTTCCATACTCCGATCCGCGAACTCCACTGCCTCCATGCTGGCATAGGGGATGCCCAGGCGGTACAGGGCATCTTGAAAGCCCATGAGCCCCAGCCCCACGGGACGATGGCGCAGATTGGCATTCCGCGCCTGGGGCACATTGTAGAAGTTGTAATCGATCACATTGTCCAGCATCCGCATGGCGGTGCGCACCGTGCGCCGGAGCTTCTGCCGATCGATGCCCTGATCGCCGAGATGGTTCACCAGATTGACGGAACCCAGATTGCAGACGGCGATTTCCTCGCGGTTGGTGTGCAAAGTGATCTCGGTGCAGAGGTTCGAGGAATGGACCACCCCCACATGCTGATTGGTATAGCGGAGATTGCAGGGATCCTTGAAGGTGATCCAGGGATGACCGGTTTCAAAGAGCAGGCTCAGCATCTTGCGCCATAGGTTCACCGCCTGCACCCGCTTGTGGATTCGGATCTCCCCCCGCGCTGCCTTTGCTTCATAGGCGAGATAGGCCCGTTCAAAGGCCTGGCCGGTGAGCTCATGGAGATCCGGCGTTTCATCCGGAGAAAACAGGGTCCAATGGCTTTCCTCCGCCAACCGTTTCATGAAGAGATCCGGCACCCAATTCGCCGTGTTTATGTCGTGGGTGCGGCGTCGCTCGTCGCCGGTGTTCTTGCGCAGCTCTAGGAACTCCTCGATATCGATGTGCCAGATCTCCAGATAGACGCAGACGGCTCCCTTGCGCTTGCCCCCGTTGTGGGCCAATGCTGAGGTGGTCATGTAGGAGGCATCTCCCTCGACCTTTAGGTCGAAGACGAAGGGCACCGAGTTGATCTCCCGTACATCGCGCACCCGGGTGAAGAGCCAGTTTTTCCAGAGCAACCAGTTTTGCTTGTGGATGGGTTGGCAGCCCAGCCGTTCCGCCAGGGCTTTCACCGCGGGAATGAGTAGATCATAGGCTTTGCAAGTCCCGTCGAAACGGTTCTCGGTGCTATCCGTGCGGATGCCTTTGGGATGCGGTTCCCGTTCGCGGTGCTGGCCGGCGCAAGGCACCCCCAGGCGCAACAGCTGGTAGCGGACGCCCTCAGCCAGGGGCTGGGAAGTGGTGGTGAAGCGGATTTCCTTGCCCCGGCGAATGTTCCCGTCGGTTTCGAGCAAACCCTGGATCAGCGCTCGGGTCTGGCCGGGAGGCAGATGGGCATATTTGCGATGGATGCGTTTGTTGCCCTGGGCATCGTAGAGTGCCTCACGTTCGAAAAGAAAGCCCCGCTGGTTGCTCCGAATCCGCTGCCCCGTGGTGGCCTCCCTGGCGAGGTCTACATCGGTTGCCCAGCCGATCTGCAAGCAGTTGGGACGGACCTGCTTGCTCCAATAAGGGAGGCCCCGTTTTTCCAGATAGTGTCGCACGAAGGCTAAGTGTTCGTCCTTCTCTGGATCGCCGGATACACCCCATTCCAGTCCAGCCTCGGTGCAATGGCCCGCCCCCAGCAAAATGCCGTAGAGGCGGGCATCCTCTTCGTCGAAGCCAGGTACCGGAACCGTTTCCTGGGGAATCACCTGGGCGACATAGTCGCCCTTTTTCAACTGGCCGGCTTCCACCCAGCGGGGTTGGACCTTGCCCTTCTCTAGCCCGTCATAACTGCATGCGTTGGCCTGTTCCGGCGGTATCCCCTGGATTGCCCAGAGCGGATGACCGGCGGTAACCCGCAAGGGGCTGATGGCATGTGCGATCCGGATTTCCACCATGGGATCGCGCTGGTTGTAGACCAAGCGTTCGCGCACAGCTCGGTAGATTCCTCGCTGCCCCAGGACCAGATCGCCCTGCTCGATCTCCTGAATGGGTTTGATGCCGTCGGCGGTGTACACCAGGGTATCCCCGGCGAAGCACTGGTTCACTGCTACCGCCGTATCGTTGACCACCTTGAGGAAGGGCACCACCCCTTGGCTCTTGCCGTTGGTGCCCTTGATGTGCGCACCCATGCCGCGAACAGGGGTCCAGTCGTTGCCCAAGCCACCGGCAAACTTGGAGAGCAAAGCATTGTCTTTGATGGCGTCGTAGATGCCCTTCAGATCGTCGGGCACCGTGGTGAGGTAGCAAGAACTGAGTTGGGGGCGCAGGGTGCCGGAATTGAATAGAGTCGGCGTGGAGGTCATGAAATCGAATCCGGAGAGCAGTTCGTAGAATTCGATAGCGCGTTCCTCGCGCTCGACCTCGTTGAGGGCCAGACCCATGGCCACGCGCATGAAAAGGGCTTGAGGCAGCTCGAACCGGGTACCGTCTGCGGTGTGGATGAAATAACGGTCGTAGAGGGTTTGCAGGCCCAGATAGGTGAATTGGAAATCCCGCTGGGGTTGCAGGGCAGCCCCCAGGCGGTGCAGGTCGAACTGGGCGAGGCGGGGATCGAGCAGTTTCAGCTGAATTCCCTGATGGATGTAGCGGTGAAAATACTCGCTGTAACGTGCAGCCAAGTCCGCCTGGGTTTCAACCTGCCAGTCAGGTGCGAGAAAACCCAGGACCTCCCGCCGCAGACGGTCCAGCAGCAGGCGGGCGGCCACTTGGCTATATTGGGGTTCCTGCTCAATGCGGGTGCGGGCACTCATCACTAGGGCGTGCCGCACTTCCGATTCTCGCACCCCGTCGAAGAGATAGCGCAGGCTGTCTTTCAACACCTGCTCGGCGGATACCGCTTCCAGGCCCTGGCAGGCCTCCCGAACGAGTCGTTCCAATCGGGCGAGATCTAAGGGGCGATGCTGACCATCCTCCCCTGCTACCAGAACAGACGGCTGCAGCAGTACCTGCGGTAGGACATCGGTTCTTTCCAACGGATCTAGAGTCGATTGAGCGTTTGAATCCAAGGAGATCGATTCCATGGACGACATACACATCGTGAAAGACTTCCCAGGAAAAGCGAAGCGGTTGACGATGGAGACCGAAGGCTTGAATAATGCGGATGCCCCAGAATCTCCTGGATCTACCATATATGCGGTTCTGTTCAGATGTCAACTCAAGATATGGTATATCAACGGAGAGCATTCCTTAGGGGTGATTCCTCATTTTTTTTCGCAACTTCAGCGCACTACCTCCCCTCGGTGCAGGGTGCGAAAGCGCAGGGAAGATCCTCCCCGGAAAGAGAACAATTCTGAGTGAGACTCCGCCGCTTTGTCCTCCGAGGCGTCCCCTGCCCTCTGATAGAATGGCCCGGAGGAGTTTTAAAAGGAGAAAAATTCGGTGAATATCCATGAGTATCAGGCCAAGGCCCTGCTGCGGCAATTCGGTGTACCGGTGCCAGAAGGACGGGTCGTCCATTCGGATGCCCATGCCGCAGCGGCGGCGGAAGAGATCGGTGGGGATCGCTGGGTGCTGAAGGCCCAGATCCACGCGGGGGGCCGAGGCAAGGCGGGCGGCGTCAAGGTGGTGGATTCCATCGAACAGGTGCAGATCGCTGCGGATGAATTGATCGGCACCCATCTGGTCACACCGCAGACCGGTCCGGCAGGCCGCTTGGTCCAACGGGTGCTGGTGGAACAGGCCCAGAACATCACCCAGGAATATTATCTAGGCTTGGTTGTGAACCGAGATGCCCAGCGCATCACCCTCATCGCTTCCTCCGAAGGAGGCATGGAAATCGAGGAAGTCGCCCGAAAAACCCCCCAAAAGGTGATTCGGGAAACCATCGATCCGGCGGTGGGGCTGCTGGATTTCCAATGCCGCAAGGTGGCCGCCCGCATCGGCTGTGTGGGCAAGCCCATGAATGCCCTGGTGCGGCTCATGAAGGGCTTTTACCGCTGTTTCCGGGATAAGGATTGCCTCATGGCGGAGATCAATCCCCTGGCCCTGGTGAACGGCACGGAACTGATGGCCCTGGATGCCAAGATGAGCTTCGACGGCAATGCCCTGTACCGCCATCCCGAGATCGCAGATCTCCGGGACTTCGAGGAAGAAGACCCCCGAGAAGTGGAAGCCTCCGGGCACGGGCTGAACTACATCGCTTTGTCGGGCAACGTGGGCTGCATCGTCAACGGCGCGGGCTTGGCCATGGCCACCATGGACGCCATCACATTACACGGGGGCCAGCCGGCGAATTTCCTGGATGTGGGGGGCGGCGCTTCGCCGGAGAAGATCGCCAACGCCTTCCGCATCGTCCTGGAAGATTCCCAGGTGAAGGCCATCTTGCTCAACATCTTCGCGGGCATCAACCGATGCGACTGGGTGGCCGAAGGCATCGTGCAGGCCATTCGGGATCAGCACATCCAAGTGCCCGTGGTGGTGCGCTTGGCGGGCACCAACGTGGAGGCAGGCCGGCGAATTCTCGCGGAATCCGGGCTGAACTATATCGAAGCGCAGAATCTGGACGACGGCGCCGCCAAGGCTGTGCAGGCGCTGCAAGGAGCAGAGGCATGAGCATTCTCGTCAACCGCGATTCCAAGGTCCTCATTCAGGGCATCACCGGCCAGCACGCCACCTTCCACGCCCAGGAAGCCATGAAGATCGGCACCCAGATCGTGGCCGGGGTTACCCCGGGCAAGGGGGGCAGGACCCATCTGGGTCTCCCCGTCTTCCACACGGTGGAACAGGCGGTGGAAGCCACGGGCGCGGAGGTGAGCGGCATCTTCGTGCCCCCTGCCTTTGCGGCGGATGCCATCATGGAAGCCATCGATGCCGGCATTCGGGTCATCGTGGTCATCGCCGACGGGGTGCCGGTCCAGGATATGATGCGGGTCAAGCGCTATCTCATCGGCCGAGATTCCATCATCATCGGGCCGAACACAGCGGGCATCATCACGCCGGAAGCCTGCAAGGTGGGCATCATGCCCGCCCACATCTACCGGCCTGGGCCCGTGGGGGTGGTGTCCCGTTCCGGCACCCTGAACTATGAGGCCGTGGAGCAGATGAACGCCCTGGGGCTGGGTCAATCCACCGCCCTGAGCATCGGCGGTGATCCCATCAACGGCTGCGATTTCATCACGATCTTGAAAGCCTTTGAGGAAGATCCCCAAACGGAAGCCGTGCTCCTCATCGGGGAGATCGGCGGTGCCCAGGAAGTGGAAGCCGCCGCCTGGGCGAAAGATCACCTGTCCAAGCCCTTGGTGGCCTATATCGCCGGGGTTTCCGCCCCGCCGGGCCGGCGCATGGGCCATGCGGGGGCCATCGTTTCCGGCGAAGCGGACACCGCCAAGGCGAAGATGGCGCGCATGCAAGCGCTGGGCGCCCAAGTGGTGGAAAATCCCGCTGAGATCGGCGCAACCCTGCGGGCGGTGCTTCCCTGAATGCGGGGGTTCCGCCCTACTCATCATGAGCGATCCCATCGGACAAAGGCGCACCTTCGCCATCATCTCCCATCCGGACGCGGGGAAAACCACCCTCACGGAAAAGCTCCTGCTTTTCGGGGGGGCCATCCAGCTCGCGGGCACGGTCAAAGGACGCAAGGCAGCCCGTCATGCCACCTCGGATTGGATGGCCTTGGAAAAGCAGCGGGGTATCTCGGTGACCTCCTCCGTGATGCAGTTTCCCTATGGCGGGGCCCTCATCAATCTATTGGACACCCCGGGCCATGAGGATTTTTCCGAGGACACCTATCGCACCCTCACCGCTGTGGATTCCGCCCTCATGGTCATCGATGTGGCCAAAGGGGTGGAAGCCCGGACCATCAAGCTCATGGAAGTGTGCCGGCTGCGCACCACGCCCATCCTCACCTTTGTCAACAAACTGGATCGGGAGGGGCGGGATCCCATCGAGATCCTGGACGAGATCGAAGCGGTTTTGGAGATGCAATGCGCCCCCATCACTTGGCCCATCGGCATGGGGCGGCAGTTTCGGGGCGTCTATGACCTGCGCAATCAGCAAACCCATCTGTTCTCCACTCGGCACGAGGGGAAGAGCCAGCAGGGAGAAATCATCGACGGATTGGACAATCCCCGATTGGATGCGCAGCTAGGTCCCCTGGCGCAGGAACTGCGGGAGGAACTGGAACTGGTGCAGGGGGCCAGCCATGCCCTGGATCTGGAAGCCTATCGGGCGGGCACCCAAACGCCGGTTTTCTTCGGCTCCGCCCTCAACAATTTCGGAGTTAAGGAACTGCTGGATGCCTTCGTAGCCTACGCCCCCCCGCCCCAGCCGCGCGCTGCCCAGGAACGGACGGTGCACCCTGAGGAACCGAAGTTCAGCGGTTTTGTGTTCAAGATTCAGGCGAACATGGACCCCGGGCACCGGGATCGGGTGGCTTTCCTGCGGATCTGCTCAGGCCGCTACAAGAAGGGCATGAAGCTGCATCAGGTGCGGACGGGAAAGACCCTGCTCGTCAACAACGCCCTCACCTTTCAGGCAGATGCGCGGCGGCAGGTGGAAGAAGCCTGGCCCGGGGACATCATCGGCTTGCACAATCACGGCACCATTCAGATCGGGGATACCTTCACCGAAGGGGAATCCCTGAAGTTCACGGGCATTCCCTTCTTTGCGCCGGAACTCTTTCGGCGCATCGTGCTCAAAAATCCCCTGCGCATGAAGGCCTTGCAAAAGGGGGTGGTGCAGCTCGCCGAGGAAGGCGCCATCCAAGTGTTCCGCCCCCTGAAGAACAATGATCTCATCCTGGGGGCGGTGGGCATCCTCCAATTTGATGTGGCCGCCTATCGGCTGAAGGAGGAATATGGGGTGGAAGCCCAGGTCGAGCCCGTGAACATCTACACCGCTCGTTGGATCGTTTGTGAGGATCCCAAGGTATTGGAGCGGTTCAAGGTGCGGGCCTATGAACAGCTTGCCCTGGATGGCGATGAACAGCTCGTCTATCTCGCATCCACACGGGTCAATCTAAGCTTGACGGAAGAGCGCTGGCCAGAGATCCGTTTCCTGCCCACCCGAGAGCTCTAAACCCATGTCTGAAACCGATTTCGATCCCAAAGCCCATTGGGAACAGGTGTATCAGCACCGATCTCCCCAAGAGGTCAGCTGGTATCAGTCGGAACCCAAGCTTTCCCTGCGCTTGATCCAGAACAGCGGTTTCGATCGATCCGTGCCCCTCATCGATGTGGGCGGGGGAGCTTCCGTGCTGGTGGATCGGCTCCTGGCCCTAGGGTATGAGCAACTGGCCGTCCTGGATATCTCCGGTCGGGCCTTGGCCCATGCGAAACAGCGGCTCGGGAGAAAAGCGGCGGCGGTGGATTGGTTTGAAGCGGATGTAACCTGCTTTCACGCACCCCGGCCCTTCGCCCTCTGGCATGATCGGGCGGTGTTTCACTTTCTCGTTCGAGAAGAGCAACGCCAGGGTTATCGGGAAGCCCTGCGCAACAATCTGGCCATCGGGGGGCAAGTCATCATCGCCGCCTTCGCCATCGGCGGGCCCACCCAGTGCAGCGGGTTAGACATCGTGCAGTACGATGCTCAAAAGCTCAGCGAGACCCTAGGGGACGCCTTCCAATGGCTGGAATCCCAGGAAGAAGACCATCGCACACCGGCGGGGAAGGTGCAACAATTCGGCTATCATCGATTCCGCTATCTGGGGGTCTGATGATTCGCTTTCTGCTCCCCTGGCTGCTGCTGTGGGCCAGCACTGCTTGGGCCCAAGGGGATCGCTGGGGCTTCCGGCAGGGGGGATTTTCCCTGCAATTGATCCAGCGCACGCCGGATCAGACCCGGGCCTTCTTCCAGGCGCGGGGCTTTTCCCTGGCTGCTTCGGATCAGATCGCCGAAGCCTGTGTGCTGCAAGCGATCCTGCGCAACGAGGGAGAAAGGGAGCTGACCGTCGACCTGCGCCGATGGCGGGTGCTCCAAGATGGCAGGGAAAAACCCATCCCTGTGGCCTCATCCTGGCGGCCCCGCTGGGAAAAGCTGCGAGAGTCCCCAGCCGCGCAGATCGCCTTTCGCTGGGCCTTGTTTCCCACTCAGCAGCGCTTTTTCCCCGGAGATCAAGCCTGGGGCATGATTCCCTTCGGCCCTGCCCCGGACAGGGTTTTCGATCTTCTCTTGACGTGGAAGGAAGATCAAATTCCCCGTCAAGGTCGTATCTCAGGCATCCGCTGCCCCGCAGATCCCGTGATTTTGGAGAACGCTGATGAAACCTAGCCGCTTGCTCCCCCTGTGCCTGTTGCTCTTCGCCGCCCTGTCCCAAGCGGGGCAGGGCCTCAGCCCCCTTCCCAACCGCCCCGCGCCGGAACTGGGTTTGCGGGATCTGGACGGCCAGTTGCACCGAATCCAGGATTATCGGGGCCAAGTGCTCATCGTCAATTTCTGGGCTACTTGGTGTCCTCCCTGCCGGGCGGAGATGCCTTCCATGGAAGCGGCTTGGCAGCAGCTCAAAGGGGAAAACATCCGGCTGCTGGCCGTGAATGTGGGGGAGACAGAAGATCAGGTCTGGGCCTTCACGGCGGAATATGGCCTCAGCTTCCCCCTGCTCCTGGACGAGGACGGCAAAGCGGTGAAACGTTGGCCCGTGCGCGGCCTGCCCACCACCTTTGTGATCGATCCCCAGGGAAAGCTGACTTATCAGGCCCTCGGGGAGCGGGATTGGGCAGATCCCAAGCTGTTAGATAAGATCCGCGCCCTAGCTGCCGACCGGTAGTGCAGCCTGTGGCAGATTCCCTGATCATCGTCGGCCTTTCGGGGGGGGTGGATTCCTCGGTAGCCGCCTGGCAGCTGCTGGAACAGGGAGAACGGGTGGAAGCCCTGTTCATGAAGAACTGGGAAGAGGAAGACCGGCCCGGCTACTGTGCTGCGGCGGAGGATCTGGCGGACGCTCAAGCTGTGGCCGACCATCTGGGCATCCGCCTGCATCGGGTGAATTTCTCCGCGGAGTACTGGGACCAGGTCTTTTCGGAATGCCTGTTGGAATATCGGGCGGGGCGAACGCCCAATCCAGATGTGCTCTGCAATCAGCGGATTAAGTTCCGGGCCTTTCTCGATCACGCCAGAAGCCTGGGTGCCAGTGCCATCGCCACCGGCCACTATGCGCGGATTCGGCGGGATGCGCGGGGGGTTCACCTCTGCTTGAGCCGAGATGCTCGAAAGGATCAGACCTATTTTCTCTATCGGCTCGATCAAGAGCAGTTAGCCGCCAGCCGCTTTCCCCTGGGCACGATGACCAAGGCTCAGGTGCGCGACCTGGCGCGGCAGATCGGCTTGCCCACAGCCGAGAAGCCGGACAGCACGGGAATTTGCTTCATCGGCGAACGACCCTTTCGAGCATTCCTCGCCCGCTATGTGCCGGAAGCCCCGGGCCCCATTGAGACGCCGGAAGGCGAGCGCATCGGCACCCATCGGGGAGTGGCCTATTACACCCTTGGCCAGCGGCAGGGCTTGGGCATCGGCGGCATTGCTGGGGCGGCCGAAGCCCCCTGGTTCGTGGCCCGGAAGGATCTCAGCCGCAACGCCCTCATCGTGGTGCAAGGTCATGATCATCCCTTGTTGCTGCGACGAGAGATCACCGCCACCCGCTGGCATTGGATCCATCGCCCCGCCCTGCCCCTGGCTTGCTCAGCGCGCCTCCGCCACCAGCAACCCTTGCAAGCTGTTCAGGTGCTAAGCTGTCGAAGAGATCGCTGCACCCTGCGCTTCGAACAGCCCCAACGGGCCATCACCCCGGGCCAATCGGTCGTGGTCTATCTGGGGGAAGAATGTTTGGGCGGCGGCATTATTGAAGACGATTAATGCTATGGCATATTCGGATCAAGATCGGCTCTTAGCCCTGGCCGGCATCTATCAAGCAGTGCTCTGCGTCCACAGGATCGCCACCCAAGGACGGATCGATACCGCCCTCATGGAACCCTGTATCTTCAGCCTCTTTCAGACCGATGCCCCCTCGGTAGAAGCCGTGTTCGGGATGCCGGGGGCCCTGCGCCTTGGCGTTCAGGAATTTCAAGGACAGCTTTCGGGACAGAGGCCCCGAGATGCTGCCCTCACGGGCTATTTGATCGCCCTGCTCCGCCTGGAACGCCTGCTGGCTAAGCAGCCGGCCCTGGTGCAGCAGATCGCCCAGGGCATCGAAGGGGCGCGGGAAAAACTGCAGCATTTCGCCTTGCTCCATCCCAATCTGCTCGCCCATCTGGCGGATCTCTACAGCCGCACCATCAGCACCTTGCAGCCCCGCATTCAGGTGCGGGGAGAACCGAGCTATCTCCAGAATCCGGACAACCAGAACCGTATTCGGGCCCTGCTCCTGGCAGGCATCCGCAGCGCTTGGCTCTGGCGGCAGCTGGGAGGGAATCGATGGCAGATGCTCTTTCGTGCGAGGCGGTTGTTGGAGGCGGCGAACGCCTACCTCCGGCAGTGATGGAGCGGGTGATGGGAATCGAACCCACGTTAGAAGCTTGGGAAGCTCCTGTTCTACCATTGAACTACACCCGCGCGGCGAACGCAGTCTAGCACCCTCTCCCGAGGGGAAGCAATAGGGCTTAGTTCAGTCGATACGGCTGCGGATGAGCAGGGGTTGCAACCCCTGGGCAGTGAGCTTCGCCAAATCCTGCTCGGCGGCGGCCTTGTCCGCATAGGGCCCCACTCGAACGCGGTAGTAGCGGTTCCCGTTGATCTCCGTGCGCTGGGTGTTACTGGAGAAGCCCAGCAAGCCCAGCTTGGCGCGGAGGGCTTCCGCGTCTCCGGGATCTCGGAGAGAAGCCACCTGCAATAAATAATAGGTGCTGCGGGTTATGGGCCGTTGTTTGGACACTTGAGCGGAACCCCCCTCTTTCGGTGCGGGCTCCGGTTCCACGGGTTCCGGCGGCAGGGCGGGGGGATGCTGATCCGCGCTTTCCTTGGGCACCACTACCTTGAGTTCGGGCAGCAGGGTTTGATAGTCGAACTGGGGTGGGGGCACTGGCCGCTTGGCCAGATTCTCCGCGATCTCCGGCGGCGCATCCGGAGGAATGGGGGGCTTCTCCGCCTGCATCGGGACAAGGATCATGACCAGTACACCGCACAGGGCCCCGCTGGAAAACCAAAGCCAACAGGATGGTCGCCGCCTCCGCCGTTTGGGAGCTGGATTCATCGGATCCTTGTAATCCCTCGGCATCTTACATTTGCTCCGGCGCAGAAACGCCCAGTAGATTCAACGCATTGCGCAAGACTTGACGAGTGGCCAAGATGAGTTTGATGCGCCCATCCCGCAGCTTTTCGTCGTCTACCAGAAAGGGATGAGCGTTGTAGTAGCTGTGGAAGGCATTGGCCAGGTCCCGCAGGTAATGGGTGAGTTGATGGGGTTCCTCCTGCAACGCTGCCGCTTCCAGCACTTCGGGATAGCGCCCCAAGCACTTGATCAGGTCCACTTCCTGGGGTTCCCGCAGCAGATCCAGATGTTGATCCCCTTCGCTGGGCTCCACCGACAGCCCCCGATCCGATGCTTGCCGCAGCACGCTACAGATGCGCGCATGGGCGTATTGCACATAGTAGACGGGATTGTCGTTGGATTGGGATTTGGCGAGATCCAGATCGAAATCCAAGTGCTGTTCAGCCCGGCGCATCACATAGAAGTAACGGGCAGCATCCCGGCCCACCTCTTGGCGCAGCTGGCGCAGGGTGACGAACTCCCCGGCCCGGGTGGACATGGGCACCCGCTCGCCGCCCCGATAGAGGATGGCGAATTGCACGAGCGACACGGACAGCCGATCCGGATCATCGCCCAGGGCTCTTAACGCCGCCTTGATGCGGGGCACATAGCCGTGATGATCCGCTCCCCAGATGTCGATGACTCGATCGAACCCCCGTTCCAGCTTGTCCATGTGATAGGCGATATCTGAGGCAAAATAGGTGGTCTGGCCATTTTCCCGCACCAGCACCCGATCCTTTTCATCTCCGAATGCACTCGCGCGAAACCAAAGGGCCCCCGCTCGATCATAGGCATAGCCCGCTTCTCGCAACCGCTCGATGGCGCGGTAGATCAACCCCCGCTCCGCGAGAGAGCGTTCCGAGAACCATTGATCGTATTCCACGCCGAATTGGGCGAGATCCATCCGGATGTCGTCCAGAATCGTGTTCAGCCCCAATTCGAAGATCAGGCGGTAGCGATGATCTCCCAGCAGGTCCTTTGCTCGCCCGATCAAGGCATCGATATGGGCTTCCTTGTCCCCCTGGGGGGCATCGGCCAGGGGGTTTCCCTGGGCATCCCGCTCTTCTTCCGTGGGGGCATCTTCCGGCACGCCGGCGAACAGGGTTTCGGCGGGTTGCCGATAGGCATCCCCATGTTCCCGATGAAGGTTGGCGGCGATATCCCAGACATAATCTCCCCGATAACCGTTGCTGGGGAAGCGCAGGGTCTCCCCGCAGAGTTCCAGATAGCGCAGCCAAATGGACGTGGTGAGGATATCCATCTGGCGGCCCGCATCGTTCACATAGTATTCCCGATGGACCTGAAAGCCCACAGCTTCCAAGAGGTTTGAAACAGCAGCGCCATAGGCTGCCCCTCGGCCGTGCCCCACGTGCAAGGGGCCTGTGGGATTGGCGGAGACGAATTCCACCTGCACCCGCTTTCCCGCCCCGATCTGGCTGCGCCCGAAGTTCGGCCCCTGGGCGAGGATCTGGGGGATCCAGACGCGATGGGCATCGGATGTCAGGAAAAAATTGAGGAAGCCGGGGCCGGCGATCTCCACCTTTTCCAGGAAGGGGGCTTCCGGCAGCGCTTCCAAGAGCTCTTGGGCCAGGGCTCTGGGCTGGGTGCGGGCAGCCTTTGCGAGGGCCAAGGCCAAGTTCGAAGAAAAATCCCCGTGGGCTGGATTCTGGCTGCGCATCACCTGGGGAATCTGCCGTGCGGTTTCCGGCAATCGGCCCCTTTCGACCAATCGATCTAACGCAGTTCCCAGCAGGGTTTGAATTTGGGACCTCATGAAGTCTTCTTCCTTCGCAGGAAAGCCAGGTTCTTAGGCGATTTGCCCTTTATGCTGCGCAGGTTGAAGGCGGCGGCACATTCCGTGGCATAAGCAGTTACCTCTTCCAAGGTGCCCCGATGCAGGCCTGTGATGCGAGAAGAACCGCTCTGGAGTTCGTAGCGGCACCAATCTCCCTCAGCATCAGGCATCGGGCCGGGCGCTTTCTCCACGGAGATCACTTGATAGTACCGGCGGAGCAGGTTGCTGGGGGGCACCTCATCCAGGGGAACGGCGAGTTCTGCGGTGGCATCGCGGGCAGCCCGCTGGGCAAGCTGGGCCGGCGTGGCCTCGGCAACGCAGAGGATCGCCCCTCGGTAGATGCTGCCATCCAATTCCGCGATAGCTGCGCGGCCGGGTTCCGCTTCCATTTCCACGAAACCGTAGCCTTGGAAGGGTCGTCCCGCAGGGGGGACGATCAGCTCGAGGGCGGCGACTTCCCCGAAGCGGGAGAAAAGCTTTTTCGCCTGAGATTGCTTGGTATCGTTGGGTAGGTTCCCGATGAAGATAGTAATCATAATGGGGTATTAGGCGTGTACTAGCGCAGGATCCTCCGGGGATCCTGATAAAGAAGAAAATTATAACAGGCTTCCCCCTGCCCTGTCCGGTCGCCTCCCTGAAAACCGCTTTTCCTGAGGAGTTCTGGAACGATGCCTGGGTTTTCTGATGCGGAAGGATTCGGAATAGACAAGTCTGCAACCATCTGTTAAGAATTCCGCCCAGCGCTGTGCTCGATCGGGGCAGGCGAATCATCGAGTAGACATCCCCCGAGGCACCTCAGCCGTTTATTGGGATTCAGCAACGAAGCAACATCGGTCAGTCGCTATGGGAAAAAATGTCGTAGTCCTCGGTGCCCAATGGGGTGATGAGGGAAAGGGCAAGGTGGTGGATCTGCTCACGGAACGGGCGTCCGCCGTGGTGCGCTTTCAGGGTGGCCATAATGCAGGACATACCCTGGTGATCAATGGGGAGCAGACGATCCTGCACCTGATCCCCTCTGGCATCCTGCGAGAGAACGTGCAATGCCTCATCGGCAACGGAGTAGTGCTCTCCCCCAGTGCCCTGTTGGAAGAGCTGGATGCCTTGGAGAAAAGGGGCGTGCCCGCCCGAGCCCGCTTGGTCATCAGCCCCGCCTGTCCCTTGATCCTGCCCTATCACATCGCTTTAGATCGAGCGAGGGAAGCGGCTCGGGGCCGCAAGGCCCTCGGTACCACGGGGCGGGGCATCGGGCCTGCCTATGAAGACAAGGTTTCCCGCCGCGGGCTGCGCCTGGGGGATGCCCTGGATGCCGAGCGTTTGGAAGAGAAACTCTCAGCAGTGATGGATTATCACAACTTCGTCCTCGCTCATTATTTCCACGCGCCCACCTTGGACTATCAGCAGGTGCGGGACGAACTGTTGGCTCAGATGGAGCGGATTCGCCCCCTGGTGGGAGATGTGACCGGGCTGCTGCACGATTACCGCCGCCGAGGGAAAAATTTGCTCCTCGAGGGCGCCCAGGGAGCCTTGCTCGACATCGATCACGGCACCTATCCCTATGTGACTTCCAGCACCACCACGGCGGGCGGCGCGGCGAGCGGCAGCGGTTTGGGACCCAAGCATTTGGATTACATCCTGGGCATCGTCAAGGCCTACACCACCCGTGTGGGTGCCGGTCCTTTCCCTACGGAACTCTTCGATACAGTGGGGGATCATCTGGGCACGCGGGGGCACGAGTTCGGGGCCACCACCGGCCGCAAGCGCCGCTGCGGTTGGCTGGACATGGTCGCCCTCCGACGCGCCTTCGAGATCAACAGCATCACGGGCCTTTGCATCACTAAGCTCGATGTGCTCGACGGGTTGGAGAAACTGAAGATCTGCGTGGCCTACGAGCTCCACGGGAAAGCGCTCAGCACCCCGCCGGAGTCGGCGGAATTGCTGGCCCAGTGCAAACCCAAGTACATCGAGTTACCCGGCTGGCAGGCTTCCACCCAAGGGGCGACCGCGCTGGAAGCCTTGCCCGAAGCAGCGCAAGCCTATCTCCGGAAGATCGAGGAGCTCTCGGGTCTGCCCATCCACCTCATTTCCACAGGGCCGGATCGCGTTCACACCCTCATCCAGCAACATCCCTTCGAGGCCTGAGCACGATGCCGTTCAGCGCGCTGATCTGGGAGGGCCTGCGCCTCATGGGCATCGGCATGGGGATCGTGTTCGCCTTTCTCCTGCTGCTCATCGGCCTGTTGCGCCTCCTGGCCCTGGGGGTACAGCGCTTTGCCCCTGCCGAACGGATCGAAGGCGAAGCTCCTGAGGGAACCGCCGATGCCGAGTTGATCGCAGTGATCTCAGCGGCCATCCATCGCTATCGACAGGATCACCCCAGCTCGACCGCCGCTTAGAACAGGGAATCATGATGACGCAAGCTACACCACTGGGGATTACGGATGTCGTGTTGCGCGATGCCCATCAATCCCTCCTCGCAACCCGCCTCCGCATCGAGGACATGTTGCCCATCGCGCCCAAGCTGGATCGGGTGGGCTTTTGGTCCTTGGAAACCTGGGGCGGCGCGACCTTCGATGCCTGCATCCGCTATCTGGGGGAGGATCCTTGGGAGCGCCTGCGCCGATTGAAGCAAGCCATGCCCCGCACCCCCCAACAGATGCTCCTGCGGGCGCAAAATCTCCTGGGCTATCGGCACTATGCGGACGATGTGGTCTGGGCCTTTGTGGAGCGAGCGGCGGAAACTGGCGTGGATGTGTTCCGCATCTTCGATGCCCTGAACGATCTCCGCAATTTTGAACAGGCGGTGAAGGCTACCTTGGCCACCGGCAAGCATGCCCAGGGAGCTATGTCCTATACGGTGAGTCCGGTGCACGATGTGCAATACTGGGTAGACCTGGGTCGGCGACTGGAAGATCTCGGCTGCCATTCCCTCTGCATCAAGGACATGGCGGGCCTGCTGAAGCCCTATGTGGCGGAAGAATTGGTGAGCCGGCTCAAGGAAGTCTGTTCCATCCCCCTGGCCCTGCAGTGCCACGCCACCACCGGCATGAGCACCGCCACCAATCTCAAGGCCGCCGAGGCGGGCATCGACCTGGTGGACACGGCCATCTCTTCCATGAGCATGACCTATGGCCATTCCCCCACAGAGTCTCTGGTCGCCATCCTCCAAGATACTCCCAGGGATACCGGCTTAGATCTGAAGCTGTTGGAAGAGATCGCCGCCTATTTCCGCGAGGTGCGGAAGAAATACGCCAAATTCGAAGGCAGCCTGAAGGGGGTTGATTCCCGTATTCTGGTGGCTCAGGTCCCCGGCGGCATGTTGACGAACATGGAAAACCAGCTTCGGGAGCAGGGGGCCAGCGACCGACTGGATGAAGTGTTGGAGGAGATCCCTCGGGTGCGCAAGGATCTGGGCTATCTGCCCTTGGTTACCCCTACTTCCCAGATCGTGGGCACTCAAGCCGTGCTCAATGTGCTCAGCGGGGAGCGTTACAAGATCATTACCAAGGAGACTGCCGGCGTGTTGCGGGGGGAATACGGGGCCACACCTGCACCGGTGGATGCCAGTTTGCAAGCGCGGGTCCTGGGGGAGGGCGAAGAACCCATGACCGGCCGACCGGCGGATCATCTGGCGCCGGAACTGGATCGCCTCACGGCAGAGCTAGAAGAATTGGCCGTGGAAAAGTCTTTGGAACTCTCCGATCCTGTGTTGGACGATGTGTTGATCTACGCCCTATTCCCCCAGGTGGGGCTGAAATTCCTGGAGAATCGGGGCAATCCCGATGCCTTCGAGCCGCCCCCTTGGGCGGAAAAGCCCGCCGCGCCCTCCCCTCCGCCAGTCGCTTCCGGAGAACCCGTTCAATATCAGGTGGAAGTCAACGGCAAAACCTATGCGGTGAAGGTGTCGCCCCAGGGCGCGGTGCAAAGCGTTTCCCCCGCGCAGCCCAAAGCAGATCCCCAAGAAGTGCCGGTTTCCGCACCGCTGGCGGGGACCCTCTATAAGATCCAAGTCCAGCCCGGACAGCAGGTGGCCGCCGGGGAGGTGGTGATGATCTTGGAAGCTATGAAGATGGAGACCGAAGTGCGCGCCCCCTCGGCGGGTACCGTCCAGGGGGTTCACGTGAAGGAGGGGGATAGCGTGCAGGTGGGCGATGTCCTGCTGACGCTCCGGTAAGGCATGGAAGCGTTGCTGAGGCTCTGGCAGTCCCTGGGGATTGCCAATCTGGAACCCGGGCAGGCCTTGATGATGGGGGTAGGCGGGGTGTTGCTCTATCTGGCCATCGCCAAGCAGTTCGAACCCCTTTTGCTGGTGCCCATCGGCTTCGGGGCGATCCTCAGCAATATCCCCCTGGCGGGCATCGGTGGGCCAGAAGGCCTGATCGGCATGATCTATGCGGTGGGCGTGGAAACCGGTATCTTCCCCCTGCTCATCTTCATGGGGGTGGGTGCCCTGACGGATTTCAGCGCCCTGATCGCCCGGCCTTCCACTCTGTTGTTGGGGGCGGCGGCCCAGTTCGGCATCTTCGCCACCCTGCTCGGCGCCCTGGCCCTGAACCTGATTCCGGGCTTCGGCTTCTCCCTGCAAGATGCAGCGGCCATCGCCATCATCGGCGGCGCAGACGGCCCCACCGCCATCTTTCTCGCTTCCCGTCTCGCGCCGGAACTGCTGGGCGCCATCGCTGTAGCGGCCTACTCCTATATGGCGTTGGTGCCCATCATCCAGCCCCCCATCATGCGGGCCTTGACGACCCCGGCGGAACGGGCGGTGATCATGCAGCAGCTGCGCCCCGTGTCCCGAGTGGAACGCATACTCTTTCCCCTGGTGCTGCTTTTCCTCTGCGCCCTGCTCCTGCCCTCCGCCGCGCCCCTCATCGGCATGTTGACCTTCGGCAATCTGTTGCGGGAATGCGGGGTGGTGGATCGCCTGAACCGCGCCGCCCAGAATGAGATCATCAATGTAGTCACCTTATTTCTCGGGCTCGCCATCGGTTCCAAGCTGTCTGCGGAGAAGTTCTTGTCTCTGGAGACCCTGGGTATTCTGGGGCTGGGTGCCCTGGCCTTCTGCATCGGGACCGCCGCCGGCGTGCTCATGGGGAAGCTCATGCACCGGCTGACCGGCGGGCAGGTCAATCCCCTGATCGGGGCGGCGGGGGTTTCCGCCGTGCCCATGGCAGCGCGGGTGGTTAACAAGGTGGGCCTGGAAGCGGATCCCCATAATTTCTTGCTCATGCATGCCATGGGGCCCAATGTGGCCGGCGTGATCGGCTCGGCGGTGGCGGCGGGCGTGCTGCTCGCCCTGGTGGGTTGATTCTTGACGCTGGGCGGAAAAAACACGTAGCCTAAAAAATTATGTCTCAAGCCTTACCCCCACTCCTCAATCCCTGGCAGGCACTGAAAACGCGAGCCCAGTTCGCAGGCGCTGTGCCTCTGTCCGCCTTCTCCCGACTCCGGTCCGAGCTGGTGGATTTGGAAGGCCAGTTAGACTATGGGTTGCGTTTCCAGCGGGACGAAGAGAAGCGGGGCTTGATCCTAGGCTGGGTATCCGGTCAGCTGCGGTTGACCTGCCAGCGCTGCTTGCAGCCCCTGGACTATGGGGTGCGCTGTTCGGTGGCGCTCGCTCTGGTCTCCGGCATCGAAGAAGCCAAGCGTCTGCCGGAAGCTTATGATCCCCTGTTGGTGGAGGATGCCCCGATCCGCAGCATCCTACTGTTGGAAGATGAATTACTCTTGGCACTGCCTCAGATTCCCAGACATCCGGAAGGCACTTGTCATCCACCCGTCTCCACCGATCTTCCGAAGGAAAGGCATCCCTTCGCCGCCCTAGCAGATTGGAAACCCTGAGATCCATCGATCCTTCTTTTTGGAGAACCTCATGGCTGTTCAACAGAATCGAAAGACCCCCTCGAAGCGGGGCATGCGCCGTTCCCACGATGCTTTGTCCAGACCGACCCTTTCCATAGAACCCCACACAGGCAGTGTACATCGCCGCCATCATGTTTCCGCGGAGGGCTTCTATCGGGGCCGCAAGGTCGTAGAACCCAAGGATTAAGGATCGAAAAAGATAAGGACCGTGGGGGAACAGCTGACAATCGCGCTGGATGCCATGGGAGGGGATCACGGCCCCCAGGTCATCGTGCCCGCCGCCCTGAACTTCCTGCGCGCGACGCAGGGCATCCGGCTGATTCTGGTGGGCAAGCCGGACGTGTTGGCACCGCTCATAAAGGATCAGAATTTTCAAGGCAGGTTAATGATTCATCCTGCCTCCCAGGAAGTGGCCATGGATGAATTGCCTTCCAAAGCCCTGCGCTTGAAAAAGGATTCTTCCATGCGAGTGGCCATCGATCTGGTGAAATCCGGAGAAGCCCATGCCTGTGTGAGCGCGGGCAATACGGGGGCGCTCATGGCCATCGCGCGATTCGTGCTGAAAATGTTGCCTTTGGTGGATCGTCCCGCCATCATCACCGCAGTGCCCTCTCTGACGGGCTCCACCCATGTGCTGGATCTGGGGGCCAATGTGGACTGCACCGCTGCTCATCTGTTTCAATTCGCCGTCATGGGCAGCGAGCTAGCTCGAGCCATCGGCGGTCTTGATTCCCCCAAGGTGGGCTTGCTCAACATCGGCGCCGAAGAGATCAAGGGCAATGAACAGGTGAAGCAGGCCCATGAATTGCTCGCCCGCAGCGCCCTCAACTATGTGGGTTATGTAGAGGGAGATGACATTTATCTGGGGGATGTGGACGTGGTGGTGACGGATGGCTTCGTGGGCAACGTGGCCCTGAAATCCAGCGAGGGGGTGGCCAAACTGGTCCGCCAAATGCTACAGCACAATTTCCAGCGGAACTGGTTCACCCGATTGTCCGGGCTTGCCGCCCTGCCGATCCTCAAGCGGTTCAGCCGTACTTTCGACCCCCGCCGCTACAATGGCGCGAGCCTGCTGGGCTTGCGGGGGATCGTCATCAAGAGCCACGGCGGTGCTGATGTGCTCGCGTTTGAGAATGCTATCCACATCGCAGAAAAGGAAATCCATTACAACATACCAAAGCGCATCGCCCAGCAGGTGCAAAGCCAGCTCGATGCCGAACGGCAAAGGGCAGAGGTGTGAACCGCTATTCTCGGATTTTGGGCACGGGCAGCTATCTGCCCGAAAAAGTGCTTACGAATCGGGAACTGGAAGATCTGGTGGACACCTCCGACCAGTGGATTCGGGAGCGTACTGGCATTCGGGAGCGCCATTTGGTTTCCGAGGGGGAAACCTGTAGCGGACTCGCCGAAGCCGCCGCCCGACGGGCGCTGGCAGCGGCGGAACTCGAACCGGATCAGATCGATCTGCTCATCGTCGCTACCACCACCCCGGATCAGGTCTTCCCCAGCACTGCTTGTTTGCTGCAACATCGCCTGGGCATCGGGGGCTTTGCCGCCTTCGACATCCAAGCGGTCTGCACGGGGTTTGTCTATGCCCTGAGCGTGGCGGACAAGTTCATCCGCTCCGGCACTCATCGATGTGCCCTGGTGGTGGGTTCCGAAACCATGTCCCGCATCGTCAACTGGCAGGATCGGGCCACCTGTGTGCTCTTTGGGGACGGCGCGGGCGCTGTGGTGCTGGGCGCCGCCGAAGAACCCGGCATCCTCTCCACGCACCTCAGCGCCGACGGGGCCTATAAGGATCTGCTGCAAGTGCCCTCCGGCGTAGGCATGGGACGCTGTGAGGATCCCTACATCGAGATGCGGGGCAACGAGGTCTTCCGCATGGCGGTGACCACCCTGGGGCGCATCGTGGATGAAACACTCGCTGCCAATCGGCTGAGCAAGTCGGACATCGATTGGTTAGTACCCCATCAGGCGAACATCCGGATCATCCGAGCTACGGCGAAAAAGTTGAATCTGCCCATGGAACGGGTGGTGGTCACTGTGGGCGAACACGGCAATACCTCTTCTGCTTCCATTCCACTGGCGCTGGATACCGCAGTACGAGACGGTCGCATCCAGCGAGGGGAGACTTTGATCATGGAGGCCTTCGGGGGCGGTTTCACCTGGGGTTCCGTCTTGGTGCGTTACTGATGACCAAAAAAATCGCTTTTCTCTTCCCTGGCCAGGGTTCCCAGTCGGTGGGGATGCTCAGCGACTTAGCAAAGAGCGATCCGCTGGTGCAAGAGACCTTTGGGGAAGCCTCCGAAGTATTGGGCTTTGACCTGTGGCAGCTCGTGCAGGAAGGACCGGCGGAACAGCTCAACCGCACGGATCGCACCCAGCCCGCCATGCTGGCGGCAGGGGTTGCTGTGTGGCGGGTCTGGCAGGCCCAAGGCGGTCCATCCCCCGCTTGGCTGGCAGGACACAGCTTAGGGGAATTCTCTGCACTGGTCTGCGCGGAAGCCTTGGCCTTTCCGGATGCGGTGCAACTCGTGGCTCAGCGGGGTGCCCTCATGCAAGCGGCTGTCCCCTCGGGCGCAGGGGCCATGGCAGCCATCTTGGGCTTAGGAGATGCCCAGGTGCAAGCAGTTTGTCGAGAGGCTGCTCAAGGGGACGTGTTGGAGGCTGTCAATTTCAACGCCCCCGGGCAAGTGGTGATCGCAGGCACTGCGGATGCCGTAGAACGCGGAATGCAGTTGGCGAAGGCCCAGGGCGCAAAACGAGTCGTTCGCTTACCAGTGAGTGTGCCCTCCCATTGCGCCCTCATGCGCCCCGCTGCCGCACAGTTCTCCGCTACCTTAGAAACCGTTCCTTTCAATCCCCCCCGCATTCCCGTGCTGCACAATGTAACCGTTGCACCGGCGGCGGAACCGTCGGAAATTCGCCGTCTTTTGAGCCAACAGCTCTACAGTCCGGTCCGCTGGGTGGAGACCATTCAGCGGCTCCCTCAAGAGGGTGTGAACGTGTTGCTGGAAGCAGGCCCTGGCAAGGTACTCACAGGATTAGCCAAGCGGATCGATCGGCGTTTGACGGCCTTAGCCCTCTTCGATCCGGAAGGATTGCACCATGCACTGGAGATCACCGCATGTTGACTGATGAAATCGCCCTGGTCACCGGCGCTTCCCGCGGCATCGGTCGCGCCATCGCCCTAGCGCTTGGAGAGGCCGGCGCGCGGGTTGCAGGTACGGCGACCACAGCGGCGGGGGCCGCCCGCATCCAAGAAAGCCTTGCGAAGACAGGTCATCCGGGCTTAGGGCTGGTGCTGGATGTGTCCGATCCCCAGTCCGTGGCGCAGGCCATGGAGCGGATGCAGGCTGAGCTGGGTGCCCCTTCGATCCTGGTGAACAATGCGGGCATCACCCGAGATGCATTGCTCATGCGCATGAAAGCGGCAGATTGGGAACAGCTCATGGCGACCAATCTGACCGGGCTCTATCATGTGACCAAGGCTTGCTTACGGCCCATGATGAAGGCGAAGCAGGGCCGGATCATCAATATTTCCTCAGTGGTCGGCTTCAGCGGCAATGCAGGACAAACCAATTATGCCGCCGCCAAAGCGGGCATGATCGGTTTCACCAAATCCCTGGCACAAGAGGTGGGTTCCCGAGGTATCACAGTCAACGCCGTGGCGCCGGGTTTCATCGATACGGACATGACCCGCGCTCTGAGCGAATCCCAGCGGGCGGAGCTCCTCCGAGGAGTACCTTTGGGCCGTTTGGGCACACCGGAAGAAGTGGCTGCTGCGGTGGTGTTCCTCGCCTCCCCTGGCGCCGCCTACATCACGGGAACCACGGTCCACGTCAACGGGGGTCTGTTCATGGTGTAAACCCACGTCCCGCGAGATCAGCACAACGCATCCGGCTCGGTCCGGGGCGCTTTTTTCAATGGTTGCCCGCAGGTGGGCGAGGACTCATTCGGAGGATCGTAAGCTCATGAATATTGAAGAAAAGGTTCGTCAAATCGTGGTGGATCAGTTGGGAGTCAAGGAAGATCAGGTTACGCCGGACGCTTCCTTTGTGGACGATCTGGGGGCGGACTCCCTGGACACGGTGGAATTGGTGATGGCCCTGGAGGAGGAGTTTGACACGGAGATTCCCGACGAGGAAGCGGAAAAAATCACCACAGTGCAGGAAGCGATCGATTATATCAAGGCACATCAGGCCTAAGGGAAATCTAGCTATCGCGGGCAAACGGTAACCTCCCGAGGGGGTCACCGTTTGCCTTGGTCTCATTCAGGTTCGGGGAGGATCGCATGTCGATCAGAAGGGTTGTGGTCACCGGCGTGGGCCTCGTGTCTCCGGTGGGCTTGGACGTGCAGACCGCTTGGGAAAACATCCTGGCGGGGAAGAGCGGCATCCAACCCATCACCCATTTTGATATCGCGCCCTTTTCTACCCGGTTCGGAGGACCGATTTACGGCTTCGACCCTGAGAAGTACATCTCCAAAAAGGAATCCCGCAAGATGGATAAGTTCATCCATTACGGGATCGGGGCCGGGGTGCAAGCTATCGAAGATTCCGGCATCGAGATCACGGAGGAAAATTGCCGGCGGATCGGCGTGGCCATCGGTTCCGGCATCGGGGGCATCGCTGGCATCGAAAACAGCTATGCGGCCTATCTGCGGGGCGGTCCTCGCAAGATCTCTCCCTTCTTCGTGCCCGCCAACATCATCAACATGGTAGCGGGGGATCTCTCCATCAAATACGGGCTCAAGGGACCCAATTATTCCATTGTGTCCGCCTGTAGCACGGGAAGCCACAACATCGGGGAAGCCGCCCTCATGATCCGATTCGGCCTGGTGGATGCCATGCTGGCAGGCGGGGCGGAGATGGCCACGACGCCGGTAGGTCTCGGGGGCTTTGCCGCGGCCAAGGCCCTGTCCACTCGCAATGAAGCACCGGAACAGGCGAGCCGACCCTTCGATCGGGATCGAGATGGCTTCGTGCTCAGCGACGGAGCGGGGGTGGTCTTTCTGGAAGAATACGAGATGGCCAAAGCGCGGGGCGCGAAGATCTATGCGGAAGTGGCGGGGGTAGGCATGAACTCGGACGCCTACCACATGACCGCCCCTTCGGAAAACGGGGAGGGAGCCAGCGAATGCATGTTGCTCGCCCTGCAATCGGCCGGCGTGAATCCCGAGGAGGTGGACTACATCAATGCCCACGGCACTTCCACCCCCGCCGGAGACATCGCGGAAACCAAAGCCATCAAGCGGGCCTTCGGGGAACATGCCTATCGGCTTGCCGTCAGCTCCACCAAATCTATGACCGGGCACATGCTGGGGGCAGCAGGCGGCGCGGAAGCCATCTTCACCTTGCTGGCCATGCGGGATCAGGTGGCCCCCCCCACCATCAACTATGAGACGCCGGACCCAGAATGCGATCTCGACTATGTGCCCAATCATGCTCGGGAGATGAAGATCGATGTGGCGGTGAGCAACTCCTTCGGCTTCGGCGGCACTAACGGTTCCCTGGTCTTCCGCCGGATCTGATGGGGGCGGCGCTGTCTGTTCTCATCAACGGCATTCCAGCCCGTGCGCTGTCAGTATCGGACCGAGGACTTGCCTATGGGGACGGGCTCTTTGAAACCCTAGCAGTGCAGCAGGGTCAACCCTGCCTTTGGGACGCGCACATGCTGCGCTTGCAGCGGGGAGCGGAACGGCTGGGGATCCCCTGCCCGCCACCGGCGCTTTGGCTGCAAGAGGCGCGGCAACTCATCGGAGCGAGAAAAGCCGCTGTGCTCAAGCTGATCCTGACCCGAGGCAGCGGCGGACGGGGCTATGCATCGCCCTCCATCGTGCGGCCCACTCGCGTGCTCAGTCTGCATCCTTGGCCAGACGATCCCGCAGATCAGGCAGAAGCCGGCATCCTGCTCTTTCCTTGCAAGACCCGCTTGGCCATCCAGCCTGCCCTAGCAGGCATCAAACATCTGAACCGTTTGGAACAGGTGTTGGCCCGCTCGGAATGGAGCGCACCCTATGGGGAAGGCCTGATGCGGGACGCAGCAAATCGCATTATCAGCGGTACCCAATCCAATCTCTTTCTGTTCCGAGATCGTCGTTTTCTCACCCCTGCCCTGCATCGCTGCGGCATCGCGGGAACCGTGCGCCGGCTCCTCTTGCAGAGCGCGCCCCGATTCGGCATTCCGGTAGAAGAAAGGGAGCTCTTTCTATCCGACCTCTTGGCGGCGGAGGGAGTGCTGCTCACCAATTCGCTGATCGGTTGCCGGCCGGTGCAGTGCTTCGCAGATCGCGCCTATGCGCTGGATCAACTGCCCTGGGATTATCTGCGCTGGTTGCGAACCCAGGTGCATCGGTTCCAACCCGAAGCTACTCTTCCCGCGGATCCGCATTCGCAAGCATGTGCAGGACTTCCCGATAGCTGAGCCTTAAGGCAGACCGTTGCTCCTCAGGAATCTCATGCTGGGCGAGGCAGCGTTCGAAGACCTCTTCCGGATGAAGATCCGCCAAGGTTTCCTGGGAAAATGTGGGGCGGAGCACGGATTCCCGATGGCGGGCATCCGTGATGCGCAAGATCTCTAGCTCGGAATCCTGGACCACCTCTGCCAATCGCGCTCGAAGATTGCCCAGGGCTTTGCCCTCGTAGAGGATTTCCAACCAAGCGGAAACCCCTTCTTCCCGCAGCGCCCGCAGCTGAGCTTCCAGCTGGGCCCAATCTCCTCGCAGCTGTTCCAGCCGCTGAAAGCGGGGCACGGGGATCTGTCGGATCTGGGGCACTCGCTCTGCGGGGGTGAATTCTACCAGGTATAGGCTCTGTGCCCGTCTGGCCTCCCCGAAGCTCAGGGGCAAGGGTGCGCCACTGTACCGAATGGGGGGGGCATCGCCCAAGGATTGGGCGCGGTGCAGATGACCCAAGGCAATGTAGTCTAGATTTGGGGGAAAGTCGCCGGCGGGGAATCGGGCGAGGGAACCGATGTACAGTTCCCGCACGCCGTCGCCCTCTACCGTCTGTCCACCCCGGGCGAACAGATGACCAGTGGCCAGGATGGGCAGGGATCCGCCCAGATCCGCCCGCACCCGCTCTGCTGCCCGCGCCACCGCTACATAATGTTCGCCCAGTCCCGCCAACAGCTGCTGGGTCTTGTCCGCGGGATCTTCTCCGGAGACGGCGATGCGCAGATCCTGATCCCGCAGATAGGGCACAGCGCAGACGATCAGCTCGGGCCGTTGCGCCGCATCCCGCAGTACCAACACTTCTTCTTCCGAATGCTTGGGTGCCGCGCCGATTACCTGAATGCCCCGATGCTGGAGCAAGGATTTCGGGGCTTCGAGCAGGGAGGGAGAATCGTGATTGCCCCCCACGATGATCAGATGGCGGCAGGGAGACTGGCTTACTGCCTGATGGAGGAATTCATAGTACAGCTGTTGGGCCCGATGGCTCGGGGTGGTGGTGTCGAACACATCCCCGGCGATCACCAACCCATGGATCTGTTCTCGCACCAACAGCTTCAGGAGCCATTGCAGGAAATCGGCGAACTCCTCATAGCGCTTGCGACCATAGAGGCGATGGCCCAGATGCCAATCGGAAGTATGCAGCAGCCTCATGAATCGTAGCGTGTGTCTTTCCAGCGCCGCAGGGCGGTGAACACTTCGGTGGGATCGGACAGGGACTTGCCCGCAAATCCTTCCGCAGCGGCCCGCACCGCAGGCACCTGGGTGCGCAGAAAGGGATTGGTGGCCAGTTCCTCGGCGAGGCGAGAAGGCACGCTGGGTTGTTGCGCCGCGCGCAGGCGTTGGGTATCCGCAAGGCGCGCGGCGATGGCCGGATTCTCCGGCTCTACCCAGGTGGCGAAACCCAGATTGTCCAGGGTGTATTCGTGGGCACAGTACAGTCGGGTTTCCGGAGAAAGGGCGGCGATCCGCGCGAGGGATTGGGCGAGCTGGGCAAAGGTCCCGTCGAACACCCGCCCGCATCCGGCGCCGAACAGGGTATCCCCGCAGAACAGCCTGTCCCCGATCTGATAGGCCACGTGGGTAGCCGTGTGGCCGGGCACCTCCATCACTCGAAAATTGGTCTCCAGGCCGGGCAGGGCATGCACTTCCCCTTCTCGCACCGTTCGGGTGATGCCCAGGATGCGACTATCCCGCGGTCCGAACACCTGGACTTCTCCCCGTTGCACCAGGGCTTCCACGCCCCCCGTGTGATCGCCGTGATGATGGGTGAGGAGGATGGCGGACAGGGCGAGCCCCCGTTCCCGCAGGACCGCGAAGACGGGTTCTTCTTCTCCGGGATCGACAACGGCTGCCCAGGGCTTTTCCGGTTGGTACAACAACCAGATGTAATTGTCGGAAAGGGCGGGAATCGGCTCGATCTTCAGCATGAAAATCCTCCTAGGCTTGCTGGCGTCGGCGCAGGGCCTGTTGCACCGCATCGCAGATGCTCGGCACGTCGAGCCCGCAGGCTCGCTGCTGATCGGCCTGACTGCCATGGTCAATGAAGCGGTCGGGCACACCGAGATGCAGACAGGGAACGGCGATTCCCCGGGCGGCTAAGCATTCGGCAACCCCCGCGCCGGCCCCCCCTGCGATGACGTTTTCCTCCAGGGTTACCAGCAGTTCATGTTCCTGCGCCATCTTCAGGATCAGGGCTTCATCCAGGGGTTTGACGAAGCGCAGATTGACCACCGTGGCATTCAACCGCTCCCCCGCTTCTCGGGCTGGCGCGACCAGCGAGCCAAAGGCTAGGAGCGCCACCCGTTCACCTCGTCGGATTTTAACCCCTCGACCCAAGGGCAGGGGCTGCCGCTCCGATCGCAGGGGAACGCCCGGCCCCTTGCCCCGTGGATAGCGCACCAGGGCGGGCCCGGGATATTCGTAGGCAGTTTGCAGCATCTGGCGGCATTCCTGCTCATCTGCCGGCGCGAGGATCAATAGATTAGGGATGGGGCGGCAGAAGCTCAGATCGAAGGTGCCCCCGTGGGTCGCTCCGTCGGGACCCACCAGTCCGGCCCGATCCACCGCCAGGGTGACATCCAGATTCTGCAAGCAGATATCGTGGATCAGTTGATCATAGGCCCGCTGCAAAAAGGTGGAATAGATGGCTACCACGGGCTTCAGTCCCTCGCAGGCGAGTCCTGCGGCCAGGGTGAGAGCATGTTGCTCCGCGATGCCCACATCGTAATAGCGCTTCGGATAGCGGGCCGCGAAGGCGCTGAGCCCGGAACCCTCGCACATGGCCGGGGTGATGCCGATGAGCCGTTCATCTTCGGCGGCCAGCTCGCAGAGCCAATCCCCGAAGACCTGGGTATAGGTGAGCCCGCGGGTCTTCTTCTCGAGCTTGCCCGTCTTGCTGTCGAAAGGGGTTACGCCGTGATAGGCCACGGGGTGCCCCTCGGCGGGCGCATAACCCCGCCCCTTCTGGGTGATCACGTGGAGCAGGCGCGGGCCGGACATGACCTTCATGTTGTGCAAGGTAGTCCGCAGGGCGGAGAGGTCGTGCCCATCGATGGGTCCGATATAGTTGAAGCCCAGTTCTTCGAACAGGGTGCCGGGCATCACCATGCCTTTCATGTGTTCTTCCCAACGTCCCATGAGCTCCCGCAGGCTGGGCAGGCGCCGGAGCACGGACTTGCTCCCCTCCCGCACCCGCGTGTAGAAGCGGCTGGAAAGGATCTGGGCCAGATGATTGCTGATGGCCCCCACCGGCGGCGAGATGGACATATCGTTGTCGTTGAGCACCACCAGCAGATCCAGATCGGTGGAGCCCGCGTGATTCAGGGCCTCGAAGGCCATGCCCGCGCCCAAAGCCCCGTCGCCGATGACGGCGACCACATGGCGCCGCTTGCCCTGAAGCTGAGCGGCGGCAGCCATACCCATGGCCGCGCTGAGGGAAGTGCTGGAATGACCGACCCCAAACGTGTCATAGGGGCTTTCGCTGCGCCGAGGAAAACCGGAAATTCCTCCCGTTTGACGCAACCCTTCCATCTGTCTGCGCCGACCGGTGAGGATCTTATGGGGATAGGCCTGATGGCCCACATCCCAGATCAGCCGATCTTCCGGTGTCTGAAAGACCGAGTGCAAGGCGATGGTCAGCTCCACCACCCCCAGCCCGGCGGCCAGATGGCCGCCGGTGCGGGAAACGGTTTCGATGAGGAAGGTGCGCAATTCCTGCGCAAGTCGAGGCAATTGTTCCGGTGGCAGGCGGCGCAGATCTTCTGGGCTTTCCAGGGTGCTGAGCAGGGGAAACCGTTGGTCTTGGATCTGGGGTTGAAAGAAATCGGGCATGAATACAGCGGCTCCCTGGACTGAAGAATTTTTTAGTGTAGCGCACTCAGGCGAGCTGTCGGGATTCCCGCAACACCAGTTCCCGAAAGGCCCGGGCGGCGGGGGAGAGCCGCTTGCCGCGGCGATAGACCAGATACCATTGCCGCTGGATGGGGAATCCCTCCGCCTGCAGCACCACGAGCTTTCCCGTGGCGAGCTCCAGTTCGATGGTATGCAGGGAAACCACGCTCAAGCCGAGTCCGGCCCGCACCGCCTGCTTCACCGCCTCGTTGCGGGTCATCTGCATTCCGTGGCGGATGCGGATCCCCCGTTGATCGAAAAAGCGTTCCATGGCCTGGCGGGTGCCGGAACCCGGCTCCCGCATGACGAAGACTTCTTCTTCCAGCCGCTTCAGGGGAATGACATCCTGCCCGGCCAGGGGATGTTCCGGTGGGGCCACCAGGACCAGGGGGTTTTCCATGAAGGGTTCCGCTTCTACATCCGCTTGTTCCGGTGCCTGCCCCATGAGCACCAAGTCCACGCGGTTGTCCGCCAACAGTTCCAGCAGCCGTTCCCGATTGGTGATGTCCAGTTTGAGATGAATCCCGGGGTATCGGTTGTGGAAGACCGCCAGCAGCCGAGGGGCGAAATAGTTCACGGTGCTGGCCACGGCGATGGACAGCCGCCCTCGGCTGAGTCCTTTGAGGGATTCCACCACCTCTTCCATCTCCCGCAGGGCCCGAGCGATGCTGCGGCTGTACTGGTAGACCTCCCGCCCCGCCTCCGTGAGGGCGATGCGCCGGCCCAGTTTTTCGAACAGGGGCAAACCGATGGATTCCTCCAGCTGGTGCACCTGCATGGAAACCGCCGGTTGGCTCAGGTGCAAGACCTGGCTCGCCTTGGTATAGCTCAGGTGCTTGGCGACTGCCTGAAAGACCCGCAGTTGATGCAGCGTCACATGCATAAGATTTTCTTGATCCTATCGATAAGAACTTCAGTATTTTTTTATGTGATCGATTTCTGTTAGAGTGCTCCTTCAATGGCAGGGGACAAAAAATGGTCCTCTGATTCATCGGGCTTCCGGCCCATTCACCTCACTGGGAGAAACCATGGCACTTGATCAATCCGCTCGCTATTCCGATCTAAGCCTCAAAGAGGAAGACCTCATCGCAGGAGGCAAGCACATTCTGTGCGCCTATAAGATGAAGCCTAAGTCCGGGTATGGCTATTTGGAAGCGGCCGCCCACTTCGCCGCCGAGTCCTCCACCGGTACCAACGTGGAAGTCTCCACCACGGACGATTTCACCAAGGGGGTGGATGCCCTGGTCTATCACATCGATGAGGCCAACGAGGATATGCGCATCGCCTATCCTCTGGAGCTGTTCGACCGCAATGTGACCGATGGGCGCATGATGATCGTCTCTTTCCTCACTCTGACCATCGGCAACAATCAGGGCATGGGCGATATCGAATACGCCAAGATGATCGATTTCTACATGCCGCCCCGCGCCATTCAACTTTTCGATGGCCCGGCTAAGGATATCAGCGATCTCTGGCGCATTCTGGGCCGGCCCATCAAGGATGGGGGTTATATCGCCGGCACCATCATCAAGCCCAAGCTGGGCCTGCGCCCCGAGCCTTTCGCCGAGGCCGCCTATCAGTTCTGGCTCGGCGGCGACTTCATCAAGAACGATGAACCCCAGGGCAATCAGGTGTTCGCGCCCATGAAGAAGGTCATGCCCCTGGTCTATGACGCCATGAAGCGCGCCATGGATGAGACCGGCCAGGCCAAGCTGTTCTCCGCCAACATCACCGCAGATGACCACTATGAGATGTGCGCGCGGGCGGATTTCATCCTGGAGACTTTCGGTCCCGATGCGGACAAAGTGGCCTTCCTGGTGGATGGCTATGTGGGCGGCCCCGGCATGGTCACCACCGCCCGCCGCCAATATCCTAACCAGTATCTCCACTATCACCGCGCAGGTCATGGTGCCGTCACCTCGCCCCAGTCCAAACGAGGTTATACAGCCCTCGTCCTGGCCAAGATGGCCCGCCTCCAGGGGGCATCGGGCATCCACGTCGGCACCATGGGCTATGGCAAGATGGAGGGCGATAAGGACGACCGCATCATCGCCTACATGATCGAGCGGGACAGCGTGGATGGACCCGTCTATCATCAGGAATGGTATGGCATGAAGCCCACCACCCCCATCATCTCCGGCGGCATGAACGCCTTGCGCCTGCCCGGTTTCTTCGAAAACCTGGGTCATGCCAATGTGATCAACACGGCTGGCGGCGGCTCCTACGGTCACATCGACAGCCCGGCGGCCGGTGCCATCTCCCTCAAGCAGGCCTATGAATGCTGGAAGGCGGGTGCGGATCCCATCGAGTGGGCCAAGGAGCACAAGGAATTCGCGCGCGCCTTCGAGTCCTTCCCCCACGACGCCGACGCCCTCTATCCGGGTTGGCGGGAGAAGCTCGGGGTTTCCGGCCACAAGTAATCCCAATTCTGGGATACACCTTAGAAGCCCCTGCCCCGCAGGGGCTTTTTTTCCATCTCTGGAGGCAGCCCATGCGCTTGGACATCGCCCAATACAAGGTAAAAGCCGAACCCTATTATCAGCCTCAGGGCAACGAGATCGCCCTCTACGAAGCTGCCTATCAGCGGCGCTTGCCCGTGATGGTCAAAGGGCCTACCGGTTGCGGCAAGTCCCGCTTCATCGAATACATGGCCTGGCGGTTGGATCGCCCCCTCATCACCGTGGCTTGCAACGAGGACATGACTGCTTCCGATCTGGTGGGCCGCTATCTGTTGGATGCGAACGGCACCCGCTGGGTGGATGGTCCTCTCACCATCGCGGCCCGGATCGGGGCCATCTGCTACCTAGACGAGGTAGTAGAGGCCCGTCAGGATACCACCGTAGTCATCCATCCCCTCACGGATCATCGCCGAACCTTGCCCTTGGATAAAAAGGGGGAGGTGGTGGAAGCCCATGAAGATTTCCAACTGGTGATTTCCTACAACCCGGGCTATCAGAGCCTCATGAAGGATCTGAAGCAGTCTACCAAGCAGCGCTTCACCGCCATGACCTTCGACTATCCCCATCCCAAGCTGGAGGCGGAGATCCTGGCGAAGGAGACGGGCACGGAACTGGCCGTGGCGGAACAGCTTGTCAAAGTGGCGGGCACCGCGCGCAATCTCAAGGGGCATGGCCTGGACGAGGGCATTTCCACCCGCTTGTTGGTCTATGCCGCCAGCCTCATTCAGGCGGGGATCGCGCCGCGGGAAGCGGGCCGCATGGCGCTGGTGGAGCCCATCACCGATGATGCAGACATCCGCGCCACCTTGCACCATGCCATCGATGCAGTGTTCGGCACGGAATAGTTGAGATTTCGCCATGACGAACCAGGATTCCGAACCGAGGGAGGCGGCGAGCTATCGTTCCGCCCTCAGTTGCAGTTTCCCCCAGCTCGATGCAGTCTTCGAGGATTGCATGCGGGATGCTCTGAACCGCCTCGGGCCAAAAGGCATTCAGGATTATCTGGAAGGGGCTTCCCTCATCTGCATGATCGGGCGAGGGTTTGAGCCCGTGCTCGTCTATCTGGAAGAGATGCCCGAAGTGGCGGAACGCCTGGGGGAGCAGAGCCTATCTCAGGTTTCCCAAACGGTCTGGAAGCTCTCCCGCAGCCCCAACGGGAAGGCCATTCTGCCCTTCCTTCAGAGCATCGCCGAAGCCGCCCGGCGCTTGGGCAGCGCAGAACTCTTCGAACAGTATCTCAACCTAGTCCTGGACTTCATGGACCGCACCACCGGTTCCATTCACGGCTTTCACAGCACCATCCCCAGCCCGAGTCTGCCGAATCTTCTGGAGCAGATTCCCTATCTGCTCAACCAGCTCTCCCTACAGGGATTGCGCAACTGGATTCAATACGGACTGGAGAACTACAGCCATCATCCCGACCGGCAGCGGGACTATTTCAGCCTGCAATCTGCGGATAGCCGGGCCATGCTCCAGCGGGAGCGCCACGGCACTTTGTTCATGGATCACGAGCGGCAGCTCGAACTCTATCTGCAGGCCCTGTGGCGGCAAAAACACCATCTGGTGCCCTATTCCCCGGGCTTCGATCCACTGCGCCAGCCCAAGCCCTATTTCGATGCCTTAGGGATACGGGTTCCTGATGTATATGAGGATCTCGGGGATATTCCAGGCATCGACCGCTATCGGGCACTCCTGGCCCACATGGCAGCCCATATGCGCTGGAGCGGGTTTCTCATCGCAGACAACTACAGTCCTTTCCAACGGCTTGCCATCGAGACCTTTGAGGATTGCCGCGTAGATCGCTTGGCCATGCGGGAATATCCCGGCCTGCGCTCCCTGTTTCTGCGGCTTCATCCCCGTCCTCAGGAAGATGCCTGCGATCCGAAGCGGGAATCCTGCATCCGGCACCGCCTGGCGATGTTTTCCTATGCCATGCTCGATCCGAATCACGGCTACACCAACCGAGATTTACTGGACTTCCTGGAACAGGCGAACGACCTGTTGGTCGATGGGGAGAGCAGCACTCAGGCTTTCGCCGGTCTGGCGGTCCTCTACATCGCCCGCACCCGCCGCCAAGCAGACCTCTCCGCTCGGGTCCATTTCCGGGATACAGAAGTCGAGTATCGGGATGACAACCGCCACCTCTGGCGCTATATCGAGGAAGGAGACGAGGAAGAGCACTTCGAGGAAGAACGGCGCTACGAGGCGGAAGAACTGGATGCCCTGCCCCCACGACACTATGCGGAGTGGAATTACAAGAACAAGACCTATCGGCCGGACTGGGTAAGCCTTTATGAGAATTTGCATCCTCAGGGCGATGCTCAAAAGATCGAGGCCCTGCTCCGCAAGCATGCCCTCTTGGCGAAGCAGCTCAAGCGGCTGTTAGATCAGCTCAAACCCCAAGAAGTGGTGCGAGAACGCTACCAGGAAGAGGGCAGCGAGCTGGATTTGGATGTGGCTATCCGGTCCTATATCGATTACCGAGGGGGGGCAACGCCCGATCCCCGCATCAACATGCGCTATCGGCGGGATGGTCGGGACATCGCGGTCATGCTCCTGCTGGATCTCTCCCAGTCCCTGAACGAGACCCCCGCCGGCTGCACCCAGACCATCCTAGAGCTCAGCCAAGAAGCGGTGGCCCTCCTGGGCTGGGCCATCGATCATTTGGGAGATGAGTTCGCCATCGCAGGCTTTTCCTCCAACACCCGCCACGAGGTGCGCTATCAACACATCAAGGGCTATAGCGAGGCTTGGGACGATCGAGTTAAGGGACGCTTAGCCGCCCTGCAGGCGGGTTGGTCCACCCGCATGGGGGCCGCGCTCCGCCATGCAGGCCATTATCTATCCAAGCGGAAGGCCGCCAAGAAGCTGTTGCTGGTGCTCACCGATGGGGAACCCTCAGATATCGATGTGGAAGATCCGCGCCTGCTCATCGAGGATAGCCATAAGGCGGTGCAGGAACTGGACCGGCAGGGCATCTATACCTATTGCATCAATCTGGATGCTCGGGCAGATGAGTATGTGCGGGACATCTTCGGCAATCGATTCACGGTCATCGACCGAGTGGAACATCTGCCTGCCGCCCTGCCCCGCTTATTCATGGCCTTGACCAAGTAAATCGGCATACAGATGGGTCCCTTCGGGATGCAGTTCCAAGGGCACTTCCAGAATGCGATTGCTCCAGTCCCCCGCCGGCAGCCGCAGGCGCACCGGCAAATAGTTGGCCGTATAGCCGAACCACTCCGCATGGTTGCCGGAGAAAGGGCCTTCAATGAGCACGGCGGATGTGCGGCCCAGTTGGGCTTGGAAGATCTGGCGGCGCATCCGGTCCACTAGTTCATGCATGGCGCGGCTGCGGGCGCGCTGGATCGCCGGCGGAACGGGATCGGGCAGGGTGGCGGCCTTGGTCCCGCGACGGGGGGAGTAGACGAAGGTATGCACCTGAGAGAAGCCGACGCGTTCCACCAGTTCTAAGGTCTGCTGCCAATCTGCTTCGGTCTCCCCGGGGAAGCCAGCGATGATGTCCGTGCTGAGGTTGAGATCGGGAACGGCTTCTCGGGCCTGTTGGACCAGCTGGAGAAAATCCACCCGCCGATTGCGCCGAGCCATGCGGCGCAGGATTCGATCCGATCCGCTCTGCAGGGGCAGATGGAGATGGGGCAAGCAGCGCGGGTTCTCGAACAGGGCCCAGAACCGATCTGCAATGCCCCAGGGTTCTAAAGAGCCCAAGCGCAATCGGGGCAAATCCGTATGCCGAAGCACGCCTTCGACGAGATCGGGCAGTGCCAAGCCGAAATCGTTGCCCCAGCCTCCTAGATGCACGCCGCTGAGCACGGCCTCTTGCACCCCTTCCGAGACCAGTCTGTTGATCTCCGCGATCACCGAATCCAGCGTCCGGCTGCGCTCCTCGCCCCGTGCCAGGGTTACGACGCAGAAAGTACAGCGGTGTCGGCAGCCGTCCTGCACCTTCACAAAGGCCCGATGCCGTCCCCGAGAGAACAGGGGATTGCTCCCGGGTGCTATCCAGGGCAGGCGGGGCAAGTCTAGGGCAGCGATGGCGATTTCCACCAAGCGTTCCTTATCCGGATTGGGCACCAAGAGATCGATGCCCGACGAATCGAGGGACTCCAAGGTGGCGAGGCAGCCGCTCACCACGAGCTTGGCTCTTGCGTTCTGCCGCTGGGCGCGCCGCAGGAGTTTGCGGGACTTGCGGACTGCTTCTTGGGTAACTGCGCAGGTATTGACCACGATGAGATCTGCCCCTGCTGTCTCCCGCACGATCTCATAGCCCTGTTCCTGAAAAGCCCGCGCCCAGCTCGCTAACTCTGCCTCGTTCAATCGGCAGCCCAAGGCCGTCAGATGGACCCGCATGGCGCTATCGGGGCGGCTGCATGCCCGGGGGCGGAGGACCGGGGGAGTTTTGATGCAGGATCATGCGCCAGCCTTCCGGTCCCTTGCGGAAGATATGGGTGGCGAACAGGGGCGGTTGGGGGGGATGACCAGGCATGCATACCTGTTCCATCAGATAGTGAATGGCGAGGTCGCTGGTTTCCACCCAGCGGATGTGCTGCACCGTGATTTCCAAGGTGAGGTTCGCTTCCCGCAAGGGTTGCCAGGCCTCATGCACCTGTTCCCCCAAGCGCAGGGGTTGCATGGGCAGCAAGCAGGCGATGTCCGGAGAGGATTCCCAGACCTGGCGCAGCCCCGCCCAATCTCCCGCCTCGATGGCATCGTAGAAAGCATCCTCCACCTCTTGTGGACTGGCATAGGTCGGGGACATGGGTTTGTTCCTATCTTCTGCGGGGCACTTGGATGCGAATGTAACTGGCTCGATCCTCCCGCCGCAGGGCATCGGCATCCGCATCGGGGGGCAGGGTAACCCGCCGCATCTGCTGGGCAGTGCGATAGCGCCGCACAAATCTCCATCCCTCAGGAAAACCCGACGCTTGCTGTTCCGCTTGGCGGTGATCTGTTCGAATGATGAGCCAGGGCGGTTTCACTTCCACTTGCACTTGCTCCGGTCTCAGATGGTGCAACCGGATATCTAGGATATAGGTTTCTCCGGTCACATAGCGGGAGAGGGAGAAATGGGGGAAGGGCCGAAAACCACTGCTTGCCGTTGCCTCAATGGGTACCCATGAGGCCAAGATGATCAAAAGGACTCTCAAACCCATGGTTTAGATGTCGAGGTTCTCCGCTTGCAAAGCGTGCTTTTCGATGAAGTCCCGCCGAGGTTCCACCTGATCTCCCATGAGGGTGGTGAAGATCTGATCCGCTGCGATGGCATCCTCGATGGTGACCTGCAACAGGCGGCGGCGCTTCGGGTTCATGGTGGTCTCCCAGAGTTGTTCCGGGTTCATCTCGCCTAACCCCTTGTAGCGCTGAATATGATAGAGTCGCTGGGACTCCCCTAACAACCAGTCCAAAGCTTCTCCAAAGCAGGCCACGGATTGCTTTTTCTCCCCCCGCTGAACCCAGGCCGCTTCCGTCAGCAGGCCGCGCAGCCGTTCTGCCAAACGCAGGATGCGCCGGTATTCCGGCGATTGAAAGAATTCCTCGGATATGAGGGAGGTTTCTGGAATCCCGTGACGCAGGTGAATGAGCACCAGTGCGGGCGCATCGGCCTCTTTTCGCTGCACTCGGTAGCTGGTGTCTGCGGTGCGATGGGCCAGGAAATATCGATTGAGCTGTTGTACCCAGTCTGACAACCCTTGCCCAAACCCGGGGAAGGCGGGCATCTGAAGCAGGGCTTGCAGGAAGGGTGCCGGATAGCGGCGGGAGAGCCGTTGGGCCAGGGTGCGATAGTGCTGATATTCCCGCGCTAGTTCTTCCAGAGCTTCCCCGGCGATGGGATCGGCTTTCGGGCCTGGAAACAGCTGAGCCCCTTCCAAGGCGCTGTGCAACAGGGCGGTGTTCAGCGCTTCATCGTCCAACAGATAGCGTTCCCGCTGGCCGCGCTTGAGCTTATAGAGGGGGGGTTGGGCGATGTACACATAGCCCCGCTCGATGAGCTCCGGCATCTGGCGGTAGAAGAAGGTCAACAATAGGGTGCGGATATGGGCGCCGTCCACATCCGCATCGGTCATGAGGATGATGCGATGGTAGCGGACCTTATCCGGATCATAGTCTTCCCGACCGATGCCACAGCCCAGCGCAGTGATGAGGGTGCCCACTTCCGCAGAGGAAAGCATCTTATCGAAGCGAGCCTTCTCCACATTGAGGATTTTGCCCTTCAGGGGAAGAATCGCTTGAAAGCTGCGATCCCGACCTTGCTTTGCCGAGCCGCCCGCTGAGTCTCCCTCTACTAGATAGAGCTCGGAACGGGTGGGGTCTCTTTCCTGGCAATCCGCCAGCTTTCCCGGCAGTCCCGCAACCTCTAACACACCTTTCCGGCGGGTCATCTCTCGGGCCTTGCGGGCAGCCTCCCGCGCTCGGGCAGCTTCCAACATCTTGTTGGCGATGGCCTTAGCTTCGGCCGGATTTTCCTCCAAAAAGTCCCGCAGGTGTTCGGATAACAGGGATTCCACCACGGATTTCACTTCCGAGGAGACCAACTTGTCCTTGGTCTGAGAGGAGAATTTCGGATCGGGTACCTTGATGGATACTACGGCGGTCAAACCCTCTCGGGCATCATCGCCTAGAGTGCGGATCTTTTGACGCTTGGCGAGCTCTTCCCGCTCGATGTATTGGTTGAGGGTGCGAGTGAGCCCAGATCGAAATCCTGCCAGATGGGTACCTCCATCTTGCTGGGGAATGTTATTGGTGTAGCAGAAGACGTTTTCCTGAAAAGATTCGTTCCACTGGAGAGCGATTTCTACTTGAATGCCCTGGCGTTCATCCGTGAAGTTGAAGACAGTGGGATGAATGGGAGTCTTGTTGCGATTCAGATGCTGCACAAAGGCACGGATGCCGCCCTTGTATTCGAAGTGATCTTCTCGACCCGTGCTTTCTTCAAACAGGGAGATCCGCACGCCGGAGTTTAGGAAAGACAGCTCCCGCAACCGTTTGGCGAGGATGTCATAGTGGAAGACAGGGTCGGAAAAAATCTCCGGCGAGGGTTTGAATCGGATCTCCGTGCCGGTTTCTTGACTGTCTCCCACTTCTTTCAAAGGGTATAGGGGTTTCCCCAGCCGGTATTCCTGCACATAGCACTTGCCTCCCCGCCGAATGCGCAGCAAAAGATGTTCCGAGAGGGCGTTGACCACGGAGACCCCCACGCCGTGCAATCCGCCGGAGACCTTGTAGGAATTGTCATCGAACTTTCCGCCCGCATGAAGGACCGTCATGATCACTTCAGCAGCAGAGCGGTTTTCCTCTGCATGGCGATCCACGGGGATTCCCCGGCCATCGTCCGACACGCTGACGGATTGGTCTTCGTGAATCACCACCCGAATGCGGGTGCAGAATCCCGCAAGGGCTTCGTCAATGGCATTGTCCACCACCTCGAAGACCATGTGATGCAGTCCCGTGCCATCGTCTGTATCGCCGATATACATACCTGGGCGCTTGCGGACGGCATCGAGCCCGCGCAACACTTTGATATTCGAGGAATCGTAGCTCATGGGCGGTCCTTCTCTTAGGATCTTTGGGGAAACGCCCATTTTAACATGGGGACGAACTGGCGGGATCAGATGCGCATGGGCATGACCACGAAAGCTTCATCCGGTCGGCGCTCACCTCGGAACAGGGCTGGACTTGATGTATCCGAAAAATAGATCAGAACTTGGGATTCTTCCACCGTGTTCAGAATGTCGAGCAGGTAGCCCACATTGAACCCGACGGTGATCTCTTCTCCCTCGTATTGGATTGCTAGCTCCTCCTCTGCTTCTTCCTGCTCTGGGTTGTTCGTTTGCAGAAAGAGTTTTCCCGGCAAAAAGGTCAGGCGAACCCCCTTGTACTTCTCATTGGATAGAATAGCGGCGCGCCGAAGCGCCTGCCGGAAGCTTTCCCGATCGATGCGCGCGCAGGGTTCCTTCGCCGGCGGGATGACCCGTTGGTAGTCGGGGTAGGTGCCCTCCAGGAGCTTAGAAGTAAACACCCATTGATCCCCAGAGACTTGGAAAAGGCGTTCCCCCAGCGCGATTCGAACTGGAGCCTCTCCCCCTTTCAGGAGTTTGGCGAGCTCCAGCACCGTTTTTCTCGGCAAGATGCCGTGCACAAGCTCTTCTCCAGACCAGGGTTTTTCCAGCTTAGCTAACCGATGCCCATCCGTAGCCACGGCGGTCGCTCTGTTTTCCCCGAACTGAAGGAATAAACCGTTCAGATAGGCCCGCACATCGTGGTTCGCCATAGCAAAGGCTGTCTTTTCTAGCAGCTCCCGAAGCACGGTTTGATCCAGCGCGATGCTTTGAACTTCCGCTTCCTCCTCCATGCGGGGGAACGCCTCTGGGGGGAGCATCCCCAGCCGGAAGCGGCTCTTGCCGGCGGTCAGCACGAGCCGCTGCTCCTCGCTCCCGCCGGTGCGCAGGGAAAGTTCGGTCTGAGCAGGCAGCGCGCGGCAGATACCGATCAATTTGTGGGCAGGCAGAGTAACCTGCCCAGGCTTTTCCACCGTGCCTGCGCACTGCGTTCGGATCTCTATTTCCGAATCTGTGCCCGTGAGCTGAATAGGGCCTTCCTCCGGGGCTTCCAACAGCAGATTGCTGAGGATAGGCAGGGTCTGTCGCTTCTCCACCACGCTGACCACTTGCGCAAGGGCAGAGAGAAAAGGTTCTCGGTGAATACGAATGTGCATGGAACGAATATCAGTTGGACTAAAGATAAGCCCCCCGGACGGGGGGAGTATCTTCAGTGCAAGCCCAGGGATCTGAGCAAGGGGGGATCGATTCGACCGGTGATAGGGAGGTGATAGTCCGCTTGGTAGTTTTGAATGGCGGAGCGGGTCAGGGGGCCAACCTTTCCATCGATGGCGCCATAGTAGTAGCCCAGGCTCTTGAGCTCCCGCTGCACAGCCACTGCCCGATTCGCCGGCTGATAATGGGGGGGCGGTGGGGGCGG
>JALWWO010000008.1 GCA_027078745.1 Chromatiaceae bacterium
CCTGTTGCCCAGACCCCCCGCCCCCAAGCAAGGCCCCTTGCGCCGACTGCTCTTCTTCGGGCGCATCCTGCCCTATAAAGGTCTTTGCCTGTTGCTGGAAGCCTTTCTCCCCCTCGCAGAAACCTATGATCTGGAGCTGCTCATCTTGGGCCAGGGAAAATTGGATGCTGCCTGCGCCCATCGGCTCCCCCACCCTCGGGTGCGATTCCAGAACCGCTGGGTTCCCGAGGACGCCTTGCCCCAAATCTTCCAAGGTGTGGATCTCCTCGTACTGCCCTATCTGGAATCCAGCCAATCCGGCGTGATCGCCGCTGCTTATGCCATGGGTGTTCCCGTACTGAGCACGCCGGTGGGGGGATTGGTGGAACAGGTTGCGCACGGGAAAACCGGTCTCATCGCTGAATCGGTGAGTGCGGAAGCATTGCGCCAAGCCCTGGAAATCCTTTGCCGAGATGCCGAATGCTTGCAGCGCTGTCGGGAAGGGGCTTGGGAAGCGGGCCGATGGGAACCGACTTGGGCGGAGATCGCCCGCAAGCTGGAAGGGATCTTTCGGGAATTAGTCCGTTAGGCTTTCGAGCAAAGCAAACCACTGTTGGGCGATGGCTTCCAGGCTGAACCGCGCCTGCACATCCTCCCGCGCCGCCTGCCCCATGCGCTGCCGAAGGTCTTCGTCTTCCATGAGCCGCTGCACCGCCGATCCGAAAGCCTGGCTATTGCCCGAGATGAGAAACCCATCGATCTCCGGGCGCAGGATCTCCCGCGGTCCCGTGGGGCAATCGAAACTCACGATGGGCAAACCGTAGGCTTTCGCCTCGATCAAGACCATGGGCAAGCCTTCCTGACGGGAACCCATGACATAGCAGGAAGCCCGCCGATACCAGCGGTCGATGTCCTGAGTGGCGGGACAGAGCAACACTTGCCCTTCGAGCTGGAGCAATCGGATGAGATCAGCGAGATAGCCGAGATAGGACCAATCGCTGTGGCCCTGTTCCCCGCCCCCTACAATGACCAGTTTCCAATGGGGATGGGCGTGCAAAGGGGCCTGCAACGCCCAGAGGAGCCGGTCGAACCCTTTGCGGGGAATCAGATGACCCACGCTGAGCAAAATAGGCTCCTTGGGCACCTCCCGAGGTTCCGGCAGGGGTACCCCGTTGGGAATGATCCAAACCTTCTTGGCGATCTGGGCGAGGGCGGGCCGGTCCGCTTGGGTCAGACCGACCACCCCGTGCAGCCGGGGATAGCTCAGGCGGCGCACGAGCCGCCAGAATCTCGGGGCCTCCTCGAAGGCGATGTGCTCGCAGCCGATCTTGATGACCGAGGCGGGCAAGGCCCAAGCCGCCACGCTGGCCCAGTCGTACCAGATGCAGAGGAGGATTTCGATCCCCTCCTCCCGCACATAGCGGCGGAGTGTCCTGCCGATGCGCACCAGTTCCCAGAGATAGCCGAGCCTGCCCTGATGCGCTCGAACGCAGTTCAGGCTATGGAAAGGAATGCCCGCCTCCGAGAACACCGGCTTTTCCAAGGGTTCCACTGTGAGCAGTCGGGCTTCGTACCTGGCGCTCAACAGTTTCACCAGATGGGCGGCCACCCGCTGAATGCCGCCGGCGGCGTTCATGTCGTTGACCAGAACGGCTAAGCGCCGCCGCTGCTGCGCTGGCTTCTCCAAGGGTTCAGCCCCGATCTACATGGGAGAAGGTGACGATGCTCCGGCAACTGTGCCACATGTCATAGTGGAACCCCTGGGCGGACAGGCAATCGAAGAGGCGCTGCACCCCCCGCCGGCCGATGGTGGGCTGGTGCACCTCCAGCAGGATTTTCTGCACGCCGGTCAGATCGACGCCCTCGAACAGGGTTTCCTCCCCTCCCTCGATGTCCACGATCAACAGAGTAGGCCGGATTTCATTCAAGCGCTGCTGGAAGGGCGTGGTCTTCACCTTGATGGGTTTTCCCAAAAAACTGTGGGTGCCAGAGGCCCAAAAATCTTCGTGTACATAGAAATCTGTCTCCCCTGCTTCCTTGCCCAGAATCTCATGGTACAGGTGCACTTCCACCTCGTTGACCTCATGGGTCAGCTTGATGAGCTCGATGAGCTTGGGATTGGCTTCCACGGCGTGCACTGCCTTGGTATGGGGATGCTTGGCGCAATAGGTGGAGAGGAAGCCACAGCCGGCGCCGATCTCTAGGACCACTTCATCGGGCTGAATCAGGGCATCCAGTTCCCCGACTTCGCTCGCCTCATAGGTGCCTTGGCGCACAGCTTGGGCGATCTGATCGGAAAAGACCCCGGGCACGATGGGAATGATGACACCCCGATGTTCCACGAAGTCCACCGCGCTGGGAGAGGCGCCGAGGGCGCGGATCAACTCAGGATCTGCGGAAGGACTGCTGAGCCTCTGTGCAGCCCGTTGGAGCTTGGATAGCAAGGCTTGCACGCTGCGCATGGGGCGGGCGCCGGTCTCGATAGCGGGGTCCATCCACTGATAGACCCGATGGTTTTCAAATCCGTTGACGAAATGAGGAGAGATACTTTCAGGCCAGGCGGTGAGCTCCGCCAGTTTCTGCCGGAAGGTCTGCATATTTGCGGCGAGCTGGGCATCCACCGGCGGCGCTTCTACCTTCCGATCTACATCCTGCCCTTGCCAGAACTGATTCTGATAATCCGATTGGATGGGAAAGACCACGGAAGCCCGATGTTCCTGCTTCTGGGCCAGCACCCCCATGAGCACGGGTTCATGATTCACCAGTTCTACCCGACTCTTCAGTTCTTGGGGACTGCGCACCCGGAAGAAATAGGGCACGTTCCGAAACAGGAGCATATAGACTTCTACGGTAGAGAATCCGTTGTTTGGCAAATAGTTGAAGAACAGTTCGGGGGAGAACTGATAGAACCCGTGACCCATGAAATTGTTGGCCGTGGTGGCGCTGAGGAAGTGCCCCCCTTCCTCCAACAAATCGATGGCATTTTTCAACCCCATGGGAAAGTTGAACACATGTTCCAGGGAACCAAAATCCACCACACAGCTATAGCGCTGGTGCCATTTCTCGGGAATGGGCTGATTCAGATCATGGAGGAGATTGGCCCCCTCGTAGTCGGAAGCGTCCAGGCTGTCCACCTGCTCCGCCCCCAGGGTCTGAAACAGCCCCTCCGCATAGGGTTCCGCCAGAATCCGCTGTACCGCCTCTTCTTTCAGGGATTCGCCGAAGCGCGCGAACATCGCCCGCAAGGTGCCCGCATCCAGAAAATGATGCTGGCGGCCTAACAGGATCGTCTTGCGGAAGTCCACCCCCTTGCGCTTGGCGAAGAGGGAAAATTGCAGGCCCTGATAGCCAACGCCCATCGCTATATCCTATCGATTACTCATGAAGCACCGCTGCCAGAGAATGGCACCGTGTTGAACTAAGGCAGTCAGGCAAGCCACCTTACCGCACCGCATTGCTTGGGGCAAACTGGTCATGACCTCCCGCCCTCGACCCGAACGCCCGAGCTGGAGCAGATGGCGCACCCAAGCTAAAGCCAAGCGCTGTTGCCACCGGGCATCTCCCTGCACTCGCCTGCAAGCTCCCGCTAAGAGTCGAGCACCTCGGGGGCGGAGGGTGCCCCCGTTGTCCGCCAGGGCGGCGGCGGTCAGAGCGTGCAGTGGATCCAGGGCATCCGCAGCTTGCAATCTGGGTCGCCAATCGGGGGTTTCCAAAGGATCTGCGCGTCCCTGCAACCGAAAGTCCTGAGCGATCCGAGCGAGGGCACTGCGGCGGGCTTGGAGCAAGGCATGGCGCTGGGTAACCTGCCCTGCGTGGCGGCGGCAGAGGATCCAGGGCTGGGGGAGATTGTCGATCTCCGCAACCTCCGACAGGCGCAACCAAAGATCATAATCTTCCGCCCGATCCAGGGCAGGCCGATAGCCGCCCACCGCTGACAAAGCGCTTCGGCGCATCATGACGCTGGGATGGAGGAGGGCGCAGCTCCGGGCCAAGGCTGCCCGCACCCGTTTTTTTCCACAGGGCACCCGAATCTTTCCCTGAAGCTGCCCTTGGGCATCGATGCGCAAGGCCTGGGTGCCCAGCACAGCGACTTCTGGATGCCGTTCTAGAAAAGCGTGCTGGGCGGCCAATCGGCCGGGCAAGGCGAGGTCGTCCGCATCGAGCCGAGCGATGTACGGTGCGCGCGCGTGGGCCAGTCCCAAGTTCAGGGCGCGGGATAAGCCCCGGCCGGCTCCCGACAGGATGCGCAGCTGGGGGGCGCGACGGGCAAAGGCATCGAGGATCGCCGGCGTTTCATCTCGGCTCCCGTCCTCGATGGCGAGGATCTCCAGACGCACGCCCGTTTGCTGCAGCAAGCTTTCCAGGGCTTGGGGAAGAAAGCGGGCACCATCGCGCACCGGCAGCAGCACGGAAACCTGAGGGTGATTCACTGAAAATGGCGATGATAGAAATCCAAGGTTTCCGCCACCGGTCCATCGGCGACGATCTGCCCTTGATCCAAGCAGATAGCTCGGTTGCAGATACTGCTGAGCAACCAATCGTAGTGGCTGGCAAAGACCAGAATGCGGGAGCGCTGCACCAACTCCAACATGCGCTGCTGAGCTTTCTCCAGGAACGCCGCATCCCCTGCCCCGAGCCATTCGTCTAGCAGCAGGATATCCGGGCGCACGGCGGTGGAGATGGAGAACGCCAGCTTCACTTGCATCCCGCTGGAATAGGTACGCACCGGTCGGGAAAGCTGCTCCGGCGTCAAGCCGCTGAACGCGGCGATCTCCGGGCTAAGGGCCCGGGCCTGCTCGGGAGAAAGCCCCAGATACAGCCCCCGCAGCAGGATGTTATCCCAACCGCTGGCTTCTGGATTCATGCCCAGGGTCACATCGAATAAGGAAGCCGTGTAGCCCACTCGCCGAATCTGCCCCCGGACGGGCTTGAGCACCCCCGCAATAGTGCGCAACAGGGTGGTCTTGCCGCTGCCGTTGCTGCCCACGATGCCCAACCGTTCCCCATCCCGAATTTCCAAGTCGATCCCCTTCAGGGCTAACACGCGGGTGCGCTCCTCCGCCACATCCTGCGCCATGCGACCCCGGGACAGAAAGCGGAACAGGGTTTTCTTCAGGGAGCGGTTGGCGAGTCCGTAGATCACATATTCGATCCAGACATCTTTCAGAACGATGCTTGCCCCTTCCATGCTTCAGACCCAATAGGCGATGCGGCAGTGAAAGCGCCGGTAGAACAACAAAGTGATCCCCCCGCCCAGCCCGGTGATGGCCAGGGCCACCGCCCAGTTCAGGCCGCTGGGCATTTGGCCCAGCATGGGGGCGCGTAGGATCTCGATGAGATGGTAGAAGGGATTGAGATCCACGATGAGCGGGCGATGGCGGGCGGATTCCGGCATCCAGATGATGGGGGTGACGAAGAAGGCCACTTGCAGCACGCTGGCGACGATCTGGGGGAGATCCCGGAAGCGGGCGGAGAGCATCCCCAACAGGGTGATCCACCAGAGGGCGTTGAGGGTCAGCACCAGCAAGCCCGGGATCAACAGCCAGAACGACCCGTTCAGGGGCACCGGAAACCACAGGACTACGATCCCATAGATCAAGGCGTTGTGGAACAGGATGATGAGATTCCGCCAGGTGGCCCGCAGGGGGAACAGGGAGAGGGGTAGATCCGATTGTCGGATGATGCCCTCGCTCTCGATGAACACCTGGCAGCCTTCGTTCAAGGTGGCCGTGATGAAGCCCCAGATCAGAAAGCCCGCGGTGAGAAAGGGCAGATAGCGGGGCACATCCATGGAGAAGAGATCCCCATAGATAAAGCCCAGGGAAAACACCATGACCCCCATGCTGATGGTGAGCCAGAAGGGACCCAGCAGGGAGCGGCGATAGCGGAGCATCACATCCTGCCACCCGATGCGCCCCCAGAGAGGCCAATATTGCAGCCCGAGGCGGAGATCTTGGGCCATGGACTGGGTGTAGTTCCCGGTCCATTCCCAGACCCGCGGGCGCTGGGAACGCTGGAGGACTGAACCCGCTTTGCTTTGGTGTTCTTCGGAGGGTTCAGATCGGGCAATCATGGCATGGCGGGGGAAGAAGGATCGAACAGCATATTGCCCAGTATACCCCGAGGGGTGCGCTTGGAACGAATGGCATCCTGCGGATCTTTACCGGTGCTCCTAGGCTAGGGATTGCCGCGCTGCGCTTTTCCCTTAGCAATGTGTTCCCGATTGCTAGAAATTCCCTCACTGGGATTGGATAATCTGGCATTGCTTCCCCCATCTCGCTGAATACTTTGAAAAAACTAGGAGATCATTATGTCGGATTCCATCGAACAAAGGCTCCGTAAATTAGAAGAAACCATATTTATATGGAAAGGAATAGTATTAGGTATAACAGCCGTTATAGGAATCTTAGGAGCTATTTTGGTTATTTCATAGAAGGGCGCATTAGTGGCATTCGTGATGAATTAGAGAATACGCGCTATGAACTGACTGAACTCCAATCGCGGGTCAAGAAAACCAAGCGGGATTTCGCGGCGTATTTCAGATCGAGGAAGCGCGAATTCAGCGAGCATGTCGCGGCAGAGACGGAAAAGGCCGTTCAAATCCTCGTCGGCAGGAGATTGACGGAAGCGGCGAGGCGGGAAATCGCCGCTTTGCAAGCCTACGGGCGGCGGCCGAATCAGCAAAGCGGGGGGTTGCCCGTTTACAATCCGAGATCAGCACACTGACCAAAACAGCAAAGCGAGAAATCAAATCTTTGCAGACCAAGATACAGGATTCGGGTTCTGTATTGCCAGAGATCCGAGCTGCTAACATCAAGATTGTGAACGGAGACGGAAAAATAGTGCTGTCGATAGGATCTAATATTAGCAGCCATGGTGATCTTAGGCTATATAGAAATGATGGTACAGAGTTGGTTGAACTGAACTCGGATTCCGATGAGCCAGGGATCTGGTTCACGGGAACGGACGGCAACAGAAGAAGGGTCGTCCAATGAGGCTCCATCCCCTGATGGGTAGCGCTGTCGGTCGAGGCGCTGTTTTTCTCAAAAGCCCAAGCTCCTAGGATGCCCCCAGAGGGCCGCCTTGCGGATTGCGAAGATCGGGCCAGCGTGGGATGCTGTATTCTTTTTCCCAATTCTTCTCAGCGCGTTCAGAAAAATGGCGATCTATGCGATTGGCGATATCCAAGGCTGCTACACCGAACTCCGCCGGTTGCTCGACCGGCTGCCCTTCGATCCCGATCGGGATCAGCTCTGGTTCGTGGGGGATCTGGTCAATCGGGGGCCCCAATCCCTGGAGACACTGCGATTTGTGATGGAGCTGGGGGATCGGGCCATCACGGTGCTGGGCAATCACGATCTGCACCTGTTGGCCCTGGCAGCGGGCAATCTGAGACAGGCGGAGAAGAGCAATCTCGGTCCCGTGCTCCATGCGCCGGATCGGGAGGAACTGCTGTACTGGCTGCGCTGCCGTCCCCTGGTGCACTATGACCCCAAGCGGGATTTTCTCCTGCTTCACGCAGGCTTGCCCCCCCAATGGGATCTGCTCCAGACCCTTGCCTGTGCAAAAGAGGTAGAAAACCAGTTGCGAGGACCGGAAAGCCAGACATTTTTACGGCATCTCTATGGCAATGCGCCGGCGAAATGGTCGCCCGACCTCCGGGGGGTGGACCGCTTGCGCTTCATCACCAACTGTTTTACCCGACTGCGTTACTGTGCGCCGGATGGCACCTTGGCCCTCAAGGAAAAAGGACCTCTGGGCTCTCAGAAACCGGGCCATGTGCCCTGGTTTCAGGTGCCGCATCGCCTCACCCGAAACCAACGCATCCTCTTCGGCCATTGGTCCACCCTGGGCTACTATGCCGGGGAAAATGTGTGGTGTTTGGATAGCGGCTGCGTCTGGGGACGGCAGCTCACCGCCGTACGGGTGCGGAAGCGCAAGCCGTTGACCCCCCTTTCCCTGAGCTGTACGGATCGCGCCTAACGACGATCTAGGGTGACGAAGATCAGGGGGAACGGGTTCTTCTTATCCTTTGGCCGTTCTTCCCGATGGATCAATCGCCAATCTTCGGGCTGGAAGGGGGGGAAGAACGCATCTCCATCCGCAATCCGCGTGCCCACGAAGCTGAGATAGAGGCGATCCGCTCGGGGGAGCAGGGTTTGAAAGACCTGGGCGCCGCCGATGACAAAGACTTCTTCTTCCCCGCGCACTCGTTCCAAAGCAGCCTGAGGAGAGGGGATGACCACAGCCCCTTCCGCCCGATAATCTGGATTGCGGCTCAAGACGATATGCTTGCGCTCCGGCAGCAGCCCGGGCAGGGATTCCCAGGTACGGCGGCCCATGATGAGGCTGTGCCCCAGGGTCAGCCGCCGGAAATGGGCGAGATCGGCGGGAAGATGCCAGGGGAGGCGGTTGTTTCGGCCGATCACGCCCCGTTCATCCAAAGCAGCGATGATCGAGATGCGGGGGAGGGGGGGCATTATTTCCTAAGCGGACGCGGCTGCAGAGGCAGGCGTTGACCAGAGCCCTTCCAGATTGTAGAAGGCCCGCACCTTGGGGAGCATGAGATGCACGACCACCGTGTTGAGATCTACTAAGGCCCATTCCCCTTCCTGCAACCCCTCACAGCCCAAGGGCGGCTCCCCCTGTTCCTTGGCCTGAAAGGCTAGGGTTTCTGCCATCGCTTTCACATGACGATCCGAGGTGCCGGAAGCGAGGATCATGTAGTCCGTGATGTCGGTCTTGTCCCGTACATCCAAGAGCACGATCTCTTGCGCTTTCATGTCGTCCAACAGATCTAGGACAAATCGTTTCAAGGCTTCAGTTTCCATCATGTCGATACAGTCTCTCGCGTTCGATGAGTGCCGCCACTGCGTCCGGTACGAGGAATCTGGGGCTGCCTCCCCGGGCAACCCAGCGGCGGATCTGGGTGGAAGAGATGGCCAAAGGGGTTACATTCCAGAAAAGAATCCGCCCCGCTGGCGCTTCCCGCAAGCTTTCCTGATGGTCGCATCGATGGGGAGCTGCCCAGCGGTCCAGCGCTTCGGGCAAGGCCGCCGTGCCCGGGCGATCCATCACCACCAGATGGGCGAGCTGGAGGATCTCCGCCGGACGATGCCAGGCGAGAAAACCCCGGAAGGTATCTGCCCCGAGCAACAGGCAGATCGGCACCTGCTCACCCAGCTCCGCCCGCAGGGAACAGAGGCTGTCATAGGTGTAGGAATTTCCCCGCCGCTCCAACTCCCGCTCATCCACCTGAAAACCCGCTTGCCCTGCGATGGCCGCTCGCAGCATGGCGAGGCGCAGCGCAGCGGGCGCTTGGGGTTCCGCCCGATGCACAGGTTGATGCAGGGGCATGAAGCGCACCTGGTCCAGGGGCAGCCCCTGCAATACCTCCAGCGCCGGCCGCAGATGGCCGAAATGAACGGGGTCAAAGGTGCCCCCAAAAAGGCCGATCACGGGTAATTTAGGTGCGGATCTCCCCGTTGCCCAGGACCACGAACTTCACGGAGGTGAGCCCTTCCAAGCCTACAGGCCCTCGGGCATGGAATTTGTCCGTGCTGATGCCGATCTCTGCGCCTAACCCGTACTCAAAGCCATCGGCGAAGCGGGTGGAGGCATTGACCATCACCGAACTACTGTCCACCTCCCGCAGGAAGCGCCGTGCCCGAGAATAGTTTTCTGTGACAATGGCATCCGTGTGCTGGGAACCGTGCTGAGCGATGTGATCCATAGCTGCCTGCAACCCAGGCACCACGCGAATAGAAAGGATGGGGGCGAGATATTCCGTATCCCAATCTTCTTCGGAAGCGGGCAAGGCATCCGGCAGCAAAGCCTGGGTTTTCGGGCACCCCCGCAGCTCCACCCCCTTTTCCTGAAAGGCAGCCCCCAGCCGAGGCAATAGGGCCTCGGCGATGCCCTCCGCGATCAGCAGGGTTTCCATGGTGTTGCAGGTGCCATAGCGCTGGGTCTTGGCATTCAGGGCGATGGCGAACGCCTTTTCGGGGTCTGCCTGGTCGTCGATGTACACATGGCAGATGCCATCCAGATGTTTGATGACCGGCACCCGCGCTTCTCGGCTGATCCGCTCGATCAGGCCCCGCCCCCCGCGGGGGATGATCACATCCACGAATTCCGGCATGCTGATCAGGGCACCCACTGCCGCCCGATCTGTGGTAGCGATCACCTGCACCCCCGTTTCCGGCAAGCCCGCCTGGGCAAGTCCCCGATGGATGCAGCGCGCGATGGCCTGATTAGAATGAAAGGCTTCGGAGCCGCCCCGCAGCAGGGTGGCGTTGCCGGATTTCAGGCACAGGGCCGCCGCGTCGGCGGTCACATTGGGCCGAGATTCGTAGATGATCCCGATCACCCCCAGGGGAACCCGCATGCGGCCCACCTGAATGCCCGAGGGTCGAAACTTGAGATCTGCGATTTCTCCCACCGGGTCCGGCAGAGCGGCGATCTGCTGCAACCCCTCGATCATGGCATCGCAGCGCGCCGGCGTCAGCTCCAAACGGTCCAACAAGGCTGCGTTCAAGCCCTTTTCCACCCCCAAGCGGAGATCCTTCCGGTTTTCTGCCATCAGGGCTTCCCGATCCTCCTGAAGGGCTTCCGCGATGGACAGCAAAGCCCGGTTCTTGGTCTCGGTATCCGCCTGAGCCAACACCCGCGCGGCCGCGCGCGCCTGTTCTCCTACCTGCCGCATGTAGGCGGCCACATCCTGAATCGCTGACATAGATGCTACCCAATCGTTCAACCTTCACCGCTCGCCAGACGGTCGGCAATCCGCGCCAGGCTGAGCCAAGGATCTCCTGGGGCTAAGCCTTTGATCTGACGATCTACCAAAGCGCAAAATAGTAGCAGATCCTGCCAGCCTGCCGGTGGAAACCGTCCCAGGGCAGCGGTCAACAATCTGCGGCGGGATTCCCAAATCCGCTCCCGCTGGAAGAAGGATGCTAGGGCGGGATCTCCCCCTTGTCGAGCGACCCAAGCCCCCTGGCTCAACAAGCGGATTGCCTGAGTCAGGTGCCAGAGCACCAAGGGCGCAGGGACCGCTTCCGAGGCGAGCCGGCGCAGAATCCGTTGGGTGCGGAGGCGGTCCCCCGCTAAAGCAGCCTCCGCCAGGGAGAAGGGACTGAAGCGCGCCTGATCCTCCAGGCTTTCCAACAGAGCGGATTCCTCCAGGATGCCAGGCCCGTGCAACAGGGCGAGCAGGTCGATTTCCTGGGCAGCGGCTACCAAATTGCCCTCGACCTGGGCAGCCAACCGTTCCACCACCCCGGGACCTGGCACCAAGCCCCGAGACTGCAAGCGCTCTTGAATCCATTCCAAGAGCTGGCGACCCTGTAGGGAATAAACCCGCACAAAAACGCCCGTTCGCTCGATGGCCTGCACCCAGCTCGCCTTGCACGCCTTGGGCGTCAGCTGGGCGACGATCAGCAATAGGGCTTCCTCCGGCGGCTGCTTGCAATAGGCTTGCAAGGCATCGCTGCCTTCCCGACCGATCTTTTCCGACCACAGGCGCAGTTCGATCCGCTTTTTACGAGAGAACAGGCCGAGGGATTGGCGGGCTGCGGTCAGTTCCGCCCAAACCGAAGGGTCTTCCGCATCGAGCCATTCCCGTTCCTCAAAACCTGCCCGTCGTGCCGCTGCCCGCACCTGCTCCGCCCCTTCTTCCAACTGCAGGGGCTCATCGCCGCCTAAGAGATAGACAGGGGCCAGCCCTTTCCGAAGCTGGCTGGACAGCGCTTTGAGGGAGATGGGCATGGTTACAGCAGGGCCGCCCGCAGGCGATAGAGAATTCGCTCCGCTCCTTCTTGGGCGAGATCCTCATAGATCAGATTCGCCTCTTGCTCCTTACCGAGCACTTGCACGTCGGGATTTTCATAGGTGCGGGAGAGCTGCAAGGATTGCACCGGCACCAAGGTTTTTCCCTGCCCATCGGTGGCATCGAAGCGCAGGTGAAGGAACAGCTCGCTGGCCACGACCTTGTTGTTCTCATCCACGGCGGTCACCCGAGAAGCCTTGGATTCCTGCAAGATCCGCACGATGACCCGCGCAGCTTCCGCGGATTTTGCGGGGCGCACCTGAGATCCTTGCAGGCGATCCAGTAGGGCGGATCGCACTCGGGAACCCGGCTTCGCTTGGATGTACAGGGGATTCAGGTCGGGTGGAATCTCTACCACCCCCCGCAGATGAAAACCACAGCCTGAAAAGCTGAAGAGCAAGGGCAGACAATAGGCGAACAGGCGGGGGAGCAGGGGAATCATCATTCACAAAGTGAGGGAGATTGATACAGGATACAAAGCTTGTGCGGGGGATTTCAGGGCTTATCTCCCGAATTCAGCAAACCCGAATTTTTCTGCCAAAGAGAGCGAATGAAATTATGCCTCGAATTACGATCATCGGCTCAGGATTTGCCGCCCTCACTGCCGTCCGAACCCTGAGAAAACAGGATGCCCAGGCGGAAATCACTCTCATCAGCCCCAAGCCGGAGTTTCTCTATCTACCCGGTTTGATCTGGATTCCCTCCGGCCTGCGCACGGGGGCGGATCTGCGGATTCCCCTGGAAAACTTCTTCCAGCGCATGGGAGTGAAACATCTGGCCGGGGAAGCGACCGGTTTGAGCGCCGATGGCCGCACCCTGGAGACCTCTGCGGGCACTTTGGAGAATGACGGCTTGATCATCGCTTCCGGCGGGCGGTTCCTCAAGAAGCTGCCCGGCATCGAACAGGCGATCACCCCCTGCGAGGGCATCGCGGCCGCCGAGCGCATTCGAGACCGGTTGCAGGAGATGGAAGGGGGTAGCATCGCCATCGGCTTTGCCAGCAATCCCAAGGAACCCCAGGCCATGCGCGGGGGGCCCATGTTCGAGTTCCTCTTCGGCATCGATCAGCAGTTGCGCAAGGAAGGCCGCCGAGATCGCTTTCAGCTGCACTTTTTCACCCCTGCCCCCAAGCCGGGCAACCGCCTGGGCCCCAAGGCGGTGAGCGGTCTACTGCGGGAGATGGAGAAACGCCGCATCCAAACCCATCTGGGACAGAAGCTGAAGGGGTTCAGCGATACCCAGGTATTCATGGAGGGCGGTGCGTTCGATGCGGATCTCATCCTGTTCATGCCCGGCATGACCGGCAACCCTTGGTTCGATCAGACCCCATTGCCCCGTTCTCCCGGGGGGCTGATCCAGGCGGATGCCCATTGCAGGGTGCCCGGGTTCGAGCGGGTTTATGTGGCCGGGGATTCCGGCAGTTTCCCTGGGCCCGACTGGATGCCCAAACAAGCCCATATGGCGGATCTACAGGCGGAAGCCGCTGCTAAGAATCTGCTGGCAGAATTGCAGGGAAAACCGCCGGAGAAAACCTTCCGTGCGGAACTGATTTGCATCGTGGATGCTAACGATCGGGGCATGTTGGTGGCCCGCACGGAGAAGCGCAATCTGGTGCTACCCGCTTCCCCCGCCTTCCACTGGATGAAGCGGGGGTTTGAATGGTGGTATCTGCGCCAATACCGCTAGGGCAGCGGGCATAAAAAAGGGCCGGATGCCTCAGCATCCGACCCCTTGCTCAGCCGCTGGCTAAGCGCTCAGAAGCGGCGACCTCCACGGGATGGGCGTTCCCCCCGAGGCTTGGCTTGGTTCACCCTGATGTTGCGGCCCTTCAAGGAGGTGTCGTTCAACGCCTTGATGGCGGCGTCGGCCTCCGAGTTATTGGGCATCTCCACAAAGCCGAATCCCTTCGACTGGCCGGAAAACTTGTCAGTGATCAGGCTGACGCTGGAAATGGCGCCAAAGGCGGCAAAGGCTTCTCGGAGTTCCTCTTCGGTAACGCTGTACGCCAGGTTGCCTACGTAAATGTTCATGAATGCGAATCTCGATCAGTGCTGTGCATTGGAGAAAGGAGAAAACAGCCTGCCCATCAATGCACGAATCGGCAGGCGGTCGATCCCATCCCGAGGGTTCGGGGCGGAAAAGCTGGGGAATAGGGTAGGGGGCGAATGCCCGGTCGGCGCGGATGAGGAGGTTCAAATGCACTGTTCTTGCGCAGCAGCGCCGATCCCTTAATCTAGATAATATTTTCCACTATACTAGAAATTTCCCCTAAAGGAAAGTCAAAACACGGGGAAACGCAGAGTCTTCAGGAACCCATGCTAGAATAAATTCTTGCCTTTCTCTTCAGCTGCACCGCTATTTCTATGTTTTGGCGTCCTGTTTTTCTCTCGCTCCTATTCCTGGGCGGTGTTCATCCGGTTTTTGGCGACTTCCCACGCAAGGAACCCATCTCACCCATCCCCGCGCCCCCTGCAGAGGACCCCAGAAAGATCGCCCTGGGCAAGCGGTTATTCCAAGATCCCCAGCTCTCTCAAGATGGAACCATTAGTTGCGAGCGCTGCCACCGATTGGCGGAAGGCGGGCATGATCCCCGCCCTTTTTCCAAAGGGGTCGGCGGGGCCTTGGGTTCCGTCAACGCCCCTACCGTGTACAACAGCAGTTTGAATCTCGCCCAATTCTGGGATGGCCGGGCTTCCAGCTTGGAAGAACAGATCGACGGTCCCTTGCAAAACCCCGTAGAGATGGCTATGAGCTGGCCGGAAGTGCTTCGTCGGCTTCGGGCTGATGCAACCTATCAACAAGCCTTCCGAGCGCTCTATCCAGATGGGATCACCGCAGCCAATGTGCGGGATGCCATCGCCGCCTTTGAACGATCCCTGTTGACCTGGAATGCTCCTTTCGATCGTTGGTTGCGGGGCGACAAAACCGCCCTCAGCCCGCAAGCCCTCCAAGGCTATGAACTCTTCCAATCCTACGGCTGCATCGCCTGCCATCAGGGGGCTAACGTGGGAGGCAATCTCTATCAGGAGATGGGTGCCATGGGAGATTACTTCGCTGACCGAGGCACGCCCATCACCCGGAGCGATCTGGGCCGGTTCAATGTGACCGGTCGACCGGAAGACCGGCACTTTTTCAAAGTGCCGAGTCTGCGCCTTGCCGTTCGCACAGCGCCCTATTTTCACGATGCCTCCGCAAAGACCCTGGAAGAAGCCATTCGTCTCATGGCGCGCTATCAGCTGGGACGGGAAATTCCAGATGCCCATATCCCCCCGATCATCGCCTTTCTGCAGAGTCTCATGGGTACCCATCCCCTGCTGCGACCGTGAATATCCATCGCTTTGGCCTAATTCAATACGCACTTCTCATCGTCACAGCGGTACTCATTCTCGTTTTCTTGCAGACGCGCCGCTTGGATCTCGCCCAGCACACACATCGCCTAGATCTTCTGTTGCAGCTTCAGCAGACGGAAGCGCAGTTAGATCGAAACACCTTTCAGATGACCGCTTTTCAACTGGTGCAATACGATCCCTTTGTCACTTATATCCGACGCATTCGGGATCTGCTGCAACAACTCGCAGAATTGGAGGCGGGAGAGGCAGCATCCAGTACGTTGCATCAAGAGATCGAAGCCTATCGTCAAGCGCTCTCGGATAAATTCACGTTGATCGAGCGGTTGAAATCCACCACAGCTTTGATCCGCAATCAACTGCATTATCTGCCTGCCGCTGCCCAAACCCTCTCTGAGACGCACCCTCAGCTAGGCCAGCGCATCGCACCCTTGCTGAACGCGCTCTACCGATACAATCTTCTACCCAGTGATCTGGCTCGCCAGCGCCTGCTCCAGGACATGGACGCGCTGGCCGCCTCAGCATATTTGCCAGAAGAGCGCGAAGCTTTAGACCATCTCCTCTCCCACATGCGCGCGAACTTGCGCTTGATGGAACGCTTAGATGGGCTGCGAGCGCGCTACGCCACCATTCCCACGGATACCCATTTTGCCCAGCTCTACCGAGACTACTCCAAACGCCACGAAGCCCAAAGCCGCATCGCCCGTTATTTCAACGCTCTTCTGTTAATCGTCGCCTTGCTGTTGCTGGTGGGTTTAGGGCTAGCCTTGCGCAAGATCTATCAGGCACAACAGGCGCTGAAAAAGGCCCATGATCAGTTGCACAATGCGGTGGAAAACCTTTCCGAAGCCTTCGCCCTCTTCGGTGCAGATGGCCACCTGATCTTGCACAATCGACAATATGCGACTTTCTATCCCTGGTTGCGGACGATTCTCTCCAGCCGTCCTCATATTTCTGACATTCTGGAATGCCAGGCAGCCCAAGAAATCACCCTTTGGGATCTGAAGAACCGGCCCATCCCCCCCTTCAAAGGACGGCTCCCTTGCCGAAAGGATCGGTTCTATCAAGAAGAGTTACCCAATGGTCGTTGGTATCTGGCCAGCGACACCTGCACTCCCGATAGAGAACTGATCTGCGTGCGGGTAGATATCTCTGAGAGCAAGCATTTTGAACTGGAACTGCGCAAACTCTATCGTGCGCTGGAGCAGAGCCCAGCCACAGTGATCATCACGGACTGCGAGGGCAACATCGAATATGTGAACCCGAGATTTGAGGAAACCACGGGATACAAAGCTGCTGAAGTCATCGGCCAGAATCCCAGAATCCTGAAATCGGGGGATAAGTCTCCCGAGGAGTACAAGGAACTCTGGGATACGATCAAATCCGGCCGCACCTGGCGGGGCCAGTTTCACAACCGGCGCAAGGACGGGAAAATCTATTGGGAATCTGCCTCTATCTCACCGGTACGAGATGAATCAGGCAAAATCACCCACTTCATCGCGGTCAAGGAAGACATCACTGCCCGCAAGCGGGCAGAAGACCAGCTCCGCATGAATGCCACCGTCTTCGAGACCACCAACGAAGGAATCATGGTGACGGATGAAAAAAACCGCATCGTCACCGTGAACCCTGCTTTCACCCGCATCACTGGATACGAGCCGGAGGAGGTCATCGGCCGCAAGCCCAGCATCCTCAGCTCGGGTCGTCATGACCGAGCGTTCTATCAAAAGATGTGGGAGAGCCTGAAAAAGCGCGGGGCCTGGAGTGGGGAGATTTGGAACCGGCGCAAGGACGGCAGCGTTTACCCCGAATGGCTGTCCATCGCTGCGATTCATGGTCCAGACCATCCCCATCAGGAATACGTGGCCATCTTTTCAGACATCACCCGCCGCAAGCAGGATGAAGCCCAGATCCAGCGGCAGGCCAACTTCGACGCCCTCACCGGATTGCCCAATCGCTCTCTGTTTGCCGACCGTTTGGCCCACAGTTTGCGCAGTGCCCGCCGAGAGAACTGGCTCGTCGCCCTGCTGTTCATCGATTTGGACCATTTCAAAAGCATCAATGACACCCTGGGCCATGTGGTCGGGGATAACTTGCTCCAGCAGGTCGCCAAACGATTGCGCAGCTGTGTGCGGGAAAGCGATACCGTGGCCCGATTCGGGGGGGATGAATTCGTCGTCCTCCTCGATGACATCAAAAAGGCGAGCATCGCCGCCAAGACGGCCAAGAAGATCATCGCGGCCCTGCAGGTTCCTTTCGATCTCGACGGACGCGAGGGCTATATCGGAGCCAGCATCGGCATCACCCTGTTTCCCACCGATGGCCAGGATGGGGACACCCTGTTGCGCAATGCGGACATGGCGATGTATCGGGCCAAGAGTGCGGGCCGAAACAATTATCAGTTTTTCACGGATTCCATGAATCAGCAGATGCGGGATCGGGCCGCTTTAGAACAGGATCTGCGCCTCGCCCTGGAACGGGAACAGCTGTTTCTCTATTACCAACCCATCGTAGATTTCAAAACCGGACGGATGACCGGTGTGGAAGTACTCCTGCGCTGGCATCATCCAACGCGCGGTTTGATCTCGCCGAACCGCTTCATTCCCCTAGCGGAAGAGATCGGGTTGATCGGTCCCATCGGGGCCTGGGTGCTGGAACACGCCTGTACCCAAGCGGAACACTGGCAGGAGGCAGGGTTAGATCTTCATATCAATGTCAATCTATCCACTCGTCAGTTAGCCCTGGGATTGACGCCCACCTATATTGCAGACCTACTGAGAACACACCAGTTCTCTCCCAAACATCTGGTATTGGAAATCACGGAAAGTCTAGTACTCGACAAAAACGCCGCTTCCCTGAGCTGGATTCACACCCTCAAGGATTTAGGTATCCGCTTCGCGGTGGACGATTTCGGCACCGGCTATTCTTCCCTCAGCTATCTCAAGCGTTTTCCCGTCGATATCTTGAAGATCGATCGTTCCTTCGTGCAGGATCTTCCTGAGGATCGGAACGATGCGGCTTTGGTCAAGGCGATCCTTGCTATGGCCCATAGCTTTGGATTAGAGGTCGTTGCCGAAGGTGTCGAAACCTGCGAACAGCTTCGATTTCTCCAAGCCATCGACTGCCGAAAGGGACAGGGCTATTTGTTCAGCCCACCCCTGCCACCGGAGCAAATCCCTCTCTTATTCGAGAAGGGTTTCGAAACATGTCTATCGGCGGGGATGCAGACGGTCCAACCGCAAGCGCTGCCGTTCATCGAAGAGCCGCCGAGCACCCAGCCAGACTGCGAGCATGCTCCCCAGTCCGGTGGCGGCGGAGATCAAGAACATGATTAGCAACTGATACTTGGCTGCCTCCAGGGGAGGGCTGCCCGCGAGGATCTGACCGGTCATCATGCCCGGCAAACTGACTAATCCGGCCGCAGCCATGGCATTCACGATGGGAATCAGTCCAGATCGCAGAGCATCCCGCTGCATCTCCGCGATAGCCAACTTCCAGGAATCCCCCAGCAGCAGGCGCGCTTCAATGCGGCCCCGTCCCTCCCAAGCCTGTCGGGTGAGCTGGTCCAGGGTGATGGCGATACCGTTCATGGTGTTGCCCAGCAGCATGCCCAAGAGGGGAATCAAATACTGGGGTCGATACCAGGGTTGCACGCCGATGATGAGGTTCAGGCTGAGGAGCAGCACGCTGAAGGAAGAGAGGAACAGGGAAAAGGTACCGATGCCATAGCCCCAGAACCCCAGATAGGCCCGCTGTTGCCGAGCGCGCACCTCCCAGCCCGCCACCGAAACCATGACTGAGACCATGAGTCCGATCCAGAGGAAATGGGTCTGCCGGAACAGGGCCTCCAGTAAAAAACCGATGAGGCTGAGTTGCAGAATGCTGCGCAGGGCAGCGATCAGCACCCGCTTTTCCACCCCCAACCGCAAGGCCCAAGACAGGAGAGCCAGCAAAAGCACGAGCAAGGCGGCGAGGCTCAGATCCCAGGGAGAAAGGGCAATCAGTTGCATAGGATGCCACTCATACGGGACTCAAAGTCGATTTCATGGTTTCTTCGCCATCGCACTCATTTCAGGCGGCAAACCTGATGCTATCCCGGGCAGGGCGTTTGGAAATCCCCGGGATCAGATTTTCTGTTCCGACAAAACGAACCTACCCCAATCGCTTCAAATCTGCATCGCCAGGCTATCCGCGAATAGCCCCTGAGTTCACCTGCTCCCAATGGCACGGAAGAATTCCTTCAAGCACTTTCCCCAAAAGCTATTCTCTCAATTGTAAACAGGCACCCACCTGCACCCCGCTGTTCCTTCGGCGGCGATGTTACCCTATAGAAGACATCGGGTTTACGAAGACCCATAAGGGCACATCTACTGCCATTCCCTGTATCGCTCTTCAGGGGGAATCGGTGAAAGCACCGCTGATCGCGCTGCCCAAAAACCTCCCAAGGGGAGCAGCAGCGATCCTGTACCGATGTCCCGCGCAGTCATTGAGGTTCGCAATCCGAGAAAAGCTATGAAGTGGATTCCCCTGCCCTACAAGTGGTTGCACAATTTCTTACATCCCAAGAGCATCCGCGACCGCTTGATCACAAGGCTGCTCAGTGCCCTCGTCCTCTCCGCCGTGCTCATCCTTCTCTTTGCCAGCTACCAGCAAAAACAACTGCTGCGTCAGGACTGGAGAGAGTCCCTTTCTACCCAAGCTCAGCTCCTGGCCAGAAATAGCCACGCGGCTTTGTCGTTCTTCGATCCCGAAGAAGGAAGACGGATCTTATCCTCCCTTTCCATCAACCCTTCGATCCTAGGGGCGAGAATCCGGCTGTCAGACGGTTCTTTGTTTGCGGAATACCGACGTGCTGGTGTCCAAGAAATCCCTTTTTCGGAGATCCCCAAGAGGGAGCACATGCGAGGATATCGCTATGGGGAGGACAGCATCGCTGTGTGGGAACCGGTGGAAGACTCGGGCGTACCGATTGCTTGGGTGGAAATCATCGCCTCTCTAGAAGAGCTGAAACAAGCCCTGAGGCAGATTTTGCTCAAAACGGCTGTGATGCTCCTCAGTTTCCTGGCACTCGCCTGGTATCTGTCCGTGCGCTTTTTGCGCAGGCTCATCCAGCCCTTGGAAGCACTGCACCAACTCATGATGCGCTTGCAGGCGGATCCGACCCTCCAAGAACGTGCTATCACAGAAGGGGAAGATGAAATCGCCAGCTTGGGGCGGGGGTTTAACCAGCTGGTGGACACGGTGCAGGCCCGCACCCGAGAGTTAGAAGAATACCATCAGCATTTAGAAGAGCGGGTGGAAGAACGCACCCGCGCCTTGCATCAAGCCACGGAAGAGGCCCAGCGGGCGAGCCGAGCGAAATCCGATTTCCTCGCCCGCATGAGCCACGAGATCCGCACCCCCATCAACGCCATCATGGGGTTGAGCCATGTGCTGCTGAAAACGGATTTAACCTCCCGACAGAAGGATTACCTGCACAAGATCCTCGTCGCCGCCGACGCCCTGTTGCATCAGGTCAATGATGTGCTGGACTATGCCAAACTCGATTCCTACCGGTTGTCCTTGGAAAGAATCCGGTTCTCCTTGGATCAAGTATTAACAGAGGTTCGCAGTATCACGGAAGTTAAGGCAAAGGAAAAGGGCATTTCCCTTCGGATCGAAACCGATCCCCAATTGCCAAAATTCCTCCTAGGCGATCCCAAACGCCTGAATCAGATCCTGATCAACTTGATCGATAATGCCATCAAGTTCACGGATCATGGGCGAGTACAGGTGCGCATTATTGTCCTGAAGAAGCCTCCGCAGATTCCGGAAGGTCAGGTGTTGTTGCGCTTTCTCGTGCGAGATACAGGCATCGGTATTCCTAAGGAACGGCAAAAAGATCTGTTTTCCCCATTCACCCAGGTGGACGACAGCATAACCCGCAGGTATGGGGGTACGGGGTTGGGCCTCGCCATCTGCAAGCAATTGGTCGAGTTGATGGGAGGTAAAATCTGGATCGACAGCGCTCCAGGCAAGGGCAGTCTCTTCGGCTTCGAAATTCAATTCTCCCTCGCTGCGGAAGAAGACGAGGAATCGGCGCAAACCGATCTGCAGGTACGAGAAGAGGATCAGAATTGTTTCCGAAAAGCGCGGGTGCTCGTGGTGGACGACATCGCCATCAACCGAGAAGTAGCCAGCGCCCTTCTGAAACAACTGGGTGTGCAAGTGAAGACCGCGAACAACGGCTATGAGGCCATCGAGCGTTTGGAACAGGAACCCTTTGATTTGGTGCTCATGGATATTCAGATGCCTGGATTGGATGGGCTGAGCGCAACCCGTCAGTTGCGTCAGAACCCCGCTTATGAACGGCTACCCATCATCGCCCTCAGCGCCCACGCTCTAGCGGAAGATCGAGCCCAGAGCCTGGCGGCAGGCATGAACGATCATCTGGTCAAACCCATCGACCCGGAAGCCTTGCGCGCCCTGCTGCTGCGCTGGCTTCCCTGTTGTACTTCAGCCCAGCTCCGAGAACCCGCCCTGATCGATCCGGCAAGCCTACTGGATTTGCTGATCGATTTATTGCGAAAACAGGATGCGGAGAGCCTATCCCTTGTGCAGGAATTAGAAGCCCATTGGCCCCTTCCAGAAGCGCGGGAATCCTTGATTCAGTTGCGAGCTTGGATCGAAGACATGGAATATGAAAGGGCTTTAGAATTCGCGATCACTCTTGGTGCCCGCATTCAGGAAGGTCCTAGGGCATGTCGGAATTCACCGTCCTGATCGTAGATGACGAAACCTTAAATCGAACGCTGCTCACCGAATTACTGCGGGGAGAATCCCGCATCTTGCTCGCCAAAAACGCTAAACAGGCCTTTTCGCTGATTCAGCGGCGGAAACCCGATCTCATCCTACTGGATATCCTGATGCCGGACATGGATGGTTATGAAGTGATTCGCATTTTGAAAGAGGACAGTCAGACGCGGGAAATTCCGGTGATCTTTATCACCTCCTTAGATGATCCCAGAGATGAGGAGAAGGGCTTAGCCCTGGGAGCGGCCGACTATATTTCCAAACCGTTTCGCCCGGCGATCGTGCAAGCTCGGGTGCGCAATCAGCTGAAATTGATCCATCAGCGTCGTCTGTTGGAGGAATTGGCACGAATCGATGGGTTGACAGAGATTCCCAACCGCCGCCACTTTACCCAAGTCCTTACTAAGGAATGGCGACGTTGCCAGCGTCAGCAGAGCCCTCTTTCCCTCGCCGTGGTCGATGTGGATCACTTCAAAGCATATAACGACCATTACGGCCATGCGGAGGGGGATCAGGTGTTGCGAACCATCGCCCAAACTTTGCAGAAATCCCTGCACCGTGCAAGCGATTTCGTGGCGCGCTATGGGGGCGAAGAGTTCGTGCTCCTGCTGCCGGAAATGGAGGCGCCCGCTGCCACCCAGCTCGCCCAATCCATCTGCCAGGCCGTGGAAGCCCTGCGAATTCCTCACAGCCGCTCTCCCGTCAGCCCCTGGGTAACCATCAGCATCGGCGGTACCACGGAAATTCCCCCCGCCGTTCACCAGGAGCCACTGAGGGATTTCTTCGACACTGCAGATGCTTATCTGTACGAAGCGAAGCGGCGGGGTCGGAATCAGGTGTGCTGGGGGAAGGCCCATTGAACGCAGGAAAACAAGGCATCGGGGGCGCGGCCAAGTTTCGTGCCCAGCTGGTCCGAGCCTGGGAAGACATTCTGGCGGGCTGGTGCCGGCGGCAGCTCTGGGGCACCATTGGCTTGGATCACATCCGCCAGAAATACCGGCGCTCCGTGCTGGGGCCCTTCTGGATCACCCTATCCATGGGGGTGATGGTTTCCGCCCTGGGTCTGTTGTACGGGAAGATCTTCCAGCAGGATCTACAGGAATATCTGCCCTATATCGCCTCCGGCTTCGTGGTCTGGGGATTGATTGCCAACTTGATCCTGGACGGTACCCGCGCCTTTATCGTGGCGGAACCCATGATCCGCCAGATTACGGCGCCCATCTCTGTCTATGTGTATCGCAGCCTTTGGTCCAATCTCATCACCTTCGCCCATAATATCTGGATCTATGTGTTCATCGCCCTTTGGTTCGGGGTGTCCCCGGGCTGGGCGGTGCTCTGGGTGCTGCCTGCCCTGGTGCTGCTATTGATCAACGGCCTTTGGCTGGGTTTGCTGTTCGGGCTCATCGGCGTGCGCTTCCGAGATTTTCCCCTGATCGTCAACAGCGTGGTGCAAGTGATGTTCTTCATCACGCCCATCATCTGGCGGCCCCAGATGTTGCCCGAACGCGCCCTGATCCTGGAATACAATCCCTTCTATCATTTCGTAGAGATCCTCCGGGAACCCCTCTTAGGTGCCGTGCCGGGCTGGGATCATTGGGTTGCCGTGCTCCTCATCACCTTGCTGGGTTGGGTGCTCACCCTGGCAGCCTATGCCCGCTACCGGTGGCGAATTCCCTACTGGGCTTGAGGTGATCGATCCATGGCATCCATCCAGCTCGACCGGATTTCCGTTTCCTTTCCCGTCTACACGGCCCGCGGTCGATCACTCAAAACCCAACTCTTGGATGCGGCTATCGGAGGTGCGATCCGCCGAGCCCCTGGCAATCGCAATGGGACGGTAGTAGAAGCGCTGCGGGATCTGAGCTTACACCTGAAGGACGGGGATCGGGTGGGGCTCATCGGCCACAACGGGGCGGGAAAGAGCACCTTGCTTCGGGTCATGGCGGGGATCTATGAACCGAACCGCGGGCGGGTGTCCATTCAGGGTCATGCGGTGCCCCTGCTCAGCAAGGATCTGGGCATGGACCCGGAGAGCACCGGCTACGAAAACATCATTCGGCGCGGTCTGTATCTGGGGCTTACGAAGAAACAGGTGCGCGCCCAGCTCGAAGAGATCGCCGAGTTCACGGAGCTGGGGGAATTCCTAGATCTGCCGGTGCACACCTATTCTGACGGAATGCGGATGCGCCTAGCCTTTGCCGTCTCCACCGCCGTATCTCCGGATATCCTGCTCTTGGATGAAGGCATCGGCGCAGGGGATGCTGCCTTTCTCAAAAAGGCCGATGAACGGCTCAAGGCCTTCACAGAGCGAGTCTCCATCATCGTTCTCTCCTCCCATTCCAAAGCCCTGATCACCAAGATTTGCAGCCACGCCCTGTTGCTCCAGCAAGGCAAGGTGGTGGAGTACGGCGAGGCGGAAGCCGTCTTCACCCGCTATCAGGAGATGAGCAGTCGCGCGCGCACTGCGGCCGGATGAACGCCTTCCTCCGCGCCTATCAGGTGCTACGGGTAGAGGGGTTCAGAGTGCTCCGCAGAAAGATCCTGCGCCGTCTGTGGGGCACGCCGCGTCGTCCCACAAAGCCCCGAGCCCTGCACCTGCCCGAGGATTTACGGAATTTTCCCCGATCTGAAACCCCCTTGGTTTCCCTCCTCCTCTTCTGCCCAAGGGAAGAGGCCCAGATGCGCGCCCTCGCCGCCTTGCAGCAATGCACCGGAGCAACGCCCGCCTATGAAGTCCTCTTGCTGGGCGGCGCAGAAAAGCGCGACCGCTTCACAGGCTTGCGCTGGCTTCCGGCCCCCTCGAGTTGGGCGGCGGCTTGCAACGCAGGGGTGGCCAACGCGCGCGGGCGGTACTTGGTCTTTCTCCAAGCCGATGCCCAAGTACAACCGAATTGGCTGCCTCCCCTGCTCGAAACCCTGGCAGACCGACGGGCGGAATTGGTGGGGCCTGTGTTGCTCGATCCTGAGGGGCGCTTGCAATCCGCTGGCTATCACGTCGCTTCCGGTATCTTCCGCAACCGAGGCGAAGGCGCCGATCCCGATCAGCCGGAATATGCCTATCTGCAAGCAGTGGATGCCCTGTCCAGCGCTTGCCTCGCCATGGAGAAAAAGCGATTCCAACAGCTCGGCGGCCTGGACAGCCGATGCCCTTCGGCGGAACTGGCTGCGGCAGAACTCGCCCTGCGGGTTCGGGCAGCGAGTGCTCGCGTGTGTTGCCAGCCCCTTTCCCGCTTGGTGCAGGGATCGAAGCCCCCCGCTCGGTTGACGCTCGATTCCTGCCTGGCGCATTGGAAAGATCGTTTGCCGAGACCGGAGAAACCCCGCCATCTGCTGGTCATCGATACCTATATGTTGGCACCGGATCGGGAGTCCGGTTCCCTGCGCATGGTGAATCTGTTCCAACTCTTTCAGGAGCTGGGCTTTCAGATCAGCTTTGCTGCTTCCAACCTGGAAGCGCCGGAGCCCTATGTTTCTCGATTGCAGGGGCAGGGGGTCGAAGTGCTCTACCGGCCCCAGGTGCGATCCCTCCGCCAGCATCTGAAAACCCAGGGACACCGCTATGCCGTGGTCCTTCTGAGCCGAGCGGACAATGCAGCCCGATTTCTCAAGCTCGCCCGACGCCACTGCCCCCGAGCGCGGATCATCTTCGACACCGTGGATTTGCACTTTCTGCGGGAAATGCGGCTGGCCGCCCTCTCCGGCAGCAAGAGCATCCAGCGAGCAGCGCAGAGACGCAGGCGGCAAGAGTTGAAGTTGATCGCGCAAGCAGATCAAACCTGGGTGGTCAGTCCGGTGGAAAAGGCGCTTTTAGCCCGAGAAATGCCGAAAGCCTCGGTGCGGTTGATCTCCAATCTCCACCGAATCCCGGGCAGCCAGCGCGGTTTCCAAGCGCGGAAGGGGATGCTTTTCATCGGTGCCTTCGCCCATCCCCCCAATCGGGATGCCATGGCCTGGTTCGGTGAGGAAATCCTGCCGCGCATCCGCGCCAAGGCACCGGATTTGCCCTGCTGGATCATCGGGGCGAATCCGCCCCCAGCCGTGCGGGCGCTGGCTTCAGAAACTTGCCAGGTGCTGGGCCATGTGCCGGAGGTGGAGCCCTTCTTCCAGCGCTGTCGGCTTTCCATCGCCCCGCTGCGCTACGGAGCAGGGGTCAAGGGCAAGATCCATCAGAGCCTGGCGCACGGTCTGCCCGTGGTGGCCACTTCCCAAGCTATCGAGGGCATGTATTTACAGGATGGGGCATCCGTATTGGTGGCGGATGAGCCCCGGGACTTTGCGGAAGCGGTGCTCCGGCTTCATGAAGATCCCGTGCTCTGGGAACGGCTTTCCCGGGGGGGGTTGGCGGTGATGAAAGCCCATTTCAGCTTCGAAGCCGCCCGCCGCGCCCTGGCAGATCTATAGTCAGATCTCCAGAATCAACCGCGCCGGATCTTCCAGACTTTCCTTCACGGCCACCAAGAATTGCACGGCCTCCTTGCCGTCGATGAGGCGATGATCGTAGGACAGGGCCAGATACATCATGGGCCGGATGCGGATCTCCCCCCCTTCTGCCACCGGTCTTTCCTGAATGCGGTGCATCCCCAGGATGGCGCTCTGGGGGGGGTTGAGGATCGGAGTAGACAGCAGGGAACCGAACACGCCCCCATTGGTGATGGAGAAGGTGCCGCCGCTCAATTCCTCAAGACTCAGGGTGCCCGCTTTCGCCTTTTGGGCGAATTGATCGATGCCCTGTTCGATCTCCGCCATGCTGCGCCGGTCGCAGTTGCGCAGGATGGGCACCACCAGCCCCCGAGGACTGCTCACAGCGATGCCGATGTCATAGTAACCGTGATAGACAATCTCTTCCCCATCGATGGAGGCGTTGATCACGGGAAAGCGCTGGAGAGCCGCCACCACCGCCTTCACGAAGAAGGACAGATAGCCCAACCGCACCCCATGGACCCGTTCGAAGGTTTCCCGATACTTGGCTCGCAGGTCCATCACCGGCTGCATGTTGACTTCGTTGAAGGTGGTGAGGAGGGCGGCGGTCTGCTGTGCTTGCACCAAGCGTTCCGCGATGCGCGCCCGTATCCGCGTCATGGGCACCCGTCGTTCCGGTCTCGCTTCGGTTTCTTCCGGGGGCTGGGAAAGGGAAACCGTCTCCGGGTCCAAGGACTGGGCCTTTTCCTGACGGTCCAAAAAAGCGATGACATCGATCTTTTGAATCCGGCCCTCCTTGCCTGTGCCCGGAATGCGGCTGGGATCCAGATGCAATTCCTTGATGAGCCGGCGGGCGGCGGGACTCATGCGGGGTTCCTCTGTTTTCTCAGATCGGGCTGATCGTGCGGTGCCTTCCTCCTGCCTCGGGGCATCTGTCGGCTCGGTCTCCGCCAGTTTCGTCAGGCGAGCCAACACCTGATCTTCCGCAACGCGCTGTCCTTCCGGCGCGAGGATCTCTGCGAGCATTCCGGCTTCCGGCGCGGGCACTTCCAAGACCACCTTATCGGTTTCCAGATCCACCAGCGTTTCCCCAGGCTGAACCGCTTCCCCGGGTTGCTTGTGCCAGCGCAGCACCTGAGCATCTGCGATGGATTCGGGCAGCTTGGGCACGCGCACTTCCCCATTCATCGGACTTGCCTGACCTGTAGGGTTTTGCCTTGGACGATCACCGGCAGACCGGCGGCAAGGTGCAGGATCACCCGATCCCCGGGGGCAAACTGGATGCCCGTGATGGATTGACCCGGCGCCGGGCGCAGTGTTTTCAGCGGTTCTAAGGTGTTCGGATCCAGGATGCGCACCTGTTCCCCGCAGCCACCGATCCAGAGCGCGGAAGCCCCTGAGTACAGCTTGCATCCAGCCGCAGGCGCGGGAATCTGCCGGAGGAGCTTTTTCTCATCGAAATCAAAAACGCGGATCAGGGGTTCTTCCCCATGGGGCAGGCCCAGCAGCAGACGACCGCTTCGCCAGAACGCACCTCGCCCCAGTTCCAGGGCGGGTTCCAAGGGTAAGGTTCCGATGGACCGGCGCACATCCAAATGAATGAGCTGGACGGCCGGATCTTCCCCCATGCGTCCCAGGATCATGCGGTTGTCCGGAGTCAAGAGCAGGGCTCGCAGGGGGGCATCCAGCGAAATGCGGCGCGCGGGGAAGCGTCCCGTCTCTCGGGCGATGCCTTCGTCCATGCGGTAATCGTGCATGGGGCCGTTGTACACCGGCAGGGGATCATCTTCCAACAAGACTTCCCAGAGTTCGGCCAGTTGTTCGAAGCGCAGGAGAAAGCTTTGCCGGAGGGGAGCCGCCTGAATCTGAAGGATCTTCCCGCTGGGCACGGATTTTAGCAGGGAAAGCCGGACTGCATCCAGGATGAACAGGCCGGTATCCCCAGCGACGGCGAGATAACGCCCATCTCCTGAAAGTGCTAAGGCATGACTGGGACTGCCGAGATGGGCCCGCGCTGAGACCTTTCCCCGCTTCAGATCTAACCGTTGAACTTCCCCCGAGCAGGAGAGGACATAGGCGTTTTTCCCATCGGGAGAAAAGACCGGTCCGTCGCATCCTTTCCCCTGCAGGGGCAGCTGCTGGCGGAGATTCAGGGTTTCTTCCTCGATGAACAGCAGGCTTTGGCGATCTGGCGAGAAGCTGAGCAGATCCCCCCAAGCCGTGCCGAAAGAAAGCCAGAGACTGAGGAGCAAAAGACGGGTTTTCATAGTGTGCTGGATACCTCGATGCGATAGGCCGCATGGCAGCCTACACAGTTTTGCAGCAATTCGCCCAGGGCTTGTAAAATCTGCTGGGGATCGCCGAATTGCTCCGCATCCAGGGCGAGCTGATCGAAGCGGCGATGAGTGTCCAGCCCCAACCTCTTGAAGCCCAGGGGCAGTTTAGCGACGAGCGGAAAGGGGATGTCTTCTCGGGCCGGCATACCCACCGCGCGGGCCGCTTGAACGGCTGGCCTGAGATCCTCGCCCCCAGTCGCTGCGGCCAGAATTTGCTGGGTGGCAGCGAGGAAGGCGCGCATTTCTTTAAGCACCAGATCCCGTTCTTCCGTGCTGAGCAGCACGGCGGTGCGACCGTCGGAAGCAGGGGCGACGATGCCCAGAAGGAAGAGATAAGCCAGCAGGGCGAGGACCAGGGCGAGCAGGGCGGCGAGCGTCCAACACCAGCGCATGAACGGCACTCCTACGAGAGTTCGGAAAGGGGGGCGGCCGTTGAAATGGAGCTGCTGACTCCGATTTCCTCATCTGTCAGATAGCAGCCCGGATCCTCCGCCCAGGGGTTGCCCGTGAGCCGCCAAGCGCGGGTGCGGCTGTTGCCGCCGCAGATCGCGCGATAGCGGCAGCGGGCACAGCGGCCTTCCAAGGGTCTGGGGCGCTGTTTCAATCCCGCCATCAGGGGGTCGGAACGGTCTTCCCAGATGGCGGAAAAGGGCCGTTCCGTCACCTTGCCCAGGCTGTAATCCCACCACATGGTATCCGGATGCACCCGCCCTTCGTTGTCGATGTTGGCGATCTGAACGCCCGAGGCATTGCCCCCCCAGCGGGTCAGCATGGCTTGCAGTTTGGGCACGGCTTCGGGCAAATGGCGCCGGGCCCACAGGAGCAACCAGACCCCATCCGCATCATTGTTACCCGTGACAAACTCCCGCTTGCGCCCCTGTTGCACATCCTGCCAACAGGTCTCGAAGAGCAGGTTCATGGCCCAGCGAGTCTGCTGATGCTGCAGATCATCCCTGCGGTTTTTATAGCCGCGGCCCGCATAGTTCAGGTGGGAGAGGTAGAATTTTTCGATGCCCTCCGCTTCCATGAGTTGGAGCAGATCCGGCAGTTCCCGCGCATTGTCCTGGGTGAGGGTGAAGCGCAAGCCCACCTTCAGCCCCGCATCTCGACAAAGGCGCAGCCCCCGCAGGGCTTCATCAAAGGCGCCTTGACGGCGGCGGAACCGATCGTGGGTCTCGCGCAGCCCGTCCAAGCTGATGCCGATGTAATCAAACCGAGCGTTTCGGATCTCCGCCAGCTTGGCTGCATCGATCAGGGTGCCGTTCGTGGACAGCCCCACATAGAAGCCCAGAGCCTTGGCACGGGCGCTGATCGGAAAGAGCTGGGGATGCAGCAGGGGTTCCCCGCCGGAGAGGATGAGCACGGACACGCCGTAGGCGTGCAGATCGTCCATGACGGCAAAGATCTGATCTAAGCTCAGCTCGTTGGGAAAGTCCTTATCGGCGGAAGTGGCGTAGCAGTGCTTGCAGGTGAGGTTGCACCGACGGACTAAATTCCAGATCACCACGGGCCCCCGAAGGGCTGGGGGCTGGGGCGGTGAGGGCGATTGCAGGGCGTGCAGATAGCGGCTGAGACGGAACATAAGCGGGCCTGGGTTTTTCAGGGCGGCGCCGGTTCGAATTGCAGGCGCAAGCCGGTTTTTTTGAGCACAGCAGTGCTGTAGAGCACTTGATGTTGGCGGCAGTGGCTGCCGAGGAGCGCGGCGATGCGGGCGGTTTTCTCCGCCACCGCCGTTCGGTCGATACCGTGCACCATAGCGAAGAGATTATAGGGCCAATGGGGCAGCCGGCGGGGGCGCAGATAGCAATGGCTCACGAAATCCAAGGCTCCCAGCTGTTCCCCCAGGGCGATGGCCCGATCGTCCGGCACATCCCACACGGACATGCCGTTGCCCCGCAGCCCCAAGCGATAATGATTGGGCACCGCACCGATGCGGCGGATGGCACCGGTGCGCAACATCTTTTCCAACCGTCGCAACAGGGTGTCGAGGGAACAATCGAGTTGCGCCGCCAGCTGGGCATAGGGTTCGGGCACCAGGGGCAAGCCGCTCTGAGTCGCGGCCACGATCGATTGATCCAGGGCATCCAGGGGTTCTGGGGCTTCCCGTTCCCTCGGGGGCAGGCGGCGCAGGCGCAAGGCGCCGGTCTCTCCGATCTCCAGCCAGAACCCCAGGTGGAATTCCCGCTGCTTGGGGAAATCGTAGACGGGCAAGCCGGTCTCCGCTCGGATCAGGTTCAGGGTGGATTGCAAAGCGGTTTCACTGGGGACGGCGAGCACAAACCACATGTTCAGGGCATGATCTCGGCGATAGTTGTGCGCCACCTGGGGCAGGGCGTTGACTTGGGCGGCCACGCGGTCGAACGCGGCTTCCGGCACGGACAAGGCCGCCAGGGTGAACCGCCCGCCCAAGCGCTCCGCGTCGAACAGGGGGCCGAACCGGCTCAAGATGCCCTGTGCCAACAGATCTTGAATGCTGGCGATCAGGACCCCTTCAGCAACGCCGAGCCGATCGCCGACTTGCCGATAAGGCCGCTCGCTGAGGGGGAAGCCCCCCTGAAAGCCGTTGATGAATGCCCGTTGCAGGGGGGAAAGCTTAGGGATCATAGCAGGCGCCCCGCTGGCGGAACCGCCGTCCGCTGAACAGGACGGCATGATCGATGTCTTTGAGCTGGCAGCGCTGCCGGATCTCCTCCACCTGGGCCAGCACGGCTTCCCGATCTCGCCCATGGATCATGGTGAAAAGATTGTAGGGCCAATGGGGCGGGCGAGGCGGTCGGCGATAGCAGAGAGTAACGAAGGGCAATCGGCCCATCTGTCGCCCCAATTCCGCAACCCGTTCTTCGGGAATCGCCCAAACCACCATGGCATTGGCCCGATAGCCCAGCTCCTGATGGCGCACCACCACCCCGAAGCGCTTGATGGTACCCTGTTCGCGGAGCCGTTGAATGCCCTCGATCACCTGGGCTTCCGGCCATCCCAACCGCTTCGCCAGGGCTGCATAGGGACGGGGTTCCAGGGGCAAACCCTGCTGGATGGCCCGGATCAACGCCGTTTCTTCCTCTGCTCTCATCACCACAGGGGAAATCCGAGATCGATGTGATAGGACTCGATCATGGGCAGGTCCAGGACGGGAAGGCCGGTGCGCTGCTGGATCTCTTGCAGGATCTCCTGAATGCGGGTTTCATCCGAAGCGGTCAGCACGAACCAGAGGTTGAACGGATGCAACCGCTCATAATTGTGATTGACCTCCCGAAATGAATTGACCAAGGCGGCCACGGATTCCAAGCGCTCCGGCGGTACTGCCATGGCAGCCAGGGTGCTCGCGCCCACGCGCTGCGGCTGTAAGACCGGACCGATCCGACTGATGGCACCTGCTTGCATCAGGCGTTTCAGGCGCTGCAACACCTGCGCTTCCGAAATGCCGAGCTGTTTCCCGATCGCCGCAAAGGGCTGGGGACACAGGGGAAAATCCCGCTGAAAATCGTTGAGCAACCGCCGGTCGATGGCATCGAGCGTCAGGGACGCACTCGCCTTCATAGCCCGATCTTGTGTGCCCGAGCAGTCAGGAAGATCCCGCTGGGTTTCTTTGCGGGGAGCGTCGCCCGGCGAGTGAAGCTGGCGGTGTCATAGACTTGCACCTCGTTTCCATCCCGCACGGATACCCAGACTTCTTCCCCCTTGGGTTCGAACTCCATGTGGAGCACGGCGGGCCCTGGATGGAGTTCCTTGACCAAAGCTAGAGTCTCGGTGTCGAAGACCTGAATATAGCCATTATCGGGGAAGGCGAAGTTCACCCAGATTTGCCGACCGTCCGGTCGCGCCATGACGAACACCGGCTGCCCTTTGACAGGGATTTGCCCGATCTCCTGCCAGGTTTCCATGTCGATGACCAGCACCGCATGATGACCCATGGCAGGTACGAAGGCCCGTCGGCCCGCCACCGCCCAGCCCTCCAAATGGGGCATCTTGTAGACGGGCAGCCGCTGATCCCCCTTGCCGTAATGGGGCAGGATGCGGCGCACGCCCGCTTCCGGATGCCAGAGATCCAGCAGAGCGAAGCCGTCTTCCCCGAAGAGTCCGGCGATGTAATAGCGACCATCCGGCGTGATGAGGGCATCGTAGGGATTCTTGCCGATCTGGGCAAAGCGCTGGACTTTGGGATGCTGGGGATCCTTGAGATCCGCAATCCAGATCTCCCCCGCATCCCAGAGGCTGAAGACAAAGCGGTTGCCCGGCGCATCCACCAGGCCCACCACTTTAGACCGCTCGCCCCGCTCGCCATAGGTGGCGGGAATGTCCGCGACGAGATCCAAGGTCTCGGTATCGAAGATCCGCACTCCCCCGGGCGCATAGTTGGACACGGCGACCAGGCGCCCATCCTGAGAGATGGCCCCGCCGATGCTGTTGCCCCCCTGCTGAATGCGCTTGACCAGGCGTTTTTCCAGGAGATCCACCTTGGAAAGCCCCCCGTCCCGACCGAACACGAAGGCATAGCGTTCATCTCGGGAGAAGACCACCGAGGCATGGGAGAGATCCCCCAGCCCCTCGATCCGACCCAAGGCGGTATTGCCGGAGGTTTCGATGAGCTGTACGGAACCCGATGCCCGTTCGATGAAGAGGCCCAGATCGCCGGTGCCCCGCTCGGCGAAGCTCTGCAAGGGTAGGAGGAGAGAGAGAAGGAATGGGTAGAATTTCATGGTTGTTCCAGGAGAAGATTCGCCAGCCAGACAGCTTCTTCCTCCGTGAGGAAGGGTTGCCAGGGGGGCATGGCGGTGCCCGGCCGACCGAAGAGGATGGTGGCGGCGAGATAGGAAGCCGGTTTTCCCGCGAGGGCAGCCCCCCGCAGCGGCGGCCCTAAGCCCCCGCGCAGTCGAAGCCCATGGCAGGAACCGCAATCCTGTGCTAACAGATTTCGCAATTCCGCCTGCCGTGCTGGGGAGATCTGAATGTATTCCGTGGCAGACAGGCCCGTCATGAACAGAATTCCCAACGCCAAAGCGCCCAATCGTTTGCCCATCCCCGATACCTCCTCAACGCCTGCGCGCATTCTAAACGAAGGGCAATGCCCTATGATAGATGAATCGCAGTGGCCCAAATGTTCAGGAAGTCCGATGTTTCTCTCCTTATTTTTCCTCTCGATCAGCCTTTTGTTTTCCTCTTTCGCCCATGGGGAAGTCGATTCGATCTATCAGCAGCATTGCGCGGCATGTCATGGGAAGGATCGGCTGGGCGGCATGGGACCGGCGCTGCTGCCGGAAAATCTCAGGCGGCTGAAACCCAAGGCGGCGGCTCAGGTGATCGCCCAGGGCCGCCCCGCTACCCAGATGCCCGCCTTTGGGGAGAAGCTCCCGCCGGATCAGATCGCCGCTTTGGTCGAGTGGATCTATACCCCGCTGCCGGAACCCCCTGTCTGGGATCTGGCCGAGATCCGCGCCAGCCAGAAGATCTACTATGCCCCGGGCACCCTGCCGGATCAGCCCAAATTCCAAGCGGACATAGACAATCTCTTCCTCGTCGTGGAGCTGGGGGATCATCATGCAACCCTGCTGGACGGCGATCGCTTCACACCCATCTACCGCTTTCCCACCCGCCGCGCTCTGCACGGAGGCCCGAAATATGCAGCAGGGGGGCGATATGTCTACTTCGCCTCTCGGGACGGCTGGATCAGCAAGTTCGACATTTTCAATCTGACCTATGTGGCGGAGATCCGGGCCGGCATCAACACCCGCAACTTGGCTGTCTCTCCGGATGGGCGCTATGTGCTGGTGGCGAACTATCTTCCCCATACACTGGTCTTGCTGGAGGGGGGGGATCTCTCCCCCATTCGGGTGATTCCAGTGCGAGGTGCCCAGGGGAAGAGTTCTCGGGTGAGCGCAGTCTATGCAGCCCCATCCCGCCATAGCTTCATCGCCGCCCTAAAGGACATTCCCGAAGTTTGGGAACTGTCCTATGCGGGGGAAGCGGTGGAAAAAGGATTCCCCGTCCGGCGCATTCTCCTGAAGGATTATCTGGATGATTTCTTCCTCACTCAGGACGAGCGCAAGATCGTAGGCACGGCCCGCGATGGCACTGGACAAGTGGTGGATCTGGACTCGGGGCAGGCTCTCGAAAAGATCGCATTGCCCGGGATGCCCCACCTGAGTTCTGCCATCACCTGGCCGTATGGAGATACCTGGGTGCTCGCCACCCCGAACATTAAAACGGGTAAGGTCAGCGTCATCGATCTGAAGACCTGGCGGGCCATCCGAGAGATTCCCACCCTAGGACCTGGCTTCTTCCTGCGCAGCCACGAGCGTTCCCCCTATGCCTGGGTAGATGTGTTCTTCGGCAAGGACCGAGATGCCATGCAGGTCATCGACAAGAAAACCTTGCGCATTGTCAAAACCCTGCGGCCCGCACCGGGCAAGACCTCGGCCCATGTGGAATTCACCAAAGACGGCCGCTATGCCCTGGTGAGTATCTGGGATCTGGACGGCGCCTTGGTCGTCTACGACGGGAACACGCTGGAAGAGGTCAAGCGGATCCCCATGAAGAAACCCTCGGGCAAATACAATGTGCACAACAAGCTCAGCCGCTCTGCGGGAACCAGCCATTGAATCTTCAGTTAGGTTTTGATTCCTGGGTGCTTTGTGCTATCTATGAAAACCCGAGACTGAAGCTCGGTGCTACTCCCTTTGAACTCCTGGAGATCTCCATGAAGACTGTTTCCAAAACCCTCAGCACGCTGTTCGGTGCTGTCCTCGCCGGTGCTTTTTCCATGAACCTGTCCGCCGGTGAAAATCCCTTCACCTTCTCCCAGCTCGGCGCGGGCACCCTGCAATTGGCCGGCTCTGGTTATATGAAATGCGGCGGCGCGATGATGGAAGGTATGTCCGGCCAGATGAAATGCGGCGGCGCGATGATGGAAGGCATGTCCGGCCAGATGAAATGCGGCGGCAAGATGATGGAAAGCATGCCTGCTCAGATGAAATGCGGCGGCAAGATGATGGAAAGCATGCCTGCTCAGATGAAATGCGGCGGCAAGATGATGGAAAGCATGCCTGCTCAGATGAAATGCGGCAGCAAGATGATGGAAAACATGCCTGCGCAGATGAAGGGAGGCAGGTGTGGTACCGGTAAATGCGGCATCGGTAGATAAGGCTTTCCCCCCCATCTTTCGGATGGGGGAACCCTCAGGTGATCACATCCGGTTTCTTCCTGCCCGTCCGTTTCTGGATCTCCGCCAGTTCCTCCGCCAGCTGGACTAGGGGCGCCATGACCGCCTGCGTTTCTCCTGTCTGGTTGTTTGGATCCGATTCGAAAGATTCCAGATAGACCCGCAGGGTTGCTCCCTGGGTACCGGTGCCGGACAACCGGAAGATCAGGCGGGATCCTCCCTGCAATCCGATGCGAATGCCTTGTCCGGTGGAGCGGCTGCCATCCACCGGATCCGTGTAGGCGAAATCGTCTGCATAGACCACCTGATGCGCACCGAAGGTTTTCCCCGGCAGCGCCGGCAGCAAGCTGTGCAAATGATCCATCAAGCCCTTCGCCGCATCCGCATCCACCCCTTCATAATCGTGGCGGGTGTAATAGTTGCGTCCGAATTGCCGCCAATGATCCCGAACGATCTGCGCCACCGATTGCTTGCGCACCGCCAAGAGGTTGAGCCAGAAGAGCACTGCCCAAAGCCCATCCTTCTCCCGCACGTGATCCGAACCCGTGCCGAAGCTCTCCTCGCCGCAGAGGCTAATGCGCCCCGCATCCAACAGATTGCCGAAGAATTTCCAGCCCGTGGGAGTTTCATAACAAGGGATGCCGAGCTGTTCTGCCACCCGATCCACTGCTTGACTGGTAGGCATGGAGCGGGCCACGCCGGCAATGCCCCGAGCATAGCTCGGGATCAGCTGGGCATTGGCTGCGAGGACGGCTAGGCTATCGCTGGGCGTGACGAAAAAATCCTTGCCCAGAATCATGTTTCGGTCTCCGTCGCCGTCCGAAGCGGCGGCGAAGTCCAACCCAGCCGGGCCCTGGGTGCGGGCTACTAGTTCCTTGGCATGGGCGAGATTGGGATCGGGATGACCGCCGCCGAAGTCCTCCAGCGGCGTGCCGTGGAGAACCGTGCCCTCGGGCGCACCTAAGCGACGTTCCAAGATCTCCTTTGCATAGGGGCCCGTCACCGCATGCATGGCATCGAACCGCATCCGAAAGCGACCGGAGGCGAACAAGGCCCGGATCGCGGGGAAATCGAACCGCGATTCCATGAGAGCTGCGTAGTCCGCAACCGGATCGATGACCTCCACCTGCATGGCGCCGAGCTGAGTTCTACCGATCTGATCTAAGTTCAAGTCCGGGGTTTCCAGGATCTGATAGCGGTCGATGGTCTGCGTGCGAGCGAAGATGGCTTCGGTCACGGATTCCGGCGCGGGCCCCCCATTCGCCACATTGAACTTGATGCCGAAGTCCGCATCCGGTCCCCCGGGATTGTGGCTAGCGGAGAGCACGATGCCGCCGGCAGTCCCGTACTTGCGGATCAGACAGGAAACCGCAGGGGTGGAAAGCAAGCCTCCCCGCCCCACCAACACCCGAGCGACGCCGTTGGCCGCCGCCAGGCGCAGGATGATCTGCACGGCGGTGCGGTTGTAAAAACGACCGTCGCCGCCTACTACCAGGGCTGCGCCCCGCAGGTTCGGTTGGGTGTCGAAGATCGCCTGAACGAAGTTTTCCAGATAATGGGGCTGTTGGAAGACCCGCACCTTTTTGCGCAATCCGGAGGTGCCCGGGCGTTGATCTCCGAAGGGCTGCGTAGGGATGACGGTCGGCACCATGGATGGAAAACCTCTTGAAATTGATTGAAAACGACTCGATTAACCGCATTTGGCGTGGACAGCTCGCCCAGAAATGCCCTGGATCGATTCCACCCTAACAGCGGGGCATTGTACCCTTCTGAGGGTATGGGTTCATCTCAAATGCGCAAAAGAGGAGGCAGTATTCCCCCATGACGGTTGCACCCCATAAGGAAACCCTAGCTTTTCAAGCAGAAGTGACCCAGGTGCTCGACCTGGTGATCCGGTCGCTTTACTCGAACAAAGAAATCTTCCTGCGGGAACTGATTTCCAACGCTTCGGATGCGGCGGAGAAGCTCCGCTTTGAAGCCCTGACGGACGATGCCTTGCTGGAAGAGGATCCAGAGCTGCGCATCCGGGTGCAGGTGGACAAGGAGGCGGGCACGCTGACTGTTTCCGACAACGGCATCGGCATGAGCCGGCAGGAAGTGATCGAAACCATCGGCAGCATCGCCAGCTCGGGCACCCGTCGCTTTTTAGAATCCCTCACCGGCGACCAGGCGACGGACAGCGCCCTCATCGGGCAATTCGGTGTGGGCTTTTACTCCGCCTTCATCGTGGCGGATCGAGTCGTTTTGACCAGCCGGCGGGCGGGGCTGGGTCCAGAACACGGCGTTCGCTGGGAATCGGACGGTCGGGGCAGCTATGATCTGGAAACCATCGAGCGGCCGGAGCGGGGCACGAGCGTTACCCTCCATCTCAAAGAAGAGGAAAAGGAATTTCTAGAGCCCTGGCGGCTTCGCAGCATCATCAACAAATTTTCCGATCACATCGCCTTGCCCATCGAGATGCCCAAGGAATCCGAAGCGGGGGAAAAAGGAAAGGAAATTGTCTGGGAACGGGTGAATCAGGGCAAAGCCCTCTGGATGCGGAACAAGTCCGAGATCACGGAAGAGGAATATAAGGAATTCTACAAGCACCTCTCCCACGATTTTGAAGAACCCTTGGCTTGGACCCATCATCGGGTGGAGGGCACGAACGAATATACGGTTCTCCTCTACATTCCCAAACGTGCTCCTTGGGATCTCTGGGATCGGGACCAGAAGCACGGGGTGAAGCTCTATGTGCGGCGGGTCTTCATCCTAGATGAGGCGGACAAGCTCATGCCGCGCTATCTGCGCTTTGTCAAAGGGGTGGTGGATTCCGACGATCTACCCTTGAATGTGTCTCGGGAAATCCTGCAGCACAACCGGAAGATCGACACCATCCGAGGCGCCAACACCAAGCGCATCCTCAGTCTACTGGAGCAGATGGCAAAGGAAGAGCCGGAAAAATATCGGACGTTCTGGCAGGAGTTCGGGCGGGTGCTCAAGGAAGGACCGGGAGAAGACTTCACCAATCGGGAGCGCATCGCCGGCCTGCTGCGTTTCTCCACCACCAAAACCGAGGGCGCCGACCAGACCGAATCCCTGGATGCCTATCTGGAACGCATGCAGCCCGGGCAGAACAAGATCTATTACATCACGGCCGACAGCCCAGCCGCTGCCCGCCACAGCCCCCATCTGGAGATCTTCCGCAAAAAAGATGTGGAAGTGCTGCTGCTTTCCGACCGGGTGGACGAATGGTTGGTGACCAGCCTGACCGAGTACAAGGGGAAAGCCCTGCAATCCGTCACCAAGGGAGATTTGGATCTGGGTGATCTCGAAGATCAAGAAGAAAAGAAAACCGATAAGGAAGCCCATGAAGCGCTGTTCAAGCGCCTGAAAGAAGCCCTGGGGGAACGGATCAAAGAAGCGCGCCCCAGCAAGCGCCTGGTAGATTCCCCCGCCTGCTTGGTCGTAGGCGAGCATGAGATGAGCGCTAACCTGGCGCGCGTGCTCAGATCCGTTGGGCAAGATGCACCCCGTACCCAACCCATTCTAGAAGTCAATGTGGATCATCCCTTGGTCAAACGGCTGGAAAGCGAGTCGGACAAAGAACGCTTTTCCGATCTCGCCTTGATCCTGTTCGATCAAGCCCAGCTCGCCGAAGGCGGACAGCTGGAAGATCCCGCCGCCTTTGTGGGACGGCTCAACAAGCTTATGATGAATCTGTTCCTCTCGGGGCAGTAAGTGCAGTTGCTTCGATCTTCAGGGAAATGGCTTAACCCCGGCTGAAATCCAGATGGCTATGATCGGGGTGCCGGGCATCCTCCCCTTTCAGATCGTGGCGGCAGTGTCGTTTCATGCAGGCGAACACATAATGGAGGAGGGTGCCCCCCACGCCGAAAAAGATCAGCAAGCTCGCAGCGATCTGTTCCATAAAACCGGTTTCGGAATAGCTCAGGGTGAGCCAGGTGAGAAAGGTGCTGAAGCTGGATACCAGGAACACCATGAGGAAGGGCAGCACAGGCTTGTTGCATTTGGGACAGATAGCCATTCGTCTTCTCCTCTTAATCAAGCGGTAACAGTATATCCCCTAAGACAACCCTGAGACCAAAGGAATCCTCAATGCAATAATCTGCGACAGGCTGCGGGCAACGTCGGTCGGGCTTTTTTACTGGATCCTTTCTTCGGATGGCGGGCCTCCTCACTGAACCACCAGGCGAGGCTAGCGTCGCAGCCGGATCCCTTGGGAATCGGAGCTTGCCTGCGGCAGTCGGGGCTGTCCTTCGGGCACCGCAGGCGCACATGGAAATGAGCGTCATGACCCCACCAGGGGCGCAGTTTGCGCAGCCATTTCCGGTTCTGCTCCGATCGGCATAAGGCCCGCTTGATCGCTGGATTCACAAAGATGCGATCTACCCGAGGATCCATGGCTGCCTGATAGAGCAGGAAGCGCTGTGCTTTTCCCCAATGTTGGCTCAGGGAGCGACCGTCGGCCCGCACCATGCTGGGGGGATCCTTGGACTCCGGATAACGCCGGGCCGCACCCTGAGGACGGTGGGTCAGCTGAAACCAGATGTCCACATCCAAGCCGTTCTGATGGCTGCGATGGGAGGAAGGCATGCGCCCGCCCCGCGGTTGGGAGAGATCCCCGATCAGCAGAGAAGCCCCTTCATGCTGGGCTACTGCCCTTCCTAGATCTCGGATAAAAGCGATGGTTTGCGGGTGTCCATAATACCGGTTCCGATGGCGGCGGAGGCTGACGAAGCCTGTTCCCCGCGCAGGCAAGGGCTGCGCCCCCTGGATGCAGCCGTTGGCAGCGCTGCCGATGGATGCGGCGGGACCTGGGGCCGGCGTGCGGATTTTGGACCAAGGGATAGGCTGGGCTGTGCCGCTCGTCAGGGAAAACAGGAGCATCCAGGAAAGGATTTTTTTCATGGGATGACCCCAAGGGCGAAATGCCCATCATTCCTAGCCCTCGGGGAATTTGCAAGGGGAAATCCTGTTACCTCGCGTTTTCTGCAGATCGGTAGGCCAGAAAGAGTAAGAAAATGCCGGCGAGGATCATGGGCAGGCTTAACAACTGCCCCATGGTTACCCAGCCTAGGAAGAGATAGCCCAGATGGGCATCCGGCAGCCGGATGAATTCGAGGGCAAAGCGGAAACATCCGTAGAGCAAGAGGAAGAGTCCGGAGACCGCTCCAACGGGTCTCGGACGGCGGGCAAAGAACCAGAGAATGCAAAAGAGCGCCAAGCCTTCCAGTCCAGCTTCATAGAGCTGGGAGGGATGCACCGGCGGGCTCCATTGCCCCTCCGTGGCCAAACAGGTTTGGGGAAAGCGATCGCAGGGCAGGTGCATGCCCCAGGGCAAATCTGTCAGCTTCCCCCAGAGCTCCCCGTTGATGAAATTACCGATGCGCCCCGCGAAGAGTCCTAGGGGAACTAGGGGTGCGACGAAATCTGTTACCTGAAAGAATCCCAGTCCCCGACGGCGGGCGAACAGCCAGAGGGCGATCAAAACACCGATCAACCCCCCGTGAAAGGACATCCCCCCTTCCCAGACCCGAAAAAAACTGAAGGGATCTTCCCGCATCTGCGAAAAATTGTAGAACAGCATATAGCCCAAGCGCCCGCCCAGGATGACCCCCCAGACTCCGTAGAAGAGCACATCTTCTACCATCTGAGCGGTCCAGCCGGAATTCGGCCGGGCGGCGCGGTAGCGCCCGAGCAGCCAGAAGGCAGCGAAGCCCAGGAGGTACATGAGCCCGTACCAATGGATGCGCAGGGGTCCCAAGGCAAGGGCGATGGGATCGATTTCCGGGTAGTAGAGCATGGGAAAAAAAGCACTCAACCGCCGGTCATGTTCATGCGCCGGTTTCCCAAGCTGGACACCCCCACTTCAAAGCGATGGCCCTCGGGCTTCAGTGCCATGGCTTCCTGAATGGCAGCGCGCAGGTAAGCATCATCCTTCGGGCGGGCCCGAAGGATGGCGCGCAGATCCAGGGAATGTTCCTGTCCCAGGCAGAGGAGCAAGCGTCCCTCTGTGGTTACCCGCACTCGGTTGCAATCGCGGCAAAAGTTATGGCTATGAGGGGAAATGAACCCCACGCGGGTTTCCGTCTGGGGAATTCGATAGTAACGGGCCGGCCCGCCGGTGGTTTCCGCCGTGGGCACCAGGGAAAAATGGGGCGCTAGATCTGCCCGAATCTGCTCACTGGAATAGAAGCTGGCGGCGCGATCGTGCTCCCCGAGCTGTCCGATGGGCATCTCTTCGATGAAGCTGATATTAATGCCCTTCTCGATGGCGAACCGCACCAGATCCAAGACTTCATCCTGATTGCGGTGATTCAGAATCAAGCTGTTGAGCTTGATCGATTTGAACCCTGCCGCGATGGCAGCATCGATACCTGCTAGCACCTGCCGCAGATCTCCGTTTCTGGTGATCCGACGGAATCGTTCCGGCCGCAGGCTGTCCAGGCTGATGTTGATACGGCTCACGCCGGCATTCCGGATGTGCTGGGCCATTCGGGCTAATTGGGAACCATTGGTGGTGAGCACCAGTTCTTGCAGACCGGGCAGGGCATGAATTTTTTCCATCAGCCACAGGATGTTAGGGCGAACCAAGGGTTCTCCGCCGGTGAGGCGCACCTTGGTCACCCCGAGGGCTACGAAGGCCCGGGCGACTGCTAACAGCTCTTCCAAACGCAGCACCGCATCTCGCGGGGCAAAGCGCTGGTTCGGTTCCATGCAGTACAGGCACCGGAAATCACAACGATCCGTAACTGAGAGCCGGAGATAGGAAACTCGTCTGCCGAAGCGATCTACCAGAGGAGCACGAGGAGAAAAGGTATCGGACATAGGATCTGATTCTGCGCGCGTGGTGCTCGAATTCTATACTGGGTTCGGTTCGAGGCGAAGCAACTTCGGGTACGGGGGATCGCGGACCCAAAGAAAACAAATGTTCTGCGGGGTGTTTTTTCTTGGTCGGAAAATCGCTAGGGTCGCTTGTACTTCTTGTTGTGATTACCCTACATTCCGTTGCTAAAATCCTCCTTGGTTCTCAGTATATCAGTGTTCAAGAAAATAATTAAATTTATTGTATTTCATATACTTAGCTTTGCCTGATCCATTCGACTTGGGCATCTGTTGTTAGATATACTCTCTGTATGAAAAAACAACGTCTTGCAACTAAGGGGATCTTTATCATGACGAAAACCCATCGGATACTGCTCAGCGCTTTCGCAGGACTTTCCATCAGCGCCTCAGGAAAAGCGGCCGATTTCCGATTCATTCCGAGGGTCAACGTCGGTTACATGGACTATTCCCTGAGGGTTCCCTCCTTGCCAGTGACCTCGGGTTTTCGATTTCCTGGCACCAAGTTCGGCGTGGAATTCAAATTTCTAGAACTCGGTGGAATCCTAAGCTGGAAGAATTACTACTTCAGTGTCGGCGGACTGACGAGCACCGATGAATCTGATTCCCTGGTCGAGCCCGCCTTTCGCTACGAGGAAAAATTCACCGGAGATCGAAAGGATGCTTCCATGGTCCTAGGGATGCGGCCCACTGATCATCTGAGCCTCTATTTAGGGTGGAAATGGGGGCGGAGTAAAGCGGATGGCACCCTGCGCAGCGAGCTGGAATTCAAGGAAGATGGTTTCTTCATCGGCGGCAACTATGCCTGGAACATCGCGGACAAAGGATTGCTCGCCCTCAATGTGGCGGTGGCTCGGCTGGATGGTGATCTGACGATCGATGCCCCCGCCTTTAGCGCACCCGGTGCCGGCGGAGGATTTTTGTTGGATGCCACCAGCCAGACCACGGGTCTCAGCTACGGCATCTCCTGGCATGGGATCCTCACCGACCAATTGACCTATTCCCTAGCAGTGGATGCTAATCTCTACAAGTTCGACGACATCTATGACAAGGTGCAGGGCAAGATCTCCGGCCAGTTCGACGAGCACATGTACATTTTCCGCGCAGGCCTCGCCTATCGGTTCTAGATCTGCAGTTCTAGACTTGGGTTCTATACTGAATATGCGGCCTTCTGTTAAGACAAAGACCAAAAAAAAGCTGCTCAGGGAAGCAGCTTAGAAACCACCGGAGGAGCCCATGGAATTCGAGCTGGAAGGCTACAAGATCGGGGGACGCCTGAGCGATAACAAACAGGTCACGGTCTATCGCGCGGTAACGGAAAAGACCTCTATCCCAGTGGTCATCAAGGCCATGCGGGTTTTCTCGAAGACACGGGTCTTGACTGCCAAGCGGGTGCGGGACCAACAACAGAAGCATCCCCTGTCTTCCGTCGTGGAACCCATTGAAATCCGAACGATCCCTTCCTCTGATGCTTACGGGTTTTCCGCCTACATCGTGTCGGAGTATGTGGCGGGCGGCAATCTGCGGGATCATCTGGGCATACCGCGTGGACCGGAAGAAGCACTGTTCCTAACCCGAAAGATTGCGCTGGCGCTCGGAGAGCTCTACGGCTGGGCGGCTCAGCATCTTTCCCTACACGGCAATCTTCATCCAGGCAACGTGCTTTTCCTGGCAAGCGATCAGATCGTCCTGGCTGACATCTGTCCCCATAACACCGAACCTTCCGCCACGGCCATTCCCTATCTCAGTCCAGAACAGGTCAAGGAGATCTTGCATGGGCAGGACAAGGGCACGTGCGTAGACTTTCGAAGCGATTTCTTCAGCCTGGGCACCCTGCTGTTCGAGATGCTCACGGGAAAAAAAGCCTTTCCCGTGGAGGATTTAGCCGCCCTGGAAGTGTTGCACAACAACCAAAGGCCTCAGCTCCCCTCGCAGCTATCAGACCTCCAACCCTTCCTCAACCAGCTTCTGGCTAAGGACCCAGAAGACCGCTTTTCTTCTGATCAGGAATTGCTCAAGGCGTTGGACAGGTTGTCGGAAAGTTACCCTCTGGTTCAGGAAGAAGAACCTGAATTAATCCCATCGGAAACGGAATCCGTCTTAGATGTAACGCCTACCGACCAAACCGTTGAAAAACCTACTCGGTCCCCTTCCGCAAAAGGAATCCTGCTCAGCAGTGGTTTAGCCCTGGCCGCCTTGGGAAGCGCCTTTTTTTTCTTCTCCACCCAGGAACCGACGACAACCGCCCAAAACCCAAGCGTTTCTCCCGCCCAAACGGGAGAGGAACTGGGGGGGTTTCTCCTCCAGCCACCAGAACAACAGCCGACTTCTTCCCCCGATGGGGAGCATGCGCCGAGGGAAACGCCTGTCAAGCCGGAGGCAGGCGTCGCCTCGCTTAGCCCGGAGAACCTCGAAGCCCTGAGGGCACAACAGCGGCTCCAGCAGATTGAACACTGGATGAAAACCGCCCAAAACTACTTTGCGGCGGATCAGCTTCTATCTCCGGAAGGAGAGAACGCCTATTTCGCCTATCAGCAAGTGCTCAGGCTCTATCCAGAACATGGGGGCGCGCAACAAGGCTTGCAGGCCATCGGGGACCGACTGACGGCCCAGGCCCGAACGCTTTTCGAGCAAGGCAAGCTGGAGCAAAGCCTCGCAGAAGTCAATCGAGGGCTCGGGGTATTGCCCAAGCATGCTGGATTGCTCGAATTACAACGGGAGATTCAGGCCGCGAAGACACGAGCAGAACAGATTGCTGCACTGCTCGCGGCGGGGGATCAGCAACTTTCAGAGAATCGCCTCAGCCGTCCGCCGGGGAACAATGCCCTGGAAAGCTATCGCGAAGTGCTGAAGCTAGATCCGGAGAATGAACAGGCGAAGGCAGGCATCACTGCCATCGCAGATCGATACCAACAGCTTGCCCAAAGCGCCTTGGATCGGAAGGACTACAAGGCCGCGCTGGCGATGAGCGCTAGAGGGCTCGAGATTCGCGACCAACACGCTGGTTTACTAGAGATTCAGGACAAGGCGGCGCAGGCATGGGAAGCGCAGCGCCGAGCAGAAGAACGCCGCCGTCAGCAGATCGCTGCGCGAAAGGCCCGGGAGCGCGCGGAGCGGGAACGCAAGCAGCAAGAATATCTGCGCCGGCTTGCTGAAGAGAAAAAGCGGCAACAAGCAGAACGAGCACGTCGGGAGCAGGAACAAGCAGCCCTCCGGCGCGCGGAAGAAGAGCGTCGCCAGCAACAACAAGCCGTTCAGCCGCAACCGGAACCGAAACCGGAACCTGTCAAGAAGCCGGAAATCTTCCCCTCTTTCTAGGGAGTGGTGAGCTTGATCTCGATCCGCCGGTTCCGGCGGTTCGCTTCCGCATCGGTGCCCGGATCGAGGGGGCGATATTCCCCGAATCCCGCCGCAACCAGGCGCCGAGGCGGAATGCCTTCTTTCACCAGATAGCGGACTACAGAGAGCGCCCGCGCGGTGGAAAGCTCCCAGTTCGAAGAAAAGGGGCTGTTCGAAGCCAAGGGCACGGGATCCGTGTGTCCATCCACCCGCAGGACCCAATCGATGTTTTCCGGAATCTTCTGGCTCAGGGATCGCAACGTTTGTGCAAGCTGCCTCAGCTGTTCCTTGCCTGCCACACCCAGTTCCGCCGAGCCGGATGCGAACAGCAATTCGCTCTGAAATACAAATCGATCGCCTTCAATGCGCAGACCGCTGTTTTCCCCCAGTGCTTTCCGCATTTGCCCGAAGAACTCCGAACGATAGCTTTGGAGTTCATGAACCCGTCGGGCGAGCTCGATGTTAAGGCGCTTCCCCAGCTCCTGAATCTGCTCCGCCTGCGCTCGCTTTTCCTGCTCCGCCTGGGCCAGGGCTGCCCCGATGGTCTGCAACTGCTGCTGCAATGCCTGAATCTGCTGATTGAGCCGGGCGAGTTCTCCGCGGGCATCGGCAGTGCTTTGCCGCTCTTGTGCCAAGGTGGCGGCGAGTTGCTGTTTTTCACCGGTTAAAGCGGCGAGGGTCGCGGAAAGCTGTTCCAGCTCTGCCTGCCGCTGCTTGCCCCGAGCCTGTTCCAAGCCCAACTGTTCGATGAGGGTCGCCAGATGTTCGTGGAGGGCATCCAGCTCGGTTTCCTGTTCGGAAACCAGCTGCCGCAGCAGGAATTGGCTCAGGGTGAAAATCAGCAGCACGAAAATGACCACCATGAGCAGGGCGGACAGAGCATCCACATAGCCGGGCCAGACGTTGACTCCCCGACCGCTGCGCCGAATGCCCGTAAACATCTCTACTCCTTCTCCGGGGCTTCTGCAGGTGCTGAACCGTGCGCCAGGGTCTCCAAGAGCACCCTTTGGGCTTGTAGCTCGGATAACAGCGCCCGTCCGATTTCCCCCTGGAACCCTATCTGCCCTTGGGCGCCGAGTCCGGGTTCATCGATGAGTTGGGTGACGCTGGAAAGCCATTCTTCCAAGCTGTTGAAGAAGCGATTTTGTGCGTGGGCGGCTTGCAGGTCCAGAAATCCCAGGATCAAGGAGCCGCCGAGACCGAACAGGGAGGAGCTGAAAGCGGTGCCCATGCCGGCCAAGGGCTTTTCCAAACCCGCCTTGAGCTTGCCGAAGGCCGCAGCCACATCGCCGCCGGAAAGTTCCAAACTGCTGATCACCGATCCCACGGCGCTGATAGTGTCCAGCAGTCCCCAGAAGGTGCCCAGCAGCCCTAGGAAGATCAACAATCCGATGATGTAGCGGGAGATCTCCCGGGATTCATCCAGCCGCTCCCGAATGCCATCCAAGACGATGCGCAGAGAGAACGCAGAGAGGCGGAACCGATCCTTGCGCTTCCCCTGCAAATGCTTCGCCAGGGGTTTGAGCAACTGGGGTTCTGGAATCACAGAAATGCCCGTGTCGCCGGTGCGGAACAGCTTGACCCAATTGAGCTCTGGCATCAGCAACAGCACCTGCCGGACATTGATGAGCACGCCGATGCACAGCACGCCCAGGATCAGGCTGTTAAACCCCCAGTTCGCCAGAAAGGCTTGGCGCAAGGGTATATACAACAGCACGCAGAGTGCGGCGACCAGGCTGAGATAGATCGCCATCCAGAAGAGGGTATGTTTCGGATTGCTCATGCGGAACACCTAGCTCAGAAAAAAGCCCGAGTGCACGGGATGCATCTCGGGCTTTTGCCGAACACAGGACGCTTATTCCGTGGACGGGGTTTGCTCATGTACGGCGGGTTCGGGTGCACCTTGCGCCATCGGTGGCAGCTGAGCAACCGGCAGGGCCTGCCCGCTTTGGAAATAGCGGAAGAAGGCGGAATCCGGCTGTAAGACCATGAGATTGCCCTTGTCGTCCGAAGAAAAAGCAGTTCGATAGGCATTGAGACTGCGATAGAAGCTGTAGAATTCCGGATTCTTGCCATAGGCATCGGCGTAGATCTTTGCCGCCTTTGCATCGCCCTCGCCTCGAATTTCCTGAGAGCGCTTGTAAGCATTGGCAAGAATCACCGTGCGTTGCCGGTCCGCATCCGCTCGGATGCGCTCCGCCGCCTCAGAACCCTGGGCCCGCAGATCCCGAGCGACTCGCTCCCGCTCCGCGCGCATCCGCTCGTAGACCGACCCGCTGACTTCCGGCGGCAAATCGATTTTCTTGACCCGCACATCGACAATCTTAATGCCCAGTTCCGCCACCTGTTGATCGATGGCTTTAGTGAGTTCTTGCATCAGTTCCAAGCGGTCTTCGGAAACCACTTCCTGAATGGTGCGCTTGCCGAACTCATTGCGCAGGCTCGTGTTGATGCGCTCCGAGAGCAACCGAGCGGTGCGCCCCAAATCGCCCCCCGTGGAGCGATAGAACTGGCTGGGGTTAGCGATCCGCCATTTCGCGTAGGAATCGACGATCACATCTTTTTTCTCGATGGTGAGAAAACGTTCTGGACGGGAATCCAAGGTCTGAATGCGGCCATCGAACTTCTTGATGCTATCGATGACGGGCACCATAAAGTGCAATCCGGGTTCATATTGATCGTCCACGATCTCCCCGAGCCGGAGCTTCAAGACCACTTCCCATTCCCGCACAATAAATATTGAATTAGAGAGGCCGAAGGCGATCAGTGTCAGCAGAAAAAAGAGACTGAAAAGTTTTTCCGGATTCATCAACGGGATCTCCGCTCACGGTTCACCGTACGGATGGCATGGTTGCGGGGTTGTCGGGTCTGGGCGACGGGTGATTGTTGGGGCTTGGGAGCAAGTCCGGCGCCCTGCCCTGCATGGCTGCCTTTCAAGAGCTGTTCCACCGGAAGATAGAGAAGACTGTTCCCCCCCTTTCCATCCAGCAAGATCTTTGGCGTTTCTCCCAAGATCTTTTCCATGGTTTCCAGATACAGGCGCTCCCGAGTGACCACCGGTGCCTTTTCATATTCCTCGAGCATGGCGAGGAAGCGAGCGGTTTCCCCTTCCGCGCTGGCGATGACCTGATCCCGATAGGCTTTGGCGTCTGCTTCGATGCGCGCAGCCTCGCCGCGAGCGCGGGGCAAGATTTCGTTGGCATAGGCTTCCGCCTTGTTCTCCAAGCGCTCCTTATCCTCTCGGGCCTTGATGGCATCGTCGAAGGCTTCCTTCACCTGCTCCGGCGGTTTCGCCGGCTGCATGTTCACGGAGGTAACCTCCAAGCCCGTCTTATAGGCGTTCATGAGATGCTGCACCCCCTCCTTGATCTCCGCCGCGATGGCGCTGCGCCCTTCGGTAAGGATGAAGTCCAGTTCGCTGGCACCGATGGTCTTGCGCACCACGGTTTCCGTAGCATCCCGCAGGGTCTTTTCCGGACTCTGATCTTGGAACAGATAGTTGGCCGCATCCTGGATCCGAGACTGCACGGTCAGTTCCACATCCACGATGTTTTCATCCTTGGTCAACATGGAAGCCTTGTGGGAGAAGGAAGAGATTTCGTCCACGTTCACCAGGATCACATCTTCGACGGGATAGGGGATGTGCCAATGGGGGCCCGGCGGCACCATGTCTATATAGCGTCCGAACCGCAAGACCACGCCCCGTTCCGCAGGCTCCACGATATAGATGCCGGAAGCCAGCCAGACCAATACCAGGAGCACCGCGCCCAAGCTCAGGAGCTTGCCGCTCGGCCCGCTGCCCCTGGGGCGGCGGGCAGTCCGCTTGCTGCCGCCGAACAGATCCCCAAAGCTTTCCCGCAGCTTGCGGACCACCTCATCCAAGTCAGGCGGGCCCGGATCGCCCCCTCTGCCGCCCCAAGGGTCTTTGTTCCCGCCGCCCGGCTCATTCCAAGCCATAACAATGCCTCGTGTGCTGAATACCAGAAAAATTTTAGAGAAAGGATCTAAGATTGCGCAAACTGCGTGCGAGAAAAGCGACTTGCGAGTTGGGGATACTGGGCGCGCAGCCGACCCAAGGCTTCTTGAGAAAGGCAGACTTCCAAATGCCATCTTCCCTGGGCATCGAACGATTCCCGCACCACCTGCCCATGACGGAAGAACCACGCTCGGAGCTTGCCTTCTCCCGCACTCAGGGTGATCCGCCGCTGGATCTGCGCTTGTTGGCAGTGTTCCACCAGCGCGGCGCGCAGCAGGTCCAAGCCCGCACCGGTGCGGGCGCTCAGCCAGACCCGCCGCACTCGGCCCGCGGCATCCCGTTCTATCCGCGGGGGACAGTCGGGCAACTGATCGATCTTGTTGAACACTTGGAGTTGGGGGGCTTCCGCGCCGATCTCCTGCAACACGGTTTCCACATCCTGTATGCAGCCTGCGCGGCGGGGGCTGGTGGCATCGACCACATGGAGCAACAGCGCCGCCTGGCGGGTTTCCTCCAAGGTTGCCCGAAAGGCGGCGATCAACTCATGGGGTAGATGATTGATGAAGCCCACCGTATCCGCCAGGATCACGGCTTGTTGTGCAGAGAGGGACCAGCGCCGCAACAGGGGGTCCAGGGTGGCGAAGAGCTGGTCCGCTTCATAGGTATGAGCCTGAGTCAACCGGTTGAACAGGGTGGATTTCCCCGCATTGGTGTAGCCCACCAGGGACAGGGTAGGCAGATCGGCCCGTGCTCGGGCACGGCGGCTCAAGGCCCGCTGGGAAGCGATGCGAGCCAAGCGCTTTTTCAACAGGCTGATCCGAGCGCCCAGCAACCGGCGGTCGGTTTCCAGCTGGGTTTCCCCAGGCCCCCGCAGCCCGATGCCTCCCTTCTGCCGTTCCAGATGGGTCCAGCCCCGCACCAGACGGCTGGACAGGTGCCGGAGCTGGGCCAGTTCCACTTGCAACTTGCCTTCGGAGGAGCGAGCCCGCTGGGCGAAGATGTCCAGGATCAGGCCGGTGCGATCCAGCACCCGGCATTGCAGATGGCGTTCCAAATTGCGCTCCTGGGCAGGGGTCAAGCTGTGATTGAAGAGCACCAATTCCGCGCCCGTCGCCTGAATCAAGCTGCGCAGTTCATCCGCCTTGCCGGTGCCCAGAAACAACCTGGGTTCCGGTGCACTGCGGCTGCCCTGAAGCAAACCGAGGATTTCTGCGCCCGCTGCCCGCGCGAGCAGTCGAAATTCCTCGGTTTCCGCTGGATCGACCGGTTGACCAATGCCCAGATGTACCAGTACTGACCGTTCGCCACCCTGGGGACGATCTAACACAGCACCCCCTAGAAGCTATTGCCCAAGCCGGGGGGTTCTTCGGGCAGATTCAGGGGAATCTTCACGTTGCGGGCAGGCACCACCGTGGAAATGGCGTGCTTATAGATCATCTGGCTCACATTGTTCCTCAACAGCACGACGAATTGATCGAAAGATTCGATCTGCCCTTGCAACTTGATGCCGTTTATCAGAAAGATAGAGACGGGAATGCGCTCTTTTCGCAGGATATTCAAAAAGGGATCTTGAATCGGTAGTTGACCCTTAGACATCTAATGCACTCCTTTAATGGTTATCGCTGGACCCATGCGTAGGGCATCCTAGCACAGGGTACCCCCGCTGATCCTAAGCAAGAAACCGTTCGACGAGCGCTTGCGCTTGCTGCCAAGGTGCTTCCCCATCCAACAGCCAATGGCAATCCGGTTCTCGCCGCAACCAGGTGTACTGGCGTTTCGCCAACTGTCGGGTGGCGATGATGGCCTTTTCCCGCATTGTTGCATAACTGGATCTTCCCAAGACATATTGCAACAGCTGCCGATATCCCACGGCCCGCAGGGCGGGCAGCGATTCATGCAGATCCCCCCGCGCCCAGAGCCGCCGCACCTCTTCTTCAAACCCCGCATCGAGCATAGCTTGGAAGCGCTGGGCGATGCGCTCGTGGAGCACCGCCCGTTCCGCTGGGGCGCGGACGAGTTTGAGCAACCGATGGGGCAATGAGTTCCCGGGCTGTTCTTGCTGTAACCGGCTCAGGGGTTGACCGCTGAGCATCCAGACTTCCAAGGCCCGCTGGATTCTCTGGGGGTCCTGAGGGTGGATGCGGGCGGCGGCCTGGGGATCGACGGCAGCCAGGCGGCGATGCAGGGCAGGCCAACCCAGGATTCGGGCTTCCGCATCCAGGGCGGCCCGAACCGCGGGATCGGCTGCGGGCAGGGGAGAAAGCCCTTGTTGCAGGGCGCGGAAATAGAGCATGGTGCCGCCTACGAGCAGGGGCACCCGGTTGCGGGCGCGGATCTCCTCCATGAGGCGCAGGGCATCGGCGCGGAATTGAGCGGCGGAATAGCTTTCCGTCGGGTCGCAGATGTCGATGAGATGATGGGGCGCCAAGGCCCGCACCGCCGGTTCCGGCTTGGCAGTGCCGATGTCCATGCCCCGATAGACCAAAGCGGAATCCACGCTGATGATCTCACAGGGGAAGTGCTGGACGAGGCGAACCGCTAGTTCCGTCTTGCCGGCGGCGGTGGGTCCCATGAGCAGGATTGCCGCCGGTCGTGTGTCAGCGGGGGGCACGGTTGGGCGGAAAGGTTACGCGGTTGCGCAGATAGACGGGCAAGGCCTGTTCCGGCGGCACCGCCTGACCGGCGCGGAACGCAGCTTGGGCGAGCTTGGCCAGATCTTGGGCTTCGCATTCCCTAGGCTCTGCATGCACAGCGGCGAGCCGTTCCCCGAACGCCCTTTCCAAGGTTTCCCCGTAGATCGTCCAGCCGCTGCCCACTCCGTGCCAGCCGTTGCCCGCGGGCAAAAGGAGCTGATCGGGCTTTGCAACGCCCTCTGCTCCCTGCAGCACCATGAGACCCGCCGATGCATCCAACGCATAGGCCCCCCAGTACAGTTCCCCCATGCGGGCATCCAAGGCGGGGAAGACCCGCTGCGCTCGCGTGAGGCGGTGCAGGCCCTGGGCCAGGCCCGCGAGGGTGGAGACGGGCACCACCGGAAGCTCTGCCCCCAATGCCAAGCCCTGCACCACCGCGGCAGCGATGCGCACGCCGGTGAAGGAACCCGGACCCCGACCGAAGGCGAGGGCATCCAGTTGGGACAGGGTGAGGCCCCCTTCCGCCAGCAGGCTTTCCACCAAGGGCAGGATCTGCGCCCCATGGTTGCGGGGGGCCTGCACCAATCTTTGGCGCAGTTGGCCTTCCAGGAGAAGCGCCACTGAACAGGCTGCGCCGGAGGTGTCTAGGGCTAAAAGTCGCATGAAAGTCTTGCTCGCAGATGGCTCGAAGCCATTATCCCACAGCAGGCACCCGGCGCAGTCTGGCCGAGGGGGCGGGGGATCTCGGGCAATCCTCGATCATCGCCCGTAGTTTCGGATCAAGGCGAGGAGGTCCGGGCTGTCCGTGTCGAGGCGCAGCAGCCGGTTGCGGATCGGGTGATCGGGGGCGTTGGCAATCTGGTAGAAGTGATCGAGAAAGGCGCGTTGTTCCCGTTGCGAGGCCTCGGGATCATAGGCTGCCAACAGGGGCCTGAGTTCAGCATGGAACAAGAGCTGTTTTTCTCGCATGTGGTCGTGGAAATAGCATTCCATCACACAGGCATCGATCAGATTTTCCAAGAACGCATAGGCGGCGCTGGCTTCCTGTTTTGCCAACTGGATCAGGGGCACCAGTTGGTTGAACAACGATGCCTGTTCCTCAGCGGGCGGTTTGATGGGGATTTTCTCGAAGAAGATTTTCCTGACCTCGTAGGTATTCCCCATTAACTCCGGGAAATTATCTCGGAAACAGCACCGGAACAATGAAGAATTGAGAACACCGATCAGGTAAGTCAGGGAGTCCCTACTCGCAGTGATGATAAATCCCTTATCATTGGTGAAGAAATGCGTCTTATCATCAAAATAAAACGGCAAATACTTCGTCATATTTGGATAAATAATCTTGGGTTTGGTGAATTCTTGGTGATAGCCGATGGAATCCTGGGTTTCAAACCAACGATAGGAACCCATCTTTCGCCCCTTCCACTTGCCACCCGCCCAGCCTCTCGGCTTTGGTTCAAGTCGTTCCCGGTATGCCGATAGATGATCGACAATGGGCTTGGGCAGTGTGTGCAGGTCGTAAGCCAGTGCCGGAAATGTGGCGATCATCCATGTTCCATCCCAGTTGGTCCCGTAGCGTTCGATGAACCGACCGCGCAGCAGGGGCACGAGGATTTCCGCGCAGGCGGGATCTTCCGCGATCAGGGCTTCGCGCTGTTCCGCATTGAGATAAAACGCCTCGTTAAAGCCGGTCTTGATGCCATAATTGATTTCAATATCCCATTGTTCTAGCGGCACGCCCTGTTCCTCTACAAGCGCCTTGATCCGCTGGCGGTCCTTGGGCAACACCACCCAGGGCTTCGGGTCGAGTTGGGTTTGCGCCACCGCGTTGGCTTCAAAATAGCCCGCTAGGTCAGCCAGGGCCGCCCGATCATCGGCGACATAGCAGGCGAGCAGGTTGTGTTGGGGGGGTTCCTTGCTGAAATGCAGCACGCAAGTATAGGTCGTGGCTGCGCCGAAATTCTGCGCCATGCCGAAATCCAACACCTTGATGGCGTTGACGGCCTGGGAGAGAAAAGCCCGCAGCTTTTCCCCATAGGCCGCCCGCATCCATTTGTTGGAGGTGATGTAGCAGAGATGGCCGCCCGCCCGCAGCAGTTGCGCCCCCCGTTCGTAGAACAGGCAGTAAATATCCGCCGTCGCCGCATAGGTCTGGTATCCCTGGGCGATCCAACGATCCTTTTGCGCCTTGGGGAACTTCTGGATCTGGATATAGGGCGGGTTGCCGATCACCACATCAAAGCCGCCGTTGCCCTCGGGTCGGTGCCAGACTTCCGAGAAATAGACCTGGAAATCAAACCGTTTCCTGCCGTCCGTGATCTCGGCGATCAAGTCCTCGATCTGTTCGTGCAATCGCTGCTTTTCCTCTGGATGGGTGGCGCTGAAAAAGGCTTGTTTCTTGGCTTCCAGCGCCGAAAATAACTGCTGGTTGAAGAGATCCACTTGGATCCCGATCAGGGAATCCCCCTGCACGATCTTGTAATCTAAATTCGGCAACGGCTCGATGTGGTCGTAGCGTTCTTCCTCCACGATCATGGAAAGCCACAGGCGCAATCGGGCGATGTCGATTGCCGATGCATCGATGTCTACCCCATAGAGGGAGGCTTGAATCGCATGGCGCTTGAGGGCATAGGCGCGCTGCTCGTTGCCGCTGTGGGGGGCCAACACTTGCCGCGCCCGCACGATCTCATGGAGCAGGCCCACGGGAAAGGCACCGGAGCCGATAGCCGGATCGCAGATTTTGATGTCCGCCAAGGCGGCATCGATCGCTCGGGCATGGGTGCGCACGGATTCGGGGAGCTGAAATCGATAGGTCTTGGTCTCTCGGCCCGCCCGCAATACCCGCTGATCGTTTTCCCCCATCAGATGCCCCTTGCGGATGAGCAGCGCTAGATCTTCGCGGGGCACGGAATCCGCATCGGCGTTGAGGGCGCGATCGAGGTAATGAATCAAACTCTCCTGACAGAGATAGTGGACGATCGGGCGGGGCGTGTAAAAAGCCCCTTTGCGCTTGCGCTCGGTAACCTCAAGCAGGTTCTCAAAGACCTTGCCGAGCATTTCCGGATCGATGGCGACTTCTTTTTCAAGGGGCTCGTCTTCCTTGACGGTGAAGTTGTAGCGGTCAAAGACATCGAGTATGCCCGTTCCCTGATCCCCCGCCGGGTTTTTCTCCCGATTGTGGAAGAGTTCGTTCGGCAGATCGAGGGCCGCGCGCCGCCAGTCGTATTCCGCTTCAAAAAGACCGCCGTTTAGAAACGGAATCTTGCAGTCAAAACGGGCGTAGAAGTCCGGCTCCTCCCCTTCCCGCGCCTGCGCTAGGGCCTCGTAAAACAGATAGTGCAGAAAGTCCCGGAAATAATTGGCCCCCGCCGGCATCCGGTCGAAGCGCTCGCGCAGGAACCGCTTGGACCCTTGACCCCATTTCCCCCCCCTGGGCACGCCGAGCCAGCCCTTTTTTTGCAGGAAGTACAGGAAGACGATCTGACCGAGCAGTTTCTTGGCAAAGCGGCTGACCGCTCGATCGGTGGCTTCCGCGGTGTCGCGTTGGAAAAAGGGCTGCGCTTTGAGATGGGCCGCCAGGTTGAGGAACAATTGCCGGTACTGGGCAAAAAATTCGTCGGAAACCCTTTCCACGGAAAAGGCTGCCTCGATCTCCTCGATGGAAGGATCCGTCTGATCCCTGGTCAGGAGGGGCAACAGCTGCTTGGCGGCGGTATGGCTGTTTTCGTGAACGCCCACCAGATAGGAATAGCGCCGCGCCGGAGAGAGTTCTTGCCGAAGCCGGACCTTGCCCTTGGCGTCTCGGTAAGCCGCATGCTCGATCTTGACGAAGGAAAAGCGCCAATCCGCCCCTCGATCTTCCCGCGCATAGAAGGCGATCAAGGCCGCATCCTTTTCAAACTGCTTGAGCCGGTCGACGGCGAAATTGCGCAGGGTAGAACGGGCGCGTTCCAGTTTGGCCAGGGTTTTGACCTCCACTACCAGCAGATCCAGTGCCTCGCCGGTGGGATCTACATATTTTCCTATGCGCCAGTACTGGTGAATGTGCGTCTTATAGGCATCCGGCAGATAGCTGCCTGTGTAATGCCCCCTGCGCGGTTCAACATGGTTCAGCAGGTTGCGCAGAAAGTATTCGTAGCGCTGCCGGTCGAAGGGCTGGGTGAACAGATTGCGAATCAGTTCCGTCGCTTGATGGTGATTCACGGTTTATCCCTCCTGGCGATCTGGTAACCGGATAGAATCACTTCGTGCCGCGTCGGTGCTCGGCTGCCCTTCCGGTCCGCTGGGTTTTCCACCGTTCGGATATGTTTGCGCAGGATGGCGAGCATTTCGAGGGGTTCTTGCGTCCCGTCAAATGCTTGCTTGATCTGCTGGGCGACCTTTTTCGCCAAGGTGCCTTGACGCAGCATGTGCCGAACCCCTGCAAGGAATGCTTCATCGGCATCCGTGAACTTGGCACAGTTGCGGAAAGCTTTCTCTTTGAGACGCTTTTCGATGTAATTCAGGTTGGATCGACCGCTTTTTCTCCGTCCCGCCGGTTCTTCTGCCTGGATGGCATCTTGTTCAAATTGCCGCCGGTTGCAGGCGAGCAGGTGATGATAGTCCGCCGGTACCGGATGGCGCGGGCTGTCCGGCTTGCATTCCAATCGTCGGGCCGCCTCGAAAAAGGTGATTTCCTCCGAACGGCCCTGGGCATAGCAATAGAATTTCTTGAGCTTGCCGATGCGGAAGAAGGTGATCAGTTGATTGTCGGAAATCCCTTTTACCAAACGGCCAGAGCGGGCCCGCTTGGGCAAGCGCTTGATCCGCTCAAATAGGGCGGGGTCTTCATCTCGAATCTTGCGCATCTGCGCCAAATATTCCAATTCGGAATCGCCCGCTTCCTCATCCAGATAAGCCTGTTTGCGGCTCAAGGTATCGAACAGCTCTTGACTGCCGATCTCCTCCCCGTCCGAGAGATACTTAGCATCTTCCCCCAACATATTGTGGAACAGCTGAATCTTATTAATGATGTTGGCTTCCAATCCTAAATGGGCATCCGCTTGTGTCGTGGGGAAACCGTTGTAAATGAAGAGCTTTTGATGCACTGTGCCCAGGCGATTGATGCGGCCTACCCGCTGCAACACCCTCGTGGGATTCCAGGGCAGATCATAATTGATGATGAGGTTCGCCCGATGCAGGTTAATGCCCTCGGATAACACATCCGTAGTGATCAGGATGCGAATCTTTTCATCGGGTGCGCGATGGCTGGGATCGAAAGCCGCCCGGATCTGCTCTCGGGCGGCGGCAGGGCTGAGGTTGCCCTCATCCGTCTGTCCGCCTCGACTGCTAAAGCCTAGGACTTCCCCCGGGTACTGGCGGCGGAGGTGATCGAACAGATAGGTGGCGGTCTCTTGGGATTCGGTGAAGAGGATGAGTTTCCGGCCCTGCAAGGTCGGATCCGTTGCCAGCACCTGGGAAAAGCGCTCTAGTTTCGGGTCCGCCCGCACCCCTTTCCAAAGCTGCTGAATCTGACGGAGCAATGCCAGATCCTGGCGCAGATCGCTGGCGAAATCGGGCTGAAAATCTTCGGACGGGTATTTCTGGGCCTTGCCTTCCTCGACGAGTTTTTCCAAAGCGGCGAGATCGTCGCTATCCAGCAGTTCATACACATTAGTCTTTCTGCTGATATACACAGTGCCCGCCTCAAACATTTCGATGAACCGCTCATAGGATTGAATGAAGCGCCCGACACTCTGCCGGAAAGCGTGGAAACTGCTCTCCAACCGCTTGATTAAAATGCTCTTCATAAAACCGCCCACATTGCGTTGTTGTTGTTTTTCGAAGGCGGTCAATTGGCGTGTGCCGTTGTAATACAGGAGCGGAATATATCGAGAATAACGAAATTGTTGGAGCAGGCCTATGGTTTCCTGGAAAACAACTTCCACTTCTCCTTCAAATTGGTAGAGAATCCTTCTCGGATCCGCGACTTCAGGAAAGAACAGCCCCTGTGCCTCCAAGTCTTCCCGGAAATAGGTCAACACATCCGTGCGGGTTCTGCGCACCATGATGTGCTTGAGAATGCGATCTCGGATTTGATCGGAAACCGCTTTGAGGGTTTCCCGATAGGCGGGATCCTTTCGATCCAACCCTTTGAACCGCCGGCGCAGTTGCTGAAAATATTTCTCCAAATTGGGGATGCCGGGAATCGTGGAATCCTTGGGACGCTGAAAGAGCTTTAATTGCGCATAGAGGTCTTCTATCGTATTGTTCAACGGGGTTGCGGTCACTAGAATGACTTTCTTGCCTCGGCAGAGGTCCAATAAATCCGCATAGGCTTGGGTCGATTCATTCCGAAATCGGTGGGCCTCATCCACAACCACATAGTCGAAGCGATCGAGACCAAAGCGAATGACTTGATCGAGCTTGCCGAGAGATTCCACCTTGGCCGGCACGCGAAAATCGTGCAGGCTTTCTTCCCAATAATCCTTCAACCCTGGCGGACAGATGACCAGAATTCGCCCCCGCACTTGTTGCAGCAACTGGGCGGTGATGAAAGTTTTTCCCAGTCCAACCACATCGGAGAGAAAAACCCCCTGATGTTCTTCCAGCTTCTTCAACGCCTGAATCACCGCTTGCTTCTGATACTTGAGGGCGATAAAGCCGGGCGGAAGAAAGATCTCTACTTTCTCTTGCAGATTGATATCTTCCTGCAGGTATTCATAGATCAGCTTGAGATACAGCTCGTAGGGAGTGATCGTATCGTTGAGCCAGGTCTTCTTTTGAATGGTCTGTACAAACTCCCAGGATAGATCCACGGATTGTGCCCAAAGCGCTTCGAATTGATTCAGTGCAAACTGCACATCTCGGCGCTGGCGCAGCTCTACATTGAATTCCCGATTGGCAACCAGACCGGAATAGGAAAAGTTGCTGGAACCTGTGATGACAAATCCATAATCCCGATCCTCCGGCGCAAATCGGCCGATGTACACCTTGGCATGGAGATTCCGAGAAGGAAACGCCCGGATTTCGAGCCTCTTCCCGTTGCCCCCCTGCTGTCGATCCCTCTGCGCAAACGGACAATCGGCTTGCAGCAAGGCCATGAATTTCTTCAGGCCGGTTTCTAGCTGTTCATCCGGTTCGGTCGCATGTTCAATTTCATGGAGGAGTGCATCCCGAAAGCGACTTTTCACCCTGGCATGGGATTCGAACTCGATTTCGCCTTGCTGTGTCTCGGGATATAGGGCGCGGTAAACTGTTTCATCTACACCCAGACCGACGAGAATGCGGATCTTTTCGAGGGGCTCCAGGGCGTCATACAGCTGATAAAACCCGCTGGCATGGAAATAACCGACCAAAATGTCGAACAACCGGGTGTCGGATAGCATCGCTTTGAAACGATCCAACAGGGTCTGATTTTTATCATTGGTGAAAAAGGTCAGGTCGGTCTTATCTGTGCACATGGATCATCCTCCCAGGAAAGCGCCCGATCGGGCAGGATAAAGGATGAGGGGAACGCGCTGGAGGATTTTGAACAGGAAGGGCAGCGCCAGCGGGGAACGGCGCAATGCTCGGCCAAAAAAAACGAACCGCCCGATCTGCCAAACGGCAATCGAACCGGTTCGCCTTGGATTGGTGGAGCCGAGGGGGATCGAACCCCTGACCTTCGCATTGCGAACGCGACGCTCTCCCAGCTGAGCTACGGCCCCGTTCCCATCGCATTATGCCAAAATGTAGGCAGGGCTACAAATAGACAAGCAGCACTTCGGATCTTCCCCGATGCCCCAATCTAGCCCATACTGGCTAGACACACAGCACGAGTATCTACATGAACGCAAAACCCCCAGTTCTTATACTCTGGATCGTCCTGCTCCTCGGACTGTTCCTTTGGTTCAATAGCTTGGGTACCCGACACGCTTTCGACCCGAGCCGCATCAGCTACAGCGAATTCCTTGCGGAACTGTCCGATGGACAGATTGCAGAAGTAACCCTGCAGGAACAGGAGATCCAAGGTACCCGCATAGATGGCAGCTTCTTCATCACCTATAACCCCGATGATCCTGGCTTGGTAGGCGATCTGATCAACCAGGGTGTCACGATCCGCGCCTTGCCACCGGAGCGGCCCGGGGTGCTGATGCAGATCTTAGCCTCCTGGCTGCCTTTCATGGTGCTCATCGGAGTGTGGGTTTGGTTCATGCGCCGGAGCATGGGAGGGGGTTCCGGGGGGGGGCTGTTCAACTTCGGCAAGAGCCGGGCCCGGTTGCTGTCCGAAGATCAGGTGAAGGTGACCTTCGCCGATGTGGCCGGCGTGGAGGAAGCCAAGGAAGAGGTGGCGGAACTGGTGGAGTTCCTGCGGGATC
>JALWWO010000009.1 GCA_027078745.1 Chromatiaceae bacterium
GCGGGGAGGTGGGAAAAGGCGCGGTAGGGACTGCGACACTGGGGACAGCGGGGCGGACGGCTGTTGCGTCCCCGCAGGAGCCGAGGGGAGTCGAAGGGGCCGAGGAAACGGATCTGGCAGAAAGGACCTGCTGTGGGCTCCAAAGGTATCTGCACAGCGCAGCCGGTGAAGGCGATCAGCTGGAGGAAATTTTCGCCCACCTGATAAGCATTTTCGGAAAGGATCGGGCCTAGAAAACCGATGCGCTGCAACGGGGTCTTCAGTTCGTCCAGCGCGATCACCGCTTCGGGACCTGGGGTAAAACACAGTCTGCCGGCGGACCGTTTCATTCTATCTTAAGATTCTCGTTGCATTGCTCAGGAGGATAGCCGCTTGTCCCATTTTCTGCCAAACACCGAACGCTTACCCTATGCCCTCTACAGCGCCGCCCAATCTCGAGCCCTGGATCAGGCAGCCATGCAGATCTTCGGTATCCCGGGCATCGAACTGATGGAACGGGCGGGCCGAGCGGCCTATGCATTTTTGCGCCAGCGCTGGCCCGATGCGCGGGAAATCGCCCTGCTCTGTGGCGGTGGAAACAACGGGGGAGATGGCTATGTGGTGGCGCGTCTGGCCCGAGCGGATGGTCTGCGGGTGCGCCTGTTTTCCCTCGCAGATCCGGAAAAGCTTCGGGGCGATGCCCAGACCATGGCGGCGCGCTGGCGAAGCATCGGCGGAGCCATCGAACCCTTTGAAACCCTGCCTCAGACGGCGGAAGTGCTCGTGGATGCCCTGCTGGGCACCGGATTGGAACGACCGGTGATGGGCCGCTGGGCGGAGGCGGTCGATGCGATGAACACCCATCGGGCGCCGGTGCTCGCCCTGGATATTCCCTCTGGGCTCCATGCGGATACAGGCTGCATCCTGGGCACTGCAGCCCGATGCGCCGCAACCATCAGTTTTATCGCCCTCAAAGTGGGGTTGTTCACCGCTTCCGGACCGGCCTGCGCGGGAGACATTCAGTTCGATGCCCTGGGGGTTCCCGCTCAGGTCTACAGCCGAGAAATTCCATTCGCCCGCCGTCTCGACTGGGCGCGCTTGTCGGACCGCTTGGGCAAGCGATCCAAGGACAGCCATAAGGGCGATTATGGGCATGTGCTCTTGGTGGGGGGTGCACCGGGCTTCTCCGGCGCGGTGCGCCTGGCGGGAGAAGGGGCGCTGCGCACTGGCGCGGGCCTGGTATCCATCGCCACCCATCCCCACCATGCCGCCTGGCTCAACCTCAACCGCCCGGAACTCATGGTGCATGGCTTGGAAGATCCACGAGACCTGTCCAACCTGCTATCTCGGGCCACCGCAGTGGCCATCGGCCCGGGTTTAGGCACCGAGGCTTGGGGACAGGCCCTGTTGGAAGCCGTGCTGAACACGGATCTTCCCCTGGTGGTCGATGCGGACGGATTGAATCTGCTGGCCAAGCGGGCACCGGTTCGGCGGGAGCGTTGGATCCTGACCCCCCATCCCGGGGAAGCGGCCCGCTTGCTTGCCTGCGAGGCTTCGGAGGTCCAAGCAGATCGATTTTCCGCTGCGCGGCGACTACAGGAAATCTTCGGTGCGGTGGTGGTGCTCAAGGGTTCGGGGACCCTCGTCGCGGGTCCTTCCCATCGACCGCCCGGGGTCTGCTCCCAGGGGAATCCGGGCATGGCCTCCGGCGGCATGGGCGATGTGCTCACAGGCATGCTCTCGGCGCTCCTCGTCCAGGGCCTGGGCGCGGAGGAAGCCGCCAGCGTCGGCGCTTGTCTCCACAGCGCGGCGGGGGATCGGGCGGCGGCACAAGGGGGGGAGCGTGGGTTGCTGGCGAGCGATCTGCTGGAAGAAATCCGCCCCCTGCTCAACGGGAAGGCTTAGCATGGAAATCCTACTGCGGGGAGAACCGGCTCAACTCGCCTTCGGTCAGCGGCTCGCCGAACGCTTTCGGGAAGGCGCTGTGGTCTATCTGGAAGGGGATCTGGGTGCGGGCAAGACTACCTTAGTGCGGGGCCTATTGCGCGGGCTCGGCTACGGGGGCATCGTGCGCAGCCCCACCTACACCTTGTTGGAGCCCTATGAATTCGGCTCGCTCCCCCTTTATCATCTGGACCTCTATCGGCTGACGGATCCGGAAGAATTGGAATTCCTGGGCCTGCGGGATCTGCTGACAGATCCTAGCCTATGGTTCATCGAATGGCCCCAGCGGGGTGCGGGCTATTTGCCGGAACCGGATCTCCGCATCGTCTGCTCCCATGTGCCCGAAGGGCGCTTGCTCCGCCTGTATTCGGAAACCCCTCGGGGGCGGACGGCCCTTGTAAGATTGTGAACCGCGCGGACCAGAAAAGATGGATAAAAATTTGCTGTCGATTTTAGTTTGTTCCCTGTGCAAAGGGCCCCTGTACTACGACAAGCAGGCCCAAGAACTGATCTGTCGGGGAGATCGCCTCGCCTATCCCATTCGACGGGATGGCATTCCCGACATGCTCGTGGAAGATGCCCGGGAACTGGCACCGGAAGAGATGGTGCCCAAGCCTTGAACTCGGGCTTTCGGGTCATCATTCCGGCACGCTATGGTTCCCAGCGGTTTCCGGGCAAGCCCCTGGCATCCATCGCCGGCAAGCCTCTGATTCAACATGTGATCCGGCGGGCGCAGGAGAGCCAAGCCCAAGCGGTCTTCGTGGCCACCGACGACGAACGCATCGCGCGAGTTGCCGAACGCGCCGGCGCAGTGCCCGTGCGCACGGGCGATCATCCCAGCGGCACGGATCGCATTGCGGCGGTGTTGGAAATTCAGGACTGGCCGGAGGATGCCCTGCTGGTCAATCTACAGGGGGATGAACCCTGCATGCCCCCAGCTCTCATCGATCAGGTAGCGCATGCCTTAGCAGCCCATCCCGAGCTGGGCATGGCCACCCTGGCAACGCCGATCCCAGATCGGGAAACCCTGTTCGATCCCCATGTAGTCAAAGTGGTGGCGGATCGGACGGGCCGGGCCCTGTATTTTTCTCGGGCGCCCATCCCCTGGGATCGAGAAGCGTTTCCGGATCGCTTTCCCAGTGAACCGCGCTTTTTGCGCCATATCGGCCTCTATGCCTATCGGGCTGGCTTTCTCCGGCGCTTCGTGCGCTGGCCCCCCGCTCCCCTGGAGCAAGTGGAATCCTTGGAGCAGCTGCGGGTTCTTTGGCAGGGGGAACGGATTCATCTCGATCTGGCGTCGGTTCCGCCCGGGCCTGGCGTAGATCGTCCCTCAGATGTGGCTCGCGTGCTGGCGTTCTGGTCTTCTGGCGGGGGTTCGGGCGATTTGCCCAACAGATAGCTATCCATCAGGGCTCGGGCAATGGGAGCCGCCACCGCCCCACCATGCCCGCCGTTTTCCACGATGACCGCCAAGGCGATGCGGGGTTGTTCCACCGGCGCGAAAGCGATGAACAGAGCGTGATCCCGCATCCGTTCCGCTACCTGCGCTTCGTTGTACCGCTCCTTCTGACCCACGGTGAACACCTGGGCGGTGCCCGTCTTTCCGGCAATGCGATAGGCCGAGGTGCGGATGCCTCGTGCAGTGCCCCGCTTGCCTTCGATGACCTGGGTCATATCGCGGATCACTTCCTCCACATGGGTGGGATGGAGAGGAAGATCCCGCACAAGGGTAGGTACCGGTTCGAGGCGGTCCGATCCGGGGACCTGGGTAGCGCGGACGATGCGCGGTGCGATGAACTTGCCTCGGTTCGCCAGGGTGGCGGTGGCCACGGCCAATTGCAGGGGCGTGGCCAGAAAGGTGCCCTGCCCGATGCCCACGATCAGAGTTTCCCCGGGATACCAGGCTTGTTTTCGGGTGCGGCGTTTCCAGGCTCGAGAGGGGAGCAGGCCGCCAAGCTCTCCAGCGATATCTATCCCTGTGCGCCGCCCAAAGCCGAATCCCGTTAGAAAGTCATGCAATCGGTCGATCCCGAGATCGTGGGCGAGGTCGTAGAAGTACACATCGCAGGATTCCACAAGGGCCTTGCGCAGATCGGTGGAACCGTGCCCCCAGCGCTTCCAATCCCGATATTTATGATCGTTGTTGGGTAACTGATAGTAGCCCGGGCAATATTTGCGATCCCCGGCCCGGCGGATACCGAATTCCAACCCAGCCAACCCCACGAAGGGTTTGATGGTGGAACCTGGGGGATACTGTCCGCGCAAAGCGCGGTTGAACAGGGGGGTATCCAGGGAATCCCGCAGGGCGCTATAGGCCTTGACACTGATCCCCTCCACGAAGGGATTGGGATCGAAACTCGGGCTGCTCACCATGGCTAAGATGCCGCCGGTATTGGGATCGATAGCCGCGATCGCACCGCGGCGACCTTGCATGAGCTGAAAGGCATCTCGCTGCAAGCGAATGTCTAGATAGAGATGCAGATTCTTCCCGGGCACGGGCAATCGGCTGTCCAACACCCGCAGTACTCGACCCTTTGCATTGACTTCCACCTGTTGATGGCCCACATGGCCGTGCAAGCTCTTTTCATAGGATTTTTCCACGCCGGTTTTCCCGATGTAGCGGGTACCGCGATAATCGCTGGCATCGATGCGCCGGAGCTCTCGCTCATTGATCCGCCCTACATAGCCGACCACATGGGCGGTGAGCTCGCCCAAGGGATAGGTGCGCAATAGTTCTGGCTGAATCGATACAGCGGGAAATCGGTAATTGTTCACCGCGATGCGGGCGACTTCTTCCGGCGTGAGATGGGTGCGCAGCGCGATGCCCTGGTAAGGCCGATGTGCCTGCTGCCGCCTGCGCTGGAATCGCTTTCGATCCTTTTCATCGATGGAGATGATCTGGGCGAGTTCCTGGATCAGGGCGGGCAAATCCTTCACCTTTTCCAAGGTGATCGTCAGGGAATAGGCAGGGGAATTGCCCGCAAGTAGGACCCCTTGTGCGTCATAGATCCGACCTCGGGTGGGGGGTAGGGCTTCGAGCTTGATCCGATTCTCCTGGGAAAGGGTGGAAAAATGCTGGTGCTGCTGCACTTGCAATTGGATGAGCCGCAGCACGATCAGCGACAACAGCAGCACCACGAAGAAGGCGGCGAACAGAGCACGGGCCCGAAAGCGTTGAAGGGCTTCCTTCTGTTCTGGAAAGAACGGAGCAGTCATCTGCAATCAGCCGAAGTGATGTCGCAGATCACGCAGTAGGAAGAAAAATCCAAACCACAACAACATGCTGAGAATGCTGGGCATCCAATAGATGAGGCTTGGGGTAGGGGTGCCCGTGGCTCCCATGATCCATAGGGAGAGCAACCGCTCAATCAAGAGCAATGCCCAGATAGAAAGGGACTGCTGCACCAGCGGAAAAAGGCGGATGCGCCGATGCAGTTCAATGGCTAGCCAAGCAATCACGGAGAAGCTCAGGGCATGTTGGCCGAGCACGCTTTCCGTAGTGGCATCCAACAAGAGACCGACGCTCCAGCCCCAGAAGATGCCGACCCGTTCAGGGAAATACAGGTTCCAATAGAGAAGCGTCATCGCTACCCACTGGGGTCGCAGGGCTTCCCCCAAGGGAGGCAGGGGCAGAATGGTCAGCAGCAGGGCGATAGCAAAGCTGGTCAGAATCACCCAGAGGCGAGCGGCTTTCATTCCGGTTCCTTTTGGCGTCGCTGGTCTATCGGTGAGAGATTCCAGACCAGCAAGACTTCCCGCGCTCGGTCGAGACGGGCAGTGGGTTTCGCCAGGACAGTGGCGAAGGGTTGTCCAGGTACATGCTCCACGCGGGTAATCCGCGCTACGGGATAGCCCGTGGGAAAACGGCCCCCCAAACCGGAGGTGACCAAAAGATCGCCTACTCGCACGTCCGAAGTATGTTGCAAATAGGGCAATTTGAGTTGGTCAATCATGCCGGTGCCCATGGCAATGGTATGCAGCCCGTTGCGGTTGATCTGCACCGGCAGGGCATGGCTGGCATCGGTAATCAAGAGCACAGTGGCGGTGGAGGGATGGACTCGCGTCACCTGCCCCATGACCGCATGGGCATCGAGCACCGGTTGACCCAGAGAGACACCGGCATCACTGCCTTTGTCGATGAGGACTTCCTGTCGGTAGGGATCCAGATCCACGGAGAGGATTTCTGCAATCCGCACCACATCGCCCACCTTGATGGAAGAACCCAAGAGCGCTCGCAGCCGGATGTTCTCCCGTTCCAAGGCTTCCAGTTTCTGCAATCGGGCGCGCAGAATGAGATTCTCCCGATGCATCCGGGTGTTCTCCTGCCGCAGCGTCGCTTCGTCTGCTAGCTGCTCTTCCAGGGTGCGGCTCAACTGACTGGGTAGATCCGCTAGATAGTGCAGCGGGGAGACCACCACGGAAAGTGCAGTGCGCAGGCGATCCCATTGCGGATAGCGATGATCGATCCAGATGAGACTGATGGACAACCCCAGGGCGATGAGCACCCGATAGACAGGAGAAGGTTGAAGGAACAGGGCGTTGATGGGAAGCCTCCTCTATTCGGTAGAGAAGAGATCCAAGCCACCCCGTTCGTCGATCATTTCCAAAGCCCGCCCGCCCCCGCGGGCCACACAGGTGAGGGGATCATCGGCTACCAGCACGGGCAAGCCGGTTTCCTCTTCGATGAGGCGATCGAGCCCGCGCAGCAGGGCCCCGCCCCCCGTGAGCACGATGCCCCGCTCCGCTACATCGGCTCCCAGTTCCGGCGGGGTCTGCTCCAATGCGGTTTTCACCGCGCCGGTGATGCCCGCCAGGGGTTCTTGCAGGGCTTCCAGAATTTCATTGCTGTTCAACACGAAGCTGCGGGGAATGCCCTCTGCCAGATTGCGCCCCTTGACCTCGATTTCCTGCTTTTTCTCTCCGGGATACGCAGAACCGATGGCATGCTTGATGCGCTCTGCGGTGGCCTCGCCGATCAAGGTGCCGTAGTTGCGCCGAACATAGTTAATGATCGCTTCGTCGAACCGGTCGCCGCCGGTGCGCACGGAATTGGAGTAGACGATGCCGTTGAGAGAGACCACCGCCACTTCGGAAGTGCCGCCCCCGATGTCCAGCACCATGGAACCGCGGGGTTCATCCACGGGCAAGCCCGCACCGATGGCGGCAGCCATGGGCTCTTCGATCAAATACACTTCCCGGGCTCCCGCGCCGGCGGCAGATTCCTTGATGGCGCGCCGCTCCACTTGGGTGGAGCCGCAGGGAACACAAACGAGGACCCGCGGGCTGGGCCGGATGATGCGACTTTCGTGCACCTTGTGGATGAAGTACTGGAGCATCTTTTCCGTGACCGTGAAGTCGGCGATGACCCCGTTCTTCAAGGGACGGATGGCGGTGATGTTCTGAGGGGTGCGCCCGAGCATCATCTTCGCTTCGTCTCCCACTGCCGCCACGGATTTCATGCCTCCTTCCCGATCCTGCCGGATGGCGACCACCGAAGGTTCATCGAGCACGATGCCTTGACCTCGGGCATAGATGAGGGTGTTTGCTGTACCGAGATCGATGGAGAGATCGTTGGAAAATACCCCTCGAAGCCGTTGGAAAAACATCGGAAGATACCCTGCGCAAAGAATGAGGAAAGAAAGGCTGATCCGCACGAACGATTGCCGTGCATTTCGATTTTCTAAGGAAAGCCCGAATCTATGTTATTAGACTATATCCAGCGTGTGCGAGAAACCCCGCCCTGTTAGGACAGGGATAGCATTGTATTAAACTATCCGAAGAACCTGCAGGATGCGTTGGTTCTGTAGGCACCAACAGCCCTAGCCTAGACTGCCGGGGATCTAGGGGGAGGGCGGGGCATCTGTTCCTCCTCCGGAAGGAGCGTCCTAATCCCCCTCCGGCAGGGGCAGTTATCAATTTTCCACAGGGTTCTAACACAATCTAGGAGTTCTCGGATGTCTCTCACAGATCAGGACGTGGAGAAGATCGCCCATCTCGCCCGCATCCAGCTCGAACCCGAGGAACGGGCGCGCTATCTTCAAGAACTCAACGGGATTCTCGATCTCGTGGCACAGATGAATCGGGTGGACACGGAAGGGGTACCTCCCATGGCCCATCCCCTGCACATGGTGCAGCGCCTGCGGCCCGATCTGGTCACAGAATCCGACCGGCGAGAAGCCTTTCAAGCCATCGCTCCCCTTACCGAAGCTGGGCTGTATCTGGTGCCCAAGGTGATCGAATGATGAATCCTGATCGTTCCCTTCATCCCGCCTCGGAATTCCCACATCATGCATGAGAAAAGCATTGCCGAACTGAGCGCTGGCCTCCGAAAGGGCGCGTTCAGCAGCTTGGAGCTGACCCAACACTTCTTGCAGCGCATCGAAACCCTAGATCCTCGCCTCAACAGCTTCATCACCCGAGCTTCGGAAACCGCCCTCGCCGCTGCGAAACAGGCGGATCAGCGAATTCGGCAGGGCACCGCCACCGCGCTGACCGGCATTCCCATCGCCCACAAGGATATCTTCTGTACCCAAGGGCTGCGCACGAGCTGCGGTTCCCGAATGCTCGACAATTTTATCGCCCCCTATGACGCCACCGTAGTGGCCCGATTGAAGGAGGCGGGGGCAGTGATCCTGGGCAAGACCAACATGGATGAGTTCGCCATGGGCTCCTCCAACGAAACCAGTTGGTATGGGCCTGTGAAGAATCCCTGGGATGAAACCCGGGTGCCCGGGGGCTCCTCCGGCGGTTCCGCCGCGGCGGTGGCAGCGCGCCTCTGCGCAGGGGCTACGGGAACGGATACGGGGGGTTCTATCCGACAGCCCGCCGCCCTGTGTGGGATCACCGGCTTGAAACCCACCTATGGGCGGGTCTCCCGCTGGGGCATGGTCGCCTTTGCGTCCAGCCTGGATCAGGCAGGCCCCATGACCAAGACGGCGGAGGATGCAGCCCTGCTGCTTCAGGTCATGGCGGGCTTCGATCCTAAGGATTCCACCTGTGCCGACGAACCCGTGCCCGATTACACAGCCTTTTTGCACCAAGATCTTCGGGGCCTGCGCATGGGTCTGCCGGTGGAGTACTTTCAGGAAGGGCTAGATGCGGGAGTCGCCGCTTCCCTGGAACAGGCCATCGCAGTGTTCCGCAGTTTGGGTGTGGAGATACAAGACATTTCCTTGCCCAACAGTCCCTTAGCCGTGCCTACCTACTATGTGGTCGCGCCGGCGGAATGCTCTTCGAATCTCGCGCGCTTCGACGGGGTGCGCTACGGCCATCGCTGCCAGGATCCCAAGGATTTGGAAGACCTCTACAAGCGGAGCCGCGCGGAAGGCTTCGGCCCTGAGGTCAAGCGCCGCATCATGATCGGCACCTATGTGCTCTCTGCCGGTTACTACGATGCCTATTATCTGAAGGCGCAGAAACTGCGGCAGCGCATCAGCGAGGACTTTCAGCGGGCCTTTGAACAGGTGGATCTGATTCTCGGACCCACGGCGCCGAGCACCGCCTTTCCCCTGGGGGAGAAGATCAGCGATCCGGTGGCCATGTATCTCAACGACATCTACACCATCGCCACCAATCTGGCCGGTCTGCCCGGGATCTCCCTGCCCATCGCCCCGGTTTGCGGGCTGCCAGTGGGCTTGCAGCTCATCGGCAATCACTTTCAAGAAGCCCGACTGCTCAACGCGGCCCATCAGCTGCAGCGGCATACGGATTGGCATCAGGCGGTCCCGCCGGGATTCGCTTAGGGTGCAGGCGATCAGAAGGTTCCCAGAACAGGCAATTTCATCAGCAGCGAGGAACATCCATGGAACGTCGAAAATTCATCAAAGGTTTGGGCTTAGGTTCATTGGTATTGGGCACCACCGTGGCCGGGCTGCCGAAGGCTTCGGCCCGATCCAGGCATCGCTGGAAGATGGTGACCACCTGGCCGAAGAACTTCCCCGGGCTGGGCACCGGCGCGAACAACCTGGCCAAGCTGGTGAAGGAGATGAGCGGGGGACGGCTGCGGATCAAGGTCTACGGGGCGAACGAGCTGGTGCCCCCTTTTGAAGTCTTCGATGCCGTCTCCCGAGGCACTGCGGAAATGGGGCATGGGGCAGCCTATTACTGGAAAGGCAAGAGTGAGGCGGCTCAGTTCTTCAGCACCGTGCCCTTCGGCATGACTGCCCAGGAGATGAACGGCTGGCTCTACTACGGCGGGGGCCTGAAGCTCTGGCGGGAACTCTATGCAGACTTCGGGTTGGTGCCCGCGCCGGCAGGCAATACGGGCGTGCAGATGGGCGGGTGGTTCAACAAGGAAATCAACTCCCTACAGGATATGATGGGCCTGAAGATGCGCATCCCAGGCTTGGGGGGAGAAGTGCTCAAACGGTTGGGGGGCACGCCGGTGAATCTGCCCGGGGGCGAGCTGTTCACTGCCCTGCAGACCGGTGCCATCGATGCCACCGAATGGGTGGGCCCCTATAACGACCTCGCCTTTGGTCTCTACAAGGCGGCAAAGTATTACTACTACCCGGGCTTCCATGAGCCAGGCACCACTTTGGAAGCCCTCATCAACAAAGAAGCCTTCGATGCCCTGCCCTCGGATCTGCAAGCCATTCTACTCAATGCCTGCAAGATTGTGAATCAGGATATGTTGGCGGAGTACACGGCGCGCAATCCCTCTGCGCTGCAGGATTTGTTGACCAAGCATCATGTAGATCTGCGGGTCTATCCCCAGGATGTCCTTCAGAGGCTCCGCACCCTCTCCGCGGAGGTTGTGGCGGAAATCGCAGAAAAGGATGCCTTCGCCAAGGAGATCTACACTTCTTATCGGAAGTTCCTCCAACAGGCCAAGGGTTGGAGCCGGATTTCCGAGCTCGCCTATCTCCAGGCGCGGGATGGGGGATAACCCCCCTTCGGGGCAAAGGGAATTGCCCCCGCTCAGCCTGTACCTCCATGTACCCTGGTGCCTGCGCAAGTGCCCGTATTGCGATTTCAACTCCCATGCCCTGGACGGCCCCTTGCCCGAACAATCCTATGTTCAGGCCCTGCTGGCAGATCTGGACGAGGAATTGCGCTGGCAGCCGGTACAATCGCCCCTGATCGCCATCTTTCTGGGAGGCGGCACGCCGAGCTTGCTCTCCGCAAATGCCGTGGAGCAGCTCTTGCGGGGCATTCGGGCCCGGGTGCCCTGGGTGCCGGGGATCGAGATCAGCTTGGAGGCGAATCCCGCCACGGCGGAAGCTCGAAGATTCGCTGGCTATCGGGAAGCAGGGGTGAACCGGCTCTCTTTGGGCGTGCAAAGCTTTTCCGATGCCCAGCTCAAACGGCTCGGACGGCTGCACAGCGCGGGGGAAGCCGTCGAAGCGGTGGAACTGGCCCGCCGCGCGGGCTTTGATCGCCTTAATCTGGATCTGATCTATGGCTTGCCGGAACAGACCCTGGAAGCAGCTGCGGAAGACTTGGCGCGAGCCATCGACCTGGCACCCGATCATCTTTCTTATTATCAACTCAGCATCGAACCCCATACCCTGTTTTCCGTTCATCCACCGCCGCTGCCCGATCATGACCTGCTGGCGGACATGCACCTACAGGGGCAAACGCTGCTGCAAGCCGCTGGCTATGAACAGTATGAAGTTTCCGCCTATGCCCGACCCGGGCGGACCTGCCGCCACAATCTCAATTACTGGCAGTTCGGGGACTATCTGGGCATCGGTGCCGGTGCCCACGGCAAGCGGACGGATGCCGCAGGGATCATCTGGCGGCGGGTCAAACAGCCCCATCCTAAGGCTTATCTGCGGGCGGAGGCCGGTGAACAACGGTTGCTTTCCCAGACCCCATTGCAGCCCGAGGAACGGAAGTTGGAATTCCTGCTCAATGCTTTCCGGTTGACCGCCGGCTTTGATGCAAACCTGTTCACGGAACGGACCGGCCTTCCCTTCGCAGCGATTCAGCCCGGATTGCAGCGAGCGGAAGCGGCGGGCTTGCTCCGCTGCGCCGACGGCTGGATTCAGCTCAGCCCGCGAGGACAGCGCTTTGTGGATACGTTGCTGCGGGACTTCTTCTAGGTGGTTCTTGTCGCCCTGGGCTTGACTGCATAAAATAGCTTGTTTCAGTGGATTTTATGGAGTGATCATGAAAAAAGGCATCCACCCCCCCTATAACGAGATTCAGGTGGTTTGTAGCTGCGGCAATCGGTTTACCACTCGTTCCACCCTGAACAAGGAATTGCACATCGAAGTGTGTTCCAACTGCCATCCCTTCTACACCGGCAAGCAAAAGATCGTGGACACGGCGGGCCGCGTGGACAAGTTCCGCAGGAAATATGGCCGTTGATTCAGTTTTTGCCGAAGAGCTGTTCCAGGGCTGCACCTGGATCAGCCGCCCGCATGAACGCTTCCCCCACCAGAAAGGCATTCACGCCCTGGGCCCGCAGATAGGCCACATCTTCCGGGCGGTGAATGCCGCTCTCCGCCACCAGCAGGCGATCCTTCGGCACCCGAGCGGCTAAGCGCTGGGTGGTCTCTAAGCGCACCTGAAAGGTGCGAAGATCTCGGTTATTGATGCCCAGCAGGGGCGCGGCCACAGAGAGCGCCGTTTCCAGCTCTTCTTCCCCATGCACTTCCACTAATACCCCCAGCCCCAGGGCGTCCGCGAGGGTGTGCCATTCCTGAAGTTGGGCCCGAGACAGGCAGGCGACGATGAGCAAGATGCAATCCGCCCCGAGTACCCGCGCTTCATAGATCTGATAGGGATCCACCACGAAATCCTTGCGGAGCACGGGGAGATTGCAGGCAGCTCGGGCTTCTTGCAAGTAGGCGTCCTTGCCTTGAAAAAATGCCTCATCTGTGAGCACGGACAAGCAGGCAGCGCCCGATCGGGCATAGCTTTCGGCGATGGCTTTGGGCTGAAAATCCGAGCGCAGCACCCCCTTGCTGGGCGAGGCCTTCTTGATCTCTGCGATCACCGCAGGCCGACCGGCAGTGATCTCAGCTTCCAGGGCGGCCAGAAAAGGCCGGATCGGCGGGGCTTCGGCAAGCTGGTCTCGGAGCTGAGCGAGGGAACGCCGGGCGCGGCGGGCGGCGACCTCTTCCTTTTTGCGGGCCGTGATCTTCTTGAGAATGTCCGGTTGGTCTGCCATGACGCTAGAAACTTTGAGTCAAGGCGATGAACTGTTCCCATCGCTGATAGGCTGCCCCGCTGGCGATGAGAGCATCCGCTCGCTGCACTCCCTCCGCCAAATCCTTTGCTTTGCCCCCCACATAGAGCGCTGCGCCGGCGTTGAGCATCACGATGTCCCGAGGCGGGCCCGGCTCGTTCTGCAAAACGCCCAGGAGCATCCGCAAGCTCGTTTGCACGCTGTCCACCTGGATGCGAGAGAGGGGGGCGGGCGAAATGCCGTAGTCCTCCGGCCGAATGCGGTACTGCTGAATGATCCCATCCCGCAGCTCTGCCACAGCCGTTTCCCCGCTCAGGCTGATTTCATCCAGTCCATCCAGGGCATGAACGACCAGCGCGTGGCGACTGCCCAAGCGCTTCAGCACTTCGGCCAAGGGCTGGACCCAGCGTTCGGAGAAGACCCCCAGGAGTTGGCGAGGCACCCGCGCGGGATTGGTGAGGGGGCCGAGAAGGTTGAAGAGGGTGCGCAAGCCCAGCTCCCGACGGGGGCCGATGGCATGGCGCATGGCGCTGTGATAGGCGGGGGCGAACAGGAAACCCACCCCGATTTCCCGCACGCATCGGGCCACCTGCTCGGGCTTCAGATCCAGGCGCACCCCGGCCGCCTCCAACACATCCGCGCTGCCGGATTGGCTGGATACGGAGCGATTGCCGTGCTTGGCCACATGACAGCCTCCCGCCGCTGCCACGAATAGGCTGGCGGTGGAGATGTTGAAGGTGCTGGAGGCATCGCCCCCCGTGCCCACGATGTCCAGGGTATGGGGGAGATCAGACAGATCCACACCGGTGGCCAGCGACCGCATGACCTGGGCGGCGCCCGTGAGCTCTCCCACGGATTCCCCCTTCATGCGCAGGGCCACCAGCAGGCCCGCGATCTGGGCGGGGGTCGCCCCACCGGTCATAATGGCCTTCATGACCGAAGCCATGGCTTCCGGGCTGAGGTCTCGCCCTTCCACCACCTGAGCAAGAGCCGATTTAATGTCCATCAGCGGTCCTGTAGGAAGTTGCGCAACAGGGCGTGCCCCTGATCGGTGAGAATGGATTCCGGATGGAACTGCACCCCCTGAATGGGAAATTCCCGATGCTGCAAGCCCATGATCTCATCGGGCTGGCCCGACTCATCCAGGGTCCAAGCGGTGATCTCCAAGCAGTCGGGCAGGCTCGCCCGATCCACTACCAGGGAATGATAGCGAGTGGCTTGAAAGGGCTGTTCCAAGCCGAAGAAAACTCCTTTGCCTTGGTGATAGATCAAAGAGGTTTTCCCGTGCATGACGGCGCGGGCTGGCACGATCTGCCCGCCGAAGGCCTGACCGATGGATTGATGGCCTAAGCACACCCCGAGAATCGGCACCTGACCCGCAAAGGACTGGATCAGGGGCACGGAGATTCCCGCTTCCGCCGGCGTGCAGGGCCCCGGAGAGATGACGATGCGTTCCGGCGCCAGACGGCGCACCCCTTCCAGATCGATTTCATCGTTCCGATACACCTGGACCTCTGCCCCCAGTTCTCCCAGGTATTGGACCAGGTTGTAGGTAAAGGAATCGTAGTTATCGATCATCAAGAGCATGGGGCAAGGATCCCTTGATAAATGGGAAGCATGACTTAGATAAGTGTACGCTTTTCCCCTAGGCATCTCCAACTTCCCAGGAGGCGCTTCCTGAGGAAAGGCTTTCTATGATAGGCAGCGCCTATGGAAAGGATTCGTAAAAACCATTAGCGATCCTATGGATTCGGCGCTATCTTTTCTTCCAGACGTTCGGATCGTCCGAGCGCATTCCCCTCTTCACCCACATAGGAGAATCCCATGGAACTCAAAGGCAGCAAGACTGAACAGAATCTGAAAGACGCTTTCGCCGGCGAATCCCAGGCCAACCGCCGCTATCTGTACTTCGCTTCTAAAGCGGATGTAGAGGGCTACAACGATGTGGCTGCGGTGTTCCGCTCCACCGCCGAAGGAGAAACCGGCCATGCCCACGGCCATCTGGAATATCTGGAAGCCGTGGGCGATCCGGCCACTGGCCTGCCCATCGGGGGCACCGCCGACAACCTGAAGGCGGCCATCGCCGGGGAAACCCACGAGTACACGGACATGTATCCGGGCATGGCGAAGACCGCGCGGGAAGAAGGGTTCGAAGAAATCGCCGATTGGTTCGAAACCCTGGCCAAGGCGGAACGCTCCCATGCCAACCGCTTCCAGAAAGCTCTGGATAACCTAGACAACTAAGCCCCTGGGCGCGGAGCTTGCAGTGGCAGGCCCGCGCCTATTCTTCTCCCCCCCTGACGATTGAGGAATCCCCATGTCCGTCCGCGAAGGCAGTCTCCAAGCGCCCACCCGACATCCCATCGATTGGAAAAATCCGAAGTTCTACGAAGAAGCCGATCTCTTCCAGGAGCTGGAACGGGTGTTCGAGATCTGCCACGGCTGCCGGCGCTGCGTCAGCCTCTGCCAAGCCTTTCCCACTCTCTTCGACCTGGTGGACGAATCGGAGACCCTAGAAATGGATGGGGTGGCCAAGAAAGACTATTGGCAAGTGGTGGATCACTGTTATCTCTGCGATCTCTGCTTCATGACCAAGTGCCCCTATGTGCCTCCCCACGAGTGGAACTTGGATTTTCCCCATCTCATGCTGCGGGCAAAGGCCTTCCAGTTCAAGCAGGGCAAGACCCGCACGCGGGATAAGATCCTAACCAGCACAGATGCAGTAGGTTCTTTGGCAGGCATTCCAGTGGTGTCCGGCATCGTCAACGCGGCCAACCGCTCCAAGCTGGGCCGCAAGGTCCTGGATCAGGTGCTCGGTGTGCATCCAGAAGCCCATCTGCCCGAATATCACAGCAACACCCTGCGCAAGCGCCTGGCCGACCGCCGCAACCGGCAAGCCGCTGGAGAACCGGCGGGCCCGACCCGCGGCAAGGTGGCCTTGTTCACCACCTGCTACAACAATGTGAACGAGCCAGACATCGGCATGGATCTGGTAGCGATCCTGGAACACAACGGCATTCCCGTCTGCATTCCCCAGCGAGAACGCTGCTGCGGCATGCCCAAGCTGGAATTGGGGGATCTGGAAGCGGTGGAAGCCCTCAAGGCATTCAATGTGCCCATCTTAGAAGCCCTCGTGGAAGCGGGTTGGGACATTCTGGCGCCGGTGCCTTCCTGTGTGCTCATGTTCAAGCAGGAACTGCCCCTGCTGTTTCCGGAGGATCCCCAGGTGCAGAAGATCCAGGCCCATATCTTCGATCCCTTCGAGTACCTCATGTTGCGCCACAAGCATGGCAAGCTGAACCAGGACTTCAAACAGGGCTTGGGCACAATTGCCTATCATGCCGCCTGTCATCAACGGGTGCAGAATCTGGGCCAGAAGACGAGGGAGTTTCTCAGCCTGATCCCCGATACCCAGGTGCAGATCATCGAGCGCTGTTCCGGCCACGATGGCACCTATGCGGTGAAGCGGGAGTACTACGAGGCTTCCATGAAGATCCTGCGGCCGGTGGTCCATCGGGTGAAGCAGATCCAAGCTGATCATTACGGCAGCGACTGCCCCATGGCAGGCCAGCACATCGGGCACGGGCTGCAGGATGGCACCCAACCCGAACATCCCATCCGCCTGGTGCGCAAAGCCTACGGCATCTAATTCTGGAGTCTTCTCATGTCTCAGCTCACCCCCGAAGACCTCTACAGCCTGGAAGAGTACGCCAAAATCCGCGATCAATTCCGGGCCAAGGTCATGGATCATAAGAAGCGCCGCAAGGTACCCATCGGACCCCATGCCACTCTGTATTTTGAAGATCGCCTCAGCATGCAGTATCAGATTCAGGAGATGCTGCGCATCGAACGGATCTTTGAACCCGAAGGCATCGCGGAGGAACTCGCCGCCTACAATCCCTTGATCCCCGACGGGCGGAATTTCAAGGCGACCTTCATGCTGGAATATCCGGATGTGGAGGAGCGGAAGAAAGCCTTATCGAAGCTCATCGGCATCGAGGATCAAGTTTGGATCCAGGTGGGCGATGCGGACCCTGTGTTTGCCATCGCGGATGAAGATTTAGAACGGGAGGATGCTCAGAAAACTTCCTCCGTGCACTTCCTGCGCTTTGAACTGAATGATGCTCTGGCCGAGGCCCTGAAACAGGGGGCTAAGCTGGCGATGGGCATCGATCATCCCGAATATCGGCATCGGGTCGATCCCGTTCCCGAGCCGATTCGGCAGGCCTTGCTGGCAGATCTCGCCTAGTTCTGCCTTTGTCCCATGAATGAAGAGGTACCCTTATGTATAAGAAAGTCCTTTCCCTCGCCATTGCCCTGAGTTTTTCCGCCGGATTCGCCAGCGCTTCCGACGATCCCCTGCGGGCGCAGGCCAAGGCGGTGGGACTCGCCCCCCTCCCCCAAACAGTGGAGATCCCAGACAACGCCATCACGCCGGAAAAAGTTGCACTGGGTCAGATGCTCTTTTTCGAACCCCGTCTCTCCGCCAGCCAGCTGATCAGCTGCAACACCTGCCACAATTTGGGCACAGGCGGCGATGACAACCTGCCCACCTCTGTGGGGCACGGTTGGCAGAAGGGACCCCGCAACGCGCCCACCGTCCTCAACGCGGTCTTCAACAAGGCCCAATTCTGGGACGGTCGTGCGGAGGATCTCAAGGCCCAGGCGAAGGGTCCAGTACAAGCGAGCGTGGAGATGGCCAACAAGCCGGAAAAGGTGGTCGCCACCCTGAAGAGCATGCCGGAGTATGTGGCTCGGTTTGAAGCCGCCTTCCCCGGGGAAGAAGACCCCGTAACCTTCGACAACATGGCGCGGGCCATCGAAGCTTTTGAAGCGACCCTTCTCACGCCGGACGCCCCCTTTGACCGCTGGCTTGCCGGCGAAGATGAGGCCCTCACGGCGGATCAGAAGGCCGGCTTAAAGCTCTTCATCCAAAAGGGCTGCACTGCCTGCCATTCCGGGGTCAATGTGGGCGGACAGAGCTACTTCCCCTTCGGCCTGGTGCAGAAGCCCGATGCGAAGATCCTGCCTCCGGAGGACAAGGGGCGCTTTAAGGTGACCCAATCTCCTGCCGACACCTATGTGTTCCGGGCAGCACCGCTGCGCAACGTAGCCCTCACCGCCCCCTATTTTCATTCGGGGCAAGTCTGGGATCTCAAGGAAGCCGTGTCCATCATGGGCAAGGCACAGCTTGGCATGGATCTTTCCGAGGAAGAAGCGGGCTTGATCGCCCAGTTTTTGGAGAGCCTGACGGGCGAGCAACCCCAGATCCGCTATCCCATTCTTCCTGTGGAGACGGCCAACACGCCGAGGCCAGCGCTCTGATCAAGGGGAAGATTGCAGAGGAGGGGACACCCTCCTCTTTTTTTTAGCCGAAAGCAGCCTGACAGAGGGAGAGCAAGGAGGCAGGAAACAACCCGAGAAAAAGAACTGCCAGACTGTTGAGCGAAAGCACAGCCCGACCGGTTCCATCGGCGGGCACCGGGTCTTTAGTCAGGGGCGCATCAAAATACATGATCTTGATCACCCGCAGATAGTAGAAAGCGCCGATGACAGAGAAGAGCACGGCCACCACGGCGAGTTGCCAAAGCCCGGCATCCACCAGGGCTTGGAGCACCAACAGCTTAGCGATGAAACCCACTGCGGGCGGTACCCCAGCCATGGAAAACAGCAGCAAAGCCATCATGGCGGCATACCAGGGATCTCGATCGTTCAATCCCCGAAGATCAGCCAAGTTTTCCGCCTCAAATCCCTTGTGGCTGAGCAGTACCAGCACGCCGAAGGCACCGGCGGCCATCAGGGCGTACACGATGGCATAGAACATGGCGCTCGCATAACCGAACGAAGCACCTCCGATGAAACCCAGAAAGAGAAAGCCCACATGGGAAATGGTGGAGTAGGCGAGCATTCGCTTGAGATTGGTCTGAGCGATGGCGATGAGATTGCCCAGGGCCAGGGAGAGCACGGAGAGGATCATCAGCATTTCTTGCCAGTGGGCTTGCAGATTGCCCAATCCCTCCACCAGCAGGCGCACGGCAAAGGCGAAGGCGGCGATCTTCGGCACACTGCCCAAAAAGAGCACCACGGGATTGGGCGCGCCTTCATAGACATCCGGCACCCACATGTGAAAAGGCACCGCGCCGAACTTGAAAGCGATGCCGACGACGAGAAACACCAATCCAAACACCAAGACCGGATGATTGTGAAATGGCTGGTCTATCACCGCCCGTGCGATGGCGCTTAGCGCAACCGATCCGCCGGTAGCACCGTAGAGCATGGACATGCCGTAGAGCAGCAGCCCCGAACCGAGGGCCCCTAGCACGAAGTACTTCATAGCCGCCTCGCTCCCGCGCTTTTCATCCCGATCAAAGGCGACTAGAGCATAGAGGCACAGGGCGAGTAACTCTAAGCCCAGATAAAGGCTCAGCAGGCTGTTCGCCGACACCATCACCAGCATGCCCAGGGTGGCGAAGAGGACGAGAGCATAGTATTCCCCTCGCAGCAACCCGCGTTCTCGCAGATAGCGCTTAGCATAGGCGAGCGAAAGCAAGCAGAGCACGAGGATCGACAGATCGAGCAGATCGCTCATGGGATCTCGGACGAAGTTGCCCCCCCAGAACACCGCCCGTTCCGAAACGCTTGTGGACAGGGTCAGAACGATGGCGATGAGCAGACCCACAGAAGCGATGATCGAATTGATTCCCTTCTGATCTGCGCGCAAATAGAGGTCTACCAGCAGAATTGCGCAGCCCAAGAAGAGCACTGCGATCTCCGGCACCACGGACAAGAGAGGGTGATAGAAACTCATTTCATCTTCCCTTAGAACTGGGCTGCTGTCAGGGGAGTAGCTGCGAACTTGGAAACCCGGATATGGTCGGCTAGATCCTGAATCGAGGGCTCCATAACCGTTACCAAAGGATCTGGCCAGACTCCCAGGACGAGGACAGCCAAGGCCAAGACGATGAGCACGAATCGTTCCCTACCGTTGGCATCCTGAAGGTTCGCCACTGCTTCGTTGGCGACGGGGCCGAAGAGGACCCGCTTGACCATCCACAGGGTATAAGCAGCGCCCAAGATCAGGGTAGTGGCTGCCAGCACTGCATACCAGGGTTCCGCGCGGAAACTGGCGAGGATGACCATGAATTCCCCCACAAAACCGGAGGTGCCTGGCAGTCCGGCATTCGCCATGGCAAAGAACAGCAGCAGGCCGCCGAAGACAGGCATGGTATGGATGACCCCCCCATAGGAGGCGATTTCCCGAGAATGAAGCCGGTCGTACAGCACCCCCACGCAGAGGAACAGAGCGCCGGAGATAAAGCCGTGGGAGATCATTTGAACCATGCCGCCGGCCAAACCTAAGGTAACACCTTCATCGATTTGGGTCTTGCGAAAGATCCCAAAGGCGATGAAGAAGCCCAGGGTGACGAAACCCATGTGGGCGATGGAGGAATAGGCGATGAGTTTCTTCATATCCTGCTGCACGAGGGCCACGAAGCCGATGTAGACCACAGCTACCAAGGACATAAGGATGATGAGCCAATCCAGGGCGGCGCTCGCGTCCGGTGCGATGGGCAGGCTGAAGCGCAGGAAGCCATAGCCGCCGATCTTCAGCATGATGGCCGCCAAGATCACAGAACCACCGGTAGGCGCTTCTACATGGGCATCTGGCAACCAAGTGTGCACCGGCCACATGGGTACCTTCACTGCAAAGGCAGCGAGGAAAGCGAGAAAGATGAGAAGCTGTTCCTGTTCCCCCAAAAAGGTATTATGGAAATCCAGAATGCTGAAGGAATCCGCCTGAAGGCGCAGGTAGATCAGGGCGACCAGCATGAACACCGAGCCGAAGAAGGTGTAGAGAAAAAACTTGATGGTGGCATAGACTCGATTCGGCCCGCCCCAGATGCCGATGATGAGGAACATGGGAATGAGCATGGCTTCCCAAAAGACATAGAACAGCAGGGCATCCAGGGCGGCGAACACCCCCACCATCAAGCCTTCCATGATGAGAAAAGCGGCCAGATAATAGGAAGGCCGGTAGGTGATGACCTCCCAGGCGGCGATGATGACGAAGACTGTTACAAAGGTGGTGAGCAGGATCAGGGGCATGGAGATGCCATCCACCCCCAGGTAATATTCCGCACCCAGCGGGGGGATCCAGGGCAGCCGTTCCACGAACTGCATCTCTGCGGACGGCTCAAAACCGGTCCAGAGCAACAGGCTGACGGCAAAGGTGAGTAAGGAGACGATCAGGGCCAGCCACTTGGTGATGCTGGGCGGCTTATCACCGCTGGTCAGCACTGCCATCCCGCCTAAGATGGGCAGCCAGATGGTCAGCGATAGAACGGGTAGCATCGATTGCATGATCGTCTGCTTCTCGGTTAGAAGGTTACAAAGAGCGCCAGCAAGCCGACCAATCCGAGGATCATGGCGATGGCGTAATGATAAAGATAACCGCTCTGAATGCCGCGCATCCATCGGGCAAACCAACCTAGAGTATGGGCCGAGCCGTTGACCGCCAACCCATCGATGAGCACCCGATCCCCAGCGACCCAAAGGATTTGCCCGATCCCTCGGCTACCGGCGGCGAAAACCGTCTGATAGAAGGCATCGAAACCATATTTGTTTTCCAAAATCCGCACGGGCCAGGCCAGTTTTTCCTTGACGCGTTCGGCGAGCCTGGGCTCTCGGAGATAGAGCCACCAAGCGGTGCCGAATCCCGCCAAAGCCAGCCAGAAGGGCCAGGCCATCAATCCATGGCCGATCAAGGCGAGTTGACCAGTGTAATGCTCAGACAAATGCCCTAACACATCGTGTGCGGGTTCCACGTGAATGACTTTCTGGAACCAGTCGCCGAACAGCAAGGGTTCGATGCTCATCCAGCCGATGAACACCGAGGGCACTGCCAAGAGCACCAAGGGCACCCACACCACCGGCGGCGTTTCGTGCAGATGATGGCGGGTCGATTCGTCCATGCGTTCCTTTCCATGAAAGACTAGGAAGTACAGGCGGAAGCTGTACAGGGAAGTGATGAACACGCCAGCGGTGAGCAAGGCCCAAGCATAGCCAGCCCCAGAGATCTGGGAGAGCTGCACCGCTTCGATGATGGCATCCTTGGAGAAAAAGCCGGAGAACCCCGGAAAGCCGATGAGGGCTAGGGTGCCGATGAGAAAGGTGATCCAGGTGATGGGCATATATTTGCGCAAGCCGCCCATGTTGCGGATGTTCTGATCGTGATGCAAGGCGATGATGACGGAACCCGCCGCCAGAAAGAGCAGGGCCTTGAAGAAGGCATGGGTCATGAGGTGGAAGATCCCTGCTGCATAAGCGGAAACGCCCAGAGCTGCCACCATGTAGCCGAGTTGGGAGAGGGTGGAATAGGCGATCACCCGCTTGATATCGTTCTGCACCAAGCCGATGAGCCCCATGAAGAAAGCGGTGGTAGCACCCACGACCAGCACTAGGCTCAAAGCGGTTTCCGAAAGTTCATAGAGAGGCGACATGCGCGCCACCATGAAGATGCCCGCTGTGACCATGGTGGCCGCATGGATGAGGGCGGAGATGGGCGTGGGGCCCTCCATGGAATCCGGCAACCAGACGTGAAGCGGGATCTGGGCGGATTTACCCATAGCACCCACGAACAGCAGCACGCCGATGAGGGTCATGAGGGACCATTGCTGATCTCCCCAGATCGAAACCGAAACATCTGCCAATGCTGGCGCCTGAGCGAAGACAGTTTGATAGTCCAGGCTGTGGAAATACATGGCCACCAAAGCGATGCCCAGGATGAAGCCGAAGTCTCCCACCCGATTGACGAGGAAGGCCTTGAGATTGGCGAAGACAGCGGATTCCCGCGCTGCCCAGAAACCGATCAGCAGATAGGACACTAGGCCCACCGCTTCCCAGCCGAAGAAGAGCTGAAGGAAGTTGTTGGACATGACCAACATGAGCATGGAGAAGGTGAACAAGGAGATATAAGCGAAGAACCGCTGATAGCTGTTGCGACCTGCCAAGGATTCCTTGGGCCAATTGTGCTCGTCATCCGCCATATAACCGATGGTATAGATGTGCACCATCAGGGAGACGAAGCTGACCACACTCATCATCAGAGCGGTCAGACGATCGATGAGAAACCCGATCTCGAAGCGCACCCCCTCGACCACCATCCAAGTGTAGACCGTGCCGTTGAAAACCGCCTGCCCATCGAAGATGAAGCGCTTGAGCACATAGAGGGAGAGCACACAGGAGATGCCCACCCCGAAGATGCTCACCCCGTGGGCACCGGAACGGCCGATCTTGCCTCCCAGAAAGCCAGCTACCAAGGCGCCGAACAGGGGCGCGAGCACGATAATCAGATAGAGGGTATCCATGAGCTTGTTCCCGCCTTATCTCCGGACATCAACCCTTCAGGCTGTTCAGATCTGCCACATCGATGGTGCCCCGATTGCGGAACACCAAGACCAGAATCGCCAACCCGATGGCGGCTTCGGCGGCAGCTACCGTCAGAATGAAGAAAACGAACACTTGGCCGGTGAAATCACCGAGGAAATGGGAGAAAGCCACGAAGTTCATGTTCACCGCTAGGAGCATCAGCTCGATGCACATGAGGAGCACGATCAGGTTCTTGCGGTTCAGGAAGATCCCCGCAACGCTGATGGAAAACAGGATGCCGCCCAGGATCAGATAATCGGATAGGGCGATCATGAGGCTTTCTCCTTCGGTAACACGGGTTTCGGCTCCGATGCCATGGGCAGGATGCGGATGCGGTCCGGCCCCTTGCGCACCCGAACTTGCTGCGCGGGATCCAGGGATTTGTTCCCTGGCCGCCGCCGCAGGGTGAGGCGGATCGCCGCCACGATGGCCACCAACAGGATGACTGCTGCGATCTCAAGAGGATACAAATAGGCGGTGTAGAGCAGCTTGCCCAAGGCAGCGGTATTGCTGAAATCTGCGGGCTGGGGATTGGGTTTCGGGAAGATCTCCAAACCGAAGTGCTCGGGGCCTACGATGAAGAAGATCTCAGCGAACAACAACGCTGCGATGAGTAGGCCCAAGGGTAGGTACCGAATGAACCCCGCGCGGAGGGCAGCGATTTCAATATCCAGCATCATGACCACGAAGAGGAACAGCACCATGACCGCGCCCACATACACGAGCACCAGGGTGATGGCGAGAAATTCCGCTTCCAACAGCAGCCACAGCCCCGCACTGCCCACAAAGCTCAGCACGAGAAAGAGCACAGCTTGCACCGGATTCCGCCGCGTGACCACCATGAGTGCAGACCCGATGACGATGGCGGAGAAGCAGTAGAACAGAATCTTTTCAAAGCCCATTTGGCGTTCCCACTATCGATAGGGCGCGTCCGCAGCCCGAGCAGCGGCGATTTCCGCTTCGTACTGGTCTCCCAGGGCGAGGAGCTTTTCTTTCGTCAGGATGTTTTCCCCGCGCCGCTCAAAATGATACTCATAGACACTGGTTTCCACGATGGAATCCACCGGACAGGATTCTTCACAGAAGCCGCAAAAGATACATTTGAACAAGTCGATTTCATAGCGGGTCGTCCGGCGGGAGCCGTCCGCCCTCGGTGCTGCTTCGATGGTGATGGCCAGGGCAGGACAGGTGGCTTCACAGAGCTTGCAGGCGATGCACCGTTCCTCTCCGTTGGGATAGCGGCGGAGGGCATGTAAGCCCCGGAACCGTGGGGAGAGCGGGGCCTTTTCCTCAGGGTACTGAACGGTGAACTTGGTGCGGAAGAGATAGCGACCCGTTACACCCAGTCCCCGAAACAGTTCGATGAGCAGCAGGCTTTGGAAATATTCACGCAGGGCTTGCAGCATCGCATTCTCCTTCTAGGCGGACCACCAAGGCGGCACCTGACAGACTACCGCAAGCCCAATGACCAGAATCCAAGCGATGGTGATGGGTAAAAACACCTTCCAACCCAAGCGCATGATCTGGTCGTAGCGATAGCGGGGAAAGGTCGCCCGAAACCACAGGAACAGAAACATGAAGAAGAACGTCTTGAGCACCAACCAGTGAAACCCGTCGTCCAGGAGAAAGATTCCCTGAACCCAAGCGTTGGGCAGGGGAGACAACCAACCCCCTAAGAAGAGCAGGGCGGACAGGGCGGAAATCAGGATCATGTTGGCATATTCTCCTAGGAAAAACACGGCAAACGCCATGCCCGCATATTCCACATGAAAGCCTGCGACGATCTCCGATTCCCCCTCGGCTACATCGAAGGGTGCTCGGTTGGTCTCCGCCACGCCGGAGATGAAATAGACACCTAGGAGAGGCAACAAGGGCAGCCAAAACCAGGTGAACAGGTTACCCCGCTGCGCATCCACGATCTCCCCCAGGTTGAGGCTGCCCGCAGCGACCAGCACGCCCACCAAGGCGAAGCCCATGGCGATTTCATAGGATACGATCTGGGCTGCAGACCGCATGGCTCCCAACAGGGCATATTTAGAATTGGAAGCCCAGCCCGCAATGATGACCCCGTAGACGCCCAGGGAGGTGAGGGCCAGGATATAGAGCAAGCCCGCGTTGATGTCGGCCAGGACGAGCTGTTCATCGAAGGGAAACACCGCCCAGGCGGCCAGAGCAGGCCCCAGGGTCAGCAGGGGCGCGATGACGAAGAGCACTCGATTGGCGCGGGTGGGCAGGACGATTTCCTTGAACATGAGTTTCAGGGCATCAGCGATGGGCTGCAACAGCCCATAGGGTCCTACCCGATTGGGCCCGATGCGGATCTGCATATAGCCGATGACCTTGCGCTCCGCATAGGTGTAATAGGCCACCAACACCAGGATGGGCAGGAGGATCACCAGGATCTTCAGTAAGATCTGCAGGACCACCGGTAGGGAATGCCAGAGTTCGATCATGATGCTTTCCCGCTCATCGCTTCTCTAGGGAAACCGGCCCGATCTGAGGGCCTAGCTGTTCGCTGCCGCTTAGACCAGCAGGGATGCGGGCGCAGCCGCGAGGAATTCTCGGATCCAACCGAACCGGTGCCTTGGCTAGCTTGCCTTCTCCCTGATCGATTTCCACCTGATCCCCTGCACCAAGTCCCATCTCGGCTGCTTGGTCAGGATTTAGAGAAACCTGAAGGAATTCCGCATTGGCCTGCAAGGGCTCCGCCCGTCGCACCAGGGCATCCAACGCATAGATCGGCACATTGCCGATGCGGTAGAGCCTATCCCCGTTGGAGAGGCGCGGGGGAAGTTTTTTCAGATCGCCCCGAGGGTCATTGTTCGGCTTGGCATGAGCGCACTGTTTGCGCAACTCCTCTAACACTTCTTCCGAACTGCGGTAGTCGAAGCCTTCCAGCTCCAAGAGATTTCCCAGCACGCGGAGCACCTTCCAGCCTGGCCGCGCTTCGACCGGTGGCGGGATCGCACCTCGGAAGGATTGCCAATCCAACTGGGCATTGACCAGGGTGCCGGAAGTCTCGGCGAAAAGGGCGATGGGCAGCAAGAGATCCGCCACCCGTTCCAAGGCAGGGCTCCTGTACCCCGTGCAGGCGATGACGAAATCCGCTCGATCCAATCCTTGCACTGCCTTGGCCGGATCGGCCAGATCAAAACCAGGTTCCAACCCCCAGAGCAGATAGACCTTGCGGGGCTTGTTCAGCATAGCTTCTGCCGATAACCCGGGGGTTTCCGCTGGTCTGGCGCCGGGCAGCCGATGGGGCAGGGCACCGGCCAGATAAGCGCCGAAGCTGTTGGCTGCTGCGGGCAAGAAACCGACCTTCGCGCGGGTGGCGTCAGCGATGAGATGAGCCAACGCCCTGAGCAAGCTGTAATCCGGATGGGCGGTGGCTAATGCTCCCAACAGGATCAAACCGCGATAGCGCTTGCCCGCCTGTTTCAGTTGCTCCGCAACTTCCACCTGTTGCGCCGTAGGCTTTACCTCGGAAATTAGAGTTCGGAGAGTGCCGGAACCTCGCTTTCTCAGGGCTTTGGCGAGGGCGGCCAGTTCCCGCAGCATCCCGCTGGGGGAAGCCGTAAACTGGATGGCGGGGAAGGTCAGATCCAAGCGATAGGGGTTGACTGTTGCCACCAGGCCGCCGGCCAAAGCCGCCTTGCGCACGCGGTGGGCGAGCAGGGGTTGTTCCTGACGGATGTCGGACCCGATGAGGAGAATCCCCTCCTGTTCCTCCACTTTGGCAATGGACACGCCCAGCCAAGGCAGCGAAGCATCTGCCGCATCGCCGCGGAAGTCCTGCTGACGCAGACGGCTGTCGATGGCTTGAGCGCCTAGCCCCCGCACCAAGCGTTGCAGCAAATACATTTCTTCCAGGGTTGCATTGGGTGCGATCAGCGCCCCCAGTTCTGATCCCGCCTCCCTGATCCGTTCCGCTGCGATCTGTAGGGCACCCTGCCATTCCAGTGCCTGCCAGCAGCCTCCTTCCCGCTTGATCATCGGCTCCCCGAGCCGATCCGGTGCAGATAGCCCTGTATAGCTGAAGCGATCTCGGTCGGAAATCCAGGTCTCATTGATGGCCTCCTGCGCTCGAGGATGGACCCGCACGAGTTGCCGACCGCGCACATGCAGATGAAGATGGGAACCCAAGCCATCGTGGGGGGCGATGCCGTCTACCTGGATCAGCTCCCAGGGGCGTGCTCGAAATCGGGAAGGTTTGGCCGTGAGGGCGCCCACGGGGCAAAGATCGATGATATTGCCGGAAAGCTCATGCCCTAGGGTCTGCTCCACATAGGTGCCGATCCGCATGTGATCGCCCCGACCGGTGGCCCCCAGCTCCCGCAGTCCGGCGATCTCTGCTCCGAAGCGCACGCAGCGAGTGCAGTGAATGCAACGGGTCATTTCCGTGGCGATCAGCGGTCCTAAGTTCTCGTCTTTCACCACCCGTTTGGCTTCCGCATAGCGGGATTTGTCCTTGCCATAGCGCAGGGTCAGATCTTGGAGTTCGCATTCCCCCCCCTGATCACAGATGGGGCAATCCAGGGGATGATTGATGAGCAGAAATTCCAAGGTGCTCTGCTGGGCTTCCCGCGCGAGGGCGGAACGGGTCTGCACCCGCATTCCTTCCATCACCGGCGTAGCACAGGCGGGTACGAGTTTGGGGAAGGGCCGCCCCCCTTGCTCCGCCTCCACCAGACACATGCGGCAATTCGCGGCGATCGAAAGCTTCTTGTGATAACAGAAGCGGGGGATGGGAATGCCCGCCCGATCCGCCACCGCGATGATCATTTCCCCGGGGGTCGCCTCACAGGTGCGCCCATCGATCTCGATTTTGACTTTTTGAGTCATTGGAGTGTGCCACTACCCTGAGGAGAATGTACCCACAATTTGCAGAAATTCCCCGTGCTGATCCATTGAGCGCCTGCTACCCCAGCTTGTTCGGCAGCGATCCAAGCATCTCATCTTATTCATCCGACTAACAGTGGTCTCTCCTTGCGATTTTCCGCAGATTGAGCCCCATGAAGCTAGATTATCCCTGTCCAGCAGAAACCGATTTATTTGGCGTGGTTCTACGGGTTCTTTTGTTCACCGAGAAACCCAAGTCCTGCACGACTTCAGCCACGATATTCCGCACATGATCATAATATGCTTCATATCGATCCGACAAAGTGAAGTATTCTATGGAGTCATCTGTTGCGTTGGACAGTTTTGGGGTCGGTGGTAAAATACTACTATAGATCTTACAATCTGCCATATTCGCGAACTGCATGAGCGCATCTTTATGGAGTTTATATTGCTTCGTCCTTCGATCCGCTTTATTGAGCACAAAGCCGAGTAACTTGAAATCATTCCTGCTGCCGCGCCACGCTCTTATATTGCGCAACATTTTCATCGTCAACGGAATCGCATTGATATTAATTCGATTGGGCTCCGTTGGAATGAGGAAGTAATCGGCTAAAAATGCGCCCACAAGGGCAAATCCATTGCGCTTAGATAGATTCCCGGGTAAATCAATGAAGATAAAATCATATCGCGCAGATAGACCCTCTTTCACCCAGGCTGCGAGATATAGGGAATCCTCTAACGTGGTAGACTCTTCAAAGTCCAATGCAGCTTCCGCCTCTGAAATGATGACATCGAGACTGCCTAATTTCGTTTTTCTCGTTTTAACCGAAGGACTTTCCGTTCGGGTTGCGATATAGTCCCCCAGATTGACCGGTTCTTTATCCTGCGCCCAGCGATCAAGCTGAGATTTCAGCGCATGGGGCAAAGTAAGCTTCTGACCTTTTAGCGCCGATACCTTCTCAATCCCAAGCAAGGCGTTTGCACAAGAACTTTGCGGATCGAAATCGATCACTAATACCCTGGATCTTCTTCCGTCTATGGGAATGGACGACAGGAAATCTGACAAAAATAAGGTTAGCGTAGTCTTACCGACCCCCCCTTTGTTATTATAGATGCCTACTATTTTAGCCATTTACATGGACTCCCAGTCCATCAGCTCACACAGCGCTCACCTTGGGCAATATACCGCTCGAATTCGTGGCGATAATGTTTGAGGAAACTTCGCACCGGCATGGCTGCCGCGTCTCCTAGGGCGCAGATAGTGCGGCCCATGATGCGATTGGCCGCATCGTCGAGCAGATCCAGATCTTCCCTGCGTCCCTGGCCTTTTAGAATTCGATGCAGCACCCGAGAGAGCCAGCCGGTGCCCTCTCGGCAGGGGGTGCATTGGCCGCAGGATTCCGCCGCGTAGAAGTGCGCCAGGTTCGCGAGGACCTTCACCATGTCCGTGCCCTCTGCCATGACGATCACCGCACCGGAACCGAGCATGGAACCGGCTTTTGCCAGGGAATCATAATCCATATTGAGTTCCATCATCTGATCCCCAGGCACTACCGGCGTAGAGGAACCGCCGGGGATCACCGCCTTGAGCTTCTTCCCCCCTTTGACCCCGCCACACTGAGCTAGGAGCTCCCGAAAGGGCGTGCCTAGGGGCACTTCCAGATTGCGGGGTTTCTCCACATGGCCAGTCACGGAAAAGACTTTGAGTCCCCCGTTGTTGGGCAATCCCTGGTCCAAAAACCATTGCCCGCCCTTTTCCAGGATCACTGGCACCGAGGCGAGGGATTCTGTGTTGTTGATGGTGGTAGGCCTGCCGTAGAGACCGGATTGGGCGGGAAAAGGAGGCTTATATCTGGGTTGCCCCTTCTTACCCTCGATGGATTCCAACAGGGCGGTTTCCTCTCCGCAGATATAGGCGCCCGCCCCGTTGTGCACATAGAGATCAAAATCGATGCCGCTGCCCCCGATATCCTTGCCCAGCAGTCCGGCGGCGTAGGCTTCTTGAACCGCTGCTTCAAAGCGCTCCGTGGGCTCGAAGAACTCCCCGCGGATGTAGTTATAGCCCACGGTGGCGCCGATGCAGTAGCCCGCGATGGCCATACCTTCGATGAGCTGATGGGGGTTGTAGCGCAGGATGTCCCGATCCTTACAGGTGCCCGGCTCCCCTTCGTCTGAGTTGCAGACGATATAGCGCTGCCCGGGGGCGCTGCGGAGCATGAAACTCCACTTCAGGCCGGTGGGAAATCCCGCGCCCCCCCGTCCCCGCAGGGCAGAGAGCTTCAATTGTTCGATGAGGTCCGCAGGATCCGGCCGTTCTTGCAGGATCCGTTCCCATTGCCCATAGCCCCCGATGCTTCGATAGCTGTCCAGCCGCCAGGGTTGATCGAGATGCAGAGTGCGGAAGCAGACGCTGTTTTGCCGCTCGACCATCAATCCAACTCCTCGATCCAACGATCCAAGGCTTCCGGCGTCAAGTTTTCCCCGTAAGTCTTATCGATCAGCACCACGGGCGCATGGCGGCAGGCTCCCAGGCATTCCACTTCCTTGAAGGTGAACTTGCCATCCGCAGTAGTCTCCCCGGGCGCTACCTGATAGCGTTTTTTTACATGCTCGATGAGGGCTTCCGAACCGTTGAGCAAGCAGGAGATGCTGTTGCACACACAGACCTTGTGCCGGCCTGTGGGCTTTAGATCATACATGCCGTAGAAGCTGGCGACTTCGTAGACTGCGATAGGAGGCATCTCCAGATAGGCGGCTACCTCATTCATCAACTCGATGGTCAGCCAACCCCCGTTCCACTCCTGCACCAGGGTCAAGGCAGGCATCACGGCGGATTGCTTCCACTCCGGCGGATATTTGGCGATGTGGCGATCGATGGCTGCCCGAATCTCGGGGTTGAACAGATTCTCCCGAACTGCGGGATCGGTGGGCAGGGTTTGGGGGGTGCTTTTCAAGCTCATCAGCGGTCGATCTCCCCGAAAACGATATCCATGGTGCCGATGATGGCCACCACATCGGCCAGCATGTGCCCGCGGGCCATCTCATCCATGGCTGCCAGATGGGCGAACCCCGGGGCACGCACCTTGAGCCGGTAGGGCTTGTTCGCCCCGTCGGAGATCAAATAAACACCGAATTCCCCTTTGGGCGCCTCCACCGCTGCATAAACTTCTCCAGGAGGCGGGCAATAGCCCTCGCTGAAGAGCTTGAAATGATGGATCAAGGCTTCCATATCTGTCTTCATGGTGCGGCGCGGCGGGGGGGCGATCTTGTAATCCTGGATCATCACGGGGCCCGGGTTCGCCCGCAACCATTCCACGCACTGCTTGATGATCCGGTTGCTCTGGCGCAATTCTTCGATGCGCACGAGATAGCGATCGTAGCAGTCCCCGTTCTGACCTACGGGAATGTCGAAATCCACCCGATCATAGGCGGCATAGGGCTGTTTCTTCCGAAGATCCCAGGCGATGCCCGAACCCCGCAGCATGGGCCCGGTGAAACCTAGTTGCAGTGCCCTTTCCGGAGAAACGACCCCAATGCCCACGGTGCGTTGCTTCCAGATGCGGTTGTCCGTGAGCAGGGTTTCATATTCATCGATATAGGAGGGAAAGCGCTGGGTGAAGTCCTCAATGAAATCCAACAGAGAACCCTGACGGGCTTCGTTCTTTCGGGCGATCTCCTCCGCGCTGTGCCATTTCGTGGCCTCCTCCCGATAGCGAGGCATTTGATCCGGCAGATCTCGATATACTCCCCCCGGGCGGTAATAGGCAGCATGCATCCGTGCACCGGATACTGCCTCATAACAATCCATGAGATCCTCTCGTTCCCGAAAACAATAGAGAAACAGGGTCATGGCCCCCAGGTCCAACGCATGGGAACCGAGCCAGAGCATATGATTGAGAATGCGGGTGATCTCGTCGAACAGGGTGCGGATATATTGCGCCCGTATCGGGGGTTCGATGCCCAACAACTTCTCGATGGCCCGCACATAGCCGTGCTCGTTGCACATCATGGACACATAGTCCAAGCGGTCCATATAGCCGATGCTCTGGTTGAACGGCTTGGTCTCCGCAAGCTTCTCGGTGCCCCGATGAAGCAGGCCCACATGAGGATCGGCTCGTTCGACGACCTCCCCGTCCATCTCCAGCACTAACCGGAGCACGCCGTGCGCGGCAGGATGCTGGGGGCCGAAGTTCAGCGTGTAATTGCGAATCTCAGGCATCAGCGTTCTCCGAAGGGTCGCTGCTGGACTGGGGGGAACGGATCACCCGAGGCACGAGCACCCGCGGTTCGATCTGAACTGGCCGGTAGACTACCCGCCGTTGCTGAGGATCATAATGCATTTCCACTTGTCCCGATAGGGGAAAATCTTTGCGGAAGGGATGCCCAATGAAGCCGTAGTCCGTCAGGATGCGCCGGAGATCGGGGTGACCTCGATAGAGGATCCCGAAGAGGTCAAAGGCCTCCCGCTCGAACCAGTTCGCCGCAGACCAGATGGAAATCACGGAATCCACCATGGGTGCCTGGCTGTCGAGAAAGACCTTCAGGCGCAGGCGCCGGTTGTGGGTGAGGGAGAGAAGATGATAGACCGAAGCGAAGCGCGGTTCCTGCGTCGGGAGGGGCGATTCTCGTTTCACCGCACGGCTAAAGCCGGTGTTCGGTGCCTGTGCAGTCTCCCATTCCGATTGGCCATAGGTGCTGTAATCGACCCCGCAGAGGTCGATGAGCTGTTCGAAGCGAAAATCTGGATGATCGCGCAGGGTTCGGGCCGTTTCCAACAGAGATTCCGGCGGAAGCACAAGTGTGACTTCCAGGGGGGCGAGCACGAGGGAATAGCCTTGGGCGTTGAAATGCTGTTCCAATGCTTCGGCCAGCGCATCTAATCGGGCGTCGCCGGTGCGGGATTCCTGGGATGACATGATGGGCAACGGGTTCAGCGGGCGATGGTCTGGGTACGGCGGATTTTTTCTTGGAGCTGAAGTATACCGTAGAGCAGGGCTTCTGCGGTGGGGGGGCAGCCGGGCACATAGATGTCTACGGGAATGATGCGATCGCAGCCCCGTACCACCGAATAGGAATAATGGTAATAACCGCCCCCGTTGGCACAGGAACCCATGGAAATTACCCAGCGGGGTTCCGCCATCTGGTCGTACACCTTGCGCAGGGCGGGGGCCATCTTGTTGCACAGGGTGCCCGCGACGATCATCACATCGGATTGGCGGGGGCTTGGGCGGAAGATGATGCCGAAGCGATCCAAATCATAGCGAGACGCCCCCGCCTGCATCATCTCCACCGCACAGCAGGCGAGCCCGAAGGTCATGGGCCACAGGGAGCCAGTTCGCGCCCAGTTGATGAGTTTGTCCGCCGTGGTGGTGATGATTCCCTGCTTTAAGATGCCTTCTATTCCCATTCCAAAGCTCCCTTCTTCCACTCGTAAACGAATCCGACCACTAGAATTCCCAAGAAGATGGCCATGGCGATGAAGGCCGTTATCCCCAGTTCCTTCAGCACAACTGCCCAGGGAAAAAAGAAGGCGATTTCTAGGTCGAAGAGGATGAAGAGGATGGCGACGAGATAATAGCGCACATCGAATTTGAGGCGGGCATTTTCAAAAGCCTCAAAGCCGCATTCATAGGGAGAATTTTTTTCGACATCGGGGCGATGTTCGGAAAGGAGGAAGCCCGCGGCCAGGGCACCCCCGCCCACGAGCAGGCCGACGAGCAGGAAGAGCAGTATGGGTAGATAGTTTTCGAGCATGGGCGCTGGTTCCCCGCATTGAATTCGCCTTCAGAGCAATTCCTCCCACCCCTCTCGGTTGCTCGCGCTAGATTGCTCGCGCGGGCAGGATCGTTCCGAACTGCGAGCACCGCACCGAAGTCTATGCGAGCAAAAGCGCTTCTGTCAAAAATTGGCATTCTGGCCTTGACTGATCCCTTCCAAGCGATCAGCAAGTTCCTGCCTCAACCGCTGCGCGCCGGGGAAGCGCTTATTCCCAGCTGAACAGGACTGGTGGATGAAAAAATAAAGCGGTGCACTGCAACATGCAGTACGCCGCTCTTTCTCTTGGTGCCGACGGCCGGAGTCGAACCGGCACGGCTCGCGCCACTACCCCCTCAAGATAGCGTGTCTACCAATTCCACCACGTCGGCTATATCACTGGGATTTTTCCACTGGCACAGGGGTTTGCTCCTCCTGGATTTTGCTGTCCGCTGCGGCTGCTTCCGGTTTTACCGGAGATACTGGCGGCGGAGGGAGAATCGATGCCTGTACCCGGGTTGCTTCCGCCTCTGGCGCCGGTACAACAGTTTCCGCTGGCTTCTCCGTCTCCGGCACCACAACTGGCGTCTGATCCAGATTATCCATCAGGCTGGGTGGCTCGCCCACCTGAGCTGCGTAATAGGCCAGGGCGATGCTGGTGAGGAAAAACAGCGTAGCCAAGATCGCTGTGGATCGGGAGAGAAAATTGCCCGCTCCCCGCGCCCCGAAGACGGTGGCGGAAGCACCGCTCCCGAAGGCGGCACCCATATCCGCCCCTTTTCCGTGCTGGATCAAAATCAGGCCGATCAACCCGATGGCGAGAAAGAGATGAAGAACGGTCAGTAGGGTCTGCATCGGCTAAGCAACACTCTCCTGGGCAGCCCGGCAAATTCCCAAGAAATCATCTGCTACGAGAGAAGCGCCTCCGATCAAGCCCCCGTCGATATCCGGCTTCGCCATGAGATCCCCCGCATTGCCGGGCTTCATGCTGCCCCCGTACAGAATTCTGAGGTCTTGCGCAACCTGTTCGTTCTGTGCGGCGATGCGCTCCCGAATGAAGGCGTGCACTTCCTGAGCCTGCTCCGGCGTAGCGGTCCGACCGGTACCAATGGCCCAGACGGGTTCATAGGCGATCACACCCGCACCCAAACCTTCCACCCCAACAGCTTCGATCACGGCATCCAGTTGGCGCGCTACCACGCTTTCTGTAACCCCCTGCTCCCGTTCCTCCAGGGTTTCGCCCAAGCAGAGAATGGGTTTCAATCCACTGTCCCGGGCTACGGCAAACTTACGGGCCACCAAGGCATCATCCTCTCCATACAGGGAGCGCCGTTCCGAATGGCCCACGATCACATAGGTGCAGCCGAAATCCAGCAGCATGGAAGCTGCGATTTCCCCCGTAAAGGCACCAGCAGCTTCTGTGGAAAGATTCTGCCCACCCCAAGCGACTGGCGAACCCGTCAGCATGGATTGCGCTTGGGGGATATAGAGGAAGGGCGGGCAGACAGCCACTTCGCACCGGGATACGTCCTCGATTCCGGAAAGGATCCCGGAGAGCAGTGTTTGTACACTTGCTCGGGATCCATTCATCTTCCAGTTACCTGCCACTAGCGGTCGGCGCATGATTCGATCCAATATTCACACGAATTAACACCCGCCCACAGGGACGGGCAGATCCCAGAACGAGCGGCTTGCGCATTCGGCTGTTGAGTCTTGCTCCCCGCCTGGCCTCAAGCCTTCACCCAGTTGCCGAAGTTATCCGTGTTTTTCGCCTCGCCATCTGCATAACCGGCTTCATAGGCTTCAGTGAGTCGCTGTTCTTCACGCTTCGGATTCTGAAGATAGCCGCACTGCCAACCTTGGATGTACTCGTCATCGACACCCATTTCTTCCATCTTAGTCACGGCATCATAGTAGAACTGATTCATGATTTCTGTCTCCGAGCACTTTGCGTAACATCTTAGCTGCACCTAGCCTCAGTAGGCTAGTTTGGCAGAGACCTGCCCGAATCCTTGAAAAACGGGCTCTCAGGCGGATGATGGCGTACAAAAAAAATCCGGCGTTTAGATCCGGATTCTCATCGCTGTGATTTGGAGCGGGAAACGAGACTCGAACTCGCGACCCCAACCTTGGCAAGGTTGTGCTCTACCAACTGAGCTATTCCCGCAAATTGGACGATGTACCTGCCAGAGGCCAACCATTGTAGGCATTTCTTCAGAACTGTCAACTCCTAAGATAGGGGATCCCGGATCGCCCGAGAGATCCGGAATCCAGCCGGTCCATTTTTCGTGGTGTTTCTCGCTGGGTTCTCTGGAGATAAAGAAGATTCAGGAAGTCTGATGTGCATGCACCGAATCGCGCGGTTGCCTGCCGATATTCATGCGGTCCTCGACCGAATCGAAGCACCGGAACTCCTGCTGCATCAAGCCGTGCGGGGAATGGAAGGTGGAACCGCCGGTGGCTTGCGTTGTGCAAGGAAACGCAATCTTAGCTCGGGGAACGTTTGGAAAAATGGAAGGCCAAGGAAGCCCGCAACCAAAAAACTGGCTCTTTGCTTCGAGGCAAATCGAGAGAATTTGGCAGAAAAGCTGATCCGGCGGCGCTTGGAAATGCAGCGCACCAGAGAACCTTGGTGTGGGAGCAGGAACCACGAGCGCGGGAAGCAGAGCGATGAAGTGGACGTGACGGCGTATTGAAGCCTAACGATTCCGGAATCCTTGTGAACGAATAGAAGGGTTTCCGATAATAGAACGTTGGCTATGATGGAAATTCAGGATGCAAACTCTCCTCGTTACCGGCGGCGCTGGTTTTATTGGCGGCAACTTCGTCCATCGGATGCTGGCGGAATCCGATGTGCGCATCATCAACCTGGACAAGCTCACTTATGCAGGCAATTTGGACACCCTGGCGCCCATTCTGAACCATCCCCGCCATGTCTTCGTGCAGGGGGACATCAGCGACCGCCCCTTGGTGCGCCAGCTGTTGGAAACCCATCGGGTGGGAGCGATCGTCCACTTCGCCGCCGAAAGCCATGTGGATCGATCTATCGATGGACCGGCGGAGTTCATCCAGACCAACATCGAAGGCACTTTCCATCTGCTGGAAGCGGCTCGGGCCTATTGGTCGCAATTGGATGAACCGGACCGGCGCGACTTCCGTTTCCTACAGGTTTCCACTGATGAAGTCTACGGCTCATTAGGACCTACCGGTTACTTCACCGAGCAGACCCCCTATGCGCCGAATTCCCCCTATTCCGCTTCCAAGGCATCGGCGGATCATCTGGTGCGCGCCTGGTTTCACACCTATGGGCTGCCAGTGCTCACCACCAATTGTTCCAACAACTACGGGCCCTATCAGTTCCCGGAGAAGCTCATTCCCCTGATGATCCTCAAGGCCTTGGCCGGGGAACCCTTGCCCATCTATGGAGATGGGAGCCATGTGCGGGACTGGCTCTATGTGGAAGACCATTGCCGGGCCATCTGGCGGGTGTTGGAGGCCGGACAGCCCGGGGAAATGTACAATATCGGGGGCAACAGCGAGCGGACGAACCTGCAAGTGGTGGATACCCTGTGCGATCTGTTAGACGAAAGGCTACCGAACTCCCCCCATCGCCCCCATCGGCAGCTCAAGACCTTCGTAGCCGATCGCCCGGGCCATGATCGGCGCTACGCCATCGACGCCAGCAAGATCCGAAGAGAGTTGGGTTGGCAGCCCCGAGAAACCTTTGAAACCGGGCTTGCTCGAACCCTGGATTGGTATCTGGAACATAGGGAATGGTGCCGGCGGGTGATGGATGGCAGCTATCGAGGGCAGCGTTTGGGCGAGGGGACGCGATGAACCGCAAGGGCATCATCCTAGCGGGGGGTTCGGGCACGCGCCTCTATCCTCTGACCCGTAGCCTCAGTAAGCAGCTGCTACCCGTCTACGACAAACCCATGATCTACTATCCTTTGTCCATCCTCATGCTGGCGGGGATGCGGGAAATCCTGCTCATCACCACCCCGAGGGATGAGGGGGCTTTTCGGGATCTGCTGGGGGATGGCAGCGATTGGGGCATTCAGCTGCGCTATGCAGTGCAGCCGGAACCCGGCGGATTGGCCCAAGCCTTTCTCATCGGCGAGGACTTCATCGCGGGGGCACCTAGCTGCCTGATCCTGGGGGATAATCTTTTCTACGGTCATGGCCTGGTGGAGAAGCTGCGCGCGGCCAGCGCCCGCCCTCAGGGCGCTACGATCTTCGGCTATTGGGTGCGGGATCCCCAGCGCTACGGGGTCGCTGAACTGGACGACCGAGGAAGGGTCCTCGGGCTCGAGGAAAAACCCCAAGTGCCTAAATCCCACTATGCGGTGACCGGACTCTATTTCTACGACGCTCAGGTCTGCGAACTGGCTGCCGGCCTGAAGCCCTCCGCGCGGGGAGAGCTGGAGATCACCGATCTCAATCTGCGCTATCTCGCCCAAGAGCAGCTCTTCCTAGAGCGACTCGGGCGGGGGATCGCTTGGCTCGATACGGGTACCCATGAATCCCTCATGGAAGCCGGCAATTTCATCAAGACCATCGAACAGCGGCAGGGCTTGAAGATCTGTTGTCCGGAAGAAATCGCCTATCGGGCCGGTTGGATCGATGGCGAACAACTGCGTCGTTTGGCCCTTCCCCTGGAGAAGAGCGGCTACGGGGCCTATTTGCTCCAGCTGCTGGAACAAGGGCTGGAATTCCCCTGAATGACTCACAGCACTCCGGCAATCGTATAAATCAATGGATTTTTCTATGGAACTTTCCTCGCTGACCGCGCTGTCTCCGATCGATGGGCGCTATGGCAACAAGACCGCGGATCTACGGCCGATCTTCAGCGAATTCGGTTTGATCCGATCTCGGGTGCTGGTGGAGGTGCGCTGGCTGCTCGCTCTGTCGGAAGAACCCAAGATTCCTGAAGTACCTCCCTTGCCGGAAGCTGCTCGGGCTCGGCTGGAAGCAATCCCTGCGCAGTTTTCCTTGGAGGATGCCCGGCGGGTCAAGGCCATCGAACAGACTACCAACCACGATGTGAAGGCGGTGGAATACTTCCTGCGGGAACGCCTGCGAAAAGATGCGGAATTGGCCTCTCTGGAAGGCTTCCTGCACTTCGCCTGTACCTCAGAGGATATCAACAATCTGGCCCATGGGTTGATGTTGCGAGAAGGGCGGGAACAATTGCTGGTCCGGATGAACGCGCTCATCGATTCACTCCGCCAGCTTGCTCGGGAATTGGCAGAATTGCCCATGCTCTCCCGCACCCACGGCCAGCCCGCTTCCCCCACCACCCTGGGTAAAGAGTTGGCGAACTTCGTCTATCGGTTGGAACGCCAACGCCGGCAATTCGCCGCTGTGGAACTCTTGGGTAAGATCAACGGGGCAGTGGGCAATTACAATGCCCATCTCGTCGCCTATCCGGCGGTGGACTGGCCCGCCCTTGCCCGTCGTTTCGTGGAATCCTTCGGCCTGGTTTGGAATCCCTACACCACCCAGATCGAACCTCATGATGGGCTGGCGGAGCTGTTCCACAGCCTCATGCGCTTTCATCGGGTTTTGATCGATCTGTGCCGAGATGTTTGGGGCTATATTTCCCTGGGCTACTTCAAGCAGAGAACCATCGCCGGGGAAGTGGGTTCTTCCACCATGCCCCACAAGGTGAATCCCATCGATTTTGAAAATGCGGAAGGGAATCTGGGCCTCGCCAACGCCCTGTTAGCCCATCTGGCCCACAAGCTGCCCGTATCCCGATGGCAACGGGATCTCACGGATTCCACCGTGCTGCGCAACCTAGGCGTGGGTTTTGCGCACAGCAGCATCGCCCTGCAATCCTTGTTGCGGGGACTGGGAAAGCTGGAAGCCGATCCCGAGCGCTTGCGGGCAGATTTGAACGATAACTGGGAAGTGTTGGCGGAACCGATCCAGACGATCATGCGCCGCTATGGCGTGCCGCAGGCTTACGAACGGCTCAAGGCATTGACCCGAGGTCAGCAGGTGGATGCTCAGGTTTTTCGGGATTTCATCGAGCGCTTGGATATTCCAGCAGCCGGCAAAGAGGCGCTCTTGGCCCTGAGTCCAGAACATTACATCGGCAATGCGGCGGAACAGGCCCGGACGCTCTGAACAGAAAAACCGGCTCTGAGCGCCATGCTCTCAGCCGGTTTTGGGTTTATTTTGAGTTCAAAGGGAATCAACCCCCGTAGAGCTCCGCCTTGATTTCGATCCGGCGATTTTTGGCGCGGCCTTCCTCCGTGTCATTGCTCGCGATGGGACGCCGCTCTCCCTCGGAAGCAATGTCGATCCGGCTCGGATCCAACCCTCCCACAGTGACTAAATATTCCTTGGTTGCAGCAGCCCGCCGTTCGCCCAGTGCCAAATTATAGGCATCGCTGCCGATAGAATCCGTATGGCCGATGATGATGAGGTGTTCGTCCCCGCTGGTCTCCTTGACGCGACGGGCTAGATCGTCCAGGGCTACCTTCATATCCGGCTTGAGAACCGCCTTGTCAAAATCAAATTCGTCGTTGACCAGGTCAATGGTGAAGCTCTCAATGATCTCGACACAAGGAGGGAGATTGGTGGGTCCATCCTTGCTCTGCCAGCATTCCCCGTAGCTGGTCACCCAAGCCTGCTTGCCCTTGGCCTGCCAAAGCCTTTCCACCCTATCCGCCTGGGATAGGGGGGCTACGAGCGCCATGCTGAGCGCTGCCGGGGCGATGAAGCCCAAAATTTTGTGTTCTTTGCGCATATCGGATTACCTCGGTTCGGGTGGAAAGCATCCAGCGTTGAAAAAACGGCAGGGGTGCGCCCTGGTTTGGTTCCAATCCGTGGTTATTGTAGCGCAAGATGGCGACAAAAGCGCAACCTTCTTTCCCATTCGGGCAAATCTACAACGCTTAAAAGGATCCTTTCCCCAACGCATTGAGCAGGTTACCAGTATCTTTCAATACGACTCGTGATCAAGATGCGACTTGTATATTTTTAACAACAACTATCTGCCTCCCAGGAAAAAGAGACGGGAATCAAGGGGGGTGCCGCGGGTGCAAGGGCTTGCCAAAGCTGGAGGTAGGTTTTCCCGGTGGGAGGATGGATTTCTTCGGGTGCCACGTCCGCCAGAGGTCGCAGCACGAAGGCATATTTTAGGATCTCCTCGCGGGGGAAGCTGTAACCCGCTTCGGTACCCACAAAGTGCCCATAGGTGAGGAGATCCAGATCCAGGGTGCGTGAGGTGAATTTTTCTGCGGTGCGCACCCGTCCCCACTGGGCTTCGATGGCGCGAAAGGCAGCGAGCAGTTCGGGAACGGTTGCCTTCGTCCGAAACCCCACCACCAGATTTAAGAAGGGATCCCCCTGAAAACCCTCCGCTTCGCTTTCATAGATGGGGGAAATCTGCAATGCCCCATAGCGGGCTTTTAGGGAGCGGATCGCACCCCGAATGGAAATCTCTCGGTGCTGATTGGTGCCGATGCTGGCCCAGACCTGGGGCATTTCAGCGCCGTTCTCCCCGCTCGATGATAACGCCCACATCGACTGCATCGCTGAGGGCTCCGATCTTGTTGACGCACAGGCGCACCCAAGAGACCCCTAGTTCTTGCAGCAGGATCGATGCACACCGCTCTGCCAGGGTTTCCACCAGTTCAAATCGGTTTTCAGCAATGAACTGCTTCAACCGCTTGGCCACCGCCTTGTAATCCAGAGCATCTTCGATCCGATCGCTTCGCGCTGCCTTCGCCACCTCCGCAGCCATTTCTAGATCTAGGATCACCGGCTGCTTGATCTGCTTTTCCCAATCATAAATACCGATGATGGTTTCTACTCGCAGGCCGCGAATGAAGATGATATCCATGAAAGCGGTCCCCTATTTACCTTAATTGCTAAGGGAACGGGACAGACTTTGCAAGCCCTGGCTTTGTTTTGATAGCCTGTGCCCGCCTCTCAGATGCAGACTTCCGCCCCTGATGATGCCTGAATTACTGCTCATCCCCGCTGCCTATCTGTTGGGTTCTCTGTCCAGTGCGGTGATCCTGTGCCGTCTCATGGGATTGCCCGATCCCCGCACCCAGGGTTCCCACAATCCAGGCGCCACCAATGTGCTGCGATTCGGCGGCAAGAAAGCAGCCGCCCTCACCCTGTTGGGGGACAGTCTCAAGGGATTAGTGCCCATGTTGATCGGGCATGGCTTGCAGGCACCGCCATCGCTTTTAGCGGCTACGGGATTCGCCGCTTTTTTAGGGCATCTGTATCCCATCTTCTTTGGTTTTCGGGGCGGAAAAGGAGTTGCCACTGCCCTGGGGGTGCAACTGGGGCTTTATTGGCCAGTCGGGTTAAGCGTCGCGGCGATCTGGCTGTTCGTGGCGAAAGGATTAAGGATCTCTTCCTTGGCTGCCCTGGTCTCCATGGCCCTAGCGCCTGGAATCCTCTGGTTCTTCTGGGATGCACCGAGCCTCGTGCTCATGCAAGTGCTCATGAGCCTGCTGCTCTTTTGGCGGCATCGGGAAAACATCCGCAATCTGCTCGCCGGCAAAGAGGATCGGATTGCAGATCATCAGGAATCCTAAGGGCTGCACTTGACCGGAGGCAAGCTCTCCAAATCCCAGCGGGCTTTTGGGGCGAAAATCGGGGGATCTACCTGTCCGGCTGTCAACCTTTGCCAGCCCGCAAAGGCGATCATGGCTCCGTTGTCTGTACAAAACTGGGGTTGAGGATAGAAAACCTGCACGCCTTCTGCTGCCAACAGGGTTTTCATGCGCTGGCGCAATCGCCGATTGGCACTGACCCCGCCAGCCAGCACGAGACGGGAACAGTGCTGTTGGCGGACTGCTCGCCGGCACTTGATGGCCAAGGTGTCCACCACTGCTTCCTCAAAGGCACGGGCGATGTCTGCCTTGGTGGCCTCGGGATCCCGCCGATTGGCTAATTCCTTCTCTAAACAGGTGCGTACATAGGTTTTCAAACCGCTAAAGCTGAAATCCAGCCCAGGCCGATCTGTCATAGGTCTTGGGAATCGATAGCGCTGGGGATCCCCCCGTTCTGCCAGTGCAGCCAGGGCAGGTCCGCCTGGATAAGGCAATCCCAAGATCTTTGCCGTTTTGTCAAACGCTTCTCCCGCCGCATCATCCAGGGATTCTCCCAAACGTTGGTAGCGTCCGATTCCTTCCACCCAGACCAGCTGGGTATGACCGCCGGAAACCAGCAGAGCGATGAAGGGAAAGTCCGGCGCGGGCGACTCCAGCAACGGCGCTAGGAGGTGCCCTTCCATATGGTGTACGCCGATGGCGGGAATGCCCAAAGACCAGGCTAGACTGCGGCCTAAAGCAGCGCCTACCAGCAGGGCACCTATGAGTCCCGGGCCGAGGGTGAAGGCGATGCCATCCAGATCTTGGGTTCTGCACTGGCCCGCCGCCAGCACTGACCGAATCATGGGCAGCAACTTGCGCACATGATCCCGAGAGGCCAGTTCCGGCACCACGCCGCCATAGCGGGCGTGGAGGTCGGTTTGGCTGTAGAGCTGATGAGCGATCAGCCCTTTGCCGCCTTCGTAGAGGGCTACGCCTGTTTCATCACAAGAAGTTTCTATGCCGAGCACGCGCATGGAGACTCCAGGAAGCTTTACATCTTTCGAATAGACTTCGCTATAATCAGGAATTCTGTGAGCAACTAAATAGGAAACGATTGTATGCCTAGCGTCCGCGTGAAGGAAAACGAACCCTTTGAAGTCGCCCTGCGTCGTTTTAAGCGCGCTTGTGAAAAGGCGGGGATTCTCGCTGAAGTGCGGCGGCGAGAGTTTTACGAAAAACCCACGGCAGAACGAAAGCGGAAGAGGGCAGCTGCGATCAAGCGCTATCACAAGAAATTGCAGCGGGAAAGTCGGCGTTGGGAGCGGATTTACTGAGATGAATCTGAAAGAAAGGATTCTGGCAGACATGAAGGCCGCGATGAAGGCAAAGGACAAACAGCGGCTCGGCGCCATCCGGCTCATCCAAGCTGCGATCAAACAACGGGAAGTGGATGAACGCGTCGCACTGGAGGATGCCCAAGTGATCGCTGTGTTGGACAAGATGATCAAACAGCGCCGGGAATCCATTCGCCAGTACGAACAGGCAGGCCGCCAGGATCTCGCAGCGCGAGAAGCTTACGAGCTTCGCATCTGTCAGGCCTATCTGCCAGAAGCGATGGGGGAAGAAGAGATCCAGGCGCACATCGCTGCCGCCATCGCGGAGACCGGCGCAACGACTCTGCGGGATATGGGTAGGGTCATGGGGGTGCTGAAACCAAAGCTACAGGGACGGGCGGATCTCTCCAAAGTCAGTGAGCAGGTCAAGCAACAACTCTCTTCCGGGCAGTAGGTTGATCGGATGGATAAGGATTGGGAAAAAATTGAAGCGATCGAAGGGCTAGAGGTAGCAGCGGGGTTGAAAGTGATCGGCGGGGATCGGGAGCTGTACAAACGGCTTTTGCAACTCCTGTATAAACAGCTCATCGAATTCGATCAAAAGTTCCCGGAAGCGCTCAAATCGGGAGATCGAAAATCCCAACGCTTTCTCGCCCATTCCCTCAAGGGGGCTTGCGCGAATCTAGGTGCTATGGCGCTCTATCGAGCGCTGCAGATGTTGGATGAGTCCTGCAAACAGGAAGCGGATTTTGCTGAGATCGAAGCTCGATTCACCGAGGCCCAGCAGTGCGCGCTGCCCCTGATTGCTCAACTCTCAGAACTGTTTGATTAGTCAGATCGCTGCCTTCAGCTCTTCGAGAGAACCCAGGGATTCTGGATGTTCAGGATCTTGGAATTGTTGCAGAATAGCGGCAACCTGCGGCCGCAGCGTTTGAAAGCGCTCTACCAATGCGGGATCGAAGTGCTTGCCCGCTTCTCCTTGGATGAAAGCCAGGGCCTTTTCTAAGGGCCAGGGTTCTTTATAAGGTCTTCGAGAGATCAGGGCGTCGAGCACATCTGCGATAGCTACGATACGCCCAGCCAGGGGGATGTTTTCGCCGGCAAGTCCCTGGGGATATCCCGTTCCATCCCAGCGTTCGTGATGCGTGAGCGCGATCTGACAGGCCATCTTCATCAAATCCGAGGAATCCCCCGCCAAAAGGTTGGCCCCAATCAGGGTATGAGTCTTCATGATTTCCCATTCCGTGGCGGTCAATTTCCCCGGTTTGAGTAAGATGGCATCGGGAATACCGATCTTTCCGATATCATGCATAGGGCTCGCGTTGAGCAGGAGATCTACCTGTTCTTCAGGTAACCCGATCGCCTTCCCCAACAAGGCACTCATCCTGCTCATGCGCTGGATGTGCATCCCCGTGTCGTTGTCCCGATACTCCGCCGCCATTCCCAGCCGCCGCACCACTTGCAATCGGGTTTCCCAGAGTTCCCGCGTCCGTTCCTGCACCCGTTCTTCCAAACGTTCCTTCTGGAGGCACAATTGCTTGTGAAGCAGTCTGCTTTCCACCAAATTGCGCACTCGGGCTAGAAGCTCCACCTTATCAAAGGGTTTGGTCACATAGTCCTTAGCACCACCGCGCAGGGCTTTCCTCCGGCTTTCCTGATCCCGATGGGCGGTCAGCACCAGGACAGGCGGCGGGTCCTTGAGGGCTGTCAACTGATTTATGACCTGATAGCCGCTCATATAGGGCATGTCCAGATCCAACAGGATGAGATCAAAAGATGCTTCCCGATGGAGATCTAAGACCTCACGAGGATCCCGGACCGTTACCAAGTGTTGGTAACCGGCTTCTCGCAAGGTCCTCTCCAAGAGGATCAGATCGAGTTGATCGTCATCGACCAACAGAAGCCGGGGGGTTTCCATATCTCTTGGGTACCGAGCAGAGGAAAGAACGCACAGGGAACGATGGAACCTTTGTCTATTGTGGCACAGCAAATGGGATCCTCCAATTGACAAAGATATAGTTGCCCCTGTTCATCAGAAAGGGCCTGTCTGGTGGATTCCTCAATAGGGCATTGTTACACTGTCCGATCAGCGGGTGCAGTTCATTCAGTTCGTGCGGGAGTTTTTTGCAATGATGCCATTGGAGCCGGGAAAATCCTGTAGTCTGTTGCGGGTTGTTCTCTCGTTCTCCAAAGCCTTGCCGAAGCTAGGCCATCTCAATGCGCAGGAGGGGCAAGCGTTCCAAGAACTGCTCGGGATGTTGGGCAGGGAGCTGCAAGCAGGCCGCGCAGTTCTCTGTCAGGTGGATCACGTTGGGGATACTAAAACGGCCTGCCATTGGTACTTCTGGTCCAAAGAAGAGGAAGAACCGCCCAAGCCCCCCAGTTTAGAAGAAATCGCCGCCTGGCAATCCATTCTGAACGCGGGAACGCTCTTGTTCAGCCAGACGGATCAGCTGCCGGAACCTCTTGCGCAAGTGCTCAGTCGTCAGGGCGTGCAGCAGGTCCTGGTATTACCTTTGTTTGTTGAAGATGCCTGGTGGGGTTTCCTGCGCTTTGATGACTGTCGTCTCGATCTCCAGCAGATCGCTAACGCCCTGCAGCTCGCCTTAGAGATCTTAGAAAATGCCCTGAGCTATGGGGGCATGGAACGATCCCTGCGGGAAGCGAAGCAGCGAGCGGAAGAGAGCAGTCGGCTGAAAGACAAGTTCGTAGCGCTCGCAGCCCACGACCTGCGCTCCCCCCTGCATTCCATTTTGGGGGCTATTGAATATGTGCTCGACGACCAAGAAGCCCCTTTGGCGGAAGCCCACAGGCAATTGCTCAAAGCGGCGGTTCAATCGGGTCGCAATCTCCTACAGGTCACGGACGATGTATTGAATATCGCGCGGTTGCACACGGGTGCGCTCAAGCTGGAAAAGCGCTTCATGGATGCGCACCAGGTCGTGGATGAGGTCATCCGCAGGCTTGACCATCTCGCTAAGAAAAAATCTCTGCGGATTGAAAATCAGCTCCCTCATCGGATGCGCCTCTATGGAGACCGGATGCTTTTCGGGGAAGTGGTGCTGAACCTCCTCTCCAATGCCATCAAGTTCAGCTACCCAGAAGGCTTGATCCGGATCTTTTCCCAAAAAGATCAAGCAGGTTGGGTCAACATCGCCATTCAAGATCAAGGGGTAGGGATCCCGGAAGAAGCGCTTCCCAAACTCTTTCGGGTGGAAGAGAAGGTTTCCACTCCAGGTACCCGAGGTGAACGGGGCACAGGGTTCGGCCTTCCCTTCAGCTACGAAATCATGGAGGCGCACGGGGGGGTACTGGCGGTGAAATCAGCACCCAACCAGGGCAGCACTTTCTATATCCGGGTGCCCAAAGTGGTGCCGAAGATCCTGGTGGTGGATGATATGCCCATCGACCGGATGGTGATGGTGAAAAACCTTCAGGTTTTGGATGTGGAGATCCTAGAAGCGGAAAGTGGAGAGGCTGCCTTGCAGCTCATTGAGAAGCATCATCCCCATCTGATCCTAAGCGACATCTTGATGCCGGAGATGGACGGCTTCCAACTTGTGGAAAAGATCAACAGTGATCCCAAGATGAAGCAAATTCCGGTGATTCTGGTCACGGCGGATCAACATGAGGAGACCCGTAACCGCGCCTTCTCCTGTGGGGCGGCAGACTTTACGGAAAAACCTGTGGTACCCCATGATCTCCTACCTCGGGTGCGGCATTTCGTGATCTAAAGATATTTCTGCACGGTGCGCAACAGGGTTTCCTTATCGAAGGGTTTAGTGAGGTATTCGTCGGACTTGCTCATCTTGCCCCGAAGCTTGTCCATCAGGCTGTTCCGAGAGGTTAGGATGATGACGGGCATATGCTGAAGCTTTTCATTCTTTCGCACCATCTTTAACACCTCATAGCCATCCACGCCTGGCATGATGAGGTCGAGCAGCAACAGGTCTGGCGATTCGTTACTCAGCTGGCCCAAGGCTTCGAAGCCGCTCCTGGCCTCGATCAGGGTATACCCTGCCTCTGACAAGGTGTTGACCACGAGTTTCCGCACGATGCTGCTGTCGTCCGCGATCAGGATTTTCTTCTCCCGCCGGCTGCCAGTACTTCGTGAAACCTGGACGTGCGGTTTTGTCGGGGGCGTCTTCTGATCGCTTTCTCCCAAAGCTTCCCGTGCAGCGGGCGAGTTCAGGCCGTATTCCAACCCGAAATAGGCGAAGAAATCTTCCGTATTCTTGAGGGACAGTGCATCTTGCGCATCCTCGGGTTTCTGACGGGAAGCGGGCTTTACATAAAATTTAACTTTGTCCTGGGCATTGAGCAGCGCAAGGGCTTCTTCCCCCTCTGCGCGTTTGTACTCATAGTTCTGAATGTTGCCCGCCTCGATGGCGATCTTGCCCCATCCATCGTCCTCTGTGAGGAAAAACACGGTACCGCTCTTTCCCGTCCTGCAGAACTTGCGCAGGGCTTTTAGAAAAGCAGTCAAAGGGAGCTCTTGATACACGATGGCATTCCTAGGATGCGGGGTCTGTACCCTTTTCGGTAAGTCGTCGAATCGTTAAGCAACACCAGCGTCAGATTGACTGCGCGGCAAGGTGAAAGAAACCCGGGTGCCCTTGCCTTCTTCGCTCTCCAACCAGATCCGACCCCCGTTCTTCTCAACCAATTCCTTGCAGAGAATCAGGCCCATCCCCGTGCCGATCTCGCCCGCTGTGCCTTGCCGCTTAAACTGCTGATCGATGCGAAACAGCTTTTTCTGATCTTCTGGAGAGATTCCGATGCCTGTATCCCAAACAGAAACTTGAACCCAAGGGCCTTCTAAGCGAGCGTCTAAGGTGATCTGTCCCCCCTCGGGAGTGAACATGAGCCCATTGGTGAGCAGATTGCGCAATATAGTCTGCACCATTTCCAAATCTGCCTTTGCAAAACTGCCCTCTGGAATGTGCGATTGGAGGAGGATTCGCTTTTGCTCCGCTTCCTCTCGGAAGAGCTCCAGCATATCGAGGGCAAGGGAACCGAGGTCGATCTCCTCGGGGTAAAAGATCTTGCCCCGTTGTAGATTTGCCCAGGTGAGCAGATTCTGAATCAGCCGGTGGAGATTTTCCGCAGAATCATAACTCAACCGGAGGTATTCATAGCGCTTCTCTTCCTCCAAACGGTAGAAATCCTCTACGAGCATTTTCAAGACCCCCTTCAGCCCGCTGAAGGGTCCGCTCAACTCCTGGGCTAGGATGGAGATGAACTTGTCCTTGCTGGCGTTCAGGGCCCGGGCTTCTTGCTCCGCTTGACGCAATCGCAAGTGGGTTTGGACCCTCGCCAGGAACTCCGCTTCTTTCCAGGGTTTGGCGAGGTAATCCACTGCGCCGGCCTCGAATCCTTCCAGAATGCTGTTCAGATCTGTGCGCGCTGTGATGAAGAGTACGGGGATGTCCGCTCGCTCCGGATTCGGATCTTGCTTCAATGCCCTGCAAACTTCAAAACCAGTCATATAGGGCATCATGACATCCAACAGGGCGAGATCCACCTTCTCTGAACGGAGCAATTCCAAGGCTCGTTTCCCATCCGGTGCAGTCAGCAAGTGATATCCCTGCTTGCGCAAGGGCTTGGATGCGAGCTGGATGTTGAGGGGTTCGTCGTCCGCGATCAGGATAGTAGGCGTGTTCTCGGTACTCACCGAATGACCTCATCGATAAAGGTTGACAATGGGCCTGCCCTGACTAGAGCTGCCCCTGAGAAATCGGCGATTGTTATCAATGCGCTCCGGATTATACGGAATCTATTTCGCGATCGTCAGAGAGAAACCGCAGAGAAAGATCCACGGATTGGAGATCTTTTGTCAGTTTCCCCACCGAGATAGCATGAACACCCGTTTCCGCCACCGCGCGAATGCGCGTTTCCGTCATGTTGCCCGATGCCTCCAGCTGGGCGCGGCCCGCTGTGATCGCGACCGCTCGGCGCAAGGCAGGCAGATCGAAGTTATCTAGAAGGATAGATCGAGCACCGGCCGCCAAGGCTTGTTCCAATTCCGCCAAGTTCTCTACTTCAATTTCTATGGGTAGATCGGGAGCAACTCGTTGGGCAATCTCCAGCGCCTTAGGAATGGAACCAGCGGCTAGAATATGATTTTCCTTGATGAGCACTGCATCGTATAACCCCATGCGATGGTTATGACAGCCCCCACAGGCCACCGCATATTTCTGGGCAACCCGTAGCCCCGGAATCGTCTTGCGGGTGTCCAGCACCCGCACCGGCAGCCCGGCCACTGCATCCGCATAACGCCGCGCCTGGGTAGCGGTGCCTGACAGCGTCTGCAGGAAATTCATGGCAGTGCGCTCGCCGGTCAGCAGAGCGCGGGTCGGTCCTTGCAGATGGCACAGGGTTTCCCCTGCTTCCACCCGATCCCCTTCCTCATAATGCCATTCGATCCGGATGTTCCCATCGAGCTGATGGAAGACTTCATCAAACCAGGGGCAGCCGCAAAGGACCATCGGTTGCCGCGTGCAGAGGATCGCTTCTGAACGCTGATCCGCCGACAGCAAAGCTGCGGTTCGATCCCCGCTGCCCAGGTCTTCCGCGAGGGCCAGGCGTACCATGCGCTGAATTTCTTGCCGGGGAGGTAATCGCACCAAGCTAGGCCATCTCCAATGTCCAGGCGAGATCCTCCAACAACGAATCTAGGATCGGGCTATCTTCCTTGCCGAGAACGCGCACTCGAGCGCTCGTAAAATAGTGCATCAGTGTGCTGAACGTCCATACCTGCTTGTTTCTAGCGGCTCCATCAGCGAACACCAGGGTTTCCCCCTCGGCATAGCCTAGGAACTTTCTCCGGTACCAGTTGCCCCGCGCATAGAACTCTAACCAAATCCCAGGTGTTAATCCGAAGTCTTCGCAAGGAAAATCCAGTCGCTTTAAAGCGAGCGGAGAGGGTTCCCCCATCACGCTCTCACCCGCTTCTCGAATGGAGAACTGAGGCTGAGCCTGCAGGGCATGGAGATGGGCTGCTTGCAGTTCCCGGAACCGGGCGGATACCCAGCGGCTTTCCAGGGGGAGGGCTTGTAATCCTTGCCGAAGATCCCGCAGCAATTCAGGAATAGCCTGCACCAGCGCATGTCTTTCCGCTGCATCGGATTTCGGTTGAATGCTCCAGAGCAAACGATCGAGAACTGCCACCGCCTGGCGCCAGGGTTCACCGGAAGGCCCGCCCGAACGATAAGCGGCGCGCAACACTTGCTTCCATCCCATCTGGATCAAGAGTGCAATGCCTTCTGGTAGGGAAGAACAGCCCGCCAAGCGGGTTCGCAGGAGCTGTGCGACGGCGTGCTGGGCTTCCCGCTGCGCGTCCTGCGCGTGGATCTTCTGGTGCATCTGATCTTCCCATTGCACCAGGGTTTGCCGATAGTCGGCCAGCCATCGGAGGAAAGTTTGATCCAAGTGCTCGTAAAAGACCAGATCCCGTCGATTTGCCTGCAACACGGTTTGAACCGCCTTTTCGATGGCATCGGCTAGGGGAGAGCGCGCTTGGAAATCGGCCATCGGTTCCCCAAAGGTGCTGGTCACCAGGTGGTCGAACAGTTTCTTGGCGGGATGGTCGTGCGCGTCGAAGAAGGCCTTGTCTACCAGGGCGAGCCGGACCAGGGGAATCTGTAAGCGACCCAGCGCATCTTGGATCGGAGCACTCAGCATATAACGTTGCCAGAGCTGGTCGAAGACCAATAACACTAGATCCAACGTATCCTGATCCTCGGGCAGCAGAGAAGTCTGCAGTCCCTTTCGCTGCCGAAGCTCCTGGCGCAGGCGAATGCGCAACAATCCCCCTTGGGAACGGCCGCTCGCCTGGGTGGCGAGTTCTTTTTCCAGGGTCGCTAAGAGCTTGCACAATTCCGACGTGGGCAGATTGCCAGTCTGCTTCCGCCAGCGACGCCGTGCCAAATTGGTCCGTAGACTGTTGAAGGATCGGTCGGGAGAGATGAAGGGCTTGCCCTGCAGGGATCGGCAGGAAGCCGGCGATGGAGGGGACTGCACTGCAGCGGCTTCCTCCGCCGGAGGAAAGGGAATCTCTGGCACCTTGGGCATTCTGGATATCAGGAAGCGGGCTTCTGGTCCTGCACCAGAAGCCCTGCCGGTTTTACTTTTCTTTGGATGGCTTGGTACCGCCCTTGGTACTGGAAGCCCGCGTGCTCGAAGCACTTGCAGATTTTTTCGCACTGCTCTTGCTCTTCTTCCCACCCTTGGTGCGGCAGTATCCCGAAACCTTGACCCCATCCTTGCGGGTATAGGCGTTCACCCAGACGCAGTTTTCCTTTCGTTTGCAGTCATTCTGCTCTAAACCCTTGCAGCTGGAAGCGGCCCATAAGCTAGGAGATAGTCCCAATAAGGCGGTGCTCAGGAACAGGGCGGGAAGCGTTGACAGCAGTTTCTTTTTCGTCAGCATCGTGCGTTCTCCAGAACGAGGTTCAGGCCCAGATAGATCGGACTTTATCCTACCGGAGATAGCGACTGAAAACTAGGAAAGGGAAAAAAGAAGCGCCTCAGGTTTCTGCTATCCTTCCTAAATCGTTGAAAAAGACCGTGAAGGAGAGAGACATGGAATTATTCGGGGCTCTGGTCATTATCTGCATCGCGTCCATCGTCATCATGTATGCCTGCGATAGTTTCGACGATGCAGCCAGCTATCTGGGGCGGAACATGGCACCTGGCGTGCGGGGAGCTACGATCAATGCCATCGGCAGCAGTATGCCGGAGCTGTTCACCGCCCTGTTCCTGCTCTTTCTCTTCCAAGATCGGGATGGATTCGCCGCCGGCGTGGCCACCACGGCGGGTTCTGCCATCTTCAATTCCGTGCTCATCCCCGCCCTCTGCATTCTTGCCGTCCGCTATCGGGGCGTGCTGCGGGCGGGCGACGCCGTCCGGCAGAAGATCTTGTCCATCCAGGTTACTAAGAAATCCATCCTGCGGGATGGGTTCTTCTTGCTCATGGCGGAAGCGGCCCTCATCTGGTTCCTGGGCTATCACATCATGACCTGGTGGATGGGCGCCGTGCTGCTCGCCATCTACGGCCTGTACTTTCTCTTTCTCGCCCGAGGATTCGGGGCGGATGCCGATGAGGAATCGCAGGAGGCTTCCCAAGAAGCCGAGGATGAAGAAGGCGCGCCGCCCGCGAAGTGGAAAGCGCTGCTCACCCTGGATTTCAATCAATTCTTCTTCGGGGGACGCGCTTATAGCACGGGTTCCGCCTGGATCGTCCTGAGCGCAGCCACCACGGTCATCGGCATCGCCTGCTGGCAGCTCGCCGATGCGGTCATGGTGAGCGCGGAAGCTTTAGGCGTGCCTGCCTACTTCACTGCCTTAGTCTTCGCCGCTGCGGCTACCTCAGTGCCGGATACAGTGCTATCGGTGAAGGATGCCCTGCGCGGAGAATACGACGATGCGATTTCCAATGCGGTGGGCAGCAATACCTTCGATATCACCGTGGGTTTAGGCCTGCCCCTCTTTCTCTACGCCTTGATCTTTGGCAACGTGGAAGTGATGTCCGCCGATCAAACGCAAGCCCTGCGCATTGTGTTGTTCCTAGTCACCTGCTTGGTGCTGGGTACTTTCCTGTTGAGCAAGAAGGTGACCGCCGCCACAGCTTATTTCTTGCTGGCGATCTATCTCGGGTGGATCGTTTTCATCGTCTACGACGTTTCCACCGTGCTATGAGCCTGTTCATCGTGGCCGATTTCGATGAAACTCTCATCGATCAGAACAGCCTCTTTCCCGTCTATCGCCGACTCAGCCGGAAACCCTTACTCTATCACCTGTTACCCAGCCTGTTGCGAGGCCATTGGATGAAGCGCGGCTTACGAGCTGCCATGAAGCGGGAGATCTACCGAACCATGCTGCGAGGTTTGCCCGCTGCGGAACTGGAAGCGATCGGTTATCAGATCGCCCCGAAGCTGAGCTTCAAGCAGGCGGTGCTCGACCGGATCCGGCAGTACGGGGGCCAAGATCTGGTCATCGCCTCGGCGGCCTTGACCCCTGTGGTCGAAGGGGTGCTACAGGCGAAGCAACTGCCCTATGCTCGTGTCATTGCCACCCAAGCCGAGATCCGAAACGGCGTCTGCACGGGAAGGCTATTAGGGGGGGAATGCTTTGGTCCCATCAAAGCCCAGCGGGTGCAGCAGGTGCGCCATCGATATTATCCTGAAGCCCGCATGATCGCTTTCGGCAACTGGCCGGACGATCGGGCCATGCTGCGCCATGCGGATGAAGCCTATATCGTCTCCGGTCACCGCATCCGCCCCTACAGGGAGGAGGAAAGCGCCTGGAGAAAGGCGTCGTTCTCCTCCGGTCTGCCCACAGTCACCCGCAAGCATCCCTCTAACAGGGGATGAGCGCCATCCAGGTTCTTCACAAGGATACCTTTGGTTTTGAGGGACGCGAACAGGCGGGGGACGGGCTGGGTCTGCACCCGCAGCAAGATAAAATTTGCCTCGCTGGGATAGGGCTGAATGCCCTGCATCTGGGCGAGCGCGGTGAACAGCCGTTCCCGTTCCTGTCGGATGCGCTGGGTTTGCTCAGCGAAGACTGCCCGATGCTTCAGGGCAAAGGCAGCGCTCACCTGGGTGAGCACATTGATGTTGTAGGGCAGGCGGGTTTTGTGCAGCTCCGCCAGCCAATCCGGCGGACCTGCTAGAAAGCCCAGGCGCAAGCCAGCTAATCCCATCTTGGAAAGCGTGCCCATGACCAACAGATTGGGCCAATCTCCCAGGCGGGGCAGAAAGCTCTGATCCGTGAAGGGCCGGTAGGCCTCATCCAACACGACCAAGCCGGGGGCCGCCTCGATGAGCCTTTCCAGGGCGGCGGATTCGAAGAGATTGCCGGTGGGATTGTTGGGATAGGCGAGGAAGAGCAGGGCGGGGCGGTGTTCAACCAAAGCCTGATGCAAAGCAGCTTTATCCAGGGAGAAATCCGCCGCTTTCAGCGGAATGCCCAGATAGTCCAGCCCAGCCCATCGGCTGATGAGGCGGTACATGACAAACCCCGGGTCCACGGAAAGCACGGTCCGCCCGGGACGGGCTACCAGCAGGGCTAGCATCTGAATGAGTTCGTCGGAGCCATTGCCCAGGATCAGGCCCATTTCTTCGGGAAGCTCCAAGGCTTCCCGCAGAATCTCCCGCAAGGCGTTCGCCTGGGGATCGGGATAGCGGTTCACGTCCACCCGAGAGAGCACTTGCACCCATTCCCGCCGCAGGGACTCGGGCCAGGTATAGGGATTTTCCATGGCATCCAGCTTGATGAACCCCCGCGCCTCGGGCACGAAATAGGCTTTCAGGCGACGGATTTCCGGACGAACCAAACTATCGATTAAGGTATTCATTGTGCATGGTTAGCAATCGTGGGAAACGGGCGCGAGCATACTGGAAAACCGGTAGGTCTTCCTAGATGCCCCGATGCTGTGGGCACGATTGAAGCGAGGGAAAAAAGATGGAAATCGGAATGATCGGCTTAGGCCGCATGGGTGCGAACATGGCGACGCGCCTGCTGCGGGCAGGTCATCGCTGTGTGGTCTATGATCCCAACCCCCAAGCGGCGCAAGCCTTGTCGGAAACGGGTGCGACCGCCGCGGCAGATCTTGCAGAACTCTGCGATCAACTGGCGCGACCCCGTGCCCTGTGGCTCATGGTGCCGGCGGCGGTGGTGGGTTCCCTGATCGACCAACTTTTGCCCCATTTGGACCCGGAAGACGTGCTCATCGACGGGGGTAACTCCCACTATCAGGACGCCATCCGCCGAGCCGAGCGACTCGCCCAACAGCAGATCCATTTCCTCGACTGCGGTACCAGCGGAGGCGTTTGGGGCTTGGAACGAGGCTATTGCCTCATGATCGGCGGGGAGGAACCAGTGGTGAAGCGGTTGGAACCCATTTTCCAGAGCCTGGCCCCCGGTGCAGATCCTGCGAGCACGCCGGCGGAGCAAGGTTATCTGCACTGCGGGCCCAGCGGGGCCGGTCATTTTGTCAAAATGATCCACAACGGGATCGAATACGCCCTCATGGCCGCCTATGCAGAAGGGTTCAATCTCCTCAAACGTGCGAGCATCGGCCGAGAAGAGCAGGTCGCCGATGCAGAGACCGCCCCCCTGGGCCATCCGGAATACTATCGCTATCAGTTGGATCTGCCTCAGATCGCGGAACTCTGGCGGCACGGCAGCGTGATTTCTTCCTGGCTCCTGGATCTCACAGCGGCAGCGCTCCGAGCAGATCCCCAGTTAGAAGGATTCAGCGGCCGCGTGTCCGACTCCGGGGAAGGCCGTTGGACCTGTATGGCTGCCATCGAGACCGGCACCCCTGCCCCCCTGCTCACCACGGCCCTCTACGAGCGCTTCGCCTCTCGGGGAGAAGCCAGCTTTGCTAATCAACTGCTCTCCGCCATGCGCTATCAGTTCGGCGGTCATCGGGAGAAAGATCAATGAAACAGTGGTTTCTGCTCCTCAGCCTGCTGTTTCCCGGCTTGCTGTTCGCCAAGCCCCTGTCCCTGATGCTGAGCGTGCCCCCCTTGCAGACCCTGGCCCAGCAGCTCGGGGGAGATTGGGTGCAGGTACAATCCTTGGTCCGCCCCGGGGAAAACCCCCATAGCTATGAACCGACCCCCAAGCAGATCGCAGCCCTCGCCCGAGCGGATCTCTATCTCTATCTGGGCATTCCCTTTGAACAGGCTTGGATCCAGCGCATCCGAGCCGCCCATCCCCATCTGCGGGTGCTGGATCTGCCCAGCCTGCTCCAAGGGCGGCTTCATCGGGCCTTCGATCCCCATATCTGGACAGACCCCCAGCTGACCAAGCAGATGCTCCAAGCCCTGCGGGACACCCTGATTTCGTTGGATCCGCAACATCGAGGGGAGTATGAAGCGGGCTATCGAAGGCTGGCCCAAGCGCTGGATCAATTAGATCAGGAGATTCAGGCCCAGCTACAAGACCGCTCGCCCCGGGCCTTTCTGGTCTTTCATCCCGCCTGGGGCTATTTCGCCCAGCGCTACGGCCTGACCCAGCTGGCCATCGAGCGGGAAGGCAAGGAACCCGGGCCGCGGGCCCTGGCTGATCTCATCGATCAGGCGCGGCGGCTCGGACTGCGGGCAGTCTTCGTGCAACCCCAGTTCAACCCCAAGGCAGCAGCACAGATCGCCCGTGCGATCGGGGGGCGGGTCGTCCCTCTGGATCCCTTGGCACCCGATTACTTCGAGAACCTGCGGCGGGTGGCCCGGGCCATCGCTCAGTCGGCGAACCCATGAAAGCGCAGCCCCTCATTCGGATTCAGAACCTCTATTTCGCCTATGATCGGGTTCCCGTGCTGGAAGCGGTGAACCTGAGCGTGACAAAAGGGGAATTTTTGGGCATCGTGGGTCCCAATGCCGGCGGCAAGAGCACCTTGCTTAAGCTCATCCTGGGCTTGCTGCAACCCCAGTCCGGCCGCATTTTGGTCTTCGGCCAGTCCCCGCGGGCCGTCCGCTGGCGCATCGGCTATGTGCCCCAGTATCCGGGCTTTCCTCGGGATTTTCCCATCAGCGTGGAACAGTTGGTCTTGCAAGGTCGGTTGGGCAGTCTGGGGCGATGGTGGGCCAGCCTGCGGCCCGGGGGCTATTCCGCATCGGATCATCAGGCAGCCCGCCAGGCCCTGGAAGAGGTGGAGGCCTGGGACTTAGCCTCCCGCACCATCGATCAGCTCTCCGGCGGGCAGCTCCAACGAGTGCTCTTGGCTCGGGCCTTGGTCAGCGAACCCGAGCTGCTGATCCTGGATGAGCCCACCGCCAACCTCGATCTGCGCTTGGAAAGCGACATCTTCGACCGCCTGAAGCAGCTCAACGAACGGTTGACCATTCTGGTCGTTTCCCACGATATCGCCTTTATCTCGGGCTATGTGAGCCGCGTCGCCTGCATCAACCGCACCCTGATTTGCCATCGCACCGAAGCCTTGGACGGGCGGACGATTCAAGCCCTGTACGGCGCGCCGGTGCGCCAGGTGGTCCATCGGCATGGATGAATTCTTTTCCGCCCTGATGCAATATAATTTCCTGCAATCGGCGCTCCTCGCCGGATTGCTGGCGAGCATCGGTTGCGGGCTCATGGGGGTCTATGTGGTGGTGAAGCGCATCGCCTTTCTTGCCGGTGGGATCGCCCATTGTGTGCTGGGCGGCATGGGGGCCGCCCTGTATTTCGGTTTCGATCCTTGGCTCGGTGCCCTGCTGGCCGCTGTCGTCGCCGCCCTGCTCCTGGGCTGGGTGCGGATGCGCTGGCGCGTCCAGGAAGATCTGCTCATCAGCGCCCTTTGGTCTATGGGCATGGCGCTGGGCATCCTGTTCATCCTGAAGACCCCCGGTTATCAAGCCGATCTGATGAGCTATCTCTTCGGTAACATCCTTCTGGTATCCCAGGAAAACCTCTGGTTCATGGCGGCCCTGGATGCGCTGCTGATCCTGACCATCATTGCCTATCATCGCCAGTTCCTCGCCGTGGTCTTCGATGAAGAATTCGCTCGGTTGCGGGGGCTGCCCGTGCAATTCTTTTATCTGCTGCTCTTGGTGCTCATCGCCTTGACCGTGGTGTTGCTCATTCAGGTGGTGGGCTTGATCCTGGTCCTCGCCCTGCTGACCCTGCCTGCCGCCACCGCCGGCCATTATGTGCGCTCCCTGGGTGCCATGATGGCATTGGCCGTAGGCATCGGCGCGTTGGTGACCGTACTGGGACTGGCGTTTTCCTATGGTCCTGACCTGCCAGCGGGCCCTACTATCATCCTGTTCGCCGGCGCCCTCTACCTCGCTTCCGCAGTGCGCCTGGGGCTTCAGCATCTGAGGCGATCTTAGGTCCCTGCTAGAATGGATAAAAGGGCGTAAGAACGACTGGAGAGCCTATGTTTCAAAAGGATACGAGCAATGCCCTGCCCATCACCCGAGAAATCTACTGGGTGGGCTTTTTCGAGGAGAGCACGCATCTGCAATGCAATCCCTATCTGCTGTTGGACGATCGGGAGGTCGTGTTCTTTGATCCGGGTTCTATTCCAGATTTTCCCCAGGTCATGCGCAAGGTGATCGACCTCATCAATCCTGCGGAAATCCGCTGGATCGTGGCATCCCATCAGGATCCAGACGTCTGTGGGAATCTCGCGGTGGTGGAGGATGTGATCGACAATCCAGAACTCCAGGTCGCCGCCCACATCAACACGATCCGTTTGATCCAGCATCTGGGGATCCAGGCCGCTTTTTATGATGTAGAGGCGCACGGATATGCGCTCCGCTTGCAGAGCGGGCGGGAACTGCAGTTCCTTCACATGCCCTATCTCCATTCCCCCGGTGCCATCGTTACCTACGATGCCAAGACCAAGAGCCTGTTTTCTGGAGATCTGTTCGGCACCATTTCCAGGAACCGAGACATCCTCTCCACAGAAGGGTTTCCCGAGTCCATGAACAGCTTTCACCAGGCTTACATGCCCAGCAATCAGATCCTGCGTTATGGGATGGAACAGTTAGAACGCTTGGAAATCCAACGGATCTTGCCCCAGCATGGTGCTGTGATCGAAGGGGATCAAGTGGGGGTCGCCATCGAACACCTCAAACAGCTGCCCTGCGGTGTGGATCTCTTGGAGTGAATCCATGCCTTCCCTGCGCAAGATCGGTGCCCAATATGTCGACGAGGTTTCCAGCAGCCATCGGAGTCTAGTGGAAAAGGCCCTCTACATGCGCGCCCAGAGTTATCTGGCGGAGATCAAATCCAGTCTATTGCTGGAGACGATCTTTGAAGTAGACGGGCATCGCCAGGTGCTCAAGCATACGAACGAGCGCTTGGCCGCTGCCTTGCAGGAACTGGAGCAAAAAAAAGTGGAACTTGCCGCAGAGGTAGCCCGGCGCAAAGCGATCTTTGACACAGAAGGGGTCGGCGTGCTGGTGTTCGATCGGCAGGGATATATCACGGATGTAAACGCAAGATTCCAAGAGATGATCGGTCGATCCCAGGAAATGCTCCTAGGGCAGACCTTGGAGACGCTCTTTCTGAAACCAGAACTCGATCGTTTTTGGGAAACGTTCTTCCAAAAAGACGGCAACCTCTCCACACTTCAACGAACGGAATTATCTCTGCGGGGACCAAATGAGCGAACACTCTGGTGTGAAGTTACGATCCGCCCCATCCAGGTCGATTCGGATCCCACGGAATTTGTGAGCGTTTGGGTGGATATCAGCCGTCGGAGAGAAGCGGAAAGATCTTTGCGGGAGGCGAAGACGCGCGCAGAAAGTGCGAACCGGGCCAAGGGGCGCTTTCTCACCCATATGAGCCACGAGTTGCGCACGCCCCTAAATGCCATCCTCGGTTATGCCCAGCTCCTGCAATCCGATGAAACGCTGGACGAGGCTACGATTGACAAGCTATCGATCATCGAGCAGAGCGGTCGGTATCTCCTCACCTTGGTGAATGACCTCCTGGACATCGCCAAGATGGAAGCGGACAAGCTGGAGTTACACCCGAGCCCTATCCGACTGTCTGATTTCTGTGAAAATCTCCAGCAACTCTTCTACCCTCAGGCGGAGGAAAAGGGCCTGCAGCTCCATTGCAGACTCGAGGTGGGCGCTGCGGAAACGGTGCACGCGGACGAAAAATGTTTGCGTCGAATCCTCGTCAATCTCCTCCAGAACGCGATCAAATTTACGCCAGCTCCTGGGCGGGTGAGCTTGCGCATTCGCTCTTTCGGGCAGCCGTCCCCCGACGGGCAATACCGGATTCGCTTCGAGGTAGAAGACACGGGGATCGGTATCCCGTCTCAAGACCTAGAACGCATTTTCCAACCCTTCGAGCAACTCGAAACCGAGGAATATCATCGGGGCACCGGTCTCGGGCTCATGCTCGTCCGGCAGCTCGTGCAGCGCATGGGCGGGGAAATCCAGGTGCAGAGCACCCCAGGTCAAGGCAGCTGCTTCTCTTTTGAACTGCTGCTGCCGGTGGGAGATGAGCATGCATCCGATTCAACGGATACCCCCACCCCGATGCGCTGGCATTATCAAGGCCCGCGAAAGAGAGTCCTTGTCGTAGATGACGATATCTTCAACAGCCTATTGTTCCAATCCGTTTTGAAGAAGGCGGGATTCCTCGTAGAACTCGCTTCCAGCGGGCAGGAGGCGATCGAACAGTTTCAGCGCCATCCACCGGATCTGGTCCTTTTGGATCTGCTCATGCCGGATCTGGATGGCTATCAGACCTTAGCGGCACTGCGCCGGACGGTGCCCGGCCAATCGGTCCCCGTGGTGGCCGTTTCCGCAAATTTAGAAGCGGAAGAGCGAGCGCGTGCTTTGGCAGCGGGTTTCTCCGCCTTTCTGGGCAAACCCCTGCAGCTCGATGTCTTCTTCGATACCCTGGGGACCTTGCTCTCGTTAGAATGGGTGGATCCGCCCCAACCTGCTGCGCAGAACAGGCAGGATTGAAAAAGGTCTTCCCCTGCACAGCCTGAGATCACCGGCGAAGCCGCGGGCAGGTTTTCACGGGCACAGCAGCCGCGCCTGTGCTCGTCGGAGTCTGTCCGGCCTGGAAAAAACAGGGCCTTCGGATTAAGCGCAAGCCCTGGTTTAAAGCGGGACCGGCGATCACAGGAGCTGACCGCCGCTCGATTTTCTGCAGTCATGCCCTCGCCTGTGCCGGAGCCATTCTTTTGTGTGTTGTATTCATCATGCAGGTTCTGCAGCGCTTCCCCCGATCGCGGGTCTCGGACAGCGGGGCCCAGATCTCAGTAAGCCACGCGCTCCAACCGGAGCTGAGCATCCCCGCACCTGATGATCAGGACGCACAAATCTTGCCCTTCGAGGGGGCGGGTGTCAGCCCTCGGGATGTTGGAAGGCCTCCTGCAGTTTCTTCTGGATGGCAGCGGGCACTGCTTCGTAATGGCTCAGCTCGATCTGGTAAGTGCCCTCGCCGCCGGTGAGGGATTTGAGCCGAGATTCATAGCCTTCCAATTCTGCCAAGGGCACTTCTCCTTCGAGGACGATGCGCCCATGCCCCCTGGATTCACTGCCCAGAATGCGCCCCCGCCGTCCTGACAGATCGCCGGCGAGATCTCCCATGGCGCTGTCCTGGGCGGAGATGCGGATCTTCACGATGGGTTCCAGGATCACGGGCTTGGCTTTTTTCACCGCAGCCGCAAAGGCCCGACGGCCTGCGGTGACAAAGGCGATGTCCTTGGAGTCCACCGGATGGGACTTGCCATCGTAGAGGGTCACCCGAATATCCTGTAGGGGATAGCCTGCTACCACCCCTTCCGCCATCACTTGACGCACACCCTTTTCCACCGAGGGAATGAACTGGTTGGGGATCACCCCACCCACGATGGCATCCACAAATTCGAAGCCCGCCCCTCGTTCCAGGGGTTCCACCCGCAGAAAGACTTCTCCGAATTGGCCCGCGCCGCCGGTCTGCTTCTTGTGGCGGTGATGCCCTTCCGCCGGCGCGCTGATGGTCTCCCGATAGGGAATGCTCGGGGGCCTGGTATCCACCTCCACATGAAATTGCTCCTTCATGCGCCGCAGCAGGATCTTGAGATGCAGTTCTCCCAGTCCACGCATGACGGTTTCATTAGCGGCAGCATTGTGCTCCACATGAAAACAGGGATCTTCGTCCTGGAGCTTGCGGAGGGCATCCGCGAGCTTCTGTTCATCTCCTCGCTTTTTTGGGGTAACTGCCAGCCCGAACAGGGGTACCGGACAAGCCATGGTGTTGAGGTGGTAATGGTCTTCGTCATGGGAATCGTGGAGCACCGCATCGAAGTGCAATTCTTCCACTCGCGCCACCGCTAAAATGTCTCCGGGCACCCCTTCTTCCACTTCGATCTGCTGCTTCCCATGCAAACGATAGAGATGATTGACCCGAAAGGGCTTCCGGGCGTTGCCGATGAAAAGCTGGCTGTTGGGGGTGATGCGCCCCTGATGGATGCGGAAGATTCCCAACTTACCCCGGAAAGGATCGTTGAGGATCTTGAAGACATGGGCGAGGGCATGGCGGTTGGGATCCGGATAGACCGTGACCGGCTCGGCCTCCGCCCCTTCTCCCTTCCGATAGGGGGGCGGGTTGCCCTCGGCGGGATTGGGCATGAGCCGCGCGAAGATCTCGATGAGTTCGGGAATCCCTGCACCCGTCTTCCCAGAGGTGTAGCAGATGGGAATCAAATGAGCTTCCCGCAAGGCGGCTTCAAAGGCATCGTGGAGCTGTTCCGGTGCCAGTTCCTCCCCCTGTTCCAGATACAGTTCCATCAGCGCCTCATCCATCTCCACCACCTGATCGATGATTTGGCTGTGGGCGGTTTCCACCGAGGAGAAATCCACCGGTTCTCCACTGGGTTGAAAGAAGCAATCGATGACCCGCTTGCCTCCTTCTGCGGGCAGATTGATGGGCAGGCATTCGGCCCCGAAGTGTTCCCTCACCTGCTCGGTGAGGGCGGCGAGATCCACTTCTTCCCCATCGATCTGATTGATGATGATCATCCGGCAGAGATGGCGATGATCCACCGCCTGCATCATGCGCTGGGTAACCGCTTCGATCCCCGCGCGAGCGTTGATGACAATCGCAGCGGTTTCCACCGCCGGTAGGATGGAGAGGCTCCGACCCAAAAAATCGGGAAAACCCGGCGTATCGATCAGATTGACATGCTTGTCCTGAGCGTTGAAGCTGGTGATGCAGACATCCAGAGAATGGGCATATTCCTTTTCTATTGGATCGAAATCGCAAACAGTCGTGCCCTTTTCTAGGCTCCCTGGTTCGGGGATCACACCGGCTTCGGCAAGCAGCGCTTCCACCAGGGTAGTTTTACCGGAACCCGCATGACCGACGAGTGCAATGTTGCGCACGTTCTCTGGATTGTAGTCAGACATAATCAACCTTTTTTCTGGCAATCGGCACCGGACGGAACCGGCCTGGCTGGAATGGGGATCGGGAAAGGAGCATAACAAAGAAGCTCGATCCGTGCTATGCAGCCCCTGGCTTGTTCGTAGCATCCCTGGGGATCGTCTGCTATTCTGCCTTCGAACCCTTCTTTCGGCGAAAGAGACCGTTTCCCCAACATCGCGAGGTGCATCTTGGACATCGCAGAATTGCTTTCCTTTTCCGTGAAAAACAATGCCTCAGACCTGCACCTTTCGGCGGGTCTCCCGCCCATGATCCGGGTCGATGGGGACATGCGGCGGATCAATGTGCCTCCGCTGGAACACAGGACGGTGCATGCGCTGGTCTACGACATCATGAACGACAAGCAGCGTCGGGACTATGAGGAATTTTTGGAGACAGACTTCTCCTTTGAGATTCCCGGCATCGCCCGTTTCCGAGTCAACGCCTTCAATCAGAAGCGCGGTGCGGCGGCCGTCTTTCGAACGATTCCCTCCAAGGTGCTCACGCTAGAGGAGCTAAAGGCACCGGAAATCTTCAAGGAAATCGTGAGCGTGCCCAGAGGATTGGTGTTGGTCACCGGTCCCACGGGTTCCGGTAAATCCACGACGCTCGCTGCCATGATGGACTACATCAACGACAATCGATATGAACACATCCTCACCATCGAGGATCCCATCGAATTTGTGCATGTAAGCAAGAAATGTTTGGTGAACCAACGCGAGGTGCACAAGGACACCCTGGGCTTTAGCGAGGCCCTGCGCTCTGCTCTCCGTGAAGATCCGGATATCATCCTGGTGGGGGAAATGCGCGATCTGGAAACCATCCGGCTGGCGCTCACCGCTGCGGAAACCGGCCATTTGGTGTTCGGCACCCTGCACACCACCTCGGCAGCCAAGACCATCGACCGCATCATCGACGTGTTCCCAGCAGCGGAAAAGGACATGGTGCGGTCCATGCTCTCTGAATCCCTGCGAGCAGTCATCTCCCAGACTCTGCTGAAGAAGATCGGCGGGGGGCGAGTCGCGGCCCATGAAATCATGATCGGCACGCCCGCCATTCGAAACCTGATCCGAGAAGCCAAGGTGGCCCAGATGTATTCTGCCATTCAGACCGGCCAGGCCTACGGGATGCAGACCCTGGATCAGAACCTGATGGATCTGGTTCGACGCGGACTCATCACCCGCCAGGATGCCAAGGCCAAGGCACACAACAAGGACGCGATCAATTAGAGCTTCTTTGACCGGATGGGGGAATCTTGATGGATTTCAATAAATTATTGCTGCTCATGGCCCAGAAGAAGGGTTCGGACCTCTTCATCACCGTGGGGCGACCGCCCTGCATCAAGATCGATGGGGTGCTCCGACCCGTGGGCAATAAATCCCTCACCTTGCGGGATGCCCATGACCTCATCTACAGCGTGATGAATGAAAAACAGCAAAAGGAATTCGAGGAGACGAAGGAATGCCAGTTCGCCATCGATGCCAAGGGGATCGCTCGGTTCCGGGTAAGCGCCTTGGTGCAGCGGGATGCGCCCGCCATGGTGCTGCGCCGGATCGAATCCAAGATCCCGACTTTGGAAGAACTGCGCTTACCTCCGATCATTCGGGACCTGGCTATGACCAAGCGGGGCATGGTGATCTTTGTGGGCGCCACGGGCACGGGGAAATCCACTTCCTTAGCCGCTATGATCGGCTATCGCAATCATCATAGCTCCGGACACATCATCACGATCGAAGATCCCATCGAATTCGTACACGAGCACGACGGCTGCATCATCACCCAACGGGAAGTGGGGGTGGACACAGAATCCTTTGAAGTCGCCCTGAAGAACACCCTGCGCCAAGCGCCGGATGTGATCCTCATCGGGGAAATCCGCACCCGCCAGACCATGGAGCATGCCATCGTCTTTGCGGAAACCGGCCATCTGGTACTAGCCACCCTCCATGCCAACAATGCAAATCAGGCCATCGACCGCATCATCAACTTCTTCCCGGAGGAAGCGCGGGATCAGCTCTTCATGGATCTCTCTCTAAACCTGCGAGGCATCGTCGCCCAGCAATTGGTACCTCGAAAGACCGGAAAAGGGCGGCGAGCGGTGGTGGAAGTGCTCGTGAACACCCCTCTGGTCTCCGACCTGATCCGCAAAGGGGAAGTGCACAAGCTCAAGGAACTGATGAAGCGCTCCCGAGAACAGGGCATGATTACTTTCGATCAAGCCCTGTTCGAGCTGTATCAAGAGGGAGAAATCAGTTACGAAGACGCCCTCAAATATGCGGATTCCTCTAACGAAGTCCGGCTGATGATCAAGCTGGGTGGTTCTGTAGAGGAACAGGCGAGTTTCGAGCAGAGCTTGGAGAACATCTCCTTGGTGGATAAGGATTAAACTTGCCTGCCGTCCGGAAGCGAGGCACAAAAAAACCGGCGGGAAGCCGGTTTTTTTATTGGTCGGGGTGAGAGGATTCGAACCTCCGGCCCCTACGTCCCGAACGTAGTGCTCTACCAGACTGAGCTACACCCCGTTTTTTAATAGGTGCGCCTGACGGCAAAGTCCGCAAGCCCTGCGAGCGCTGCCCGCTGGGGAGAAGGGGGCAAGATCCCCAAAGCTTCCTGGGCTTTTTGCGCGAACTGCTGTGCAAGCAAAATAGTATATTCGATTCCACCGGTGGTATCAATGATCCGGGAAACTTCCGTCATCTTATTCCGATCCCCCGAGCGAATGGCCTGGCGCAACACTGCCTGTTGCTCTGGGGATGCAGTTTCCAAGGCGTGGATGAGAGGTAAGGTAGGCTTGCCCTCCGCTAGATCGTCCCCCAAGTTCTTTCCCAGCACAGCTCCTTCCGCCCGATAATCCAAGGCATCGTCCACGAGCTGAAAGGCGATGCCCAAATTTTTTCCGTAAGCCGCCAGGGCAGCTTCTGTCTCTGGATCGGCATCTGCTAACACGGCGCCCAATCGGGTACCCGCCTCGAAAAGGGTGGCAGTCTTGCGCTCGATGACCTCTTGATAGCGCTGTTCTGTGGTCTCTGGATCCCCGCAGTTCAGGAGTTGCAGCACTTCCCCCTCCGCGATGCGGTTGGTGGCATGGGAAAGGATCTCCATGACCCGCAGCAAACCCACCTCCACCATCATTTCAAAGGAACGGGAGTAGAGAAAATCTCCCACGAGCACGCTGGCTTCGTTGCCCCAAACCGCGTTGGCGGTCTCCCGATTGCGGCGCAGCTCAGAACCATCCACCACATCATCGTGCAGCAAGGTCGCTGTGTGGATGAACTCCACTACGGCTGCCAGATCGATATGCCGATCTCCTCCATAGCCGCAGGCTCGGGCGGATAGCAGCACTGCCAGAGGACGCAGGCGCTTGCCGCCGCTGTTGACGATGTAATGGCCGATCTGGTTGATGAGTACTACCTCGGATTCGAGCCGTCGCAAGATCAGCCGATCCACCGCTGCACTGTCTTCCGCGACCGTGCTGCGGATCTGGGAGAGTTCCATAAAAACACGTTTGCATCGATTAAACCCGCAAGGATGCTAGGGAGGCAAAGCCTAGGTGTCAAGGGATTCCAAACCCAAGCGTTCTTCAATAGATAGCTCGGGATCGTTGAGATCCTGAAGGGACAGGCTGCCCTTTTCCAACATTTGGTGCAGTTGTGCCCCCTGCCAGCGCAACAATTCCTCACCCGTCTCGCAATCGAGCACACGCAAAACGGGTTCCCTTCGTTCTAGCCAGGCGTCGATGTACATGGACAATCCTCGAATTCTTTAGTGGTTGTGGAAGCCTCTCGGCTGATTCCTGCGGAACAGATGAATTTCAAATGATAATGAATCTCATTTAGATGTCAAGCTATAGGGTAGGAATGCGCACCCGAGGCGGCGGATTGCCCGCTTCATCCGGATACTCCCCCAGTCCCCGCACGATGTGCAGGCTCGCCTCCAGTTCCAGAATCCCCAGGGTTTGTACCGTGCGCAGAGTCACCAACTGCTCCGTCAGCACGGACAGATTGCGCAGATGCCGATCCAGCAGAGCGAGAGCAGCGGCGCGGGGCGCAAAATCGTTTTTTACCGCCAGTTCGACGAGCTGAGCGAGTGCCCCCGCATCCCACAGCCACCAGCGCATGACCCAAGCTCGAGCTTTCCTCTCATCGACGGCCTTGGGCAAGAAATGCTGTCCCTGCCGTTCCCACCAGCGCTGAAAATCCGCCCGATGATAGCGATAGCGCCGCCAAACCTGGGGCAATATCCATAGCGGTTCGAACCTGCTTTTTTTCTGAGGAACCTGACCCCTTTGTGCGATCGCTTCGCGCACACACTGTTTCAACAGTTTGGGCAATTGGAACAATCGGCGCAGCTCTTCACAATTTGTGAGATAGAGCAGGGAACAGGCCCGCAGGGCCTCCCGCCTGCGGTGATCGGGAAAATCAGGGTACAGGGTTTGCAAGCGCTGGCTAATGAAACCCCCAGGCGCGGCTAGTGCATCCCAAAGTTCGCCCAGTTCTCCCAGCGCAGTCTGCTGCTGTTCCCGCAGTTGCTGAAAGGCCTTGCGTTCTTCAGGAGAAGCCTGAATGCGGCGGAGATCCTGATGCAACGCCTGATCCATGGGCTGAAGTCCCTCGGACTCTGGCAGAAGCAACCCCAGGTACTCGGGATCGACCTGGGCCCGCAGCCGGATGCCTGCGAGGAGCACCGGCTTGTGCATCCGCAGGATCTTGCGGCGGGCGATGCGGTAATCCGAATACACAGTCTCTTCCGCGGGAATACAGCGGATCTGGGGGCGGCGCAGATCTTGGAAGGTGTGCCAGAGCCAGCGCAACCCCCATTTCACCAGACCCATCAGGCCCACCAGCAAGCTGAAAGGCAGCCAAAACACCCGCCCGTTGGCGAGCAGCTGTTGATAGAGGGCATAGGGGTTGAGGGAACGCCTGGGAATCTCTCGCAGATGATGGGGCGGCACTCCAAAGATCCGATGGATCAATCGGCGGCGATCCAAGGCCACCAATTCCGCGATTTCTTCCCCAAACTGTTGGCGAATCGCTGCCGAGCGGGCGGGATCGTTGCTGAGGAAGTCCAAAGAGGTGAACACTGTGGTGGCATAGCGGGCGGCGCGGTCCGGTGGTTCCTGACATTCATCCCCCTGCACCGGTTTTCCCTGTCGCCGATCCAGCCAACGGCGAAAGCGTTCGATCTCCTCGGGGGTGCGGGGCGGCGCCGTGCGCGCCCACAAGGGCAGGGCGTGTCGGTTGTATTCCTCCACTAGCTGGCCCGTGTACTGCGTGATTGCCAGGGTGATGAAGCGAGGCCAAAGGCTCGGCCCCAGAAAACCGCCTGCTTGCTTAGGATCCAGCTGTTGCAATTCCTGATCCCCTGCCGCCTGCGGACCTAGAAATTGGGTGCGGAGATTGTGCACAGCGGGATCGCCGAGCAAGAGGGCGAGGCTGCCTGTATTGCAGTCGTGAAAGGGTACATCGTGCAGATAATCCTGATAGAGGAGATACACCCGCTCTGCCAAGCTGCCCAGACCACTATCTTCCTCTTTCAGGTGAAACACCTGCCGAACCAGGCGGGAAAATCCTGCTAGGGTTTCCGTGGCACCCTGATCTAGCCGAATGGCCTCTTCCGGCAAGCCCCGAATTCGCGCTTCCGGCACGAGGACCCGTTCCAACAGCATCTGTTGATCGAAGGCGGCCCGATCCCGCTTGATCTCCCCTAACAGTCCCAAGGATTTAGCCTTGGCGATGCGGGTGAAGAACTCCGCATTGGTCTGAGCGAGGGCCCGCAGGCGGGTGCCCAACCAGACCGCTATCAGAGCGAAAACTCCCAAGAGCAGGATAGGCCAACCCAGGGTTTGCCGCAGCCAAGCCGCCGCCACCTCTAACCAACGGGCATGGATCAGTTCCACCAACAGAGAGACCAGCATGAAGCCGCTGCCCAGGATCAACAAGCGATTGCGGGGCCGGCGCATGGATTCGATCAGGGCAGCGCCGATGCGATCCAGGAGTTGTGCCGGCGTGATCACGCCCTGCATATCGGCGAAGAAGTGGGCCAACTGATTCAGACGGTAGAGCCGGGCACCGATGCGCCGTGCAGCTGCCTGGGTGAAGGCCAGATCATTCTGTCCCGCCTCCCGTCGGGCGGCCAGCAGATCGCTGAAAGGTGGGAGCCAGCGCAGGGGAGGCAGCCAGATCAGCCAGAGCAACCGATTGATGTGTTGGGGAAAGCGCTCCCCCAGCAGTTCCAAGAGCTGATCGCCTTCAGCTCGCAGCAAGCGTTTCGACAGGGATTCCACCGGAATACAGCGGTTTCGGATCGCGGGGGGGTGGCGATGGAAAATCGGTGCTTCCTGAAGCTGGGCATCCGCTGCTCGGATACTGAGCCAGGCGAGTTGGCGATGAAACCGCTGCTGCACATGGAACCGGTCCCAAGCGGCTAAATGAGTATGGCGCACCGCTTCCAATCGCCGGTGGAGCCGGTGCCAGTCTTCTTCCAACCCCACTTCTTCTTGAGGCTGCGGTTCAAAGAACAGGATGTTCCAATCCAAGAGCCGGCGATAGCGGCGCACCAACCGATCCATGCCCCGAGCGGCGAAGAGAACGATTCGAACCAGTTTGATGAGGGGGCGCGCCTTGCGCAGGAAGATGGTGAGCACCCGCACCAATCGCAGCGCATAGAGGGTTTCCGCCTCCAGAATCAGGCTTTGGAGTCCGTGCCCGATGGCACCGAAAGGGATGGCGGGCAAGAGATCTGTCAGCCAGTGGCGGCGGAAATAATCCCCCCGATCCGGCGAAAAATAGAGGCGCAGGAGAAAATCGCTCAACAGGAAGACACAGATCGCCGTATCTGCAACTAAGATCTGAAAGAGTTGCTCTTCCGTGAGGGAAAGAGAAACCTCGATCCCCAAGAGCAAGATGGCCAGGAGCACCGCAGCCAAGACCCCGAGATCCAGCCGATGTTCGAATTGGGGCCCGAAGCGATGATGCAGGCGCAGGGATAAGGTTCGTTCCACCCAATCCGCCCGGAACCGTTTGGTGAGACGGCGCAGTCCCCGGAAGTCCAGCAGTTGGCGGCGCTCGGAGTCGTTGGCGATCACCGCCTGAAAGCGCTGCAAATGGCGATAGGCGCGTTGGCTGGCGAAGGTTTCCAACAGGGGAAATCGATCGTCATCTTGGCTGGCGAGCTCTGCAGCAAAATCCCCCATCTCCCGATAGTACCGCCCTACCCAGCGCCGAAACTGATTCCGAGGCAATCGCCGAATCGCCTGGATCAGGCGATCTACCTGTCCATCGAGGCGCCGGGCTAGCTCACTTAATTGCTGCACCGCCGGTCGGACCTCCTGAGACAACTCGGCTGGACTGCGCTGCGACTTCTCCAACAGATGCAAAAAAGGGGATTCCCCGTGGAGCATCAGGAGTTCATGGAGGAACGATAGGAGCAGCTGTTCCCCGTGGCGCACCTGGGGCCACAAGGCATGGATTTCGGACAGCGGTTTGCCCACTGGCCCCGCTGGATAAGCCCTGGCGAAGGCTTTGAGCTGTGCACCGATCAGTCGAAGGCGCAATCGGTGGAGCCTAGCGATGCCATAGGACGCTGGCGACAACCCAGGGCCCAATCGGTATTCCAAGGCCTTGAGAGCGGAGAGCAAGTAGCGATGCTCATCCCAGGGCTGTCCATCGGCTACCGAGGCCAAGGGTTGCAATAGGGCAAGCTGAATCTCCAGGATAAACAACTGATTGTCCAGGGCTTCGGGAGAACTTTTTTTCAGCCGCTGCAACCGTTCTTCCCATTGCTGGAAAGCTTGGCGGATGGCTGCTTCCAGGGTTCGGTTGGGCTCCCCTTCCAGCAGGGGCAGCAACGTTCTGTGGACCTGCTTCAGCAATCGGGCTGCTACTTGGATCAATTGCCCCCGATCCAGGGGCTTTTGGTAAACGGACAACCCGTTCCAATCTCGGAGAAAAGTTTCCCAAAGCCTCTGATCCATCGTTCCCCTAGAATGCTATGCCATGCACTGGTCTACTCTGCTTTCCCGTCGACGGCTCGGCGTGCCGGATGCGCCGGAAGGTTCCATCGCGCGAACGGAGTTCCAGCGGGATTTCGACCGCATCGTCTTCTCCTCTTCCTTCCGGCGCTTGCAGGACAAGACCCAGGTCTTTCCCCTCGCCCGCAACGATTATGTGCGCACCCGCCTCACCCATAGCCTAGAGGTTTCCAGCGTCGGGCGCTCTCTGGGTACCCTGGTGGGTCAGGTCATCTTGGATCGCCATTCCCTGCCGGGCTATGCTCCTTCAGATGTGGGGGATCTCTGTGCCGCCGCCTGTCTCGCCCATGATCTGGGCAATCCCCCTTTCGGCCATTCGGGAGAAGATGCGATCCGGCATTGGGCGGGCAACACAGTTTCGGGTAGGGATCGAATCCAGGGCTTTTCTCAAGCCCAACGGGAAGATTTCCTTCGATTCGAGGGGAATGCTCAGGGATTCCGGCTCCTCAGCCGCCTACAACATCGGGATAATCCCGGGGGACTGCAACTCACCTGTGCCACCTTAGGGGCTTTCAGCAAATATCCCCAGGGTTCCGAAGTACCCGCCGAAGCGGGTTGGAAAAAATTCGGTTTTTTCTCCGCAGATCAAGCCAGTTTCACCCAGGTTGCGGAAACCCTGGGCTTGGAACGGCGGTCGGGTACTGCGCCGAGCTGGTGCCGCCATCCCCTCGCCTTTTTGGTAGAAGCAGCGGATGATCTCTGCTACCGGATCATCGACATCGAGGACGGCTTCCGATTGGGTAAGCTTTCCGAAACGACCGTTCGGGAACTGTTCCTGCCTCTGGTCCCCGAGCAGGCGCGGAATGCTTGGAAGCGCTTCGGAAATCCTATGGATCGAATCAGTTTCTTGCGGGCAAAGGCGATCCATCAGGGGATTCTACAAGTACGGGATTGTTTTCTTTCGGAAGAAGAGAATCTGCTAGCCGGTCGGCTCTCCGGTCCTCTGATCGAACGGATTCCCCTGCGCGAGCCCCTGGCACAATTGATCGAGGTAGCCCAGGAGAACATCTATTGTGCGCCGGAAGTGGTGGAGATCGAAACCGCAGGGTTCGAAGTGTTGTGCACCCTTTTGGATCGGTTAGTACCCGTGTTGGACGAACTGGCGGAAGCGGGGGAAGCGAGCAGCCCCAGGAGCCGCATCATGGCTTTGCTGATCCCTGAACAGTTCATCGGGCCGGGTCGCAAGCCTTTGGCCGATCCCTATCTGCGGCTCCTGTCCCTCACGGATTTCCTCTCGGGCATGACGGATTCCTATGCGGTGGCGCTCTACAAGAAGATCACCGGCATTTCCCTGCCTGGCGGCTGATGGAAGATTTCGCCGCGCTGGTAGCAGAAGTTCGCCGGATCGCCCAGCGTTCCCGCCACCGCTGGACCTTCGTCCTGTCGGGCAGCTCGGATTGGAGTGTGCGCGCGGTCCGCATCGCCTTGGACGAAACCCAGAGCAGCACCCTTTGGCTGTCGGATCGCACCCTGCCCGTCCCCGCCGAGCCCTCACGGGCTGCACATCGATGGTTGGGTAGGGAACTGGACTTTCTGATCTACGACGCGCACGGCGGCTTTGATCCCGATGCCTTTGGAGCGGCTGCCGGCGCCCTGCGGGGCGGTGGTCTGCTGTTTCTCCTCACGCCAGAATGGACCCATTGGCCCGATCTGCCTGATCCCCAAGCCCGCCGGATTGCCGTGTTCCCCCAGGGGCCGGAATCCCTTTCTCAGCGATTTCTGGAACGCTGGATCAGCTTTTTACAAGATCCGGGACTTTTGCACATCCGGCAGGGACAACCCCTTCCTCCGCCACCTCCCTGCAAGACAGCGCCCCCGCTGGGGAATTTCGGAGATTGCCGCACGGCGGATCAGCAACAGGCGGTGGAACAAATCCTGCGCACTGCCCGAGGCCGCGCCCATCGTCCCCTGATCCTCCTCTCGGATCGGGGCCGAGGTAAGACCGCCGCCCTGGGCATCGCCGCCGGAATCCTATTGCGCACCGCGCCCCGCAGGATTCTGGTCACCGGGCCCCGACTCTACGCCCTGCACCCCCTCTTCCAGCAAGTGCGCTGCTTGCTCCCTTCGGGCACTTGGGAAAAGGACCATCACGTCCGCTACGAGGGAGGAGAACTCGCCTTCTTTCCGCCGGATGTCCTGGCACAGCAGCCACCCCCCGGGGAACTCCTGTTCGTGGATGAAGCAGCCGCTCTGCCCGCACCCCTGCTCGAAGCCTTGCTTCTCCGCTATCCGCGGATCGTATTTGCCACCACCTTGCACGGCTACGAGGGCACGGGCCGAGGCTTTGAGATCCGATTTCGCCAGACCTTGGAAATTCAGACCCCGAACTATCGGCAATGCTGGCTGCGAACGCCCATCCGCTGGGCGCCGGAAGATCCTTTAGAACAATTCGCAAATCGCGCCCTGCTGCTGAATGCTTCGCCTGCACCGGATGCAGCGCTGCGAGGCAGGACACCGGCAGATTGCTGTTTCGCATGGCTGGACCGGGATCAGCTGGTCCGAACGGAAAGCATCCTCTCCCAAGTGTTCGGCTTGCTAGTAGTGGCGCACTATCAGACGCGCCCCTTGGACCTGCGCCATCTGCTCGACGGCCCCAACCTGGGGATCGCCTGTCTGCGCTGGCAGTCCTACATCGCTGCCGTAGCCCTGGTGGCCCGAGAAGGAGCGATTGGGCCGGCGCTCGCCCAGGCGATCTTTCGCGGGGAACGCAGGGTGCAGGGCCATCTGCTGCCCCAAACCCTCTGCGTGCACGGCGGATTGGAACGGGCACCAGAACTGCGCTATGGGCGGGTGGTGCGCATCGCTGTGCATCCCGCACTGCACCGGCGGGGTTTTGGCCGCCGGTTACTGCGGGAATTGACGCGTTGGGCAGGGCATGCGCAGTTGGATCTGTTGGGAGCGAGCTTTGGCGTAACCGAAGATCTGCTAGGCTTCTGGGAAAGCTGCGGTTTTCTACCTGTCCACCTGGGCACCCGAAAGAACGCGGCGAGCGGTGTCCAAGGGGTGGTGGTCTTGCAAGCGCTGGGAACCGAAGGGCGCACGCTGCTTCGGGAAGCGCTGGCGAAGTTTCGACAGGCTTTCCCCATCCTGCTGGCAGGTCCCCTGCGGCTGCTAGAACCCGCTATCGCCGCTCGGATGCTGCAGGCCACGGCGCCGGATGCGCCCCCAGCAATTGCTTCCGAGATGCGGCGGGCGCTCCTGGCTTTCGCCCGACATCATCGACCCTGGGAGGCGAGCTTAGGAACGCTGCATCCCTTCCTCTGCCAGCAGCTAGGGGCTGCCCTGCGGGTCGGTCGCCTGGACTTCCCAGAAGCGAGCTTGCTCATCGCCCTGGCGCTGCAACAGCGAGATTGGCGGGAAACTGCCCGAATATTCCATTGCTCGGGCCGGAAGGCTTTGGTGCAACAGCTGCGCCAATCGGTGAGGAAAATGCTTGGAGAAGCTTGATGAACCTTCCTGTTTTTCAGGTCAATGCACTGATTGCAGGCACTCAAAAGGGCGGTACCTCGGCCCTCGCACATTTTCTCGGACAGCATCCGGAAGTCTGCCTACCCAATCGGAAAGAAGCTCATTTCTTTGATAATTATTCGGATTCTCCCTATCGACCAGACCTTTCCGACTCAGAGATTGCAAGCCTGTATCAGGCATATTTCCCGGATTATCGGGGGCAAAAAGTCGTGCTCGATGCCACCCCGAGCTACATGTATTTTCCTCAGGTGGCCGAACGGGTTTATCGCTACAACCCGCAGATGAAATGGATTCTTCTGCTCCGGGATCCGGTAGAACGAGCGCTTTCCCACTACGCGATGGAGTATGGTCGGAGCTTTGAATCGCTTTCCTTAGGCAGGGCGTTGCTGTTAGAACCCTGGCGACTCCGCAGGGATCGCACGAAATTTCATGAAGGACTTCGTCGATATTCTTATCTGGATCGGGGGAAATATGCGCGTCAAATCCGGCATATCCTGCGCTTCTTCCCGGCGGACCAGCTCTGCATCCTCTCTTCTCAGAACCTTTGGGAGGCGCATGAAGAGACGCTGGAACAGGTCTATGCGTTTCTGCAGATCTCTAGACCGCCACAGCTTCCCCCCCGTCAGCGCATTTTTGCAGGAAGGAAGCGGGAAGAATATCCCGTACTCAGGTTTTTTTTACGGTTTTATTATCTACCCGAAAAGATACGAATGGGCTATCTGGCACGCCAGTTGGGGCAGAGCAAGTTATTGTGAAACTGGTCCCCACAGGGAAGTCCGTCTACCCCAACTGGAAAAATCTCATATTAACCGCTATTTCCGCACATAATACCACTCCCCATCTATTTTTCTCCAAGTTTCCTTGGTGAAACGTTCGCTGTTAATCACGCCTTCTCCAAAAGGATTGGCATAGGAGCCGACGAAAATCACCCCCACTTCGGCTAGATCGGGATCTTTGGTATCGAAGTGGATGTATTTCACTCGAGCGGATTTCCAAGTAACCAAGGAGCCATAGTTATTGTAAAACATCGCTAGACTATGGGTGCTTCGATAGGCCGGGGTCTCAAAGAGATAGACGAGATCCAGCCGACGAGCGATGAATTGATCCCAGCGGGCCAATACGCGCTTTTTCAAGGCTTGGTAATCCGCTTCCCGCTCCGGCGGGATCTCCTCTGTCTTCACGGTATCCTTCTGAACCTTCGCCGGTACAGGGCCGATGGATGGTTTCAGAATAGGCGATCCGGCATTTGCCGATGTATTTGCCCAAACATGGCTCCCGAAAACCAGACAGAAGAAAGAAAACCAGATCTTACGCATGAGCTTTTCCCTCAATGACTCGGGGTTCTTGTGGAAGAAGTCATGGATGAAGATGCATCCAGTTCCCGTAGCAGTTGCCTAGCTTGCTCCAGATCGAGATACCGAGGATCTGCATAGGTGGGACCTAAGTATTCCTGAGCCTTCTCCATCACATAATTCTTTCGTACGGTCTTCAATACCCGACCCTTCACTTGTTCAAAGGGCATGGGTTGGGCGGGTCGATGGGCGATGAGCTTAATAATGTGAAACCCGTAGCGCGTCCTCACCGGTTCACTAAGATCACCTGGAGCCTTCAGGGCAAAGGCAGCTTTCTCAAAAGACGGTACGAAGGTACCTGATTTTGCCCAGCGGTTGATCAATCCTCCTTGGACAGCGGTAGGATCTTCGGAGTACTTTTTCGCAAGTTCAGAAAAATCCGCCCCTCCTTTGAGCTCTTCCAAAATGGCGGCTGCCTTTTCCTCTGCTTCCGCCCAAGCTGCCTTTGGTCCCGCTTGCTTGCGGGTACAGGGATCCGGCTTGATGAGGATATGGGCAACCTTCACAGCTTCAGGTTGGCTGAAGAGGTCTTCCCGATGGGCGAGATAAAACTCTTTTGCCAATTCCTGAAAATCCGGCATGGGCAGGGATTCAAGATAGCGAGTTCGCAGTTCATTGGCGAGAATGCTGCGGGTTTTAACCTCAATCTGTGCTCGAACCCGAGGATCTTGGTCTAAGTGCATGGCTCGTGCTCGATTCGCCAGCACAGTGGCCGCATGAAAATCAGTGAGGAAGTCTTTCAAGGCGATATCATCCTGCAACAGGCGCTTCCGCTCTTGGGGCGTGAAGGAAAGAAAGATTTCCCGATATTCCTCAGCGCTTAGCTGTAGATCTCGGCTACGGGTGATCGGGGATGGGGCTTCTTGGGCATTTATACCGAGGGGAACCAACAGAAACAGTACGGTAAAAAAATAGGGGCTGATATTTTTCCCGAACAACCTTTGCTCTCCTGTTCCGTCGCGGAGGGTTAAAAATAGAAAACCGGCACGGGAAAAAGGTTCCCGTACCGGTTCAACTTCAACAGCTAGGCTGCCGTCAGCCTGAAGTTAGGGCGCCGAAGTGACGTCTCCCCGGACATAGCGATGATCCACCACATAGGCATGGTTCAGCACAGGATCGTTATAGGTCCGCTGCTTCATCATGCCCCCGATCACCGGCAAGCCAGAGAACCGAAGATTGTCTGGGGTCCCCCCATAGGGTGTTGAAGGGATGCCTTCGACTGCGGGGGAACCTGCTAGAGGATTGTTGCTAGAATCCACTTGGTAGAGACCTAGGCTCATCCAACCCACGTTGCCTGGGACCCCGCTGGTATCGATATCCCGCGCCAACTTAGACCCGAAGACGGAATTACCCCGGAAGGTAAGGATATTGGTTTCCCAACACAGGGTGTCCACTTCCGCCGGCGGAGGGGGCGGGGCTGGGGAAATGATCGGCTGATCATCCGGCGTATTTGGGTTCGGCGAATTTTCAGAACGGTCCCAATAGGCGATGGTGATCGGCTCACAGGCCTTGTAGTCCACAGCAGTGGAAAGCGTGGGATCTACAAGGATATCTACTGGATCGTCATTGGCATCCACCGGCTCCCAAGGCCGTTCGAAGGGCTCATAAGGGACCGTCATCCTATAGAGGATTGCCTCTTCCCGACCCCCATCTGCTTCCCCGACAGTACCGTCATTATAGGGAGGCATGGCGGCTTGCACATGGGTGTTAGGATCCACATAGAAGAGTTTGGTAGGGAAGGTGAGCCACCAATCGGTGACTGCCCCCAGCCCAGCACCCGTCACATTGGTCGCCCACTCCCCAATGACACTGTAGCGCTGAATGGTCAAGCTGAGCGCATCCACTCCGCGGGCCGGGAACTGTGAATCCTGGGTTGAGTTCGAGGGCTGGCGCTCATAATCTGTATTCGCCGAGTCGTCCCACCAAGCGCCAACCGGGGGGAAAGCATCGTTCAGCGTGGGCTCCAAGAACTGCTTGTATTGCTGAGCCGTGACTAGATTGGGACAGGAGCCTGCTCCCCCCGGCACCCACGGATTAGGCCCTGGTGCATGCAGTTCCCGATTGTCCCCTCGCTGTACTAGGCAGCCGGGATCGGGATAAGCTACATTGGGTTGACCTGGTACCTTCGCTTCATAGGGCAGCGCTGCGATCGCTTTAGCCGTGGTCAGCGGTCCGGTCATACCATCCGCCGGAAGATCCGGAGCAACAGCTGTCGGATCCAGGTTCCAGAAGTTGGCCCAGGTAGTAGATTGACCGGCCGCACCTACCCCCCGTTCCAGGTTGATCAGGTTGTAGTTGAAGGCCAGTGAATTGATGGGTTCTCCGAACTGGGCGGCGGTCTCGTGAATCCGAGAAGTCACAAAGGCCTGCGACACCAGATCGCACTGATGATCTTCGATAGCTTCCGGCACATCGATCACGTTCCCCCCTGCGGGATCTCCGGTACGGGGATATTCGTAGACCCCATCCCCATCAGCTTGTCCATATCCCATGACGATGAATTCCACATAGCCCTCCCGCAAGCGGTCGATGTTATCCGCCGAGGTAGGGGGTGTGGGCAGGCCAGCTTTATCATCACTGTCTCCGGTGAAGGCCAGCACGCCGGAACTCGCAAAATCCACCCCATTGCCTAACTGGGGAATGGTGCAGGTGTCCGTATCCACGATATTCAACCGCGGACCATTGGCACCTTCGCTCAGATAGAAGGCGAACACATCTCGACTCGAGAGGGCTACGTTGAAGTCCAAGATGTCCCGAGAGTTCTGGCCTTCATGGAACCGCACCTTCACCACGATGGGTACATTTCGCGTGTTGGTCAGATTGAACAGGGTTTCCCACCCGTTCCGGATAGTGAAGTAAGGTGCGATAGCCACCTCGCCAATGCCGTCGGTAGCTAGATTAACGGCCCCTACCTGAGGGGACACCGCAAGAGTACCCATGGCCGCCGCTAGGGCGACGCTTAGGCGCGATTTCCGAAAATTATTCATGGTGCTTTTTCTCCTGCTGACTAAAGTCGCGATTTGAAAAAACGGGCGAGTTGCTCTCCCGGTCTCTCCGCTGCATCCAGATCTGATCCTACTGATTAACACATCTCGTTATATCACAAACCCACTCCCCCTGCATCCTGATAGACGGATCAGCCTGCTTTTCGCCTGGAGGAGCAGTCTAGAGCGTCCATAGTACTATGGAACAGAATTCCATTGTTTTCAATGCAATCGGAGGAAAAACTCAAGGAATTTGGAAAAGTGGCGGTCTGCCACGCTGTTCTATTGCCTGCCCAAAACTAGGATTTGTTTTTAACGTAGCAGAAAAGCAAATAGTCGTCAACTACACAACAGAAAAAGGAAATGATGGGGATATCCCACCCATATTTGTATCTAATTTACAACAGAATACCTGCTAGCGCCCATCCATCTGATCCAGAATGTTGCGAGCGGTGCGGCGCTGGCTTTCATCGCCTATTTCCAACACCCGGTAGAGGAGCTTGCGGGCACCGGCTTCATCTTCTCGCTCCCGCAAGGTCATGATTGTTTCCAGCAGGACATCCACGGGGTCCTTCTCCGCCCGCTCGATGGCATCCAGTTCCGCATCCATTTCTTCTTCCGTCATGGGGCGGAAGCGCTCGGGGTCTGAAATGCCCCCACCGGCGATCTCCTTGCCCACCGGATCGCCCCCGCTGCTCCTGGGTCCTTCGGGGGCAAACTGCATGCCTAGCCCCTCCCCCGGGGGGGTGTCTGGTTCATCCGGCGGCAGGGAATCGGTCGGTTCGGGATCGGGTCCTTCCGGCTCCTCTTCCGATTGCACAAAGAATCGGGAGAAAAAGATGCCCGCTTCATAGAGCATCCACATGGGAATAGCCAGCAGGGTCTGAGAAATCACATCCGGTGGCGTGAGCAACATGCCTACCACGAAAACCCCCACGATGACATAGGGTCGCTTGTCGGCGAGCTGTTCCGGTGTGGTGATCCCCACAGCTACCAGCAAAACGGTAGCGATGGGGATCTCGAAGGCGATGCCGAAGGCGAAGAAGAGTTTCAGGACGAATTCCAGATAGAAGGCGATGTCCGGCATCTGGGCCACGTCTTGGGGGGTCACTGAGGCGAAGAAGGCGAAGACCAAAGGGAAGACCACGAAATAGGCGAAGGCCATGCCCAGGTAGAACAGCAGGATGCTCGACACCAACAGGGGTAGAGCAAACCGTTTTTCATGTTGATAGAGCCCGGGAGCCACAAAGCCCCAGAGCTGAAACAGCAGATAGGGCATGGCGAGGAAAACTGCCGCGATCAACGCCAGCTTAAAGGGGGTGAGGAAGGGAGAAGCCACCTGGGTGGCGATCATCACGGAACCTTCAGGAAGTTGGGCCCGGATCGGTTCGGCGATCAGGGTGTAGAGATCGTTAGCAAAGGGAAAGAGGACCAAGAACACCAACACCACAGCGACCACCATGCGCAACAGGCGGTCCCGCAGTTCCATGAGATGGGCGAGAAAAGGTTGTTCCTGATCAGATTCTTCCTGAGGCGCCGAGGGATTCATCGGTGCTGTGTTCCTTGGCCGGAGCCTTTAACTGGATTTTTCTTCCTTGACTGGAGATTGTGCGGGTTTAGACGCAGAAGGCTGCGTCGGCGTTTCGACAATGGTCTCCAACGGGTTCTGCGCCGCCTGCTTGGCGAGGATTTCCTTCAGTTCCTCCGCCTTGAGCTCTCGGTCGATCTCCGCCTTCACTGCAGCCAGCGCTTGGCGAGTGCGCCCGATCCAGAGTCCTGCCGTGCGGGCGAGCTTGGGCAAGCGTTCCGGCCCCACCACCAGCAGAGCGACCACGCCTACCAGAACTAATTCGAGAAAGCCGACATCAAACATAGGTTTCAGGCCCGCGTCTTCACCTCCTCACTACCTTTCTGTTCTGGTTCTCCTCGGCGTTGGGCGCTGACTTCCTCCAACCGCTTTGCCTCCCGCTCCTGCTCGCTCTCGTTGAGGGCGGCCCGGAATCCCTTGATCGCATTGCCCAGATCGGAGCCGATGCCCTTGAGGCGCTTGGTGCCGAACAGGAGCAGGACGATCAACAGGATGATTAAGAGTTGCCAGATGCTGATGCCACCCATACCCATATCGTTTTCCTCCGAATAAAGGTTAAATTATAGAGAAATCCTAGGCCGGTCGCCGAGATCCTGTCTTCGATCCAGATCCCATGCTTCTGCCTCTTTTGACGGGCATCGCCTTGATGATGCTCAATGTGGTCCTCCATGCTCTGGGCACCCTGGGCTTGATCCGCTATCTGGGCCGCCGATATACGGACGACCAGGGTAAAATCCGCGCTCACAAGGCCCTTTCTGCGGTGATCTCGATGATGGGAGGCTTGTTACTCCTCCACACCTTGGAAATCAGCCTCTGGGCGCTCAGCTATTATCGCTTCCTGCCCCAAAATACCCTGAGCACTTGGGAAGAATCCGTCTATTTTTCTTTTGTGACCTACACCACCTTGGGCTATGGGGATATTAGCCTGCAAGTGCCCTGGTGGCGGCTGCTGAGCGGAATCGAGGCCTTGAGCGGGGTGCTCTTGCTCGGATGGTCCACCGCTCTGTTGTTCGCCCTGGTGCAAAAGAGCTGGCGTGATCTGGTCCGTCAGCAGTTCTGCGGATAGCGCCTAGGGCAGGCTATCCAACTCTGCCCCTTCTTTAGGCACGGGCAGGAGATCCGCCTTGCTCACCCCCATCATGACTACCGCTGCCGTAGCCACATAAATGGTGGAATAGGTCCCCACCACCACACCGATGATGAGGGCTAGGGAGAACCCGGAAATGCTCTGCCCCCCGAAGAGGAACAGAGCCAAGAGCACCAACAGAGTGGTGCCCGAGGTGATGATGGTGCGGGAAAGGGTTTGATTGATGGACAAATTGATAAGGTCAACCACTTCTCCCTTTCGCACCTTGCGGAAGTTCTCCCGAATGCGGTCGAAGATCACGATGGTATCGTTCAGGGAGTAGCCGATGACCGCCAGCACCGCCGCCAGCACCGGTAGATCGAACTCGATCTGAGTCAGGGAAAAGAAGCCCACGGTGAAGAGTACATCGTGAATAAGGGCGATGACAGCGCCCAATGCAAACCGCCATTCAAAGCGCAGGGCCACATAGATTAGGATGCCGATGAGGGAGAAGAGCACCGCAAGCCCCCCATCTTCCCGCAGTTCCTCCCCCACCTGGGGACCCACGAATTCCACCCGCCGCAACTCTAGCTTCTGATCCGTCGCCTCGCGGAGCAACCGAAAGACTCGGTCGCTCAGGGTGGCGCTCCCTGCTTCGTCTTTCTCCGGTGCCAGCCGGATGAGCACATCCCGAGAAGAACCGAAATATTGCACAGTCGCTCGGGGTAGATCGCCCTTTTCCAAAGCAGCGCGCACCTGGGCTAGGTCTACCGGTCGTTCGTAGCCCACTTCGATGACGGTGCCGCCGGTGAAGTCCAGGCCGAAGTTGAAGCCTCGGAAGACCATGGAGAGCAGGCAGACGCCGATAACGGTCAGGGAACCGATCACCGCGATGCGGCGTTTGCCCATGAAATCGATGTTCAGCTCTCGGAGAAGGCGAAAGTGCATGGCGAAGTTCTAGATCGATAGGGTTTGCAGACGGCGGCCCCCGTAGATCAGGTTGATCAGGGCGCGGCTGCCGAGGATGGCGGTGAACATGGAGGTGAGAATGCCGATGAACAGGGTGACAGCAAAGCCCTTGATGGGGCCGGTGCCAAAGCTGAAGAGAACGATGGCGGCGATGAGGGTGGTGATATTGGCGTCCAAAATGGTAGACAACGCCTTGTCATAGCCAGCATGAATGCTCGCCTGGGGCGTGCTGCCATTGCGCAGTTCCTCGCGGATGCGCTCGAAGATGAGCACATTGGCGTCCACCGCCATGCCCACGGTGAGCACGATGCCCGCGATCCCGGGCAAGGTCAGGGTGGCCTGCAACAGGGAAAGCACGGCGACGATGAGGACCAGATTTGCGAAGAGCACTACATCGGCTACCAGCCCGAATACCCGATAGTAGAGGGCCATGAACACCACCACCAGGAGAAAGCCGATGACTACGGATTTGAAGCCTTGTTCGATATTATCTTGTCCTAGGCTGGGCCCGATGGTCCGTTCCTCTACGATCTCGATGGGAGCAGCCAGGGCACCGGCTCGCAGCAGCAGGGCGAGATCGTGGGCTTCCTCGCTGCTGTCCAGTCCCGTGGTCTGAAAGCGCCGCCCGAAGGGTTCCAGAATGTTGGCGATGCTGATGACCTCCTCCGTGCGCACGTTTTGCTTGACGGGTTTCCCATCCACCATCTTGGTGATGGTGCGGTTCTCGATGAAGACCACGGCCATGGGCTTGCCCGTGTTCTCCGTGGTCACATTCCGCATCCGCCGCGCCCCCTGCCCGTCTAGACTGACGAAGACCGCGGGTTGACCGCTGCGTTGATCGAAACCCGCGGAAGCATCGGTGATCTGATCGCCGGTGACGATGACCCGCCGCTTGAGCAGCACGGGCCGGCCCTCCCGATCCCGATAGAGCTTGCTGCCCACGGGCACCCGACCTTCCAAGGCATCCTGTACGCTGTGTTCCGTGTCCACCAGCCGATATTCTAGCGTTGCCGTAGCCCCCAACAATTCCTTGAGCTTGGCGGGATCCTGGGCACCGGGCAATTGCACCACGATGCGCCGATCCCCCTGGCGCTGAATGATGGGCTCCGCCACCCCCAGGGCATTGACGCGGTTGCGCAAGGTGGTGATGTTCTGCTGAAGGGCGAAGCGCTTGACTTCCAGTTCTTCTGCCTGGCTCATGGAGGCATAGAGGAAGTAGCGGCCGTTCTCTTCCGCCGTCTCCAAGATCAGGTTGCGGAACGCCCGATTGATCGTTTCCTCTGCCCGATCCCGAGATTGGGCATCTCGGAACCGCACTACCACCCGCTTTCCCTCTCGGATGATGCCCAGGTAGCGAATTTTCTCGCTCCGCAGGAGGGTGCGAATGTCCCCTGCATAGCGTTCCAAGGCCTGATCCACCGCTGCATCCATATCCACATCGATGAGTACATGAATGCCGCCCCGCAGATCCAAGCCCAAAAACATGGGTTGCAGGCCTAGGGCATCGAGCCAAGCAGGTAGATCCGGGGAAAGGGTGAGGGCCATGTTGTAGCGGTCGGAAAGGGTAGCTTCCAGGGCAGCTTTTCCGCGCAGCTGGTCCCCATTGCTGGCGAACCGCACCAACGCCTTGCCGTTTTCGAACAGTTCCACCGACTTATAGGACACCTGGGCATTTTCCAGGGCAGCTTTGAGTTCAGCGACCGTGCTTTCTGTCACTTCTTGCCCACGAGCGGGCGTGATCTCGATGGCAGGGTCCTGGGGAAACAGGTTCGGCAGAGCATAGAGCACGCCCAGGAGCAAGACGCTGAGAATCAGCAGATTCTTCCACAGGGGGTATCGATTCATGGAGGTTTCAACCTATGGGAAAAAGTCTCGCTGGATACCGGTGTCCAGTGCCCTGAGTCTAACGCGCTGTGCTCAAAGCTCTTTCAGGGAACCCTTGGGTAAGACGGATTCCACTGCATTGCGACGGACCTTCACGGAAACGCCCTCAGCGATCTCCAGCATCAAGAAGTTTTCACCCAGATCGGTGATCCGACCCAGCAGACCGCCGATGGTCGCCACCTCGTCCCCCTTGGCGAGGGCATCCACCATCTTCTTGTGCTCTTTCTGCCGCTTCACCTGGGGACGGATCATCAGGAAATAGAGCAGAACGATCAGCCCGATGGGAAAAAGGAGACTGAGTAGGGGATCGCCCTGCTGCGCGGCGGCACCCGCTTCCTGAGCCAGGGCATCGGCGATGAAAAAAGACATAGGAACTCCTCGAAAAGCGCAAAAAATATGGCGGCGAATTATGGCATAGATCGGGAAGACTGGGAAAAGTTCATCGAGACGGGCGCTCCTCCGTGGCAGACTGGATTTCGCAAGCCTCCAGATCAGGCAGATGTTCGAGAGGTTCAGTAATACCTCGTTGTTCCAGGGCCTTGGCCATGATTTCCAAGCGCTGATCCAACAGATGGATATGATCCAACATGCAGTTGATCGCATGGGCCACCGGGTCCGGCGTGTTGCGGGTAGCGCCGTAAGCGTCGAAACCCATGCGCTTGGCAGTGGTCGCGCGGCGGCGCTGTTGAGCATCCGTGGGGCGTTCCACCACTCGCCCGGGCACCCCTACCACAGTGGCGCCGGGTTCCACGGACTTGACCACCACTGCATTGGATCCGATGCGAACCCCGTCTCCGATCTCAATAGGTCCCAACACCTTGGCTCCTGCACCCACCACTACATCTCGGCCTAAGGTGGGATGGCGCTTTCCCTTCTCCCAGCTCGTGCCGCCCAGAGTGACCCCGTGATAGAGGGTGCAATCATCCCCGATGACGGCAGTTTCCCCGATGACTACGCCCATGCCATGGTCGATGAAGAACCGGCGTCCGATCTGGGCCCCCGGGTGAATCTCGATGCCGGTGAACAGGCGGGAGAGATTGGAGAGCATCCGAGCGAGCCACTTCCAATTTGCCCGCCAAAGCCGATGGGCCAAGCGATGGCTCAGCACCGCATGAATGCCTGGGTAGGTGGTGAGCACTTCAAATGTATTGCGCGCAGCGGGGTCTCGCTCGAACACACAGGCAATGTCTTCTCGTAGCCGTTCGAACATAGCGGAATTCCTTAGTTATGACAGATCTTTTTCCTTCTGAAGGCGTGCGACCGCCCGCAGGATGCCCCGCAGGATGTTGATTTCTGTAGGGTCGGGGCGGGCCCGATGCAAGAACCTGTACAGACGACCCGCCAGGGTCTTGGATTGTTGGGGATGGACAAAGCCGATGGTAATCAGGGTATTCATAAGATGGGCGTGCAAGCCTGCTACTTGTTCGGCAGGTGCTGGCACATGGCTTGGGGCGGGAGGCAGACACTGGGAAGCAGCGCGCCGGATCTCATAGGCGAAGACTTGAGCGGCAGCTGCCAAGTTCAGAGAGCGGAAATCCGGTGCGGTGGGAATCCAGGCCAGATATTGACAGGATTGCAGTTCTCGATTGGTCAACCCTGTGCTTTCTCGCCCGAACACGAGGGCGACTTCCCCGGCTTGCGCTTCTTTCATTAGCATCTGGGCACAATCGGATGGTTCCAGCAGGGGCCAATCCAGGGTTCTGCGGCGCGCACTGGATCCGATCACCAACCGACAGCCTGCCAGGGCCTGGGTTAAGTTCTCATGGATCCGGGCGGCGGCCAGCAGATCATCTGCCCCGGCGGCCCGAGCGATGGCCTGAGCATCAGGCGGTTGCTTGGGGCGCACCAGATGGAGTTGATGCAACCCCATGGTCTTCATGGCCCGAGCCACCGCGCCCAGATTTCCCGTGTGCGAGGTCTCCACCAATACGAAGCGGACTCGATCCAAAGGTGCTTGGCTCAATCTTTGCGATTCTCCTCGTTTTGCCGTAAGGTGTGATCCATGCAACCTACGCTACATATAGCCATTCGAGCCGCCCGCGCTGCGGGCCGCATTCTATTGCGCTACGCCCATCAGATCGACCGGATTCCGGTGCAGACCAAGCGCTATAACGATTTTGTCAGCGAAGTCGACCGCCAGGCGGAGGCGGCGATTATTCGAGAACTGCAGGCGAAATTCCCCCACCATGCCATCTTGGCTGAAGAAACGGGTGCTCAGGGAAAAGGAGAATTCGAATGGATCATCGATCCTCTAGATGGTACAACTAATTACCTGCACGGTTTCCCCCAATTCGCAGTCTCCATCGCTTTGCGCCGCCGCGGTCGCCTGCTCTGCGGGCTGGTCTATGATCCCCTGCGGGAGGAGCTGTTCACCGCTGCTCGTGGGGAGGGTGCGCAACTCAATAACCGTAGAATTCGCGTATCTGAGCGCCGTTCCTTAGAAGGGGCTCTGATCGGTACCGGCTTTCCTTTTCGGGATCATCGCTACCTGGACCCCTATCTGGAGATGCTCAAGACTTTGGTGCAGACCACCGCCGGGGTGCGGCGGCCCGGTGCTGCTGCCCTGGATCTCGCCTATGTGGCCTGCGGTCGTACGGACGGGTTCTGGGAACTGGGCCTAGCGGCGTGGGACATGGCTGCTGGCGTTCTGCTCATTCAGGAAGCGGGCGGTCAAGTATCTGACCTGCGCGGCGGGGATCGCTATCTGACCACGGGCAATATCGTGGCCGGCAATCCCTGGGTATATCAAGCCTTGTTAAAGACCTTGCGTCCCCATCTAAATGAAGATCTGCCCGCCTGATCCTTCAACCCTCGGGGATGGTCAACACCTGTCCCACGCGAATCAAATCTCCCTTGATCTGGTTGGCTTTGCGCAGGGCGCTGAGACTGACCCGATAACGTTTGGCGATAAGCCCCAAGGTGTCCCCGGGACTGATCACATAGCGACGAGGTGCCCGATGCTGTGCGAACCAGGTGCCCGGGGGGGGATAGCGTTGGAAATAGGTCCGAATCCCCGCAAACAGAGCTTGCGCCAGTTGATCCTGGAATCGGGGATCGCGCAAGCGGGCTTCTTCCTTGGGATTGCTGATAAAGGCAGTTTCCACCAGCACGGAAGGAATATCCGGTGCCTTGAGCACCACGAACCGCGCCTGCTGTACCCGCCGATTGTGCACTTCGCCCAATTTAGCCAGCTTGGCTAACAGAGTTTTCGCCGCCAAATGGCTGTATTCCAGAGTGGCGCTCTGGACCATATCCAAGATAGTTTTAGTCAGGTAGGGATCCTTGTCTTCCAGTTCGATCCCACCGATGAGATCCGCACGGTTTTCTTTATCTGCTAGCCACTTCGCCGCCTTACTGCTGGCACCCTTTTGCGAAAGGATATAGACGGAAGAACCCCGTACTCGGGGATCATTAAAGGCATCCGCATGGATGGAGAGGAAAAGATCCGCACGATGTTTCCGAGCGAGTCGGATGCGCTTGTACAAGCCCACATAATAATCGCCCTTGCGGATGAGCACGGCCCGCATGCCGGGTGCTCGGTTGATCCGAGCGGCGAGCTTCCGCGCGATGCCCAAGGCGACCGTTTTTTCCTGGGTGCCCTTGGGTCCAATGGCGCCCGCATCCTCTCCTCCATGCCCCGCATCGATGGCAACGACGACTTTCCGCTGCGTCTTATCGTCATGTACGAATGCCTTGACCGGCTTCTGTTGCTGCTTGCGGGGACTGAGATCCAGAATCAGGCGATAGCCATAGCGATTGTTGGGATTTAACAGTTGGCTCTTCGCTCGCACGGGTTGTTTGAGATCCACCACGATGCGCAGATCGTCGCCTGCTCGAATACCGCTGCGCAAGCGCATGACCAGGGGATCATTCTTCACGCGGGGCAGCTTGCCTTGCAAGCGGGCATCGGGAATATCTACCACCAAGCGATCTGGATTGCGGAGGGAAAAGATGCGGTGTTCGATGGCCTCGCTCGCATCCAACACCAGGCGAGTTTGATCCGGCGCAGTCCAAAGCCGCACGTTGCTCACCTCTGCCTGATTAGCAAGGGCTAACAGAGGCAGGAGCAAGCTTAGTAACGAAACAATCTTTTTACTCATAGCCTCCGCGCTCTCAGCTGCCGAGAGAATATGCATTTTTAGGCTAGCACGGCGGAAGGCTATTTTCTAGTTAAAACCGTAGATTAACGCGCACTCTTCAACTGAATCAGAAGGATTCGATCTGGCAGCGAAATGACAAAGGGAACCCCCGCAGCCGAGGGCAATAAAAAAACCGCGCCGAAGCGCGGTTTTTTCTGCAGAGGAAAGGATTACTTGGTTTCCGCTGCGGGGGCAGCCGGAACCGCCGGGGCTACCGGCGCTACGTAGGGGGGCACGCCGTAGGCGGGATAACCCCAGGGACCGCCCCACCAGTAGGGGCCGTAGCCGTACCAATCCCGATAGCGGTTGTAACCGCGGCCCCAGCCCCGACCGCCGCCGGACATGTTCAGGTTGAAATCGCCCCAGGCATCCCCGAACATGTCGTCCCACCAATCGCTATAAGTGTTGCCCCAGCCCGGGCCCCAGCCTGGACCCCAACCCGGACCCCACCAGGCGGTGGCAGTGGCGGAAGCGCCGAGGAGCGCAGCGATGGCAGCAGCACTGGCGAGTTTTTTCATGGATCTTCTCCTAGTCTCAACAGGTTTCTGGGTACAGCAAGCAGGAGGTTGTCGTCGGTGTAACCCCTCAACTTGAAGAGAGAGTATATTAGCACTTGATTAAATAATCAAGTGCTTTCTAAGTGCGCGATCCATTCGCAACCTGAACCCTGAGAGGAGGTTTTTCAGATCCATTGCGGCGTGCCCAAATGCGCAACCCTGCTAGAAGCAGGGTTAGCAGCAGGCCGAGCCCTGCGAACCAGAGGCTGGACTGCAGGGGATGCTGTTCAAAGGTAGCGAACTGATAGAAAAGACTGGACACCACAAAGGCGATAGTTGTAGTCCAGAACGCCACAAAAGCTGCCCAAGCGCGGCTCGTCTCCCGCACGATCGCCGCCACCGTGGCCACACAAGGAAAGTACAGGAGCACGAAGAGGAGATAGGCAAAGGCACCGACGCGCCCGTCGAAACGGGCTTCCATCGCGCCGAAAGTGCCCGCAGATACCCCCTGTTCCTGCGCAGCCTGTTCCTGGTCAGAGAGATCCCCGAGATCCAAGCCCAAGGGATCAGTTAACCGCTCCCCTAAATCCGCGAGATTCGCGGGAATGGTTTCCGCAGCCTGTGCTAAGGCTTGGAAAAGGTGAAAAGGCGGTTTCTCTTCTTCTGATCCCTCCTGCGCCAATCGCCCATAGAGGGTATCTAAGGTGCCTACGATCACTTCCTTCGCTAAAACCCCGGAAAAAATGCCCAGCACGGCAGGCCAATTCTCTTCCCGCACCCCGAGGGGGGCGAAGATCGGGGTCGCCGCACGGCTGATGGCGCTGAGAATGGAATCTTCAATCTTCGTATCCCGTCCGATCTGTCCGTTCGTGCCGATGGCGCTCAGGAGATTCAACGTGAGCACCATGAGGAGGATGATGCGCCCCGCTTCCCCCAGGAACAGCCGCACCCGATCCCAGGTGCGCAGCAAAATGCCTTGCAGGGTGGGCAAATGATAGGGGGGGAGTTCCATCATGAAGCCTGTGCTTTCTCCAGGGAGCAGAGTGCGCTTCATGAGCAGGCCCGTGAGCACCGCGATGACGATGCCCGTGAGATAAAGGGCAAAGACCACGTTTTGCCCGGAGTTGGGGAAAAAAGCGGTGGCGAAGAGCACGTACACGGGCAGCCGGGCGCCGCAGGACATGAAGGGATTCATGAGGATGGTCAAACGGCGTTCTCGGTCATTTTCCAGGGTGCGAGTCGCCATGACGGCGGGCACATTGCAGCCGAACCCCACGATCAAGGGCACGAAAGCTTTGCCAGGCAGACCGATGGCCCGCATGAAACGATCCATCACAAAGGCCGCGCGGGCCATGTAGCCCGTATCCTCCAGGATGGACAGAAAGATATAGAGGCTGGCAATGATGGGGATGAAGGTCGCCACCACTTGCAGGCCCGCGCCGATGCCATCGGCGAGGACGAGAATGAGCCAATCCGGCGCACCCAAATGTTCCAACAGCTGGGCCAAACCATCCACGAACAGGGCTTTGGCGGTACCGTCAAAGAAATCCACAAAGGCACCGCCGAAATTGATGGTGAAGAGGAACATCAGGTACATCACCCCCAGGAAGAGGGGAATGCCCCAGATGCGGCTGAGCACCAAGCGGTCGATGCGATCCGTGAGGGTTTTTCCCCCATGCCCTGGTTTCTGAATCACCCGCTGGGCCAAACTGTGGGCATGACCGAAGCGGCTGTCCGCGATGTGGAGGTCTGCATCCTCTCCGGAACGCCGCCGAATCTCTTGTCGCCAGCGCGCTGCCAGGGCGCGGGCTTCCGGATTTGCAGCGGCTTCTGCGGCTTCATCCCCTTCCAATAGCTTGAGGGCTAACCAGCGGCGATTGCACTGCTGTAGTTCGGGCTGGTCGAGGAGAGGTGCGAGTTCGGCAAGGGCCTGTTCCACGCACTCTTCCTGGGCTAGGTTGAAACCGCCGTGCTGCCGGCCATCCGCTACCTCTAAGATGCGGGCTTGCAGCTCCGTGAGTCCTTCCCGCGTGACTGCCACCATGGGCACCACCGGTGCGCCGATCTCTCGGCTCAAGCGGTCCACATCGATCTGAATGCCCCGCTTGCGGGCCACATCCATCATGTTGAGGACCAGCACCAAGGGTACCCCCATCTCCAACAGCTGCACGGTGAGATAGAGATGCCGTTCCAGATTGGCCGCATCCACGATGTTGATGATGAGATCTGCTTCTCGAGAGAGCAGATAATCTCGGGTGATCTGCTCGTCCAGGGAACCCGCATCCAGGGAATAAATCCCCGGCAAGTCGATCACTCGGATGATGCGCCCATCCAGTTCTAGCTGTCCTTCCTTGCGCTCTACGGTAACGCCGGGCCAGTTACCGGTCTTCTGACGGATCCCCGTGAGGATGTTGAACAGGGCGGATTTGCCGCAGTTCGGATTGCCCGCTAGGGCGATGGTGAGTACCTCGGAACCCGAGGTTGCATCGGAGGGCGAGGCATTGGGATCACAACAACCCATGGCGATTCCTAAATACAGGGTCTCAGGATGCGGCGGCTCGTCTATCCAAAGGTACCACCCGCAGCTTTTCCGCGATCCCGCCGCCCAGGGCGATGCGGGTGCCTCCGTGCAGGACGACTACTCCTGTGCCCCGATGGTGGAGCACCTGAATTTCACTGCCGATACGCAGCCCCAGGGCGAGCAAGCGGCGGGTCAGCTGCCGACCTCCCTGGATCTCCGCCAGACGGCCGGAACGACCTGTGGAGAGTTGGGAAAGGGGAACGGCATTTTCTCGATGGGACATGGAATGCAGATGAACCAATTGAGAATCATTCACTTTATTATGAGACGAACATTCATGAAATTGTAGCGTGGAAGCCCCCGACTTCAGCGGGGAAAGGCCGAAGCGATCCGGGTTTAAATCAGGTCGAAGCGCTCGAACTGCATGCTGAACTGACCTCGTCCTTGGGTTTGGCTGCGCAAATCCGTGGTATAGCCGAGGATCTTTTCCAGGGCCACGAAGCACTCGATGGTCGCTGTGTTCCCTTCGGTCCGGGTATCCCGAATGGTCGCCCGACGGGATTGGAGATCCCCTAGCACTGTGCCCAGATTCTCTTTCGGCACGACCACTTCCAAAGCCATGATGGGCTGCAGGAGCGCGGGTTCTGCCTGCGCTAACGCCTTCTGAACGGCCCGAAAAGCAGCAGCTTGCAGGGCTTCAGGCGTAGAAGCGGGCCCGAAGAGCTCTACTTCCTCTATCCCCACTTGGACATCTTCCACTCGAGCGCCCTGCTGTGGTCCCGCTTCCAAAGCCGATCGAATGCCATTTTCCAGCGCAAGCCGCTGTTCTTCGCTGAGGACTGCGCCTTCCGGCAAGATTCTGGGTTGAATTTCCCATCGGACCCCAGAAGCTCGTTCCCCAGGTGCCACGGAGACCAGAACCCGAGCGGTTCGTTCGGGAATCCGCTGATCGGGCACCGGCGGCGGCGCATAGAGTATATCCGCTTTTGCGGACTGTTGGATGGTCTCCCGCACGGCTACTGCTGGCTTGCCGCTGCGGATGCGGACCCCGAATTCCCGTTCCAAGCGTTCGAGAACGATGGAGAGATGCAGTTCTCCCATACCCCGCAGCAACCGCTGGCCGGTCTCTGGGTCTTCTTCCAAGCGCAAAGTAGGATCTTCCTGCAATACTTTTTCCAGGGCTTCGAGAAATTTTTCCTCCTCTGTGCCCGCTGCGGGTTCCACCGCCAGACTCAGCACGGGCTCCCGAGCGTCGATGCGTTCCAGACGCAAGAGATGTTCGGGATCGCACAAAGTATCTCCAGTGCTGGCAAATCGCAGACCGGCTAAAAGCACGATTTGCCCTGCCTGGGCCTGGTGGAGCCGCGTTCGATGTCCGGCGTCCACGTCGAAAATGCGGGCCACCTGCTCCCGCACGACACGCCCCTCCGCATTGAGGAAAGCAACCCGATCCCCGGGGGATAAACGATTCCGGTAGATGCGGGTGAACACATGGCGGCGGCCGTCCCAGAGCTGGACTTTAAATGCGAGGGCGACCAGAGGCCCTTCCCCATCCATGGCCACTTCTTCCGGCGTGCCGTCCGGCCGAACGGCCAGGGAAGGCGGCCGATCCAGAGGCGCGGGCAACAGGCGCACCACCCCATCGAGCAGGGGTTGCACCCCCAGGTTGCGCAGGGCGCTGCCCCCAAAGCAGGGGAACAGGGCGCCGGCTCTCGTGCCCTGCTGGAGCACCTGCCAAAGGCTTTCCGGATCGGGATCCTCCCCCTCCAACACGCAATCGGCCAGGGATTCATCTAGCTCCGCACAGGCGAGGAGCAAGCTTTCCCGATAATCGGTGAGTTCCTCCCAGATCGCCGCGGGGCAGGGTTCCACGATCAGTTCGCTGCCCTGGTTGCCGGTGAAGCGAATGAGCTGCCGTTCGATCAGATGAACCACCGCCGGTTCATCCATCAAAGGCACAGTGATGGGCACGGGCTCCGCCCCCAAGCGCCTTTGAATGCTCTCCAGGCTGTGGGAGAAACTCGCCCCAGGACGATCCATCTTATTGATGAAGAAGAGCACGGGCAGTTGAAACCGGCTGCGCTGCCGCCAAACGGTTTCCGTCTGGGGTTCCACCCCCCGTACCCCGTCCAGCACGAGAATGCAGCCATCCAACACCCGCATGGCCCGTTCCACTTCGATGGTGAAATCCACATGGCCCGGAGTGTCCACGATCTGCAACAGATGGTCCCGCCAGGGCGCCTTGGTCACGGCGGCTGTGATGGTGATACCGTGGCTCTGCTCCTCCGCCAGATAATCCATGTGGGCGGTACCATCATGGACTTCGCCGATCTTGTGGGAAGCGCCGGTATAGTAGAGGATTCGCTCCGTCAGGGTGGTCTTACCCGCATCCACATGGGCTGCGATGCCGATATTTCGAATATGGGAAAGTTGGGAAGCGGTGCTCATAACTGCTGATGGTACTTCAAAAAAGTCGGGCAAAAGCCCGGCCACTGCTTCGAGGTGATTTGGAATGCGAAAACAGGCACGTTGGAACCTATTCCGAACGATCTTACTCAACGCATGGCTGCTGGGAATACCGGATGCGTTCAGCACCGTGCAGACAGCCTATCCCCTGGCCCAAGGAAATGATGTCATCGGACTGGCCTTCTATGTACGCGCTCGACAGGAAGATACCTTGTTGGACATCGGGCGGCACAACGGCTTGGGCTACGACGAGATGAAGCAAGCCAATCCCGATCTAGATATGTGGGTGCCCGGCGAGGGCCAGAATGTATTGGTGCCCACCTTCTTCGTGCTGCCGGATGCCCCCCGCAAGGGCATCGTGCTCAATTTAGCGGAAAAACGCCTCTACTACTTCCCTCCTGAGAACCCTCAGGAAGTGCGCACCTATGCCATCAGCATCGGTCGGGAAGGTTGGAACACCCCTTTGGGGCGTTTCTTCATCCTGCGCAAGGATAAGGATCCCGCTTGGTATCCTCCTGCCTCCATTCGCAGGGAACATGCGGCGGAAGGCCGCCCCCTGCCCGCCGTGGTTCCCCCAGGTCCCGACAATCCCCTGGGCCGGTATGCGCTGCGGCTCAGCGCTCGGGGCTATCTGATCCACGGCACCAACAAGCCTTGGGGGCTGGGCATGGAAGTGAGCCACGGTTGCATTCGCATGTATCCCGAAAATATCGCCGAACTCTTTCCCCTAGTTCCGGTGAAAACGCCGGTCAATATCGTCGATCAGCCCTATAAATTAGGCTGGCTCGGGGAGGATCTCTATTTGGAAGTACACCGGAAGCGCGAGAAAAATGTCGAACCCCTGGAAAAGATCCTTCCCCCCCAACTCACCCAGATGCCCGGCGTGCAGATTGACTGGGAAGCGGTGAAGGCGGCGGTGAAAAAAAATACCGGCGTCCCACAATGGGTGGGAAGCCGGAACAAAAGGGGGAATCCGCTTTACTTGGACATGATCTTCTGATACATGCGATCCACCTTTTCCGCATTGCGGTCGCAACAAGCCTGTGCCGCTTCTGCCTTGGCCAGAGCATCCTGCGCCATATCCCGAGCCTGCTGATCCGCACAGCCGCCCAAGCCCAGGGCGAACACAGCGGCGGTGGACAGAACGGCCAGTCGAGCACTGGTAGTCATGGTAGAAATCTCCTCAATGTTCGTGGAATGCAATTACCAATATACCATGTTGTGGTGGTTTTTCCGATTCATTCCTCAAGAAAGTTTCAAAGACTTTCAGTAATTTGCAAGATCACAGCAGAAGGGATCCCCCTCCTATCGGTGCGGAGGCGCAACCTTGGTCAAACGCTATTGCAATCGAATGAATGCGCCTAGGGGACAAAATCCCTTTCGAAGCGGGGGATTTCTGCCCCAAGGCCTCTTGCGCCGAGCAGGCAAGAAACCCCTTCCCTTCGCCCAGTTACCCCCCTTCCTTCGGGCCTTGCTGGTGACCGACGGCACCGTAACCAAAATTCTGGAAGCCTATTATTGGGAATCCATTGAAGTCTGCACCCTGGAACAAGGCTTTGTGGCCGTCGAGCAACCCATGCCCTGGATTCAGGTGGTCCCTGGGGATTCGGTGCTCATCCGAAAGGCCCAGCTTCGGGGCCAGGAAAGCCAGCGGATCTATGCAAATGCCTTTTCCGCCATCCGCACCCAGTACATTCCTGAGCAGTTCCGCCAACAACTCATCGATCGGGAGATCGGGATCGGCGTGTTGATTCGGGACAGCGGTTTGGAAAGCTATCGGGAAGTGTTGGAAGTGGGGCTCGAGGGGGAAGCTTCAGCAGCGCGGGTGTTCCGAACCTATCGGATTTTCATCGGGAAGAAACCAATCATCCTGATCACGGAGAGCTTCCCCCTCGCCCTGTATGGGTTCGACGCCGAGGGCGGCAAAACGCTTCAAACGCCGCCGAGATAGAGGCGGCGCACCGCTTCGTTCTCCAGCAAGGCGGAAGCCCGATCTGCGAAGCGATTGCGGCCCAACTCCAAGACATAGCCCCGATCTGCGATTTCCAAGGCGCGGGCAGCATTTTGCTCCACCATCAGCAAGGTATGACCCTGATCCCGCAGAACGAGCAATTGTGCAAAGATTTGATCCACGTATTTGGGGGAAAGGCCTAGAGAAGGTTCATCCAACATCAGCAGCTTAGGCCGCATCATCAGGGAGCGCCCGATGGCCAACATCTGCTGCTCTCCCCCGCTCAGATGCCCTGCCAGCACCTGGGCGCGGGCGGCGAGCTGGGGAAACTGGTCTAGAACCTCCTCCACCAGTCGCCGGCGCTCCCTGGGATCCTGTTGGAGAAACGCCCCCATCTCCAGATTTTCCCGCACCGTCATCCGAGCAAACAGGATGCGACCCTGAGGCACATAGCCGATGCCGTGCAGGGGCGCATGATGGGTAGCCATCCCGGTGATCTCTCGGCCTGCCAAGCGAATCTGACCCCGAAGCACCCGCACCAAACCGATGATGCTCTTGATGACCGTGGATTTCCCCGCGCCGTTCGGGCCGATGAGGGCCACAATCTCCCCGGGCTGGACTTCGAGCTGAACGCTGAACAGCACCTGAATCGGACCGTAACTCGCATCGAGCTGCTGCAGGTGCAGCAGGGGCGGTGCGCTCATGATGCCGTCCGGTTGCGATGACCGAAGTAGGCGGCGAATACCTGGGGATCTTCTCGCACCTCCGAGAAGGTTCCCCGCGCGATGATCCGCCCCTCATTGAGCACATAGACCTCATCACAGAGATCCGCGATGACTTCCATATGATGCTCGATGAGCATCAGGCTGGTTCCTTGTTCCTGCAACTGACGCACCAGCTCCCAGAGGGTCCGGCGCAGGGTGGGATTGACGCCGGCGGCCGGTTCATCCAATAAGATCAGCTTAGGGGATCGCATGAGGACACGCAGGAATTCCACCAGCTTTTGCTGCCCATAGGATAGCGCCTTGCCCAGGACATGCACTTGTCTTTCTAAATGCACCTGTCTCAAAAGGTTGTGGGCGCGATCCTCAGCTTCGGAATCATCGGGACGGCTGGCAACCAATAGGTTTTCCAACACCGTGAGTCCGGGCAGCACCCGGCTGAGCTGAAAGGTGCGACCTAATCCCAAGGCGACAATCCGAGAAGGTCGCAGCCCGAGGATGGAATGTCCGTCGAAGTAGATTCGACCGGTCGCTTCCCGGTCCATGCCGGAAACCGCTTGAAAAAGGGTTGTTTTTCCCGAACCGTTAGGCCCGATCAAGCCGGTGATCTTGCCGCGGCGCACCTGGAGATCAACCCCCCCCAAGGCCTGCACACCCCCAAAATCCCGCCGCAATCCTTGGATTTCCAGAATAGAAGGCTCAGCCATATCGGCTGCCGATCCTTTTCCAGGCGCCCAAGAGTCCATCCGGCAAATAGAGCACGAGCAGAATCATCAGCAGCCCGAGCAATGCCAGATGCAGGGCAGGAAATTCTGCCCAAGTCAGTTCCTGCACACTCATGAGCAGGACGGCCCCCAGCACCGGCCCCCAGAGAGTGCCCCGTCCCCCGAGCAGCACGACCACAATCATTTGCACGTTGAGGGCGGGCAAAAACACGGAGCTGGGATCGATAAAGCTCGTGTAGAAAGCATAGATCGCGCCCGCTGCCCCCGGGAGCAGGGCGCTGGCTGTGAAGGCGATGAGCTTGTTTCGGATCGTATCGATGCCCAGCATCTCCGCCGCCTCCTCATCCTCTCGGATGGCGCGCAACTCGAGTCCAAAGCGACTTCTTAGAATCCATCCCATGCCCAGGGTGGCGAGCACCGCTAGGGCGAGCATGGAAAAATAATTGGTGGCCAGGACGGGAGAGAGGAGGGGGGACAGGGCGATGCCATCGCCTCCGCCAGTGAGATCCACCCAGAGGTTGGCGAGGATCCGACCCACCTCGTTCAACCCTAGCATGGCGATGGCGAAATAGGGTCCCCGCAGGCGCAGGGTGAGCAAGCCCAGGGGCAGGGCGAGGGCAGCGGCCAGCAGGGCAGCGCTCAGGATGGCAACCCACCAAAAAGCCCCCCCCATCAGAAGAAGGGCACCGGTATAAGCACCGACCCCAAAGAACACCCCATGCCCAAAGGAAATATAGCCCGTCATGCCGGAAATCAGATTCCAGGACTGAGCCAGGGTCACCATCATCAGCACTTGCAACAAAAAGCTGAGCTGGTAGTTGTTGAGAAACCCGGGCGCCAAGAGCGAGAAGAAGAGCAATAGGGCACCGATGCCCAGATCAGAATACCGCATGGCGTTGTCCCAGGAGACCTCCAGGCCGCAAGAGTAAGACGAGAACAAGCAAGAGATAAGCCACAGCTTCCGCCCACTGGACATTGAAAAAACCGCCCACAAAGGCTTCCACCAGTCCCAGGAGCAACCCGCCCAACAGGGCGCCCAGGAAGTTCCCCATGCCGCCGATGACGAGGACGGCGAAGCACTTGAGCAGAAATTCCCCGCCGGTCTCCGGGGAGAAAGAATAGAGGATGCTCAACAGGACGCCCGCAGCCCCTGCCATGGCAGCTGCGATGCCAAAAGTCATCTGGCGCACCTTCGCTACATCGATGCCGCAGATCATCGCCACTTCTGGTTGTTCGGACACTGCCCGAATGGCCTTCCCCATCCGGTGGTATCGAAGGAACCCGAAGATTCCCAGGGTGAGTGCCAGGGAAATCGCCCCAGCCACCGCCCTGGGCTTAGAGATCACCAGATCCAGGCTGGACAGGTAAAAACCGCCTTGCAATACGGGCACGGACCTGAAATCTGCGGAGAAGAGCAAGAGCCCCAGATTCATGAGGAGGATGGAAAGCCCATAGGTGACCAGCAGGGAGGTCAGCTCGTCCCTACCTGTGAGCCGCTCGATGAGCCAGCGTTGCAGCAGCACCCCGAAACCGTAGAGCAGCCCCATCACCAGGGGCAGAACGACCAGGGGATGCAGGTCGATATAACGATAGGCCAGCCAGCTGAGAAAGGCACCGGCGATCATCAGCTCCCCATGGGCAAGGTTGATGACCCCCATGACCCCGAACACCAGATTCAGCCCGCAGGCGAGCAAGGCATAGAGGGCGCCCGCCAACAACCCGCTCAAAGCGAGTTGCAGCAGCACGCTGGATTCCCAAAGCATCGACAACTAAGCCACCCCTTCAGCGATTCTGCCAGGGTTGGAAGGGATAGAGGATTTGATGGGTAGCATGTGCTCGGGGCAACACGATATGCCGTTTTCCCTCGATCCATTGGATCGTGTAGCCGGGCTTTCCGATTTGCTTGCCCGCAGCATCCACCGCATAGCGCCCGAACACCGTGGTGATCTTCAGTTGAGACAGGGCCTTGCGCAGGGCGTCCCGATCCAGGGAACCGGCTCGTTTCACCGCTGCCTCCAACACCTGGCCGGCGCCATAGCCCCCCGCTGCATGATAGCCCGGGGCATGGCCGAAGCGCTGCTGATACCGCCGTGCAAATCGCTGGGCGCCGGGGAGCTTCAAGCTCGCTTCCCATTGCGTGTTGCCCATGACGCCTTCCGCGTCTGCACCCAGGTTCTCGCCGAAATCCGGCAGGCCAGGACCTACGGCAAAGGCCATGATCTTAGGGCTGAACCGATATTCCTTCGCCTGTCGCACGAACGCTGTGGAGTCTGGCAAATAGGAACCACCGATGAGCACCTCCGGCTTCCTGAGCCGCAGTTTCACCAGCATGGCGGAAAAATCCGTGGAACCCTTGCTGTATTCCTCTTCAAAGACCAATTGCATGCCGAGCTGTTTCACCAGGGCTTTGACGCCCTTGGCCACCGCGCGGGGAAAGGCTGTGTCTGCATGGATTAGCGCAACCCGGGATAATCCCTTCCGCTTGGCGAAGAAGAGAATCTGATTCATGTAGCTTTCCGCCGGCGTGTACAGCCCGAACACATTTTTGTAGCCCCGAGCCCAGATCTTGCTGCTGGCAGCGCCGGTGGACACCATGGGGAACTGATGCTTCTCTGCAACCGTGCTGGCGGCTAGGGTAACCCCAGAGGAGTAGGGACCCAGCAGCAGATCCACCCGATCCCCGCTGATGAGCTTTTCATAGAGCTTCGCACCTGTGAGGGGTTTGGATTCATCATCGTAATAGATCAATTGCACCGGCCTGCCCAACAGTCCGCCCCGCGCGTTCACATCCTCTACCCAGAGCCGATAGCCGTTGAGCTGTTCCTGACCCGTGCGAGAATATTTGCCGGTCAGCGCGACGGAGGCGCCGACCAAAATGGGTTTTTTCGAGCTTATAGCGGTATCCGATGCGATCAGACTGATCGCTGCCAACAGGCTGACACACCATGTGCGAACTGATCTTTGGAACATCGATGTTCTCCCGGATAGGCTCAAAATGTTAAGGCTAGCATTCTGAAGGGAAAATAGCAGGTGTTTCCCAACTGTTGCCGCACCGCTCAGCATCAGTCGCGCGACTTCTCAGTCGAGCAGGTCCCGCACCTGATCCTTGCGGAGATAGCGCCCAGGTCTCGGCAACAGCCCGGGCACCAGGGCCCGATAACGGCGGTAGCGCTCGCCGTGATAAAATAAAAGTTTCTGTTCTTCCAGTCGGGAACCTAGAAAGAGATACAAGCTCACCCAGAGGGCGGACACGAACAGGGGCACATCCATATCTCGGGTCCAGATGAGCACCAGCCCGAGGCTGTACCAGGGATGGCGCACGAAGCGGTGCAGGGGGGAGAGTCGAAAGGATTCCTGATCTTCCACCGCGCGGCGGCCCGTCTGCAGCTGTCGAAAACCGAGGAATTCCGCGCTGTCGTAGTCGCGCAGGGTGAGGACAAAGCCCCAGATCGCGAGCAGGGCCAGGCCGTTGGCGAGCCACCAGAGCGGGCCGGTCCACTGCCACAGCCAAGGGCCGCGCTGGGCATAGGTCAGCCCTAGGGGTAGGGGCAATAGGGCGAAGGCGATCAGATTGAAGAACAGGCGGTAGGCGGGCATCCATCGGGGGAAATGGCGAGCTACCCAACGCTTTACTTTTAAGCTAGCCAGAAAGGAATGCACGCTCCCGTAGAATACCCAAGCCAAGCTGATGGCGATGAGCTGGGGCCAACGAATTCCTTCCATCGCATGCTTTCAGTCCGCTTCAGGTAACTCGATCAACCGCGTCATGGTGCGCAGAAAGTAGTTGAGCCAATCTTCTTGATGAATGTACTCCCTTCGGACTGGCCGGGAAGCATAGGTATCCTGATCGACCTGATAGACTAGCTGTCCATTATTTCCGAGGTTGACATAAAAGGCCATCTGACCCCCTGGCACGAGAAAACGCAGCCCATAGCGAACCCCCTGATCTTCGATAAAGCCGAGCAGCAGGGCCTCGAAGGTATCCCCGCGACGGTGATAGTCTTCTGGCCAGATCTCTTGTAACACCTGCAAGCGCACGAACTGATTGCGCAGATCCCGATAAGATTGGAATAAAGGTTCCGCGGCCTCTGCGAGCAAATGTAGCTTCGCCAAGCGCTTTTTCTTGTTTTGAGCGCGGTACTGATCTTCTTGATCAATCAAGGCTTTGATCTTGTCGAGCGTTTTATTCATCGGTAGGTTACCCTGGATTTTGGAAGAAGAGAGAACTTGGGAGAAACCGACTGGGACTTCGTTAGGATCCCGGGTTCAAGCGGGTTGAATGGCTGATCTCTCTCGGCGAGGAATGCGACCTGAAGCTCATCCTCTGTCCTTAGGCCTTGAAGATATCGGATCTCGGGGGCAGATGAAGTCGCATCTGCTCGCTCGGTGCGGGCATTAGTCCCGTTTTGTACTGCACCAGACTGCGTTCTCTTCAATAGATCCGCTACCGTATTTCCCGCGCGCCCGAAATAGCTCTGGATAGCCTTCCCGTATTGATTCGGAAAGAAGCATGATCCCTCGGAACCCGATATCCTGCGACCTGTTTGTATGATAACACTTGCCCAACAGCGGATCCCATAGGCACCTGATGTTACTGAGCCGAATCACAGAAACCATAAAGCTGAAGAAAACCGGTTTCAAAAGTGATGAGGGAAATTCCTTCATGCGGATCGATCCAGGGAAGGGCACGATTTTCGTTTCTCGCCGCCATAGGTTTCGCATTCCCCCTGTCCAAATGCTGGCCCCCTTTTCTCCAACCGAAGCAGACTGAGAAGCAGGAAGCTGCTTTGCGGACCTCACTTTGCAATGAGATCTGATGCTTCATAGCCGCAGTTCGGACAGGATTCATCCAGATCCCGTCTGCACGCTAGCTTTCTCGAAGCTCGGCATAGCATGTGCTACAAAGGAACGCAACGGATGCCCAAAGGGAACAAGGTGCAATATAGCGATTTTTTCGGACAAAGGAGTAGAATTTTCGGCTCGCACCATCGCCATCCCCGATCTCCTATGCGCACCCAATCCCCCAGTCCTACGCTCGGCCCTCGTCAAGCCGGTGTGCTGCTCCATCTCAGTTCCTTGCCAGGTCCAGGGGAAAGCGGTTCCCTGGGGCCGGATGCGGAGCGATTCTTGGATTTCTTGGAAGCGGCCGGACTCAAAGTCTGGCAGATGTTGCCGGTAGGTCCCACGCAGTCAGGGCGATCCCCCTATCAGACCAGTTCTGTTCATGCGGGCGATCCCTTTCTCATCGCCCTGGAACCTCTGATCGAACAGGGCTGGTTAGCTCGGTTGCCTGGCTCACAGGATCGGGATGCAAAAACTGCCGCATTGCGGGAAGCCTGGCTGGGCTTTCAGCATCGAGCGGGACGAGAACAGCGGGAAGCGCTTCAGGCTTTCACGCAGGAAAACCGCTACTGGCTGGAGGATTACCGCCTGTTTCGGGTGCTGCGAGAAGAACAGGGAACGCCTTGGTGGGAATGGCCTTCCCCGTTGCGCCATCGGGATCCCGAAGCGCTGGCCGCAGCCCGCAGCCGCCTGTCAGAGGCGAGCGCCTTCGTCGCCTTCGAGCAGTTTCTCTTTTTTCATCAATGGTCCGCCCTGCGCCGTCAAGCCAATGCGCGCGGCATCCGGCTCTTCGGGGATATGCCCATCTTCGTCGCTCCGGACAGTGCGGAAGTTTGGGCGCGTCCTCAGGATTTTTGGCTGCGTCCCGACGGCACCCCTCAGGTGGTCGCCGGCGTGCCACCGGATTATTTCTCGGAGACCGGCCAGCGCTGGGGCAATCCCCTCTATCGCTGGGAACAGATGCAGGCGGATGGCTTTCGCTTCTGGCTCGACCGAGTCCGGACCCAGTTGCAACTATTCGATCTCATCCGCATCGATCATTTCCGGGGCTTTGAGTCCTATTGGGAGATCCCCGCAGAAGAACCCTTTGCGCAAAAAGGTCGTTGGGTCAAAGCGCTAGGAGACGAACTCTTCGAACGTCTGCAGCAACGCTTCGGAAAACTGCCCTTTGTGGCGGAAGATCTGGGGGTCATCACGCCGGAAGTAGAGGCGCTTCGGCGGAAATACCGATTTCCCGGCATGAAGGTATTGCAGTTCGCCTTCTCTGGGGAAGGGGATAATCCCTATCTGCCCTTTCATCACGGCCGAAACGCGGTGGTCTACACCGGCACCCATGATAATGATACGACCTTGGGTTGGTACCATAGCTTAGCGGCCTGGCAGCAAGAATATGTGATGGAGTATCTCGGTCATCCTCAAGAACCCATGCCCTGGCCGCTCATCCGAACGGCCTTCGCTTCCCGGGCCCAACTGGCCATCGTGCCCATGCAGGATTTTCTAGCTTTGGATAGCGAACATCGTATGAATGTGCCGGGCACGAGCCAGGGAAACTGGCGGTGGCGGTTCCACTGGGATCAGGTGAAACCGGAATTAGAGAAACGATTGCAGCGGATGGCCGCCCTGTACGGGCGATTATGAAATGCCGCGCTCCTGATCCTAAGTAATCCACCATGTTTCAAGCGAGAGACGCCATCCTTCAGGCAGTGCGCGGCGGATTTTCCGGGCGCAGGGTGCTGGTCGCAGGCGATCTCATGTTAGATCGCTACCTCCGGGGACCGGTGCAGCGCATTTCCCCGGAAGCGCCGGTGCCCGTGGTGCAGCTCAAGCAACGTCAGGATTCCGCCGGCGGTGCGGCCAATGTGGCGCGCAATCTGGCCAAATTGGGCTTATCGATCTCTCTGTTCGGGGTGACGGGCCAAGATGCGCATCGAGAAGCCCTGGTCGAGGCGCTCCGGTCTGAGGGAATTTCCACGGAAGGTTTGATCGCCAGCCCCTATCGCACGACTACTTGCAAAACCCGCGTTCTCGGCGATCATCAACAGATGCTCCGCATCGATGAAGAAGTGATTGCCCCCCTGATGCCGGAAGAGGAAACGCAACTGTTCCACCTCGTTTCGGCCGCGTTGGATGGGGCGGAAGCCCTGATTTTGTCGGACTATGGAAAGGGAGTATTCTCTCCGAACCTGACGCAACGTTTGATTCAGGCGGGAAAGGCACGGAATATTCCCGTACTGGTGGATCCCAAGGGACAGGATTTTTCTAAATACCAAGGCGCTACCCTGATCACGCCCAATCAGAGGGAGCTGGGGCAAGCGCTGGGCCTTTCCCTAGCGGAAGACTCGATCCCTCGGGCACAGGCGGAAGCGCTGCGGGCGCAGCTCGATCTGGAATATTTGCTGGTAACCCTGGGGGAGCAGGGTTGTCTCCTCTTGGAAGCGGACGGATCGCACCACATTCCCGCTGTTGCGCGGGAGGTCTTCGATGTGTCCGGTGCCGGGGATACAGTCATCGCCACCTTGGCCGCCGGCCTTATCTCGGGATTATCCCCCATGGATGCCGCCCAGCTCGCCAACTTGGCCGCTGGGGTGGTGGTGGGCAAACTGGGCACCGTGCCCATCACGCAGGAAGATTTGTGGGAGGCGCTGACTGGAGAAGCGGCTATAGAACAAGCCCATAAGATTCTCAGCCTGCCCCAGGCACAATCCAAAGTCGCTGCTTGGCGCAGCGCCGGCGCGCGCATCGTCTTCACCAATGGTTGTTTCGATCTTCTCCACGTGGGTCATGTAAGCTATTTAGAACAAGCCCGACAGCAGGGAGATCGCCTCATCGTGGGTTTGAACACAGACCGCTCGGTCCGAGCGATCAAAGGGGCAAGTCGTCCGGTGATCGGTCAGGAAGACCGAGCGCGGATCCTCGCCGCTCTCGCTGCGGTGGATCTGGTGGTTCTCTTTGATGAGGAAACGCCCCTTTCCCTCATCCTGGCCCTGCGACCTCAGGTGCTTGTCAAGGGGGCGGATTATCGGGAAGAAGCCATCGTGGGGGCCAGAGAGGTGCGCGCCTGGGGAGGAGAGGTGGTGCGCATTCCCCTGGTGGAAGATCGCAGCACCACCCGTACCCTGCAGCGACTAGAATGCATTTTATGCAAGCCGGATCCCGCCCGATCCCCTGGGAGGTAGACCGATGAAGGATACATTTAGAAGAGAGCAAGAACGGCGGGCATTTACCCGGGTGAAGATTCGGGCGCCGGTGGAAGTTCGTCAGGGGGAAAACTGTTGGCAGCTCGAACTCCTCAATCTCTCCCTCACCGGCCTTGCGGTGACCGAACCGGAGGACTGGGATCCGGATTACCAGCAGCCCTTCGATTTCCTCATCTATCTCAATCGGGAGGAGCCGCTGGAAGTGCGCGCCCGCATCATCTATATCAACCCTGGCTATATGGGTTTTGAAATGGAACCTCTATCCGAAGCCCAACGCACGACGCTGGGGGAAGTGCTCGCCACCTATCTGGGGCAAGATCGGATCCGAGAAGAGTTAGATTTTCTCGCAGAACTGGAGCGGGAAGAGGATTGAGCAACGCCTTCACAACGGAAGCAGTTCCCGATGGATCTGGGAATTCCCGCAGTCTCGATGGAATCCACCGTTTACAACACTGGAACTTGCTCGTTCTCGATGGCGATCCTAAGAGCCTGCGCAACCTGAGCCGCCTGTTGCGAGATCTGGGCGCGCAGGTTACCGCAATGAGCAGCTTGCGGGAAGCCCGTCTGGCCTTGGAAAGCTTTGCGCCTGATGGGATCTTGACTAACCTACAGCTCAAGGATGGCAGCGGTCTGTCCCTGTTGCCCGAATATCTGAGTCGCCATCCCGACGGAGTCTTCTACATCCTCGCGAGCCATGGCAGCATCGAGCAGGCGGTGAAGGCCCTGCGGCAGGGTGCTCGCTACTTTGCGGAAAAGCCTTTCGATCCCGCCGTCCTCGTTCGGCAGCTCGCACAGGATCTGGCCGCAACTACCCGCTCCCATCATCGACTTTCCGAACAGCTGTCCCCCTATCTCAGCCTGTGCGATCCTAAGATGCTCGAAGCGTTGCAGGATCTGCCCCGCTTCGCCCGCAGTCGGGAATCCGTGCTCATTCAGGGGGAGACTGGCACGGGCAAGGAATTGGTCGCCCGCGCCCTGCACGGTCTGAGCCCCCGCGCTTCCGGTCCCTTCGTAGCGGTCAACTGCGGCGCGATTCCGGCCTCCATGTTGGAAGCGGAGCTCTTCGGCTATGAAAAGGGTGCCTTTACCGGTGCGATTCGCCGCCATCGGGGCCGATTTGAACAAGCCCATCAGGGTACCCTGTTCTTGGATGAAATCGGCGAGATGTCCCCCGCTGCCCAGGTGAGCCTGCTGCGAGTGCTGGAAGAAGGGGTTGTCCATCGGGTGGGGAGCGAACAGGGTACCACTGTAGATGTGCGGGTGGTAGCAGCTACCCATCGACCGCTGGAAGAGCGGATCCAATCGGGTTTGTTCCGCCAAGATCTGTTGTTTCGGCTCAATGTACTGGTGGTTCAACTGCCCCCCCTGCGGGAGCGGCCCGAGGATGTGGCATGTCTCGCCCGCCGTTTCCTCGCCAAGAGTTTGGCGGATATGGATCGGTCGGGCTGTGTGCCCAGCTTCTCCCAGGAAGCCTTGGCCCTGCTCCGAACGTATCGATGGCCGGGGAATGTGCGGGAACTGCGCAATCTCATGGCCCGCCTCGCCATCCGGCTGCCCGAGGGCATGCGAGAGATCAGCCCCCAGTTTCTCCGTCCCCTCCTTCCCGTTCAACCTGTGGATCGATCCACCGGTGTGTTGATTCCTCGAGGTACCACCCTGGCAGAAGCGGAATGGCTTCTGATCGATGCCGCCCTCAAGGAGGCGAACTACAACCGCACCCGGGCGGCTAAGCTGCTAGGGATCAGCGAGCGAACCCTGCGGCGCAAGCTGAACGGCCATTGAGCCGGGGAACTTTTCCCAGGTTTTTTCCCTCTTCTAGCTGGGTAAACCATTCATCCAAGGAGATTTTCATGAAGTTGCGCAATCTAGTGCTCGCTTGTTCCCTGGCATGGCCCGCGGCTAACGCGCTCGCAGTGCCCCAGGATGCCCCCATTGAACCCGTGATGAAGCCCGCTGCTCAACAGCCTGTAACCAGAGGGGCGCATTTGGGGGTCATGGTGCGCACCGTGCCCCCCGCCTTGGCAGCCCAGCTGCCCGCTACCGTACCCCAAGGGCAAGGAGTCTTAGTGGTGCGGGTGCAGCCGGGTTCCCCCGCCGCTGCTGCGGGTCTCCAGCCCTATGACATCCTGTTGTCCTATGACGATCAGAAACTTTTCTCTGCGGATCAGCTCGCTGCCCTGGTCGCTGCAGATCAACCCGGCCGTTCGGTGCGTCTGAAACTGGTTCGGGGTGGACAGGTACAGGAGATCCAAGCCCAGCTAGCCCAGGGTGCGCCCCAGCGGGCGAGCCATCCCCATCGCTGGCACGGGCCTTTCTCCCTGCCGCAGCGGCGACTCCCTACCTGGGGAGGCACTGTAACCGAAAGCTTTGAATCCCTGAGCGTCCAGAAACTGGCGGATGGTCGGTACAAGGCTTCCATCGAATACCTGGATCAGGACGGCACCAAGCAGCGCTACGACTTTGAGGGCACCCGAGAAGAGCTGCGGAAGCAGATCAGCCGTGCTGACCAGCTGCCGCCCATCGCCCGCAAACAGCTGCTCAACGCCCTGAACCTGAAAAGCCCCTGGCAGATGCCCGGATTCTGGGGCCCCATGAATTTTGAGGATCTCTTTCGGACTTGGGAAGAAGGGGGCTGGCTCCAGTACTAGGGCGCTGTCCCGTGCCGCTGCCCTGTGAAGAACGGGGGGATTTCCGGTAGACTGCCCCCCGTCTTCATCTGAGGTTTCCCCCTATGCACCTGCACATTCTGGGCATCTGCGGCACCTTCATGGGGGGGCTTGCCCTGCTGGCCCGTGCCCTGGGTCATCGGGTTACCGGCTCCGATGCCCAGGTCTATCCCCCCATGAGCACCCAGCTAGAAGCGGCGGGCATTTCTCTGTCAGAGGGCTACGAAGCCCATCATCTGGAACCCGCGCCAGATGTAGTGGTGGTGGGCAATGCCATGAAGCGGGGGATGCCCGTAGTGGAAGCCCTGCTCGACCGAGGCTTGCCCTATGTGTCCGGCCCCGAATGGCTGCGGCATCATCTGTTGCAGGATCGGCATGTGCTGGCGGTGGCGGGCACCCACGGCAAGACCACTTCGGCTAGTATGCTCGCCTGGGTGCTGGAATCCGCCGGCTTGCAACCGGGCTTTCTCATCGGGGGGATTCCCCTGGATTTCGGACGCTCCGCCCGTTTGGGCAAGCCACCCTTTTTCGTCATCGAGGCGGACGAGTATGACACGGCCTTTTTCGACAAGCGTTCCAAGTTCGTTCACTACCGCCCCCGCACCCTGATCCTGAACAATCTGGAATGGGATCATGCGGACATCTTCGACGACCTCGGCATGATCCAACGCCAGTTTCATCATCTGGTGCGCATCGTGCCCGGCACCGGCCGGATCCTGTATCCCGCCGGAGATGCTGCGTTGGAAACCGTATTGAATATGGGGTGCTGGACACCGTTGGAAACCTTCGGGCCCGGGGGCGATTGGTCTGCGCGAATCCTCGCCGAGGACGGTTCCCGCTTCCAGGTGCGCCACGGGGATCAGGTGTTGGGCACCGTGCGTTGGGGACTGAGTGGACTGCACAATGTGCAAAATGCGCTGGGGGTGCTGGGGGCAGCCCATCACATCGGCATCGACCCGAGAACGGCCCTCCAAGCCCTCTGTCGTTTTCAGGGGGTCAAGCGGCGCATGGAGCTTCGGGGAGAAGTGGGGCATGTGGCGGTCTACGACGATTTCGCCCATCATCCCACCGCCATCGCCACCACCTTGGCCGGACTGCGGAAGCGGGTGGGCGAGGCGCACCGCATTCTAGCCGTGCTGGAACCCCGCTCCAACACCATGCGCTTGGGGATTCACAACGACCGGTTAGCATCTGCCTTGGAAACGGCAGATCGCATCTATGTCTATAGCCCACCGAGCTTGGATTGGGAGGCAAAACCGGTCTTCGCACCCCTGGGCGAACGGGCGCAGATCTTTTCGGAAACGGAAACCCTGGTGCGCCAGCTCGTGACAGAGGCTCGGTCCGGCGATCAGATTCTCATCATGAGCAACGGCGGGTTTGAAGGCATCCATGAACGGTTGCTGGAAGCGCTAGCTGCTGTGCGCTGAGCAGGTTCCCCTCCCAGGGTTTATACTACCCTATTTCGCCTCTTTTCTCTGTTACCCATGAAGAAGACCGACGATTTGCGCATCCAGGGGATCGAAAAAATCCTTCCTCCCAAAGCCCTTCACGAGGAGTATCCCCTCACCGAGGCCGCCGCCGAAACGGTCTACAACACCCGAGAAAGCATCAAGCGCATTCTCCACGGGCAGGATGATCGCCTGCTAGTGGTGGTGGGGCCCTGTTCTGTGCACGATCCCGAAGCCGCTCTGGAATATGCGGGGCATCTGAAGCAGATGCGGCTTTCGCTTTCGGATGCCCTGCTCATCGTCATGCGGGTGTACTTCGAAAAGCCCCGCACCACAGTGGGTTGGAAGGGATTGATCAACGATCCCCATCTGGACGGCAGCTTCCAGATCAATCAAGGATTGCGCCTTGCCCGCAAGCTCTTGCTCGATCTCAATCAGCAGGGCGTGCCTGCAGGCACGGAATTTCTCGATCTCATCACCCCCCAGTATTTCGCGGATCTCATCAGTTGGGGGGCTATCGGTGCGCGCACCACGGAAAGCCAGGGCCATCGGGAGCTGGCTTCTGGGCTCTCCTGCCCCGTCGGCTTCAAGAATGGCACGGACGGCAATGTGCGCATCGCCATCGATGCCATCCACGCTGCCGCCCGTCCTCATGTGTTCATCTCCCTGACCAAGGACGGCCATTCCGCCATCTTCCGCACATCGGGCAACGAGGACACCCACATCATCTTGCGGGGCGGCAGACGGCCCAACTATGACACGGAAAGCGTCAATATCGCTGCAGAAGAGATCATCGCTTCGGGGTTAATTCCAAAGATTATGATCGACTTCAGCCATGCCAACAGCCGTAAGAAACCGGAAAAGCAAATCCAGGTGGGCCAGGACGTGGCGGGGCAGATCGCCCGGGGGGATCGGCGCATTCTGGGCGTCATGATCGAAAGCCATCTAGTCGCCGGCAATCAAAGCATCCGACCGGGAGTTCCCCTGGTCTATGGCCAAAGCATCACCGATGCTTGCATCAGTTGGGAAGACACCCGGCCGCTTTTGGAAACCCTGGCGGATGCGGTGCGTCAGCGGCGGGCTTAACGCCCTGAACGCCTTCAAATTCGTTGCCAGAAGTTAGGAGAGAGAAATGAGAAGATCGTCTCCGCTGCGTTCCGCTAGGAACGACCGGAACCGTTCTTCTCAATCTCCACCCCCTAACTTCTCTCTCCTAACGCCTATCCGCGCAAGCTCGCAAGCCATCTAATCCCCTGCCGCCGCCCAGAGCACCCGACCCATGCCCGGGCCCAGCTCGAAATGAAAGGGCGTGGGCAGATAGTCCATGGCCCATTCCGGGGAGAGATCAATCAGGGGAGGTGGGGCTTGGATATGGCGGTAGAGGTCTTCGCAGAAGAAGGACTGGGGGTGGTTGGGATCCTTGTTCAGGATGAGCAGGGCTTCCCCCTGGCCTCGGGTAGAGGCTCGCCATAATAGCAAAATCTGTGGGTTCGGATGTTCCAACCGCTGGATCAGAGCTTCTTCCTGAAACAGGGGGTAATCCTGTTTGATGCGGTTGATTTTTGCGATGAACGACCGGAGATCCACCGCAGGTTCTTCCCAATCCTGGGGGCGGCTGTGCACCACATGGAGCCGCCGCCGAAAGCCGAATTCATAGCCGATGGGCATCATCACACCTGCGGAGAACAGGGCCGTAAACAGATAGCGTTGCTTCAGAGCGTGAACATTCTGCCCGGATTCCGCATAGAGGCGTTCTGTGTCATGGCTTTCGGGAAAGGCGATGGAGGGCACGAGCTGGCGGGTGAGCTCGTATTGCTCCAGGAGCCAAGGGCTTTGGAAATCCCACCATTTGGCGCTGTTGAAGATGGCATCGAATCCGGCCGAGGCGGTTTCCAGGGTCTGTTCCGGTGTGCAGCCCAGGGTTTCCGCCACAAAGCGCACTTCCGGATGCCGCTGGCGCACCTGAGCGATGAGCCGTTCCCAGAAGGGGCGGGGAACCTGATAGGCGGCATCGCAGCGGAATCCCTGAAATCCCAGCGCGATGAGAAATTCCACCACCGCCACAAAATAGGTGAACAATCCTTCGGGATCCTTGGTTCCCGAATGATCGAATTGGGCGAGATCCTCCCAGACGATCCGGTTGCCATCCGCTTCCACGCAGAAAGCGTTGGCCACCTGGCCCCCTTCCTGTAAAAACCATTCGGGATGCTGCTGCACCAGGGGTGCATCGATGGCGCAATGGTTGAGGACCAGATCGATCATCATCCGCAGGCCCAAGCGCTCCGCTTGGACCACCGCAGCCCGAACCTGTTCTCGGGGGGATATCGAAGCCTTGGGATCGATGAGGCTGGGATGGAAGTCGAAGTAGTCGGCGATGGAATAGAGGCTGCCGGAAGCGCCGGGCTTTTGGATGGGATTGACAAAGACCCAATCGAAGCCCAGGGCTGCCGCCCGTTTCAGATGGGGCTGCCAAGCGCTGAAGGGGCCGGCGAGCAGAGGGAACAGATTGTAGATTCTCATCGACAAGGAAAAGGGGTTCTGGAAACCAGAACCCCTGGATTGGTGGAGGCGGCGGGACAGCGGATCCCTATCTTTCGATAGGGGCTGGACTATTCCTTCACCTGCGGTTCCCCACAGGGGAGGGCGTGTTGTGGATCTTCATCCACCCTAGTACTCCCTGGGCTGGGTGCCGGTAGGAGCCTATGAGTCTCTAGCCGGCGGCTTGGTTTCCCATTGACCGGACGGCGTCGGCCTAGGATCGAATCCCGTAGCGTTCACCGTGTGAGCCCTCTGTTTCCGACGGGAATCGCTTCCCGTGGCGACCGTTCGATCGAACCCGCGTCCGCAGGCCCTCTGCCTGAGGCTCTACATGCTTAGCCCAATCTATTTTCTTTAACCTTCCGTTGCCCGACGGGCAGGGCAAGCGGTCGGCGATTCCGAATTGGTTTTAGCAGCCCGAGTCCGGACCCCTCGGGCGGCGATCTCATGTGCAGTTACCCCTGAAATCCGCCCCCCATGAGCAAGGAGCGGTCAGAGGCTCGCCGGACTTAGGCGGCGAGAGCGTAGTTGTCGTCGTTGGCAACTATTGGTGTGCGGATGGATTTACGAGGTATCCCGCACCTCGGCATGCACCCCAGGTTTCGCAACCCGCGTCGAAAGCCAGGTCGCCCCCAGATCATAGGAATGAGACATTCTAGAAAGGAATGAGTTCCCACGCAAGCTAGTGGTGAGGAAAGAATTTCAATGGCTTTTCTTGAAGAAACGGGCTTTTTCCCGCTGCCAATCCCGATCCTTCTGGGCTGCCCGCTTATCGTACAGCTTTTTGCCCTTGGCTAAACCGATCTCCAGCTTTGCGCGACCCCGCTTCCAATAGAGGGCAGTGGGCACCAGGGTATAGCCTGCCCGCTCCGTGAGCCCGATCAACCGGTTGATCTCCGCACGCTTGAGCAACAGCTTGCGGGTGCGGACGGGATCGGGGGCGATATGGCTGGAAGCGCTCGGCAAGGGGGAAATGTGGCAGCCCAGGAGGAAGGCTTCCCCCTGCAGGATGCGCACATAGCTTTCCTTGAGCTGCGCCCGCCCTGCCCGCAGGCTTTTCACCTCCCAGCCTTCCAGGCTCAAGCCCGCTTCAAAACGCTGCTCGATGTGGTAATCGTGGGAGGCCTTTTTGTTCAAGGCGATGGTGGCGCCGCCCCGACCGGATTTTCCTTTCTTTTTCTTTCCCATGGAGAACAGTGTATCAAAGCGACGCACGGCGCTCCCGATAAATCGTTCGGGGCTGTCGGGAAACGAACGGCCCATCTTCCCTGATCCTTCGGTACGAAGGAATCTTCCTATTCTTTCTTCGTCCTTCCTGCGAATAGCCTGCCCCTGCGAAAGCAAGGAGCGGGAATTCCTGGATTCCGGCTCTCCGCTGCGCTCTGCCAGGAATGACGATGGGGTGCATGTATCATTCTTCAAAAGCCTGACCCGGAATTATCTCTTGCGCAGAAATAGGGCGGGAACGCTGGCTCAGTATTTGCGCGTCGGGCACCATTTTGTTCAGGAATTGGATTCCTACCCGCGCCGCGCCGAAAGCGCCAGCGAAATAACAACCGTCGAGTGCATTGCACCTGTTTTCGCCGATATCCGTCACACCGAAAGCACCTGAGAAATAACAGGCACTCTCTCCCCTGCACGCATGAGCGCTGATATCGGCTAATCCAAAGGCGCCGGCGAAATAACAGGCCTGATTTCCCTGACAGGAAGCTTTACCGATCCGAGCAGTATCATCATAACCCGCATACTCGCAGGCTCCATAACCCGTACAGGCTTGTGCACCGATGCGAACTCGAGCTAGATTCCCCTGGTTCTTACTGTAACCCGCATAGGTGCAAGCTCGATACCCTGTGCAGCCCCCGTCGCCGACGGCGATTCTGGCGGAATCGCCGTTTGTCTCGCTATAACCTGTATATCCACAGGCTTTGTAACCATTGCAACTGCCTTCTCCGAGGGTTGCTACGGCAGAAGCGCCCCCCACTTCCGCATAACCCGTGCGATAGCAGGCATAAGGCCCTTTGCAGCTCCCATTACCGATGGAGGCTGTACCCCGCCGGCCCGCTTCATAGCAACTTTGTATGCCGTCGCACGCCTGTTCACCGATGGAAACCGCGCCCTGTTGACCAACATTTCGGCAAGCTTCTCGGGCGTTGCAGGCATGATCCCCAATTTGAACGCGCTCGCCGCCCACGCCTGCCCCTGCGCAAGCGTTCCAAGCATTACAGGCATCGCTGCCGATCCGGACCGATTCTCCGAGGTTTTGGCAAGCACCTTGGAAATTGCAGGAATTCGGACCAATGACAATCCCGTTTCCTGCACCGATCCAGCTGCAGTATTCGTTAGGAAGCTGATCTGCCCGCGCGCCTCCGCAGGCGTTTGCACCAATCTGGGGCTTTCCGACCGAGACGAAGGAATCCTCATCGGGAAAGACTGAGGCAGCCACGACGAGAGGAGCCCATAGCATTCCGAAAAGAATCCAACTGCGCATCCGGCTAATGTTCATCAAGTACTCCAGGCGTGAAAAACGATCATTTGGTGAAGCTTCGCATGAGGCAAGCAAAGTGGGTGCCATTTAAATTCTTTCTGAGAAAAGCGCAATCGGGGAATGGCTGGGGAGCTAGGCGGCTGCTATTCCTGCGAAAGCAGGAGGTAATACTCCCTGGATTCCGGCCCTCCGCTGCGGGCCGGTCTGAATGACGGTGGAGCAAACCCATCATTCATGACGACGGAGCGAACCCATCATTCCTGCGCTCTCCTCGTCCTTTCTGCGCAGGCGGGAATCTATGGATTCCGGCTCTCCGGCCAGAACGACATAGCAGGGTCATTCCTGCGCTCCTTCCCGTCATTCCCGCAAAAGCAAGAATCTATACTCTTCTTCATTCCTATTGTTATTCCTGTGAAAGGAGATCGGCACATGACAGCGATGCAAGCTCCCAATGTGGCGGGTCTGTTCTATCCCGCTGACCCCCAAGCCCTGAGCGCGGCGGTTCGTCAGTATCTGCAAGAAGCGCATACCTCTGTGCAGGGAAAACCCAAGGCGCTGCTGGTGCCCCATGCGGGCTATCCCTATTCCGGCCCGGTAGCAGCCAGTGCCTATGCTCAGTTGATCCCTCACCGAGATCAGATCTCTCGCGTTCTGTTGTTCGGTCCTTCTCATCGGGTGCCTTTTCGAGGGTTAGTCTACAGTCGGGCAGAAGCCTTTCTCACGCCGTTCGGACCGGTGCCGGTGGATCTTCCGGCTTATGAAGCGCTGGCGGATCTGCCCCAGGTACGACCGGATGAAAGACCCTTTGCCGGCGAGCACTGTTTAGAGGTGCAGTTGCCCTTTTTGCAGCAGATTCTGGAAGACTTTCGAATCCTGCCCTTCCTGGTGGGGGACGCGAGTGCTGAATCCGTGGCTCAGGTCATGGAACGCCTCTGGGGCGGCGAAGAAACCTTGATCCTCATCAGCTCCGATCTCAGCCATTATCTGGCCTATGAGCAGGCGCAGCATCTCGACTTACAGACCAGCCGCGCCATCGAGTCCTTGCGGCCGGAAGCCATCGGCCCGGAACAGGCCTGCGGGAGAAATCCCCTGCGGGGGCTGTTAGCGGCCGCGAAGCGGCGCGGGCTGCGCCCCCATCGGCTGGACCTGCGCAATTCTGGAGACACCGCAGGTCCACGGGATCGGGTGGTGGGCTATGCTGCCTATGCGTTTATCCCAGCGGAGAGACAGGCATGAAGGGACGGTTCAACGAAACCGAGCGAAAGACGCTCCTGCACATCGCCCGAGCTTCCATAGAAACGGGTTTACGGGAGAAGCGCCCCCTGTCGGTAAATCCCCAGGATTTTCCGGCAAGCCTGCAAGCCTTGGGCGCTGCTTTCATCACCCTCAGCAAAGGAAGTCGATTGCGGGGCTGCATCGGTCATCTAGAAGCTATTCAACCCCTGGTGCAGGATGTGGCGGAAAATGCCTTCGCTGCGGCCTTTCGAGATCCCCGCTTCCCGCCGGTGCGGGAAGATGAGCTTCCCCGTATTCGCATCGAGATTTCTGTGCTCAGCCCCGCTACACCGCTGCACGCTCATTCCGAAGAAGAAGTCCTAGCCCAGCTCGTGCCTGGTCAGGATGGGTTGATTCTCGAAGATCGGGGCGCGCGTGGCACCTTTCTGCCTTCGGTCTGGGAGAGCCTGCCGGAGCCCAGGGACTTTCTGCGGCAGCTCAAGCGAAAGGCAGGGCTGCCAGAGGATTATTGGTCGGATCATCTGCGGATCAGTCGCTATCATACGGAATCCTTCGGAGAAAAATTGCTTGACGCTTAGGATCATTGTTTCTAAACTAATTTAATTAGATCCTTAATTTTGGAAGGCGGGGTATAGCGCAGTCTGGTAGCGCACCTGCTTTGGGAGCAGGGAGTCGGGGGTTCGAATCCCTCTACCCCGACCAATGCTCCGATCCCCGAGGGATGCCCCGGTAGCTCAGCTGGATAGAGCAACGGCCTTCTAAGCCGTGGGTCGGGGGTTCGAATCCCTCCCGGGGTGCCAACGGACAGCGATCTTCGGTGTCTGGAATCATTTGCTGGACACAAAAAGCCCTATGGCACAGGGGGCGCTGCTCGGGTTTTTGTTGTCATGCTCCTTTGGACCGCGGGTTCGAAGCATCCCGCGTCGCAGGCACAGCAGCCGCTGATTCCCGCGGGAATTGCTGTCGAGGGGCGCCGAGGGTTCCCTCAGAGATCAAAAACTATGGTGGACGTAGCTCAGTTGGTAGAGCGCAGGTTTGTGGCATCTGTGGTCGTGGGTTCGAGCCCCATCGTCCACCCCAATACAGGTTCTCAGCGAATGCCTCTCAGGGCAAAAATTCATCGCCGTCGGGTCGTTAGCTCAGCTGGTAGAGCAGTGGACTCTTAATCCATTGGTCGAAGGTTCGAATCCTTCACGACCCACCATTTGAAAAGGCTTAGGCATTCCCTAAGCCTTTTTTCTTTAGGGCATTTCAAACCCGCACGCCGGAAGCATGGCTGTAGTTATCTAAGATCTGCACATAGTTCGCCCGCTCGAAGGCAGCGGGATCGGGCACAGACAGAGCGCTGACCCGCCCCCGGAAATCTTCCACCGTCTCAAAGGAATGTTCTTCCATCCAGTGCTCGATGCCTTGGCGAATGGTGCCCAGGGCCCCCACCCCCTGATCTAACAACACGCTGCACAGGTGCACCACATCCGCGCCGGCCAATAAGAGCTTGATGGCATCTTCCGCCCTGTGCACGCCGCCGGTCGCCCCCAGAGATAGATTCGTGCGCCCATAGAGCAGGGCGATCCAACGCATGGCTAGCAAGGCTTCCGCCGATGTGGAAGGATGAAGACTCGGCTGCAGACGCAAGCTATCGATCTGAATATCCGGCTGATAGAAGCGGTTGAACAGAGCGACCCCGTCCGCGCCCGCCTGCTCCAAGCGCTTCACCAGATTGGCGAGGGCGCTGAAACTGGGAGAGAGCTTCATGTTGATGGGGATCTGGATCTGATCCCGCAGATCCCGCAACAGGCTGAGATAGCGTTCTTCTACCTCGGCGCCCGTCTCCTCCGGATCCCCTGCCACATAGTACACATTGAGTTCCAGGGCATCTGCCCCCGCCTGTTCCAATTCCTTGGCGTGCCGGATCCAGCCCCCGCGGGTGACCCCGTTGAGGCTGGCGATGACCGGAATTTCCAAGCCTTCCTTGAGCCGCCGCAAATTTTCCAAATAGATCTCCAAGCCGGAGGGGAAATCCTGATGATCCGGCAGGAAGCTGCTTGCTTCTGCAAAACCCGTGTGCTGCTCGCTGAGGAAGCGGGCCGCGCTTTCAGATTCTGCGGTAAGGGCTTCTTCGAACAGCGACCACATGATGATGGCACCGGCCCCTTGATCCTCTAGGGCTTTGCACAGATCCAGGCTGCGGCTCAGGGGCGAGGCGGAGGGCACCAGGGGGCTTTGGATTTCCAGCCCCAAATATTGGGTTGTGAGGTCCATGGGATTCTCCAAGCAATGAAATTTAGGTGTCTGAAGATGCGGGGCTGCAAGCCCCGTCCCTCTCAAACCTTTTTCACCGGTGCCGGGGATTTCTGCACCGCCAGATGAGCGAGTTGTTCATAGAGATGGAAGCGGGTTTCCACATGCTTTTGGGCGCGCTGCAGGAAACGTTCGGCTGCTTCGGGATGGGTGCGGTTGAGCACGCTGAAGCGGGTTTCTGTGGAGATGAAATCCCGATAGGGCAGGCTCGGCGCTTTGGAATCGATGTGCAAGGGATTTTCTCCCTGCGCGGTCTTCCTGGGATCATACCGGAACAGAGGCCAATGACCAGAACTCACCGCCAGATCCTGCTGGCGCAGATTGTTGGAGAGATCCACCCCATGAGCGATGCAAGGGGAATAGCAGATGATGAGCGAGGGGCCTGCATAGGATTCCGCTTCTAGGAAGGCCCGGATGGTCTGCACATCCTTGGCACCGAACGCCACCTGAGCCACATAGACGTTTTCATAAGCCATGGCCATCATGGCCAGATCCTTCTTGAAGGTGGGCTTGCCGCCCGCCGAGAACTTGGCCACAGCGCCCAAGGGAGTCGCTTTCGAAGTCTGGCCGCCGGTGTTGGAATAGACTTCCGTATCCAGCACCAGCAGGTTCACATCCCGACCGGAGGCGAGCACGTGATCCAAGCCCCCATAGCCGATGTCATAGGCCCAACCATCTCCGCCGATGATCCAGACGCTGCGGCGGGCTAGGTTTTCACAGATGCCCGCTAGGGTTTCCGCCTCTGGTAGATCAAGGGTTGCCAGCTTCTCTTTCAAGGCGGCGATCCGCTGCCGTTGTTCGAAGATCCCCGCCTCATCCCGCTGATCCGCCTCTAACAGGCCATCGGCTAGATCTTGGCCGATGCGGTCCGCCAGCTTGGCCACCAGTTCCCGGGCGTGCTCGGTCAGCTTGTCCACAGCCAGGCGCAGGCCCAAGCCGAATTCCGCATTGTCTTCGAACAGGGAGTTGTTCCAGGCGGGGCCCCGTCCCTCGGGGTTCTTGGTGTAGGGGGTGGTGGGCAGATTGCCCCCGTAGATAGAGGAACAGCCCGTAGCATTGGCGATGAGCATGCGATCCCCGAAGAGCTGGGTGGCCAGCTTGATATAGGGGGTTTCCCCACAGCCCACGCAGGCGCCGGAAAACTCGAACAGGGGTTGCAGCATCATAGCGTGCTTGATCTTGCTGGGCACCAGGCGGGTGCGATCGTACTCCGGCAGGCGGAGGAAGAAATCCCAATGGGGTTGCTCGATCCCGTGGCGTTCCTCAGCGGGATGCATGTTGAGCGCCTTGCGCTTGGGATCCTTCCGATCCCGAATGGGGCAGACCTCCACGCAGAGACCGCAGCCGGTGCAATCGTCCGGTGCCACCTGGTAGGTGATGTGATAGCCCTGGGGAAAATCTTTGCCCCGAACGGGCACATGCTGGAAGCCCTCGGGGGCCTGTTCTGCCAATTCCGCCGGATACACCTTGGACCGGATCGCTGCATGGGGACAGACCAAGGGACATTTGCCACAATGGGTGCAGAGATCCTTTTCCCATTTTGGCAGTTCCAGGGCGATGTTGCGCTTCTCGAAACGGGTGGTACCCGTGGGCCAGGTGCCATCTGCCGGCATGAGGCTCACGGGCAGTTCGTCCCCCCGATGCGCCATGAGCACGGCGGTAACCTTGCGCACGAATTCCGGCGCATCCTCGGGAACGACCGGCGGCCGGTCGAAGGTGCTGGTAACCTGCTCGGGGATTGGCACCGGATGCAGCCCTGCAACCGCCGCATCGATGGCAGCATAGTTGCGCTCCAACAGGCGCTGCCCCTTCCTGCCGTAGGTCTTTTTCACCGCTTCCTTGATCTTGGCGATGGCCGCTTCCGGCGGCAGGATGCCGGAGATGAGGAAGAAGCAGGTCTGCATGATGGTGTTGATGCGCCGCCCCATGCCGGTCTCTCGGGCGATGCGGTAGGCGTCGATGGTGTAAAAGGACAAGCGCTTGTCCAAGATCTGCTGCTGCATGCGTCGGGGCAGATCATCCCAGACCCGATCCGGCGGCGTGGGGGAGTTGAGCAAGAAGACGCCGCCTTCCTTCGCTTTGTCCAACAGATCGTAGCGCTTCAAAAAGGTGGGCTGATGGCAGGCTACGAAGCTGGCCTCGTTCTCCCCGATGAGATAGGTGCTGTGGATGGGCTTGGGGCCAAACCGCAAGTGCGAGATGGTCACTGCACCGGCTTTCTTGGAATCGTATTCGAAATAACCCTGCCCATAGTTCGGGGTAGCCTCGGCGATGATCTTGATGGAATTCTTGTTGGCAGAAACTGTGCCATCGGAGCCCAGCCCGTAGAACACACAGGCAGTGACCCCCTGCAAGGCGTCCGGTCGGAAACTGGGATCCCAAGGCAGGCTGGAATGGCTCACATCGTCTTGAATGCCCAGGGTGAATGGGTTCTTAGGCCGTTCCTTCCTCAGCTCATCGAACAGGCCCTTGACCATGGCCGGCGTGAATTCCTTGGAAGACAGCCCATAGCGGCCCCCCACCACCTGGGGAAGGCTGTCCCGTTCCCCGGATGCGAACGCTTGGGCGAGGGCGCTGAGTACATCTTTGTACAAAGGTTCCCCATCGCTGCCCGGCTCTTTGCAACGGTCGAGGACAGCGAGCTTCCGCACTGTCTCCGGTAGAACGTCCAGCAGATGCTTGGGACTGAAGGGCCGGAACAGGCGCACCTTCACCAGGCCCACCCGTTCTCCACGGCGCGCCAGGTGCTGCACGGTTTCTTCCGCCGCCCCGATCCCGGAACCCATGAGCAAGATCACCCGCTCTGCATCCGGCGCGCCCACATATTCGAACAATCGATATTGACGACCTGTATGGGCGGCGAAGCGATCCATGATTTGCTGGAGAAGAGCGGGCAGCCGCTGATAATAGGGATTGACCGTTTCCCGCCCCTGGAAGTACACGTCGGGATTCTGAGAGGTGCCCCGAATCACCGGATGATCGGGGTTCAAGGCCCGTTCCCGATGGGCTTTGACGAGCTTTTCATCGATGAGTGCCCGGACTATCTCCCGCGGAATCTGGGCGATCTTGGCGATCTCGTGGGAAGTGCGGAACCCGTCGAAGAAGTGGAGGAAGGGCACTCGGCTTTCCAGCGTGGCCATCTGGCTGATGAGGGCGAAATCCATGACTTCCTGGACAGAGGCAGAGCAGAGCATGGCGTAGCCCGTGGCCCGACAGGCCATCACATCCGAATGATCCCCGAAGATCGAAAGGGCTTGGGCAGCCAGAGACCGAGCGGATACATGCAAGACTGTGGGCGAAAGCTCGCCCGCGATCTTGTACATGTTGGGGATCATGAGGAGCAACCCTTGGGAGGCCGTGAAGGTGGTCGCCAGGGAACCGCCCTGCAAGGCGCCGTGGATGGCGCCGGCAGCCCCCCCCTCGCTCTGCATCTCTACCACTTCGGGCACCGTGCCCCAGAGGTTTTTCACGCCCAGAGAAGACCATTCATCCGCCCATTCCCCCATGGGAGAAGCGGGGGTGATGGGATAGATGGCGATGACCTCATTGGTCAAGTGAGCGATGTAAGCGGCAGCTTCGTTGCCGTCCAGGGTAACCATGGGTTGATTCGACATGGAAAGTCCTTTGGTGAATCGCTGAAAAGAACGGGCCGTTGCGGGAAATTGCAGGTTATTTTCTCATAGCAAGATGACAGGATCGCGAAAGCTATGTCTGGGCTGCGCGGTGCTGGATATAGGCGAGGGCGCGATCGATGCGGCGCAGGGTCGCTTCCTTGCCCACCAGCTGCAGGGTTACATCGATGCTCGGAGAAGCCGCCCGCCCCACCAGGGCCACCCGCAGGGGCTGGGCCACCTTGCCCAGCTTGCGCTGCAAGCGTTCCGCCACCCCCTTGACCACCTGTTCCAAGGTGTAGGGTTCCCAGTCGTCCAGGGCGAGATCCTCCAGGGCTGCCCGCAGGGCTTCCAGGGGTTCCCGCGCCACTGGACGCAGATGCTTCTTTGCGGCGGTTTCGTCATAGTCCTCGAAATCCCGATACACAAAGGCGCTGATCTCCGCCAGCTCTACCAGAGTCTTCGCCCGAGGCGCCAGGACTTTCACCACCTGCACCAAGTCCGCACCCTGACTGGGATCGATGCCCAGCTTGCCCAGATGGGGGCTGAGGAGATGGGCGATGCGCTTGGGATCCGCCTGTTGCAGATAATGTTGGTTGAGCCAGGTCAGCTTTTCCCGATCGAAGGTGGCGGGGGACCGGTGCACCTGCTCCAGGTCGAACAGTTCGATCATCTCATCTAGGGAGAAAATTTCCTGATCCCCGTGGGACCAACCGAGCCGCACCAGATAGTTCAGCAGGGCTTCCGGCAGATAGCCTTGCTCCCGATAGGCCACCACGCTTACCGCCCCATGACGCTTGGAGAGCCGCGCCCCATCTTCTCCCAGGATCATGGGCACATGGGCATAGCGGGGCGGCTCCTGACCCAGGGCCCGCAGAATGTTGATCTGGCGGGGGGTGTTATTGAGATGATCGTCTCCTCGGATCACATGACTGATGCCCATGTCCCAATCATCCACCACCACCGTCAAGTTATAGGTGGGGGAACCGTCGCTGCGCCGGAGGATCAGGTCATCCAATTCCTCGTTGTGAAACCGCAGCCGCCCGCGGATCAGGTCTTCCACCACCACCACACCTTGATCGGGATTGCGGAACCGGATCACATGGGGTTGATCGGGGGAAACCTGCCGGTTGCGGCAATGCCCGTCATAGCGGGGTTTGATCTTGGCCGCCATCTGCCGCTGGCGCAGGGCTTCCAAGCGTTCCTTGGAGCAGTCGCACCGATAGGCCAAGCCTTTCTGAAGCAAAGTTTCAATGACCTGTGCGTAGCGCTCGAATCGTTGGGTCTGATAGAAGGGCCCTTCATCGTATTCCAGGCCGAGCCAGGTCATGCCCTCCAGGATCGTATTGACCGATTCTACTGTAGATCGGGTCAAATCCGTGTCTTCGATGCGCAGCACGAAGCGGCCCCCATGCTTGCGGGCGAAGAGATAGGAAAACAGGGCGGTGCGCGCGCCCCCCACATGGAGATAACCGGTGGGGGAGGGCGCAAAACGGGTGCGAACAGTGGTCATGAGGCGATCCATTTTTCCGAGGTTGGACGGGTTGCTTTGCCGCTCGCGGACCCTATTCCTGAATCTGTTTCAGTGCTTGGAGCAGGGGATCGAGCTTGGACAGCACCCCTTGCAAGCGGGGTTCTAGGGCCGCGCGCTCCCCCTGCTTCAGGGCATCTTCCAGGGCACGAGCGGCTTCCTGCACTTCTTGGGCGCCGATCGTGCCCGCAGTGCTCTTGAGATCGTGCGCAAGGCGGCGGGCTTTTCTCGGTTCCTGCTCCAAGGCCGCTCGAAAGGCGGGCCCGAAATTCTCTTGGCTTTTGAGAAAGATCCCCAGCAATTTCCGATATAACTTCTCATTTCGGCCGGCGATTTGCATCCCCTGCTGCACATCTAGCCCGGGGATGGTCTCTAAACAACGGAATTTGACTGCTGGTTGTTCCATGGTTTCTCCCTGCCTGTATTGCTTGGGTGGCAACCAGCGGGCGATGGTGGAAAACATCTGCGCTTCATTCAAAGGTTTGAGGATGTAATCGTTCATGCCCGCCGCCTTTGCCTGTTGCTGGTCACTGGGCAATACATTGGCGCTCATGGCGAGGATAGGCAGCTGCTGGAATCTGCGTTGCTCTCGAATTCTCTTCGCGGTCTGGTAACCATCCAAGATGGGCATCTGAATATCCATGAGCACCAAATCAAACTCTGTTTGTGCCAACTGGGCCAGGGCCTCTTCTCCGTGTTGGGCCAGTTGTACCTGCGCACCGCGCCTGCGCAACAGCGCCAACGCCAATTCTTGATTGAGCAGATTGTCTTCCACCAGCAGAATCCGCACCCCATCCAGGCGGATGGCAGCCGATTCAGGTTGATCCACGGGTTCAGGCAGCCCAGCTGCTTCGCCTCGGGGGAAAACTAGGAGAACTCGAAACTGAGAACCCCGATGCAAGGTGCTTGTTACCTGGATTTCCCCTCCCATGAGATCGACCAGCCGTTTGCAGATGACCAAGCCCAGACCGGTGCCCCCGTAGCGGCGGCTGGTGGAATCGTCCGCCTGACTGAAGGCTTGGAACAGCGCCCGCTGTTGGTCTTCGGTCATGCCGATGCCTGTATCCCGTAGGTTAAAGGCAATCCGAACCTGATCGGCCTCTGCAGCGAGTTGCTGCACCTGGAAGTGCACTTCTCCCGCGTTCGTGAATTTCACCGCATTGCCGCCCAAGTTGATCAGGATCTGCCGCAGTCGCAGGGGATCGCCTCGCAAGACCTCAGGCAATTTGGGATCCACCTCGATGCGCAGCTGCAACCGTTTCTGTTCCGCGAGGGGCTGGAGCAAAGCGACAAAATCATCGATTACCTCCGACAACCGAAAATCGATCGCTTCCAGCTTAAGCTTCCCCGCCTCGATCTTGGAAAAATCCAAAATATCATTGAGGATATCCAGCAGGGCCGTAGATGCACGGTGTACCTTTGCGATCAGCTGATTGCGCTCCTCGTCCTGATCGGTCTCCAGCGCCAGTTTGGACATACCGATGATGGCATTCATGGGCGTGCGGATCTCATGGCTCATATTAGCGAGGAAGGTAGACTTCGCTCGATTGGCAGACTCCGCCTGATCTCGGGCTTCCTGCAATCGCCGTTTGAGCTCATATTCTGCGGTGATATCTTCTTGCACCCAGAGTATGCCGGCGCTGAGGTCCTCTTTCTTAAGGGACTTTCCCAGGATCCGGCACTGAAACGAGGTGCCGTCTCCCCGCCGCACGCGGTGTTCCCCTCGGTAGATGCCGCCTGCCCGCAGCTCGGAATAAATCGCGCTTTCGATGGCGGTGTAGTCCTCCTCAGAACGGTAGAACTGTCGCGGAGAAAATCCCTGAATCTGCTCCCGCGACAGGCGAAACATCTGGCAGAAGGCTTCATTGCACCAAACGATTTCCCATCGTCCCTTCTTTAAGCGAACATAGATGATGCCCAAGGGAATGGTGTTGAGCAGCACTTCCCGTTCGCGATGGGAACGTTCCAGGGCTTCCTGGGCTTCTCGTCGCGCACTGATGTCCAGGCTGTATTCGATGAAGCGTTCGATCTGCCCGTTCTCTTCCTGAATGGGGAAGGCATGGATTTCTGCGTAGTGAGGTTTGTTCTGCTCATAACGAACCTGTTCCACTACCACCGGTTTGCCCGTTTGCCGCAATCGTTGCAGAGGGCAGGGGGTTTCCGGACCGGCGCAGGGGGTGGTTTGGCAATAGCTAAGCTGGTAACAGGCAAGTCCATGAACATTTTGGTGCTGGCGCCTGGCAGCCTGATTAGCGATTTCCACCCGATGGGTTTGGGCGTTGATCACCATGAAGGGATGGCTGAACGCGTTGATGACTGTATGCAAGAATGCGTTGGATTTTTCCAAGGAACGGGCGATGGCGCGGCGGCGTTTCCGCTCCTGCAAGGCTTCGATCCCGAAACCCAGATCATCCACCAGACGTTCCAACAGCTGGATCAGGACGGCATTGAAGCGACCGGGCGTCCCTGCATAGAGCACCAACAACCCCCAAACCGCTTGATAAACCCGAATCGGCAGGGCGATGACAGCCCGATAACCGCGCCGAAGGGCAGCTTCTCCCCAGGAACCGAGATCAGAATCCGCAGCGATGTCCTGGATAAAGGCGGTCTTGCCGGTCCGCAAGGCACGGCTTTCGGGACGATGGGCCCATGCATCCGTGTTCCTCTCAAAGCGATGCAGTGCGAGATCGCTTTCTGCATCCGTGCCCGCATGAGCCAAGGGTAGGATGCGCGGGGTTTCCTCCGTTTCCTTGCGCCCGATCCAGGCGAACCGAATGTCCGGCTGTTGCACGATCAATTGGCAGAGGTGATCGAACAGGGCGTGTTCGCTCTCCGCACGGATGAATTCATGGCGGGTTCTTGTGGAAAGCCAATAAGCATTTTTCAGATCTTCCAGGCTTTTCTCGACAGCGAGGTATTGGCTCACATCTCGCCCGATGACCAACAGCCCTTTGGGTCGGTGCGCGGCATCGAACAAGGGAATTTTCAACGTATCCAGCTGGATCAACTCGCCATCCGGCCCTTTGATCTGTTCGATGGCTCGCGCTACTTCCTTCCTCTCCCAGGTCTTCCGATCCGTCAGCTCACAGGTCAGAAAGGCTTCTCGATAGCAAGGATGGGTGAAATCGGCCAGTTCCGCATCCGTCTTGCCCCGATAATCCACGCCTTCTAGATGAAAGAGCTGGAGATCGGCAGGATTGGCTTCCAACCAGCGTCCTTGAGCATCCTTGAAGCAGATGATATCCGGGCTGTGCTGAAACAGGGCCTGCATCCAAAACCGGTCGTCCTCATACTTTTCTCGGATTTCTCCCGTCGCGCGGGCAGATCGGCCATTCTCTCGGCGCAAGCGGCGGTTTTCCTGCCAGAGATACAGGATCAAAACGACGGCAACGCCGAGGATCAGGAGGAGAAAGGTGGTCATGCTCAACTGCTGAGAGAAGATGGCTACCGGAAATCGGTCGGCACAGCTGACTCATTCTCGTTTCATTCCGGTGCTGCCGATGATGATGGGTAATCGGTTCTGACTCGCGAAATCCCGCAGATCCCGCCGTTCCAGGGCAACCGCCATGAGATCGCCGAAGAGATCCGGTGTGCAGGCGAAGGCCGGAGAACCCAGGGCGGTGAACTGGGCGGCCATCTTGCGATCGAACCAAGGAGCGCCCTCATCCGACAGGGCCAGCAGCGTGATCAGATTGACGCCAGATTCTAAAAGCCGGTGGGCGGTCTGCAAGAGCTTCGCTTCCGAGCCCCCTTCGCAAAGATCACTGATGAGCACCAGATGGGTTTCCGCCGGCTGTTCCACCAGATTTTCGCAATAGGTCAAGGCTCGGGCGATGTCCGTTCCGCCGCCTAACTGAATGCCGAAGAGCACTTCCACCGGATCTTGCAGGGATTCTGTCCAGTCCACTACAGCGGTATCGAAGAGCACCAAATGGGTGCGGAGGCTGGGGAAACTGGCGAGCACCGCCGCAAAGATACTGCTGTAGATCACAGAAGCCCCCATGGAACCGGACTGATCCACACAGAGGATCAATGTGTTCATGCGCCGCTGCCGCCGGCCATGGCCCACGAGCCGTTCGGGAATGAGGGCGTTGTACTCGGGGCGGTAGGTCTTGAGGTTGCGCCGGATGGTGGCGTTCCAATCGATCTCATGCGGCCGAGGTCGGGGATTGCGCACCGCCCGATTGCGGGCACCCCGCACCGCCTGTTCCATCGGTGGCCGGTGCTTGCGCATCAGTGCCTCCACCAACCTTTGCACCAGCATTCGGGCGTTCTGCTTGGCCCGATCCGGAATCAGATGTCGCAGGGCCAGGAGCTGGGCCACCAGCTCCACATCCGGTTGCACCGCCTCCAGAAAGGCGGGATCTTGTACCAGGGCCGCCAGATCCAATCGCTCCGTGGCATCCTTTTGAAGGATAGCCACCGCGCTGGCGGGGAAGAGCTTCTGGATCTCCCCCAACCAGCGGGCCGCTTGGGGCATGGACTGCCCACCGCCTCCAGCGCCCAGCGGCTGTGCGCGGTCGAAGCCGGGCTGATAGAGAGCCCCGAGGGCCTGATCCAAACGGGCGTCCTGTCCGGAAACCGGACCCAACTGCTGGGCATCCTGTCCGAGCAACAGCCGCCAACGCCGCTGCCGCTCCCGTTTTTTCAGGTTTTGCATGGTTCTATCCCCAGCAATTGCCGCAGCTGAACGAGCGCCCGTTGCTGTAGGTCGGGATCGAACCGGCGGGCCGCTCGCACTTGCCGATCGCTGCCATGGCGTACCCGATCCCCCAGCAGGTGCAGTTCCTGGGGGCTGAAGCTGGAAAAAACCCGCCGCAGCAGGGGCAGCACCCGCAGAAAATCTTCCTCGGCCAGATCGCCGAGCCAGCGATCCAGGAAGCGGAACAAGCCGTCTTCATAAAGCAACAGCGTCGCCCCCTGGTACAGCAAACCCTCAATCCAAGCGGCGGCGTGCGGAGCATCGTTGCCCGAAGAGAGCGCCAATTGAAAGGCCCGAGCGAGGGCCTCCGCATCCAATCGGTTGAGATCATACAACCTGCGAGTGCACCGGCCCAGGATCACCGGATGAGCGGCTTCCTGGGCCACCACTTCCCCCAGGGCCTTCAACCATCGCTCGATGTCTTCCGGCCGCTCCCGCATGTGCAGGGCGCTATGCGCCTGATCCATGGCCTCCAGCATGGTATAGGCCGCTTCCTGATCCAGCAGCAGGCAGGCGGTCGCCAAACCGTTGGTGATACGGAGGATCATGCCCTCGATCACCGGTTCCAGCAGTTCCCCCCGGATGCTGCGCACGCTGCCATAGCGCTGGATCTGCACCAGGGTGAGCAAGGATTTCATGAGGTCTTGGAGATCCGCAGACAGGGCGGCGAGAGCGCGCAATTGGTCGGCGGCTTTGGGAAACAGCTCGGGCAGATCCGCCGCTTGCAGGTGGCTCAGCAGATCGGCAATGCCGGATACATTTTCTTCCGCCGCGATGCGCGCCGCCAATCGCTGGCTCGCCGCCGCTTCGACCGTACTGCCCCAGGTGCTGGCATCGATCAGGGCGAGGGCGAATTCCGGTTGCCACTGCACCACCCAGGATTCCTTAAAGGTGCCCAAGCCCGATTCCTCTAAGGGAGTACCCCAGGGGATGCCGAGGGCTTGCAACCGGTGGAACAGAATGGAGCGCTGCAAGCCCATGGGCTTGCGCAGATCCAAGGATAGGACTTGTTCCGCTTCCGAGCGGTGCAGGCGCAGCCGCCGGCTCTGGGCTTCCAGATCCTGTTCCAAAGGGAGCTGATGCTTGCCCGGAGGCAGCTTGCCCAGCCGGTTGGACACCACCAGCTGTTCTTGGATCAGGAACAGGGGTTCCCCCTGCCCCTGGGTCATGACCGACTGGGCGGCCTCCAGGGTTTCCCGCAGGCCGGGCACGGGCTGGCCGCGCAGCCTAGCCAGGGCCAAGGCCAGGCGCACGCCCTCGATGACCTCGGCGCTGGAACAGAGGAAGCCTTCCCTTCGCAGCAATTGGGCGATGCGGCTCATCCAATCGATGACCAGGGTTTCCGTGCTGCTGCCCTGTTGCTGATGGCGGAACAGATGAGCATACCAGCCCGGGGACGGAATGCCTGCCCCGTAGCCACTCCCCTGACAGAAGCGGGCGTAGGTATAGGGCACCCAGGCCACCGCCACCCGCCGTTTTTTCAGGCCCTTGAGCAAGGCGTTGTCTTCCTTCACCTTGACCTTGGCGGCCAGGGCGGGCACATGCCAGGCACCGCAGACCACGGCGATGCGCCCGTAGGTCTTGCGCGCCTTCCGCAGCACCCGCCGCATCCAAGCTTCCCGCAGTAAGTCCTGCGTTTGGGTATGTTCGGGCAGGGCTTCCCGCAGGGCGCTCATGGCTTCCCCGATGGCCTCGAACAATGCCAGCCCGTCGGTCAGGTGTTCCACCTGCCAATCCCACCAGCTTTCCCCATCCGAGTAGCCCGCCGCCTCCGCCAGCCGATCTAGCGGGGATTGGGTAGGCTGGGCTTCTTGCGCTTCAACTCCCGATTTCGCAACTTCCGCCGCGCGGCGTTCCAGCTCGATCCCCACCGGCAGATCCATCATTTCCAGGGCACAGCCGGTGCGCAAGGCGTAGTGCATGGCCTGCCATTCCGGGGAAAATTCCGCCCAGGGATAGAAAACCGCTTCCGCTGGCGATTTGGGATCGTAGACCAGTTGAGCTACCGGCGGCACCAAACCCGGATCACCGCAGCACTGCCAAGAATCCTGCAACTCCTGGGCACCCTCCAGCAGGATTGCTTCCGGTTGAATCTCTGCCAGCGCCCGCTTCAGGCTGCTGGCACAGCCCGGGCCATGATGGCGGATGCCTAACAGCCAAACCTGATCATCGATCTGCATTACAGGATGGCCCGCAGGGCTTTTTCCAAAGCACGATCCTTAGGCCGGGTCTTGAGCACCCGATCCACATAATCCCGAAAGATTTCCCGATCCTCTGCTTCCCGCACGACCACCCCTTCCAGCCCGTCGGCGATCTGGGCCGCTGAGAGGGCACCCCCCTCGAAGTAAGCCGCGCTGTTCACCGCCTGATTGAGCACAGAGATGGCTTCCGCGGGGCTGAGGGTGGCGGAGGGCTTTCGCAGCTTTTCCGTGCCCGCCTTGCCTGCCCGCAGCTCCCGAAACACCCGTACCACCCGCCGGATCTCTTCCGCCGTGTTGGGGGGCAGGGGCACTTGGTTTTCCTCCGCCATCTCCTGCACCCGATGTTGCACGATCTGAATTTCCGTCTCCCGATCGCTGGGGAGCTCCAAGCGCACCGTGTTGAAACGCCGGCTCAGGGCTTTGGAGAGGTCGTTGACCCCCTTGTCCTTATCGTTCGCCGTGGCGATGAGGTTGAAACCCCGCGCGGCCAAGACCACGGTGTTCAGCTCCGGCAAGGGCATCATCTTTTCGGACAAGATGGTGATCAGGGCATCCTGCACATCTGCGGGGATTCGGGTGAGTTCCTCGATCCGCGCGATCAGGCCTTCTTCCATGGCCCGATAGATGGGCGTGCGCACCACGGCTTCCAGATCCGTGCCCTTGCTCAGGCGGTGGGCATAATCCCATTCATAGAGGAGTTTTTCCTCGGAGGTGCCGGCGGTGCCCTGCACGAGGAGCCGGCTATTGCCCGAGATCCCCGCTGCCAGCAGTTCCGCCAGCAGAGATTTTCCCGTGCCCGGGGGACCATAGAGCAACAAGGCCCGGTCAGTGGTGAGGGTGGCGATGGCGACCTGCACTTCCCGATCTGCTCCGAAATATTTGCGGCGAATGATCGTTCCATTCGCTTCGCCCCCGAGGATGAACCGGAGCACCGCTTGGGGGGAGCGCTGCCAGCGGGGCGGCTTGGGATGGGCATGCGCCGCATCCCAATCCTGAAGGGCGGCGAGTTCCTGGGCATACAAGACTTCGGCAGCGGGTTTGAGCACAGTAGTCATGGTGATTTCCTGATCAAGGGTTCCCTAGCGCAGGGACTGTCCAGGGCTTTTCGGAGTTCCAGCAGTTCCATCCAGTGTTTCAGCGGTCCGCCTACCTCGGCATGCTGGGGACATCTGCGTTGCGCTTCCGCCAGGGCGGTGGGGATGTGGAGCTGGGCAATCAGCAGAAAAGCCAGTTGCAGCGACCTGGGATGCTTCGGGCTGCGGAGCGCTCGGCACAAGCTGGGCATCAGATCAGCAGTTAGCTGCGCATCACACTCAATCCCCCTCTGGAAGATCAACGCCCAGATCTCCGGCGCTTTGAGCCAAGGCTCCCCTAAGGTTTTCAGCATGTTGGGAATCTGCTGGGGATGGCTCTGGGCGAACAGCGCTGCCAATCGCGCACCAGTCATCGTTTTGGGTGGATCAGGATAGGCCAGCAGCCAGGCTTCCAGGGCAGCCAGGGATTCATGCACCAGGGCTGCTTCCAGCAGGAAATAGCAGAGTTCCACCCCGAAATCGCTCCGCGCCAGCAACGCATAGGTCTTTTTTAGGGAAAGGCCCAGGTGCTGCGCCAGGGCTTCCGGACCCACCAAGACCAGCAGTTGCCCCAGGCGCAGAACGGCTTTTGCCAGGCCGAGCTTGGCTTCATCGAGGGGCAGCACGCCCAATTCCGGTTGATCCTGTTCCGGCAAGCGGATTTCTAGCCGGTGCCGGAGGCGGCCCCGCTTCTGCAAGCACTCGGACAACAGGGCCAAGCGCCCTGCCTGACCTTGCTCCGCGTGCCAGGCGCACAGCATCCGCAGGGCTGCCCTTCGCACGCGGTCGCTGCGATCCGAACGGACACTTTCCAACCAGGTGCGAGCTTGAGGAAAACCCTTCAGAAGACGCATCCAGGGCAGCAGGCGCAGCCGCGCTTCCCCATTCCCCTGCTTCCATTGGGTCTGGATGAACTCGAGGGCCTGTTTCGGATCGGCTTGAAAGATCGCCTGCAACCGTTCGGACTGGCAGCGCGGGGGCAATTGGTCCAAAGATTGAACGGACAGGGACAAGAGATAGGGTGTCCAATCCTCGTTGAGGGCGACCAACCAGCGCCCCCGCGGGCTGAGGGTCTGGGCGATGAGCGCTCGCATCAGGGGTTCGCCGGATTCCAAGTTCAAGATCATCGGCAAGATGGAATCCGGCAGGGCATACCTGCTGTTATGGAGCACAGCGAGCACCGCCGCGCGGGGGATCGCTTCTTCTCGGAGCAAAGCGCAAATCGTTGGTACTAATGCCGAGGGCGGCGGATGAGCGCCTGCTTCCGGCACCTCGGGCAGAGGATCGAACTGATCCGGTGCCGGCAATTGGCTCAGTTGCTCGGAAAAACAACTGAGGCTCAGGGCATCCAGAAAACAGCGCGCCCGATCTGCCCGACGATCCGCCAGCAGGGCTTGAAGCGCTGGCGGGAGCTGAGAAAAAAAATCCCCCTGTTGATTGAGTCCCCGCAGGAGGAAAGCGCTCAGAATCCGGGGGTTAAAAGCGGTCGCCATCGTCCACTTCGTCCAAATCCAGGGCAAACCACTGATCCTCCCGCCAGACGGCCCAGGGACGGGCGAAGCGACCGTCATAGGTGAGGAAGCAATGGCTGGGTTCCGGACCGGTGCAGGCCAAGAGCTGCCAGCGCGGGGCGTAGTTGGGCTCTACCAGCACCAAGCAACCCTGCTGATCTGCCAGGGCCAAGCGATCTTCCTTGAACGCGGGCCGCAGATCCCGTACCAAAATGGGCCATTCCAGCAAGAAGGGCAAGCGGATGCGCTGTTCCTGGGCGCTGCGCAGGGCGGGTTCCCAATGAGGATAGGCAATCTCCGTCAAGCGCTGGGGTGAAAAGGGCAGACAGGAAAAGGCCTCTGAACGCACCACCGTGGCCCGCAGGGGCAGATAGTCCGAATGGAAATAGACCGAAGCTTGAATCTGAGTGCCCGGCTGATAGCCCTGGGACAGGGCGTCGGGATTGAAATCCGTGGCGAAACTCAGTTCCTGAGCGATCCGCCGAGACTGGGGATCGCACAGCCAAACTGTCCGGCTGTATTGTCCGGATTCGTAGCGGGTGTGCTGATTGAGGACAAACCAATGGGCCTGAACGGGGGGCTTGCTCAGGATGGCTTCTCGCTTTCGGTACCAACCGATCTGCGCGCGGATTTCTTCCACCAAGCCGGGCTCCAGGCGATCCCGCTGCTCATAGGCGGAGAGGAGGAGATGCAGCCGCGCTAAAGCGAACAGCACCCGATCGGCCCAATCCTCCCCTCGATGGAGTTGCCGGCGGATCCAGCCGAGCTGATGGGCCAGCCCCCGCGCCTGGGCATCTATGAGCCGTCGTTCCATGCGTTCCCAAACCTGGGGTTGCTTGGCGGTGTCCGCCAGCCCCAAGCGGACCAGGTCTTCCAGAAAGCGCCGCAGCTCAGCGATGCCTTGGGCGACCTTCTGTTCTCGGGCCTGGGCGCGGCGGGCTTGGGCTTTGGGGTCTTTGACCGGGCCCTTTGGTTTCTGCGCAGCCGCATCCCGCTGGCGCAGCCAGGCGGCGCACCGGTCTGGCCGAGTGGCGGGCTGCACCGCATCCGGTTCCTGCGCCGCCAGGATCAGCAGGGCAAGGGCATGTTTGCAAGGGGATTGGCGGACCGGGCAGGAACAGCGGTAGGCGGGGCCCTGCAAATCGATGCAGAGTTCATAAGTGCGCGTGCCCTGGACCTGCGCCCAGAGCGCCCGATCATCCGCCCCGATTCCTGAAAAGCGTTGCGGCTTGGCCAGCTTCTTGGCCCGTGCGAAGGTACCCGCATCCGGTGCCAGTGCCTCGACTTGGGCCAAGGATAGCTGCATTACCAGGCCTCAATCTTGCGCAACAGGGCCTGGGCTTCTTCATGCCCTTGCAGCGAGGCTTTTTCCAGCAGTTGGCTCGCGCGGTCGATGTCCCGCGGTACGCCGTTTCCTCGGAAGTATTTCAAAGCGAGCTGATATTGGGCTTCCGCATTGCCCGCTTCCGCAGCCTTGGTATACCAGCGAATGGCCGCCTGTAGATCTCGCTTCGTGCCTAACCCTCGATCATAGAGCCGCGCTAGGCCGAGCTCCGCAGGCACATAGCCCTTTTCTGCTGCCGCTTTGTAGAGTCGAAAAGCTTCGGAAAGGTTTCTGGGCACCACCTGCCCGGCCTCGTAGAGTGCGGCCAGATGGTATTGAGCTTGGGTATGCCCCTTTTTGGCAGCCCGTTCGAACAGCAGGGCCGCACCGCGGGGGTTCTTCTGGGTGCCCTTGCCCTCGAGCAGTAGCTCGCCCAAGCGGTTCTCCGCATCGCTGTTGCCCTGTCGGGCGCTCTCCGTGTACCAATAGATGGCTTTTGGCAAGTCCTGCTTGAAGCCCAACCCCTGCTCATAGCAGCGGGCTACCCGCTCCCGAGCGACCGGATCGCCCTGTTCCGCATAGTCCAGGAACAATAGGCAGGCCCGGGCCTGATAGCCCTGTTGCAAAAGGCGTTGCGCCCGTTGCAAATCTTCCTCGGACACCTGGGCAGCTTGAGCGCTCAGGCTGAAGAACAGAAGAAGAAAGAAGGATCGGAATGCCATGTGCTTTTCCCCCAAGTCGGTGGATTCTTAAGGAGATCGGATTCCAGATCATAGCACCGCAAGGGCGATTTTCGATCCCTGAGCTCAGGGGAAAAGCGAGGGGATCGCCGGCCCTCAGTTTGCCACTACATTGACGAGCTTCTTGGGCACCCAGATGATCTTGCGCACCTGGGCCTTGCCCACGAAGCGCTGCACATTGGCATTGGCCAGGGCGGCTTGTTCCACTGCGGCCCGATCCGCATCTGCCGGCACCTGAATTCTAGCCCGGACCTTCCCGTTCACCTGCACCACATATTGAATCCGGGCTTGCTGGAGAGCGCTCTTATCCACCTGGGGCCAGGGCGCCTTCAGGATATCTTCCCCGAAGGCCAGCGCCCGCCAGAGATGATGGGTGATGTGGGGGGCGATGGGGGCGAGGAGGCGCAGCACGATGCTCAACCCCTCCTGCAACAGCGTCCGTTCCGCTTCCTCTGTTGCGTTCAGCTTGTAGAGCAAGTTCACCAGGGTCATGCAACTGGAGACGACCGTGTTGAACTGCTGGCGCTCGTAGTCGAACAAGGCTTTTTGCAAGGCGCTGTGGAGTTGGCGGCGGGCGTCTCGCAAGTCGAGCGCCGCACCGCCCGAAGGCGTCGCCTCCGCATAGCGCAGGGCCAGGGCCCAGAGGCGTTTGAGAAAACGGAAAGCGCCTTCTACGCCTTCTTCGTTCCATTCCAAGGATTGATCCGGTGGGGCAGCGAACATGGTGTAGAGGCGCACGGTATCCGCGCCATAGCGATCGGTGAGCGCTTGGGGATCCACCCCGTTGTTCTTGGACTTGGACATCTTTTCCATGCCGCCGAACTGCACCGGCTGCCCGTCCGCCTTCAAAGTGGCCCGCAGGAACCGTCCCCGCTCGTCCCGTTCTACCCGAACTTCCGCCGGATTGAACCAGTGCTTGCGTCCGGCTTCGTCCTCTCGAAAATAGGTTTCGGCCACCACCATGCCTTGGGTCAGCAGACGGGTGAAGGGTTCATCCGAACGCACGAGCCCCTCATCTCGCAGCAATTTATGGAAGAAACGGGCGTAGAGCAGATGCAGCACCGCATGTTCGATGCCCCCCACATATTGATCCACCGGCAGCCAATAGTTCGCCCGCTCGTCCAGCATGGCTTGATCGCAATCCGGGGAGCAGTAGCGGGCGAAATACCAAGAGGACTCGAAGAAGGTGTCGAAGGTGTCCGTCTCTCGGCGCTCCCCGTTGCCCAGGTCGTAGAACTCGGGCATTTTCGCTAAGGGAGAGCCGATGCCATCCACCACCACATCTTCCGGCAGCCGCACCGGCAGTTGGGTTTCCGGCCGAACGCTGCCATCGGGTCGGATCACCACGGGCACCGGACAACCCCAATAGCGCTGGCGGGAAACGCCCCAATCTCGAAGTCGGAAATTGACCCGCCGGCCGCCCAATCCCCGTTGCTCCAGCCAATCCGCGATGGCCTGAAAGGCGGCTTCGGAGGTCAGCCCATCGAAGGGCCCCGAATGGCGCAGAACGCCTTTTTCCGTGTAGGCCCCGGACTCGATGCCGCAGGGGCTGCCGTCCGCCGCATAGATCACCTGCTTCTTGGGAATGCCGTAGCGCTCCGCAAATTCCCAATCCCGTTGATCATGGGCGGGCACGGCCATGACGGCGCCGGTGCCATAGCTCATGAGCACGAAGTTCGCCGCATAGATGGGCACGGGTTCGCCGCTGATGGGATGAATGGCCTGAATGCCCAGGGGGTGCCCCCGCTTCTCCAGAGTTTCCACTGCAGCTTCCGAGACCCCACCCTGCCGGCAGGATTCCAGGAAAGCGGCGAGATCGGGATTGGAAGCGGCGGCTTTTCGGGCGAGCGGGTGTTCCGCCGCCACGGCTACATAGGTCACCCCCATGACCGTGTCCGGCCGAGTGGTGTAGATCTCTAGGGTTTCGTCTGAGCCCTGAATGCCGAACCGCATGAATACACCTTCCGAACGGCCGATCCAATTGCGCTGCATGGTACGCACCTGTTCTGGCCAGCCTTTCAGCTCGTCCAAACCATCCAGCAGTTCTTGAGCATAGGCAGTGATGCGCACGAACCATTGTTCGATCTCTCGCTTCTCCACCGGTGCGCCGGAGCGCCAGCCCTTGCCGTCGATGACCTGTTCATTGGCCAGCACCGTTTGATCCACCGGATCCCAGTTCACCAGGGCCTTCGCCCGATAGGCCAGGCCTTTTTCCAACAAACGGGTGAAGAGCCATTGTTCCCAGCGGTAATATTCAGGGTCGCAGGTGGTCAGCTCCCGTTCCCAGTCATAGCCGAAGCCCAGGCGCTTGAGCTGGGCCTTCATGTCGGCGATGTTGGCCCGCGTCCACTGGGAGGGGGGAATGCCCTGCTTGATGGCGGCGTTCTCCGCCGGCAGCCCGAAAGCATCCCAACCCATGGGTTGCAACACATTTTTGCCCAGCATCCGTTGATAGCGCGCGATCACATCGCCGATGGTGTAATTGCGCACGTGCCCCATGTGCAGGCGGCCCGAAGGGTAGGGGAACATGGAAAGGCAATAGAATTTCTCTCGGCTGGGATCTTCCACCGCCCGAAAGGATTGGGCTTCCTCCCAAAAGGCTTGGGCTTCCGCTTCGATGGACTGGGGATCGTATTCTGGTCGCATGGGTCTTCGGCAGGTTTCTGAAAGGAAATTCTCAAGCATACCCTAGAGCTTGGGGAAGAGGTAGGTTTAAGCGTTGGGCGGGCTGTGCTCAGCCTTCATCCTAGGGAAAAAGCTGCTGCATCAGAGCTTTTTTATCTTCAAGTTCCAAGGACCGGCATCCCGAAAATTGGGAACGCACGGTTGGGGGACGAGGATTTTTTCTGCGGGTTGGTCATCGATCTTCCGGTTTTTGGAATGCAGATGGTTAGGAGTGCAAAATGGATTCCTGCATTCGCAATGACGGGAAGGAGCGCAGGAATGTTCCTGCCTTCGCAGGAGTGGGCTCCAGGCCGCCCCGAGGGCAAGTGCTCATCCTGCAGTGTAATTTGCTGAGCAGATGGACGAGATCCACGGCAGCATTCCAGGCGCCATGCTGCCTGGGGATTCATGGGGAAAACAATCTGGGGGATGGGCATCCACCCAGGGAACTGGATGGATGCGCTGCGGGCGTTTAGAAACGATGGGTCCAACCGATCTCGATTTCTTTCTGTTCCATGTAAATGCTGCCGGTCTGGCTGCCCGTGATGTTGGAGTTCTGGCCCTCCACCTCTTCCTTGGGCATATAAGCGAGGGAGATGCTGAATTCATCCGCCTTGCTATGCCGGTAGGTGGCACCGAGGGTGAAGTGCCATTTGATGGTCGCGGGTGCTAGGACGTTGAACAAGGCCTGATCGCTGGGCGCAAAATCGCTGGCATAGCTGATGCCACCCATGAAACTCCACTGAGGGCTGTAGTCCCAACGGGCGCCGAACTTGATGATATTCATGGAATCCCAGCCGAAGCCCATGCCGTTGCTGCCCCCTAGACAATAGTCCGGCTTGATACCTGTGGTGCCGCAGGCACTGGGATCAATGGCGTTCGTGTTGCTGATGGACTTGATATCCCCGTAAAAGATGCGCTGCCAGTCCAAGGCCAAGGTCAGATTGGGCGCTGCTTTGTAGGAAAGACCCAGGGTCAACAAGGGCGCGATGTCCAGATCCCCCTCTTCCGCAAACAAGCCCTTGTAATCGTCAAATTCGGTCATCCAAACCCGAGTGCGGTAGGAAGCGCCGAGAGTCAAGCGCTCGTTGATTCTACCCATCCAGCCGAATTGCACACCGAAGCCATAGGAAGTATCCGTGCCATTGTTGGTCACCTTATCCGGCGCCACGGAGAGTTGCCGGAAGGGTTGCAGGCCTTCCGCTTTGAACCGCTGATAGGCGAACACCGGTGCGATGGCCACGGCATGGTTCGGGTTGAGCTTATAGGTCAGGGGCACTTCGATGAAGAGTTGTTCCAGATTGATCCCTGTGGGACTGGTAGCCTTGAAGATCCCGTTGGGATTGCCGTTGACGACCGGTACCACATTGCCGTTGCCCAAATCGATCTGGGTGATGCTGGGATCAGTGATGGGGGCACCCAGGACGCCGCCAGTGGTGTCATAGAGGGGGAAGCCACCCTGAGAGGTGATGGCCACCCGCTGATCCGGTGCATAGGCGAAGTTTTCCCAAACTGCCCGGTCTTTATATTTGGTGCTCATGCCCCCGTTGCCGAACATGCTGATGCCTACCGTCATCCGGTCGTTGAGCACGCGGTTGTAGCCGAAGCTGGGGATGAGGAACCAGTCCAGTTCACTTTCATAATCTCCAGGTGTGACCACAAAGCCCGCGGGCACTTGGGTGGAGGTGCCCGGATAGGTCATGGTCTGGAAATCGGGGTTCGCTTTATAACCCCGCTTGGAGGGGCTGAAGAAAGAAACGCTGAGATCCAGACGATCCCCGAGAAAGGCCATGCCCGCCGGATTGGTCGCCGTGACCAAGGTGTCCTGGGGCATGGCAGCGGCTACCCCCGCCATCGCCTTGGATTGGGTGCCCCAACCATAGCTGAACATGCCGTTCGTCGCCGATGCGGTCAGGGGAATGACCACCGCAGCCGCCAGCGTCATGGAAATTGCACGCCTGAGGGTTGTATTCATCTGAAAATATCCTCCGCTGAACCCTGGATGAAGGAGCTCGTACCACTGAGTGTTGAAAAAGCGACAGTCCATCGGGGAAATATCCGGAAGGGGTGGGAAAAAACCTCCGCCGTTCCCTGCATCACCGCCTGAACTGCCGCTTAAAGCGCTCCTTCATGTTCGGAGAAAACCGGCCTCAAGTCAAATTATTCAATGGATCCTACTATTCGAAAGTGATTCTTTAATAATCTTCAGTATCATTGAAGGTGCATGTTGTTCCCACACAACAAGAAATGATTTTATTCCGGACGTACTGTGTGCAATCGGTTCATGGCCTTCTGCACGGCTCCGGCGAGGAAATCGTTCAGGGCGGTTTCCGCTTCGTCTAAGGTGCGGAGAAGCTGAACCCGCTCTTCCTGGGGCGGACGGCTGAGCACATAGCCCACGGTCTGTTGACGCTGGGCCGGTCGGCCAATGCCGATGCGCAGCCGCCAGAAGTTCTTATCGGGCAAATGCGCAAGGATACTGCGCAATCCGTTGTGCCCGGCTACGCCTCCACCCTGCTTGAAGCGAGCGGTTCCTACGGCAAGATCCAATTCATCATGGACGATGAGGATCTCTTGAGGATGGATCTGGAAGTAATTCGCCATGGCACCCAGGGAGGGGCCGCTGCGGTTCATGAAGGTCATGGGTTTCAGCAACCAGAGCGCCCGCCCCGCCAGGGCAATGCGGCAGATTTCCCCCTGGAATTTAGCCTCCGGGCGAAACTGTTCCCCGTGATGGGCGGCGAGCTGATCCACAAACCAGAAACCCACATTATGGCGGGTGTCTGCATATTCTGGGCCTGGATTGCCCAAACCTGCGATCAATCGGATGGAACTTCCGACCACAACTAATCTCCGAAGAAGTCCCGCAGAAATTCCCCGAATCCCCCGCCCGATTCCTGCGGTTTCTCCTGGGGGTTCGATGGGGGTTCCCGCGCTGGTGCCTTTCCTCCGACCTTTCCCCTGCCACAGGAAGAAACAGGCAAGGGCAAGCCTGCCTTGTCCACCGGAAAAACTTTTGCACGGCGGCAATGCTTCGGTGCCAACAGCCCGTTGGCCGGATCCAGCCGGACTTCCTCGATCCCCTCTGGGGGGATGGGCTGCAACGGCTGGTTTTCAATGGAAGCCATCAGATCGCCCCAGATCCGCAGGGCACCGCTGGAACCGGTCAATCTCGTGGGTTGGTTGTCATCTCTGCCCACCCAAACCACCGCGACCTTGTCCCCGCTGAAACCGGCGAACCAGCTGTCCCGCAAGCCGTTGGTGGTACCCGTCTTCCCCGCCACAATCAGCCCTTCGGGTAGCCGCTTCTTCAGCCAGGTAGCCGTCCCCTGCTCCACCACCTGGCGCAAGGCCCAAGTGAGCAGATAGACCGATTCCGCCCGAGCGGCGGGCTCCACCGCCAGAGGATAGCGATTCAGGGGGCGGCCCTTCGCGTCGAGCACTTCCCGAATGGTTTTCAGGGGTGCACGGAAGCCGCCGGCGGCGAGGGTCTGATAGACCTGAGCCACTTCGACGGGTGCTAGGGAGACGGAACCTAACAGCAGGGCGGGCACGGGTCGCACGGGCCGTTGCACGCCCAGCGCGCCGAGCATCTGAACCACCTCCTCCACACCGAGTTCCAGACCCAGATGAACGGTGGCCAGGTTATAGGACTTGGCCAGTGCCTTATAGAGGGGCACATTGCCGTGGGTCCTGCGGTCGTAGTTCTGCGGGGTCCAAAAGTCATCCCCCGCCCGAATGCGAACCGGTCGATCCGATAAGGGCGTGGCCAGGTTGTAATGTTCGGGATCGGACAGCGCCCGGAGATAGATCACCGGCTTGATGAGGGAACCGATGGGGCGGATTGCGTTCAAGGCACGGTTGAAACCCGCATAGCCCGCGTTGCGTCCCCCCAGCAGGGCGAGCACCTCCCCCTGGGCAGCGGACACCACCACCACCGAGGTTTCCAAGGTCTCCGGCGGAAAATGGCGCGCCTGCTCTAGCTGGGGCAAGCGTTCCCGCACCACCTGTTCCGCCTTGGACTGCACCCTGGGCGAAAGGGTGGTGAAGATCCGCAGGCCTTCGGATCGCAGATCTTCTTCCCGATAATCCCGCTGCAGCTGACGGCGCACGAGATCCAAGAAAGCGGGATAGGCCCCGCTGGGTCGTCCGCCCTTCTCAGCTGTCACGCCCAGGGGCGCTTGTTTAGCCTGTTCCGCTGTTTTTTCGTCCAGAATCCCCTGTTCCTTCAGCAGATCGAGCACCAGATTCCGGCGCGCCAAGGCCCGTTTTGGAAAGCGGCGGGGATCGTAGTAGGAAGGTCCTTTGATGAGGGCGACCAACAGGGCGGTTTCCGAGCGGTTCAATTCCGAAAGATCCCGATTGAAATAGAAGCGGCTCGCCAGCCCGAAGCCATGGATCGCCCGATTGCCGTCCTGACCTAGAAAGATCTCGTTGGCATAGGCTTCCAGGATCTCCATCTTGGAATAGTGCAATTCCAACAGGAATGCCATAAGGGCCTCGTTGAGCTTGCGCTTGAGGCTGCGCTCCTGGGTGAGATAAAAGTTCTTCACCAACTGTTGGGTCAGGGTGCTGCCCCCCTCTACCACAGTGCCCGCCCGCAGGTTGTGCACCATCGCCCGCAGGATCGCCATGGGATTGATGCCGAAATGCTGGAAGAAGGCCCGATCTTCCACTGCGATGAGGGTATCGATGAGGGATTGGGGCAGCTGATCGCCCCGCAGCAAGATGCGGTCTTCATGGTGGGTGGGATAGATGCTGGCGATCAGAACGGCATCCAAGCGCACCAGGGGGAGATCCTCGCCGGTTTCCTCATCCTGAAGGCTGATGAGCTGCCCCGCCTTGAATCGAAGCCGGAGGAAGCGTTCCGGCTCCGCCCCATCCCAAAACCGGAACGCACGGGTGCGGATCCAGAACTCATTTCCTTTCCGCTTATAAGTGCCCGGGCGCTGGGGGTTGGGTTCCTGCCGGTATGCGAGCCGTTCCAGTTCTTGGGCCAGATCCTCTGGTTCCAGGGACAAGCCCGCATAGAGTTCCAAGGGCTGGGCATAGACCCGCGCCGGCAGCGCCCAGCGCTTGCCCTCGAACTTTTCCCGCACCTGGGCATCCAGCTGCCAAGCGTAGAGGAGCAGCGCGCCCAGGCCCAGCAGAAACAGCAGGCTCAGGGTCCAAAACCCATAACGGAGCAGACGGCGAAACCAACTGCGCCGGGGTCGGGAATTCGATGTATTCATCAGCTCTTGATACCAACGCCGCGTTTCAACAGGTGAAGACTGTACCAACCGAGGCCCAGTATACAAATCAGGATGAGGGCAAAGGCTTGGGACAGGGGAATATCACTGATGCCCAGGAAGCCGAACCGGAAGGCATTGATCATGTACAGGATGGGATTGAACCGGGAAACCTGCTGCCAGAAGTCCGGCAACAGATCGATGGAATAGAAGACCCCCCCCAGATAGGTCAGAGGGGTGAGCACAAAGGTGGGAATGAGGGTGATGTCATCGAAGCTTCTGGCATAGATGGCATTGATGAACCCCCCCAGGGAGAAGAGTATGGCGGTGAGCACCAGCGTCAACAGAAGGATGGGGAGGCTGTGAATCCGCAGTTCCGCAAAGCCATAGGCCACCAGCAGCACCACCCCCCCCACCACCAGCCCCCGGGC
>JALWWO010000010.1 GCA_027078745.1 Chromatiaceae bacterium
GCAGTCGGCGCAAGGGACCTCGCTTAGGCGCTGGAGGTCTGGGCAACAGGAGGGGGCCATGGGGCACTACCCAAGTCTTTCTCCCGTAGGGAAATCGCTGGAGAAAGGCTTGTCGCACATGTTCCGTGAGAAAGATCAGCCCCGTCGCCGGTCGCGTGGTCTGGCGCAGGAGCCAGGGCCAGCCGCTGAGCCGGTCTCCGAGATGGGGTTGGGCATCGTGGATGATGGGCACATAGGGCACCGGGATCTTTCCAGCAATCCGGCCGCTCCAGGGATGGCACATGGTGCAGAGCACCAGATCGATCCGGTTTTCTGCCAGATAATCGAGAAATTGTCTGCGGCGTTTGGGCAGTCGAAGGCTGCTCCAGAGAGCGGAGGGAAGACCCTGGTAGGTATCCAGCTCGAAATGGGGCAAGCCTAGGCTTCGAAAGGCGCTCCGAACCTCTGACTGTCGGGAGGTGGAGAGATGGATTTCCAAGGCAGGGCGCTGCGCGAGGGCGCGGGCGAGGGCCAAGCTATAGTGCGCACCCCCGCCACGCCGTCCCCAGTACCAGAGCAGCACCCGCAGGGCTGCCCTGCCCCGAACCTCTACCAAGGGGGCGGATGGGGTGGGCCATAGTGAGGCGGCGGATGACCGCCCGGGGGCCCGTATTCCGGCGGCCCATAGTAAGGATCATGGGGGGGGGGTGCATAAGGCGGGCCCGCTGGGCGATAGTAGTAGGGATTGCCCACCGCCCGCAGCACATCCAGGGCGAAGGGTACGGCCCAATCTCCATGACCTGGAGGCCCGCCGGGGCCTGGAGGGGGCGGTGGCGCCGCAAAGAGGGCCGGCGCATAGAGCAGGCCGGCGAGCGCAGCGAGTTTCCAAGGGGAAACCGATGAACCGTTCATGAGATACATTCTCCCTGTGGCGAAGACAGCGGTAGCACCGATTGCTTCCAGCGATGCTTTCTTCAGTTTAGCAGACCGCTAGAGCACAATGGCCAGGATCCCCAACGCGCTGGCCAGTCCCCCGAAGATCGCCGGTGGGCTGATCTTTTCCTTCAGGAGCACAGCCGCGAGCGGTAGAACAAACAGGGGTTCTGTGGCGCCCAAGGTGTTCGCGATGCTCACCTCCACATGGGCGAGGGCAGCGAGAGACAGCCAAAAGCCCCCGAAGGTGACGACGATGACAGATCCCAGAAATAATCCGAATACCTTAGGATCTCTCAGCGGTTGCAGCTGGAAAAACAGCCCGCCCCGCCACTGGCTGAACAGAAAGATCCCCAAGGTGCCCGCCAGCATGCGAACCAGGGTCGCTTGGATGGAACCTGCGGTTTCCAAGGCTTCCTTGGCGATGATGATGGAAACCGACATGGCCAGAATGGACAGCAACCCGAATCCAATGCCGGCGAGCTGGGTGCGGCCTTCTTCTCCCTCGATCCGGTACCAGAGCACCAGGGTAACCCCCAGCAAAATGAGGGTGATACCCACCCAATCCAGGGGCCGAGGGCGCTCCCCGAGCCAGAAGACTGCCAACAGCAGGGTGAGCACCTGTCCCAGGGTGAAGAGGATCACCACCACATGGGCACCCAAGCGGTTGAGGGCCAGGAAGAACAGGGTATCCCCCAGGGCGATGCCCAGCAGCCCGCTGAGGATCAGCAATCCCCAGACCCGCGCTTCCAAGGGTTGAAAGCCCAAGAACAGGCTGACGAGGCCCAGCAGCAGCGCGCCCGCCAGCCCCTTGGCAAAGGTCAGAGCGACCGGCGGGAGGAAATCCCCCAGGCGGCGGAACAGTACGGAGCCCAGCGCCCAGGACAGAGCAGAACCCAGGGCTGCGCCGATGCCGATCCATTTCGCATCCATGGGGCGGCGCTAGGGGAGACTCTGTTCCGAAAGCTGCTGGCGCAGTTCCTCGGCGATCTCGGCGGCGGTTTTGGGGGGGCTGGGGGCGTTGCCTGGGCCTGGCTCCACGATCAGGCTATCGGGATAGTTCTGTGCCAGTTGATCCACCATGGCGGCGGCCTCTTCCGTGCGCCCTTGTTCCAGATATTGCCGCGCTAAAAAGGTCTGGAGAGTGGGCACGGCTTCCAGTCCCTGCTCCGTGATGAGGTTGGTGTTGGGATGGGTCTCCGACAGGGTTTGCAGATAGGCTTCCACTTGGGAAAGGTTCCCGTTCAGGGCTTCCTGCAAGGCCTGTTCCGCTACCGCCACGCCGGTTTCATAGGCTTCGGGAAATTCTTCCTGCATCCGGTTGAGGGCCGCAACCTGTGCTTTGCGATCTGCTTCAGACTGGGGCCCCCGCTTGGGCTTGGCCTGGCGGTAGAGGGTTTCCAGTTCCCGATAACGCTCCGGCCCATAGCGGAGATAGTCGTTATCTCGATATTCCGCCGCCAGCTGATTCAGTTCTGCCATGCGGGATTCAAAACGGGCGCGGCTGGCCGCTTCCTTGCCCAGCTGTTCCAATGCCTGCGGGGTCAGCGCCCCGGCAGGATCGCTCCAGAAGGGCAGCGCTGGATCCGCCTGAATCTGTTGAATCAACCGCTGCAAGCGGACGATCCGTTGCTCCAATTGCGCAACCTGCGCTGCCAGTGGATCCGGCGCTTCCTGTTCTTCTGTCAGCCTTTGCGCCTGTAGTTCAGGTTCCGGCGCGCTCGACACCTGGATGGGGGGAGCCTCTCGCTGCCGATCCGGTGCCCAATACTGCAATCCCAGGCTCAACCCGGCGAGAACCAGGGCAGCAAGGCTCAGGGGCAATGCGAGTTGCGCACTTTGCATGGTTTACTCCTCCGAGGGCATGGGCTCGAACAGCAGCAGATAGCGCTGGGGAATGATCTGATGATATTCCTTGAGCTGGAAGCCGTATTCCGCCAACTGGGCGATGATGAGCTCCTTGCGGATATAGGGCCCGTGATAGGGCAGCGTCTTTTGTTCCACCGGCCCGTTGTCCACGATCAGAAGCTTGCCGCCGGGCTTGAGCACCTGGCGAATGTCCCGCAGCATGCCCTCTCGCTCCTGCACCGAGGACACGCCGTAGAGGATGTGGTAGAGGGAACACAGGAACACCAGATCCGCCTGCCCTTGGAGATCGTCTAATCCCAAGCCATCGGTAGAAGACACCTGGGCGAAGAGATTCTCAATCCGCCACTTTTTCACGAGAGATTGAATGTAATCCACATGGGGTTTCTTCGTGTCCAGGGCGTAAACCCGGCCTGACTCCCCCACGAGTTTGGCAAACTTAAAGGAATAATAGCCCGGGCCGCTGCCCACATCGATCACTGTATCCCCTGGATGAATGGGGGTGTGCGCCAGAATCTCCGAGGACTTTTCCCATTCCTCTCGGGCCGGGTTGTTGAATAGGATGAAATCCTCCAGAGATTGCCGCCGAACGATGCCGATCTGACGGTTTTTTTCATCCATGGCTTCCGCTGCGGTCAGGGGTTCCTTGCCCAGCTTGTACTTCCGAGCGAGGAAGAACTTGATCCGCTCCCCGTCCTGATCCAGGAGATAATCCCGAAACGCCGCCACCAGGGGATCTTCCGTCATCTTTTTCTGTTCTGCCGGCGAGGCGATGAGATAGCGGGCGAGCCAGCGCAAAGCAGTGTACTCCCCCCCGAAGTGTTCCTTAGGAATGATCTCATCGTAGATGGCGATGGCTTCCTTGGCTGCTTCCCGATCTCCTGCCTCCACAGCTTGATAGAGGTTTTCCGCCGCTTTGATCCCGGGCGGCGTGATGTCGAAGGAATCCAAGCTGCCGATGTGCACCGCCGAACGGCTGTCCTCGATGGGGATAGTCTTCGATGGCTCTCTTACCTCAACAAAGGCAGGGGGCGGGATCTGGCCCGGCTCGCCCTTCCGGAAGATCAGCAGATAGCGGCGCTTTCCCAAGGGCTCATAACGCTGGAGTTCAAAGCCGTAATAGAAGAGCTGCGCGATGGCAAAGTTCGGATCGATATAGCTGCTGTGCAGCTCATGCCCCTGATTGAAGTGGTTGTCCAGGATCACCAGATAGCCCCCTGGGCGCAGGGTCTTCCGCAAGGATTCGATGAAAGCATCCCGCTTGTTGTTGGTGCTCCAGGCGTAGAGCACATGATAGAGGGAAGCGATGAAGGCCAGATCCGTGAGTTCCCGCACCTTCACATCCTCTTCCGTGGACAATCGCGCTTCGATAGGGCCTAGATCGTACTGTTTCACCATCTTCTTCAGCTCCGCGACGGCGGGTTCCGAGGTATCGATGGCATAGACCTTGCCCTTGTCTCCCACCAATTGAGCCAAGCGGTAGCTGTAGAAACCGAATCCCGCGCCGATGTCGATGACCTGTTTCCCCTGGAGGTCCAGGCTCCTGAGCACTGCCATCACTTCATCCACGGGATCCCAGCGGGCGCGGGCCGGATTGTTGAAGAGGATCAGATCTTCCAAAAACTGAGTGCGGGGAATGTGTTTTTCCGGGTCTGTGGGCCGGAAATCGTTGATCCCGAACTTCCGCTGCAAGTATTCCTTGAGATGGGCGTACTCATTGGCGAAGAAGAAATCCGCATAATGTTGATCCAAGGGATTCTTGAGATAGATGCTGCGGTCCGCCTCTGGCGTGCGCAGCATATGAACGATCCAAGAGAGGGCGGAATAACTGCCCCCCAAGTTTTCCGTATCGATCAGGGGATCTAGGGCCTCACTGGCCTGTTGGAGCTGCGCCCGATCGCCGTTCAATCCATTGAACAGCATCTGGGCGATGGCGCGGTTCCGGTCATTGACCGGATCGGGCAGCGCCCCCACCCGGAGGATGGATTGCTTGCCCGGAATGGGCACCTGTAAAGGCGAATCCGCCAGCGCGGCCGCACTGAAGAGAAGCCAGAAGCAAAACAAGAAGCGCATGGGTGGAATCCAATTGGGTGAAAGATATCGGTGAATTGTAATTCAAAAGGCTTGGCGAGATGCATAAACCACCTGCACCGCATCTTTCCCCAAGAGGCCGCGCAGGGCTTTGAGCAGGGATTCTTCCGGTCGGATGCACCAGTCCTTTCCGAAGCGCAGCCGACCGGATGCGCCGGAAGCCCGATAGATCATCTGAATGGGCAATCGGCCCGCCCGGTAGGGCCTGAGGCTCTCCGCCAACTGCTGGACCCGTTCCCGAACGCTGGTTTCCGAATCCCGCCCATCGAAGTGCAACAACAGGTGATCCGCTCGCTGTTCCCGCGCTTGGGCGAGGGTCTGCACTTCGGTGGCCCGCAGGGACCATTCGTTTTGATAACGCCCTGCGCGGAGGCTGCCCCGAACCAACAGGATCTGATTCAGTTCGAGCAAGTCGCGCACGCTTTCATACAGCTCCGAAAAGATCAGGGTTTCCAGCTTGCCGCTCCAATCTTCCAGCACTAAGGAGGCCATCTTGCCCTGCTTGCCCCGCTTATGGCGCAGGCGTGCCACCAATCCCAAGCAGGCGCATGCCTCCCGCTCGACCCCAGCCTTCAGCAGGGTACCGATGGAGCCACCCGCCAGGATCTGGCATTCCTCTCGAAACGGATCCATAGGATGGCCGCTGAAGTACAGGCCCAAGGTGGCCTTCTCGCCCTGCAGGCGCTCGAATGCTTCCCATTCTTCCCAGGTCTGCTGGGTGTGTTGGGGATCCCAAGCCGGACTTTGCGCTTCTCCCGGGGAAAAGAGATCCGCTTGCCCCAAAGCCCGCTGGCGCCGATGCTGTTCCGCCGCCCGCAGGGCGAGGGGCAGTTGATTCGACAGACTGGCCCGATTCTCTCCCAGGGCATCCAGGGCACCGGAGCGGATCAGGGCATCGAAGACCCGTTGATTGACCTTCTGGGCATCGATGCGGCGGCACAGATCCCAGAGATCCCGAAAGGGCCCTTGGTCTTTTTTGGCCTGGACCAGGGATTCCAGAGCGGCGGCCCCGATCCCTTTGATAGCCCCTAGCCCGTACAAAATGGTGCGATCGTCCAGCAAGGTAAAGTGTTTTTCGGAGCGGTTGATGTCTGGAGGCTTCACCTGCAAGCCTAGGGACTGACATTCCTCCACCAGGCCCACCACCTTATCTGTGTGATCCATGTCGGCGGAGAGGGTCGCCGCCATGAACGCAGCGGGATAATGGGCCTTGAGCCAGAGGGTTTGATAAGAGACTAGGGCATAGGCAGCACTGTGAGAGCGGTTGAATCCATAGCCGGCGAATTTCTCCATGAGATCAAAGATCGATTGGGCAGTCTCCTTCCGCACGCCGCGGGCCAGGGCCCCTTCTAAGAAGCGATCGCGCTGCTTCGCCATCTCCGCCGGTTTCTTTTTTCCCATGGCCCGGCGCAGGAGGTCCGCCCCGCCTAAGCTATAACCCGCCAGTATCTGGGCGATCTGCATCACCTGTTCCTGATAGAGGATGATGCCGTAGGTGGGTTTTAGCACGGGTTCCAGATCGGGATGGGGATAGCGGACGGGTGCTTCCCCGTGCTTGCGCGCGATGTAATCATCCACCATGCCTGCTTGCAGGGGGCCAGGTCGGAACAGGGCCATCAGGGCGATCATCTCTTCAAAACTGTCCGGCCGCAGCCTGCGGATCAGATCCTTCATGCCCTGGGATTCCAGCTGGAACACGGCGGTAGTTTCACCGCGCTGGAGGAGTTCGAAGGCCTTGGGATCTTGCAGATCGATCTGAGCGATATCGAGGGGCGCTAACCCCTGTTTCTGCCGCGCTTCATTGATAGTTTTGCAAGCCCAATCGATGATGGTCAGGGTCCGCAACCCCAAGAAATCGAACTTCACCAGACCGATCTGCTCGGCGTCGTCCTTGTCGTACTGGCTGACCAGATTCTTTCCGCCGGGCTCGCAGTACAGGGGCATGAAATCCTGAAGATCCCCGGGCGCGATGAGCACGCCACCCGCGTGCTTGCCCGCGTTTCGGGCGATGCCCTCCAACTGCTTGGCCCGATCCAGAATAGCCCGCACTTCCTCTTCTTCCGCATAGGCGCGCGCCAATTCCTCGCTCTCCGTCAAGGCCCGGGCCAAGGTCATGTCCAGATCCGGAGGCACCATCTTGGCGATGCGGTCTACAAAGCCGTAGGGATAGCCCAGCACCCGACCCACATCCCGCACCACGGCCCTTGCCGCCATGGTGCCGAAGGTGATGATCTGGGACACGGATCGCCGCCCGTAGCGCTCCGCCACATATTCGATGACTGCATCCCGCCGTTCCATGCAGAAATCCACATCGAAATCCGGCAGGGAAACCCGCTCTGGATTGAGGAAGCGTTCGAACAACAGGTCGTATCGGATGGGATCCAGATCTGTGATCTGTAAGGCATAGGCCACCAGAGAACCGGCACCGGATCCCCGCCCGGGCCCCACGGGAATGCCCTGTGCCTTCGCCCAGCGGATGAAGTCGGCGACGATGAGAAAATAGCCGGCGAAGCCCATGGAATTGATGACGGAAAGTTCCCGTTGCAACCGCTCCGCATAGGCATCTGGCACCGGGTCGCAGCGGGCCGCCAGCCCCTTTTGGGCTTCCTCGATCAGAAAGGTTTCCGCGTCCTTACCCTCGGGGGCGGGGAAGGCGGGCAGACAGGGCTTGCCCAAGCGCAATTCCAGGTTGCACCGCTTGGCGATCTCCAGGCTGTTTTCCAGGGCAGCAGGCAGCTCCGCGAACAGCTGCTCCATTTCCTCCGGTGTGCGCAGATATTGTTGCGGGCTATAGGGGCGGGGTCGGCGGGGATCTTCCAGGATAGCGCCCTGATGGATGCAGACCCGCACCTCATGGACTTCAAAATCCTCCTGCCGCAGGAAGCGCACATCGTTAGTGGCCACCACCGGCACCCCCTTGGCACTGGCCAGGGCCAAGCTGCCTTGAATGCATGTTTCCTCCCCCTCCCGACCGGTGCGGATCAGTTCCAGATAAAAACGGTCAGGAAAAATTGAAAGCCAGCGATCTAACTGTTGCGCCGCTTCCGCTTCCCGATCCGCCAGGAGCAACCGCCCGATCTCCCCCGAAGGACCGCCGGACAGGGCGATGAGGCCCTCAGCCTGTTCGGCAATCCAGTTTCGCTGTACCTGGGGCAGGCCGTTCTCCTGCCCCTCTAGATAGCTACGGGTGATGAGCCGACAGAGGTTTCTATAGCCTCGCTGGTTCTGCACGAGCAACACCAAGCAATCCGGCCGGTTCGGGGCCTCGGGATTCTGGACCCAGAGTTCTGCTCCAGCGATGGGTTTGAGGCCAGCGGACAAGGCGGCCCGGTAGAAACGCACCAGGCAGAACAGATTGGCTTGATCGGTCACCGCGAGGGCGGGAAAGCCAGCGGCTACTGTGGCTTCGATCAGGCTGGGAATGCGTAACAAACCGTCTGAGAGGGAGTATTCCGTGTGTAGATGGAGGTGGACAAAGGAAAATTTCATTCGCTTAGCCATGCTTCGGGCTGGGCTGCCGGCTGCGCAGGGCCGGGAAATCGGGAGGTAAACAAGGCCCGAGCATTTTCCCCCAGCAGCGCCGCGCGCTGCTCAGAGGAAAGAGCTTGGGTCCAACGGCGATGGAATTGGCCGATGCCTGCCAAGTCAGCGGATTCCGAAGGAGTGGCGCCGAGCAGAAAGCGTCGGGGATTGCGTGCGATCAGATCGGCCCAATCGGGGGATAGTTGGCCTTGGTCATTCAGATAGGGAGGCTGTTTGCCAAAACAGCCGGGTCCGGTCAGACCGATCCAGAGCTTGGGACAGCGTCGGAGCAACCCCGCAACCTGGGCGGGATCGAGGAAGGGATTGATGAGGAGAAAGCGATTGCCCGGATTCCCGCGGCAGAGGGAAAGCAGGGGTTCCGGCTGGCGTTGATCCATCCAGAGCAGCAGGGGGAGATCATAGGCACCGCCCAGGGCTAGGATCCCCCGCAGCACCGGATTTTCTCGCCAGCGGGGGGCAAAATCCCCCAGCAAGGGCAGCCAGATCCCCCGATAAGGATGCTGTTGAACAGCTTGGCGGGTTGCGTCCACTAACGCGGGCTGAAACTGCCAGCCATAGGGCTCGGGGCTGGGTGCATAAAGGGGGATCAGTTGTTCGGGCGTCTGTTCATGCAGGCGCAGCACCCTTTCCGGTGCTTGGACATCGAAGAGAGCGATTTGCATGCCTTGGGCAGACAGTGCTTCTTTCAGGGAAGGAAGCCCTGGATTGGGGGCAAAGGCGAGGGTCAGGGGCGTTGCTGCCTGAACATTGCCGAACAGGATCCCGCAGAGGAGTACTAAGCCGAGAAACCGTCCCATCAGAGCAGCTTTTCCACTCGTTTGATGCCTGGATCCTGGGGATCCGTGTGTATGCGGAAGCCCAGGGACTTCGCGAGGGACAACATGCGGGTGTTAGCGCTGAGCACCTCCCCCTCCATGATGCGGAATCCCCGCTCCCGCGCGTTCTGCATCAGGGCCCGCATGAGCCGAGCCCCGATGCCCCGATTTCGCCAGGCATCGGCGACCACGATGGCGAATTCGCAGACCTCTCCGCCTGGGCGAGCCATGTACCGAGCCACGCCCACTTGCACTTCCCCTTCCGGTTGTTCCACCACCCCGATGAAGGCCATTTCTCGGTCATAGTCGATCTGAGTGAAGCGCACCAACATTTCCGGGCTCAACTCCTTGATGGCCTGCATGAACCGGAAATAGCGGCTCTGTTCCGAAAGGCCCCGCACAAAGGATTGTTCCATCTGGGCATCTTCCGGACGGATGGGCCGGATGATCAGATCCGTGCCATCCGGCAGTTGGATGCGTTCGATGAGATGGGCGGGATAGGGATGAATGGCCATGTGCCCGTAGGGGGGCATCTGGGGCGGACGGTACTGGACGCGAATTCGGGCATCCAGGGCGATCACCTCCCGGTCGTTGCCCATGAGGGGATTGATATCCATCTCGAGGATCTCCGGCAGTTCGCAGACCATTTCCGAAACCCGCTGAAGAACGCGCGCCAGGGCCCGCCGGTTCATGGGAGGCATCTGCCGGAAGGCGCCCAGCAACCGCGATACTCGGGTGTGATCGATCAGGGTATTGATGATGAAATCGTTGAGGGGGGGCAAGGCGACCGCATGATCTTCCAGCACTTCCACCTCCGCGCCCCCTGCCCCAAAGCTGATGACGGGCCCGAAGACCGAATCCCGCACCACGCCGATCATGAGCTCCCGCGCGGCGCGGCTGGAAACCATAGGTTCCACGATCACCCCTTCGATGCGCGCCTCCGGCCGCAGTTTCTTCGCATGCTCGATCATCTCCACAAAGGTGCGGCGCACGCTCTGAGAATTGGTGATGTTCAGGCGCACCCCGTCCACGTCGGATTTATGATCGATATCCGGAGAATGGATCTTCATGACCACCGGAAAGCCCAGGGTCTGGGCCGCCATGAGGGCCTCATTGGGCGTGCGCGCCGCCACTGCCGGACAGACAGGAATGCGGAAAGCCGAGAGCACTGCCTTCGCTTCGATAACGCCCAGGGTTTTCCGGCCCTCGGCAAGCACCCCTTCGATGATGAGGCGTGCCCCTTCCACATCGGGATTATGGCGCTCGGACAGGGGGGGTGGGTACTGCATGAGCAACTTTTGATTGCGGTAATGGATGGCCAGATAGGCCAGGGCGTCCACCGCCTGTTCCAGCGTGTCGAAATGGGGCACGCGGTTTTCCGCAAAGCGCTCGTTCGCGGCTTCCACCTGCTCCGCCCCCATCCAACAGGCGAGCACGGGTTTTCGATGTTGCTTGGCCAGGGCGATGACCTGTTCCGCCGTTTCCTCGGGTTGGCTCAGGGCGAGGGGCGCGAAAAGGGCTAGCACCCCGTCCACCTGGGGATCTTCCAGACAGCAGGACAGGGCACCGGCGAAGGTTTCGGGCTTCGCATCTCCCAACACATCCACCGGATTGCCCCGAGACCAACCTTCCGGCAACAACTGGCGCAAGCGCTCATCGGTTTCCTTGCGGAATTCCGCTAGATTGAGGGCGCGTTCCACAGCCCGATCTGCGGCCAACACCCCGGGCCCGCCCCCATTGGTCAAGATGGCGATGTGATCCCCCGCCAGCCGCTTGTTGGTGCCGAAGACCTGAGCGGCGGCGAAGAGCTGATCCAAAGCTTCCACCTGCACGGCTCCCGCCCGTTCCATGACCGCCCGAAAGACTTCCGCAGAGCCGACCCAAGCACCGGTATGGGATTTCGCCGCCCGAGAGCCGGCGGGGAAACGGCCGCTCTTTACCACGATCACCGGCTTGAGGCGGGCCGCTGCCCGCAAGCCGCTCATGAACCGACGCGCATCCCGCACCCCTTCCACATAGAGCAAAATGCTCTGGGTGTGAATATCCAGGGCGAGGAAATCCAAGATCTCCCCGAAGTCCACATCCGCAGCCGCCCCCAGGGATACCACTGCGGAGAAGCCGATCTGCCGCGCATTCGCCCAGTCCAGCATGGCGCTGCACACGGCGCCGGACTGGGAGACCAGCGCCACATTGCCGGCGAGGGCGGACACGGTGCCGAAGGTAGCATTTAGCCGGTGTTGGGGTCGCAGGATACCCAGGGTGTTGGGGCCGAGCAGTCGGATGCGCTGGCGACGGGCGATCTCGATGAGGCGTTCTTGCAGGGCCGCACCGGCTTCCCCCTGCTCCGCAAATCCGGCGGAATAGACCACCGCCATTTTCACCCCATTGGCCCCGCACTGCTCCAAGATGTCCGGTATCGTGGGGGCAGGAGTGGCGATCAAGGCCAGATCTACATGTTCCCCCAGGGATTCCAGATTCTTATAGCTCGGCTCGCCGCCCACGGATTCATCGTTGGGATTGATGGGGAAGCAGGGGCCGGGAAACCCGCCTGCCTTGAGATTCCGATAGAGCAGCCCGCCCAAGGATTCCTGATGATCGCTGGCACCGAACAGGGCGATGGCAGCGGGCATGAACAGGGGATCCACATCGGAAAGTTTCATGGGATCGTTCCACGCGAAGGAAAGGGGACAGTGTACCCCAGGGAACGGCCGATGCCCTGCGATGGTAGGGCGGTCCTATTTCAAAAAGCCGTGCTGTTTGAGGAATTCCGCACTGATCGGGCGGGCTGAATTCTGTTCTTCCCGAGGTCCCAGCAACAGGCGCTCCAGATAGCGGGCGATCAGATCCACTTCCAAGTTAACCCAATCCCCAGGTTGGTAAGTCTCGAAGAGGGTTTCCTGCAAGGTATGGGGGACTAGGTTCAGGGAAAAGACGCTGCCGGACACCTCGTTCACCGTCAGGCTCACCCCGTCCACGCAGATGCTCCCCTTGGGGGCGATATAGCGGGCGAGGGCTTCCGGTGCCTGCACGCGAAATCGCTGGGAACGGCCCGCCTGAGTGCGCGATAGAATGGTTCCCAAGCCGTCCACATGACCGCTCACCAGATGCCCCCCCAGGGGCGTGGCGAGGGTCAAGGCCCGTTCTAGATTGACCTGGCTGCCCGGATGCAGCTTCCCCAAGGTCGTGCAGGAAAGGGTTTCTTGAGAAACATCCGCCTGAAACTGATCTCCCTGAATCGCCACCACCGTGAGGCAAACCCCGTTGACCGCAATGCTTTCCCCCAGGGCAACTTCCTGCAGGGAAAGCTTCCCCGTATCGATGGTTAGGCGCAGATCCTCCCCTTGGTTGCGCAGGCTGCGCACAGTACCCACCGCTTGAATGATGCCGGTAAACATGGCGTTCCCCCGATTGGAAAAGGTTCTGGACCCCTGCCAATATACCCAAGGTTGAAGATTGAGAGGAGGGCATTCCCTTGCGCTATCAAGTGTTTTATGGACTTTCCGATCACGTTGTTTCCTCCCTCCATCCGTTGGAGATGAATATGCAGGGGTTGAAGGAACTTCTAGACCGTTTGGGACCCGAGGATTACATCGGTCTATTGGATGAAGAAGCGCGGGTCTTGCAGATTCTCCAGGGCGAAGCCCCTGGGCAATTCTGGGTGGAACTGCCCCTGGATGCAGCCAAAGCCTCCTACGGCAAATTCATGAACCGAGACGAACTGGAAACTTTCCTCCACAACCTGCCCAAGGCCTTCGAAGTGGATCAAATCCCAGGGTTGCGTTACAAACCTTGGTGAATGAGAACGACGTTCGGGGAAGTATGTTTTTTCCTTTCGTCGCGTCGAGACACGAATCTCTAGCGGGGTTCTTCTTTGAAAGCTAGAAATGACGAGAAACCAGCCGCGGATTTATCGTTCCTTAACTCCTCGGGATTCCAGCTCGTCTCTGCGTTCTCCTCATCCTTCCTGCGAAAGCGAGATGAATTCCTAGTCTCTGCTGCGCCCTGCCAGGAGGGAGAGATGACCCGACGCGCCTCTTTCATTCCGCCCTCAGAAAACATTGATTATCGATCAAGCGCGCTTTACCTAATCGCGCCGCGCCTAGGATGATGAGGGCGTTATCATCGGGCTTCGGCCTGCCCAGATCCTGTTGCCGGCGGATCTGCACATAATCCGGTTGGAAACCCAATGCCTCCAGTTCTGCCAAGGCCTTTCGCTCGACCGAGGGCAGGGAGTCCCCCTGTTGAAATCGGTCGATGCTGCGGAGCAGGGTTCGATAGAGTTCGGGGGCGATGGCTCGTTCCGCTTCGGTCAGATAGGCATTCCGGGAACTCAGAGCCAATCCGTCGGGTTCCCGCACCGTGGGCATTCCCTGGATGATGACGGGTAGATTGAGATCTGCCACCATGCGCCGGATCACCAGGAGTTGCTGAAAATCCTTTTCACCGAACAGGGCGATGTCCGGCTGCACCAAGTGGAAGAGCTTGCAAACCACGGTAGCCACGCCGGTGAAATGACCGGGACGGCTTGCACCGCAGAGGATTTCCGAAAGGCTGGGAGGCACCACTACGAGGGTTTGTTCCGCTTGTCCATTGGGATAAAGGGTTTGCACTGCCGGTGCGAACAGAAGATCTACTCCTTCTGTGATCAGGACTTCGCGATCCGCTGCTAAGGTTCTGGGATAGGCGGAAAAGTCCTCTGCAGGGCCGAACTGCAGGGGATTGACAAACAGGCTGACCACCACCCGTTCTGCAATGCGCTTCGCCTCCCGCACCAAGCTGAGATGCCCTTCGTGCAGGTTGCCCATGGTAGGCACCAAGGCAATGCATTGATTTCGACGTCGCCAAGCCTGAACGGCGCTCTGCAGCGGGATGAGCTCTCGGATCAGTTCCATGGCATTAGCTCCCCATGGGTATGGCTTCAGTATACTAAGGGTTTGGAGTAGCGCGGGAGCGGAAACCGGATGCGTTCAGATCTGGATCGATTGCAACCTTATCCCTTTGAAAAACTGGCAAAGCTCAAGGCGGGCATCCGACCCCCTGAATGGCTGAAGCCTCTGATCCTATCCCTCGGCGAGCCCAAACACTCCCCACCCGCGATCCTTTCCGAGGCCTTGACGGCCCATCTCTCCCAGATCGCCACCTACCCAACCACTCGAGGGTTGCCCGCCCTGCGCCGTGCCATTGCGGATTGGCTCCAGCGTCGGTTTCAGTTACCTGCGGAAAGCCTGGATCCGGAAACACAGATCCTGCCTCTCAATGGCACCCGAGAAGGATTGTTTGCCATCGCGCAAACCGTGATCGATCCCAAGCCAAAGCCCTTGGTGCTCCTACCTAATCCCTTTTATCAGATCTATGAGGGGGCGGTCCTGCTCGCCGGCGCGGAACCCCATTATCTGCCCTGCTTGGAAGAGACAGGATTTTTGCCGGATTTCGAAGCCGTGGCACCAGAGGTCTGGGCGCGCTGCCAACTCCTCTATCTGTGCTCGCCGGGCAATCCCACCGGCGCGGTGATTCCCTTGGAAAAGCTGCAACAGCTCATCCGGCTGTCGGCAGAATATGATTTCCTCATCGTCAGCGATGAATGCTATTCGGAACTCTATTTCGAAGAATCCAAGCCGCCACCAGGCTTGCTGCAAGCGGCGGCGGCCATGGGACATCGGGACTACCGGAATTGCCTGGTTTTCCACAGCTTATCCAAGCGTTCCAATGCCCCCGGATTACGGTCTGGCTTCGTAGCGGGAGATGCCCGAGTGCTAGCGCGTTTCTTTCAGTACCGCACCTACCACGGCTGCGCCATGCCCTTGCACCACCAGTATGCGAGCCTGGCCGCCTGGCGGGATGAAACCCATGTGATCGAGAACCGCCGCCAGTATCGGGAAAAGTTTCAAGTCGTGTTGGAGATGTTGGCCGAGGTCTTGCCGGTGTACCGCCCGGAAGCGGGCTTTTATCTTTGGATCAAGACCCCTCAGCCCGATCCAAGTTTTGTGCAAGGACTCTTCGCCCGGGAAAATCTGACACTCCTGCCAGGCAGTTATCTGTCCCGCAAGGTGGGGGACTGCGATCCGGGGGCAGGACGGGTTCGCATGGCTTTAGTGGCTTCCCTAGAAGATTGTCGGGAAGCTGCCATTCGCATTCGGCGCTACTGCTCGGCCCTTCCCCTAAGTTGATCTCGGCAACGCTTGTACAAGGAAATCAGCAACCTATATAGAGGGGTATGATTTCGAATGCGCCGCTCTTTTCTCAAGCGGATCCGCGCACTCACCACAATAGCATCATGAAAAGTATGGGATAAGGCGCTATACTTCTCTTGGGAGGATCAGCGGTTGCCCGAAACAGTCAAGACCCTGCCGAGATACAGCAACCACCTGCGAGGAGTTTCATCATGTTGTTTGACCTGTTTAAACGGAAGAAACGCGAGGGTTCCGATTCCTCAGAATATTCTGCCCCGGGGACCGAGATCCGGTACAGCCCGGATCTCATCGATCAGCTCTTAGCTGAGCATAAAGAATTGTTGAAGATCTTCAGCGACATTCAAAAGAGTTTCGAAGAAGGGGATTATCGGCGGACATCAAAATTCTTATCCCAATTCCGCAGCGCGCTGCAAAGCCACCTGCTCACAGAGAATATCCGCCTCTATGTTTATCTAGAGCATGCCCTGGCGTGCGATGACATGAACTATGAGTTGATGCGGGACTTGCGTCGGGAAATGGAGGGGATCGGACGATCCGCCATGAATTTCCTGCGAAAGTATGAGGCGATCGGTGTTGACAGAGACTTAGCCGCCCACTTCGCCAAGGATTTAGAAACCGTCGGTTCGATCTTAACCCAGCGGATTCAGAAGGAAGAAAAGGTGCTTTATCCGCTGTATGTGCAGCATTACTGAGAGCACGGTTACAGAGATTCCCATGGGGCAGCCGGTTCACGGCTAGGCAGTCTGCACGGGTAGTTGGACCCAATCCCGAGCGAACTGCCAAGCGGTGCGACCGCTGCGAGAACCGCGGGTAAGCGCCCATTGCAGGGCTTTTTTCTGCCAAGTTTCTATTTCCTCCTCCGGGCGCCCCCCGAGCCGTTCGATCCAGTGCCGGACCATCTTGAGATATTGCTCTTGAGTGAAGGGATGGAAGGCAACCCAGAGTCCAAAGCGGTCGGAAAGGGAGATCTTTTCTTCCACGGTTTCTCCCGGGTGAAGTTCTCCGTCGACCCAACGGGCCTCCTGGTTCTCTCCCTGAAATTCCGGCAGCAAGTGGCGGCGGTTCGAGGTAGCGTAGATCAATAGGTTCTCCGGAACCGCGCTGAGGGAACCTTCTAAAACTGCTTTCAGGGTCTTGTACTGGGATTCCCCTGCACCGAAGGAAAGATCGTCGCAAAAGAGCAGGAAGCGTTCGGGGCGATCCTGGATGATCGCGAGAATCTCCGGCAAATCGACCAGATCTTCCTTATCCACTTCGATGAGGCGCAATCCCTGATTTCGAAAGCGCTGGAACAGCGCCTTGACGAGGGAAGATTTTCCAGTGCCCCGAGAACCCCAGAGCAGCGCATTGTTTGCCGGATTTCCGGTGAGAAACCGTTGCGTGTTGCGCAGGATCGTTGCCTTCTGTTCCTCGATGCAGAGGAGATCTTCCCAATATAGGCAATGGGGGTGGGGAATGCTCTGTAGATAACCCCTGGTCCCCAGTTTGCGCCAGCGAAAGGCTTGTTGTTGCCAGTCTGTCTGCTTAGGGGCCGGCGGCAATAGGTTTTCCAGCCGATCCAGGAGTTCCATCAGGCGATCCAACAATAGGGAAAAATCGTTCATGGTTGTTCCAGCCAATCCTTCCCCAGTGCTCGGGTCACGATGGCGAGCAAGTCCGCCCGAGAGGGATCAAAGAAACAATAGGCGGTTCGAGGACTCCCCGGGCCAAGCACGCGCAGAAACAAGGCATTGCAGGGAAAATCCACGGCGATTTCCGCAGTGCTCATCTGTCCCTCGATCTGCCGCTGCAACCGGAAGCCAACGGCCTGATCCCGGCGGCAGCGCCTCGCAAGGCCCTCGATAAAGCCATCCTCTGCCCGCAACCAGTGCACCAGATCGGCGAGTAGATCCGGATCTAAAGGTCGTCCGGAACCCGGCACAATCCGAAAGCCGGCGATGCGGTTCGGATCGTGGGCATCTGACTGCACATCCGAGGCGACCAAGCGGGCGATCATACCCTGCACAACACCCTCACTCGCTTGCCAGCGCACCGAGGATGCCGGCGCACTGCCCCAGACATTGGAAAGATATAACCCTAGCAATAATCCGTAGAGCAAACGCATGGAGCTAACCCTCGATGTCGGGATCATAGGGCGTATTGGGATCATCGATCCCCGAAATCTTCTCGGACAGCTTGCCCAAACCAGTATGCAGCAAGGCTTCCTCCGCCTGTTTGCTATGACCACCGGGCGCCCCATTGATGTGGGCGAGCTCATGAATCAAGGTGCCCAGCACGGTCCATCGGCCGATCCTACAGGATCTTTCTGAGATGCAGAGTTCCTTACCGCTCAAGACGGATTCCCCATAATAGGGCATAGTAGGGCTGTAATTGATCCAGATGGAACGATCGTGCAAGAGGTCGGTCAGGGATCTGCCATCCGGCAGGGTGCGGAAATAGGCGTCCGCCGAGGGCATGGTTCTCGCAATCCATTTGGCTTTCCACCGCGCCCAGTTGATCAAACGTCGCTTTGACTGGGGCCAGGGCATATACCGGTAAGGACTGACAATGGGGCTGGTATGATCGCCGATATTGACCTGAATGGAAGTCATCTGCCTTCGCTCCTCTGTGGATATGTCTCGCACCTTAGCACAAGACGCCGCATCAACCCTTCAGACGACGATATTTGATCCGATGGGGCTGATTCGCATCGGTGCCCAAGCGGCGATGGCGGTCTGCCTCGTACTCCGCATAGTTCCCAGCGAACCAAGTAACCTTCGAATCCCCCTCGAAGGCGAGGATATGGGTAGCGATGCGATCCAGGAACCAGCGGTCATGGCTGATGACCATAGCGCAGCCCGGGAAGGCCAACAGGGCTTCTTCCAGGGCCCGCAGGGTTTCCACATCTAGATCGTTAGTGGGCTCATCGAGCAAGAGTAAATTGCCACCGCTCTTGAGCAGCTTGGCCAGATGTACCCGATTCCGCTCCCCTCCGGAAAGATCGCCGATGCGTTTCTGCTGATCTGGTCCTCGAAAGTTGAACCGACTGCAATAGGCCCGAGAGGGCATTTCATAACGACCCACGATGATCTGATCCGCCCCGCCGGAAATCTCCTCCCAGACGGTCTTGTTGTCATCTAGCGCATCCCGCTGTTGATCCACATAGGCGATCTTCACGGTTTCCCCGATGCGCAGTTCCCCCCCATCCGGTTGTTCCTGCCCAGTGAGGATGCGGAACAAGGTGGTCTTCCCCGCCCCATTGGGTCCGATGATTCCTAGGATGGCCCCCTTGGGCAGCTGGAAGGAAAGTTCCTCGTAGAGCAATCGATCTCCGTAGGCTTTTCTCAGTGCTCGGGCTTCGACGACCAGATCCCCCAGGCGAGGGCCAGGGGGAATATAGATCTCGTTCGTTTCATTGCGAGCCTGGAATTCCTGAGATTGCAGGATCTCGAATCGAGCCAACCGGGCTTTATTTTTGGCATGGCGGCCCTTGGGATTGGCGCGCACCCATTCCAGTTCATGCTTCATGGCTCTGATCCGAGCGGCTTCCCGTTTCTGCTCTTGTTCCAATCGCGCTTCCTTCTGTTCCAGCCAAGAGGAATAGTTCCCCTTCCAGGGGATGCCCTGCCCCCGATCCAATTCCAAGATCCAGCCCGCCACATTGTCCAGGAAATAGCGGTCGTGGGTAACGGCGACCACTGTGCCCGGGTATTCTTGTAAAAAGCGTTCCAACCAAGCCACGGATTCCGCATCCAGATGGTTAGTGGGCTCATCCAACAAGAGCATATCCGGCTTGGCGAGCAGCAGGCGGCACAGGGCCACCCGGCGCCGCTCGCCGCCGGAGAGCCGCGTTACATCCGCTTCCCAGGGAGGCAAACGCAGGGCCTCCGCCGCCACCTCTAATGCGTGTTCCAGATTGTGCCCATCGCTGGCTTCGATCAGATTCTCCAATTCCGCCTGCTCTTTGGCCAGAGCGTCGAAGTCCGCATCCGGCTCTGCATAGGCGGCGTAGACTGCATCCAAGCGTTCTAAAGCCGCCCGGATCGGGGCAAAAGCTGCTTCCACATTGCCCCGCACATCCTTGCTAGGATCGAGCTGAGGTTCCTGAGGCAAATAACCGATCCGAATCCCCGGCTGGGGACGGGCTTCCCCTTCGATCTCCCGATCGATGCCCGCCATGATGCGGAGCAAGGTAGATTTGCCCGCCCCGTTCAGACCTAACACACCGATTTTGGCGCCGGGGAAAAAGGACAAGGAAATCTCTCGAAGGATAAAGCGGTTGGGAGGCACGATCTTGCTCACCCGATTCATGGTATAGATGTACTGTGCCATGATGGCGCTGTTCCTCATTGCAGATGATTTCAGGAGAATGCCATGTGCGCCGCTTCCTGTCCTGTGCTCGGCCTGGTAGCGCCCAGCGGCACCGGCAAGACTACTTTGTTGAAACAATTGGTACCCATCCTGCGGCGGCGGGGATTGCGCATCGGCTATCTCAAGCACGCCCATTGTGGCGTGGACCTGGATCAGCCGGGCAAGGATAGCTATGTGCTGCGGGAAGCGGGTGCCCAACAAGTTTTGCTAGCCACCAAAGCGCGCTGGATATTACAGGGGAATTCCGACCGACCGGAGGAAGATCCTCAGCTCGAGGCAATGCTCGCTCGCTTTGCTACCCAATCCCTGGATCTCATCCTGGTAGAAGGGTTCAAGTATAGCCCCTACCCGAAGATCGAACTGCATCGGAAAGCGTGCAATCAAGAACTGCGCTATCCACAAGATCCCCAGATCATCGCGGTGATTTCCGATGAAGTCTTGCCCGAGAACGCCCCCGAACGATTGCCCTTATCCGATCTGGAGGCCATCGCAGATTTTCTGGAAGCCTATGCTGCCGCCCAGGATTTCCGAGTGCGGGAAACACTGGTGGAATACTATGGGTTGCTGCGCCGGTATGGCTGCAACGATTCCCATTCGGGCAATGCTTCCGTGCGAGTAGGGGATCGGTTTTGGATCACGCCCACCGGCGCTTGTGCAGATCACCTGGAGGCAGCAGCCTTGCTTTCCTGTGGCTTGATTGGGGATTACCCCGCAGGCGCTTCCCTGGATGCACCCTTGCATCGGCTCGTCTACCAGCAGCAACCGAAAGCCGGCGCAGTGCTGCACAGCCATGGCCCCTATTCCGTGGCCATGAGCCTGCGGGGTCAGGGTTTCCAACCCAGGGATTTTGAAGGCAATCTGTATTTTCCTTGGGTGCCTGTGCTTCGAATTCCCTACGGGAACTATGTGCACCGAGCGCCCCAGGCAGTGGCGGAAACCCTGGCAGATCATCCCGTTTGCTTGGTGCAGGGACATGGGGTCTATGCTTGGGGAGAGGATCTGAATCAAGCCTACCAGCGGACCACTGCCTTGGAATTATCCGCAAAAACTGCTTGGCTGGCCCAGCAGGTGGAAAACGCATGAAATTGGTCGTGGTCAGTGGATTATCCGGCTCTGGAAAGAGCATCGCCCTGCACACCCTGGAAGATCTGGGCTTCTATTGCATCGATAATCTACCTCTCTTCTTGCTCAGAACCCTCGCCCAAGGCTTGAGGGAACAGCCAATCCCCCAGATGGCCAAGACCGCAGTGGGCATCGATGCCCGCAATCAACCCGAACGGCTGAAAGAGGTGCCCCGACTGCTTGAACAGCTGCAGGCTGCCCAGGTCGATACGCGCGTGCTCTATCTGGAAGCCCAGCCGGAAACCCTGATCAAACGGTTCAGCGAAACCCGCCGCAAGCATCCTCTCACCAGTACCCATCGTTCCCTAGCCGAGGCCATCGAGCTAGAACGCGAATTGCTGGAACCCTTGCGCACCCAGGCCCAGCTGCGCATGGAGACCACCCATCTCAACGTGCATCAACTCCGAGATCGGGTGCGGGAAGCCTTCGCTGAGCACCGCCATTCCCAACTGGTGGTCTTGATCGAAACCTTCGGTTTCAAGCAGGGCATCCCCCAAGATGCGGATTTCATCTTTGATCTTCGCTGCCTGCCCAATCCCCATTGGCAGCCCGACCTGCGCCCCTACACTGGCCGAGATCCGGCGGTGGCCCGCTTTCTCGAATCTTCTCCCGCCGTGCGAGAGATGCGGGAAGAACTCTTCCGCTTCTTCCGCCATTGGCTTCCGCGGTTTCAGGCGGATGGGCGCAGCTATCTCACCATCGCCTTGGGCTGCACGGGCGGGCAGCATCGTTCCGTCTACCTGGGGGAACAGTTACATGCCTATCTTCAGGCTCAGGGGCAAAAGGTTTTGCTGCGACATCGGGAACTCTCATGAGCGTCGGATTATTGATCATCACTCACGGGGAAATCGGCCGATCCCTGCTCGCCACCGCCACCCGGATTTTCGGTGGCCGCTGTCCCCTGGCGGTGGCGGTGTTGTCAGTTCACGAGGAGATTCAACGGGATGAACTGCGGGCACAGGCGGTCCAGTTGCGGGAACAGGTGGATTCCGGCAACGGGGTCTTGGTGCTCACCGATCTCTTCGGAGCCACGCCGGCGAACCTCGCTCAAGAGCTGCGATCCCAGGGAAAGACCCTCGTGCTCACGGGCATGAATCTGCCCATGCTAGTGCGGTTGTTCAATTATGCGAACCTTCCCCTAGAAGCCCTGAGCGCCAAAGCGGAGCGCGGGGGACGGGATGGGGTGATTCTCTGCAGGAATCCTGCGCCATGATTCGCAAGGAGGTGGAAATCCGGAATTGGCTCGGCTTGCATGCTCGAGCTGCTGCCAAGTTCGTAGCCTGTGCAGAGGGTTTCTCCAGCCAAATCCAGGTGGAGCGGGACGGACGCAAGGTCAATGGCAAAAGCATTATGGGCTTGATGATGCTCGCCGCCGCCCAGGGCACCCGCATCACGTTGGAAATCGAGGGGGAAGATGAAGAAGCGGCTTGCGCGGCCTTAGAAAAGCTCATTGCGGATCGCTTCGGGGAAGCGAAATGACCTTAGCTTGCTACGGACTTGCCATTTCGAGCGGTCCCATGGTCGCGGTGGGACCGGCTTATCTGCTGCAACAAGGCTGTCTCTCTGTGGAGCCAGGTTATGTCCCTGCCGATCGAGTGGGCTTGGAGATCGATCGATTGGAATCCGCTTTTTCCGCCGCTCGCCAGTCCTTGCAAAACCTTCGCCAGCAGATCCCCGACTCTACGCCCCAGGATGTGGCGGAATTTCTCCAAGCCCATCTGCTCATGCTGGAGGATCGCGGCCTCATCGATCCCACGCGAGAACTCATCCGTACCGAGCACTTTTCTGCGGAATGGGCGCTGCAACAACATCGGGACGCGCTGGTGCAGGCGTTCGAAAGCATGGAAGATCCCTATCTGCGCAGCCGACGGGAAGATGTAGATCATGTGGTGGGCCAGGTCATGAGCTTCCTGCGTCAGGAAGAGAACGCTCGGGAAAAAGCGCTGGAGGGCGATATCTCCGGCTGTGTGATCGTGGCCCACGACATCCCCCCAGCGGAAGCGATCCTGCTGCACCATCGGGGCGCTGCCGCCTTCGTCACCGAACTGGGCGGTCCCCTCTCCCACACCGCTATTCTGGCGCGCAGCCTCAACATTCCCATGGTCATGGGGGTGCATAACGCCACTCATTATCTACACCCCGGAGAAATTCTCGTGGTGGACGGAGGCACAGGCACTGTGCTGGCGGATGCAGACGCTTCCATTCTCCATCATTACCGCAAGCAACGCGCTTTCCTGCGGGAGCGACGGATCCAGCTGCAAGGACTGTTAAAGAAGCCTGCGGAAAGTCGAGATGGCATCCCCATCCGCCTGTTAGCCAATTTGGAACTGCCTGAGGATGTGCAGAGCGCCCGAGCAAACGGAGCGGTAGGCATCGGTCTGTACCGCACGGAATTTCTCTACATGAACCGCAGCCAGCCGCCGGATGAAGAAGAACATTTCCAGATCTACCGGGAGATCCTCCAGGGTCTCGGCGGCATTCCCCTGACCATCCGCACCCTAGATCTGGGGGCAGATAAATTGATCCGAGAGGCCGAACCCTGCGGCTCCGCCTGCAATCCTGCGCTGGGTCTGCGGGCTATCCGCCTCTGCCTTCGGGAACCGGAACTCTTCCGCCCCCAGCTTCGTGCGATTCTGCGCCTGTCCGCCCTGGGCCCTGTGCGCCTGCTTCTGCCCATGCTCACCAGCGTGCAGGAAATCGAAGCGGTGTTTGCGCTCCTGACGCAGATCCGTCGGGAACTGGCCCAGGAGGGCATCCCCTTTGATCCCACTCTACCGGTCGGGGGCATGATCGAAGTGCCCGCCGCTGCCATCTGCGCCACCGCCTTCGCCGCTCGGTTGGATTTCCTCTCCATCGGCACCAATGATCTGATCCAGTACAGCTTGGCTATCGACCGAGTGGACGATGCAGTCAGCTATCTCTATGATCCCCTGCATCCTGCGGTGCTACGCTTGATCCGCAGGGTGATCGAAGCGGGCCGGCAGTTGGGCAAGCCGGTGGCCATGTGCGGGGAGATGGCGGGAGATCCCCGCTACACGCGGTTGTTGCTGGGACTGGGCCTTCGGGAATTCAGCATGCAGCCGGGTTCCCTGCTGGAAGTCAAGGAGGTCGTGCGCGCCGTGCGGATCGAGCCGCTCAGCCGTGAAATTGACCGGCTTTATCCCCATCTGGATCGAATCTCTGCAGAAACCCTGATGGACCATCTCAACCGATTGCATTGAGGAAATCGTATGGAACCAGCTGTGATTGCCGAGCTGATTCAGGCGGGGCTGCCTGGGGCAGAGGTGAAAGTCACCGGAGATGGCCGCTACTTCGAGGCCGTCGTCATCAGCGATCAGTTCGCAGGAAAGAGCCTGGTGCAAAGGCAACGCCTGGTGATGAACACGGTGCGGGCCCAGATCGAATCTGGAGCACTGCACGCCCTTTCCATCAAAACCCTATTGCCGGACACCGTTGACGGCGGATCGGGCGCACCTTAGAATAGCGCCTTCAGTTCGGGCGCATAGCTCAGTGGGAGAGCACTGTCTTCACACGGCAGGGGTCGCTGGTTCGAACCCAGCTGCGCCCACCAAACACCGAGAATCCCCCCATGTCCGATCCAGAAGAGCTGGGTTTTGCCACCCGCGCCATCCGCGCGGGCCATCACAGAACGGAGGAGGGGGAACACAGCGAACCCCTGTTCGCCACCTCCAGCTATGTATTCTCCAGCGCGGCGGAAGCCGCCGCCCGCTTTTCGGGAGAAGCGCCGGGCAACATCTACTCCCGATTCACCAATCCCACAGTGCGCGCCTTCGAGGAGCGCCTCGCTGCCCTGGAGGGGGGGGAACGCTGTGTGGCCACGGCGTCCGGCATGGCGGCGATCCTGGCCACCTGCTTGGGACTGCTGCAAGCGGGCGATCACATCGTTTCCTCCCGAGGGATCTTCGGCAGCACCACCCTGTTGTTCAACAAATACCTAGCCCGCTTCGGGGTGGACATCAGCTATGTACCCCTCTCGGATCTAGCCGCTTGGGAAGCGGCCATCCGACCGGAAACCCGATTCCTCTTTCTGGAAACCCCTTCTAATCCCCTCACGGAGATGGCGGACATTCAGGCCCTGGCCGACCTGGCCCATGGGCGGAGTTGCCTGCTGGTCGTGGACAATTGCTTCTGCACCCCCGCCTTGCAACAGCCCTTGCGCTTGGGGGCAGACCTAGTGATTCATTCCGCCACCAAATATTTGGATGGCCAGGGGCGTTGCATCGGCGGCGCGGTGGTGGGGGATGAAAAGCTCGTGGGAGAAGCGGTCTTCGGCGTGATCCGCACCGCGGGCCCCAGCATGAGCCCCTTCAACGCCTGGGTTTTCCTCAAGGGCTTGGAAACCCTGCAACTGCGGATGCAGGCCCATGCCCGTTCCGCCCAGCGGTTGGCGGAATGGCTCGTCGAACATCCGGCGGTGACCCAGGTGTACTATCCAGGCCTGCCCAGTCATCCCCAGCATCATCTGGTGGGCAAGCAACAGCAGACGGGCGGGGGCATTCTGTCCTTCTGCGTGCGGGGGGGTCGCTCGGCTGCTTGGCAGGTCATCGATGCCACCCGAATTCTTTCGATCACTGCTAATCTGGGGGATACCAAGACCACCATCACCCATCCCGCCACCACCACCCATGGTCGCCTTAGTCCGGAGGAGCGGGAACAGGCGGGCATTCAGGAAGGGTTGATCCGCATCGCGGTGGGTTTGGAAGATCCCGAGGACATCCGGCGGGATCTGGCCCGAGGCCTGGATGCCATCCGACACTGAGCAGCGGGACCGCTGGAACGCCCGCCATGCCCGAGCTTCGCTCCCTCCGGTGCCCGCCGTGTTGCGGGAAAACGCCCATCTGCTGCCCTCGACCGGTCGGGCTTTGGATCTAGCCTGCGGATTGGGTGCAGGTGCCCTGTTTTTAGCGGAAGCGGGCTTGCAGGTCAGCGCCTGGGATCGCTCGCCGGTAGCTATTCAGCGGTTGAAACAAGAAGCAGACCGGCGCGGGTTGATGCTGGATGCGCGGGTTCGGGATCTCAGTGTGCAGCCACCGGAACCCGAATCCTTTCAAGTTATTTTAGTGGCCCATTTTCTCGATCGCACCCTAGTGCCTGCTATCCTGCAGGCGCTGAAGCCGAAGGGTTTGTTGTTCTATCAGACCTTCACCCGAGAGGCGGTTTCTTCCCTAGGCCCCACAGATCCCCATTATCGACTGGCGCCCAACGAATTGCTCCAGCTCTTTTCCGGTTTGCATCTGCGATTCTACCGAGAGGAGGGCCGCTTGGGGGATGTTCGGCGAGGATGTCGGGATCTCGCACTCTTCATCGGAGAACGCCGTTAAGCCTGATCCAGCGCCCGGACCAAGCGCAGCACCGCTTCCGCATGGCCCCTGGGTTTTACATTGTAGAGGGCATGGCGGACGATTCCTTGCCGATCGATGATGAAAGTAGAGCGCAAGATGCCCATGCGTTTTTTCCCCTGGCGCTCTCGCATCTGCCAGACCCCGAAGGCCCTGCAGACCTCCCCCTCCGTATCCGCGAGCAAGCGCACGTTGATGCCATATTTATCTCGAAAATTGCCGTGGCTGATGCAATTGTCTCGGCTGATCCCCACTACTTCTGTATTCAGGGCTTGGAATTCTGGCTGCAGTTCTGTGAATTCTAATGCCTCCAGGGTGCAGCCCGGGGTATCGTCCTTCGGATAGAAATACAGGACCAGATGTTTCTTCCCCAATAGATCTTGGGAAGAAAACAGTTCCATATCCCCATCGGGCAAGGAGAATGCCGGGGAAGGATCGCCAGGTTGCAACATAGTCGCCTTCTCCAAAGGTGGTAGTGATTTGAGCGGCTTAGATAAGGCTTAGATAATGAGTAAAACCACCTGGGCAATCAATGGCTATTCGCCTTTTTTACTTCGTCGCCCTCTGGCGTAAAGAAGTAGCCCTTGCCCCAGACCGTGCGGATGTAGCGGGGATGCTTGGTATCGGGTTCGATCTTCGCCCGCAAGCGGGCGATGAGCACATCGATGCTGCGGTCAAAGGGAGAACGCTCGTAACCCTTGCGCAGATCTGCCAGGGTGTCCCGATCCAAGATCTCATGGGGATGTTGGAGGAGGAGCTGCAACAGCTCGATTTCGCTGGTGGTCAGGGGAACCACTTCCCCCTCCTTGGTCAGGATCCGGCGCTGGAGGTCGAATCGGTAGGGTCCAAAGGCAATGAAGTGTTTTTGAGTTTCTCGGGCGGAATCTCCGCAGCGGCACCGCAGGATCGCTCGAATCCGCGCCAACAGTTCTCGGGGATTGAAGGGCTTGACTAAATAGTCGTCTGCACCGATCTCCAAACCGGTGATCCGGTCCTCGTCCCGGCCCTGATCCGACAGGATCAACAGGGGAATTTTCCGTTCTTGGACCAATCGGCGGACCAGGGACAAGCCATCATCCTCGGGTAAATTGAGATCCAGCAGGATGAGATCCGGTTCTTCTCGAGAGAGCTGCGCATCCATCGCTGCCGGATCTGCCACCGCCATCGCGGAGAAGCCCGCCTGAACCAGATGATGGCGCAACAAATCGCGCAGGGCTGCATCGCTTTCCACGACGAGAATACGAGAAGATGCTTGCATGGGTACTTCCCCGAAGGCGCAACAATTTGTTACAAAAAAAGCATATTCTGAAATACTAAATAATAGGATCTTAGTATATACTCATGAGGCCGATTTCAGGTAGGAAACCCGGAAGCCGACTACCCCCCGAGCGCGGCGATCCTTCCTTCAAGAAATCGGCAAGAAACGAATCCCGGCTGCTGTCTGCGCACCCATTCCTTCTCGTCCAAAGGGTGCAGCTAGTTTCTGGGCAGCAAGCCTGTTGGTCCGTTAGGATGGAACACACCCTGTCCTAACGGTCCCTTTTTATCGCGGTCAGATGCCGAGATGAGCGCGGATCGCCTGCACTGCCACCTCGCTAGAGGTAGCCTGTATATCGAGCAATAAACCCTCCGCCCGATAGAAATCTACCAAGGGCGCGGTCTTCTCTTGATAGACATCCAAGCGCTTGGAGATGGCCTCCTCGGTTTCGTCATCCCGCTGCACCACCTTACCCCCGCATTGATCGCAGATCCCCTCCACCTTGGGGGGCTTGCTCTTAATGTTATAGATGGCCCCACAGTCCACACAGGTGCGGCGGGTGGTGAGGCGGTCCAAGATCACTTCCCGAGGTACATTCAAGTTTACCGCTGCATCTAACTGCACGCCGAGCCGCGCTAACAGCTCTTTCAGGGCTTCCGCCTGGGGCAAGGTGCGGGGGAATCCATCGAGCAAGAAACCGGACTGACAGTCCGGTTCCCGCAGGCGCGCTTCCATGATGCCCATGATGAGATCATCGGAAACCAGTTCACCCGCTTTCATGGCGGCCTCCGCCCGTCTGCCCAGCTCCGTGCCCGCCTTGACCGCTGCCCGCAGGATATCCCCGGTGGAAATCTGCACCGAGCCATCGATGGCCGTGAGCTGCTTGGCCACCGTGCCTTTGCCCGCACCTGGGGCCCCCAGAAGAATCAATCGCATAGATAGGTCCTCTTGTTAAGAAAGGGAAAAAAATTAATTTTCCTTTGGTTCTCGGGCTGCAGGCAAGTGCTTCTTTTCAACACAGGCCAACCACAGGCGGCAGAGCGCCCGCAATCGGTTCGCTAAAAGATCCGGCGCAGCAGCCAGGGCCGCTTCCAGGGACAGGGGGGCCTCCAGCAGGCTGAAGGCACTGGTCACGCCAGCATCATAGAGGGGTTCTAAAGCATCCTGTAGGCTGCCGGCGAGCACCAACACCGGCACCCCATGGGCTTTTCCCAAGGCGGCGAGGCGGCCGACCAACTTGCCCTGCACGCTCTGCCCATCCAATTGTCCCTCCCCCGTGATCAACAGATCCCAGGTTTCCTGGGCCAACCGCTGCGGCAACGCGTAGGTTTCCGCCACCAGATCGAAGCCGCTGCGCAGTTCCGCGCGCAGATAGCAGAGGAAGCCGAAGCCCATGCCGCCGGCAGCGCCCGCGCCGGGTACTTGGCGGCAGTCTCGACCGAGTGCGGCCCGGGTTTGGTCGGCGAAATGCTTCAGATTGGCTTCCAGGATTTCCAGAGTTTTGGCATCGGCTCCCTTCTGAGGGCCATAGGTGTAGGTCGCTCCCCGCGGACCCAGCAAGGGATTGTTTACATCCGAAGCGATGAGAAACGGAACTCGGTCAAGCCTGGGATCTCGACCTTGGCATTCGATCCGCTGGATCTCGCCGAGACCTGCACCGGTGGGGGGCACGGAATGACCGTCTGCATCCAAGAACCGGAAGCCCAGGGCTTGCAACGCCCCCATGCCCCCATCATTCGTGGCGGAGCCACCCAGGGCGAGCAAAACCCGCTGCGCACCGGCATTCAGGGCGTGCAGAATGAGTTCCCCCGTGCCGTAGGAAGTAGTTTCCAGGGGATTGCGTCGCGCTGGCGGCACCAGGGGCAAGCCGGATGCCTGAGCCATCTCCACTATGGCGGTGGTACCGTCCCCGAGCAAGCCCCAACGGGCGGTGATTGGCGCCCCCAGCGGGCCGGTGACCTGCGCTCGGTGGATCTGACCGCCCGTGCCCGCTACCAGCGCATCCAAGGTCCCTTCTCCCCCGTCCGCCAGGGGAAGGCTGAGGATCTCCGCATCGGGCAGACAATCCCGCAGCACCTGTTCCGCAATCCGGCAGAAGGTTGCTGCGTCCAAGCTACCCTTAAAGCTATCCGGCGCAACCAAAATCCGCATGATGCGTTCCCTCTGGCGATTCATTTCCAGAAACTAGCTTCTGGGATGGGGGGGCAGTCGTTCCGGTTCCGGCGGCGGTTCGAGGATCTGAAGGGGTTTTGGGGCCAGGCCTAGCCGTTCCTGGCGGACGCGCAATCCATAGCCCAGGGCAGCGCCGCCCACAGTGGTGAGGGTGAGCAGACCCAAGGTAACCATTTGGGTGAGCAGCAGCACCGCGCCTGCGCTCAAAGCGCCGCCGATGAGCATGCCCGTTTTGATCTGACTGCTCGTCTCCGAACGATGCTGCGCCCGTTGGATTCTTTCCTGCGCCCGCTCAGAGGCCTTGGCCTTCTCCCGCTCGGCCCGCACCTGCAACCGCTCTCGCTCTCGGGAAAATTTCACCTGGGCTTTGGCAAGGCACTGCTTGCGAAAGCTCTCGGAAAGGCTGTGGAACCAGAGGGCTGCCAGAACGTTGAACACCAGAAATAGCCCGCCGAACAACAGCCAGGTTTGATGGAGATCCAGCTTCAGCGCCAGATAGAGGAGCAAGCCCGTAGCCACTTGCAAGAGCAAGATGCCCAGAAAGAACTTGAAGAAATAGATCAGGCTCATGCCAACCCCTCATCCTTCAAGATAACACAGCAGAGACGCTACGCCCGTCCATCGAAAAACCGTTTCATCCGGCGGTTTCTGCGCCACTGGACCAAAGCCCGATAGCGCTTTTGCAGGGAGCGAACTTGGCGGCTGGCGAAGCGGCCTAGATAGCGGCTTGCAAGATCTTGCAGCCGGCGGAGCCTCGGGCTCTCGTCCTGATAAAAGCGGAAGTCCTGGGCCTGGAACGATTCGGTGCCCCCGATAACTTCCCGAGAGCGCTGGCATCGGCTTCGGTTGATCTCGAAGACCACCAGGCTTTCATAAAAGCGAATGCCCCAGATCCGTGCTTCCAGTCTTTTCGGCGGGGGCAGCTTGCCGGACCGTTGGTTGATGCGGTCGATCTGACGCTTGGCATAGTTGAGAAAGCTATAGGGGCTCGGATTGCCGAAGGCCCGCAGATAGGCGGTGTGCACATCCTCCACCAGGATCAAGCCCCCGTCCCGCACCTGGGGCAGGGCGCTTTCCAAGGTGATGATCTGCTGATCGTTCCGATGGCCCCCGTCATCGATGAGCACATCGATTTCCCCCACCTGTTCGAAAAAGCTTTGCCAGAAGGCGGGATCCGCCTGATCGCCGATGAAGATCTCGAATCCCTGGGCTTCCATCTGCCGAGCGGCGGGGTTGAGATCGATGCCGATGATGCGGGCTTGCTCCCCGAGAAATGCCCGCCACATCTGAAGGGAACCGCCGTTGAGCACGCCGATTTCCACGAAGGTAATCGCCCGATTCCGATAGGGCTGCAACAGCTGCTCATAGACCGGAAAATAGCTATCCCATTTGGTGGAACGCTGTTCCAGGTGATCGAAGATCTCGCGGAGGGAAGTGCTCACTTGGGCAAGGGGGGCACAGCCGCCATTTTCCAGATGTCTCGGTTGTACTCAGCGATAGTTCGATCAGAGGAGAATTGGCCGCTTTTCGCCAAATTATGAATGGCCATGCGGGTCCAGCGCTCCTGGTCTTGATAGGCGGCGGCGGCTTCTTCCTGAGCCCGCACATAGTCCCCGAAATCCGCCGCGATCATCCAGGGATCTTGGGGGCTGCGGATGGCCTGCACGATGGGTTCGAAGATCCCTTCTTCGCCAGGCAAGGTGAATCGGCCGGATTCCAGCGCATGCATGACGGCAGATAAGCGGGGATCCTGCTGAATGATCGCGTTGGGATCGTAGTGCATGCGCAATTCCGCCACCTGGTCCGCCGTCAGCCCGAACAGGAAAAAGTTTTCTGCACCGGCCTGTTGGCGAATCTCGATGTTTGCCCCGTCTAAGGTGCCGATGGTGATCGCCCCGTTCATCATGAACTTCATGTTACCGGTACCGGAAGCTTCCTTGCCGGCGGTGGAAATTTGTTCGGAAAGATCGGTGCCCGGAGCGATGATCTCCATGAGGGAAACCCCGTAGTTGGGGATAAAGGCAAGCCGCAGCAGCCCTTCTGTTCTGGGATCTCGGTTGACGACCTGAGCCACGTCGTTGATGAGCTTGATGATGCGCTTGGCCATGAAATAGCCTGGCGCGGCCTTGCCCCCGATGAGCACGCATCGGGGGGTCCAATTCCGAAGATCTCCTTGGCAAATGCGGTTGTATAGATGGATCACATGGAGCACATTGAGCAACTGGCGCTTGTATTCGTGGATCCGCTTGACCTGCACATCGAAGAGTGCCTGAGGATCGAAGTACACTTGACATTCCTGAGAGACCAGCTGGGCGAGCTGTTCCTTATTGTGTTGTTTCACCTGTCGGAAGCGTTCCCGAAAGGCAGGGTCTTCAGCATAGGCCGCGACCTTTTCCAGTTCCTGAAGATCCCGAATCCAGCCGGTGCCGATGGTCTCGTTCAGCAGTTCCCGCAGCCGAGGATTGCACAGGGCTAACCAGCGTCGCGGCGTGACCCCGTTGGTCTTGTTGTTGAACTTTCTGGGCCAGAGTTCATAGAAATCTCGGAACAAGCCTTCCGCCAGCAATTTGGAATGCAGGGCGGCCACACCGTTCACGGAAAAGCTTCCCACGATGGCCAGATAGGCCATGCGGATCTGAGGCACCGCCCCTTCCTCGATGAGGGACATGCGGGCGCGGCGGTCCAGATCCCCGGGCCAGCGCCGATCTACTTCGGCCAGAAAGCGGGCGTTGATCTCGTAGATGATTTCCAGCAATCGGGGCAGGAGCTGTTGGAAGAAATGCACCGGCCAACGCTCCAGGGCTTCGGGCAGCAGCGTGTGATTGGTATAGGCCATAGTAGAGGTGGTGATCTGCCAGGCCTCATCCCATTCTAAATAGTGTTCATCCATCAACAGGCGCATGAGCTCCGCCACGGAGATGGCCGGATGGGTGTCGTTGAGCTGGAAGCAATTCTTTTCCGCAAAATGCCGGAAGTCTGGCCCGTGAAGCCGAATCCATTCCCGCAACACATCCTGAAGGCTGGCGCTCGCCAAGAAATACTGCTGGCGCAGGCGCAATTCCTTGCCGTTTTCGCTGGCATCGTTGGGATAGAGCACCATGGTGATGTGCTCTGCCTCGTTTTTAGCCGCTACGGATTCCGGATAGCTGCCCGCGTTGAACTCCTCTAGATCAAATTCATCCGTCGCCGCCGCCTTCCAAAGGCGCAAGGTGTTGATGGTGTCATTGCGATAGCCAGGAATGGGCGTGTCATAAGGCACGGCCAGCACATCTCGGGTATCCACCCAGCGGACCAGTGTGCGACCCTGTTCTCCCTGATAGAACTCTGTGCGCCCGCCGAAGTGAACGCGCTGGGAGTACTCAGGGCGTTCCAGTTCCCAGGGGTAACCATCCCGCAGCCAGTGATCTGGCTCTTCTAGCTGATAACCGTTTTCGATGAGCTGCCGGAACATGCCGTACTCATAGCGCAGCCCATAGCCCTTCACGGGCAGTTGCAGAGTGGCGCAGGAGTCCAGGAAACAGGCGGCGAGGCGACCCAATCCCCCGTTGCCCAAGCCTGCATCCGGTTCCGAGCTGGAAAGTTCTTCCAGCACTAAGCCCAGATCATGGAGCGCCCGTTCCGCCTTGCTATGGATCCCCAGGTTCAGCAGGGCATTGCACAGGGCTCGCCCCATGAGGAACTCTAAGGAAAGGTAATAGGTGCGCTTGCAATCTGCCTGATCCTGGGCTTGACGGGTGCGTTTCCAACGCTCCATCAGCCGATCCCGCAAGGTGATGGAAAGAGCGAGATAGGGATAGTAGGTGGATCTGCAATCCTGATCCCGACCCAGGGTATAGGCGTAATAGCGTTTGAAATCCGCCGCCAAACCCGCTTCATCCATGGGCAAAGGAGGCAGATCGAACAGCTTTTCGCAGGGATGGCTTTTGCGCAGATCGCTGAAGGATGGCATGAGAATGAAGTTTCCTGAAAGTTGGTCGGATGGGACAGGCGGCACGGCCCGCCCCTAAGCTCGGCGGCAGATTAAAGCAAATTCCCCGAGTGCTGGAAATCAAATGTCCGTGAAATTGCTGAGGTCGGAATCCGGATGGAGCACAGCGCTGTTGCCCTGTGTGCCCGCACTGTCCAGCCGGATGCGCAAGGCAAGATCGTTGCGGGAGTCCGCATTATCCAGCGCTTCTTCCAGGGTGATCCGTTTCTTCTGGTAAAGCTCATAGAGCGCCTGATCGAAGGTTTGCATTCCATCCATTTCACTCTGCTCCATGGCATCTTTCAGTCCTTTAATCTCCCCCTTAAGGATGAGTTCGGAAACATAGCGGGAGAGCAGCATGACTTCCACGGCGGGCACCCGTCCTCCGTCCGTGCTCTGCAACAATCGTTGGGAAATCACTGCTTGCAGATTCAGGGAGAGATCCATGCGAGCTTGGGCATGGTGATTTTCTGGAAAGAAATTGATGATGCGATCCAAGGCCTGGTTCGCATTGTTGGCGTGCAGGGTGGAAACGCACAGATGGCCGGTCTCTGCGTAAGCGATAGCAGCTTGCATGGTGGCCTGATCTCGGATCTCCCCGATGAGGATCACATCCGGCGCCTCCCGCATGGCATTTTTCAGCGCAGCTTCATAGCTCTGGGTATCGATGCCCACTTCCCGTTGATTGACGATGGATTTCTTGTGGCGGTGGATGAACTCGATAGGATCCTCGATGGTGAGGATATGCCCCGGTATTCGGGAATTCCGATAATCGATCATGGCCGCCAAGGTGGTGGACTTGCCCGAACCCGTGGCACCCACTACCAGAATCAACCCTCGCTTCTTCATGATCAGCTTGCCCAAGATCGGCGGCAGAGAGAGTTCCTCAAAGCTCGGAATGTGATCCTTGATATAGCGGATCACCATGGCCGGTTCTCCCCGCTGCCGGAACACATTGACTCGAAAGCGGCCGATTCCCCGCAGGCCCACCCCCAGGTTGCATTCCCAAGTCTGCTCAAACTCCTGTTTCTGATCCTCATCCATGACGGAATGGGCCAGTTCCAAAATGTCATCTCCGGTCAACACCTGTTTCCCCAACGGCATAAAAGTTCCCTCAACCTTGATATGGGGCAGGGCGCCGGCGCTGAAGAACATGTCCGAGCCATGCTTATGTGCGAAAATCTTCAGAAAGGGTTGCAATTCCATAGGAACTCCCGTAGTTCGATAGGAACGATGGCTGTGCTCTATAGTACTTGATCCCTCTGGAAAAAAATCTAGGTTCCGGATGACGCAACCCCCTGAGCAAAACGCCGCCCTTCGGCATCTCTATCAAGCCCTGGAGCAGGCGGGCACCATTCTGTTGGGAAAGGAACGGGAACTGCGCCTGGCCTTGGCCTGTCTGCTCGCGCGGGGGCATCTGCTCATCGAAGATTTGCCAGGAGTGGGCAAGACCACCTTGGCCCACCTCCTCGCCCGACTGCTGGGACTGGGCTATGCGCGCATTCAGTTCACCAGCGATCTGTTGCCCGCGGACATCCTGGGCACCAGCATCTATGAGCGCCGCTCCGAGCGCTTCCGGTTCCACCCGGGCCCCCTGTTCGCCCAGTTGGTCCTAGCGGATGAGATCAACCGCGCGACCCCCAAGACCCAGAGCGCCTTGCTGGAAGCCATGGAAGAACGGCAAGTGACGGTGGAAGGGGAAACCCGCCCGCTCCCCGATCCCTTTTTCGTCATCGCTACCCAGAACCCGAGCTTTCAGATCGGCACCTTTCCCCTGCCGGAATCCCAGCTCGATCGCTTTCTCATGCGCATCCATCTGGGCTATCCCGATCCCGATTCAGAAAAAGCCCTGCTGCGGGGCCGAGATCGGCGGGAACTGATCGCGCCCTTAGCGCCGGTGCTGCCCCTGGAAGAACTGCGGCTACTGCAAGCGGCGGTGGAGGCGATCCATGTATCCGAACCCATCATCGAATACTGCTTTGCTCTGCTGACCCTGACCCGCCGTTCCCCGCGCTTTCTCCAGGGCCTCTCTCCGCGGGCTGGGCTAGGACTGGTGCGCAGCGCCCGCGCTTGGGCCTTGCTCAGCGGAAGAAATGCAGTCTATCCCGAAGATGTGCAGGCGGTCTTAGGGCCCTGCGTCGCCCATCGACTGAGCTTAGGGAAAGAACAGGACCCGGCCGCCCAAGGGGAGATCGCCGATTATCTGCTCTCCCAAGTGCCCGTGCCCTGAGGGGGCTTGCACCGATGGAAAACCAATGCTATAGTAAAAAAGTCAGTTGCGGGGTGGAGCAGTCAGGCAGCTCGTCGGGCTCATAACCCGAAGGTCGTAGGTTCAAATCCTACCCCCGCTACCAACGCCAAAGCCCGATCACCTGCCGGTGATCGGGCTTTTTTTGTCCGCGGCCCAATCGCTTCCTATTATCCTGAGCGATGCCCAGCATTCAGACCGCGCTTAACATTCGCGGTGGATTCCCGCATTCGCGGGAATGACACCTCAATAGATCCTCGATGCCCGCCCTGGGCTATTTCGGCTAAACTTGCTCATTGCTCAGTCAAGAGATCGATTAAGCCATGTCCATTTCACTCCCGAACAACACCCGACGCACAACGGTAACAGCTTACTCGCTGGCAATCGGCGTCGCTTTCATTACCCTGTTGAGCCTCCTGCCGCTGTCAGAACTTTTCGCCAAATTACTGCTGGACAAAGGCAGGGGTTCCATTTTCCCCTACCCTTTCACCATTCAGAATCTCATGTGGTGCATCTTCTTCGCAGGGCTGGGGGAACTCTACTACCGTCACCTACAAGCCAAGCGGTACTGGCAATCCCTGAAATCGGGCTATTTGCCGGAACAGCCTGATGTGGTCCTCACCCGGCACGACATGGGCGCGATCTACCGCGCGGTCAGGAACCACAAGGATGAACTCTCCGCCCTGATCGGCAATCTAGTGTTGCGCTTTCAGACCGGACAGTCGGTAGAGCAAACCCATGAGATGCTCAATTCGCAACTGGATCAGCAAGCTGAAGGCGCTTTGGGTTTACGGGAATCAACTCACCGAACTGCCGGACAGCATCGGGAGGCTCAGCAAGCTGAACGGGGTTGATATTCGCAAGAATCGACTCCGCCGACTGCCGGACAGCATTCGCTCTCTGCCTGCTGCGGTGCAACAAGAGCTTCGGAATGACTTGAAAGACCAACGCCCCTAAATCCACACGAGCCGTTTGCAACCCGTGTAATCTACAATCGGCAATCGTTCTTGCACTGCAACTTCTGCTCATGCACTGGAAACTCAAGGCCAGCATTCAACAGGCCATCGCCGCCCTGCCCGATCCCCTTTCCCATGCCCTGTACTATCGAGTGCAGCGCAATCTAGGGGGCTTTCGGCGGATCGATCCCCGGGTTCGGCTGCGGGCGGGCCTGGATGCCTGGCAGCGGATACAGGCATTGGGCCGGTCTCCGGCGGGCAAAACCTTCTTTGAACTCGGCACAGGGCGCGTGCCCCTGGTGCCCCTGGCCTATTGGCTTATGGGTGCGGAACAGGTCATCACCCTGGATCTGCATCCCTATCTGCAATGGGAGCTGGTGCGGGAGCATCTCCGCTATATCCGAGACCATGAGGCGGAGATCGCCCAGCTCTTTGGGCCTTTGCTGCGGGCAGATCGGTTCCATTCTCTGTTGCAGATGGTGAGCGATTCCCGACTCTCCCCTCGGGACTTTTTCCAACATTGCCGGATTCGCTATCAGGCCCCCGGGGATGGGACGGCGACGGGGCTGCCCGATGGGAGCATCGATTTTTACACCTCATACACAGTGCTAGAGCACATCCCCGACCGGACGATTCGGGCGATCTTTCAGGAGGGCAACCGCATCCTGCGCCAGGATGGGTTGTTCGCCCATATGATCGATTACGGGGATCACTTTGCCTATTTCGACCGGAAGATCTCCGCCCTCAATTTCTTGCAGTACGGGGAGCGGGAATGGGCGCGCTATGCGGGCAACCGGTTCATGTACATGAATCGATTGCGGCACGATGATTTTTTAGCCCTGTTCGCCTCCGCCGGCCAGGAGATCCTCTCGGTCACGCCCTTCCGCGATGCCCGTGCCCAACACCTGTTAGCTCAGGACGCGATCCCGCTCCACGAGCGGTTCCGCAGAAAGCCCCGAGAAATCCTTGCCATCACCGGCGCTTGGATCCTTGCAGCGCCCCCTCAATCGGAAAAGGCTCGCTCGATGGCGGAAAAATCCAAAGCCTTCAGATAGGTTTCCAAGGTCTGCCGATCCGCCTGGGTGCCGGAAACCTGGATCAGAATGCGATTCTTGAGGAGCAAGCTGATTTCCCAGCTTCCGGACTCCCGCACCCGCTTGCGCAGCCCCGGATAACCCTGCCAGCTGTAGAGCTGGGTATCGGGATCGCTCTGCAAGAGGATGGGATTGGAGAGCATCATGCCCATCAGGGGGAGAAAGGGGGAATCCGCCGTGATGCGGATCTCCACCGTTGCCCCGTCCCCTCGGTAATAGCGGCGGCTCAGGCTGGTGCCCAAAATCATGGTGGCGATCCCGCCCGATGCTGCGGATTCTGGGGCGTCTGCCTCCCAGCCGGCCAAGGGCTCGGGCAGCAGTTGCAACAGGGATTGATTGATCTTCTCCCGAATGGCGGCGGCGGCGAACTGAAGGGTTTGCACCGCCTTTCGAAATGCCCCGGCCTCATAGGCTTGGGCGGCGGCTTGGATCTGATCCCCGATGGCATCGGCCTGTGCGGAAACCGGCGGGGCTAAGCTGAGCAGGGCGAGGGCGAGCAGTCGTTTCAATGGAGACATGATCTTTTCCTTCTGCAAAAAAATGGGTCGACTGCTGGCACAGCCGACCCGATGAACTTGGCGCTCCCTAGGGGATTCGAACCCCTGTTACCGGCGTGAGAGGCCAGCGTCCTAACCGCTAGACGAAGGGAGCAAGCATTCTTGCCGGAAAAATCTTATTATAACGAATGCGAACCGATGCTCAAGGGGAATTCCACAGATCATCCATCCAATCTTGTCAGAAACTGCTGCTAAAACCTTGTCAAACCCCGCTTCCGACTCCTATCAAATCGTGCCCCGGGATCAGCATCCCATCAGCCGCAAACAGATCAGCAAGCATGCCCTCAAAGTGCTGTATCGCCTCAAGGAGGCTGGCTTCCAAGCCCATCTGGTGGGGGGGGGCGTGCGGGATCTGCTGCTCGGTCGAGAGCCTAAGGATTTCGATGTGGCCACGGATGCCCGACCGGAGGATGTGCGCAAGCTCTTCCGCAACTGTCGGCTCATCGGCCGGCGCTTTCGGCTGGCTCACGTCTATTTCGGTCGGGAGATCATCGAGGTGGCTACCTTTCGGGGGGCGACCGATCCCGAGAATTCCAGCGATCGCCGATGGGAAAACGGCATGATCGTGCGGGATAACTGCTATGGCACCCGCGCGGAAGATGCCCTGCGCCGAGATTTCACCATCAACGCTCTCTATTACAACATCGCTGATTTCTCCGTGATCGACTATGCCAACGGGCTGGAAGATCTGCGGGCGGGTCGCCTGCGGCTCATCGGCGACGACCCCGAGCGGCGCTATCGGGAAGATCCGGTGCGGATGCTGCGGGCGGTGCGCTTCGCCGCCAAACTGGGCTTTCAGATCGATCCCAGTTGCGAGCAGCCCTTGCAGACCCTGGCTCCCTTGCTCCAGCAAGTGCCCGCCGCCCGATTGTTCGATGAAGTGCTTAAGCTCTTTCAAACCGGTTTCGCCCTGCAGGCCTTCGAGAAACTGCGCCATTACGGCCTGTTCGGCGTTCTGTTTCCCGCCACAGAGGCTTGCCTAGCGCGGGAAGAACAGGGCTTCCCGATCGTCTTCGTGAGCAAGGGTTTGGAGAACACAGACCAGCGCGTTCAGGCCGGGCAATCCGTTACCCCCGCTTTTCTCTTCGCCATCTTGCTCTGGGAACCGGTGCGCCAGCGCTTTGGGGCCTTGCTCCAAGCCGAGGAAGGGGCGCCGGAAAAAGCCATGCTGGCGGCGGCAAGCCAGGTGATCGCCGCCCAGCAAAGCCGCGTGAGCATTCCCAAGCGGTTCTATCTCACCACGCGGGAAATCTGGTTCCTCCAAACCCATTTGGAACGGGCCCGGAAAAGGCGGTCTCGCCGTCTGCTGAACCACCCCCGCTTCCGCGCCGCCTATGATTTCCTGTTGTTGCGGGCGGCTGCCGGGGAAGTGGATCCCCAGGTAGCAGAGTATTGGACCGCCTTGCAGGCGGAGGCAGCACCCTCGCCAGTGCCTGGGCGGCGGTCTAGATTTCGGCGGGGCAGGAAGCGACCCGCCCAGCCGGTCGCGCAAGAGCAGCACGGTGAACGCTGAACCGGTTGCCTGCTATGTGGGGCTGGGCAGCAATCTCCAGCATCCCCGCTTCCAGGTGGAAGCAGCCCTGAAACGGCTTGCAGCGCTGCCGGAAACCCAGCTGACCGCCTGTTCCAACTGGTACCGCACGCGGCCTGTGGGCCCGCAGGATCAGCCGGACTTCGTCAACGGAGTTGCCCGATTGGAAACCAGGCTCCGTCCGGAACCCCTGCTCCAAGCGCTTCAGCAGATCGAGCGGGCGCAAGGGCGCCGCCCCTCGGGCTTGCGCTGGGGGCCGCGGGTGTTGGATCTAGACCTGCTGCTCTACGGCACCTTGCAACAGGATCATCCGGAGCTGCGGATTCCCCATCCCGAGCTGGGGCGGCGGGCATTCGTGCTGATTCCCCTGGCAGAGATCGCCCCGCCGGATCTGTGCATTCCCGGGCAAGGTCGCTTGGATCAATGCTTGGCCGCCTGTTCCCATGCCGGTGTTTGGCCCTTAGATGCGGAAGTTTCCCCATGAGCAACTGCACCTCTGCCAGCTTGCGCCAGATGAAAGCTCAAGGAGAACCCATCCCCTGCCTCACCTGCTACGATGCGAGCTTCGCCCGCCTGCTGGAAGCGGCAGGGGTTCCGGTGCTGCTGGTGGGGGACTCCCTGGGCATGGTGGTGCAGGGATGGGAAAGCACCTTGCCGGTTACCCTGGACCAGATGATCTATCACAGCGCTTGTGTGGCGCGGGGGCGGCGGCAGGCGCTGCTCGTCGCCGATCTGCCCTTTCTCACCTATAGCGATCCCAAGCAAGCCCTGAAGAGCGCTGCCCGACTCCTGCAAGAAGGGGGGGCGCAGATGGTGAAGCTAGAGGGCGGTTTTTCCGTCCTGGAAACTGTGCAGCTTCTCACGGACTGGGGCATTCCCGTGTGCGGGCATCTGGGCCTGCTCCCCCAGTCCGTGCACCGTCTCGGGGGCTACCGCTATCAGGGACGGGACGCGGCCAGCGCCCAGCGCATCCGAGAGGAAGCCCTCGCTTTGCAGGAGGCGGGGGCCGAGCTGCTCATTCTGGAATGCGTCCCCGCAGATCTCGCCCGAAGCCTCCGGGCAGCCCTTAGCATTCCGGTCATCGGCATCGGTGCGGGGCCGGATTGCGACGGGCAAATTCTCGTGCTGTATGATCTCTTGGGCCTGAACCCCCATCCCCCCCGCTTCAGCCGCGTCTTTCTCCAGGGGGGGCGGGATCTCGCCGGAGCTGTGCGCGCCTATGTGGAAGCGGTTCAGTCGCGGACTTTCCCCGGGCCGGAAGAAACGCGCTATTAGCTGTTGGGCAAGATCTGTCTGCAGGGATTCCGGCGCTTCGCCGTGCGCCGGCCGGAAGGCCGATGTGGACTCCGGCTCTTCAGCCGGGAGGACGCAGGCAGCAACCCACCAGAAACCGGAAGACCGATGGGCGATGCGTGCACTGCAACTTGCCGCTCTTCCCGATCCTCCTGAACGATAAACACCGACTACCTTTCTTCCCGCGACGTGCTGATTGCAGCAGAGGAAGCCGCGCTGGAGGGTGAAGCAGTAACAATGATGCAGCTGCCTTCTCCCTGAAGACGCAAAGCGATCTCTGCGCAGCTGCCTGGTCGCTTTCTGCTCAGCACCACTTCTGAAAAATAGCCTATGCTATAGGCACCATCTTCAAGGGAGGCGCGTCTATGCAATTGTTCTTCTTTCTGCTCGGTGTCCTGCTGTACTTCGTGTTCAAGGTGATCGTGCGGGGTTTCTACACGGTCAAACCGGATGAGCGGGCGGTGGTAACTACCTTTGGCCGCGCAGACCGCATCGGCAAATCCGTAGTGAAGGACGACAGCTTGGACGAGGAGGAACAGGCCCGCTATCGATTTCCCGTCGTGCGCACCATCCGCCCGGGCGGACCCTATTTCAAATGGCCCTGGCAAGAGGTGCACAAGGTCAGCGTCGCCACGCGGTCCTTGCCCCTCACCTGGGACCCGCATAAGCGCCAAGCCACGATCGAAGCGGTGACCAAGGATAATCTCACTACCGGCATCGATGGCCAGATCCGCTTCCGCGTCTCGGAGCGCAACCTCTATGCCTATCTCTTTGGGGTGGCGGAACCCCTGGAACATGTGATGGGGTATTTCATCTCGGTGTTGCGGGAACGAGTCGCCAATTTCGTGGATCCCAAGGGGCAATCCTCCCTAGTCGAAGGCACAGAGTTGGAGAAAGAAGGGAACAACATGGCGGCGGATCTCTCTGAGGGGGTTTCCATCAACGACTTGCGAAAGAATCTGCCCTTGCTCAACAAGTACATGGAAGAACAATGCCGGTCCACCGCTGCCCGCTATGGGGTTGAGTTGGATGCCGCTTTGATCACGCAGATCGATCCGCCCCCGGCAGTGGATCGGGCCTTGTCTGCCATCAACAGCACCCGCAACCAGGTGGCTGCAGACATCAGCACTGCCCGCGCGGATGCAGAACAGCAGATCACTATGAGCAAGCGCGCCGTGGACATTGCCAAGAACAACGCTCAAGCGGAAGTGGCCCCGCTGCGGGAACTGGCGGATACCCTCGCCAAGATCAAGGCCGAAGGGGGTAGCCAGGTTTTGCAGGCCTATCTGCGCAACATGCAGGTGCCTATGTTGTCCCGCACCAAGCGCATCGTCCGCACCGCTGCCGATTAGCCCTTAGGAGCGCGCAATCATGCAGATTTCCAATTTCATCACCTTGGTTGCCGGTTTCGTCTTCTTACCCATCGTCTTTGAGATCGCCCGCATCTTCGGGCTTTATGCCATCGTCAAGGAGCGGGAAGCCCAGGTATTCACCCTGTTCGGCAAGGTGCTGGGCACCTTGCAGGAGCCCGGGTTGCATTTCCCCATCCAGCATTTCGGCGCTAAGGCCCTGCTGGTGCCTTTCTTCGGGGAACGCCATCATGTGGATCTGCGGCTCCGCCAGAATTATCTGCGGGACCAGATGGTTAACTCTGAGGAAGGTACACCCATGGGCGTGGGCATCTGGTATGAGATGCAGGTGATTGATCCGGTGGCCTACCTCTTCAACAACGCCAATCCGGAAGGATCCTTGGAAGCCAATGTAGCCAGCGCTACCATTTCCACGCTCAGCAACCTGGAAATGGCTAAGATGCTGGAAGATCGCCACCCCCTGAGTCAGAAAGTGCGCGAGATCGTTTCGCCCATGTCGGAACAATGGGGTTATCGGCTCGGTTCCGTCTACATCCGCAAGGTGGCCTTCACGGATCGGCAGATGGTGGACAACATCACCGACAAGGTGGTCAAGCGGTTGGTGCAGGTGACCAGCGCCATGAAGCAGGACGGAGAAAACCGGGTGGGACTCATCAAGAGCCAGACTGCCTTCAAGGTCTCCCAGAAGATGGCAGAGGCCGCCGCCACCCGTCCTGCCGTGGTGGGTGCGGCCCTGAATCAGATCGCCCAGCGGGATCCGGAAATCTTGGATGCGGTGCTGAAGGTACTGGAGGTCGACCGCCTGATGAAATCCGATGCAGAAGTCGAGCTGCTGCCCAAGGAGAGCAAGACGATCCTTTCCCTGGGACTCGAATAGCAGCGCTGGGCAGAGAGGAGCGGAGGGGAGGAACAGCGCATGGCAAACTTTCAAGGACATCTTCACGGCGCTGCCCTGGTGAGCGGAGGCGCCGCCCTCGGTGCTTATAGCCTGGGTTGGGTGGATCAGGGACAGACCCAGTGGTTGTTCTTTATCGGCGTCGTTGGGGGTGTGCTACCGGACATTGATTCCGATAACTCGGTGCCCGTGCGCAGCTTCTTCACCTTGGTTGGGGTCATGCTGGCCTTCTGGATGAGCTTCTTTTTCATCGACCGCTTGCCCGGATGGACCTTGCTTCCCCTCTGGGCCGGCGTCTTTCTCAGTGTCCGCTATGGGATCTTTGAGATCTTCACGCGGCTCACGGTACATCGGGGAATCTGGCATTCCCTGCTCGCCCTGCTTTTTTCTGCCCTGGCGGGGGTGAATCTGACCTATCATTTCTTCCACTGGAAACCCTGGGATGCCTGGCTGGCCGGGTTGTTCATCGCCCTGGGTTATCTCACCCATCTGTTGCTCGATGAGCTCTTCAGCGTGGATCTGCTGGGGCGGCGTCTCAAGCAGTCCTTCGGCTCCGCCATGAAACCCTTCAGCCTTGCCTATCCCTGGACCAGTCTTTCCATGCTCGCAGCTACCCTTGTCCTGCTCTTCTTCTCTCCCCCGATTCGGGCCGTCGTGCAAGCTGGTGAATACTACGGATTGGAACCCCAATCCCGAGCGCAAGAGCTGAGAACAATGGGTAACCCCTGAATGGATGAAGCAATTGAGGTCGTGCGATGTCTGAGCAACAAGCCATCCGCGCCCAGATCGCCCAGGTTATTCAGCAGTTGGAAACCCTGAATCGGGCACTGGAAGCGCTTTCTCCTGCTCTCTGGCAAGCGATTGACCACGAGGACGAAGAGCGCCTGGCGGCAGGCGTTCGTTTCAAGCAGCGGTACAATGCTCAGCGCAACGCCCTGAAAGAGCCCTTAGCAGAAATGATCCAACTGCTGCGGGAATATGAACCTGATCCATCCGCTGCTCCGGCTGTACAACAGGCAGCCCCCCCGAAGCAACCCAGCTCTCCCCCGCAGGAATCCCCGCTCGTACCGGATTCCCTGCTGGCACAGAAGGAACCCTTCGGCTTCATCCTGGAAGGCCAGACCGTGACCACTCCTTCCGCCTGGCCCCTGTTCTATGATGCCCTGTTGCAAGAGCTCTATGGTCGAGATCCAAGCCGGTTGCAGCAGCTTGCTGAGGCGTCTGATCGGTTTCCGAATCAAAATCGGCGCTTGTTCGATCGGATTCCCGATCATCTGGAAGATCCCCTGCCCATCGGGGAACAGCTCTTCGCGGAAGCAGACCTAGAACCCAAGGCGTTGCTCCAGCTCATTGGCCGTCTGCTCCACACCCTGGGCTATTCCCTGGATCAGTTCAAAATCCTGCTGAAGGAGAAGAAGCGGGGCACAGTGGAAACCCTGTCCATCGCGGCCTGAAGCCATGAAAACCTATCTGGTGGGCGGGGCGGTCCGAGATCGACTCTTGGGGCTGCCCGTTCGGGAACGGGATTATGTCGTTGTAGGTGCTACTGCAGAAGAACTCCTCGCCCGGGGCTTTCAGCCGGTGGGGAAGGATTTTCCGGTCTTCCTCCATCCAGAAACCAAAGAGGAATATGCCCTCGCCCGCACAGAACGGAAATCCGGGCCCGGCTATCGAGGCTTTGTCGTCCATGCGGCGCCGACAGTCACTTTAGAAGAGGATCTGCGGCGGCGGGATCTCACCATCAACGCTTTGGCAGAGGATGAATCGGGCCATCTCATCGATTTCCACGGGGGGTTGGCGGATCTCAAAGCCCGCATCCTGCGGCATGTGTCCGATGCCTTCGCGGAAGATCCGGTGCGCATTCTGCGGGTCGCCCGCTTCGCCGCTCGCTTTGCCAAGCTGGGGTTTCGCATCGCACCGGAAACCCTGAGGCTCATGCGCGCCATGGTGGAGTCCGGCGAGGTAGATACCCTGGTGCCGGAACGGGTTTGGCGGGAGCTGGTGCGAGCCTTGGAAGAAGATCAGCCCTCCCACTTTTTCAGGGTGCTGCGGGACTGCGGTGCCCTGGCGCGGCTCTTTCCCGAAATCGACCGGCTTTGGGGGATTCCTCAGCCCAAGAAATGGCATCCTGAAATCGATACAGGCATCCATGTCATGCTGGTATTAGATCAGGCCGCCCGACTTACGCCGGATACCACGGTGCGATTCGCCGCCCTGACCCATGATTTCGGCAAAGGCACCACGCCGCCAGAGATCCTGCCGAGCCACCGAGGCCATGAAGAACGGAGCGTCGCCCTGATCCAGGACTTCTGCCAGCGATTTCGAGTGCCGCGCAAATATCGAGAACTGGCGATCACTGTGGCGCGCTATCACGGACTGATTCACAAGGTGAAGGAGCTGCGCCCGGGCACCCTGCTGGAAGTGTTGGAAGGGACAGATGCCTTCCGGAGGCCGGATCGATTCGATCAGATCCTGCTAGCCTGTGAAGCGGATTATCGAGGTAGGGAGACCTATGAGGAACGGGACTATGCCCAAGCCCGCTGTTGGAAGACCCTGTTCCAAAGCGTCCATCGGATCGATTTGGGTGCGCTCGTCGCGGGGCTTTCTGATCCCACCCAGATCGCCAAAACGATCTGCAAGGCGCGGTTGCGGTGCCTGGCTGCTGCTCGGAAGGCTCCCCCCTGCGCTCTCTAGAACCGCCGCTGGATATAGGATAGGGCGCGGCTGAGGCTGAGATCGATGTTGGAAGGTCCGCTGCGAATCAGGAAATATTCTTCATTTTTATAGCGGAGAAACACGGGTTCCGGCGCGCGCTCGCATTCCACTGCTCCGATCTGCTTCCCCTCCAGTTCGTACAGTTCAAAATGCAGATACTGGCTCTTCTCCGCTCCCAGATGCTGATGGACCAGATTCTTGAAATGCAGCCGGCAGCGATCTTCATTTTCAAACCGATCCGCCTCCAGCCCCAGCAGGGTGCCATCATCCGACACCCCTAAAAGCAAAATGCCCCCCTCCGTGTTCATGAAGGCGGCGACCCCCTTGAGCCAAGCCAGCTCGATTTCCTTCCCGGGCTTCTGGGTGTGGAGATTCATGCGCATGGTGGATTTGAATTCCAGATGCGTGCTCTCCCCGCTGCCGATGAGGTCGTAGAGATCCTTTGCATAGTCTTGCTGGTCGATGCTGAGCTTGGGCAGATCCCGGAGTTGGCGGCCGTATTTCCGCATGAGGATGGCAACCAGCCCGATGCCGAAGGCGAGGATCACAACGGCGTTCAGGGCGAGGAGATGCCAGCGATGGGCGAGGATGCCCAGGGTTTCCGATTGAGGAATCACCACGCCGATCCAAGCGCTCTCCGCCCTTTCCGACAGGGGACGAAAGCCCCCCCACCAGGTTTGCCCTTCGCTCACAAAGGATAAAAGGTCGCCCGCAGGTTTTCCCGCCTTCTGCCAAGCGGCGATGGTATCGATGAGCAAGGGACCGCCGAAGGTTTCCTGAGCAGAGAAAAACCGCTCTCGGTCCGTCGATGGTGCGGCTTCCTCACCCTTTTTCGGTGCGAACAAGCCCCCGTCCGCACTGAATAGAAAGGCCCTGCCCGCTTCTCCCAAGGGCAATCGGTCGATGGCTTCCAGGATGCGTTGTAGGGTGATATCGAAGGCGAGCACGCGGGTTTGCTCCTGGGCTTGCCAGGCGAGGGAAGCGGTGATGCCGGGCACCTGCAAGCTGTGGAAGATATAGGGTGCCGTCCAAGCCACCCCATCCCCCTGGGCTTGCAAGGCCCCTTGATACCAGAGGCGATGGCGGGGATCGTAGTCCGAAGTGCCTTCCCGAAGCAGTTGTTCCTCTCCTTCAGAGAGCGCCAGCCAAGTCATCTTCCCCTGACTGCCTGCCTGGCGTTCCCGAACGCTGTAGCTCCCTTGTGGCTCCCGCAGCAGGAAATATTCCTGACCGGTTTCATCCGCGTAGGCAGCGCCCACGATCTGATCCATGTGTCGGAGGATGGGCAAGAATTGGCGATTGAGCTTCGCCCGATCTGTCGGAGAAACGCGGTTAGCGATCAATGCATCTCGGGCGATGCGAAGCTGCTGTTCCACAGGGAACAACAGGTTTTTCACCTCATCCCGAACGAGCTGAGAAGCGTCAGCGATGCGACCGGCAGCGATCTCTCGCTTGAGGGTACCGATCAAAAACCAGTTGGCAAGGATCAGCAGAGCGACGGTCAGCAGGATGACCAGCACCAGATCTCGGAACAAGCGAGAGTGGATGGGAATATTGCGCAGACTGGAAAACATGGGGTTGGGAACGACTTGGGAAAAGGCAAGGCCCGAGCACATTGCCAAACTCGGGGGGATAAGGGAAGCCTTGAAACTAGTTTCCAGATGTGAGGGCAAGGCGTTATGGATTCCTGGTCTCCGCTATGCTCCGCCAAGAATGACAGGATCCGCGCCCTTCGTTCCCGCGAAGAGCTTGTCCCTGTGGAGGCTGGGGTGGAAACACAGGAATCTATAACCCCCTGTCATTCCTGCGAAAGCAGGAATCCATGCCCGCTCATTCCTGTGAATAGCTTAGCCCCGCGAAAGCGGGGTCAATCCCCGCGTGTGCGGGGAAGCCTCTGCTAAGTTATTCCGTGTTCAAAATTGTTGCCTCGCTCTCGCATCTTGCTTGTATGGCATTCCCTTTTCTCTGAATGCTGCGGGAAAGCGATAATTTTCCCAGTTCCTGGCCGCTCGTTCCTAGTCTGGGAAAGCAGCTACGACATGCTACACTATTATTTTTCCTTGCATCTGCATCGCTCATGACTACTCCGCAAAAGAATCGCCTCGTCTTATCCGTTCTCGGCGAAGACCGGCCGGGAATCGTGGAACAGATTTCTCAAATGATTCTGGAGCACGGCTGCAACATCGAGGACAGCCGCATGGCGGTCTTGGGTGGGGAGTTCGCCGCCATCTTGCTCATCAGCGGTCAGTGGAACACCTTGGCCAAGGTGGAAAGTGCCCTGCCGGAACTGAAGGAACGCCTCGGCATGCAGGTGATCGCCAAGCGAACTGGCACGCGCTCTCAGGAAGAGGCTCGATTGCCCTACGGGGTGGAGGTGGTCGCCATGGATCATCCGGGCATCGTCAATCAGCTGGCAGCTTTCTTCGCGGAACGACAGATCAACATCGAGGATATGCGTACCGCTTCCTATGCCGCACCACACACGGGCACGCCCATGTTCTCGGTGCAGATGACCATCAGCATTCCGGCGGATCTGCACATCGCCACCTTGCGGGAAAGCTTTATGGAATACTGCGACAGTTTGAATCTGGATGCCGTGCTGGAACCCATCAGGGAATAGGATGCAGGGATCGCAGGGCTGCCCGGATCATGGCTTCAGTGCTCTGGCAGTCTTCCGGTACCTGCTGGATCAGTCGGCTGGCTTCGGTAGGTTTATAGCCCAGTGCGATCAAAGCACTGATGGCATCCGCTCGCGGGTTTGCTTCCGGCTGGGGGCGGGGCTTTTTCTCAGGCATTTCCGTTGAAAGCGGCGGCAATCGGTCTTTCATCTCCACGATGAGCCGCTCGGCGGTCTTCTTGCCGATGCCAGGCAACCGGACGAGGGCGGCCACATCTCGTTGTTCCACACAGCGGGCGAATCCCCGAGCATCCATGCCGGACAGGATCGCCAGTGCCATGCGCGCCCCCACGCCGCTTACCCGCAAGAGGTTCCGAAAGAGTTGGCGATCAGCTTCCGTCAGAAAGCCATAGAGAATCTGGGCATCTTCCCGAACCACCAGATGGGTGAGCAAGGTGATGGACTTTCCCACCGGCGGCAGATGATAGAAAGTGGATAGAGGTGCTTCGATCTCATAGCCCACGCCCTGCACGTCCAGCAGCAGTTGAGGGGGGCGTTTGAAAACGATCTCTCCCCGAAGTTGTCCGATCACGGCCGGAAATCCCGCCAAGAGGCCGCTGCTCGCTTCCGCGGGGGAAGGCGTAGGGAATGGGCATGGCAGAGGGCGATGCCCAGGGCATCGGCTTCATCCTCTCCGGGGTCGTGAGATAAAGACAGGAGCAAGCGCACCATCCGTTGCACTTGGGATTTCTCCGCCCGACCGCTCCCCACCACCGCCAGCTTCATCGCCTTCGGGCTATACTCGTGCACGCTCAGCCCCCCCTTCAACCCCGCGCAGAGCGCTGCGCCTCGCGCCTGTCCGAGCTTGAGAGCGGCGGCGGGATCTCGGGCGAAGATGAGCTGTTCCACCGCCATTTCCTGAGGGAGATAGTCCGCGATGAGCTGGGCGATACCCTCGAAGATCAACAGCAACCGTTGGGGCCAGGGCTGGTGATCCATGCGCAGGCAACCGCTGTGCACCCAACGGCTCCGGCGGCCATCTGTGTCGATGAGTCCGAAACCGGTGCGGCGGGAACCGGGATCGATGCCCAGGATTCGATAGGGCTGGGAAGGGAACCCGGCGTTCAAAGGAGATCTTCCTCCGCGATCTCCGCATTGTGATAGACCGCCTGCACGTCGTCCAGATCTTCCAGGGCATCTACCAGCTTGAGGAATTTCTCGGCGGTCTCCCGATCCAAGCTCACTTGGGTGGCAGCCACATAGGTGACTTCCGCCGCTTCCGTGTCAAAACCCGCTTGCATCAACCGCTCCTTCACCTGGGAAAAGTCCTCCGGCGTGCAGATCACATCCAGAGAACCATCCTCATTGGTGCGGATGTCCTCTGCACCCGCATCCAGCGCCACTTCCATCACCGCATCTTCCTCCGTGCCCGGCGGCAGGCTGATGATGCCCTGCTTGCTGAAGAGATAGGCCACGGAACCTTCTGTGCCCAGGTTGCCCCCCCGCTTGTTGAAGGCATGGCGCACCTCAGCGGCGGTGCGATTGCGGTTATCCGTCATGCAATCCACCATGAGGGCAGTGCCCCCGGGCCCGTAGCCCTCGTAGCGAATCTCTTCGTAACGCTCGCCTTCTCCTCCTCCTGTGCCCCGCTTGATGGCCCGATCCACCGTCTCCCGAGGCATGTTGGCCGCGAAAGCCTTATCCATGGCTAAGCGCAGCCGCGGATTAGCGCTGGGATCTCCACCACCGGTGCGGGCCGCTACCGTCACTTCTCGGATAAGCTTGGTCCAGATCTTCGCCCGCTTCTTGTCCTGGGCTGCCTTGCGATGTTTGATATTCGCCCATTTGCTATGCCCCGCCATACTGCGCCTCTGCTGATCCGATGTTGGAAATTGAAAATTATATCAACTTCCCTCACCCGCTGGCACAGACCAGGAATGCTATACTGAGAAAACTTGCGCGCCTGGGGTTGGGAAGTTAAAGGAAATCGGTGTCTCATCTCATCTTTGAACATCCCCTCAACGAGCGGATTCGTTTCTTTCTTCGGCTAGAACATCTGTTTGAAAAGATCCATTTTTTTCAACGGGGAGACGATCCTTGGGAAACCCGAAGTGCCATCGAAGGGTTGTTAGAGCTCGCGCTGCTCAGCGGTCGCTCGGATCTCAAAAATGAGTTGTTGAAGGAGCTGGACCGCATCTTCGCCGTGCTCGCTCGGGTGCGCGATCAACCAGGGGTCGATCGGGAAGCTTTGGAACGCATCCTGAGCAAGCTCGAGCAAGCAGCGGAAAAACTGCGAGGACTCAGCAATCATCTGGGACAGGGCCTCCGGGAGAATGAATTTCTCAAGAGCATCGCCCAGCGCAGCACCATTCCGGGCGGAACCTGCGGCTTTGATCTTCCCCAATTCCATCACTGGCTCGCCCAACCCCTCGACCAGCGTCAAGCGCAGATTGGGAGTTGGCTGCAGGAACTGGAGCCGGTGCAGGAAGCCATTCAGCTGATCCTATCCCTCATACGGACGAGCAGCCGAGCCCGACAAGTTCAGGCGAAGGAAGGGTTCTTTCAGGAAACTTTGGACGCCCAGCTGCCCGCCCAGCTCTTGCAAGTTCGCCTTCCAGACGGGGTGGACCTCTTTCCCGAAATCAGCGGACATAAGAATCGGTTCTGCATTCGGTTCCTGCGCTATGACCAGTTGGAAAAGCGCCCGGTCCCCCTGCAGGAAGATCTGGATTTCTCCCTCACCTGCTGCATTTTTTAAATCCATGGTCCAAACAGTTTCCTGTCCCACCTGCGGCAAACCTGTGCCCTGGCAATCCCAATCCCGCTGGCGGCCCTTCTGTAGCGAGCGGTGCCGGCTCATCGATCTGGGAGAATGGTTGGAAGAACGGCGTCGGATTCCTGAACCCTCCGTCGAAAGTTCGGGTGAGCCGCCTGACTCGACCCCCAAACTTTGAACATCGCCATCGTTGCGAATGAGCCTTCCGGCGATCTGCTGGGAGCTTCCCTCATCCGGCAGTTGAAACGCCTGTGGCCGGAAGCGCGGTTTTTCGGCGTTGCCGGCCCGCAGATGCTGGCGACAGGCTGTGAAACCCTGGTCGATCAGGAACGCTTAGCGCGCATGGGACTGGTGGAGGTGGTCCGGCACCTGCCCGAACTGCTGAGCATCCGGGCCCAGTTAATTCGCCAACTGTCCCAGCGCAAGCCCCAGGTGTTCATCGGGGTGGATGCGCCGGATTTTAATCTGCCCTTGGCCCGAAAACTGCGAGAGCAGGGCATTCCCACCGTGCATCTGGTCAGCCCCACGGTCTGGGCCTGGCGGGCGGGGCGGGTGAAGCAGCTGCGCCGATCTTTGGATCTGCTCCTAAGCCTCTTTCCCTTTGAAGAAGCCTTTCTGCGCGCCCACGGGGTGCCCGTCCGCTATATCGGTCATCCCCTGGCGGATGAGATCCCCTTGCAACTGGATCGGGCGGCCGTCCGTCGGAAATTGCATCTCCCTCTGGAGGATCCGATCATCGCCCTGTTGCCCGGCAGCCGGAGCACGGAGGTGCAGGCCCTGGCCCAACCCATGCTGGAAACCGCCCGCTGGTGCTTGGCGCGGGAACCGAATCTGCGCTTTCTAGTGCCCTTGGTTTCTCCGAACATTCGGGCCCAGTTTGAAGCGATTCTTCAGACACAGGGAAAAGGGCTGCCCCTCCTCCTACTCGACGGCCAGAGCCGAGCCGCCATCGCCGCTGCAGATGCGGTGCTCACCGCTTCGGGCACCGCTACCTTGGAAGCCCTGCTGCTCAAGCGGCCCATGGTGGTAGCCTATCGCATCCATCCCTTGACCTATTGGTTAGTGAAAACCTTCCGCTTGGTGAAAGTGCCCCATATCGCCATGGCGAATCTGCTTGTGGGTCGGGCATTCGCGCCGGAATTTCTACAGGAGCATTGCAAAGCTCAAGAGATGGGCCCTCCGCTGCTGCGCTTCCTGCGAGATCGGGAAGCCGTGGCGGAGATCCAGCGGGCATATGAGCGTGTACACCACGATTTGCGACGACAAGCCAGCCATCAGGCGGCTTTAGCGATTTCTGAACTGTTGGGGAGAACCTAGCTTTGTCTATAGAAGGAACGGGAATTGCCGGCGTGGATGAGGTGGGCAGAGGTCCCTTGGCGGGGCCGGTGGCGGCCGCCGCCGTCATCCTGGCGGAACCTATCTCGGGGTTGCGGGATTCCAAAAAGCTCTCTCCCAAGCGGCGGCTGCAGCTGGCGGCAGAGATCCGCCAAAAGGCCAAAAGCTGGGCGGTGGCTTGGGCGACGGTGGAGGAGATCGACCGCCTCAACATCCTGCAGGCCAGTCTGCTCGCCATGCAACGCGCAGTGCTCGCCCTGCATCCTGCCCCCGAACAGGTGTTTGTGGATGGCCGCCACAGTCCCCAGCTCCCCTATCCCGTGCAAGCCCTCGTGGGGGGAGATGCTCGAGTGCCCGCCATCAGCGCCGCTTCCATCCTCGCCAAGGTAGCCCGAGATCAGGAAATGGTTCGCTTAGATCGCTGTTATCCTGGCTATGGATTCGCCCGGCACAAGGGTTATCCCACTGCCGCCCATCGAGAAGCCTTGCGGCAACTGGGACCCTCACCCATCCACCGCCGTTCCTTTCAGCCAGTGCGCAAGCTGTTCTACCAGCAGGGAAAGACCCCCCAAGGGACGACGCAGAGCGCTGCATAGAGATCTTCCCGTTCTCCGATGCGCTGTTGATAGCGATCATAGAGGCAGGTGAGGTTGGTGCAGCGGTTGCGCGTCCTCAGCCAAGCCTTTTGCTCTCGCGGGAGCCTGCGATAGCGCACCCGATCCAGGCGCTTCGCCTGGCGCCGCAGCTCGAGATACTGCTCCCCAAGTTCGGAATCCAGCTCGCTCGGCTGGGGGGAATCGCAGATCGCCTGTTCCATCCAGGTGCTTGCCTTCGCACAGTCGTAAGCTGGCCGCTAGGCTGGAACCCGCATGAAGCTGCACAGGATCAGGGCTGCGGCTTGAGAGGCGATCTTGTTCATCTTGGATGACTCCGCTGTAGAGAAAGGGATCTGATAGCATGATGTTTTCACGGAAACAGGCGGAAATTCATGTGGGAAAACTATAACAATCTGGAGGTGGTGGGCGGGGTGATTTTGTTCGGCTTCGCCGCGGGTCGCCTGTTCGGATGGATGAAGGTGCCCGCTGTGGCGGGCTATGTGGTGCTGGGGGTGGTGCTGGGCGATTCCTTCACCGGCCTGCTCAGCCAAGAGACCCTGGACAACCTGCACGTGGTCAGCGATCTGGCCTTGGGGGCTATCGCCTTCACCATCGGGGTGGAACTGGAATGGCGCACCCTGCGCCAGATCGGTCGCGCCGTGTTTCCCATCGTCTTGTTGGAAGCGCTGGGCGCCATGATCCTGGTCATCCTGGGCGTTTGGTTCCTGTTCCAGGATCTGCCCTTGGCGCTGGTGCTCGGGTCTATCGCAGCGGCCACCGCACCGGCGGCTACCGTGGTGGTGATCCGGGAATCCCGCGCTTCCGGCGTGCTCACCAGCACCTTGCTCGCCGTGGTGGGTATCGATGACGTCATCGCATTGATCCTCTATGCAGCGGCGGCGGCAGCAGCCAAGGTGCTGCTCACCGGCAGCGAGGATCTTTCCCTGGGACATGTGCTGCGCGCAGCGGGCTATGAGATCCTGGGTTCTTTATTGTTCGGCCTGCTGATGGGGGGATTGCTGGGCGGTTTGCTCCGACGCCTCCGAGCTCGAGAAGCCATGCTTTCTCTGACAGTGGGCGCGCTGATCCTGGTGGAAGGGGTCAGCCAGCATTTTCAGCTTTCTTCCCTGCTGGCGATCATGGCCCTCGGCGCGACCGCGGCCAATATCGCGCCCTTCCCGAGCCGGAATCTGGGGGAACAGGTCGCTGCCCTCGCCGCTCCTATCCTCATCGCGTTCTTCGTGCTCGCCGGTGCCCATCTGCGGGCGGATCTTTTGCCCGCTCTGGGCTGGCTCGGGGTGCTCTATCTGATCGCCCGCTTCGCAGGAAAGCTCAGCGGTGCTTGGCTGGGCGCTTGGTTGGGGGGCGTTCCCCCGCAGGTGCGGGCAAATATCGGCTATGGCCTGCTCTCTCAAGTGGGCATCGCCATCGGTTTATCTCTGGTGGTGACGGCGGAATTCAGCCCTTTGGGATCGGCGGGACAACAGCTTTCCCTAACGGTTATCAACGTGCTGCTGGGTACCACCCTGATCACTGAGGTTGTGGGGCCTGCCCTCACCCGACGGGCCTTAGCTCGGGCTGGTGAAGTGGGTGGAATGGATGCGGCGGGAGGAAAGCGAGATGCCTAAGATCATGCTTATGGTCAACCTGCACGAAATCGACTTTCTAGAGGAGACCCTCAGGGTGTTGGCTCGGGAATCTGTGCGGGATTGTGTGGTGCGAGAAGTGGACGGCATCCCCAGCTATCATGGCGAGGACGCACTACAGCCCAACACCCTTTCTTCGGTGGCGGGCCTGTTCCGGCGGCAACGGAATGTGAACTATCTCATCACCGCCATCACGGAGGAAGCTGCTGTAGAGGAGATCACCACCGCTCTCAAAGGCTTGTACAAGGAAGACCGCTACGCCTGCTCTTTCTGGTTCGTGCCCATCCAGGGCTATTGGTATCACAAGGCCCAGGAATAGGAATCAGCGCTCCATCTGAGAGGCCCTGAGTCGATCTGCGGGCGACCCCGGCAGCATAGGCTGTGAAGCTGCAACTCTTCCGGAGGGTATGGGAGGATTTCTTGCCTCCTCGGCTGATCCTGCGCTCGCCTGCGCAGGGCAGCTTTGTTTTCGGTCGGTGCTTTGATCCATGCAGGCAGCGGGCATCGAGAAGCAACTCTCCAGAAACAGGGGGGAGCAAGTTCTTTCCAAAGAATAGGACGGTGATTGCAGCAGATTGGTTAGTCTGGCAGTTCTTTCTCAGGCTGTGGTGCTCGAAATCCGCACGGAATCCCGTCTTGCCTATATACTGGAAAAATCGGTCGGAGGGATTAATCTAGCTGTGAGGAAATGGCTTCAGCGCATCACACCCAGCGCTCATGAGGTGCGCAATCACCGACAGTTGCGCATCTTCGGCAGCTTGTTAAACGATGCCAATCTCTGGCACCTGAACCGACGCTCTGTATCCGGCGCGGTGGCGGTGGGGCTGTTTGTCATGTATCTGCCCCCCTTGGGACAGATGTTCGTCGCCGCCGCCGTGGCTATTTTCTTCCGCGTCAACCTGCCGATCTCCGTCGCCTTGGTCTGGATTACCAATCCCCTCACCATGCCGCCCATGTATTACTTCGCCTATCGGCTGGGGGCCTGGCTGTTGGGACAGCCGACCGCCCCCTTTGAAATGGAATTCTGGCTGGAGTGGCGCAACTGGCTGAGCATCTTGGCTCCCCTATCCCTGGGCGCTTTGCTCTGCGCGATGATCAGTTCGTTTCTCGGCTATTTCATCGTGCAAGGCATCTGGCGCTGGCGGCTCATAAAACAGATCCAGCAGCGCAAGGCCCGCCTGCGGGTTGCGGGTGGGAAGGTCGCTCAGCTCGAGGCGGAAGCGGAATAGATTCCCATCGCCATGCCCCTGAGCGAGGTTTATCTCGGACTGTTCTTCAGCGCTTTGATCGCAGCGACCCTGCTGCCCGCCTATTCGGAAGTGCTGCTTTTGGGACTGTGGGCGGCGGGTTACGAACCCCTAGCCCTGTGGTGCTGGGCAACCTTGGGCAACAGTTTGGGAGCGGTGTTGAACTGGCTGCTGGGCCGGTACTGCGCGACCTGGCAGGATCACCCTGGGTTTCCCTTTTCGGAAGAACAGGTGCAGCGGGCGCAGAACTGGTTCCAGCGCTATGGGGTTTGGTCCCTGCTGTTGTCCTGGGCACCTTTGTTCGGGGATGGTTTAACCTTTATCGCCGGTTTGTTGGGGGTGCGCTTCTCTGTCTTCTTCGGGTTGACCGCGGCGGGCAAGGGTGCCCGCTACGGTTTGCTCCTAGGATTGGCGGTTGGGCTTGGTGGGCCGTCAGGGATTTGAACCCCGGACCAAGGGATTATGAGTCCCCTGCTCTAACCGCTGAGCTAACGGCCCTGAAGACAGTTTATTCGGAATCGAGGAAGCTCTTGAGGCGATCCGACCGCGTGGGATGCCGAAGCTTGCGCAGAGCCTTGGCTTCGATCTGGCGGATCCGCTCTCGGGTCACATCGAACTGCCTGCCCACTTCTTCTAACGTGTGATCCGTCTGCATATCGATACCGAACCGCATGCGGAGCACTTTAGCCTCCCGAGAAGTCAGGCTGGCAAGCATATCTTGGGTGGCTTCCCGCAGGCCTTCCATCGTAGCCGATTCCACCGGCGAGATGGCGCTCACATCTTCGATGAAGTCCCCCAGATGGGAATCTTCATCATCGCCGATGGGGGTCTCCATGGAAATGGGCTCCTTGGCGATTTTCAAGATCTTCCGCACCCGATCTTCCGGCATCTCCATGCGCGCGGCCAGCTCTTCCGGTGTAGCTTCTCGGCCCATCTCCTGCACCATCTGCCGGGAGACGCGATTGAGCTTGTTGATGGTCTCGATCATGTGCACGGGGATGCGGATGGTGCGCGCCTGATCCGCGATGGAACGGGTGATGGCCTGACGAATCCACCAAGTGGCATAGGTAGAGAACTTATAGCCGCGCCGGTACTCGAATTTATCCACCGCCTTCATGAGCCCGATGTTGCCTTCCTGGATCAGATCGAGGAATTGCAGACCTCGGTTCGTGTATTTCTTCGCGATGGAGATGACGAGCCGCAGATTGGCTTCCACCATCTCTTTCTTTGCGCGGCGGGCCTTTGCCTCCCCGAGCGACATCTCGCGGTTGACTTCTTTGATCTCCGTGATGCTGAGGGCGGTTTTCCGCTCTACTTCCTGTAATACAGCCTGAGCCTGGCGAATCTCTGCTTCATATTGGGCAAGCCGTTTGGCATAGGGCTTTCTCGCCGCCAGCTGTTCGGTGAGCCATGCCGGATCGGCCTCATGGTTTGGAAAGGTCTTCAGGAAGGTTTGGCGGGGCATCTTGGCCCGATCCACGGCCAAGTCCATGATGAGGCGCTCTTGCTCCCGAATCTCAGCGATCGTATTGCGGAGCACTTCCGCCAGTTCCTTGGATACGGACGCCACCAGCTTGAATTGCAAAAATGCCTTGGATACAGCGGCGATCGCTTCTCGGGTGGCCGCATCCTGATAGCCGAAGCGTTCGATCTTCTCCCGCATCTCCGCATAACAGGCCCGCAGCTGCTGCACACGGCGCGTTACCTCTTTTGGGTCGGGCCCCGCATCCATCACGTCTTCTTCAGCATCTTCTTGTCGTTCGCTCGCCGATTTAGCAGGCGCCAGCTCCGCTTCCTCGGGATCATGGAAACCGGAGATCACATCGCTGAGTTTGATTTCTTCCCGCTCTACCCGGTCGAAGATACGCAACAATTGCTCGACCGTGGGAGGATAGGTGGACAGCGCGGCAGAAACCTGGTTGAGTCCTTCTTCGATGCGCTTGGCGATGCGCAACTCCCCCTCTCGGTCCAAGAGTTCTACCCGACCCATCTCCCGCATGTACATCCGCACCGGATCCGTGGTGCGGCCCAATTCCCCGTCTACATTGGCGAGAGCAGCCGCCGCAGCTTCCGCGGCCTCATCATCAGCAACGGCAGTATCGCTGAGGGTATGATCTATCTCAAGGGGTGCGCTCTCGTGCACGGCAATGCCCATGTCGTTGATCATGCGCACGATATCTTCGATCTGTTCCGGTTCAACGATGTCTTCTGGCAGATGGTCGTTGACCTCTGTATAGGTCAGATAGCCTTGTTCCTTGCCCTTTGCGATGAGCTGTTTGAGCTGGGATTCTTGCTGCTGTTGATCCATTCGCGTATCCTGAATTCGATGTTTGGCGGGTGGATAGGAAATGAAAGCTAATTCATCAGTTTAACCTAGGTGTATGCGGGTTCCAACCCAAATTCCTCCCCGTGTCCTAGCTGGCGATATAGTGTTCCAACTGCTGGATGACGAATTGTTGTTCCGCGATGATGGCTTTCACTAGATCCCCGATGGAGACCAAACCGATCACTCGATTGTCCTGAATGACCGGTAGATGGCGCACCCGCCTTTCTGTCATCAGGGCCATGGCTTCTTCCACGGTCTGATCCGGCGCAATGCACAGGGGTCTTGGCGTCATGAGTGCTCGCACGGGGGTTTCTCGGGAAGTGCGTCCCTGCAGGATGCCCTTCCGGGTATAGTCCCGTTCGGAAAGGATGCCCACAAGCTGTCCTTTCTCCATCACGAGCAAGGCACCGATGTTCTTCTCGGCCATGCGTTCTAAGGCATCGTAAACGCTCGAGTCCGGCGCAATGGCCCAAACCTGATCACCCTTTTGCTTTAAAAGTTCGCGAATGCGCTTCATCCCACCTCCTTCTCGGTTTCGTTATTCTCAAGGGGAAGGGCGTACTTCTCTTCCGCCCCGCGTTTTCAGTAGTGTAGCATCCGAAATGCATGTTTTTTGGCAAGGTTAGTTCATGTCCGTGCAAAAACCCAAGGTAGCCGCTTTGCAGATGGCGAGCGGCCCCAATGTGAGTGCCAATCTGTTGGCGGCGAGCCGTCTGTTGCAGGAAGCGGCGGATTGCGGTGCTAAGCTTGCTGTGTTACCCGAAAGCTTCGGTTTTCTGGGGGAGCAGGAAAAGGACATCTTGTCCTTGGGCGAGCGGGCGGGCCAGGGCCCCCTACAGGATTTTCTAGGGGAGATGGCGGCAAAGCTCGGGATCTGGATCGTGGGGGGCACGGTTCCCCTGTTGGAGGAAGGACGAAAGGACCGGGTGCGCGCTGCCTGCCTGGTATTCAATGAGCAGGGGCATCAGGTAGCCCGTTATGATAAGATCCATCTGTTCGATGTGAATCTCCCGGAGACCGGAGAGCACTACGAGGAATCCGCAACGATTGAACCAGGCCAGCAAGTCGTTGTGGTCGACAGTCCCTTCGGTCGCTTAGGGCTGGCCGTCTGCTATGATCTGCGTTTTCCAGAGCTTTTCCGCGCCCTGCTGGATCAGGGGGCGGAAATCGTCGCGCTCCCCGCTGCCTTCACTGCCCTCACAGGTCAAGCCCATTGGGAAATCCTGGTCCGTGCCCGCGCGATCGAGAATCTTTTCTATCTGATCGCCGCAGCGCAGGGAGGCTATCATGTGAACGGGCGGGAAACCTACGGGCATAGCATGATCGTAGACCCCTGGGGCCGAGTGTTAGATCAGGTATCCCGAGGCACCGGTTTGGTCTGCCAAGTCTTGGATGAAGAGTTCCGCACTGCTGTGCGCCGGAATTTTCCGGTGATCCAGCACCGGCGCTTGAAAAGCGATTAAATGAACTACAGGTTTCCCCCATCCCTCGATTCCTGATCGGCTATGAAGGATCTCCTCGTTCTCGCCCGCGAGCACATCTTGCAACCCGCAGGCCTCGATGCCCAAGACCTCCAGCGTCTGTTAGCGCAACTGCAGCATCCCGCCATCGATATCGCAGACCTTTATTTTCAATCCAGCCGTCTGCAATCCTGGGTGCTGGAAGATGGCCTCCTCAAGCAGGGGAATTTCAGCATCGAACAGGGGGTGGGCATTCGGGCGGTCAGCGGGGAGAAAACCGGATTCGCCTATTCCGATGCGCTCCAGATGCCCGGCCTGCTGCAAGCAGCTCGGGCAGCCCGCACCATCGCCCGCAGTGGCAGCCAAGGACAGGTGCGCATTCCCACTCAGACAGAACGATTTCCCCTGCGTTATGAGCCGTTGAATCCCCTGGATAGCCTTTCGGATGGAGAGAAGGTCGCCCTTTTGCATCGCATCGATGCGGAAGCGCGGAAGATCGATCCTCGGGTCAAGCAAGTGATTGCAAGCCTGGTGGCCGTGCAAGAAGCGGTGCTGATCCTGGATGATCAGGGGCAGATGCACGGGGACATTCGGCCCCTGGTGCGTTGCAATGTGCATGTGATCGCGGAGTCGGGCCAACGGCGGGAACAGGGCAGCAGCGGCGGCGGGGCGCGGACGGATCTAGGGTATTTCCTCGCCGAGGACCGGGCCTTGCACTATGCCCGGGAGGCAGTGCGCCAAGCCCTGATCAATCTGGAAGCCCTGGAGGCACCGGCGGGCACCATGACCGTGGTGCTGGGGCCGGGCTGGCCCGGCGTACTGTTGCATGAAGCGGTGGGGCACGGTTTGGAAGGGGATTTCATCCGAAAAGGCACTTCCGCTTTTGCGGGTCGGTTGGGGGAGCGGGTCGCCGCCTCGGGGGTCACAGTGGTGGACGATGGCACCTTGCCGGCGCGGCGCGGCTCCCTCAATGTGGACGATGAGGGCACCCCCAGCCAATGCACTACCCTGATCGAAGATGGCATTCTCAAAGGCTTTATGCAGGATCGGCTCAACGCCCGCCTCATGGGGGTGCCCTGCACGGGCAACGGGCGGCGGGAATCCTACGCCCATCTGCCCATGCCCCGCATGACCAACACCTATATGTTGGCGGGGGATCAGGATCCCCAAGAGATCATCGCTTCCGTGGATCGGGGGCTCTATGCGGTCAACTTCGGCGGGGGCCAGGTGGATATCACTTCGGGGAAGTTCGTGTTCTCCGCCAGCGAGGCCTATCTTATCGAGGGGGGCAAGATCGGGCCACCGCTGAAGGGGGCAACCCTCATGGGCAACGGCCCCGAAGTGCTCACCAAGGTGCGCATGATCGGCAATGATCTCGCCCTGGATCTGGGGGTCGGCACCTGTGGCAAGGAAGGGCAGAATGTGCCTGTAGGGGTAGGTCAGCCTACCCTGCGGGTGGATGGGCTCACCGTGGGCGGCACCCAGCGCCCCTGAACGAAGAGGAGATGCACGCCACGATGGATCAGCAGCCTGCCGAAACCCTCGCCCGACTGCAACAGCTCGTGCAGGACCTCTTGCGCGAAGCCCAACGACAGGGAGCTACCGCCGCCGAGGCAAGCGCCACTTTTAGCACCGGTCTGGAAATCAATGTGCGGCTGGGAGAACTGGAAACCCTCGAACACACCCGAGACAACGGCTTGAGCATCCAGGTCTACTTCGGACGGCGGAAGGGTTCTGCCAGCACGACAGATCTGAGCACTGCCGCCATCCGAGATACGGTAGCCGCTGCCTGTAGCATCGCCACCCATACCCAGGAAGAACCTTGTTCAGGACTGCCGGATGCGGCGCATTTGGCCGAGGAGATTCCAGATCTGGATCTCGATCATCCTTGGGACTTGACCGTAGAACAGGGGATAGAACTGGCCCGCATCTGTGAATCCGCCGCCCGCACCCTGGACAAGCGCATCGTCAATTCTGAGGGGGCGAATCTGTCCACCCAGCGCAACCTGCACGTGTACGGCAATACCCTGGGCTTTCTGGGGGGCTATCCCAGCACCCGCCACAGTCTGAGCTGCGCTCTGGTGGCGCGGGAAGGAGACAGCATGGAGCGGGATTATTGGTGGACCACCAGCCGCGCGCCTGAGGATCTGGAATCTCCCGAGCAGGTGGGGCGACGCGCTGCGGAACGCACCCTGGCCCGGCTCCACAGCCGCCGCGTTCCCACGGGTCCTGCGCCGGTGTTGTTCAGCGCGCCCATGGCAGCAGGCCTGTTGCGGAACCTGGTAGCTGCCCTCAGCGGGGCGAATCTCTACCGCAAGGCGAGCTTTCTCCTGGATCAGCTGGGCACTCAGCTCTTTCCCGACTTCGTGCGCATCCATGAAGAACCCCATCTGCCTCGGGCATTGGGCAGCGCACCCTTTGACGGGGAGGGGGTGGCAACCCGCGCGAAGGATTTGGTGCGGGAAGGGGTGCTGCGCACCTATCTGTTGGACAGTTATACGGCTTGCCGCCTGGGCCTGGTCACCACGGGCAATGCGGGGGGGGTGCACAATCTGCGCATCCAGCCCAATGCCGGGGATCGGGCGAGCTTGCTGCGGGAGATGGATCGGGGCCTGTTGGTTACGGAACTCCTGGGGCAGGGGGTCAATCTGGTGACCGGCGACTATTCCCGAGGGGCGGCCGGCTTCTGGGTAGAAGGAGGAGCAATCCAATATCCCGTATCGGAGATCACCATCGCCGGCAATCTCAAGGAGATGTTTCGACAGCTGGTGGCGGTGGGGGATGACTGCGATTTCCCCGGCAATGTGCAGACCGGTTCTTGGCTCATCGAACGAATGATGATCGCCGGTGCCTAGGGGAAGATATCGATAGGGGTGCCGTCCGGCACGGCATTCCAGATCTCGTCCATTTGCTCGTTGTTCACCGCAATGCAACCATCGGTCCAGTCCCGCCGGTCGTATTCCGCAAGCACCCGCTTGGAATGGATGTAGTTGGGCCGGCCGTGAATCATGATCATGCCGCCGGGATTCACACCCAGCGCTTTGGCTCGCGCTCGATCTTGGGCATTGGGATAGGAGATGTGAATGGATTTGTAGAAGCGGCTGTTGGGATTGCGCCAGTCCAGCACATAATGTCCCTCCGGCGTGCGCTCATCCCCCTCCTGCACCTTGTGCCCGATGGGCGCATCCCCCAAAGCGATGGGATATTCCCGCACCACCTTTCCCCGATAGAGCAAGCGCAACCGCCGCTCGGACTTGTCCACCACCACCCGATCTGCTCGCAAGGTTTCTTGCTGGGGTGGCGGCGTGGTGCAGCCGCTGAGCCAGAGCAAAAGCAGGATGCTCCCGAACCCCCATCCCACAGACTTCGGCATGTCACTTCCCGGGACGCACCAGACCCGCAAGCCCGATGTCTTCTAAAGTTTGCAGGAGCAGGCGGCGCACACAGTCGGAATCTTCACAATCTCGGGCTTGGGAATAGACTTCCCGCGCTTGGGTGCGGGTCAGGCTCCGAACTACCCATTTGACCCGCAGCAGACTGCCCGCGCTCATGCTGAGGCTGTGAATGCCCAGCCCCATGAGCAGGGGCACGGCGAGGGGATTGCCCGCCATCTCCCCGCAGATGCTCAGCTCACGCCCGTGGATGCGGGCGGCGATCATCACTTCTTCCAGCGCCCGCAGCACAGCGGGATGCAGTTCATCATAGAGGCGGGCAACATGAACATTGTTCCGATCCACCGCCAGCAGATATTGAGTGAGATCATTGGTGCCCACGGACAGAAAATCCACTCGACGCGCCAGTTCCCGGGCCTGGTACACAGCGGCGGGCACCTCGATCATGACCCCCACGGGCGGCATCTGCACCGAATAGCCCTCTTCTCGCAACTCGTTGTATGCCCGTCGGATCAGGCGTCGGGCCTCGTCCACTTCTCTAACCGAGCTGATCATGGGCAACAGGAGCTGAAGATTGCCCAGGTCCAGATTCGCCCGCAGAGCGGCCCGCACCTGGGTGAGGAAGATCTCGGGATGATCCAAGGTGATGCGGATGCCCCGCCAACCCAGAAAGGGATTGGATTCTGACTCCGACAGGGGAAAATAGGGCAAGGGTTTGTCTCCGCCGATGTCCAAGGTGCGGATGGTCACCGGTCTGGGATGAAAGATTTCCAGCACATGCCGATAATTCTCCATTTGCTCCCGTTCCCCGGGGAAGCGATCCCGCACCAGGAAGGGCAGTTCCGTGCGGTACAGTCCCACGCCTGCGGATTCCTCGATGCCCAGGGGCCGGGACTCCGAGACCAGCCCTGTGTTCAAAAAGAGCGGCAGGCTGTATCCATCCGGCGTTTCCGAAGGCAAGTTTCGCTGGCTCTCGATCTCATGGGAAAGCAGGCGATCATCGTCTAGCAACCGCTGATACTCGTCCCGAACAGCAGGAGTAGGCCCTACATAGACCCGTCCCCGATAGCCGTCCAGGATGATTTCCTTGCCCTCCATTCGGCTGACTGGCAGATCCGCCACCCCCATGGCAGCGGGTACGCCCATACCTCGGGCGAGAATGGCGATGTGGGAGGAAGTAGAACCGGTGACGGACACAATGCCTGCCAGGCGGTCTCGGGGCACGGAGGCCAGCTGCATGACGCTGATCTCCTCCCCCACCAACACTGTTTGATCTGGATAATGGGCGGGTTTCGCTTCCAAATGTTCCAGATGCATGAGAATGCGCCGCCCCAGATCCCGCACATCCGAAGCCCGTTCCCGCAGATAGGGATCTTCCATGGCCTCGAACACCCGGATATGTTCGCGGATCACCTCTCGCAGGGCATAGGGTGCCCAAGAACCTTGGCGGATGCGTTCTATTGTGCCATCGATGAGGGTGTCGCTCTCCAGCATGAGACGCCAGGCTTCGAACAGCGCCCGATCCTCTGCCCGCAGAGTCTCAGCCATGCGCTGGGCGAACTGGTCTAGCTCTGCCACCACTTCCGCCACCGCTTTGCGGAAGGCTGCTTCTTCTCGATCTGGATCTTGGGCGGGTCGATCCGGCGTCTTATCCAGATCTGCCGGCGGGTAGACCACCAGAGCAGTGCCGATGGCGATGCCTGGGGAAGCGGGCAGTCCTTGCAGAAAATGGTTCGGTAGGCTCCCCGCCCCTTGGAGCCGTGCCAGTTCTCCGCTGGTCTTGGCATGACTGATGGCACCGGCCAGCTGAGAACCCAAGGTCATGACCAAGGTAACCGCATCGTCCTCAAAGGTTTGGGCTTCCCGCTTTCGCAGGGCTAACACCCCGAGCACCTTGCCATTCTGGATGATGGGCACCCCTAGGAAAGCCCGATACTGCTGTTCACCGGTTTCTTCGAGGAAGCAATAGCGGGCATGTTGAGAAGCGTCCGCTAGATTCACTGGCTCCGCCCGCTCGTTCACCAGACCGATCAGACCTCGATTCAGGGGAATGCGCACCTGTCCCACCGCTTCCGGCCGCAATCCGTCAGTAGCTTGAAGCACGTGGACGCGGGCGCTCGCATCCGTGAGGTAGACCGAACAGGCATCGGCACCAGTGGTTTCCTTGACCCGATGGACGATGATGTTCAGGGCTTGTTCCAGGTCGGAGGCATCGTTGACCTCTTGGACGATCCGACGAAGGTATTGAAGCATGGAAGGCGTTAGCGAGTTACCCGGGCCAGCTTGGGACTGGGGCGCAGTTTATCCAGCAGGTGCAACAGGGCAAGCCAGGGATGGCGGCGGGGCATGCGAGGACCCGCATAGCGCATGACAGCTTGGATCTCCGCCCGGCGCGCCGCGCTGTAGCAATGCACGGTGCACCGATTGCAGACCGGCTTTTGTTCCTGAAAGGGGCAGATGTCCAAGCGCCGATGGGCGTAATCCTGCAACCGCGCACAGTCTGGGCAGAGGCTCTTTTGCGCACCATGGGTATCTCGGCAATAGAGGTGTAACATGGCATCGATGATGCGCTTTTCCTGACGGATGCGGCGACCGGTCCCCCGTCTTCTCTGCCTGTTCATCTCAGTCCCGCACCCAAGCGCGCACCTGATCGGGTCCGGGCAACCCGCCCGCATGGACGACCTGGCCATCCACCACCACGCCGGGGGTGCTCAGGACACCGAATGCCAGGATTTCCGCCAGATCGGTGACCTTCTCCAGTCGAATTTCTACCCCCGCTTCCCGGGCCGCTTGGGCGATGAGGTTGGCAGTGATCTCGCAGTTGCGGCAGCCACTGCCCAGCACTTGAATCGTTTTCATAGGCATGTCCGAATCGAGAACCTCAGAGCCCTATACCATAGCATTGTTGTCAACTTTTAGGAAAATACCCCAGGCGGATTGCCTCAGCGCACCCGCCACACATGGACCACGGGTTTGGCTCCATCCGCGAAGAGTTCCAGCACATAGAGCAGATCATGGGCGCGATCATAGGCAACTTCGCCGATCCGATACCGCCGTTGCACACCGGTGCCCAGCAGATCTTCTTCAATCCCCGCTGGATTGAGAAACAGATGTTCATCGAAATCCAGATGAGCATAGGGCTGGGGTTCCCAGGGTTCCAAGGCTCCCGAAGCTACTTGGGCCAATTGGTCGGGATCGTAGAGGAGGAAGCGGGCATTGAATCGGCTCGACCACCAGCCCCGTTCTCCCAAGCAATCCAGTCCTTCGGTGCAGCAATGGGCAAGATCTTCTGGCGGGCAGGGGGTCCCGTCCGCCAGATAGCAGGCGATGCCCAGAAAGTCATCCTGCACACAGGGATATTCCGGCCCGCGGGGATTTCGATAGCCATACCAGTACTTTTCCCCGGTACCCTTGGTGCCCGCGAACAGCAGGGCGGATTTCCCCGTGCTGGTGGTGATCCAAGCGCCGCCCTCCCATTCGTCGGGGTGCTGATAGCCCTGCAAACTGTGGTAGGTTACATCTTCCGTATCCAGGGAGCTGGCATAGGCGAGCAGCACGCTGGCATCGAGGACCGCACCCGATGCCGGGGGGGTGCCCGCATCGTCGAGCCAAGGCCGGTAGGCGATGAGATTGGGACCCATGCCGCCCCAGCCCCCATCTCGGAAGCGACCTGCCCCCAGATAGGCCCCTGACACCTGGGCATCGGCCCAAGCGGCGGGAATCTCCAGGAGATAGCCGTTGAGTCGGTAGGGGTCTAGGTCATCCAAATACCAGGCGCCCTGCAGCTGGGGGTCGGAAAGATCGGGATCAAACCAAAAATGGCTGGCATCTCGGGGCGTTGGCGGTTCGCTCTGATAATGGGCGCCCCAAGCCCCGTGGAGCTTGGGGCCCGTGGCCGGATGATCCAGGTATTGCAGGGCAAGCCGAGGGATCTCTTCCAGATGGGTGAACCAACCGGAGAACACATTCTGAAAGCCCTGGAGAAACACCGCTTGGTTCAGGTCTTCCAAGCGATCTGAGATCACAGGAACGGGAATGGAGATTTCTGCGATCTGATCCCCGTCCGGCAGTTCTCCGTAGGCGATACGATCATGGCCGGAAATGTAGAGGGAACCCGGGAATCCGTCCGCCGGCCCGGTTGGATCCCCCCCGGGATGAAAGGTCATGGCATTGCCCCCATAGGCGAAGGTGCGGGGGCGGTTCCCATCGTCCGGAAGCCGAAAAGCACCTAAGTACTGAAAATCCTCTGGCATCAAGCGCTGGGTGCTTGTGGAGATCGTGCTGATGAGGTTGCCGCCATCATCGCCCACCGGCGGGCAGAAGATCACCGCATCCCCGGCATCCAAGCTGGAATCCACCTGACAGGCGGAAGGGGCCGGGGCTGTACCGTTGATCGCTTCATACCAAAGGGTTGCGATCTGATCGTAGCCGCTGCTGTTGGGATGATTGCCATCGCTGCTCAACAGGGCGGGCGTTTCGAAAATGGTGGTCGAGTAGAAATCCACCAGGGTAGCACCATAGGTAGCTGCCTGGGTCTGCACCCCCTGGTTGTAGCGCTGAATCTGAGCCGACATGCGCGGGATCTCCTCTTCCGTGATGCCGGGAAAGTATTCCTCGCGCAAACTAGGATCCGTGAGGACCGGCCGTCGAGATTGATCATCCAACAAAGCGATGTAAAGCGCAGCGCCGGTATCCCCGAGGGTGCGCAGAATCGTGCCCACCCGATCCAGAGCATCGCCGATCTCCACTTCCTCGCACTGATCCAAATCTCCCCCATACCATTCCGCACAGACTTCGGAATTGTAGAGTCCGAACAGGTCGTTGCTACCGATCCACACCAAGGCCAGCTTTGGATTGCCGGTAGGCGCCCCGTTCAGCAGTTCCACGGCTTCCCCTAACTGGGTGTTGATGAGATCTTCCGTGGTCTGTCCGGAAACCGCCAGGTTGTCCAGGGTGGAACCGGCATGATCGGACAGCAATAGGTTCAGCAATCGCTGGGGATAGCCGCCCTGAAAGGGCTCATCTCCATCTCCAGCGGTGAGGCTATCCCCGAGGGTGACGAGGCGGATCGGTTGTGCGCCGGCGGGCAAACTCAACCCCAGGGTCAGGCACATCATCATCCACAGAAACGCATTCATCTCAGCACCTCCGCCCTTTTCCCTTCATTTTAGATGAAAATAGGCGGCGGACTGGAGAAAGGCGCGCAGCTCATTCGCTATCGGGTGCTGGGCAACATCGCTCTGGGTTTCCACGCCGACAGTCGCTTTCCTGATCTCCTTCGTCCTGCGGTGCTTCGTACAAAATGCATCGTTTCCGGCGTCGCCTTTCGAGGGCAACGCCGAAAGAAAACAGATCTGGAAAGCATGCGATCGCACAGGTGATCGGAAGTGCGGAAATCCGGTCCGTTCGGGTTACCGCAGAACAGATGCTCAAGCTGGACCGGAATTATTCCCTACGTCAGATTCAGGCGGTCATTCAATTGAAGGGAACCACTCCGCAATCTGAAATCCTTCTTTGCGGTAGCAATCGATTCCGCAGAAATCTCCCCGGAACAGCAAATCACCGGTTCATGGCCATGCGGTCCCGCAGTCCCAAGGGGTCATCGGGATCCACCCCAGGCATAAAGGGGAGCTTGCGGTCCGCATGGGTCAATTGGTAGACCTTCCCCATCCAGTTACCCACCACGCCTTCTGCAGTATCGTGCCAAGTGTTGTCCAGGCGCGGCGCGATGAGCTCCTCCGGAAAAGGCGGCGGTGGGCGTCCCTGATCCAAGGCTTCCAGCAGGCGATCCCGATGTTCTAACAAAATCTCTTGATCCCGCAGGCGGAAATAGTGCTGGGGAAAGGGGGGATAGTCGTGCCGCTCCCCGGCAGCGAAGCGGTTCACTTCCCGCTTGTATTCCTTGAGCAAAGAGATGGTGTCGTATTCCGGATGTCCCTGGAAGAAAACCAATCGGAAACCGTCTTCACTGACCGCCAGATGCACGCCCGCTTCCTCGCTTTCCACCAGCACGGGCAGACCCGCAGCCTCGAACTGATGACGGCCGATCTCGTTGAAGCGGGAATGAGGTACATGAAATCTGGTGTTCACGCTGTTGACCAGGGGATGGGCCCGATTTACCACCCGATGCTCATAGACCCCCCAGCGCTTTTCCGGCAAGTGATAGCGGCGTTGTCCGTAGCGGAACTGCAGCACTGCATGGGTTGCCAAACAGGAACAGAGGGTGGAAGTCACCTGTTCCGCCGCCCAGTCGATCACTTGGATCAGCGGTTCCCAGAAGGGTTCATCCGCTAGGTTCGGCTGGGTTACATTGGCCCCCGTGATGATCAGGGCATCCAGGCCCTCCTGGCGGATCTGATCGAAGGATTCGTAATAGCGATCGATATGAGCCCGAGCGGCTTCACCTCGGGGCAGTGCGTCCAGGGTGAAGGGATGAACATAGAATTGGGCGATGGGATTGCTCTGACCTACCAACCGGAAGAATTGGCGTTCCGTAGCGGCCAAAGCCGCATCGGGCATCATGTTGCACAACCCGATGTGGAGCTCGCGGATGTCCTGATGCTTCGCCCGCTCCGGATCCAGGATCGTCTGACCCTCCTGACGCAAGCGTTCCAAAGCGGGGAGATCGATATGAGCGACGATGGGCATGGGGATTAGATCGGTTTCGAGGCTGATTGCCGTCCGATGGCTTCTTCGATGAGTTGGAGGAAATCCCGCTCATCCCGTACTTGGGCCACTTCGGTAGATTGCACCCGATAGCCGTGGGGTCTTGCAATCGCTTCGTAGCGAGGCACTCGAGCGTGAAACAGCCGAGGGAACACCCAGCGGGTGAAGTCGTCGGGATCGATCTCTGCCACATAGCGCAAGCCTCGCTCGGCGAGGAAATCGCTGATGGCTGCGGAGAGAAAAGCGGGCCGGTAGTACAGGGGTTTCGGATCCGCCTGCGCCCGCCGAATGAGGGTTTCTTCCTCGCTTTTCGGCACCTGAATGTAGAGAATCAAACTGTGTTCCGCGAGCAGGTCGATGACCTTGGGTTCCTCCAGTTCGCAGAGGGACCCCCCCACATCGTTGACCAGATGGGCATAGCCGTAAATCTCCTGGGCCTTCTGCAGAAAGATGGGCACATCCATCATGGCTGCGATTTCTGCCTGACGATACAGCGCTTGCCTGCGCTTGAATTCCGCAAGCCCGACACCGCCCAGTTCTGGATTGCCCAGTTTTCCCACGAAGCTCAGCACTGGCCCGAGGTCGTCCACCTTGATGTTGTTGCGGATAAAAATCCAGTCCCGCCGCAGCAATTCCCGCAGGAAAGGCACCTGCATGGCCTGCATCTTGATGAGATCCAAAATGTGCTCATCCAGATAGCGGGTGCCGATGCGGTAATCACCGGAATAATGGAACCAGTCGTGCCGCCGCAACAGGGTGGAAAGATAGGTCTTGCCCACGCCGGACATACCCAGCAACGTGACGCACTTGTGTTTCCAAGCGCGGAAGGATTCGACCGTAAATTTCATCGGTTCGATCTATTCGATTTCTGTGGGCGAATGGGGGAGAAGAACTAATTTAGCATAGCCAAACAGTTTTCAAGTGTTGCGCCCGCAACTGCCCGGTTCCTGAGCCTCGCTTATGCGCCGCTCCTTGATCCTTTTCGCCGGAACGCCCAGAAAGACCCCCCAATGCTCCAAATCCTTTGTGGCCAGACTGCCCAAGGCGAGCACTGCGCCTTCACCTAGGGTTACACCAGGGCCCACCACTGCCCGGGCCGCGACCCAAACCCCATCCTTCAGCACGATGGGCTTTAGAATGAGATCGAACCCGGGCGCGCTCCAATCGTGGCTGCCGGTGCAGAGATAGGCTTCCTGGGAGATGCAGCAGTGTTTGCCGATCTCCACCGGAGCAAGGTTATCGATCCAGACCCCTTCCCCGATCCAACTGTAGTCGCCGACCGTCAACCGCCAGGGGAACTTGACGCGCACCCCGGGTTTGATGACAACCCCTTTTCCGATCTGAGCACCGAACCGGCGCAGCAACCAGCGCCGATGTGTTGACCCCGGCAGCCAAGACCGGACGAACAGGGCCTGCACCAGCAGCCAGAACCCTTCCACCCAAAAGGACCGCCCCCGAGACAGGGTAGAAGAAAACTGGCGGAGATCGGGTTTCCCAGCGCCCATCATCCAAATCGCTTTTGATGCCAGCGCCAGGCGTCCGCAACGATGTGATCTAAATCCGAATGCTTCGGATTCCAGCCCAGCTCTGCATAAGCTTTAGCAGCATCTGCGACCAATTGCGCGGGATCTCCCTTTCTTCGGGGTTGGATCGCATAAGGAATGGAATGACCGGTAACCCTTTCCACCGCTTGCAGCACCTCCCAAACGGTAGCGCCCTGACCTGTGCCCAGATTTAAGGCCAGGGAAGCACCCCCATCGAGCAGATGGGAGAGGGCTGCGAGATGAGCGGCGGCGAGATCTTCCACATGGATGTAATCCCGTTCGGCGGTGCCATCTCGGGTCGGATAATCCCGACCGTAAATAGAAAACGGTGTTTTTTTTCCCTGCGCCACCGCCAGCAAAAGGGGGATGAGATGGGTTTCCGGATCGTGATCCTCCCCGATCTGCCCGGCTGGATCTGCGCCGGCTGCATTGAAATAGCGCAACCGCGCAGACCGCAGTCCATAGGCCGTTTGAAAATCCATCATCATCCGCTCGCAAGCCCATTTAGTAAAGCCATAGGGATTGATGGGATTGCAGGGGGTTTCTTCTACGATGGGCAAGCGATCTGGCTCCCCATAAACAGCACAGCTAGAGGAAAATACGAGATTCGAGACCTTTGCTTGCACCATCGCCGCAAGGAGGTTGCGGGTACCGCATACATTGACTTCATAGTATAGATCTGGGTCTGCTACAGACTCACTCACATAGGCCAGAGCTGCCAGATGGATCACGCCATCAAATGATTGAGTTTCGAAAATTGATCCCAGGAGCTGGGTATCTCGCACATCACCTTGGATGAAAGCACCCCATCGAACGAAATCCCGATGTCCACGGGAAAGATTATCTAGGACAACGGGTTCATGACCGGCGGCATACAAAGCCTTTGCGATATGACTGCCGATATAACCGGCTCCTCCAGTGACCAAGATCTTCGCCAAAGCTAATTTCCTAGGGTCGCAACTGCCGATCCAAGAGTGCCACGGCAATCATGAATTCTGCTAGCGTGCGCTGCATCACATAAAACCATCCGGGCCAACCATCCAGAATACACCTCTTGTAAAAAAGGGTGTAAAAAAAGACGATCCCCGGCATCAACCAAATCTTTTTCCGCAATCGATCCGCTCGATCTCCTTCATCGACATCCAGTTGTTCAAGATACTCCGCTTCTCTCCGCGCATAGTCGCATTGCGCAGAGAACCAGCGATCCAGGGGCTTTCTATCATCATGTATAATCCTCCCTTGTAGATCGGTCACTTTACCTGCTATAGAAACCCGATGTCCATGACCTTCATCTAGGTAATGAGCTGCTCGCCGGCGGTACAATACGGTTCTCGGTGGATAGATCGTACCCCGCAATAGTTTTCCATAAACTGAATAGATAAATCCAACCCGATAGCCGGCGATTTCAGGATCAGGAACGAGGTGCTGTATTTCTTCAATCAGTGCATCGGTCAACAGATAATCCGCATCTAAGGAAAGCACCCAATCCGTTGTGATCTGAGCAAGTCCGAAGTTGCACTGTTGGGCAAAGCTATCGAATTTCCGATAGAGATAGCGCACATTTGGCGTTTTTTTCAACAATTCCAGCGTGTCATCTGTGCTTCCGCTATCGATGACCAAGATTTGCTTCGCCCAACTGAGCTTTCTCAGCACTCTGCCTATGTTCTCCTGCTCATTATAGGTGAGGAGCAAAACAGTAATCTCTTCTATGGGGAATCTTCCTTTCATGATCGGGCTATGATCCGCCGATAGGCATCTTCCATTTGTTCCGCTATCTTCTTCCAAGAATAATGGCTTTCCATCGCTTTTCTTCCCCGTTCCCCTGCGCTCTTGTCTTCCTGCAAAAGCGTGTGGATCGCACGACTTAAATCTAGATCCTTCTGCTCAGAAGGAGGCAGCACAATGCCAGCTCGGTATTTTTCTACGATCTCCGAAGCGCCGACTTCCTCGGTAACCACCACAGGACAATCCATAGCCATGGCTTCTAATACCACGATCCCAAAGTTCTCTGATTGAGAGGGCAATGCAAAGACGGCGGCTTCTCGGTAGAGCGACCATTTTTCCTCATCGACTGAACCGACGAAATGCACCCGGTCCGCGATGCCCAAGGATTGCGCCAATCGTTCTAGGACGGGCTGATACTGCTCCTCGTCGTTGCCCGCGATGACCAAGGGAACCTGCGGCACCTGCGTCATGGCACGGATCAACCGGTCAATGCCTTTCTTCCAGTTGATTCTACCGAGATAGAGTACAAAAGGTTTTGGGATCTTGGAAAGCCAGGGAGGTGCGATGAGCTTCTCCATCGAAGGAAAATCGATCCCGTTGGGAATTCGGATAATGGGCGCTAGATCTAACCCTAAGGCGGCGAGTTCTCGGAGCTCTCGTTGAGCCGTAACATGAATAGCAGCAGCTTGCGCTAGATTATACCGCTCGATGAGATGGATCCAGGCCCACTTGCGCCAACGCCCCTTCCGACGAATCAAAGCAGCATCCAACATGCCTCGGGGAGAGAGCACATAGGGAATGTTCTGCGCGCGAGCTGTGCGAGCGGCTGCCCAGGTAGGCCAGAGAAATACGGAATGCAGATGGACCAGGTCAAAGGTTGCGATCTCTTCCATCAACCGCTGCCTCATGGTGGGCGCATAATAGAGCCGTCTCAGCCAGGGCACGGGGAAATACCGAACTTGCACCCCATCCAGCAGCACAGGACGATCCAGCGGAACGGGGGTATTATTCGGGCCATCCACATTGGTAGTGAATACCTGCACTTCGTGCCCTAGAGACACCAACGCCCGGCACAAACCATGCACGGAGCGAATCGGCCCCCCGTATCGCACGGCGGGTAGATAGGTGGGAACTACTTGAAGAATGCGCATATTGTTAGCTGAGCAGTTCCTTTCGGATTGGTAGAGAGGTATTTACAATTTCCCGATTCTTTCTAGTCGACTTCATCCAAATCGCCGCTCGCCAGAGTAGAGCAGCGAAAAAGCCCATCATTAAGCCCAAATTGATGAGCACAAAGGGATCTCCGAACAATTGCGTGGCTACGGAGAATACAGCGCCTTGGGTCAGTAGATAGCTACCGAGGAAAATCAATAATGGTAGGCTAGGATCTCTTTGTCGCTTTAGAAACCGAAGCAGCTTCAAGAGTACGATAACAAACCGCATTCCAAGGAAGAGGATGAGCAATACGCCAGGAATACCCAGTTCCAGTACCAATTTTCCCATACCCGCTTCCCCCGCGCCGCCTACTGCACTGCTCAAGTCAACTCCGGCATAACGAGCGCCTTGAGAATAGACCCCAACGCCGAGACCAATACCATCCGCACGAATGATAGCGGATCGCATGAGGTTCAGACCGGTTTCAAGGCGATCATCCGCGCTGGTGAATACGCTAAGTCCCCGACCGACATATTCCTGTTTCGGTACCTCCGTTAAGAAACCTGGGAATAAGCTGGCGACCCCTACTAGGGGAAGTGCCAGAATCAACCATTTTCCTACCCCCTTGTAGAACAGACCCAATCCAATGGTTTGCAGCCCAAGAAACAGGGTCAAACCCAACAACATCTTTCGCCGCCCTGTATAGAGAATAGCACCCGTGAGGAGGAGCATGAGAAGAACGACTAATAGCCAGAAAGCGGGACGCCTGCGATAAAAGGCTAGAATGAAGAGAAAAACTGCGCCGGTGGCCGCATGCCAAGAAGCGATCTCTCCCACCCGGAACGTTCCGGAGAAGGAGTGCATCACTGTTCCCATATCATAGATGATCAGGGCTTTTCCGATAAAAGTGCCCACATCTCGCAATATGGGCCAAGCATCCTGATACCAGACGGAAAGATAGACGCTGAGGGCTGCAGGCACCATGAGCAATACATACCACCGTAGATACCAGAAGATCCTTCTGGGATCTCTCGCTAAGCCAGCGCCCAAGAGTACCGCCGCGAGGGGTACCAGGTATTCAATTGCCCCCAGCATGGGAACCAAGGGACTCCAGCGCACCCCGGCATGAACCATCTGTAGGAAGAACAGCAAACCAAACAGGGACCAAAGCTCCCGCAGTCCTGGATCTTCCAGATACAACAGGCGAACCGGGGCCAACTGCCTGCGTTGCCAGGCGAAGAACAGCACTAGAAGGAAGAGCACTGCAGGCCAGAGGATGTAGTAGGCCGGTACCCCAGGGGTAAGCTTTCGCAGGGGGCCTTGAAGCAAACCGGCGATCAGGACGAAGATAAACCCTGCTCGCCAGTTTTGGGCGGTCACGAGCAGGGCGATCAAGCTGATGCCAGCGGCGATCAGGAGGGCCAAGAACGCCTTCCTGAACTGCTTCGATCAAGAAGTTTTGGCCCTGCTCGGTAAAGGCGCAAGGCGCCGATGAAAGCGCGCACCTCTCCCAAAAGCTTGGGGGGAATCCACCAGGGATGGCGGAGATGGAAACGGGTGCGCACCTCCCGGAAGGGCTTTCTCAGGATATACCAGAACCGTTCCCATCCTCGACCCTGGCGCAATGCAAAGTAATAATCCCCGATGCCGAAGATGGGCAGGGCGCTGCTGAGATGGGAACCCCGGGAGCGAATGCCCCCGCTGGGCGCTGCTAGATGATGGATGCTCGCACTGGGCTCAAACCAGATCCGGCCCCCTGCCCGCACCAATCGTTTGGCAAATTCTGATTCGAACCGAGCGGCTACCGGCGGAATGAACTGTTCGTCGAATCCCCCCAATTCCAGCGCTCTGCTGCGACGCACAGAAAGATTGCCCGCCATCGCATTTTCAATGTAGCCGGGAATCGTACTGCGGAAGGGGAAATCCATGTACCGAAAGAGAAAACCACCTTTAGGCTGATAAGAAAGGGCTTCGGGCTGCTCCCCAGGTTGGATCACCTGACCCACCACCGCCCAGACCTCCGGTTTTCGGTCATAGACTGCGAGATGATTTTGCAAGAGGTTCGGTTGCGGGCGGATATCATCGTCCACATAGAGCACGACCTCCCCCTTGGCTTCCAACAGACCCAGATTCATGGCATGGGTCAGTTGAGGTTCTGGAAGACGTAGCCAACGGATTTGATGATGCTCTGCCCATTGGGAGAGAGCTGCTTGAGTTTCTGGCAAGTGGTCAGCGGTTTGGTCGATGACCAATAATTCTAAAGCACCTGCGGTTTGGTCGATCTGCGGCAAGAGCTGTTCGATGGTATCGATCAATACCTGCTCTCGGCCATAGGTGACGATGACAACGCTCAGAGTCAAGGATGCTGCCAATAGAGGACCTCCCGAAAAGCCGCGATCGTTCGATCATAATGCCAATGGCGCATTTTCTCCCGACAGGCAGTCTGTAACTGTTCCTGATCGGGAAAGGCGGCTAATTTCCGCAGACATTGCGCTAAAGCTCCCGCATCTCCACTGGGAAATACAAAACCCGTCTTCCCTTCCTCAATGAGATCATAGGCGGCGCCCACCCCCGCCGATGCGATGGTAGGCACGCCACAGGCCAGGGCTTCATTGACCGACACACCCCAGGGTTCCCCCAGTGCTGGATGCACAAATGCTTGCGCGAGGGCGTACCAACGCGGCAGTTGGGAATAGGGCACATAGCCAGGCAGATACACCCGATCCTTTAGCGGAGCTAGGCATTCTTTCACCTTCTCCCGCAAAGGACCATCTCCCACTAAGATCAAACGCGCCTGATGGTTGTGCTGTGCAAAGGCGATGAACCCATCGATCAGCGTGAGGGGATCTTCTCGCGCATGCCATTTTAAGATTCCCAGGACTACGAAGGCATCTTCTGGAAATCCCAGGGCGGCCAACGCTTTCTGAAGGTTTTTCCGATAGTGTTCGGATCGCTCGAAAAACCAGTCGTTATCCACCGCATAGGGAAAGGGAAAGATCGGTTTCTGGATGCCGGCAACCTGAATGAGATATTCCCGCGCCAAGCTACCTACCGGATGCCAAGCATCGTAGCGGCGCAGCCATCGAGGCAACAGAATTTTCTTGGCAAGTCCTTTCCAGCCGGAGAAATGGGAATGCAGCAAGGTATTATCCGAACGAAGACCGATGGGGATTCCTTGTTTCTTCAACAACCTGGCTAAGCGGCGATGCAGTGCTGGGAAATAGCCGCTGATCAGCACGTAATCCGGTCGGATCTTTCGTATCCAGGCCATCGCTGCCTTGGGATGTGCCTGCTGCCTAGTTAGCTTGTGATAGTCATAGGCAGCGTCCTGAATATGATCCCATTGCGGGGATTGAACGATTTCAGGATCCCAGAGGGGTGCTGATCGGTCGCACTGGGTGTAAAGAACGCTGAGCTGAAAGTCTCGTACCTTTTCTGCAATTCGATGATATAGGGGAACGTCGAATTGGGTCGGCTTATCTTGAACGATCAGCAGGTGCTTCATCACACCGAGACGACAATCCCTAAGCCATAATGGTGAGGATAATTATACACTGATTTTCCTGTTTTCTTGGCAATATCGATCACTGCGTTTCTAACATCGAGGAAGCTTTCCGTATCGTGGAAGATCGTCACCGTACTGTGCTCCGCAGCCCATAGCCCACATCGATAAGTGTCTTTATAGGTGTGCACAATATCTACATGGGCAAAATCATATTGATCCTGATCCCGTTCAATCCAGGATTGATAACTGCATTTATGCAATTCGATATTTGGAAAATCAGCCAGAGATTCTTTGGTGCGAAGATAATGGTCTCCTTTGTGCGCGGTGTGGAGATCACCTTCAAATAAATCTATTCCAATAACGCGATCAAAATAATTGGATAAGATCACGGTAGAATAACCAAATTCAACGCCGAATTCGATACAACGTTTTCTACCGACGTTAAAACGATCTAGAATGTCTGGGATAATCTCTTCCAATCCCGCCCAAGCGGAAGGAACAGCTATTTTCCGCTTGGGCGGTACTAGTGCTAATGGCACATATTCCGGAATGTCGCGTCTTTTTCCATAGCGATTGCGAATTCGTTGAGGGAGACTCAGTATCTTAGAAAATAACTGTCTTTCCATAGGGTTCTCCTAATGAGCGGTGCTCAACACGGCGCTTACTTGTTCAAGAAACGCTTGATTCGGCGTATGCGGGTTAAACTCCCCAATATATTGTCCCTTTCGGTTTTCTATCCCCCACTCTGAGAGAGGATGGCCAGGCGCGGATATCGTCGGCATCTGACCCAGAAAACAGGCCCAAGCGGAAAAGGTGCTGGAACTAGTTCCGATGAGCACCCTGGATCGAGAGAGGATGAGTAGATCGGTGATCGCCGTTCCTGGACGAAGAAAGATAACATTTTCCATTTTAAGGAGTTCCTCCAACATTTCTTCCGTACCGTCCGAGACCAAAAGCACCTTGGCAGGATAACCGAGCGATTCGCGGATCACGGCGATAGTCTTTTGATACCAAGAAATTGGGGTTTTCTGTAGCCAACCCACCCGCGTATAGGAGGGATCATCCGGTGCTTCCTTGAAATCATTTCCACAGCGAACATTCACTCCGATGGGTACTTGTTCAAATGAGTCTACAAAGTCAATATATTTCTTACGGGTGATCGCCTGTAGTTCCCTCAATAAAAATAGCTCCCAGCCATTGAGCGGCGAAAAACTAAATATAGGACGATCGAACAAGATATGGACGGGATGATCCTTTGGTAAGGAATTAGAGTGTATTTGATCTAAATCATCTTCGTGCAGTTTCAAGCACCGGGGATTCATCCTATTCCAAAGTCCATAGATCCAACGAAGATCATCTGATCGTCGTTGAAACAAGCGAAATAGAACAATGCGCTTTAGATAGGTCCTATAATCGATACCACCTCGAAGCAGTGGACCGATTGCAGGCCGAAACCACAGGGGGGCAATCATCTGTGCGCCATGGCGATGTGCGAAAATTCTACACCTTGCCCAGAAGAACAACCGATTGCCCAAGCCGGTGCCTCGGGCGAATTTAGGTTGGCAGTATAATTTCAATTTCTGTTCCTTGATCAATCTCTCGCCCCACCTAGATCTTGATGGTTTTCAAACTGCGGGTTTTCGTTTCTTCCGGTGCTCGCACGTCTACAACGATCACGGTGAGATTGTCCCGACAGGGGCGTTTTAGGGCCGTTTCCATCAATCGATCGCAGTTTTCCTGACAATCGCCTGTGGCGAGGATTTCAGCGATTTCCTCATCGTAGAGTTCCTTAGTCAAACCGTCCGTGCAGAGCAGGAATTTGTCCCCCGGCGCAAGGCTGTAGGCGAGGGCATCGATTTCTAGGGACTCATCCTGACCGATCGCCCGATAGATCACATTGGCATGAGGATGATATCTGGCTTCCTCAACGGAGAGCTGACCACGGGCGACCAGTTCTTCTACCTGACTGTGATCTCGAGTCAGTCGCGAGAGGCGACCTCGTCGAAATCCATAGATCCGGCTATCGCCTGCCCATAAGCAAACCCCCTGCTTGCCGGTAGCTACCAATGCAGCAACTGTACTGCCGATGACTGCACCCGAACCTAATTGCCTCGCTGCTTGCACCAGTTCCAAGTTAACGGATAGAAGCCGCTGCCGCACGGCTTCCACGGGGTTCTCCCAGCAGGGTTCCAAAGAGAGCGAAGCCACAGCGTCCACAATCGCTTGGCTGGCCACATCGCCCCGCTGATGACCGCCCACGCCATCTGCGACGAGCCAAACGCCCCGTTCTGGCAGGGAAAGATAGGCATCCTGGTTGATCTCTCGCAGATTTCCCGGATGGGTGCAGCCGGCTGAGGCAAAAGAGAACATGTTATTCATCCGAAAGGGGAACCAGTCCATAGAAGCGTTGTAAACGTGTCAGGCGGAGGCAATCCCCGGTACAGGCGCGCGTTGGGCCAGACCTGGACAGAACCTCCGGTCCACCAGAAAGAGAAATCCCCATAGCGTTGAAAAGCCAACTCCTCTGCGAGGAGGCTGGGCCCCATCGCTGCATCCTCTGGTTTGGAAAATCGCAGTATCAGTGTGTCGGATTCCTGCGGCTCATAGGCGATTGGATGAGTCGGGGCAAGCATCGGTGGCCCGAGATCGCGCAGACGATCCTGCAAAGCATCGGCAGGCAGGGTTTCCTCTAGGGCCTGCAGGAGCAGGGATTCCAGCTGCTGAAACCAAGAGATTTGGGCGGCGATCTGAAAGAGACTCTGTTGTTCCGAGATGCCGAGAGCCGCTGTCAGGGGAAAATAGCGGCCTACCCGATCCACGCTCGGCAGCAGCACCCCGACCCAAGCGGATTTCCCGCAGAGCCCTGGCCGCAGGCAAAAGCGCCAGAGAGGTGCAGTGAGGTAACAGTCCAGCCAATTCTGCTCCCTCAATTGATCCTGACTCGCCGCGATGCCTGCCTGCAACCATTGATCCCAGGGCACAGTAAAGCTCAGGGGCAGATCCCGACGCAGGAAATCCCCGTGGCTGGGAAGTTTGCCGAAGAAGCCAAGGGTATTCATCACAACTGATCCGGACAGCGAAAGCCTGTCAAGTCCTGCAGGCCGAAGGGATTGAGGACGCTGAAAGCGCGCACTTCAAAGCTGTGACTGAACTCACCCACCCGAATGCGGGTGCGGAAGCGGTCTGCACCCGGGCGCAGGCGGCCGGGATTCACCATACGATAGAACGCCCATTGGCCTGTTCGCCGCGTTTCATAGGATTGGCCTTCTCGATCGGTCACTTCCAGAGTCAGAAAGCCCGAGGGATTGGGCCCAGGCCAGCGGCCATCCACAGGTGCAGGTTGGTCCGTGATGAAGCGGAGTTCCTGTCCCCCAAAGCGGATGATCAGGGTTTTGGAAGCCGGATCTAAACGGCGGGGGATGAGGGAGAAGCGTAGGTCCGGAAGCTTACCGCCCTCGGGAAAGAACGCCTGCTGAATGGCTTGAGCTTGCTCGAAGGTTGCCAAGGATTGATCGGAGAACCCCAAGCTCTGCTTAGCCTTTTTGCGCCATCGCCAGGGATGCCGGCTGGTATCCACATAGGGGGCGAGCTGCTCTTGAAAAAAACTGTCCAGCAAGCCTTCCTTGGCGAAGAGTCGCCCGAAATCATAGACGCTGATCTCCCGACGGCTGCGGGAAAAGGGATAGCGACCCTTGGAAAGTCGGTAGCACAGGGGGCGCACGCTGGATTGGTAGATGCCATTGATCCGCTCCCCCGCATCCCCCAGGGCCACCGCTTGGGCGTTGGCGGCGACCTGCCGCAGCCAGCGCCGCACCGGATCCGGGGAACGGGCGGCTTCCGTGCGCAGGCGCTGAAAGATGTCCCGTTCGCGGAAGGGATTTTCCGAGAAACCGCTCTCCGGTTCGATGGCAGAGAGCTGGCTATAGAGATCGCTCAGCAGGCGTTGAATGTCCTCTAGAGAAACGCTGCCCGAACCGTCCACCAGACGGGTCAGGGGCGCGAAATGATATTCCACTCGCTTGGGGGGAAAGCTGGTGCTATCCAGCTCACCGCTCCGCTGGGCCTCACCGATGAGACGGGAAAGATAAGGGTTTTTGCGCCGCAAGTCCTCCAAAGCGATTTTTCCTATCGCACCGGTACCTTTGGGCAGACGCGCCAATTTCGTGTTGGTGTTCAGAGTATCCAACACCCGTTTCAAGGGGGAATCCGGCCGAATCAGCTGGGCCACCTTTTCCGTGGCCTCCCGCACAGTGGTGAAAGCACGGAGATTGAGCTGGCTCAAGAGATTATCCCAGCGCAGGATATATTCATCGATATAGAGGTCCAGCACGGATTCTTCCAAGTCCTCGAACTGTCCGGCGATCACCGGAGTGGGTTTGCCGTAGACCCAGGATTCCTTCCGCGCCCGCTGGATCAGTTGCAGGCTTTGGGGCTGAAAGAGCTGATAGAAGCCCCGATAGGTGAACAGAGCGGGGATTTCTAAGGATTTGGGATCCCTCAGGTCAAACACAGTCTCCGCATTGCGTCCGGCGATGTCCTGGATAGTCAGGGGCGCGGCTTCTCGCACGGCGGGCACGAGTTTCAAACGGCCGTAGACCAGCTCTGCCAAGGGCTGTTGCTCCAATTGCTCCCGCACCGCTCTGACCAACAGGCGGTTGGGTGCGATGGGCTCCAGATCTTGTTCCAGCAGGTAAGCGAGATGTCGGCTCAGCCTGGCAGGGATCGCTGAATTGGGGTAGCGCTGTTTCCAATCCGCCTTCGCCCAGACCAGTAGAGATTCCTTCTCCAGATGCTCGGGCTCCGCCAGCATGAGATAGCGCTTGAGCAGCTCATAGCTCTGAGAAGGGTCTTCCAGAGAATGCGCAAGGCGCTCTTCCAGCTGGGAAGCGAGGCCGGGCACCAGCAAGGCGTTGAGGGCGCGCACATAGGCGCCCCGAACTTGGGCTTGGATTTCCTCTCCCCGATAGAGACCCAAGCGCATGCTGAGGTCGGTGGACTGGCTGGGCTGCACCTGATCCAGCATCCCGCGCAAGGCATCGAGACGGGGCAGAATCTCCTCATAGGCGAGGGCAGAGGAAATCTTGTTCTCCGCGATCAGGGTTTCATAGCGCTGCAACTGAGATGCCAATTCCGTGAGGAGTGCCCGATTGTTCGCGTAGCTCGCTGCCCAGGCCAGGGCGAACAATAGGGTGGTCAGGGCGATCAGCGCATAGGCACCCCACTGCATCCAGGCCCGCAACCGCTCTGCCCGGCGATCTGAGCCCGCCAAAGCTTGTTCCTGAAAGATCACGCGCCGGAGCAGATCGCCGAGAAAATAGCTCTTGCCCCGACTGCCTGCCAGCACGGATCGGCGATCCTGTCCCAACGATTCCGCCAGATTGCCCAAAATGCGATCGATGGGCGTACCCTCTTGGGTGCCGCTGGAGAAATAGACGCCCCGCAATCGCACCGGCTGTTCAAAGCGGGAACCTTGGAAGATCCCTCGGAGGAAGCGTTCCAGCGGGTCTTGCAGGGCTGCGAATTGCTGGGGGAACCCCAGAATCAGCGCCCGGCGCTGGGGGTCTCGCTCGGCGATCAACCGGTCGTTGCGCCGACCATAGAGCCGTTGGAGCAGCAGTTCGAATTCCGGCGCAAAGCGGGCCGCATAGTCCGGCGGCTCCCGAAACAGGGGGAAGGTCGCGCCCCAGACTTGCTGGCGTTCCTCCCGTCCCAGATCCTCGAAGAACTCCAGGAAACCGGCGAGCAAATCCGCCTTGGTGAAGAGCAGATAGACGGGTAAAGAGATACCGATCCGCTGCAGTAATTCCTGCAAGCGCTTGCGGATGGCGCGGCAGTGGCGTGCCAAGCCTTCTTCGTCCAAAGTGAGGAGATCCGCGATGCTGAAGGCGAGGATCACCCCGTTGAGGGGTTGCCGCCGCCGGTACTTTTTGAGCAGATCGAGAAAGCTGAACCAGGCGGCCTGATCCACCGCCGCCTCGCTGTCCTGGGTGGTGTAGCGTCCGGCAGTGTCCAGCAGCACCGCTTCATCGGAGATCCACCAGTCGCAATTGCGGGTGCCCCCGACTCCCTGAAAGGACTGCTGGCCCAAGCGATCTGCTAGGGGAAAATCGAGGCCGGCGTTCGCCAAGGCGGTGGTCTTGCCGCAGCCCGGGGGACCGATGATGAGATACCAGGGCAGTTCGTAGAGACTCGCCGCCTTGCGTCCCTTCTCCCGAGGGCGGCGCAACAGTTCGACCGCCTGTTCAAATCGTTCCCTCAGGATTTCCTGCTCTTCGGAAACTGCGTCCGCCGGTTGTTCCTTCTCCTCGGCGGGGATGGCAGCGAGATCCGAAATCATTTGCTGTTCCTTCCGCCGAGTGCGCCAGAGCTGAAACAACAGGACCAGCAACCAGCAGACCAGGACCAGCAGAATGGCGGCGATCCGAGCGGAAACGGAGGCGAGCACCGGTTGATCGGCGATGGCGATCAGGGGGCCCAAAAGCCAGATGATCAGGGCGAGAGCACCGAGACCCAGGGCAGAGAGGAACCAACGGTTGCGAAAGAAACGTAAGAGGTTGCGCACTTAGAGGGATTCCCGTTCGTAGACGATGATTTCCACTCGCCGATTGCGGGCGCGATGAGCCTTGGTATCGTTGGGTACCAGGGGTTCTGTATCTGCCCGACCTTCCGGAATCATGCGCTTGGGATCGCGCATATATTTGGCCAGCTCATTCATCACATTGCGGGCGCGGGCTAGGGACAGTTCCCAATTGGAAGGGAACGACAACGTGCGGATGGGCACATTGTCGCTGTGCCCCACCACCAACACCCGGCCTTCCACCTGATCGATGGCCTTGGCGATGCGCTCCAAGATCGGGAGGAAGCGCGGGGCGATCTTGGCGCTACCAGATCGAAACAGGGTGTCGGAATTGAAGCGGATGAGAGAGGTTAATCCCTCTTGCTGCACATGCAACAGGCCGAGCTCGATCTCCGGTTGCAAGAGTTCCTGAAGATGGAGCTTGGAAACCGGTTCCGGCGGGAGGGGCGGCGGTGATTCTTCTGACGGCAATGTTTCCTGCACCAGATTGCTGGTCAGAATAGGAAGGCGCTGTCGTTCAAGCCGAGAGAGCTTGGCGAAGACTGGATCCGCCGCTTGGCTCAGGGCGATGAAGAAGCCGAGATAGAGGCTCGCGAGCAGCGCAGTTGCGAGCGCTGCCAACACCCACAGGGGCAGATAGCTGGTGATGCGGCGGGCGCCGCTTTCCACCCCGCGCCAATGGGGGGAGAGGCTGCGCTCCGGTGCTCCCCGCTGGGCCCGCAGGACGCGGAACAAATCATCGATGACCTCCGCCAAGCGCGCTTGCCCCCGATCCAGTACATGATATTTCCCTTCAAAACCCAGCACCAGACAGGCGAAGAGGAGTTCCAGCAGGAAGAGATTGCGTCCGGGCTGTTGCTTCGCCCGATCCAAGATGGCGAAGAATCGATCCCCACCCCAGGTCTCGTTGAATAAAGTGCTCAACAGACTTTCTTTCCGCCATGGGCTCTGCTCACCCCAGGGGGTATTCAACACCGCCTCATCCACAAAGGTGCAGAGGGCATAGCGGGCGTCCGGCAATAAGGCAGCCGCTGATTCCCCCGCCCGCCGAACCTGCTGATCGAAGGCGGCTAGGTCTTTCAGGAACTGGGCGCGCAGGCCATAGATATCTTCCCAAGTGGCGGTGTTGCGGATCCGAGTAGCCCGGAAGAGCAGGGGTAACGCCGCTTCCACCAGAGGATTCCAGCGGTTTAGCTGCACAGGCAACGGCGCTACCGGGGCTTCCGGTGTGGAAGCCCGCAGGTTGCGGAGATCCTCGGCCTCACCCGAGCGGGGGCGGAATCCCGGTCGGGGACGGATCAGGGTTTTGTCTAGGTCGTCGGACATGAGCACCTCATTCCCGAATCGCCCAAAATTCCATCTGCATGCCTGGAAATTCACCGCTCACATGGATAGCGAATCCGCCGGAATGATGCAGTTGTTTCCAGTATTCGCTGCTGCGGTCGAGCTCAAAGTAGACGGAACCGCTTCGGAAAGGCAGCTGGCGGGGCGCCACGGGCAGGGGGCGAAGTAAGATGCCGGGAAGCGCCAAATTCACCAAATCTCGGATCTTTTCCACCGGTCCAATCTTGACCTGGGTGGGAAAGATTCGGCGCAGCTCTTCCACAGACATGTCCGCGCGCACCACCAGAATAAAGCTGGCATCCACCAAGAGCTTGCGATCGAAGACCGCCGCCACCCGTACCCCATACTTGCGTTCCTGCAGGGGGATGGGGATGGCGTTGCGATCCAACACCATGCTGAGGGAGTGGCGCAAGCTGCGCAGGACAGGCTCGAAGCTGGCCTGTAAATTCTCGTGATCATAGGGAGGAAAGGTTCCTGGGCGCTTCTCCGGCATGAAGGTGGATAATTCTCCCGCCATCGCCAAAAAACTGCGGAACAAGACTTCCGGATGGAGTTGGGGCAGTTCCCGATAATGGGTCATGAGGGGTAAAAACCGGTTCACCACCTGGAGCAGCAGGAAATCCGAGAGCTCTGCATTGCCCCCTCGCCCTGCTTCCGCTACGCGATCGGCGAGGGCTTCGCTGCGATGGCGCAGCAGCCGCGTCATTTCTTCCAGATAGCCTTGTAGCTTAGGCGCAGCTTGACACTGTATCACTGTGGGCACAAAGGCATCATCCAGCACGATTTCCCGATTGCTCCGGCTTTCGAGCACGCGCGCTATGGGAATGCAGCTGTATTCCCCCCGATCCTCTTCTTCGCTGAGGAGGCGCAGATTCAATCCGGACACTTGAAGGGTCGCGGTGCCGCCGTCCGGTCTGCTGATGTCTCGGACTTCCACTTCTCGCGCCCGCTGCCGCGCTGGGATCAGCAGGTTGTCCTCCGCCACCTCCGGCAGGTTCTCCCGCTGGATGGGCAACCCTAGATAGAGAGTCAGTTGATGCGCGTTTTCGGGAATGTCCAGGGCGGGAGGGGGGAAATCCTGATCCGGCAGAGAAAAGGGGGTGCCGTCGGGAAAAATGCCTCGGGCCTGGGCCAGGGCGATCTTTCCCGCGCTCAGCTGTGCTTCGTCTAAGCGCAGCGCGGACAGCCCCCAGCCGAATGGGGTCAGGGATTCGCAACGTCCCTGCACCCAGCGCTCCAGATGGCGCTGCTGCTGTTGAAAGTGCTGAGGCTGGAGGAACATGCCTTCCGACCAAACGACGCGACCATACCAGGACATAGGCGATTTCCGAAGCTAGGACTTCTTCTTGTGCTGGGCGAGCTGGGCTTCATAAACCCGCACGAAATGGGCTCCAAAGATACCATGAAAGTCATCCTCTGCCTTTTCCTGAATCTGTTTGTAATAGGTCTTGTAAAACGCCCAGTGGGCATCTCCGAACAGACGGCGTTTTTTCTCCGGGCTGGCCTGATAAGCCACTTCCACGGCTTCCGGGGAAAATTCCTGTAGCAACGCTTGAAAAGCGGCTTTTACACCGGCGATGAGGGCGAGCTCATGTCCTGCTAAGTCTTCAAAGGCTTCCTGAAAGGCTGCTTCCGCGTCCAAGAACCCCGGCGGCGGATCCAGGAAAAGTTGCCGGAGGGCGTGATCTGGGTCCAAGGTAAATTTCAGAGGATTGTTGTTAGCGGGTTGCACGGTGGTTTGCGCGGTGCGGAAGCCCTCTTTAATGGTGCGCCGCCCTTTGAGCAGTTCCAACGTGCCCTGCGTGATCAAGCGCAGCAACTGCCCGAGGCGGCGTAGGAATTCTTGTTGAGCTTTCGGGGAGAGTTCCCGGGGGGGCAGCCCAAGGCCTTCCCAGAAGGCCTGGAGGAGAGGGGATTCCTCTTGGGATTGAGGGGGCGCTTGGGCATCAGAACGCGATTGATCCGCCTGGGCTTTAACGGACGGAGAATGCGCTGGTGTGGGAGCTGGCGGGGGTTCTGGCGGACTGGGCATCGGTTCAGCCGCGAACGATGCGGTCACAGCAGTTGAATTTGACCCAGCCAGGGGTTCCGGTTGGTTCTCATCAACATGCAGATCTTCCCCTTCTTCGCCCCACCAATCTTCCGGCAGAATTTCTTTCACCGGAGGAGGCACAGCCGCTTCGATGATCTGGGGTTTGGCTTCTGACGGGCGGAAGTGCTGCTGATCTGCCGCCAGATGGTCGCTTTGACTCGCACCCATGCCCGCATCGGATACACCGGGCATCCCAGGTTCCAGCTGCGGTCCTGCGCCCGCCGGAGGTTCGTAGGGCTGGGCGATGAATTCTCCAGAGTTGGATTCCGGAGACTCAATTTGCGGTTCAGAGAGTAGGGATTCCTCCGAGACTCGTGTTGCGTCTTCTTCTAAGAGCGCGACTTGAATTTCATAGTCGCCGATGTAGAGGAGATCCCCAGGATGCAGCAGCTGACGTTCCCCCTTGGGCAGAGGAACTTCCAATTGATTGAGAAAGGTGCCGTTAGTGCTCTGATCCTCGATGAAGTATTGGCCCTGTTCATAGTGAATGCGAGCGTGATGGTTGGAGATAATGCGTTCGGGATCGGGCAGCACCCAATCGTTATCCCGTGCTCGCCCGATGCTGCCTCCGCGCAGGCGGAATAAAGCTTGGGCGTCCGATCCGAGACTAGGCGCTTGGGCGCTGGAGATCCTGAGTTGTAAATACATTGTTTTGAAGTCTCAGTTTTGAAGTCTCAGAAGAATCATCTTGTAGTTTTGCAACCTTCTAGTAAGCTTAAAAGGATTCAACCTCTCTTCTCTTGCGATGGAATCGAGGCATGCAGCCCATCGACGTGGAAGCCTTGGCCAAGCCCATCTCTGCCGAAGAACCGAGCGGTCCAGACCTAGAATATGATCCCGATTTCATGGCGCTGGAAGAGGCGGCGCGCACGGAGCCGGAACAGCAATTTGGAAACACCATCATAGCGGCGCGGGAACCGGACTGGCCTAAGGTACGAGATTTAGCCTGTACGGTCCTCAGCCGCAGCAAGGATCTTCGGGCTGCGCTCTACCTCGTGCAAGCCCTCACCCAGGGGAACGGGCTTTCAGGACTTGCCCAGGGGTTGCAGCTCTTTCATCGCCTGCTGAGCAATTATTGGGATTCCCTGCATCCCCAGCTAGATCCCGAAGATGACCTAGATCCCACAGAACGGGTGAATCTCGTGGCTTCCCTCTGCGATGCGGAGCGCATTCTCACGCCGGTTCGCCACGCACCCATGGTGCAGATTCCCGGGCTCGGTGGCATTGCTTGGCGGGATGTGCTCGTAGCCCGGGGACAGTGGCCGCCAGAGGAAGAAGAGGAAGTTCTCAAGCTCGATTCCATCGAAGCTGCCATCCGAGATTTGGAGCCCGCGCAGGTGCAAGCTGCTCAAGAGACCCTGGCCAGTGCCCTGACCAGCCTTAGCGCCATCGAGCAGGAGTTATTAGAACGGGTAGGTGTGGGCCACGCAGTGAGTTTGGAAGCCCTCAGCACCTTGCTGCGGGAGATTCAGGCTTTCTTGGGGGAACAGCTGCAAGGGCAGGATGCGGTTTCCGAATCCCCGCTGGAAGAATCGGAGGCTGAAGAAGCGCGGGAACCGGCAATATCCCATCCGCAATCCGGTGCTCCCGGCGAAATTCGCTCGCCACAAGACGTGGTGCAAGCCTTGGATCGTGTCATCGCCTATTATCGGAAGCATGAACCCACTAGCCCAGTGCCCCTGCTTTTAGAACGGGCTAAACGGTTGGTTTTCGCCAATTTCTTAGAGATCCTCCGAGATCTCGCACCGGATGCCCTACCCCAGGCGGAACAGATCACCGGCACCCGATTAGAAGAGTAGCGCAAGCATCAGGAAATCCCAATGGCTCGAGAAAGCAGTCAGAAATTCATCGCCCGCAACCGCGCCCCGCGGGTGCAGATCGAATACGATGTGGAAGTCTATGGTTCGGAGAAGAAGGTCCAGCTTCCCTTTGTCATGGGGGTCATGGCGGATCTTTCGGGCAAGCCCAAAGAACCCCTGCCCCCGGTGGCAGATCGCAAGTTCTTGGAAATCGATCTCGATAACTTCGATGACCGCCTCAAGGCTATGAAGCCTCGGGTGGCCTTTTCCGTGCCCAATGTGCTCTCGGGGGAGGGCAATCTCAGCGTGGATCTCACCTTCGAAAGCATGGATGATTTTTCTCCGGCAGCGGTGGCGAAGAAGGTGGACGCCCTGCGGGTCTTATTGGAGGCGAGAACCCAGTTGAGCAATCTGCTCACCTATATGGATGGCAAGACCGGCGCGGAGGAGCGCATCGCGGAGCTCTTGAACAATCCGGCGCTGTTGCAGTCCTTGGCTTCCGCCCCTAAGCCCCAAACAACCTCTCAATCTCCTGCTGAGGATAAGGATTAAAGGAGTCTAACCCATGGCTGAGCACGAACAGCAAACGCAAGCCGCCCCAATCGCGGAGGAAGTTCAGGCTGCGCCCTCTGAGTTCAGCGCTCTGCTCGCCAAAGATTTCCGGCCCAAGACCCAGGAAGCCCGGGAAGCGGTGGAAGAAGCGGTCCGCACCCTGGCGCAACAGGCCTTGGAACATACAGCACTCCTCTCTTCAGATGTGCTGGACACCATCGAGCGCTTGATCGCAGAGATCGACCGCAAGCTGAGCGATCAGCTCAACCAGATCATGCATCATCCGGATTTCCAACAGCTGGAAAGCGCGTGGCGAGGGTTGCATTATCTGGTTTCTAATACAGAAACCGATGAGATGCTCAAGATCCGGGTCATGAACATTTCTAAAAAGGAGTTGCATAAGACCCTGAAGAAGTACAAGGGGACGGCCTGGGATCAAAGCCCGCTCTTCAAAAAGATCTATGAAGAGGAATACGGTCAGTTCGGCGGCGAGCCTTATGGCTGCTTGGTGGGAGACTATTACTTCGATCATTCCCCGCCGGACATCGATCTCTTGCGGGGAATCGCTAAGATCTGCGCTGCCTCTCACTGTCCTTTCATCGCGGGCGCTTCCCCCACCGTCATGCAGATGGAAAGCTGGCAGGAGCTGAGCAATCCCCGGGATCTCACCAAGATCTTCACCACAGCGGAATACGCCGCCTGGCGCTCCCTGCGGGAATCTGAAGATGCCCGCTACATCGGTTTGACCATGCCCCGCTTCCTCGCGCGCCTGCCCTATGGGGCTAAGACGGATCCGGTGGATGAGTTCGACTTTGAGGAGGACACGGCGGGGGCGGATAGCAGCAAATATGTTTGGGCGAACTCCGCCTATGCCATGGCGGTGAACATCAATCGGTCTTTCAAGCTGTACGGCTGGTGCAGCCGCATTCGAGGCATCGAATCCGGCGGTGCGGTGGAGGATCTCCCCACCCATACCTTCCCCACGGATGATGGGGGTGTGGATATGAAATGCCCCACAGAGATCGCCATCAGCGATCGGCGGGAAGGGGAGTTGGCGAAAAATGGATTCATTCCCTTAGTGCATAAAAAGAACACGGATTTCGCCGCCTTTATCAGCGCTCAATCCCTACAGAAACCCATGGAATATGAAGATCCGGATGCGACCGCCAATGCAAACCTCGCGGCCCGTCTCCCCTATCTGTTTGCTACCTGCCGCTTCGCCCATTACCTCAAGTGCATCGTGCGGGACAAGATCGGTTCCTTCAAGGAGAGAGAGGACATGGAGCGGTGGTTGAACGATTGGATCATTGAGTATGTGGACGGTGATCCCAAGCATTCCACCGAGGAGACCAAAGCGAGGAAGCCCTTGGCGGCAGCGGAAGTGCAAGTGGAAGAGGTGGAGGGGAACCCAGGCTATTACACCTCGAAGTTCTTCCTCCGGCCTCATTACCAGCTGGAGGGCTTAACCGTATCCCTGCGGCTCGTTTCCAAGCTGCCCTCCGTGAAGGCAGGGGGCTGAGGCAACCGCAGCCTAGACTGCGACAGTGTGTTTACTCAATCGAGAGGATCCCATCATGGCAGTTGATTTCTTTCTCAAACTCGGTGACATCGAAGGCGAATCCAAGGACAGCACCTATGAAGGTTGGATCGAAGTGCTGGGTTGGAGCTGGGGGATGTCTCAATCCGGCACCATGCACACGGGCACCGGTGGCGGCACAGGCAAAGTGAGCGTGCAGGACTTCAGCGTCACCAAATATGTGGACAAGTCCACCCCCAACATCATGCAGAAATGTTGTACCGGCAAGCACTATGACAAAGTGATCTTCATCGCTCGGAAGGCGGGGGATAAGCCTCTCGAATATGTGAAGCTGACCATGGAGGAAGTCATCGTCACTTCTGCGAACACCGGCGGTGGCGTGGGAGAAGAACAGGTCACGGAAAACATCACCCTTAACTTCGCTCGCTACAAATACGAGTACACTCCGCAAACCGCATCGGGTGCAAAGGGTGGCACCATCACCCAGACCTTCGACATCCGCCGCAACACGGAATAAGCTGTGTTTCTCCCCCCGCCTATTGGGCAGGGGGGCAGCACGCTTTCATAGCACTCGTGAACATCCTTTCATTCGGGATCCTCATTTCCCTTTGGATCGGGTTAGCCGGGATCACGCGGGCATCGGACGTACCGCATTACCCCTTTCCACAGCATCGGAGCTATGGACAGGATCTCATCTTGCCCAGCCGATACCCCCAGGACCAGCTGGATGAGGATGTCCGGAGATTCTATGAGGTTTGGAAGGAAAACTATCTCGTGGCTGCCGGGGAAGACGAGGCGGGGAATCCCTTATTCCGCGTTGCGTTTGGAGTCCCGGGCACAGAGCGGCATCACACCACAGTATCTGAAGGACAGGGTTACGGCATGATGATCGTCGCGCTCATGGCGGGCCATGAGACCGAGGCGAAAGCCTTGTTCGATGGGCTGTGGCGATTTGTCGGACAGCATCCCAGTGAAATCGATCCGAGATTGATGGCCTGGCGGGTTTCCGATGACCCGCAGACAGGGGATGCGACCAGCGCCTTTGATGGCGATGCAGATATCGCCTTCGCCTTGTTACTGGCGGATCGTCAATGGGGTAGTGATGGCGAGATCGATTATGCAGAAGCTGCCCGAAGGTTGATTGAAGCGATCCGTCAATCGGAGATCGGCCCCCGCAGCAAGCTACCCATGCTCGGCGATTGGGTAGAACCCGATGGCTCAGAATACAACCAGTATGCGAGCCGAAGCTCGGATTGGATGCTGTTGAATTTCAAAGCCTTTTTCTACTTCACCCGCCAGGAAGATTGGCTGCAGGTATTGGAGAAAGCTAGGGAAACCGCCAGCTATTTGCAAGAAAACTACAGCCCTTCAACGGGTTTGCTTCCCGATTTCATCGTACCTCAATCCACTGCTGATCCAACCCCGAAACCTGCGGCACCCGATTTCCTGGAGGGCGCTCATGATGGGCACTACTATTACAACGCCTGCCGGGTACCCCTTAGAATCGGCTTGGATGCCTTGCTGAACCGGAAAGCCGTTTCTAAAGCAATCGTCAAAAAGATCTCGACATGGGCAGAGCACTCACACAACGGCAACCCCCATGCGATCGCTGCTGGCTATGATCTGGATGGAAGCCCCCTTCCGAACAGCGAGTATTTTTCCACTGCATTTCTCGCCCCCCTGGGCGTCGCCGCTATGAATGTGCCTGCACAACAAGCCTGGCTGGATGAGATCTATGAAGCGATCCGAAGGACCCACCAAGACTATTATGAGGATAGCTTGACGCTGCTATCCTTGCTGGTGATGACGGGCAATTTCTGGGATCCCACGGATTATGGGAATGCGTTCTTCTACCCCATGATTCCGTGCACGCCTCCGGCGAACCCACCGTCCTGTTGTTGTTTATAACCGTCGAATTGGCCGGGGAGATCGGAGGATCCGCACTGCCCTTCCACGGCGCCGAAAAAGGTCCCGCTAAGTTGCACGACCTAGGGCGGATGGACAACGGACAGAACTGCGCCTCTTCTGGGCAGGCGGCTTTGCTCGGGGTACGGACATGTTTCCAGGTCTAGAAGCACCAAGCTCCCCATCGATGCTGGATCTGGATGAATGGCGGAGAGAGAGGGATTCGAACCCTCGATGGGCGTTTAACCCATACTCCCTTAGCAGGGGAGCGCCTTCAGCCACTCGGCCATCTCTCCAAAGGAGAACTTCGTTATTATAGGTACTCCCTCCCTCGCTGGCTACCCTTGAGAATCCAACGGTTTCTCATCCTTTAGGGGTGAAGCTGCCTGTCTTTCCCGTTTGATTCGCTCGTAGATCTCTTCCCGATGCACAGCCACGTCTCTGGGGGCGCTGACCCCGATTCTGACCTGATTTCCCTTTACACCCAAGACGGTGACGGTTACGTCATCTCCAATCATGAGGGTTTCTCCAACCCGCCTGGTCAATATCAACATCAGTGTTTTGCTCCTTGTTCCTTGCATCCAGTGGATGCCTCGATCCTCAGAAACAGCGGCTCCTCCCTTATACCGCTTCCCCTGCGCGGTGCCAACTAGCCGCTTTCCTTCTCCAGACCAAAGGCTTGGTGCAGGGCACGCACGCCGAGTTCCAGATATTTTTCGTCCACAACCACAGAGATCTTGATCTCCGAAGTGGAGATCATGCGGATATTGATGCCTTCCTTCGCCAGCGCCGCGAACATCTTGCTGGCGATGCCCGCATGGGAGCGCATGCCCACCCCCACCAAGGAAATCTTCACGATCCGATCATCGCCATCCACCGCTCTGGCGCCCAAGGCATCCGCTGTGCTCTGCAGGATCGACAGGGCGCGCTCGTAATCATTGCGATGCACCGTGAAGGTGAAATCCGTGGTGGTTCCATCCGCCCCGATATTCTGCACGATCATGTCCACTTCGATATTGGCTTCAGCGATGGGGCCCAAAATTCGATGGGCGATCCCGGGTTGATCGGGCACGCCGACGATGGTGAGCTTGGCTTCATCCTTTGCGAATGCGATGCCAGAGATAACCGCTTGTTCCACAATGTCTTCCTCGAAAGTGATGAGGGTGCCTTCTCCCTCTCCGAAGCTGGACAGCACCCGCAAGGGCACTCGATACTTGCCTGCAAATTCCACCGCTCGGATCTGCAACACCTTGGAACCGAGGCTTGCCATCTCGAGCATTTCCTCGAAGGTGATGCGGTTGAGCTTTCTCGCACGGGGTTCGATGCGGGGATCTGTGGTATAGACTCCATCCACATCGGTATAGATCTGGCATTCCTCTGCCTTGAGGGCCGCCGCCACGGCAACTGCGGAGGTATCGGAACCGCCCCGCCCCAGGGTGGTGATGTTGCCCGCCTCATCCACCCCTTGAAAACCGGCCACCACCACGACCCGCCCCGCCTGTAGATCGGCCCGGATGCGTGCCCCGTCGATCTCTTGAATCCGGGCCTTGTTGTGGGCGCTGTCCGTACGGATGCGCACCTGAGCGCCCGTATAGGAACGAGCGGGACAGCCGATCTGTTCCAGGGCCATGCTCAACAGGGCGATGGTAACCTGCTCGCCGGTGGACAGCAGCACATCCAGTTCTCGCGGGGAGGGGGGGTTCTGAATGGCCTTAGCGAGCCCCAAAAGCCGGTCGGTTTCTCCGGACATGGCGGAGACCACCACCACCAGCGAATTGCCCGCATCCCGCCAGCGCTTCACCCGCTGGGCCACCGCCTGAATGCGCTCCACCGAGCCCACAGAGGTGCCGCCATATTTCTGTACGATCAATGCCATCGTAAAATCCTGTTAAGCCGTGCGCACTGCGCCCTTTGCCTTCACCCAATCCTTCACAATGCCCAGGGCTTTGGGCAAGCCGGTGAGATCATTGCCGCCCGCCTGGGCCATATCCGGACGACCGCCCCCACGCCCCCCCACCTGGGCTGCTGCGAGCCGGACCAGCTCCCCCGCCTGATAGCGGTCTGTCAGATCCTGGGTGACGCCGGCGACCAAATTAACCTTGCCGTTCTTCTCCGTAGCCAACAGGATGATTCCCGAACCCAGCTGATCTTTGAGCCGGTCCAGGATGTTCCGCAGGGATTTGGGATCTGCCCCTGGGACTTGGGCGGCCAGGACCTGAACGCCCTGAATCTCCTGCACCTGTTGCAGGAGCGATTCCCCGGCTGTGTGGGCGAGCTTGGCTTGGAGCCGGGCCAATTCCTGTTCTAACTGCTTGGTGCGATCCACCAGGGCCAAAATCCGATCGTCCAGCGCTTCCCGTCCTGCCTTCACCAGGGCGGCAATGCGCAGCAATTGTTCTTCATCGGATTCCACCACCGCCAAAGCTCGGGCACCGGTAACCGCTTCGATGCGCCGCACGCCGGAAGCGATCCCCCCCTCGGACAGGATCTTGAACAGCCCGATATTGCCCAAGGCCTGCACATGGGTGCCGCCGCACAGCTCGGTGGAAAAATCCCCCATGCGCAGGACGCGCACCTGCTCCCCATATTTCTCTCCGAACAGGGCCAAGGCACCCTGCTTTTTCGCCGCCTCCAAAGACATGATCTGGGTTTCCACGGGCAGATTCTCCCGAATCTTTCGATTGACCAAGCGTTCGATGGCCAAGAGCTGTTCCCGTTCGATGGGCTGGAAATGAGAAAAATCGAAGCGGAGCCGATCCGGTGCCACCAGAGACCCCCGCTGCTGCACATGATCCCCCAGGATCTGGCGAAGGGCGGCGTGGAGCAGATGGGTAGCGGAATGGTTCAGGGCAGTGGCCTGCCGACGTTCTTCATCCACTTGGGCTTCCACCAGATCGCCCAGATGGAACCTGCCCGTTTCCACGCGGCACAGATGGACGAGGGCATCCCCTTGCTTCTGAGTATCCCGCACGAAGGCTCGGGCGGTCTCCGTAGTCAACCAACCCTGATCCCCCACCTGACCGCCGGATTCTCCGTAGAAAGGGGTTTTTTCCAGAACCACCCAGCCTTCTTCTCCAGCGGCGAGCTGTTCGCAGGGTTCCTCTGCCCGAAAAATTCCGATGATGCGGGCCTGATCCCGCAAGCGTTCGTAGCCCGTGAACGGGGTGATTGCTTCGATCTGCAAACCCTCTGAGGCGCTTGCATGGAACAGACTCGCCGCCCGGGCGCGATCGCGTTGCTTTGCCATCTCCCGTTCAAAGCCCGCTCGATCGATCTGCAAGCCCCGTTCCCGCGCTACATCTGCCGTCAGATCCACCGGAAAGCCGTAGGTATCGTAGAGCTTGAACACCAGCTCCCCCGGGAGCTGACCCCCCGAATGCGCTGCCAATGCTTGGCTGAGTATTCGCATCCCCTGATCCAGGGTTTCCGCAAACCGTTCTTCCTCCAGGCGGAGCACCTGAACCACCCGTTCCTGCGCCGCGCCCAGCTCGGGGAAGGCTGCACCCATCTCCTGCACCAGGGGGGGTACGAGCCGATAGAAGAAAGGTTCCTCGCAGCCCAGTTGATAGCCGTGGCGCACCGCCCGCCGGATGATGCGCCGCAGCACATAGCCCCGCCCCTCGTTGCTGGGAATCACCCCATCCGTGATGAGAAAGGCGGCAGAACGGATGTGATCGGCGATGACCCGCAGGGCTTTTGCGCGGAGATCTGGGGCACCGGTGATGCGGGCAGCGGCTTCGATGAGATGGACGAAGAGATCGATTTCATAGTTGCTGTGCACCCCCTGCATCACGGCGGCCAAGCGTTCCAACCCCATGCCCGTATCCACCGAAGGGCGGGGCAGGGGATGGAGCTGGCCCGAAGCATCCCGATCGTACTGCATGAAGACCAAATTCCAGATCTCCACATAGCGATCCCCTTCTTCCTCCGAGCCCGGGGGACCGCCGGGGATCTCGGGGCCGTGATCGTAGAAGATTTCCGAGCAGGGACCGCAAGGGCCCGTATCGCCCATGGACCAGAAGTTATCCTGCTCACCGCAGCGAGAGAACCGCTTGGGATCCACCCCGATTTCCCGCAACCAGATCGACGCCGCTTCCTCATCCTCTCGGAAGACGGTCACCCAGAGCCGTTCCGGTGGCAGTTGCAACACTTCGGTGAGATATTCCCAAGCATAGCCGATGGCTTCCCGCTTGAAGTAGTCGCCGAAGCTGAAGTTACCCAGCATCTCGAAAAAGGTGTGATGCCGCGCTGTGTAGCCCACGTTCTCCAAATCGTTGTGCTTACCTCCCGCCCGCACGCAGCGTTGCGCGCTTGCCGCTCGGCGGTAGGGCCGCTTCTCCCGACCCAGGAACACTTCCTTGAACTGCACCATGCCCGCATTGGTGAACAGCAGGCTGGGATCATCGGCGGGTACGAGGGAGCTGCTCGGCACGATCTCGTGATCCTGTCGGGCGAAGTAGTCGAGAAAACTGGCTCTCAGCGCTGCACTGCTTTTCATGAATGGGTGCTCTCAGCCTGGAGAAAACGGTGGATGAGTTCCATGGGAAATCCCCGATATTGCAGGAAGCGGAGGCGGCGCGCCCATTCCTGCCGATTGCGCGGCCGGTGGGGGCCGAATTTCCTTTCCACCACGCGGGCCATCTGTGCCAACCAATCTTCCTGGGAATAGCCGTCGAGAAACTGCCCGATGAGCGCATCGGAGATGCCCCGCTCCCGCAGCGCTTGCCGAATGTACAGGGGGCCGAAGCCTTTTTCCAGACGCGCCGCCCCATAGCATTCCGCCATGCGGGCATCGCTGAGCAAATTGCGTTCCCGGAGGCGTTGCAACAAGGATTCGATCTGATCTAGGGCATAACCTCGGGCCCGCAGCTTTCTGCTGAGCTCCGCGCGGCTGTGCTCCCGACGAGCGAGCAGCCGCAGGGCTTCTTCCTCGATGCTTCGGTTCAGGAATACGCCTCCTCCGGGGCATCCCCTGGCGTTCCCTCTGCATCCCGCTTGGGCAGCAGCTGTTCCCGAATCTTTTCCTCGATCTCCGCCGCCAGACGGGGATTTTCCTTCAGGGCGCTGCGCACCTTGTCTTTGCCCTGGCCGATCTGCTCTCCGTTGTAGCTGTACCAGGCGCCGGACTTCTCCAAGATGCCGCACTTAACCCCGAGATCCACGATTTCCCCTTCTCGGGAAATGCCCTCTCCGTAGAGAATATCGAAGGTAGTCTGCTTGAACGGGGGCGCCAGTTTGTTCTTAACCACCTTGACCCGCGTTTCGTTGCCGATGACTTCATCGCCCTTTTTGATGGAACCGATGCGTCGGATGTCCAGGCGCACGGAAGCATAGAACTTGAGGGCGTTGCCGCCGGTGGTGGTCTCCGGATTGCCGAACATGACGCCGATCTTCATGCGGATCTGATTGATGAAGATCACCGTGCAGTTGGCGCGCTTGATGTTGCCCGTGAGCTTCCGCAGAGCTTGGGACATGAGACGGGCTTGCAGCCCCACATGGGAATCCCCCATCTCCCCCTCGATCTCCGCCTTGGGGGTGAGGGCGGCCACGGAATCCACCACCACCACATCTACCGCGCCGGAGCGCACCAACATATCCGTGATCTCCAGGGCCTGTTCCCCGGTGTCCGGCTGGGAGACCAGCAGATCATTCACCTGCACCCCCAGCGCTTCCGCATAGATGGGATCCAGGGCATGTTCCGCATCCACAAAGGCACAGGTACCCCCTTCTTTTTGGGCTTCGGCGATGATGTGCAGGCTCAGGGTAGTTTTGCCGGAGGATTCTGGCCCATAAATCTCGATAATCCGTCCCTTGGGAATGCCGCCGATGCCCAAGGCCAGATCCAGCCCGAGGGAACCGGTGGAAAAGACCTCCACATTGCGCACCGTGCCCGCATCCCCCATGCGCATGACTGAACCCTTGCCGAACTGCTTTTCGATCTGGGCGAGCGCGGCGGCGAGCGCCTTCTTCCGCTGTTCATCCATCCTCAGGGGTCCCCTTAGTACCGAAGAAATCACGGTTCGTAGTATCGCATATCGGGGGATTCATGGCGACAGGGGCCAACGTTTCCGTACCTGATAGCGGGGTGTTGCACCTGTCTTGCTGTGGGCCAACACAAAGCTTTCCACCGGCCAGGCGATGGGCTGGGACAACCCGCCGGGGCGGATGGGTTTTGCCTTGCGCAACAGAGTGACATGGGGATGATAGGGTCGCTGTTCCCGCCGAAACCCACAGGGTTCCAGAACACTCCAGAGCCTGTTCACCAACTGCCTCAATTCGGAGGGATGGGTGCGCAGGCCGCACCAGCCCACCCGCGCGCGGGGGAAGCTGCCGAAGCAATCGAGCTGTACAGCGAAGGGAGGGCAGCTCAGGGAATCCGCAGCAGCTAGCGCGCAGTCCAGCTGTGCCGGAGAAAGGATGCCGAGAAAAGCCAGGGTCAGATGAAAATCTGCCGGATGAACGCGGCGGCTTCCGGGCTGATCGAGCTGGGCTTGCACGGCCCGCAGCGCCTGCCGCTGTTCTTCCTCGGGCCAGAGGGCAAAGAAAAAGCGTTCTCCCATGTGCCTATTTCAGCCATTGGAGCAAGGTTTCCAAGGCGTATTCGATGGACTGTTCCCGCACCGCCTGCCGATCTCCCGGGAAATGCTGGCGGTGCACGATGGGTTCCTGATCCAACCAAGCCCAAGCGAAATACACAGTGCCCACGGGTTTCTCCGGCGTTCCCCCGCTGGGACCCGCGATGCCGCTCACCGCCAAACCTACCTGGGCGGCGCTGCGGGCGAGACAGCCCCGCACCATGGCAATCACTGCCGGCGCGCTCACCGCCCCATGGGCGCGCAAGAGTTCGGAAGAGACGCCCAACAGCCTTTCCTTGGCTCGATTGCTGTAGGTGATAAAGCCCGAGTCGAACCAATGGCTGGCACCGGGCACCGCCGTGATCGCCTGGGCGATCCCACCGCCGGTGCAGGACTCGGCACAGCTCAGCATCCAGCCCCGTTCCTGCAGTCGCTGCCCGATGGCTTGAATCCAGGTTTGTAGGATCATCAGAGTTCGTACCGCGCTGAATGCAAATTCTATAGTCCCAGAAAACTTTTTGCGCAGGGTAGAATATTTTTCTCCCAAGCAGTCGGTATGCCCTCATGCACATCGGTCCCCGAGAAATCACCACACCCTTCCGGCCCATCCCCCTGGAAGTGCCGGAGGGCATGAAGCCCAATGAGTTCTTCAACAGCGCGGAAAACCTGCGGGATCTGGCCCAGAACAACGGCCTGCTGACTAATCCGGAAAACCTGCTGCTTTACCGCAAGGCCTTGGGCCATTCCTGGGAATTCGACACCTCCATTCTCTACAACACTTCCCAACTCATCCTCAATCCTCTGGGGCGGCCAGTGCGCCGCACTCAGGTGCCCGAGGCGGTCAAGCGGGTTTGGAATCGCATGAATCAGCTCCTCATCCAGTACATGTTGGAGGAATACCCGGATCCGGAAGAGGCCCTGGTGCTAGCGGGAGAAGCGAGCCTGGATGCTACCTGGCCCCTGACCGCACCCGGGGTGCCCAGCATCCGCATGTTGCACAATCATTTCATCGTCTTCCCCATGGAAGCCCTCCGCCAAGCGGAACTGGCGGACCCCGCCAATCCCAATCTCACGGACGGGGGGCAGCACAGCTTGTTTCAGGCCTACATGCGGCGGGTATACCGGCGCTTTCTGGAAGAGGTCCTGAATTTCCAGATTCTGGAACCCCTGCCCACAGAGCAATCCCAACTGAAGCTCACCGGCTATCCGGAGGGGTTACCCTGCTGGAAGATTCGGGGCGGTGGGGAAGCCTTGAAGGATATCCGGTTCTGGCGGGAGTACGATGCGTTGCTCCAGGGGTTTCTGGACTTTTACCGCACCTTCTTTTCCCAGGTATCCAGCCGCAACGCCCCGCTGCTGGAAGATGTGTATTTCCCCGAGGCGGTGGAACGCCTTTTACTATTCGACAACGATTTCCTGAAGACGGCGAAGAAGGTGCGGGATCGCTGCATTCAGGATCCCGCCTATGCTAACGCTATCCGCTGGCAGCCCGCGTTCAAGCAGCTCATCTATCGCAACGACGCGGGAGACCTCTTGGTTACCATCAGTCAAAATTCCGTGGGCAATGCCATCACAGAATTGCTCGGGGTAGTGGTGAAGCGGGTGCCGGATGCGGCAGCCTATGAACGCTTTGAACCCCGACTGATCGAACGCTTGCTCGAAGTGCGGGCGCGGCTTATAGAAGCGGATCTGGGGGAAGGCATCGCCACGAGCGCTTGGCCTGCGGGCTGATTCCATGAAAAGCACTGCCCCGCCGAAATCCCTGTTGCGCCGGATGGGGCGCGCCATCGCGGAGTTCGAGATGATCCGCCCGGGGGATCGGATCCTGCTCGGCGTCTCCGGTGGCAAGGATTCCCTTTCCCTGTTGCATCTGCTCCGGCATCTCCAGCGCTATGCTCCGGTGCCCTTTCATCTGGGCGTGGCCACCGTGGATCCCCAGATACCCGGATTTGACCCTGCACCCCTGAAAGCCTATTACGATCAACTCGGCGTGCCCTGGCATTATGAATCCCAGCCCATCTTGGCGCAGGCCAAAACCCGGATGCAGGGGGATTCTTTCTGTGCCTACTGCGCGCGCATGAAGCGCGGTATTCTATACAGCCTCTGCCGGCGGGAAGGATATGGTGTGCTGGCCTTGGCCCAACATCTGGATGATCTGGCGGAGAGCCTGTTGCTGTCGCTCTTCCACGGCGGCCAGCTGCGCACCATGAAAGCCCATTATCGAAATGATGCGGGCGATGTACGCATCATCCGGCCCTTGGTCTACTGCCGCGAGCGGCAGACGGCGGCTTTTGCTCGCGATGCTCGGTTGCCTGTGGTGCCGGACAGTTGCCCCGCCTGTTTCTCCGCACCCACCCGTCGGGAACAAATGAAGGCTTTATTAGCGCGGGAAGAATCCCAACATCCTCAACTCTTCGCCAGCATTCGGCAGGCGATCAAACCCTTGTTGATTGAGGGGAGTATCCCCCGATAGCGCATTGCACAAAAGGAAGTACCCATGGGTTTTACCGTTACCACCCTGCCGGCCCAACATCGTTTCGATGTGGTGCCCGGGGAAGACATTCTGACCGCCGCCCTGCGCCAGGGCATTCATTTGCCCTATGTGTGTCGAGAAGGGGCCTGCGGTTCTTGTGCGGCTCACTTGGTTTCCGGGCAAGTCCAGTATCCCAATGGGCTGCCTGCCGCACTGCAGGATCAGCCGGAAACTCGGTGCCTGACCTGTCAAGCGGTGCCGGAAAGCGATCTAGTGTTGCAGGTCGATGAGGTGCAGGGCCCTAGAGAAATTCAACCCCAGATCTTGCCCTGTCGGGTGGTGCACAAGGAACGCCTGAATCACGATGTGATGCTGCTGAAGCTTAAGCTGCCGGATCAGCAGCGATTGGAATTCTTCGCCGGCCAATATCTGGATTTTCTGCTGCAAGACGGGCGGCGGCGCGCCTTTTCCATCGCCAACGCCCCCCAGGATAATGCATTCATCGAACTGCACATCCGCCATGTGCCTGGTGGTAGCTTCACGGACTATGTATTCAATCAGCTGGAAGAAAAGGCCGTTCTGCGCATTCAGGCCCCCTTGGGTGGGTTCATGCTGCGGGAAAATCCGGATCGCCCCTTGCTCTTCGTAGCGGGCGGCACGGGCTTCGCGCCCATCAAGGCCATGTTGGAAGATGCCTTTCACCGCGGTGTTTCCCAGCCCATGACCCTGTATTGGGGCGTGCGGAGCCGTCGGGATCTCTATCTACCCGACTTGCCCGAACGCTGGGCAGAGACCCATGCCAATTTCCGCTATATTCCCGTGCTTTCTGAACCAGATGAAGATTGGACGGGCAGAACCGGTTGGGTGCACGAGGCGGTGTTGCAGGATCATCCCGATCTCAGCGGCTTCGATCTCTATATCAGCGGCCCGCCCATCCTGGTGGAAAAGGGCCGTCAGGCTTTTGAGCAAGCCGGATTGCCCCGAGCGCAGCTGTTCTCGGATGCCTTTGAGTATGCGGCGGATGCGAAGCAATCTCCCTAGGAACTCTCCGAAAATCCATCTGTCCGATGCTGAAATTCAGCGCTGGAGAATCACCCATGTTGCGAAATCTTCTGATCGGTAGCCTGTGCGTGTTGCTGCTGCCCTTCGGCAGCACAGCCCAGGAAAGCGGTGTGGAGAGGCTGCGGCAGATCGGCAAAGCGTTCACCGCCGTGGCCAAACGGGTTTCCCCCGCCGTGGTCAACATTCAGGTAGCGAGCCGAAGCGATCAACCGGAAATGAACAGCCTGAACCAGGAATTCTTCCGGCGCTTCTTCGGGGAAAAACTGCCTCATCGACGTACTCATCCCCGCTTTGAGGTGAGTCAGGGCTCCGGCTTTGTCTTCGCTACCCAGGGCACGCCGGACTCTGGCAAGAGTTACATTCTCACGAATTATCATGTGGTAGAGGATGCCGAGGAAATCCAAGTGCGGCTGGAAGATGGCCGAGAATTCGAGGCTAGGATTCGAGGCACGGATTCCCATTCCGATGTGGCGGTCATCGAAATTCCCACGGGGAATCTGCCGGTGCTACAGCTCGCGGACTCCAATCAACTCGATGTGGGGGAATGGGTGCTGGCCATCGGCAACCCCTTCGGACTCCGGCATACGGTAACCGCAGGTATTGTGAGCGCCACGGGCAGAACGAGCTTGGGCATCAATGATTACGAGAACTTCATTCAGACAGATGCCGCCATCAATCCGGGCAACTCCGGTGGGCCCCTGGTCAATTTGGATGGGCAAGTGGTAGGCATGAACACCGCCATCTTCAGCCGGAGCGGCGGCTATATGGGGGTTGGGTTCGCCATCCCTAGCAATCTGATCCGGGCCGTAGCCACCCAATTGATCGAGCGGGGACAGGTGACCCGCGGCTTTCTGGGAGTGGGGATTCAACAGCTCACGCCGGAATTGGCCCGCTCCTTCGGGCTCAAGCAACATGTGGGCATTCTCATCGCGCAGGTTTATCCCAATTCTCCGGCCGCTCGGGCCGGGTTGCGACAAGGAGATATCATCCTCGCCCATGACGGCGTGCCCATGAAGGACATCGGCGTCTTCCGCAACCGGATCGCGCTCAGTCCTCCAGGCACCCTGGCCCATCTGAAAGTACTGCGGGAGGGGGAACCTTTGGAACTCGATGTGCGAATCGGTACCTTGGAGGAAGACCAATTTGCTCGTCTGAGCAAATCTCGAGGGGCTCCAGATCTGGGATTGAGCGTGCAGACTATCACGCCTAAACTCGCTCGGCAGCTGGGCGTAAGCGCCGGGGAAGGGGTGGTAGTTACGCGAGTGCAGCCGGGTTCCATCGCAGACCAAGCGGGCATCGAGCCCGGGGCCCTGATCCTGCAAGTCAACCGCCAGCCCATCAGCAGCGCAGCGGATTTCCGTCACGCGCTGGCCAGCAGTCCGAACCGGCAGGCCCTGCTGCTCGTGCGCCATCAGGGAATCCAGCAATTCATCGTCTTGGGTTGGTAGTTCTTGAATCGGACCCAGGGAACGGGTCCGCCCGATCCATGCATATACTGATCAGCCGCATCCGGCAATATTGGCTTTTCCTCACAATTCTTTGCCTATTCGGCATTACCCTGTTATCTCTCTGGCCACTGGAACAACTGCCCGAAGTGCCGGGAAGCGATAAAACCCATCATCTCATCGCCTATGCGGCACTGATGTTTCCCGCTGCCTTGAGAAGACCGAAGCATTGGCCCTATTATGCGGCGTTTTTCCTGTTGTACAGTGGGGCAATTGAGTGGATTCAACCCTGGGTCAACCGCTATAGCGAATGGCTGGATCTGCTGGCAAACGGCCTGGGTTTGTTGTCGGGTATCATTTTGGCGAGTGTGGCCAATCGATTTTTTCAGACCATTCCCGGATCGCTCAGAAGATCTTCATGAAGACCCATCCTCGGCCCACGGAAATTCGGCTCCATCAGCAATCCCGCCTTTTCGAGATCCACTATGCGGACGGGGCGCATTTTCTCCTGCCCTGTGAATACCTGCGGGTCTACTCCCCTTCCGCAGAGGTGCGCGGCCATGCACCGGAAGAAGCTGTGCTACAGGTGGGCAAGGAGCGGGTGAACATCCAGCGCTTGGAACCCGTGGGCAACTATGCCCTGAAGATCTACTTCGACGATGGGCACCATTCTGGCCTGTTCGATTGGGCCTATCTCTACCGGTTGGGGCGGGCTTGGCAACCCCTGTGGCAGGACTATCTGAAGCGCTTAGAAGAAGCGGGCCATGCGCGCACCGCCCCGGATCCGTTCTGCCAGCTGCAAGCACAAGGAAAACAGCCTGCCCAACTGCCTGAGCGAAGGGATTGATCGGGATCAGTGCTTTTTCATGAATTCGGAAGCAGGCTGTTGACGCTGTTTTTCCCGACGCCAAAACCCCATGCGCAGATCCCGTTTTCTGTTGATCGCCTGGTCCTTGGGTAGTTCGCTCGTGCTATTGAGCCTGTTTGCATCGCCGCCCTCGGTGCCTAAGCACAACTTGCCCCTGACCGATCTGGCTCTCTTCACGGAAGCCGCTTATACCCGGCATCGGAGCCTGGCCACCCCCCAGAGCGCCTTCACGGAATTCCCCTTGGGCCTGGATCTCTTTCCCTCTGGCTCCCTGGTGCCGCCCCCATGAGGGTGTTTCTGCGGCGGCAACGCTACCTGCTGGAATACAGCCTCGCTTCCCTCGCGCGGCATCCCGGGAAATATGTCCTGCTCCTGTTGGTCTACAGCTTGTTAGTCTTTCTGTTGGCCTCCGTCTTGCTCTTTTCCCAAGCCCTGCACCGAGAGACCGAAGTGCTCCTAGCCGATGCGCCGGAAATCCTGGTGCAACGGTTGCTCGCCGGTCGGCCGGTGCCCGTGCCCGCCGCCTATCTGGAACGCCTCCAGGGCATCCGAGGGATTCGGGAACCATCGGGCCGGCTCTGGGGCCTGTTCTACGATCCCATCGTGCGGGCAAACTACACGATGCTAGTGCCTCAAACCCCGGAGATTCCCGCCGGCGAGATCCAGATTGGCCGGGGGATCGCCCGCAGCCGAGGGCTGGAAGTGGGGGATTATCTCAGCCTGCGGAACGCTTCGGGAGCAACCCAAGCTTGGCGGGTCGCCGCTCTGCTGGACGGCGAGGCGGAGTTGGTGAATCAGGATCTCATCCTGATGAACACGGCGGATTTCCGGCAGTTCTTCGGCTATCCTGAGGGCAGGTTTACTGATCTCGTCCTGCGGGTGCCCAACGAACGGGAGCAAGCCACCATCGCGGAAAAGATCGTGCGAATCCTGCCGGACACGCGCCCCATTCTCCGTTCGGAACTGCTGCGCACCTATAGCGCCCTGTTCTCCTGGCGGCAGGGCTTGATCTTCTTGATCCTGTTGGGGGTGCTGCTCGCCTTCGTCATCCTCGCCTGGGATCGAGCTTCCGGGCTGAGCAGTGAGGAACGACGGGAAATCGGCTTGCTCAAGGCCTTGGGCTGGGAGACCAGCGATCTATTGCGCATGAAATTTTGGGAAGGTGCGGTGCTCTCCCTGAGCGCCTTTCTGCTGGGCGATCTGCTAGCCTATGCCCATGTTTTCTTCTTCGGGGCCGGCCTGTTCGCGCCGGTACTTCAAGGCTGGGCAGTCCTCTATCCCCAGTTCCATCCCAAGCCCTTCATCGATGGCTTTCAGATCGCCACCCTCTTTTTCTTCACTGTCTTTCCCTACACGGTGGCGACGATTGTGCCCATCTGGCGGGCCGCCATCGCCGATCCCGACGAGATCATGCGATGATCCGCTTGGAAAACGTTTGCAAGCTGTACAATCAGGGCCAGCACAATGAGGTGCGGGCGATTTGGGAGCTGAGCTTGCAGTTGGCGCCGAATCAAATCACTGTGTTCCGCGGTCCAAGCGGTTCGGGCAAGAGCACCCTGCTCGCCCTGATCGGTTGCTTGACTCGCCCCACTCGGGGGCGGATCTGGCTGGAAGGGGAACTGCTCTCCAATCTGCCGGAACGCTTCATGACCCAAGTGCGGCGGGAAACCTTCGGATTCATCTTCCAACGGTTTAACCTCATCCGCGGGATGACGGTTTTGGAGAACCTCCTGGTGCCCGCCTATCCCCTCGCCCCCCCCTATTCACGACTGCGCGCCCGCGCCATGGAACTGTTGCATCAGTTCCGCTTGGCAGATCGGGCCCACAACAAGGCGGAATGGCTGTCCGGCGGCGAAGCCCAGCGCACCGCTATTTGCCGCGCCCTGATAAACGATCCCAAAATCCTCATCGCCGATGAGCCCACCGCCAATCTGGATCGCCAGCTCTCTCGGGAATTCATGGGCTACCTGGAAGGACTTCAGGCAGAGGGAAAAACCGTGCTCATCAGCTCCCATGACCCCCTGGTCTTCGAGCGTCCGGGCATCGCTCGCATCGTCGCACTCTGCGATGGGCGGTTGTGTTTGAAGGAAGAATAAAGAGTCAGATAAGCCCAGCCTGTCATTCCGGCCGAAGCGCAGTGAAGAGCCGGAATCCAATCGACAGGAACCGCGGGTGCCGGAACCAGCATCCTCGCCGGCGGCGGTTGCCAAAACAAACCCACCGATTACTCCCAATCAACCGGTTGTTCCGCCGAAGCCATCGCTGACACCGGAACAAGAACTGCGGGCATTCATCACCTGGGCGGAGACCCATGACATTCCTGAAAGCCGCACTGCCGGACAGCATCCGTTCTCTATCTGCTGCGGTAGCAACAATCGCTTCGGGATGAGTCGAAAGACTAACGCTGAATCCCTTCGATTATCCGATCGTGCCGAGCCTGGGCGGGCGGATCAGGCGGGAGGAATGGAGCCGATGAGCGGATTCGAACCGCTGACCTACTGATTACGAATCAGTTGCTCTACCGACTGAGCTACACCGGCTTGCGGGGAAAAATCAGTATAGGCAATCTCAGCCGGTGGAACAAGGGCACCCAGGAGTTCCGGCTGCCATTGGGTCAAGGCCTGGGCCCAGAACTCCGACAGATCCGCCGGCGGAACCTCCAGGGGCAGTTGCCCCAAGCACCGCCAGGCCCGCAGCAGGCTGGGCAAGGGATCTCGGGGATCGACAGGCGGACTGCGGTCAGACTTGCTGAGTTTCCTGCCCGATGCATCCCGCACCAGGGGCACATGGCCATAGGTGGGGCTGGGCAGGTCCAAGCATCGCTGGAGCCACTGTTGGCGGGGGGTGGAAGCCAGCAGATCCGCACCTCGGATCACTTGGGTTACACCCTGCCAGCCGTCATCCACCACCACCGCCAGTTGATAAGCGGGCACGCCGTCCGCCCGCCAGATCACGAAATCCCCCACTTCCTGGCTCAAGAACTGCACGAAGGTGCCCTGAAAGCGGTCTTGAAAACGCAAGATCCTGTCCGGCACCCGGAACCGAACGGTGCGGGCAGTCTTCCCCTGGGGCAGTCCTCGGCGGCAGGTGCCCGGGTAGAGCGGACCCTCTGGCCCCATTCGGGCCTGTTCTAAGTGCTTGCGGGTGCAGGCGCAGGGAAAGACCTGATCTTGCCGGCGGAGCTGTTCCAGGGCTTCCCGATAATGCGCCATCCGCTGATGCTGATAGAGCACCGCACCGTCCCAATGCAAGCCGAAGGCTTCCAAGGTGCGAAGGATGGCATCCGCAGCCCCGGGCACTGTCCTCGCCCGATCCAGATCTTCCATGCGCACCAGCCAGCGCCCACCCTGAGATCGGGCATCCAGAAAGCTTGCCAAGGCGGTGACCAGGGAACCCAGATGGAGGGGACCGCTGGGGGAAGGGGCGAAGCGGCCTATATAGGCAGGCATCCGGCGCTCAGGGATTCGCCCGCAGGCGCTGCTGAATGGCTGCCTGGCGCTGAGCTTCTGCATCTGCTTCCGTGGCGAAGAGGGGGGAATTCTGCCATTGTCCGCGCTGGGCATCGAACTGGGAAAAGCGATAGCCCTTGCCCACTTTGAACACCGGCGTGATCTCATGTTCCACTTGGGCTTGCCGCTGGGGATCTGGGGGCACTGTCTGTTCCCCGGGCTCCCGGAAAAAAAACTGGGTGTTCTGGATTTCCCCGTGGGTGTCCAGTTCCACCGCTTCCAGCCCGGGCAGGCGCTTGAGGAGATAGGCCGCCATGAGCATGCCCAACCGATGGTTTTCCTTTTCCAACGCGGTGAGCAGTTTGTTGGCTACGATCTGCCCCCGCTGGATCTGGTTGGGCTGTTCGACCCATTCTCGGCTCATCTGCCAGCCCTGATCCATGTCTGCATCCAATTGCGCGAAGAAGTCTTCCGCCTCCGTCAGGAGCTGGGAAGGCACTTGTAGACTGTATTCCAAATCGTCGATGATGGCCTTGAGCAGCATTTGATCTCCGCACCCTAGGCTCTAGACGGGTGCGACCTCCGTTGATTGCCGTGCAGAAATGAGGTGCTCATCGTGGTTCCGGGAACTGCTCCGATGGAGCACCTGTCTAGGATAGCCGGATCCGGGGGCATGGGCGGCTAGCGCAATCCCCCTCCCCGGTTCCGATCTCGATATAATGCATTCAACCTTCCGTTAGTTTCATCTGAGCCTTTATGCGTGCCAACCTCTTTGTTCCCCTCTTGTCCCTCGGCCTGTTCCTGAGCTTTGGCCTTTCCCTGCGGGGAGAAGAGCCCCCAACGGAGAAGCCGCAGCCCACCGCCACCCCGTTAGAAGAACTGCGTCTGTTCGCAGAGATCTTCGGTCGCATTAAGAGCGACTATGTGGAACCGGTGGACGACCGCACCTTGCTGGAAAACGCCATCCGGGGAATGCTCTCTGGGCTGGATCCCCATTCCTCTTATCTGAACGAAGAGGAATATCGGGAATTGCAGGTGGGCACCTCCGGAGAATTCGGGGGCTTGGGCATCGAAGTGGGGGTGGAAGATGGCTTTCTCAAAGTCATCGCCCCCATCGATGACACCCCAGCCCAGCGGGCGGGCATCCAGGCGGGAGACCTCATCGTCCGCATCGATGGGAAGCCCACCAAGGGCATGGATCTCAGCAAAGCGGTTCAGCTCATGCGGGGAAAACCGGGCACCAAGATCAAGCTTATGGTGCTGCGGGAGGGGAAGGACAAACCCTTCTCTGTGGAGATCACACGGGCAGTGATCCACATTGCCAGCGTTAAGCATCAATTGTTGCAGCCCGGCTACGGCTACGTGCGCATCGCCCATTTCCAATCGGGCACCACCGATGATCTGCTCAAGGCGGTGGACCAGCTGATACAGGAGAACGAAGGGAAGCAGCTCAAGGGCCTGGTGCTAGATCTGCGAAACAACCCCGGGGGCGTGCTGAACGGCGCGGTCGGGGTCAGCGATGCCTTTCTGACCGCTGGGTTGATCGTCTCCACCAAGGGCCGGTTGGCAGATGCGGTGCTCGAATTCCAGGCGGGGCCCGATGATATTTTGGACGGTGCGCCCCTGGTGGTCTTGGTGAACGGGGGTTCCGCCTCCGCCTCCGAGATCGTCGCCGGTGCCCTCCAAGACCATCAGCGGGCCATCATCCTGGGTACGCGCACCTTCGGCAAGGGCTCGGTGCAAACCATCGTGCCTATCAACCATCGCCGAGCCCTGAAGCTCACCACCGCCCGCTACTACACCCCCTCCGGCCGGTCGATTCAAGCCCAGGGCATCGAACCAGATATTCGCCTTTACCCGGGCAAGCTCAAGCTCGCCGAACAGGCCGACGGAGGCGGGCCCCTGCGGGAAGCGGATCTGGTCCATCATCTGGAAAATCCGAAATCCGAAAATGCGGACCAGGAAAAACCCGAGGCGACCCAGGCGGAAACATCCTCGAAACCCGCGGAAAAGGCGAAAAAGGAAGAAAACCGCGCCTTGCTCGAAGATTATCAGATCAACGAAGCGCTGAATATCCTGCGCGCCCTCAGCCTGTACAACCGGAGAGAGAACTAGCGATGCCCTCTGTACTCATCCCTTTAGCAGAAGGTTGCGAAGAACTCGAAGCCGTTACCCTCATCGATCTGTTGCGCCGCGCTCAGATCGAAGTGATCACCGCGGGGCTCAAGCCCGGGCCGGTGCGGTGCAGCCGGCAGACGGTCTTAGTGCCGGATGTGGAATTGGATGCGGTGCTGGAACGGGATTTCGATCTGATCGTGCTCCCCGGCGGATTACCGGGCACCACGAATCTGGATGCAGATCCCCGCATTCATCAGCTGCTCAAACGCCACCATGAACAGGGGCGCTATACGGCAGCTATCTGCGCAGCCCCTCAGGTCTTGGCCCATGCTGGGCTGCTCCAGGGAAAATCTGCCACCAGTTATCCGGGCGTGCTCTCTGCCCGAGACTATCCCGAAGTGCGTGTGCTGGAATCACCGGTGGTGAGAGATGGTCAGGTGATCACTTCCCGCGGACCCGGCACCGCCATGGATTTCGCCCTGCAGCTGATCGAAGTCTTAGCGGGCTCCGATCGTCGGCAGGAAGTGGAAGCCCAGCTCGTCCGCTGAGCCGAATGGATGCGCACTGGCCGAGCGGATGCGAGATCTAGGCGTTGCCCTGCTCCTCGCCTTCGGCATCGCTGCCCTAGGGACCCAACTGCTCGCCCGCTCGTCCGCTCGGCTGCGCTTCCTGTTGGATCAGGCTAACGCCCGCTCCCTGCATCGGGGCGCCATCCCCCGCGCCGGTGGTATCGCCCTCTTCCTAGGCCTGGGCGCGGGCGTGCTGCTCGGAGGGCCGGAGGCCCTGCCCCCCGCCTGGCCCTGGATCGCCAGCGCCCTGGGTCTCGTCGCCCTGGTCTCCCTCTGGGATGATGCGGGGGAGGTCCATCCGCTGTTCCGCCTCTTCGTGCAGACGCTCGCCGCTTTGGTGCTCCTGGCGGGCGGGCTGCGCTGGTCGCCCCTCGCCCTGCCCGGGCTGTCCTATCCACCGCCGGATTTGCTGGCCGAGCTGCTGACCCTGCTCTATCTCCTCTGGCACATCAATTTGTATAACTTCATGGATGGCATAGACGGCTTGGCGGGGGGCATGGCATTGTTCGGCTTCGGCACCCTGGGCTTCCTGGGCTGGCAGGCGGGGGCGTGGGATTTCGCTCTGGTCAACGGGCTGATCGCCGCCGCTGCGGCCGGATTCTTGACCGGCAATCTGCCCCCCGCCCGCATCTTTCTGGGGGATCTGGGTTCCACCGGCCTGGGCCTGCTGGCCGGTTCCCTGTCCCTGCTCGGCGCCCAGCAAGGTTTATTTCCCCTCTGGATTGCCTGGCTGATCTTCTCCCCCTTTCTCTGGGATGCCACCTGGACCTTGCTGCGCCGTGCTTTTCGGGGGGAAGTCCTGTGGCAGCCCCATCGATCCCACCATTATCAACGCCTGGTGCTGGCGGGTTGGTCCCAGAAGAAAACCCTGGGTTTTGCCTATGCGCTCATGCTCGCCTGTAGTCTCAGCGCCCTGGCCGCGCTTCGCATGGATTCCAGAGAACAGGCTTGGCTCATCGGGGCCTGGGTCTGTGTCTACGGACTGTTGAGCGCTCGGGTAGAACAGATCGCAGGCCATGAACCCCTGGTTTGAACGGTTGCGCTCCCGCACCACCGCCTTCGCGCACGACCTGTTCATGCTGCCCATCGCCTGGCTCCTGGCCTATTGGTTGCGGTTCAACCTGGGGGAAATCCCCGCGCCCTATTTCCAAACCGCTCTCCTTGCCCTGCCTCTGGTGATCTCGGTGCAAGGCGCGGTGAACTGGTGGTTTGGACTCTACCGAGGAGTCTGGCGGTTCGCCTCCCTCCCCGATCTGATCCGCATTCTAAAGGCCGTGGCTGTGGGCACGGCGGCCATCCTCTTCTTGCTCTTCCTCTTCAACCGAATGGCCTTCGTCCCCCGCTCTGTGCCCGTGCTCTACGGCATTTTGCAACTCTTTCTCCTGGCGGGCCCGCGCCTGCTCTACCGTTGGCTTAAGGACCATCGGCTCATGCTGCGGGAAGGGAAGCGGGTGCTCATCGTGGGGGCGGGGCGGGCCGGGGAAATGCTGGTGCGGGATCTTCTGCGGGATCCCGAAGCCCCCTATCTGCCGGTGGCCTTTGTGGATGACAAGCTGCGCCATCACGGGGGGGAAGTCCAGGGCGTGCCCATCCGAGGCACCACGGATCAGCTCCCCGCGCTGGCGGAAGCGTTGCAGATCGATCTGATCCTGCTCGCCATCCCCAGTGCCACTGCCAAGCAGATGCAACGGCTTGTTTCTCTGTGCGAGCAATCGGGCCGTCCCTTCCGCACTGTGCCCCAACTCAGCGATCTCATCAACGATCAGCGCTCCTTCCGGCAGATTCGCCCGGTGCGCATCGAAGATCTGTTGGGGCGGGAACCAGTGCGCCTGGACTGGGAAGGCATTCGGCAAGGCATCGCGGGCAAGCGGGTGTTGATCACCGGTGGGGGCGGGTCCATTGGTTCAGAACTGTGCAGACAGCTCGCCCGAGCGGGTACCGATTCCCTCATCATCGCAGATCATTCGGAATTCAATCTTTATAAGATCGACCGAGAGCTAAACGGCGGTGCCGCGCCCAAGGTGCTGAGCCGGCTGGTGGATGTGGTGGATGCCCAAGCGCTGGATCAGCTCTTCGCGCATACTCGTCCGGAAATCGTCTTCCACGCCGCCGCCTACAAACATGTTCCCCTGTTAGAACATCAGGTGCGGGCGGCGGTGCGCAACAATGTGCTGGGCACCCAGCGGGTGGCAGAAGCGGCGGATCGCTGGCAGTGCGAACGCTTTGTGCTCATCTCCACAGATAAGGCCGTGCATCCCGCCAATGTGATGGGGGCTACCAAGCGCATCGCTGAACGCCTCTGTCAGGACTACGACCGCCGTTCCCGCACCAGTTACACGGCGGTTCGGTTCGGCAATGTGCTGGGCTCCGCCGGCAGCGTGGTGCCCCTGTTCCGCCAGCAGATCGAGCGGGGTGGGCCGGTCACAGTCACCCATCCGGAGATCCAGCGGTTTTTCATGACCATCCCCGAAGCCTGTCAGCTCATCATGCAAGCGGCTGTGCTCGGGCAGGGCGGAGAAATCTTTGTGCTCGACATGGGAGAACCCATTAAAATTCGCTATCTCGCGGAGCAGATGATCCGCCTCTCCGGCAAGCGACCCGGGGAGGATATCCCCATCGAATACATCGGATTGCGTCCGGGGGAAAAGCTCTATGAGGAGCTGTTTTATCGCACAGAAGCGCTGATCCCTACGGATCATCCCCAGATCCGCATGGCCCAAGCCCAGGAAGCGCCGGATCCGGGGTTTGCCCGGGCGCTGAACTGCCTGCTCGCCGCGTTGGATGGGGAAGAAGCGCGGTTGCGCGATCGGCTCGCCGAATGCTTGTCCTCGATTGCTCAAACGGAAGAAGCCCATGTCTGATGCCCAAGTGCTGGCGGAACGACAGGAAGCGCCGCTCGGCTTAGAAGATTTGCCGGAAGCTGCGGAAATGAGCCCAGCCGATCAGGTGCTCGCCCATCTGCAGGAAGCAGAGAAGCTTTCTCCGGGGGATCTCCACCGCGCAAAACGATTGGCGGAGGAAAGTGGCGATCCCTTGCTCCGGCTGTTGGTGCGCCTAGGGCTGGTCTCGGAACGGGACCTGGCCCAAGCGTTCTCAAAGGTGTTGGGACTTGATCTCGTGGAAGCCAAGGATTTTCCCGAGGAACCGATCGCTGCGGAGTGCCTGAGCCTGCGCTTCCTACAAGACAGCCAGATCTTGCCCTTGGCTGAGCGGGAAGAGGTGCTGATCGTGGCCTTTGCAGATCCCACGGATGCTTTCGCGCGGGAAGCGGTGGCCGCCGCCGCAGGCAAGGCTGTTCAAGCCAAGGTAGCCCTGCCCAGCGAGATCGATGCGGCCCTGGAACGCATCTATGCCCAGGATGAACCGGAAGAAGCGCTGATCGATGAAGCGCTGGGGGAGGTGAACGAGGAGGACATCGAACACCTCAAGGACCTGGCGAGCGAAGCGCCGGTCATCCGGTTGGTGAACCAGATCATTCAACGGGCGGTGGAATCCCGGGCTTCGGACATCCACATCGAACCCTTTGAAGATGAACTGCGGGTGCGGTATCGGGTGGATGGTATGCTCACCGCCGTTTCCTCCCCACCCGCCCGCTCCACCGCAGCGGTGATCTCCCGCATCAAGATCATGGCGAAGCTCAACATCGCCGAGCGCCGTTTGCCCCAGGATGGTCGCATTCCCCTGCGCGTCCAGGGCAAGGAACTGGATCTGCGGGTGTCCACCGTACCCACGATGTTTGGAGAAAGCGTGGTCATGCGCCTCTTGGACAAGGAAAGCGTGCGCTTTGACTTCGATGCCTTGGGCTTCGACGGCAACCCCCGAGAACGGTTGGAGCAGGTGTTGGACATGCCCTATGGCATTCTGCTGGTTACCGGCCCCACGGGCAGCGGCAAGAGCACTACCTTATACACCGCCCTCAGCCGCCTGAACACGCAAGCGCGGAAGATCATCACGGTGGAAGATCCGGTGGAATACCAGCTGGCTGGCATCAATCAAATCCAGGTGAAACCCCAGATCGGCATGACCTTCGCCAGCGCCCTGCGGTCCATCGTGCGCCAGGACCCGGACATCATCATGGTGGGGGAGATGCGGGATCTGGAAACCGCCCGCATCGCTGTGCAATCCGCCCTCACCGGCCATATGGTGCTCTCCACCCTGCACACCAATGACGCCGCTAGCGGGGTCACCCGTCTGCTGGACATGGGCGTGGAAGATTATCTACTCACTTCCACCATCAACGGCATTTTGGCCCAACGGCTGGTCCGCCGGCTCTGCCCCCATTGTCGGGAAGCCTATGCGCCCTTGCCGGAACTGGTGGCGAAATTCCGCCGCGTCGCGCCCGATCTCCATTCCGTCCGCCTCTTCCGGGCCAAGGGTTGCGAACAGTGCAACGGCACCGGCTATCGGGGGCGGCTGGTCATCGCGGAAATGCTGCGCATGAGCGACCCGATCCGGCGGGCGGTCTTGGAACATGCCACGGCGACGGAGATCCAGCGCATCGCGCGGGAGGAAGGGATGCTCACCATGTATGAAGACGGCCTGCGTAAGTCTTTGTTGGGATGGACCACCTTGGAAGAGGTGCTGCGGGTGGCGGAGGAGCATTAGCTCATGCCGAACTATGCTTATAAGGCTGTGCGCATGGACGGGGAGACCGTCGAAGGGGAGATGGAAGCGCCAGAGGAAGCGGCGGTGATCCATCAGTTGCAGCGGGATGGGCTGATTCCCCTTCAGGTGCGATCTACCACCAGCTTTCGCCATCAGCTGACCCGCCGTCGGGTGCAGCATCTGACCCGGAAGGAAATCGGCATCCTCACCCGAGAGCTAGCGACCCTGCTGGAAGCGGGGCTGACGCTGGATCGCTCCCTGCAAATCCTTTTAGAACTCAGCGAAGATGAGCGCTTGAGTCGAGTGCTGCGGGATCTTCAGGAGCGGGTTCGGGGCGGTTCCACCTTTTCCGCTGCCTTGGAAGCCCAGAAAGATCAGTTTCCCCGCCTCTACATCAACATGGTGCGAGCGGGGGAAGCCAGCGGTGCCTTGGATGGGGTGCTCCTCCGGCTGGCCGACTATCTGGAGCGCGCGGAGGAACTGCGGGGCACCGTGCAATCCGCCCTGGTCTATCCGACCATCCTGCTGGTGGTCGCCGGGCTTTCGGTCATCCTGCTGTTGGTCTTTGTGGTGCCCAAGTTTGCGGTGCTGTTCGAGGACATGGGCGCTGCCCTGCCCTTGCCCACCCAGATCGTCATGGGCATCGGGGATTTCTTCCGGAATTACTGGTGGGCCCTGCTGGTGGCCCTGGCGCTCATCGCCTTGGGGATCGAGCATGCCTTGAAGAAACCCGAGGTGCGGGACCGCTTCGATGCCTATGTGCTGCGCATGCCCCTGTTCGGGGATCTGGTGTGGAAGATGGAGACCGCCCGCTTCTGCCACACCCTTTCTACCCTGTTGAAGAACGGCTTGCCCCTGCTCAACGCCCTCAATCTGGCGAAGGAAGTGGTGAACAACCGCCGCCTTCTGGCCCTGTTGGCGGAGGCCAGCCAGGATCTGAAGCACGGCAAAGGGCTGGCAGAGCCCATCGCCAAGCGAGAGATCCTGCCCCAGATGGCCTTGCAGATGATCCGCGTGGGGGAGGAATCCGGCCATCTGGATGCCATGCTCACCAAGGTGGCCCAGATCTATGAGAAGGAAACCCAGGCGAGCATCAAACGCCTGCTCAATCTGCTGGAACCCGCCCTCATCATCGGTCTAGGCATCACCGTGGCCGGCATCATCATCTCCATCATCGTGCCCATCCTTGGGGCGAATCAGCTGGTCATGTAAGGCCTCAGCCCTGATCCAGCTTTTTCAGGAGATCGGGTTGGACCTCGTCGAAGCGCAGGATCCGCTTGCCCCCGTGATCTTGGAGAAAGGCCTTGGCATCCGCTTCGCTCTTCAGGGGGATGAGCTCATGGCCCATGGGCCCGAGCACATCGGAACCCACCACATACCAGGCTTCCTGAGCCGGAATCCAACGCAATCCATAGTATTCCTTGACGGCGATTTGTTGAATCTCCTCCCGCCGGTGTCCGGGTGCCCATTTGGGCAGATCCAGCAGATACTTGAACAGATCTTTGGCCCCGTCGAAATAGGCCCGATGGCCATCTTTATAGACCACAGCCGCGACCCATTGGGGATATTTCGCCACGAACATGCCGCACACCGGGCAGGTGTCCCGAGGACCGGGCTCGGGAATGCTGAAATCGCTGCCCCAACTGGACAGCGCTGGCAAGAGTAAGAGGAGGAAAAACCAGTTTTGTACTCTGTGCATCCTGAGGAACTCCAAGGGTTTTGGGCCGGCACCGACCCGAGTTGATGGTTCAGCCTTTTTGCATCCGCTGTCGCCGTTCCGCCCGACGCTTGCGGATCATGCGGGTATCCCGCGCCATGTCGAGATAGGTCTGTTGCAGGGCTTCCTCGAAATCTCCCAGCTTGCCCCCCTGCTTTTCTTGGGTGGCTGCTGCCAGGGCGCGATCGCCGAAGGCCCGCTTGCTGTTTGCAGTCATGGTGCCCCGCAGCTTGCTGCCGATGAGGTAGATGGCCTTTTCCACGGGGATCAGGGGTTTGATGGACTGGGTTGCGCCGGAATCCGCTGCATAGATAGCTTTGGGGCCCCGATCTAGGTTCAACATCAGGCTGATGGCCAGGCAGTGGATGGAGCAGGTGCCATCCACCAGATCATCTTCATAATGGACCAGATGGCGGGAATGGTGCCATTGGGTTCGGCTCATGCCGCAGTAGGGGCACCGCGGGTATTTCTCCAATTCTCGTTGCAGGGGTGCCGGGTCCGGCGGGGTCTTGGGAATGAACTGCAAGGGCGTGCCGTCGCCTTCACAGCGTTCGCCAGCTTCTACCCAACCCTTCCCGGGTACCAGCGCCCCGATGCTGCTCGCATCGGCCAACAGGGGCACCGTGGCCGCTGTCAGTCCTAGGGTGCCGAATCCCTTCAGCAGGGTTCTGCGCTTGGGATCGTGATCGCTACACATCGCATTGACTCCACAGTTTGAGGATCATCCGTTGGCAAGCCCCCGCATGATCTGGAAGAAGGTCCAACCTTCGTACAGGGTCCAAAGACCCAGAAAGAGCACCAGCACCCCCCCGAATCGGGCGCCGGCGCGGTTCATCGCATAACCGAGTCGGGCGCTGCCCAGGCTCAGCAAAGCCATGAGCAGGGTGCCCAGTCCGAAGGCACCCATGAGCAGGGCGGCTTTCAGGGGATCGGCACTGGACGCCGCGCGGATCCCCACGGAAAACACCAGGCTACAGGGCATCAATCCGTTGAGCATTCCGGCGGCGGCTGCCGTCCGAACGCGGGCGGGACAGCCCTGCTTGGGCCGAAGGATTCCATCCAAACCCAAGCCCGAGATCCAGAGACCAGCCCCCATCATGAGCAGGCCTTGCCCCTTGCCCAACAGACCGGTCTGCACCAGCACTCGCCCGGCCAAAGCGCCCAGGGTGCCCAAGAGCACATAGGTGCCGATCCGCGCGCCGTGATAGGCCAGCACTGATCTGAACCCTGCCCCGCGATGCAGAAAGAAGCCACCGGCGAGACCGCTGCACATGCCCAAGCAATGGGGAATCCCGAGCAGACCGGTGATGAAGGCTAAGCCCAGGGTGAATTCCCCGTTCACAAAAGATCTTCCACCAGTTTCCGAAAGAGCGTCGGGCTGGATTCTCCCAAGACCTTGGTGGCCACGCGGCCTTGCCGGTCGATGAGCACTGTGGTGGGCAAGCCGATGACCCCGTAGGCCTGGGCCACCTGGCCCGATGGATCCAAGAGCACGGGATAAGAAATCCCCAAGCGATCCACAAAGCGCTGGGCCTTCGCCCGATCCTGGCGCACATTGATGGCGAGGATTTCCAACCCCTTCGGCCCGTGGCTCTGATAGATCGGCTCGATCTCTTGCATCTCCGTCTTACAAAAGGGGCACCAGTCCGCCCAGAACCTTAGGGCGACCACTTTTCCCGAGAGATCTGTTGGAAAATCGAGGGTTTCCCCGGACAGATTCTGGAGCTGAAAGGCGGGCGCCAGCTGACCGGGGGTCAGTTGCGGACTTTTCTCACCGCAGGCGCTGAGGAGCAAGCTGACTAAGAAAAAAAGGCGGAACCACCGCATCTATAGCAGCACCAGATGAGAATGAAATATGGCATAGGCGGATAAACCGTAGAAAACGCCGAATCCCGCCAGGGCAATCCCCGCGAGAAAACGGCTTTCCCTGGGCACGACCTCCGCCAGGCTCGGCACGTTGCGCCAGCGATGAACTAAGCTCGCTGCCAGGGCGAAGCTGAGGCCGAGGAACCAGGACAGATAAAACCCATAACCGATGTAATGATACTCGGATTGTAACAGGCAGAAGGGGCAATGGTGATGCGGATTCTCATAGACCCAGAGGGCGATGCTGGACACCAGGACAGCTAATGCGATGGCCCCCGCAGCCCCGGCGGACAGGGAGAAATAGCCCGCACCGCGTCCTTTCCACAGAAAATAGCTGCCGGTGGCGAACAGGAGCAGGCCGCTGATGCCCAGGGCGATCAGGCTGAGACCGGGATCTAGGCTGGATACCTGGGCGGCGACCCCCCGCCCCGCCGGCGTGAACAGAGTGCCGCAACAGGAAGTGATGAGATCGGGATGCAACCCCTGGAAAAACCGCCATTGGCTCAGGGTCTCCCAGAGGGAGAAGGGGAAGATCATCGCCAAAAAGGCGTATTTCACGCGGATCAGGGGATAATCCTTGGCCTGGTTATCCAACCGGTTGAGCAACAGCCAGATGGCCCCCAGCAGGGAGACCAGCAGTTTTAAGAACAAAGTTTGCCAACCGCCGGGCGCCGCGTTGAGCACACCGGTAGCGCACATGGCGCCCACGAACTGGGGGGCCAGCTGGTCTGCGTTATAGATAAACAGCAGCAACCCGAGGATTTCACTGAAGAAACACCAGGTGACCAAGGTAGCGATGAGATAGGTGCGGCGCTCTAAGCGGAGCTGTAATGCACTGCCGCTGCGGAGATCCCAATGCCGCAGAATTTGAATGCCGAATCCGGTGGCCAGCGCCAGCAGGGCGCTGAGGGTGAAGGAAAGACCGTTGAGCGCCAATACTGCCGGTGCCATCCCCATACGGTTGAGCCCTCTGCTAAGCTTCTCTTTTCCTAGTGTACCGGATCGCTTCCATTCTTTGAGTGGAGTTGCTCAGTCTGCTTGGACAGTGGAGAGAATGTATCGCTGCACAGAATTTTGAACAATCTACGATTCCCTGTCCTTCGTGGTTCGAACGATCAGCGAAGTAGGCATAATGCTTCCCACCGACCAAGCTTGCTATCGGAGAAAAGAAATCTAGAAAGGCATCTTCTTGGAAAATTTCGATTACTATGGGCTATTTGAAAAAATTAAATTAGTAAATCCAGTCCCGTGCGGGCCGACAATAATTTGCGCTTGATGAAAGAGATAGATTTGATCGTCCAACAAAAGATTGCCTAATATAACTGTAGAAACCCAGTTTCTCTAATGCATCTGCAACTTCCTCTTCATTAAAAATTCGGTTCCTTTTTTGCTCTCAGCTCTACTGATAAATAAGCGACGTGGTACATTTTTTTGGTTGGGGCTATATTCGGGAATGTTCTTTCCCGTAACCACTGTATGGTTGAGGGTGCAGGCGGCATAGTTCCCGATGGTTTATGCTATGAGGGGATATATAGCGTATCTACCGGAAGATGTTCTTCCGAATATTCCTCATAGGAGCCCTTATGATAGCCGAGAAGTTCTAAATAACGCTTCTGCCATGCTGCAAGCCCAGCCGGCAGAAGCAGCGTTGGTCTTTTAGTAATGGATTCATAACTGCGGATACAGGGAAGGCAATCTGTAACCCAATGATAATAATTGAATGGAACGGATTGCTGAGGGGGAAAAATTCGCCATTCCGCCTTTGTGGAATGGTAAAAAGCTATTAAACAGAATATGAAATGGCTTGAGGGTCTTTTGGCGGCTAAGCATAGTGAACTCTGTCCCATGGGTGTGCTCTGTAATGATCCTCCTATTCCTCGTAACAGGCGTTGCTCGGCAACCCAACAGACGGCAATCACGGATAGCATATAACTTGATCTTTGGCCACCAGGGGGTTTGATGAGTTGAAATATCTCCCTTACGATTAAGGAACCTGCTTGGGGTTAAAGAAGAGCATTCCCGATCTTGAATCTCTTTTACAAACGATCTATCCGGGAGTTCACCCCTTTCTATGGTAAGGACTTTGCCAAGTAAGACCTTCAACTTGTGTCGGTACCTAAGTATTTTCTTAATTGTATTGATTATACACATAGGAATCGAACTTAATTATCTCTGTTGAATAGTGGATCGAATCCAAATAGATTCGGCATTTTATCCTGTCAAGGGTAAATCAGATGCGTTCGCTAGTCATCGATCTGAAAGCCCAGCTCAGAGTACTAGCATCTTAGGAGCCCCGCCGAGATACCGCCAGCCCCTGCGCACAAACCTCCAAGACCCTCTGATAAAATCTCCAAATCACCGTTTGAACCTCAGGAATCCATGCCGAAACCCTCCATCGCCCTGAGTGTGATTGTGGTGAACTTCAATGCAGGGGCCCTGCTCAGCCGATGCGTGGGCGCCGTGCTGGAGTCCTTCGCCGAAGTCGAAATCTATGTGAGCGACAACGGTTCCTCCGATCAGAGCCTTGCCCAGCTTCGCGCTCGATATGGGCGGGATCCCAGATTGCACATCCTGGAAAATCGGGCCAATCTGGGCTTTGCTCGAGCCAACAATCTAGCGCTGGAGCAGACCCGCGCCCCCTTTCTCCTCTTTCTCAATCCGGATTGCATCGTGCAGCCGAATACCTTGCATCGCATGATCCGCTTTATGGAAAGCATGCCCCAGGCAGGCATGGCGGGCTGTGTGATCCGCAATCCCGACGGCACAGAACAGGTGGCCAGCCGGCGCACCATCCCCGATCCTTGGGTGGCCTTGGTGCGCTTTCTCTACCTCGATCGGATTTGGCCGGACCTGGTAGGCGGCAAGCGCCTCAACCGCACGGATGAGCCGCTGCCCGAAGCGCCCGTGGCAGTGGAAGCCATTTCCGGTTCCTTCATGCTGGTCCGGCGGGAAGCCTTGGCCTCGGTGGGTCCCCTGGATGAAGGCTATTTCCTGCATTGCGAAGATCTGGATTGGTTCGTGCGCTTTCGCCAGGGAGGTTGGCAGATTTACCTGGTGCCTGATGCGGAGGTGGTCCATTACAAGGGGGCTTGCAGCCTACGCCGGCCCATCGCGGTGGAGTGGCACAAGCACCGGGGCATGGTGCGTTTCTTCCGAAAGTTTCAATCTCAAAGGCACTCCATGCCCTTCCGCCTGTTGGTGATGCTGGGCATCTGGGCGCATTTTCTCGCCGTCCTGATCCCCCAAAGCCTCCGCCAACTGAAGCAAGGGGGAAAAGCCTGATGGAAAAGTGCGGGCAGAACTGGCGGGGAAAAAAGGTGCTGGTCACCGGCGCCACCGGTCGAATCGGGCGGTTTCTGGTAGCTGCCCTGTTGGAACAGAGGGCGGAAGTGAGGATTCTGACCCGCAGACCTCGCCCAGATCTTTGGGAAGACGCCCCGCTCCGCTATCATCTGGGGGACATGACCCAGCCCGATCGATTTCCGGCCCTGCTCCAGGGTGTGCAATACCTCTTCCACCTGGCCAGCCATCAGCCCGCTCCGGGCACCCTGAACCCCTATGAAGATCCTCTGCATTGGAAAGTGACGGCGGAGGGCACCGAACACTTGGTCCGAGCAGCCGCTCGGGCGGGGGTAGAACGGCTGATCTATTTCAGCAGCATCAAGGCGGTCGGAGAGATCACCGGCAGGCAATCGGGCCCCTTGGATGAAGATAGCCCTGCCCGCCCCAGCACCTGCTATGGTCGGGCCAAGCGGCAGGCGGAAATTTTTGTGTTGGAAGCCGATGATCCCGAGGGGATGCGCACCAGCGTGCTGCGGCTGCCCATGGTCTACGGGCTGCCGGGGCGCGGCAATCTGCCGCGGATGATCCAGGCCATCGCCCGCCACCGGTTTCCCCCCTGGCCCAAGCTCGAAAACCGGCGTACCGCCATTCATGTGGCGGACGCAGTCGCCGCCGCTCTGCTGGTGGCCCAGCATCCTCGGGCAGCCGGACGGCTCTACTTCGTCCACGACGGGGAGCCCTATTCCACCCGCTGGCTCTACGAACAGATCTGTTTAGCCCTGGGCCGCCCGATTCCCCGCTGGACCCTACCTTTCTGGCTGCTCAAGCTCGCCGCCCTGCTGGGGGATATTGGGCAGGCCATCAGCGGTCGACCCATGCCCCTGAATCGGGAGGGCTTGGATAAACTCACCGCTAACGCCTGGTACAGCATGGCGCGGATTCAGCGGGAACTGGGCTTTGTGCCTCAGCACTGCCTGCGCACGGAGCTCGCAAACCTTGTGCAGACTTTCAAGGCCGGCGCATTCTCCCCCAGAGCAGGAGCACAGCCCCCAGGGCGAAGCTGAACAGGCCCAATCCCCGGGCAGTGGCGGGGGAGAGCAGGGCACCCGGGCCGAGGACGAGCAGCAAGGTGCCCGCCAAGAGCAGGGCGCTGCCTTCCACCGCATTTCGATGGCCCATCCGTTCCCGCCGCAAGGCTTCCCGCAATTGCTCGGTCTCTTCACAGCGACTGCGGGCGCTCAAGATCTGCTGCTGAAAGCCGGATAGCACTTGATAGGCTAGCAGGGGCCATTCCGGCAGCTGCTCGGACAGGGGATTGAGGTTTTCCCTAGTGCGTCGGAGGAAGGCGCGCGGCCCCACCTGATGGCGCATCCAGCGTTCTAGAAAGGGTTTCGCCGTGGTCCAGAGATCCAGTTCCGGATAGAGCTGCCGCCCCAGACCCTCGATGTTGAGCAGGGTCTTTTGCAGCAGCACCAATTGGGGCTGAATCTCCATGTCGAACCGCCGAGCGGTCTGGAACAGGCGCATGAGGAAATGGCCGAAGGAGATTTCCGCCAGGGGCCGGCCGAAATAGGGTTCGCTCACCGTGCGCATGGCGGATTCGAACTCATCCACCCGGGTGCCCGGGGGCACCCAGCCGGATTCAATGTGCAGCTCCGCCACCCGCCGATAATCCCGATGGAAAAAGGCCAACAGGTTTTCCGCCAGATAGCGCTGATCCTCTGTGGTGAGGGAGCCGACGATGCCGAAATCCACGGCGATATAGCGGCCGCTGGGCTCCACGAAGATATTGCCCGGATGCATGTCCGCGTGGAAAAAATTGTGCTCGAAGACCTGTTTGAAAAAGATCTCCACGCCCCGTTCCCCGAGCAATCGCATGGAGATCCCTTGGGCCTTGAGGGCGGGCACATCGCTCACCGGTGTGCCATAGACCCGTTCCAGCACCAGCACATTGGGCCGCGTCAGTTCCCAATAGACCTCCGGCACATAGAGCATCTCGCTGTTCTGGAAATTGCGCCGGAGCTGGCTCGCATTGGCGGCCTCCCGCATGAGATCCAGTTCATCGAAGATGGTTTTCTCGTACTCTCGCACTACCTCCAGGGGGCGCAGCCGCCGACCGTCCTTCCAGTAGCGCTGGGCTAACTCGGCGATCTGATACAGCAGATCCACATCCCGCCGGATGATCTTGGCGATCTCCGGGCGCACCACTTTGACCACCACTTCCCGACCGTCCTTGAAGCGGGCGCTGTGCACCTGGGCGATGGAAGCAGAAGCCAGGGGCTGTTCCGAAAAGTCATCCAGCACGGCTTCGATGGGCTGTTGCCAAGCCTGTTCGATGAGGGCCCGGGCCTGGGTGCCCGGGAAGGGGGGCACGCGATCTTGGAGCTTGGCCAGCTCATCGGCCAGCTCTTCTGGCAGCAGATCCCGCCGCGTAGAGAGCAGTTGCCCGAACTTGACGAAGATCGGTCCCAGCTCCACGAGCGCTTCCCGAATGCGCACCGGATAGGGTTTCGGGGCCTTCCGGCGCAGCCAGTACCAGGGGGAGAGATAGGCGAGAAACCGCACCGGGCGGAACAGATGGGTGGCGAGGATGACTTCATCCAACCCATGGCGCAGCAACACCAGGTTGATATGAAAGAGCCGCCAGGCGATGGAGGGGCGGATCATCCGGAACTTGCAGCCAGGTGCTGACGAAGGCGCTTCACCCGAGCTTCCAGCCGTTCCGCATCCTCTCGGAGCTGATCCACTGCATCCAAGAAGCCTTCTACCTCATAGGCCGTGGGCAGCAGGCGGGCTTCTTCCTGCAGCATTTCCTTCAGGTCTTCCGCAAGGATTTCCCCGGTGCGCCGCATCCAGCGATCCAATCCCCGCACCGCCTCCCCGACGGGATGGGCGAGGGTGTCGCCGGTGAATCGGGCGAGCAGTTCTTCCCAGTCGATTTCCAGATCGCCCAAGAAGTCGGCGAAAGCCTGGGCGAGCCCGGGGTCGCCCTCGATCTCGATCTGTCCCGAAAAGAGCACGTCTTCCTTCCGGCCTGCCAGGCCCAACCGGCTGAAAGCCAGGGGCGTGCCCCGCAAGGTGCAATCCGGCGGTGCTTCATAGTTGCTGAAGACCTGAATGCCCTGATCCGTGGGGATGAGGACGACTCCCAACCCCAGGCCCCGCCACTCCAAGCGCAGGATCTTTCCCGACAGGGTGGACAATCGCGCAGCTCCTTCCGGATCCAGCGCAAGCAGCCGGTTGATCATCTGTTCCAAGGCGGCGGTCAGTGGTGTTGGCACGTTCATAGCCGGTAGCCCCGATGGATGGCGACGATGCCCCCGTTGAGATTGAAATACTGACAGCGCGCGAAGCCCGCCTGTTCCATCATGTGCAACAAGGTCTCCTGATCCGGATGCATCCGGATGGATTCCGCTAGATAGCGGTAGCTCTCCGCATCCTTGGCGACGAGCTTGCCCAAGCCGGGCAGCACGGTGAAAGAATAGAGATCGTAGAGCTTGGACAACGGGCGGTTGGTGGGATGGGAGAACTCCAGGATCAGCGCCCGCCCGCCGGGCCGCAGCACCCGATACATCTCTTCCAAGGCCCGCTGCTTGTGGGTCACATTGCGCAGGCCAAAGCCGATGGTCACGCAATCAAAGCATTGATCGGGAAAGGGCTGCTGCTCCGCATTGACCTGCACATAGGACAGATTGCCCACCAAGCCCAGATCGATCAGCCGCTGGCGACCTCGGCGCAGCATGGCTTGGTTGATGTCCGTGAGCACCACTTGCCCCCGATCCCCCACCAGCGGAGCGAAGCGGGCGGCGAGATCGCCGGTGCCGCCGGCGAGATCCAGCACCCGTTCCCCGGGTCGCACCCCCGCCAGCTCCACTGTGTAGCGCTTCCAGAGGCGATGGATACCCAGGGACATGAGATCATTCATGAGGTCGTAGCGGTCGGCCACGGAATCGAACACGGCCCGCACGTGCTGGGATTTCTCTTCCACAGGCACCTGCTTGAAGCCGAAATGGGTAGTCTTAGGATTGGACATGGGTAATGGTTTTCCGGTCAGCATTCCGCGCAGGGAAGAGACCCCGCAGTCGCAGTGCTTCAAGATACCACTTCTTCCGGATCGGCGATCATCATGGATGTCCCCATAGGTCTTTTTGCGCTGACTCAATTCTTCCAACCCAAGCGGTTGCTGCTGAGAAATTGCCAAGTGCGGGTGATGTCCAGGATATCGGTTTCCGCACGGATCTCCGGTGGGAAAGGGGCAAAGGGAGCGGCTAACTCCACGATGCGGATGGCGGCCTGATCCAAAATATCCGAGCCAGAAGAACGCAGGATGCGCAAGGTCTCGATGGAACCATCCGCCCGCAAGGCCACGTGGAGAATCAAGCTGCCGTAGAGCTTGCGCCGCTTCGCCTCCTCGGGATAGTTGAGATTGCCCACTCGCTCCACCTTGCGTCGCCAGGCTTCTAGATAGCTCGCATACTTGTATTCCTTGGTGCTGGCATTGATGGCCCTTCGCCGCTGGCGGCTTGCATAGTGAAGGGCATCCGCCAGAATTTTCTCGCGGAGTCTGGCGATCTCCAAGCTGCGGCTGGCGAGGATCTGGGCAGCGCTGGGAGCAGGCGGCAGCTTCGGCATGGGTTCCGCCTGCCGTGCCGGAGGTGCCGGAGATTCCGCCGATGGGACTGCGAGCAAGGGTTCTGATGGTGGCGGAGATTCCGGTTGGGGTTCCGGCGGTTGGGCCAGTACTTCTTCCGGCGGCGGTTCAGGCTGCACCCTTTCCGGTTTCTGCACGGGTTCCAGTCGCTGCTCTGCGGGCTTCTCATCCCCGCTGCCCTGGCGGTTCACCTGGGCATAGGCATCGACTCTTTCCGGCGGTGGCTCCCGAGGGGCAGCCTGCCGCAAGATGATTACATCTAAGGTTTGGTAGGCATTGGGCAAAGGTTCCGGCGCTGGGGGGGGTTGCAACCGCAGCCAGAGGAAGAACAGGCCGTGCAGGAGCAGGGCACCCAAGAATGCGGGCAACAGGGGGGAAGCGCTGGATTCCGAATCGACCCAGGTGGTCGGCAGGGCATCCCTCATGGGGCATCCAGCAGGGGGGGGCTGAGCAATACCGGCAGATCCCCTTCGAGCAGCTGCACCCGCTTTGCCATGGCGGGATTCATATGAATGCGTCCCTGGCTGTCCAGGAGCAGCACATAGCGAATGCCCAGGCGGCGAGCGATGGGATACCAGCCCTCGGAACCCGCGATGAACAGGGCGGTGGCAGCGGCGTCCGCCGTGGTCGCATCCGAATGAACCACAGTGACCGAGCGGGTGCCTTCCGCCGGCCAGCCGGTGCGGGGGTCGATGATGTGGTGATAGGTCTTGCCCTCATAGATGAAATTGCGCTCGTAGTCCCCCGAGGTGAACACGCTCTCATCTCCAGCAATCTGTAGGATAGCGAACACGCCCCCGTTGGGATGACGGATGGCGATGCGCCAGGGATGACCGCTGCGATCCCCGATCGCCCGCAGATCGCCCCCCGCATTGACGATGGCATTGCGGATGCCCAGTTCCCGCAAATGATCGATGGCTAGATCAATGCCATAGCCCTTGCCGATGGCGCCGAAATCCAGTTGCACCGCCGGATTCTTGGAACGGATCTCGATACCCCGGACCTCGATATCGCTCATCTTGGGATCCGCCCGCACCAGGTTGCGGATCGCTCGGGCATCCGGCGGCGGTCGGCAGGCGGGGGCATCCGTGTGAAATCCCCAGAGGGCGATGAGCTTCCCGATAGCGGGGTTGAAGAGGTCATCCGTCTGTCGGGCGAGCTGCTGGCTCTTGCGCAGCAGGGGGAGAATGGAAGGGGGGGCGGCGAAGAATTTCCCCGTGGGCAGCAGCCGGTTCACCCGACCCAGAGGGCCGGGATCCCAAGCATGCCACGCCCGCTGCATGAAGGCGAAATCCTGTTCCAGCAGCTGGGCCACCTCTTCGGCTTTCTGGGGCTCCACCCCCACCAAGCTCAGATCCATGAGGGTGCCGAAGGCGAGAAAACGGGTGTTGTAGACCGGATCCGCCCGCCGGCAGCCGCTTGGGAGCAGCAGCATCAGGCAGCACAGTAGGCCCCAGATTCGGATCTGCTCCGCCCTCATTGAGCCTCCAGGTAGGCCAACAGATCCCCCGCGATGTCCAATCCATACTGGGCATCTAGTTCTCGGATGCAGGTGGGGCTGGTGATGTTGATCTCCGTGAGAAAATCGCCGATCACATCCAAGCCCGCGAAGTAAATACCTCGGCGCAGCAGGGTCGGGCCTACCTGCTGGGCGATCCAGCGATCCCGTTCCGTGAGGGGCCGCCCTTCCCCTCGCCCGCCGGCGGCCAAATTGCCCCGCGTCTCCCCGGCCTTGGGAATGCGGGCCAAGGCGAAGGGCACCGGTTGACCCCCTACCAGTAAGATGCGCTTATCTCCCTGGGCGATCTCCGGCAAGAAGCGCTGGGCCAAGCAGAAGCTTTGCCCCCGCCGGGTGAGGGTTTCCAGGATGACATTCGTGTTGGGATCCCCTTGGCGAACCCGGAAGATGCCCGAACCGCCCATGTTGTCCAAGGGTTTGAGGATGAGATCTTTTTCCTGTTGCAGGAAAGCGAGGATGCGATCGGCCCGGGCGCTCACCAGGGTGGGCGGCACGCAGTCGGGAAATTCCAGGGCGAAGAGTTTTTCGTTGGCATCCCGCAGGGCTTTGGGATGATTCACCACCCGGGTGCCGGCTGCAGCCACCCGCTCGAGGAGATAGGTGGTATGGAGATATTCCCGATCCACCGGCGGATCTTTGCGCATGAAGAGAAGATCCAACCGATCACAGGGTTGGATGAGTTCCCCGGTGAATCGATACCAGTCCTGGGGATCGTCCCGCACTTCCACAGTGCGCATCCGCCCCCAGACCCGTTGATCCATCAGGAAGAGATCCGTCAAGTTCATGTAGAACAGGGTCCAGCCCCGGCGCTGGGCCGCCAGCAGCAGGGCGAAACTGCTGTCCTTCTCTACATGAATGGACCCGATGGGATCCATGAGCATGCCGAATCGCTTCTTCATGCGCCCATCATAACCTAGGCAGCGGGATCAGAGCAGATCCGGTGTGGGGGGCGGGGTGGGGGTTGTGGGCACGATCCCGACTTCATCCCCTTCCTGAATGCGGCTGAAGCCTTCGGCAAACTGTTTGTTCAGGGTAACCCGCACCCGATCCCGTGCGAAGAGGGGTTCCGCGCCTCGTCGCCGACGGCCCAGCCAGGTCAGCAATCCATCCACATCTTGCACGCTGGGGGGGATTTCCAGTTCTTCGGAGGTCCGGCGCAGCTTCCGGGCGAGCCAAGCGAAGTACAGCAGCCGAATCCGCCGCTTGCCTTCGGTTTCCTGGCGCTCATAGCCGATTTTCTTCAGGGCTTGCAGATAGGCCGCCCAATTGCTTGCCTGGTTAACGCCCAGGTCATAGAGCGTATCCCAGGAATAGAGGCCCGTATCGTGGCCATCGTCGAACAAGATGCGGATAGCATATTGTCCCTGGGGTTCGATGCGTTCGATATTCACCTGTTCCTTGCCTGTCACTGGTTGTTCCAGGGCGCGCACTTCGGCAGCTTTGGAAAAGACCCGCAGATATTCGCAGGGGAGATCAAAGCGCTTGCCATCCTCAAATAAAACACTGAGGATGCGGGATTTCCGATGCAATTGAATCTCTCGGGGGAAATGTCTGGTCACAGCATCATTCATGGGAAAAAGCTCGGTATCTGGCAGAGATAGAATTATTATAAAGATCGGCTCTGGGAGTTGAACGATGGCTTACTTACGATTGCTGCTGGGGCTAGTCATCGCCCTGCCCCTCTGGGCGGGTACGTGGACCGGTACTTTGGAAGATGGCAGTGTGCTGAAGGTAGATCCGGAAACCCGCCGTCCCATCCGCTATTTCAGTAGGGGCAGCGTGCGGTTGTGGGACGGTACCCACCGTCTGGAAGATGGTTCGGTCATCATCGTGCGGGAGGGCACCGTGGTGCCCACGGAAAACATGTTGAACGCTTGGCAGATTGCACCAGAACCAGAACCTAGGATGCGGGGGCGATACTGCGAACAGCTGGTGCGCAAGACCTGTGGTTTTCAACAAGAATGCGCTCGGGATCAACCCTGCCTCTTGGCTCAGCAACTCTTGCGCCTGGAACGGGATGAACAGCGCCAGCAGTCCCCCGAGGCCGGGTTGTATCCAGCCACCTGGCACACGAGCAAATGTCTGGATGCCCTGAGCAATCCGGCCTTTTCCACCTGTACCCGATCCACCCCAGCCACGAGAACGACCGATTGTGGGAAGCTGGTGAGTCGAGTTTGCGGAGAAAAAGAACAGTGCAAAAGCAGTCCCGCCTGCAATCCGGCCAAGCAGCTGTTGTATTTGGAAACCCAGGAGCGCTTGGAAAGCAGTGACCCGAATGAAGAAACGGCGATGGGGCAGGAATGCGCACGGGCAGAGAAGAACCCTTTTTTCACACCCTGCAAAGGGGAGAAACCCTGAAGAAATGCCCATGCCTCCCTTGCTCCAGCGCCTTCAGCAGGACCATCGGCAACTCCGTACGCTTTTGAACCTGCTGGAAAAGTCCCTGGATCGCTTTCATCGGGGGATCGAGCCGAATTATGCCACCCTCGCAGAAGCCCTGGAGTATCTGGAAAACTATGCAGATCAAGTTCACCATCCCAGCGAAGAAATGCTCGTGCAGTCCCTGCGGGACCAGCTGAAGCGCAATTTGCCTTCTCCGTTGGAAGTGCTGATGCGTCAACACGAGGTGATCAGCGAGCTCACCGGGCATTTCCGCCAGATTTTGGAAGGCATCATGCAAGGAGAAGTATTGCGACGGGATGTGGTGGAAGCCCAGGGGCGGGAACTGGTGGAAGTCTTACGGAAGCATCTACAACAAGAGGAAATCAGCCTCTTTCCCCTCGCTCAAACTCAGCTCAGAGAAGCGGATTGGCGAGCGCTGGAAGCGCAATTTGCCCAAAGGATCGGGCCTTTGGTGGATGGGCAGGATCTCGCCCGCTTCCAGGCCCTCTATCAGCACCTGTTAGCCCAGTTCCAACCCTAGATGCGTTTTCAGCCTGGTCCTGCATGCCCACACGAAGCGCCGGCCCCCCTGGGGGTGCTGCTGCTAAACCTGGGCACGCCGGATGCGCCGACCTCCCGAGCGGTGCGCCGCTATCTGGCGGCATTTCTCCGGGATCCCCGGGTGGTGGAACTGCCAAGATGGCTTTGGTGGCCTCTGCTGTACGGCCTCATCCTGCCTTTCCGAGCGCCGCGCTCCGCCCGCCTCTATCAAGCGATCTGGGGCGAGGCGGGTTCTCCCCTGCTGGTCATCGGGCAGCGACAGCGGGCCGCTCTGGAAAAACGCCTGCAAGCACTGCTGCCGGTGCCCGTGCAGGTAGCGCTGGCCATGCGCTACGGCAATCCCTCGGTGCAGGCGGGTTTGGAAGCCCTGCGGGCTTCGTCCCTCTCCCGCTTGCTGGTCCTGCCCCTCTACCCCCAATATGCCGCCGCCACCACGGGTTCCGCCTTCGATGCGGTGGCCCAGGTGCTGTCCCGCTGGCGCCGGGTGCCCGAGGTGCGATTCATCGCCCAGTACCCGGACTTCCCCCCGTATCTCCATGCTCTGGCGGAACGCATCCGGCAGCATTGGGCAGATCATGGGAAGGCCCAACGCTTGCTTTTTTCCTTCCACGGCATCCCCCAAGCGGCTGCGCAGCAGGGAGATCCCTATTTTCATCAGTGCCAGCAGACCGCCCAATTGCTGGCAGAAGCCCTGGAACTCTCCCCTTCAGACTGGGCCATGGCTTTCCAGTCCCGCATGGGAAAGCAACCCTGGTTGCAGCCCTATACGGATCGATTGCTCCGAGATTGGGGCGCGTCGGGGGTGAGTTCCGTGCAAGTCTGCTGTCCAGGCTTTGCCGCTGACTGTCTGGAAACCCTGGAGGAGATCGCCCGAGAGAATCGTCGCTATTTCCTCCAGGCGGGGGGGCAGCGCTATGAGTACATCCCTGCCCTCAACGACAGCCCGGCCCATGTGGAAGCCTTAGCGGCGCTAGTCCAGCATCATGCAGCGGGCTGGCTGGAGGTTGCGGACAGGTCAAAGGAGGGTGAGATGAGGGCGCGGGCAGAGTCCTGAACTCAAACCGGCGATTGCACTAATCCAGGATCCTGGGAATAGAGCAAAGCCCGCAAGGCAGTCCGCACATCCTTCGGTTGGCGAGGGTCCAATTCGAAGATGGGCACTTGCACTTCCAGCAGCCCTGCCCGTTCCTGGTAGGTGCGGAGGGTGGGGATCGGGTGTTCCTCCATCCGGTTGATGCCCAGGACAGCGCGCCGCTTTTCCACCAGCGTCCCGAAGGCGTTGAGAAAAAAATCCATCTCCTTCAGGGGAGAACGGCGGCTGTTATCCAACAGGATAACGACGCCGATAGCGCCCTCCGTGAGGGCATCCCACATGAAGTCGAAGCGCTCATCCCCCGGTGTTGCGAACAGATGAATGCGTTCCTCTCCCCCGAGGTTCATGCAGCCATAATCCATCACCAGGGTTGCGGATTTGTCCTGAGTGATGCCGAATCCCAGATCGAGGACGAGATCGGAAGTGACCTCTTGGGTGCTCACCACGGGTATATCGCTCACGCTTGCGATGGCACTGGTCTTCCCCGACCGCAATGGGCCTGTAAAAATGATGGTGTGTTCGATCATCAGCTTTCCTCCTCGTGCCGGAACAGGCGGTTGAGGGTGCGTTTGAGCAGGCTTCGCTGGGGAGTGGGTTCCAAGGGGACAGGAGAGAGCAGGGAATCCGCTTGCCGGCGACCGATGCCCGCGCAGCCCACGGCGAGGGCCGCACTGAAGAGGGCGAAGGTTTCCGCCTGAGACACATGCAGGGCTTCCAAGGTATCGGTGAGGGAGGCGGGTTGCCGCGCCCAGAGCGCGATGATGCGCATGGCGTTGGGCGTCTCTAAGCAGCGGGTGAAGTTGGGCCAGTGGCGCAGGAAAACTGGGGATTCAATATCTGTGCCCTTGGGCAGCCGTCCCCGAGACGACCAAAGGCTGAGACGCCAGAGCAAGGCATCGATGGAAGTGATGACCCGGATGGCCTCGTTTTTCCCCTGCCGCAGCGCTTGGAGATGGTCGGGCTCGATGGGGATGACTTCGATTTCCCGCTGGGAGATCCGCATGACGGTCAGGGGACGGAGCCGAGAGTCCAATAGCTCCGAATAGGCGCGTTCTTCCAAGGGATCGATATAAAGGCGTCCCCAAAAACCACTGATCTGCATGCCCTGCTTTTCTGCTCTGGCGATCTGAATCGTTCGCTGAAGATGGCCTTGAATGCACTGCGCCGGATCGTAGAACAGTTCTGCTACCGCCTTGATCTGGGCCAGATCTGCCTTGGGTCTGCGCCGCAGGAGCTGTAAGAACTGATATTCCTCCGGTGCTTCCTTTCGTTCCTCGAGGCGCGATTTCGATGCAACGGATTGAGGAGAAGGGGGCTTCGGTCTCTCCGGTGGCTTTGAGGACAGACTAGCCCCGTGCACTCGAGCAGCTGCTTTCTCCAACACTTGGAGCACGGTCTCCAAGCGCATGGGCTTTTTGATAAAGAACTCTACTTCCATCTCCCGATCCCGATGAAGGGAGATGGCCACCAGGGGGCGGCTGGGATTAATGGTGTTCTGGGTCTGATAGTAGTTCCAGCCACTGGGCCGATCTAAGTCCACGATGAGCACATCGGCCTGAAATTGGCTGACCAGCGCGAAGCGTCCCTTGCAGGGACCGGCGAAAAAGAGGGAGAGCAGTTTTCTAGCGCGATCGTCGAGGCCAAAAGCGCCGACTTTGATGGGTTCTACGGCGGTCATTCCACATTCCTGACGGAGGAAAAGATGGATCTTGAGGAATAAGGGAAATTGTCAACCATGGATTCCTCTGGGACAAGGTGAATCAGCGTTATACTGAAGGAGAAATTCCGCCCTTTTCAAAGGGGCTATGCAGTCGTGCAACGCTAGGAGATGTCTCGTCGATGCCGGTTTCCAGCCAACGTTTTGTCAGCCGTCTGACCCGCAACACCCTCGCCCTGATCCTAGCCGGAGGCCGAGGTGCCCGGCTCAAGCATCTGACCCAGTGGCGATCCAAGCCCGCAGTACCCTTCGGGGGCAAGTTCCGCATCGTGGATTTCCCCCTCTCCAACTGCCTCAACTCCGGCATCCGGCGCATCGGCGTGCTCACCCAGTACAAGTCCCACTCCCTCATTTTACATATTCAAAAGGGCTGGGGATTTCTGCGGGGAGAATTCGGGGAGTTCGTGGAGCTCTGGCCCGCCCAGCAGCGAGTGAATGAAACTGCCTGGTACACGGGCACTGCCGATGCGGTTTTCCAGAATCTGGACATCATCAAAAGCCACAATCCAGAATACGTGCTCATCCTCGCCGGAGATCATGTGTACAAAATGGACTACGGCGCCATGATCGCCCGCCATGCGGAAGCAGGGGCGGATATGACTGTGGCCTGCGTGGAAGTGGATCTGGGCAAAGCGCGGGAATTCGGGGTGCTGTCTGTGAACGAAAAGCATCGCATCGTTCGCTTCCAGGAAAAACCCAAGCATCCCGATCCCCTGCCGAACCGACCGGATGTAGCCCTCGCCTCCATGGGCATCTATGTGTTCAACCGCAGCTTTTTATTCGAACGGCTCATCAAGGATTCAGAAACCCCAGGTTCCAGCCATGATTTCGGCAAGGATGTGATTCCCGCCGCCATCGCAAATCATTGCGTGATGGCCTATCCCTTTCGGGATGTGCGCAGCGGGGAGCAGGCCTATTGGCGGGACGTGGGCACCTTGGATGCTTTCTGGCAAGCTAATCTGGAACTCATCGGGGTCACGCCTCCCCTGAATCTCTACGATCGATCCTGGCCCATCTGGACCTATCAAGAACAGCTACCACCGGCGAAGTTCGTGTTCGACGATGAGAACCGCCGAGGCATGGCAGTGGATTCCATGGTGTCCGGAGGCTGCATCATCTCCGGCGCCCTGGTCCGCCATTCCCTATTGTTTTCCAATGTGCGGGTGAATTCCTATGCCTATGTGGAGGATTCCGTAATCCTGCCGGACGTGGACATCGGCCGTCGGGCAAAGATTCACAATGCGATCCTCGATCGCGGGTGCCGCATTCCCGAGGGCATGCGAATCGGGCTGGACGTCGCGGAGGATCGCAAGAATGGGTTCTATATCACAGAAGGGGGCGTGCGCTTGGTCACGCCGGAAATGCTTCACCAAAAGGTGCATTACGTGCACTGATGCGCTTCTCTCGCGTCCGAGCCCTGATTTATAAGGAATGGCGGGAGATCCTGCGGGATCGCCTGTACCGGCTCATGACCTTCGGGGTGCCCGTCCTCACTTTCATCGTGCTGGGTTACGGGGTCTCCATGGATGTGGAGCGGATTCCCTTCGCCGTGCTGGATGAAGATCAGAGCGCCCTGAGTCGGGAATATCTCCATCGCTTCCTGGATTCCCGCTACTTCGATTTTCAGGGGATCGCACCGGACGCCCGGACCCTGGATGCCCTGCTCGCGGACAGCCGCATTCGCTTCGCCCTCATCATCCCGCCCCGATTCCAACGGGATCTCCTCGCCGGTCGCTCGGTGGCCGTGCAAAGCCTGATCGACGGCATCTTTCCCTACCGCGCTCAGGTGAACAAAGGTTATGTATCCGCCATCAACGCCCACTTCAGCACCTGGCTGTTGGAAAACTATCTGATGGAGCGGGGCTTTTCTCAGGAAGCGGCCCGACGCACGATTCAGCCCGTGCGCCTGGAAACTCGCGCCCTGTACAATCAAGCCGTGCGCAGCCGCTGGTCCATGGGCAGCGGGCTCATCATGCTGGTGTTGATGTTCTCCCCCCCCTTTCTCACCGCCCTGGGCATCGTGCGGGAAAAAGAACAGGGTTCCATCTATAACATCTATGCCTCGCCGGTCAGCGCAGGGGAATTCCTGCTGGGCAAACTCCTGCCCTATGTGTTCCTGTCCTGCATCAATGTCTTCCTCCTCTGGATCCTAGCCACCGGCCTGTTCGGCGCCCCCTTCAAGGGCGATCCTGTTTTTTTTCTAGGCGCCTCCCTCCTCTTCATCATTTGCACCACGGGCATCGGTTTACTCATCTCCCTGCTCGCCCGCACCCAGGCTGCCGCTGCCATCCTAGCGATGGTCCTCACCTTCATCCCCGCCATCCTCTATTCGGGGTTGTTGGTGCCGGTGGAATCCATGGACGCAGCGACCCGCTTTCAAGCTCAGCTCTTCCCCGCTTTCTACTATTTACAGATCGTCTGGGGCACTTTCCTCAAGGGGCTGGGCGGATCCGTGCTTTGGGACAAGGTTCTGATCCTGGGCTTCTACGCCCTGATCGTCTGGCTCATCGGATTGTATAGCTTCCACAAGCGGCCCAAGCGATGATCGGTGCGGGTCTGCGCTGGCTGGATCGCCTGATCGCCATGACCGGGAAGGAATTCAAACAGCTCTTCCGAGATCCGATCTTGCTGGCGGTGCTCTTCTACTTCTTCAGCGCGGACATCTATCTCGCCGCCAACGGCATCCATATGGATTTGCGCCAAGCGCCCCTGATGGTGTTGGATCGGGATCAGAGCGCCACTTCTCGGGAACTGATCCAGCGGTTCCGGATGCCTTATTTCGACCTGCGGGGGGAATTGTTCGACGCGCATCAAGCCCAAGCCCTGCTGGATCGGGGGGCAGTGCTGGCAGTGCTCAGCATCCCCCCTCGGTTTCAGCGGGATTTGCAGGCGGGTTTGTCGGTGTCGGTGCAATTTCGGGTGGATGCTAGCAATGCCATCCTGGGCACCCTGGCCATCAGTTATGCGGAAGAGATCCTCGCCCGCTTCCGTCAGGAACAAGCCCTGGATCGCTTGGGCGCGGGGATTCAGTTGCAGGCGGTGCCCCGGATCGAGGATCGGCATCGGGTGTACTACAATCCCAACCAGAACAATCCCTGGTTCATGTCCATTTCGGAGCTGCTCACCATCACCACCATGCTTTCTCTCATGTTACCGGCGGCGGCCGCCGTGCGGGAAAAGGAACGGGGCACTATCGAACAATTGATCGTCACCCCCCTCAGCCCCTTGCAGATCCTGTTGCCCAAGATCCTGTCCATGGGTGTGGTCATCGTCTCGGGGGTGGCAGCCAGCCTGTTCTTAGTGATCAAGCCCGCCTTCCAGCTGCCCATCCGCGGGAGCTTGGCTCTCTTCTTTTTGGTCACCGCCCTCTATGTGTTCGCCACCGCCGGATTGGGGCTGTTCATCGCCAGCTTGAGCCGCACCTTCGGGCAGGTGGTGATGCTGGTCATCCTCCTCATGATGCCCTTGCTCTTGCTGTCCGGTGCCTGGACACCGCCGGAAGCCATGCCGGAGTTCCTGCGCCGCGCCATGATCTTCTCCCCCCTGGCTCATTACATCGAATTGGCCTATGGCATCCTGTTGAAAGGGGCCGGACTGGCGGTGCTCTGGGATTCTCTGTTGGGTCTCATTCTGCTGGGCAGCCTGTTGTTCAGCTTCGGCCTCTGGCACTTCCGGCGGCAATTCGATTGATCCATGCGCATCTTGCAGCTCCGTTGGAAGAATCTGAACTCCCTCACCGGCAGCTGGTGTATCGATCTGACGCATCCGGCCTTCGTAGCCGATGGCATCTTCGCCATCACCGGCCCCACGGGTTCGGGGAAGACTACCATTCTGGATGCCCTCTGCCTGGCCCTCTACGGCTGCACTCCCCGATTGGGGAAGATCACCAAGAACAGCAATGAAATCCTTTCCCGCCAACAGGGAGAATGCTTTGCGGAAGTGGATTTCGCCACCCAGACGGGCCGATACCGCTGCCATTGGAGCCAGCGGCGGGCCCGATCTCGACCGGATGGGGAACTGCAAGCCCCGAGACGGGAGCTTTCCGAACTGGATTCCGGCAAGATCCTGGCCACCAAGATTTCCGAGGTCAACGAACGGATCGTCGCCCTCACGGGGCTGGATTTCCCCCGTTTTACCCGTTCCATGCTCTTGGCGCAGGGGGCTTTCGATACCTTCCTCCAGGCGGCACCGGACGACCGAGCACCGATTCTGGAGCGGATCACCGGCACCGCTCTCTACAGCCAGATTTCCCAGGCGGTGCACGAGCGCACCCGCGCGGAACGGGAACGGTGCCAACAGGAAGCCGCCAAGCTCGCTCAATTTGTCCTCCTGACCCAGGAAGAGGAAGGCCAACTGCTGCGGGATCTGGAAGACAAAGAACAGGAAGAACGCACCCTACAGCGGGAGATCCAAGCCCAGCAACAAGCCCTGGTGTGGTTGGACACCTTGGAAACCTTGCAAACGGAACGGGAGAAACTGATTCGCGCGCAGGCGGATTGGGCAGCCCGTAACCAAGCCTTTCAGCCGGATCGACAGCGATTGCGGGTCGCCCAACGCGCCCTGGGCCTGGCGGGAGACTATGCCACTTGGGAACAGATCCGGCAGGATCGAGACGAGCACCGCCGCCAGTTGGAAGAGGATCAGGAACAACTTTCCCAGTTTGTGGATCAGGTGCGCCGCGCGGAAATCGCCCTAGAAAAAGCTGCCAACCGCCTGCAGGGTGCGGAAGCCGCTTGGGAACAGGCCCAACCCAATCTGCAGAAGGCGCGCCAGCTGGATATTCAGATTGCAGAGAAAGCGAACGTTCTCAGGGAACTGCATCAGACCTTGCAGGAAGATCGAACCGCGCTCCAAACATTGCACGGGGCGCAGGAGACCAAACAGCGGGAACGGGACGATGTGCAAGCCGCCCTGTCCGCGCATCGAAAGCAGGGGGAAGCCCTCGCACGGGATGCGGGGTTGGAAGAAGCCTTCGGCCTGCTGCAAGCCCAGTGCACGCAGTTGGAACAGGGGCAACAGGATCGGCAGGACGCCCAACACCGCGTCGCAGCACTCGCGGAACAGTGCGCGGACGCTTCCCAGCGTTGGGAACAACAGCTTGCGCATTTGGAAGACGCGTTGGCAGCCTGCGAAAACCTTTGTACCCAACAGCAGGAACAGGCAGCAGCCCTGCGGGACTGCTTGGGCGGTCGGGCGCTGCAAGCCTGGCGGGATGAGTTAGCCGAACGAGAGGTCCGCTGGAATGCCCTGCAAGACGCCTGGGCGATCCAGGATCAATGCGTCCGTTCCCGTCAGAACTTGGCCGATCTGGAAAGCCGCATCGACCGGCTTCAGGAGAAGGAACAGCGCTTGGCGAAACGGCTTCATCAGCACCATCGGCAACAGGAAGCCCTGAAACAGCGGCGGGCCCAGCTGGAACCCCAACTCCATCTCCTCGACCAGATGGCAGCCCTGTCCGCAGCGCGGCAGCAGTTGCAGCCCGGTCAGCCCTGTCCCCTCTGCGGTTCTCGAGATCATCCCTTTCTTCGGGAATCGCCCTCCTGGGAAGAGATCCGCGGGCAAGCGTGCGAGCTGAAGGGACAGGAACAGAGTTTGGCGGAACAGATTCTCCGCGTTCGGGAGAGGCTCGCCGAATGCCAGGGAGCTCGCAATGCTCTGGAAAGGGCGCGAGAGCAAGAGCAAACCCAGCTCGATCAATGGATACAAGCGCTGGAAACCGCCTGTCGATCCCTCGATCTGCCGCCGGAAGCCCTGATGGCCCAACGGGAGGCGACCCAGCGCGCCCTGCAGGAGATGCAGGCCATCTTGGAAAAGGCTGAGGCGATTCAAGAACGCTTGCACAGATTGCAGCAGCGCTGGCAGCAGGAAAACAATCACCGCGCGCGCCTGGAACAAGCGCTGTTCCAGGCCTGGCACCGGTGGCAAACCCGCAAGCGGCAGCTTGCCGAGGCCCAAGCGGCGGAAAAACGGTTGGCCGAACAGGAGCAAGCCCATCGGCGGGTTTTGAATGAGGCCTTGCAGCCCTTTGGCTGTGCCCTGCGCCCGGGAGAATCGCCCAATGCCTTGATCAAGGCCCTAGAGAACCGCCGCGACCGATGGCGACGCTATCAGGAACGGGAAGTTGAGCTGAGCCAGCAGCTTTCGACCTTGGATGCGGCGCTGCGCCAGGGGGCGGAGAAGATTGCAGACTGGGAAACCCGATTGCAGCAGCAAGAAGAAAGGGTAAGGACTCTGAGAGACCAACGGGCCGAGTTGGAGAAGGCGCGCTGGGCTGTGCTGGGAGATCGGGATCCGGAAGCGGAAGAAGAAGCGCTTCTTGAGGTCTTGGAGGAAGCACAACAGCACCACCGCACCGCCCAACAAGAGGAGGCGCAGGCCCAGCAGGCCCATCAAACCCTCCAGGCGCGCTTGAAAATGCTAGAGCATTTGATCCGGAAAGAGGAAGACCGATTGGCCGCCGCTTGGGAAACACTCTCCCAGCGCCTGCAACAGCAGGGCTTTACTCTGGAAACCTATCGGGCGGCCTGTCTGCCGGAAGAAGAACGGCTTGCGCTGGAGGCCAAAGCCCATGACTTGGCCTGGGAGGAAAGCAGTCTCAAGGAACAGGTGCTAAAAAACTGGCAAGCTTTGGAAACCACCCGCGCCGAGCGCTGCACGGATCAGACGCAATCGGAAGTGCAAGCTCGGTGTCAACGGCTACAGGAAAAACAGCGTATCCTTCGGGAAGCAATCGGGGCGCTCCGCCATCGCTTGGAGGAGAATGAGCGCCGGAAAGCCCGCTATCAGGAGGGCCAAAGCGCCCTCGCCGCATGCCGGCAGGAATATGAGCGCTGGCAACAGCTGGATCAGCTCATCGGTTCCCACGATGGAAAGAAGTTCCGCAACTTTGTTCAAGGATTGACTTTTGACTTCCTCATCGATCATGCCAACCAGAAGCTGGCCCAGATGACCGATCGGTATCGCTTGGTGCGCAATGCCCAGCAGTTGGAATTGGAAATCAGAGATTACTATCAGGCGGGGGCGATCCGCTCTACCAAGAACCTATCCGGCGGGGAACGCTTTTTGGTAAGCCTCGCCCTGGCCCTGGGACTTTCTCAGATGGCGAGCCGAACGATTCGGATCGATTCCCTATTTTTGGATGAGGGATTCGGTACCCTGGATGAAGATGCGTTGGAAGTCGCCCTGAATATCCTGGCCAGTCTGCGCCAAGAGGGAAAAACCATCGGCCTGATTTCCCATGTATCCCGGCTGCAGGAGCGCATCACTACGCAAATCCAGGTGATTCCCCAGGCGGGAGGACAGAGCCGGATTCAGGGCCCGGGATGCCGTTTCCTAGGCCGCTAGCTTGTGCCATACTGGCGTCGTGCAATCACGAGGTGCGAGATGCGAAAAGAACACCCCCAATCTGACCTGGAAGCAATCCTGGAACAGGTGCCGGAAAACCGGCGGGCTTTCCTTAGACGACTGCTCAGCGGTGCGACTGCGGCCATCGCATTGCCCTGGATCCTGTCCGAAGCCGCAGCGCAGCCTGCACCCATCGGGAAGGGCATCATCGGCCGCTCTATTCTCAAGGCGGCCTTTGAACCGGAACCCCCCAGCCCGCCGGCCAAAGGGGGTTGGAGCAGCGGCGGTAAAGGCGGCTGGAGCGGTGGGGGCAAAGGCGGCTGGAGCGGTGGGGGCAAAGGCGGCTGGAGCGGTGGGGG
>JALWWO010000011.1 GCA_027078745.1 Chromatiaceae bacterium
GGCATTGGCGTCGGGCAGGGCTTGTGCCGGCAGGCTGTGATCGCTCACGATGACCGCGATCCCCGCCCCGCGCAACAGGCCCACGCCTCCGATCCCCGCGACCCCCGCACCCCGACTGCGCTGCCCTGGCTGTGACCAAGAAAGTCCCCTGGCGGATTGGGATTGGAAACACAGCGGGGGCTGGGGTCGGCAGTTCCTCTTGGTGGAAGAGATCTTCCCCGGGGAGGCGGTGCCCGATTCCAAACTGCTTCAGACGTTGGAAGGGGTCAGCGGAGCACCCTGGTCTTATTTCTATCTACAAGATTAGGGAATGAACACCCCTTCCGGCAGGGCGAGGGTGATGCTGATGGGAAGGTGATCGGAAAGGGGGTAGTCGATGACCTGATGTTCCAGGATCCGAAGGTTGGAAGAGATCAGGATGTGATCCAAACTCCGCTTGGGTCGCCAGCTCGGGAAAGTTCGAAGCTTTCCATCCAATCCTTGAAGCTGTGTCTTTCGCACCAGGGCTTGCAGGGTAGGACTTCTGGAATCGCAGTTGAAATCTCCCATGAGGATGAGATAGGGATAAACGGCGGTCAATTGCTCGATATACCGGAGTTGATGCCGCCGCGCCCGCCGGCCCAGGGCTAGATGTACGATGCAGATGCCCAGGATCTTTCCGTCGGAGGTGGGCAGTTCCGCCAGCACTGCCCCCCGACCGGGCAGACCGGGCAACCGGTATTCCAACACCCGAAGGGGTCGCAGGCGGCTCAGCAGTCCGTTGCTGTGTTGGGCGAACTTGCCTAGATTCCGATTCACCTGCCGATACCAATAGGGGAAGTGTCCCAGCCGGGCCAAATATTCGATCTGATCCACAAAGGCGCTGCGCAGGCTGCCCGCATCCACTTCTTGCAAACCCACCAGATCGAACCCTCGCACCAAATGGGCGATGCGGTTCAGGTTGTCCAAGCGTTCCCGATGGGGCAGTAGGTGTTTCCAACTCTTGGTGAGGTATTCGCTGTACCGACGGGTGTAGATGCCCGCCTGAATATTGTAGCTGAGCACCCGAAGTTGGCGCATGGTTCGATCTCAATCCACCCAACCCAACACGTTGCGGATCACCGACCAGCGGGGTTCTTTCCGACTGGGATTTTTCCCCAAGATCCAGTGATCGTAATAGCGCTGGAACGTCTTTTCCTTTTTCTTAATCTCGATCCAACGGCTGAGAAAGTCCGCCAATTCCTGTTCTCCCTTCGCCACCGCATAGGCCATGGGAATGGCGATGGTCCCGGGCCGAGGCACCATGACCGAATAGCTGGGATTGAGCAGGGTCAGGGCGGCAGCGCGTTCTGCGGCCATCAGCATGCCATCGTAGAAATGGCTGTCATCAGAGAAGAATTCCTCCACGCTCTCAACCCGCACGATGTTGGCCTCGGGGAATTCCTGAACCATCTTATCGAAGAAATATTGGAACTCCTTGTGCGCCGGCACAGCGATGGTGAGCCCCTGGATGGCGCGCATGGTTTCCAGATCGGCAAATCGGTTCCGATCATAATCCCGCACCAGGAAGGCGGCGTTCACATCCATGTGAGGATCGGCGAACCGCACTTTCTGTAGCGTGGAAGCGGTCAAGGGCAGGGCGCTGCCCAAAAGATCGATGGTGCCCTCGGATAAGAGCTCGGCATAGTTATCCCAGGTGGCGGGAATGAACACGGGTTTCACTCCCAGATTTTTCGCCAACTCGACCATCATTTCGATGTCCAAGCCCACCAGCTGGGCCTGATCGTTCACATAGGCGAAGGGCAGAAGGGGAATATAGCCGATGCGGATCTCCCCGCGCTCCTGAATGCGCTGCATCCGGGGCGCTTGGGGATCGGGATCCGGCGGCAGATCGGGGACTACATCGTAGACAATGCTCTCAGGCTTTGGCGCCATGAGCTGCATGTTGCTGATCATCTCATCCTTGTCATAGGCATTGTTTACATAGTGTTCGAAATAGAACCGAGCGATCAGCAGACTCCCCACCAGCAGCACGCCCGAACTCAGGGCCAAGAAACCCAGCTTGCGCCAGGCAATTTTGAGATGGCCGCTCAGAGAGGACACCACCAGCAGGGTGAACACGAACAGATTCATGGCCGCCAGCAAGGTGGCGGTGCGGCCGTTCACGATGCCGGTCACCACATAAAATTGATACATGTCCGTGGGGATGCGCATGAGATCCAGCATGAAGGGCAGGGCGATATCCACACCCCCGAAGAAGCTCATGAGTCCCGAAAAGATGAATTCGGGGTAGCTGGATAGGGGCATCTCGTTGCCGGAGAACCAACCGGCAAAGAGGATGAAGAACAGCATGATCAGCTTGCCCACATTGGGAAAGTTGAAGGAAACGGGAATGATCACATCCACATAGGCATTGGTGTTCTCTTGGGTCATGCCGTGGTTCGCGAAGAGGCGCTTGCTCTCCTCCGTGAGCACCGGCAGCACCACGAAGAGATTGCCCGTGGTGAAGGCGGTGACCAAGGCGTCTCGGGACACGCTGACGACTTCCCGATAGGAGAAAGGCGTGAGGGCGGCCACGAGCAGGGGCAGCACCCAGAAGGTGAGGATAAGGCAGGCTAGATTGAACAGGATCAGATAGACCTGGAGCTTGGAAAGCTCGTCCAGGGACAGGGTGCCGGCCGCGCTGGCGGCGATGGCGAACACCCCGATGGGCGTGAGCTTCACCACCATGCTCGCCACCTTCATCAGGGCTTTGCAGAGGATTTCCAGATCGTTCAGGAAGGGTTCCTTGTCCTGAATGCCGATGAGGGCGATGCCCAAGGCGATGGCGAAGATCACCACCGCCGGGATCATGTTCTCCGCCATGGAATGGAAGGGATTGGCGGGAATATAGAGGTCGAGGAAGTTGGGGGGCTGGGGGAACTCCACCAGAGAAGTGCTGAAAAAGGAAGCGGATTCCCAGTTGGGGAAGCCTAGGGGCATGGTCAGGATGAAGGCAAAGGCGATGACCCAGGAGAACAATAGGATCAAACCCGCCCGCGCCGCCAGCAATCGGGCTTTCTGGTAGCTCAAGCCCCCGATGCCCAGGATCAGGGAAGCCAGGATATAGGGCAGGATGGTCATCTGAAGCAGCCGGATGAAGGCGTTGCCCAGGATGTCCAGCACCTCCACTCGCTCACCGAAGAAAATGCCCGTGAGAATGCCCAACACCATCCCCGCCAGAATGGCGGTGGACAGGCTGAGGCGAAACCGAGGAAGATTTTTTCCCTGTTTGGCTTCCAGGGCGCTGGCAGGCGAAGATGCATCCATTTCCAGGATCCCCCAGGAGGAAGGGCTTATAGCGATGGATTATTCTACTATGGCAGCACAGGAGATTCGGGCAGGTTCCGCGCGGTTTCAAGCCATTCTGATCGAAAGAAATGCGGCGGGCCAGGTCCGGCCGAAATGGACAAGGCTGCAGGAATCCCAGCTGCCGAAAGCAGCGGTACAGGTGCGGATCCAGTATTCCAGCCTGAACTATAAGGATGCCCTGGCCATCACCGGAAAAGCGCCGGTAGTGCGCCGCTATCCCATGGTGCCGGGCATCGACTTCGCGGGCGTCGTGGTGCACAGCGATGCCCCGGACTGGCAGCCCGGCGACCGGGTACTGCTCAACGGCTGGGGCGCTGGGGAAACCCATTGGGGCGGGCTGGCCCAGCGGGCTCAGGTGCCCGGAGACTGGCTCCTAGCTCTTCCCCCCCAGCTAGATGCGCGGCAAGCCATGCTCCTGGGCACCGCCGGCTATACTGCCATGCTCTGCGTTCTCGCCCTAGAAGACCAAGGCATTGCGCCGGGGTCGGGGGAAATCTTAGTGACCGGCGCGAGCGGGGGCGTGGGTAGCATCGCCGTCGCCCTGCTGTCCCGACTGGGCTATGCGGTGATCGCCGCCACCGGCAGGCCGCAGCACGCCGACTATCTGCGCGGCCTGGGCGCTAAGCATCTGCTGGATCGCGCACAGCTCACCGCGCCCGGGAAACCCTTGGCAAAAGCCCGTTGGATCGGCGCCATCGACACCCTGGGCAGCCATACCTTGGCCAATGTGTGCGCGGGCACCCGATACGGCGGGGCAGTAGCAGCCTGCGGGCTAGCCCAGGGCATGGAGTTTCCCGCCACTGTGGCCCCCTTCATCCTGCGGGGCATCCGCCTCTTGGGCATCGACAGCGTGCGAGCACCTCAAGCCTTGCGAAAACGGGCTTGGGCACGGCTTGCCGACACCTTAACCCCCCAATCCATCGAAACCATCGGCCAGACCATCGCGCTGCAAGCGGTCATTCCCGCCGCTGCCCGATTGCTGGCGGGGCAGGTACGCGGACGCCTGGCAGTGAATGTGAACGCTTAGGAGAAGCGCCATGCCTGCAATGCAAGAGGTGCAATTGCAATCCCGAATCACTTGTCCCCAATGCGGCTTTCAGCGGGAAGAAACCATGCCCAAGGATGCTTGCCAGTTCTTCTGGGAATGCCCGAGCTGCGGGGCTCTGCTCCGGCCCAAGCCCGGGGATTGCTGCGTCTACTGCTCCTATGGCTCGGTGCCCTGTCCGCCAGTGCAGCTTGCGGGGCGATCGGACTGCTGCCCTCCTGCGCAGGGTTGATCTGTCTGCACCTTGGCACAAAGGGAATCGTTTCTGCTAGAATATGCGCTTGCCGTTTGCGCCCTTAGCTCAGTCGGTAGAGCATCTGACTTTTAATCAGGTGGTCGTGCGTTCGAGTCGCACAGGGCGCACCATCTTTTCCCGCCGCACCCAGAGGGGTACCATGCAGCCTTTCGGGAGCGTGCGGAGATCTCATGCGCATCGTCATCACCCATTTTCACCTACAGACCGGGGGCGTCACCCGCGTCATCGAACACGCTTGCCAGGCGCTTCAGGATTCTCAACTCCTTGTCCTCACGGGAGAAGCGCCCGCATCCTTACCCCTCGCATCGGTGCAGGTCGTCCCCGCTCTCGCCTACGAGGAGCGCCGCACCCCCCTAGACGGGCGCGCCTTGGGGCGAGAACTGGAGCGGGCGGCCCGAGATCATTTCGGTACGGCGCCGGATCTCTGGCATGTGCACAACCATTCCTTAGGCAAGAACTTAGCCCTGCCCGATGCCCTGCACTATCTGGCAGAACAGGGGCATCGGTTGTTGCTCCAGCTTCACGACTTCGCCGAGGACGGCCGCCCCGCCCTCTATGCCCGCCTGCTGCAAGCGGTGGGTCAGGGGGATCCCGCCCGCCTTTCCGGCCGCCTCTATCCTCAGGCTCCCCAGATCCATTATGCCGTGCTCAATGCGCGGGACCGGGGCTTTCTCGCGGCCACGGGCGTGCCGGAAGATCGGCTGCATCTCTTGCCCAATGCGGTTTCCCTGGGGAAAGTGCCGTCGGCGGCTTCCCATCCCTTTGGG
>JALWWO010000012.1 GCA_027078745.1 Chromatiaceae bacterium
AAATCGGGAAGAGTAGGTAGAGCTATATTGTATATTTCTTTACATCCCATATCGGTTTGAAGTGTAAGTATTGCTTGGTTTTGATTTTGATAAATGCTTTGACTTGTTGTGTCGCCGTTGTCCCATTGGATATGCCAAGGGTTTTGTGCTCTAGTAGTTAGTAGTATTTCCGGAATATCGCAGTCTATTTCTATACCTGGTTCTTCGGGTTTTGCCAATACTTTTACCTGTATATTGGCTATGGAGTCACAGCTATTTATTCCCATATGATGTTCCTGATATTCTCCGTCGGCCTTTATCCAATCGCCCGATATCAGTATGGAATCTCCCGGGCAAAGTGTGATTTGTGATTGCGATGAGGATAAAGGTAGTACTGTGATATGCATATATACGGTACTATCACAGTCATTGCTGCCGACATAACTTTGCTCAACATCTGTTTTCGAACTTATCTCAAAACCAAATACCTCAATAGTATCTCCTTGACAGATATTGATAGTATCGTGAGTGTATTTCAGTGGTCTAAGCGTGATATCTACGCTGTACAGGCTATCACATTCCCCTGCATTTTCCTTGTGAATGGTATAAGTTCCTTCTTCCGATAGCCACCGGTTTACTACAAATATCGAATCTCCCTCGCAGATACTTTCTGTGATTGTGCCTTCAGGCAGGAGATTTACCAATACTTGAATATTTTGGATACTATCGCAACCTTTTTGGCTGAGGAATGTCTTGGATACCAATTTATCCTCCCATATCTCACTGTCAAATATCTCGATGGTATCACCTTGGCAAATATACATCGTATCCAAGTTTTCGATTTTATCCACTATGGTAAGATTAAGAGTTACGATACTGTCGCAGCCTGTGATATTTAGCGTGTCAAAGCGGTAAGTTCCGCTATTGGTATATATGCTATCATGCCAAGTATAGCTTTCGCAAACTGATTTTTCCAGAGTGGTACTACTAGAACTATTGAGGGTCAAGTCCAGAGTAACTATACTGTCACAACCTACTGCGTTGATGGTGTCAAAGCGATAAATTCCGCTTTGAGTATAACTGCTATCGTGCCAGATATAGCTATCGCAATTTGTTACTTCAAAGCTGGAACTACCGGATTTATTGATTGTGAGGTCTAATGTAACGGTGGAGTCGCAACCATAGATATTTAGTGTATCATAATGGTAAATACCGGTATTTTTAAGAGTATCGGTTTTCCAGATATATTCATTGCAGGCGGTGGTCTGCATAGATATACTATCTTTTTTATATATTGTCAAATCAAGTGAAACTACACTATCGCAGCCTTGAGCATTGGTAAGTATATATTCGGCAGTATCGGTACTTTCTGTATAAGTTTTACCATCTATCCAGGTGTA
>JALWWO010000014.1 GCA_027078745.1 Chromatiaceae bacterium
CCCCCCCCTGGGGCGCGCCCCGAGCCACGCCTCGAGCCAATGCGCACTATCTCCAGATTCTACGAAGGCGCCGCAGGGGGGAGCCAAATTCCTGGCGAGCTAAGACAACGCTCGCATTATCGCTTTCCTCTCCGCTGCGAAGGACCGCGAGCTCCACAAGCTGTTGAGCAGCTGCGAACAGATTCGGGCTGTTCTTGACTACTTTTGCCATCTCTTGGGGCAAGACGCTGTGCCAAAACCCATCGCTGCAGAGCAAGAACCAATGATCCTTCTCGATGCGCGTGACCCCAGCGGAAGGCTGTGGCGCATGATTCCCTCCTAGACAGCGGTACAGCCGGTGATCAGAAGGCGTGATCACTGTCTTCTCTCGGCCCGTTTTGTTCTGGCTCGTCTTGAGCGCCGCGAGGGTGTGATCCTCTGTTTGGAAGATCAATTCTTCCCCCTGAAACAAGTATAGTCGGCTATCTCCTACATGTAACCAATGCGCATGTTTGGGACCGAGGTAGAGGAGCACGCAGGTGCTGCCGGGCCGCGCCCCTTTTCCGTCCCAAGGGATCTCTCGGATGGCTTCATGGGCCTTGAGACAGAGGTTTTGGAGGAACTCGGGAATCGGTTGCTTTCTGGGAGGTGGGAAATGCTGTTCTGCAGTGTTGATGAGGGTTTGGGCAGCTGCGGCACCATGGGCATGTCCCCCCATGCCATCCCCCAGTGCGATCAGGATTTCCCTTCCAAATCGCTTCCGCAGAATGATGGTCCGATCCTGTTGCTGCTTGCGGCCACCCGTGTGAATGATGCTTTGTACTTGCCAAGCCAAGAACCCACCCCTTATTCGTTTTGGCTGGTGCTAGTGTTTTCGTCTTTCGAGAGGACGAAAATAAAACTTGAACAACAGACCACCTACAGAGAATCGGTCCCCATCCTGAAGTTTCTGGGCTTCGGTGATCGCCTGATCGTTCAGATATACGCGCCCTCGCTCCGGGTGCAAAAAATAGCCTTCGGGCCGATGCTGCACCCTGGCCGCAATTCTCGGCGCCAACCAACCCCCGGTGCGCGTGTCGCATTTCGAAGAGCGCCCGATGGTCCATTCCGATTTTTTCAGTACATGGCGCTCTTCGGTTCCGTCTTTATGGCGGATGAGAAGCTGGGCCACCGGAGGATGTCTCATGAGGCGAGACAGTTCCTTAATGCTGAGCCCTTCTGCATGGGCGCTGAGAGCGTCGATGCTGAAGGGCTCTTCCTCAGAACCTTCCTCATCCTTGGGTAAGATCCGCTTGGCTACGGGCATGAAAACCAGAGTATTTTCCAAGATCTGGATCTCATCCCGGAAATTCAGCGCCTGTTCGGAAACCCGTTCCCCGTTGACAAAGGTTCCGTTCGCGCTCTGGCGGTCCTTGAGCACGTACCGATTGCCATGCTTCTCGATGACAGCGTGGTGTTTGGATACACCGCGACCCGGCAGTACGATGTCATTGTCCCGCGAGCGCCCGATGCGGGTCACGTCCTTAGTCAGCTCGTACTGGGCTTTCAGTATTTTGCCCACATAAATCCGGAGAAAAGGCACGTTCGACCTCTCATCATTGTGATCTACCCGACAGCGCACCCGGACCGCAAGCGCACGCTTTGGGATAGAATAGTCGAGGGTTGCACCTGGGAAATCAAATCCTGCATCGAAGCATAACAAAAAACAGAGGGGGACGGCTCAGCCCTCGGAGAAATTGCGCAGGGCAGATCGCATCTGTTCCGAAATCCGCCGCTCCTTTCAGGAAAATCCTTTGGATTTGACGCAAAATCACAAGAGAGGCTATCCTTTCGCGTCTTTGGTTCTCCCCCCAGGGGGACTAGCCTTAATCGGGGATAGATTCATGTACGCAGTCATTCAAACCGGCGGTAAGCAGTACCGAGTTGCGGCAGGAGACACCCTTAGGGTGGAGAAGCTCGCCGTGGAGCCAGGGACGAATATTGAATTTCAGGTGCTCCTGATCAGCGACGGGGAAACCCATCGCATCGGCCGGCCCTATGTGCCCGGGAGCAAGGTGCTCGCGGAAGTCCAGGGGCATGGCCGCGGTAAGAAGATCAAGATCATCAAGTTCAAGCGGCGCAAGCACCATATGAAGCGTCAGGGACATCGGCAGGACTTCACGGAACTCAGGATCACGGACATTCAAACGGGCTAGGGGGCAGCATGGCACATAAGAAAGCAGGCGGCAGTTCCCGCAACGGGCGGGATTCCGAATCCAAACGTTTGGGCATCAAGGCCTTCGGTGGGCAACGGGTGCGAGCGGGCAGCATCCTCGTCCGCCAGCGGGGAACCAAGTTCCACAACGGGGTCAATGTGGGCTGTGGACGGGATTACACCCTCTTTGCCCTCAAGGATGGCATCGTTCGCTTTGAGGTCAAAGGGCCGAAGAACCGCAAATACGTCCGCATCGAACCGATCTGATCGATCAGATCGGAGAAGGGTGCGAGAAGCCTCGTCTTCCGGCGGGGCTTTTTGCGTTCTGGGGGCTTTCCATGAAATTCGTCGATGAGGTCAGCATCCGTGTGGAAGCCGGGGCCGGTGGACATGGCTGCGTCAGCTTCCGACGGGAGAAATTCATCCCCAAGGGGGGACCCGATGGGGGCGATGGCGGCGACGGGGGCAGCGTCTATCTGGTCGCGGATCACAATCGGAATACCTTGGCGGATTTCCGCTATCGCCGCGTCCTGCGGGCGAAACGGGGCGGTGACGGCATGGGCCGCAATCGCAAGGGCCCGAAGGGGCGCGATCTCCTAGTGCCCGTGCCGCCTGGGACGCGGGTCTTTCAGGAAGAGACTGATGAACTCCTGGGGGAGCTGCTCCATGCGGGGGAACGGTTGCTCGTGGCGCGGGGAGGAGTTCACGGCCTCGGCAACGCCCGCTTCAAATCCAGCACCAACCGCGCGCCGCGTCAATACACCCAAGGCACCCCGGGCGAATGTCGCACGCTCCGGTTAGAACTGGTCTTGCTGGCGGATGTGGGATTGCTCGGATTGCCCAACGTGGGCAAGTCTAGTTTTATCCGCCGAGTCTCCAGCGCCCGCCCCAAGGTTGCGGACTACCCCTTCACCACCCTGCATCCCAATTTGGGGGTGGTGCGCATCCGCCGCGACCGCAGCTTGGTGATCGCCGACATCCCCGGGCTCATCGCAGGGGCTGCCCAGGGTGCGGGTCTGGGGCTGCGCTTTCTCAAGCACCTGATGCGCACCCATCTGCTCCTGCACTTCCTCGACCTTTCGAGCGAGCAGGCGCTTGCGGAACAGTTCCGGATCTTGGAAAAGGAGCTGGCGCAGTACGGTCGAGGCTTGTTGGATAAGGAACGCTGGTTAGTGCTCAACAAGCGAGATCTCGCGGCGGAAACCTATGCCCAGCAGAAAGCCCAATTCCTGCGGGCGACCGCCTGGCGAGGCCCGGTCTACGGTATCTCCGCATGGACCGGCGAGGGCGTTCCCAAGCTCTTACACGATCTCGCGGACCGCTTGCACGCACCCCCGCCGGCCCAATCCACAGAACCCGCAGAGGAGGAAGCTTGGCATCCCCTGAAATGAGGCGAAAGCAACTGCCCAAGACCCGAAAATGGGTCGTGAAGATCGGCAGCACCTTGTTAACCCGCAATGGGGCGGGACTGGATCGCAAGAGCCTCCAACCCTGGATCGAACAGATGGCCGCCCTGCGGCGCGAAGGGCTGGAACTGGTGCTGGTCTCCTCGGGGGCAGTGGCGGAGGGCATGTCCCGCATGGGCTGGCGTCAACGGCCTAAGACCCTGCACGAACTCCAGGCAGCGGCGGCTATCGGGCAGATGGGCTTGATCCGCGCCTATGAAGCTTGCTTCAGCCGCCGCGGATTTCACACCGCCCAGGTGCTGTTGACGCGGGACGATCTAGCGGATCGGGTGCGTTACCTCAACGCCCGCAGCACCCTGCGCACTCTGCTTTCCCTGGGGGTTATTCCCGTGGTCAACGAGAACGATACCGTTGCCACGGACGAATTGCGCTTCGGGGACAACGACACCTTGGCGGCCCTGGTGGCAAACCTGATCGAAGCGGATCTGCTGGTACTGCTCACCGATCAGCTGGGTTTATTTGATCGCGATCCCCGCTTATATCCTCAGGCCAAGCTGATCGCAGAACGGCGGATCGACGATCCCCTGTTGGATGCAGTGGCCGGCAGTAGCACCACGGGGCTCGGCACCGGTGGCATGGTGACCAAGGTGCGCGCTGCGCGACTCGCCGCCCGCTCCGGCACGGCTACGATCATCGCTGCTGGGCAGGAAGAACGGGTCATCGAGCGGATCCGCCGCGGGGAACCGGTGGGCACCCTGCTGTTACCAGTTCAAGAACCCCAAGCGGCCCGAAAGCAATGGTTAGCGGGACATCTGGCGGTGCGGGGTCGCCTGAAGCTCGATGCCGGCGCAGTGGAAGCCTTGCGCACCCGAGGCACCAGCCTGCTCGCCGTGGGCGTGACCGGGGTGGAAGGCGATTTCCATCGGGGGGACGTGGTGGCTTGCCTAGATCCTCAGGGTAGAGAAATCGCCCGAGGGCTGATCAACTACGATGCCCAGGAGACTGCAAAAATCCGCGGGCAACCCAGCGCTAAATTTGCGGAGATCCTCGGCTATCTGGACGATGTGGAACTCATCCATCGGGATAATCTGGTGTTGCTTTAAGGTTCGGCCAGTTCCCCTTCGCGCTCCAAGCGGCGGTGAATCTCTTTGCGCAGACGGGAAAGAACGGATTCGGAGGGGATCGCCGCTCCTTCTTGCGTCGTGATGAAGAACACATCTTCCACTTCTGCCCCTATAGTGGCGATCTTGGCGTTCTGCAATCGGATACCGCAGGTTTCAAAGGCAGCGCCGACCTCCGCTAACAGGCCCGGACGATCCCGAGTGACTAAGCGCATGATGGTGCGCTGATTGGGGGGGTCTGGGGAAAAGGTGACCCGGGTAATGCTGGGAAAGTGTTTGAGCTGGCGAGGGGTGCGCCGGATGACCTGGATTTCCCCTGAACAATCCTCCGCGAGGGCCTTCCTGAGATTCTCTTGCAGCTGCACCCGTTGATCGAGATCATCCAGGGGATTGCCTGCCCGGTCCAACACATGGTAGCTGTTCAGCACCATGCCATCGTCGGCAGTGATGATCCGCGCGTCCACAACGCTCAGCCCGCTGCGATCCAACAGAGCCGTGATGCGGCTGAAGAGGTGATTCCGATCCGGCATATAGAGAAAGATTTCCGTGCTGGATCGGGCGGTGACCGGTCGAATGCCCACGAGAGGTTGGCAATCCTCTTCCTTTTTCTCCAGGATCAGACGGGTCTGCCAGGCGATTTCATCCGGAGAATTGTGCAGGAAGTAATCCAAGCTGAGTTGGATCCAGAGCTTTCGGACCGCCTGGGGGGACAGGTCGTATTGACCGAGCAAGCGCAAGGCCTCCCTCTGCTTCTGGGTGATGAGTTCATCTTGGGCTTGGGGATTATCCAATCCCCGCAGCAGGGCTCGGCGGGTGCTCTGGTACAACTCCCGCAGCAAGGAATCTTTCCAGGCGTTCCAGCGGCTGGGATTCGTGGCTTGTATATCCGCCACTGTCAGGAGATAGAGATAATCCAGTCGGGTGGGATCGCCCACCGCTTCAGCAAAGGTCTGGATCGTCTGGGGATCGCTGAGATCCTTTCGCTGGGCGGTCATGGAGAGCAGCAGGTGTTTTTCCACCAGCCAGGCAACCAAACGACTGTCGTATTCGGAAAGCCCATGCAGCTGGCAGAAATCCCAAGCTTCTCGGGCACCGAGCAGGGAATGATCGCCGCCCTGCCCCTTGGCGATGTCGTGGAAGAGGCCTGCGATATAGAGGAGTTCCATCTTGGGGATGGTCTGGGCCACCGCCGGGCACAGGGTGCAACCTGCCTGGGTGCGTTTGGAGAAAGCACAGAGATTGCGCACCACCCGCAGGCTGTGTTCGTCCACCGTGTAAATGTGGAAGAGATCGTATTGCATCCGCCCCACGATCTGGGCGAAAGCAGGCAGATAGGCTGCCAACACGCCATAGCGATTCATGCGCAACAGGGTTTCCGCAGGGCCTTCGGGATGGCGCAGGATCTCCATGAAGAGGCTGCGAGCGCGGAGATCGGTCCGAACCCCTTCATCGATGCGATGCCGATTCTCCAGCATGAGCCGAAGGGTACCGGCTCGAATACTGCGGATCTGGGGATGGGTTTGCAGGAGGTAGAACACCTCCAACAGGGCGATGGGGTTGCGCTGAAACAGCGTTGGATCGGTCACTTCCAGATAGTTGCTGCGAGTCTGGAAGCGCTTGTTGATGGCCTGGGGCGGCCCGATCTGGTCGTGGAGCAGGATGATTTCCTGGAAGAGCTGTAGCAGCATTTCGTTCAAGCGGTTGAGCTCCATCACCGTTCGATAGTACTGCTGCATGAACTGCTCTACGGCCAAATTATCCACACCCCCATCCACGAAGCCGAACGATTGGGCCAGGGTTCGCTGATAATCGAACAGCAGCCGATCTTCCCGCCGCTTGGCCAGCCGGTGCAGTTGAAAGCGAATCCGCCACAGCCGCGCCTGTCCTTCCGTGAGGCTGAGACATTCCCCTTCCGTGAGAAAACCGTGGTCCATCAGCTCATGCAGATGATTGATGCCGAAGTGGCGCTTGGCTACCCAGCCGATCATCTGGATGTCCCGCAGGCCGCCCGGGTTCTCCTTGATGTTGGGCTCCAGGTTATAGGCGGTGTTTCCGTACTTGCGCCAGCGATCATTCTGTTCTTGGAGCTTGGCGGTGAAAAATGCTTCGCTGTCCCAGAGGTGTTCGGGTGCAATGGCCTGATTCAGGGCGTTGAACAGATCGCGATTGCCGGTGAGCCAGCGAGCTTCCAGCAAATTGGTGATGACGGTCACATCGGCGCTCGCTTCCCGCACGCATTCCTCCAGGGTGCGCACGCTCTGCCCTACTTCTATGCCCATATCCCAAAGAAAGGTGATCAGGGCTTCCAAAGCGGAGCGCAGGGTTTCCTGAGCCTGGGCAGCCTCTGAGAGCAAGATAAGAATGTCCACGTCCGAGGCGGGATGCAATTCCCCCCGCCCGTAGCCGCCCACGGCGATGAGGGCCGCTTGCTCTTCTGCATTGGGCAGATAGCGATGCCAGACTTGGATCAGGATCCGATCGATAATTTGGCTGCGGGCATGGACTAGCTCCGTGATGGGCACGCCCGCATCAAAGGCTGCATAGAGGCTTTCGTTTCCGGCCCGCAGCAAATCGCGGCATCGGGCGATCCTGCCGGTTTCCGATGCGAGGGCTTCTTGAAACCGCGCGTCGAGCTGGGCCAAAAAGGTTTCCAGGGGATCGGGCATTCAATCATCCCATTCCGTTTCTTCCTGACGGCGGGTGAGGACTTCATGCCCCTGGGCGGTCACGAGAATCGTATGCTCCCATTGGGCGGAAAGGCTGCGGTCTCGAGTCACCACCGTCCAACCGTCCGACAACAATTTGATCCCGGGCTTGCCCGCATTGATCATGGGTTCGATGGTAAAACACATGCCCTCCCGCAGTTCCAACCCTTCCCCAGGATTGCCGTAGTGCAAGACCTGGGGTTCTTCGTGAAAGGCCCGGCCGATGCCGTGCCCACAGTATTCCCGCACTACGGAATAGCGATGGGCTTCCACGTGGGATTGGATAGCGTGGCCGATGTCCCCGAGATGCGCGCCAGGCCGCACCTGGGCGATACCCCGCAACAGGGCTTCTCGGGCGACTCGCACCAACCGCCTGGCGCGAACAGAGGGCTCTCCCACAAAGAACATCTTGCTGGTGTCCCCGTGATAGCCGTCCTTGATGACGGTGACATCGATGTTGAGGATATCCCCTTTCTTCAACCGTCGCCCGCTGGGAATGCCGTGGCAAACCTGATGGTTGAGGGAAGTGCAGATGGATTTGGGAAATCCTCGGTAGTTCAGGGGGGCGGGGATGGCCTGCTGTTCCTCTACGATGAAGGCATGGCAGCGGCGGTCGAGTTCTTCCGTGGTGATACCAGGCCGCACATAGGGTTCGATCATCTCCAGAACCTGCGCTGCCAGCCGGCCCGCTACCCGCATCCGCTGGATTTCTTCCGGAGTTTTGAGGGGAACACCCATGATCTGCCCGCTTTGCACAGAAAATTGCTCAAATCGAACCGATCATGATATAAAACGCCCCGCCGTTGAGCAAATTGCGCAACGAATCCCCAAACCACACACGCATCGGCACAGGAAGCCGGGTGCCGCAGGGTTGCTTCCTGGGATGCGTGGAGGACTAACCCGAATTGAGGATGATTTTTCTATGACTCAGATCTCCATGCGGGACATGCTCGAAGCGGGCGTGCATTTCGGTCATCAGACGCGCTATTGGAACCCGAAGATGGCCGCTTACATCTTCGGCCAGCGCAACAAAATCCACATTATCAATCTGGAAAAAACCCTGCCCCTCTTTCGGGAAGCGCTGAATTTCATGAGTTCTCTAGCAGCCAAGGGAGGCAAAGTGCTCTTCGTGGGCACCAAGCGGGCGGCTCAGGAAGCCATTCGAGAAGAAGCCATCCGCTGCGGGATGCCCTACGTTAATCACCGCTGGCTCGGAGGGATGCTGACCAATTTCAAGACTATCAAACAATCTGTCCGGCGCCTGAAGGAACTGGAAGCCATGTTTGCAGATGGCACGGTGGATCGCTTCAACAAAAAGGAAGCTTTGGGACTCAGTCGGGAGCGCGATAAATTGGAGCGGAGCCTAGGGGGCATCAAGGATATGGAGGGGCTGCCCGATGCCCTGTTCGTCATCGACGTGGGCTACGAGAAAATCGCAGTGACGGAGGCCAACAAGCTGGGTATCCCTGTGGTGGGAGTGGTGGATACGAACAACGACCCCAGCAACATCGACTATGTGATCCCTGGCAACGACGATGCCATCCGTGCCGTGCGGCTCTATATCCATCATGCGGCATCTGCCATCTTGGAGGGTCGCAACAGTGCAGCGGCAGCAGCGAGCCAGCCGGAAGAATATGTAGAAGCGGATGCACCCGCAGCGGAAGGCGGAGACTGATTTCAGATGGAATGAATGGGAAAAGAAGATATGGCGATTTCAGCAGCATTAGTTAAGGAATTGCGGGAGCGCACAGGTGCCGGCATGATGGAGTGCAAGAAGGCACTGGTGGCTACGAACGGCGACCTGGAAGCGGCCATCGAAGTCATGCGCAAATCCGGTCAGGCAAAGGCCGCGAAAAAGGCCGGCCGCACTGCTGCCGAGGGCATGATCGTCCTTCGCATCGCTGAGGACGGCAGCCGAGGCGTTTTGGTAGAGATCAACAGCGAGACGGATTTCGTAGCGAAGGACGGTAATTTTCAATCCTTCGCTGAAGCTGTGGGTGCGGCAGCGCTGGCGAGCAACGCCCAGGACGTGGCTTCCCTGCTCATGGAGCCCTTAGAACCTGCTGCTTCTACCACCATCGGCGAAGCTCGGGAAGCCCTGGTGGCGAAGATCGGGGAGAACATTCAGGTCCGCCGCTTGGTGCGCTTCGATGCAGTGAAGGGAAAGCTGTACAGCTATCGGCACGGCATCCGCATCGGTGTGTTGGTGGATCTGGAAGGAGGAGATGCCAGTTTGGGCAAGGATCTGGCCATGCACATCGCCGCCAGCAGTCCCCAATATGTGCGAGGAGATCAGGTTCCCGAAGCGGTGCTAAACAAGGAGCGGGAGATCTTCCGCGCCCAAGCCCTGGAGAGCGGCAAGCCGGAAAAGATCGTGGAAAAGATCGTGGAAGGTAGGGTGCGAAAATATCTGGGAGAAGTTACTTTGCTGGGGCAACCCTTTGTAAAGGATCCAGATATCACGGTGGAAAAGCTGCTCGCCCGCACCGGCGCCCAGGTGCACCGCTTCGCCCGTCTGGAAGTGGGAGAAGGCATCGAGAAAAAGGAAGAGAACTTCGCCGACGAAGTCATGGCCCAGGTTCGCGGAAGCTGAGGCAGTTCCGTCATGCAGCCCCTGTTTCGGAGAATCCTCCTCAAGCTCAGCGGCGAGGCCCTCATGGGAGCAGCGGATTTCGGCATCGATCCGAACATGCTGCACCGCCTGGCCGAAGAGATCCAAACCCTCGCCCAGATGGGCGTTCAGATCGCTCTGGTCCTCGGAGGCGGCAATCTCTTTCGGGGGCAGCAACTCGCAGCGAGCGGGATGCACCGCGTCACCGGCGATCAGATGGGGATGCTCGCCACGATCATGAACGCCTTGGCCATGCGGGATAGCCTGGAGCGCAAGGGATTAGAAGCGCGGGTGCTGTCCGCCCTATCCCTGCCCCTCTGCGAGACTTACCAGCATCGCCGCGCCCTGGCCCATCTGGAAAAGGGTCGAATCCTGCTGCTCGCCGCAGGCACCGGCAATCCATTTTTCACCACAGATTCCGCCGCCAGCCTCCGCGCAGTGGAGCTGGAAGCGGATCTCCTCATCAAGGCTACCAAGGTGGATGGGGTCTATTCAGAAGATCCCCTGAAAAACCCCCAAGCGGTCTTCTATGAGCGCCTCACCTATGCCCAGGCCCTGGGGGAAGAACTCGGCGTCATGGATACCACAGCCATCGTGCTCTGCCGAGAGCATCAGCTGCCCATTCGGGTGCTGAACATCTATCGATCCGGCGCCCTGAAACGTCTGATGCAGGGGGAACCGGTGGGTTCGCTGATCGCAGGAGAAGAAGATGATTGACGAGATCGAGCAAGATGCAGAAGCCCGCATGGCTAAAAGCTTGGAAGCCTTGCGCCAGGCGCTGGCGAGAATTCGCACGGGGCGTGCGCATCCCTCCCTGCTGGATCATATATTGGTCAATTACTACGGTTCGGAAGTTCCCCTCAAACAGGTAGCTAACATCACGGTGGAAGATGCCCGCACCCTCGCCATCACACCCTGGGAAAAGTCCATGGTCCAGCCCATCGAAAAGGCCATCCTACAATCGGATCTGGGAATCAATCCCAACACGGCGGGTGCGGTGATCCGTATTATCTTACCTCCGCTGACAGAAGACCGGCGCAAGGCACTCATCAAGCGGGCCCGGCAGGAAGGGGAGCAAGGCCGCGTGGCCATCCGCAACATCCGTCGAGATGCGAACGCTTCTCTCAAGGAGATGGTCAAGGAAAAGATGATTTCCGAGGATGAGGAGCGCCGGGGTCAGGAACACATTCAGAAGCTCACGGATCGGTTCATCAAACAAGTCGATCAATTGCTGGAGGAAAAGGAACGGGATTTGATCACCTTGTGAGGGGATCATCCTTTAGTACAGGCCACCCGCATGAAAAGCGACTCCCAAAGGGTGCCCCAACATGTGGCTATCATCATGGATGGCAACGGTCGCTGGGCCCAGCGCCGCAATGAACCCAGAACGGCGGGACATCGGGCAGGCGTGAAGAGTGTGCGCACCGTAGTGGAAGAGAGCGTGCGCCTGGGTGTCCGAGTACTAACCCTGTTCGCCTTCAGCAGTGAGAATTGGCGGCGTCCTCCTTCTGAAGTGCGCGTTCTCATGGAACTCTTCATCAATGCCCTGCGGGCAGAAGTGGGCCGGCTCAACGCCCACGGGGTGCGCCTGCGCATCATCGGTGAGCGCAGCGACCTGCCCGAGCGGCTGCAACAGGGCATCGCAGCGGCGGAAGCAGCGACGGAACGGAACACCAACCTGCTCTTGCAGATCGCTGCCAACTACGGCGGGCGCTGGGATATCGTGCAAGCCGCCCGCCGGTTAGCGAGTGCCGTGCAATCCGGGCAACTGTTGCCGGAAGCTATCGACGAAGCCCGATTTGCCCAGGCCCTTTCCTTTGGCGATCAGCCGGATCCAGACCTCTTCATCCGCACGGGGGGGGAGCAGCGGCTGAGCAATTTTCTGCTCTGGCAGTCCGCCTATACAGAGCTGTATTTCAGCGATCTCATGTGGCCGGAGTTCGATGCGAAAGCCTACGGGGAAGCCATCGCGGACTACGGCCGCCGCCAGCGGCGTTTCGGGCTGACCGGCGATCAACTGAGCCAAAGAGATCCTGCCTAATCCCGTGGGCATCAGCAATCTACAATCCCGCGTTTTCACCGCCCTCATCCTGATCCCCCTAGTTATCGCCGGTGTGTTGTGGCTGTCCAGCATGCAATTCGCCCTGGTGCTGAGCCTGATTTGGGGATTAGCCACCTGGGAATGGGCGCAGCTCGGCGGATTGCGAGAGCCGCATCGCACGCTTTTCAGCGTTTCCTTCCTGCTCCTGCTCTGGGTGCTGTGGGTTTTGATAGAGGCCCTTCCGCCCGCCCTATGGCTCGGGCTGCTCGGCCTGTGGTGGTGCGGGGTTGCTGTCCGATTGCTGCGGGTCTCGGCGATCCCAACCGATCCCAAGCCCGCGCTCGGGGTGCTTCTGAGCGCCGTGCCGGTCCTGGGAGGCGCTTGGCTCGCCCTGATCTGGTTACATCGTCAGATCGGGCCGGAATGGGTGCTCTTTCTCCTGGTGCTCATCTGGACTGCCGACAGCGCGGCCTATTTCAGCGGTCGGCGCTGGGGACGCGTTCGCCTGGCACCTACCATCAGCCCGGGCAAGACTTGGGCAGGTTTTTACGGTGCTTTGTTGGGCGCTGGTTTGATCGGCCTGGTGCCCCTGTTCTGGCAACGCCCCTCCTTTGGATTCGGCGCCTTGTTTGTCCTGCTCAGCATGGCCAGCGCGAGCCTTTCTGTTCTCGGCGATCTCTTTGAAAGCTGGCTCAAGCGCCGCCGAGGGCTGAAAGACGCTGGTCAACTCCTGCCCGGACATGGGGGACTGCTCGACCGCATCGACAGCTTGTTGGCTGCGGCGCCCCTCTTTGCTTTGGGCCTCTACGGCTTGGAGGGCCGTTGGTGAAGGGCTTGTGCATACTGGGTTCCACCGGTTCCATCGGTTTGAGCACCTTGGATGTGGTCGCTCGCCATCCGGATCAATATCGCATCGTTGCCCTGACTGCCCATCGAGACGTAGAGCGCATGGCCGCGCAATGCCAGCGCTATCGGCCTGATTTCGCAGTGATGGCGGATGAAGAGGCCGCCCGGCGATTGCGGGAAAAGCTCTCCGATGATGCCAAAGCGCCGGAGATCCTCGGGGGTGAAGAAGCCCTCGCTCAAGTGGCCGCCCTGGAGTCCGTGGAAGTGGTCATGGCTGCCATCGTGGGGGCGGCGGGCCTGTTGCCCATTTTGGCGGCGGCCCGGGCGGGAAAACGGATCTTGCTGGCGAATAAGGAAGCCTTAGTGGTCGCAGGTGCCCTGTTGCTCTCCGAAGTCGAGAAGAACGGCGCGCAACTGTTGCCCATCGACAGTGAGCACAATGCGATCTTCCAGTGCCTGCCCGCAGATTTTCAGGGAGATTTAGGAGCGGTGGGGGTAGCGCGGATCTTGCTCACCGCTTCCGGCGGGCCCTTTCTGGATTATCCTTTGGAACAGCTTTCTCAGGTCACGCCGGATCAGGCCTGCGCCCATCCCAATTGGGACATGGGCCGCAAGATCTCGGTGGATTCAGCCACCATGATGAACAAGGGGCTGGAGCTCATCGAAGCTTGCTGGCTCTTTTCCGCAAAGCCGGAGCAAATTCAGATTCTGATCCATCCCCAGAGCATCGTGCATTCCCTGGTGCAATACCAGGATGGTTCTGTGCTGGCCCAATTGGGCAATCCGGACATGCGAACACCCATCGCCCATGCTCTCGCCTGGCCCCATCGCATCGTCTCCGGCGTTCCACCGCTGGATCTCTTCTCCGCAGATCCCCTGGTATTTCGACCGGTGGAACCGGATCGCTTTCCCTGTCTGGAGTTGGCCTATCGCGCCGCAGAGATGGGGGGCGCTGCGCCGGTCGTGCTCAATGCAGCCAACGAAGTAGCCGTCGCCGCTTTTCTGTCGGAACAGATCCGCTTCACCGAAATTCCCGTTCTTGTGAATCGCACCTTGGAAAAACTCGGCAGTGCAGAAATTGCTGAGGACGATTTGGACGCCCTCCTAGCCATCGATCAGCAAGCCCGCGCGTTTGCAAAACAACTGATGGTATAATAGAAAAATTGGCCATAAATACTCAGTCATTTCTTGTCCAACGAATTTCCAGATTTATACCGTTCCACCAAACGGCATAACTGTCCTGTAGCTCGCCAACCGATGGTCTTAGCTGCAAGCTTTACTAAATAGTAATCCGTAGTTTTCCGCAAACTGGTTTTTTCATATAACTGTAAGAGCTCCCAGGCTTTTTCCGATTCTCCCAGCTGCCCTAAATGCCTGGATCGCATGAATACCCATCGAGAAAAATGCTGCATCTCTGGAGAAGATCTCGATACACCTGCACGCATTGCATATCGGTATAATCTGGGGAGGAGCCAGTATTCATCTAGAATACGATCATGAACACTTCCTTCTAGAGAGACATGATTTCCTGAATGAAAAGACCTATAGGATACCAGGGTTCCGCAATGTATTAATTTAGGTTTATATTGCCCCATTCGTGCTTCCATTTCCCAATCCTCTAATCGATATCTGCCTTCCCAAGGACCAACCCGATCAACGATGGATCGGCTAAATAAGGGACTTGCAGTTTCCCACCAACGATAGACAAGCAGAGTAGGGAAAAGATAAGCTATTTTCCGATCGGTTAATTTTCCTGGAATGTGTAGCACTGTTCCATTTTGATCGACTACCCTGCTGATGCCGTAGGCAATGTCGCAATCTGGATGTTCGCGCAGTGCGTTGACCTGATCTTCAAATTTATTCGGTAGCAGCCAGTCATCACTATCTAAATACTGGATAAATTCTCCCTGTGCTAATTGTCTTCCTGCTTCTCGCGCCAATCCAGGACCTTTGTTTTCTTGATGGATCACCCGAATTTCCTTCGGATATCGCTCTGCCAGCTGATTCAGCACAGATGCAGTGTCATCTGTAGAACCATCATTGACAAGGATAATCTCAATGGGCCGATAGCGCTGGGCCAACACGCTTTCCACCGCCCGAACTACCATTTTCGGGCGATTGTAAACCGGGATAATGGTGCTGACTAAGTTAGGGATGATCGTAGCGTTCAAGGGTTATGTCTCATAAATTATGGTTCACAGTAATTGCTAAATTGGACTATGGCAATTGTTTTTCTCTAAATGGGACTATGGCAATTGTTTTTCTGGATTTAGAATGCAAGAACTTCCAATGTACTCTAAGGTTTAAAAAATTTGAAGTTGCTCTAACCCAGATCAAGAGAATCGGGAGAAAAAGCATCCCATAAAAAAACCGCGCCGAAGCGCGGTTTTTTCTGCAGAGGAAAGGATTACTTGGTTTCCGCTGCGGGGGCAGCCGGAACCGCCGGGGCTACCGGCGCTACGTAGGGGGGAACGCCGTAGGCGGGATAACCCCAGGGACCGCCCCACCAGTAGGGGCCGTAGCCGTACCAATCCCGATAGCGGTTGTAACCGCGGCCCCAGCCCCGACCGCCGCCGGACATGTTC
>JALWWO010000015.1 GCA_027078745.1 Chromatiaceae bacterium
TATATGGGTGTCTGTTTCATAAATATATTGGGATGTCAAGGGCAATGTATGTAATCAGTATATCTGCACATGACCAAGGGCTTTTTAGATAGTATTTGTGTATTATTTAGGTGCGAAAGTTAAGATAATTAATGAAGGGGATATGGGGAGTTATTATAATGTTTCTGCTTTTGGGACTGTTGCAGATAGGGTTGCATCTGCGCAGGGCAATATGCGAAATGGAAGCGATGAATATGTGTTAGATGAAAACGATGATAGTAGGTACTTATCGATGTTTGGACATCTACCATTTAACGCAACAAACACTAATATAGCTGAAGATATTAGCACACACATTTTCCCATCATATATAAATGGTAATGATACTGCCCCTAAAATCTACACCATGATAAAAAATCAACTCCAAGAAAATATAGATAGATCTTCACGATGGAGTATCTTAGAAGAGAGTGATGAAGTCACAAAAAAAGGAACTTCTGCCTATAGGGTTAAGATTGTTTATGGTGATAAAACTGTTGAAAAGGTATTGCCATTTGGTATAGGAGATAAAGATAAATTGTCCAGTTTCACCACGTTATGGTTGCCTAGCTACATAAAGAAAAAAGTGATAGCTTAATACACATGATAGTAAAATCTTTACACCATATAAGGATTTTAAATTATGTCACAAGTCTATCACCCCAATGCCAGAACAAACCAGCATCTAAGAGAGATGATACAAAAATCTGATTTAACCAATGTTGAATTAGCAACCAAATACAATGTAAACATACAAACTATTTACAAGTGGAGAAGTAGAGATTTCATTGAAGATAAAAGCTCAAGACCAAATACAATACACTATGCCCTCACATCCCTAGAGAAAGAACTTATACGCATCGTAAGAACTTTAACGTGGATGGAGCTTGATGATTTAGTAGATACTGTTGAAGAGATGATACCTCACGCAAACAGAAGCAATATCTATAGGACGCTAAAGTCATTCGACATAAACAAAGTTCCACAAGCTCAAAAAGCCAAAGCCAAACTCTTCAAAGAGTATGAACCTGGCTACCTGCATATCGATGTTACCTATCTGCCTAAGTTTGATAATCAAAAATATTATCTGTTTGTAGCTATAGATAGAGCTACAAGGCTACTATACTATAAGGTTTACAAAAACAAATCAAGTAGTAAT
>JALWWO010000016.1 GCA_027078745.1 Chromatiaceae bacterium
ACTGGAAGCCGAAGCAGCCAGCGGCACAAAGTTGAAGTATGTTGGCGGGCAGGCTGTCCGCACCCGATTGAAGGAGCAAGGCGTCCAGCCTTTGCCAAGCAAGGCATCTATTGAACGCGTGCTCCAGGAAGCAGGAATGACGCGTCCCTACAAGCCCAGCAAGCCATCCAACGTACACTATCCACACTTACAGGCTTCCCAACCTCAGGAACATATTCAGGTTGATATTGTCCCGCACTACTTGCAAGGGGGGAAGCGGGCGGCCTGTTTCAATGCGATTGACGTGGTGTCTCGCTATCCAAGCGGGAGGGCCTATGCCCAACGCCGTTCAGTGGATGCTGCGGCATTCCTGCTGAGGGTCTGGGCGGAATTGGGAATTCCCAAGTACACCCAGGTCGACAACGAGGGCTGCTTCAGCGGAGGCTTTACGCACCCCTACGTATTGGGGAAAGTGGTTCGCCTGGCCCTCCTGGTGGGTACAGAACTGGTCTTCTCTCCTATCCGCAACCCCGAAAGCAACGGCTTTGTAGAACGCTTCCACCAGGATTACAACCGGCACGTTTGGGAAGACACCTACCTCAGCGACCTTTCCATCGTGCAACACCAGGCCGAACGCTTCTTTGCCCTCTACCGACAAAGGCCACACAGCCGTTTGCAGGAACAATCCCCTGCGACCGTACATGGACAGCCTCGCCGCACCCCTGGCTACATCCAGCCCGCTTCCCAGAAACGCCCTCTCTATGAGGGCAAAGTGCATTTCATGCGCAAAGTGCTGGACGACAACACCATCTCCCTCCTCAACGTTTCCTGGGATGTGCCTCACGCCAAACCCGGACAAGGGGTATGGGCAACCCTTGTCCTCCGTAAGTCGGGCGCAAAGTTGCTCCTCTTTGACGCTGCTCCGGATACACCCCATCGGAAACGTTTGGCTGTCCACGACTTTCCCCTCTCTGAACCGGTTCTATCTCGTCCAGAAAAGCCTGCCCGCTGGACATCTTCTTTTCTCGCCAAGGTCGCTCGCCTGGCCCGCCCTTGGCACGATGTCTTGAGGGTTTCTTCGGTTGTTAATGTGCTTTTTCCCGGCACGATGTCTTGATGTACGACA
>JALWWO010000017.1 GCA_027078745.1 Chromatiaceae bacterium
GCCCCAGCCCGGGATGCCGGGGATATGGTCGGAAGCGTCCCCAACCAAGCTCAGATAGTCCCCGAGCTGTTCCGGCGCCACCCCGAACTTTTGCCGCACCGCTTCCCGATCCCAAAGTTCCCCGTGATTGCTGTGGAAAAGCTGAATGTGCGGGCTCACCAGTTGGGCTAGATCCTTGTCAGCGGTATCGATCCAGGTCCGCAAGCCCCGAGCGGCGGCCTGAGTGGCTAGGGTGGCGATCACATCATCCGCTTCCACCCCGGGCACCCGCAGCAGAGGCACGCCCAGGGCGGGGATGAGGATTTCGAGCGGCGCGATCTGCTGCACCAGGGCTTCCGGCATCGCCGGGCGGTTGGCCTTGTATTGCCCGTAGAGGGCATCCCGGAAGGTCTCGCCGCCGCTGTCCCAGATCATGGCCGCATACATGGGTTGGCAGGTCTCTAGGACTTTGTGCAACATCTGGATCACCCCCAGGATCGCCCCCGTGGGCTCCCCGCGGGTGTTGCTCAGCCTGGGCATGGCATGATAGGCCCGGTACAGATAGGCGGTTCCGTCGATGAGCAGGAGATCGGGCTTGTTCATGAGGCATAGCGCACCCGCAAGGGGGTGATCTCCCGATAGACCAGAGGCAGGGGCGCGCGGCGGCTCAGGGTGAGAATGCGAGTGCCGCTGGGATAGATCAGATGATAGGTTTGAAAGAGGTGGAGATCCTCCGGCGATTGGAGCAGATAGAGCAGGCGTTGATAGAGAGCGGCCTCTTCCGATTCGATGGGAAGCGTTAGTTCCCCAATCTGCAACTGCTGTTCGCTCAGCTGGATTTGGGGCGGTTCCGTGCGATGGGGACCGAGGAACAGGGCGTAGAGGCAGTGTTTGATCTGGGGGGTTAGGATCAGTCCCAATTGATCGCGGCCGAACAGCCAGGTCAAGCCCTGAGCTTCTTGCTTTTCATGGGGCCCGAAGGCCGTGGCCCAGCCTCGGAAATAGGCGGTGTAGCGGCGAATCAAACGATCGGACATAATAGACCATCTTTTGCCAAGCGTTTACGGGGTTTATGATCTTATCAGAGATCCGAGGCGGCGGACCGAAAGCGGCCCTGCGGGAAGCCCAAGCGCGGGCCTTGCGGGCGGGGCTGGCCGAACTGGGGCAGTCGGTAACCGAGGCGCAGGCGGATCAGCTCCTCGCCTTCCTCGCGCTTCTGCGCCGCTGGAATCAAGCCTACAATTTGACTGCCGTGCGGGATCCCCTGGACATGGTGCCCCGCCATCTGCTGGACAGTCTGTCCCTCTCGCCCTTTCTGTTCGGGGATCGCATTTTGGATCTGGGGACAGGTGCGGGGCTGCCCGGCGTGCCCCTGGCCATCTGCCATCCCCACCGGCAATTCTGGCTGCTGGATAGCAACGGAAAGAAAATCCGCTTCCTCCGGCAGGTGCAGTTGCAGTTGCAATTGCCCAACGTCCGCCTCTGTTGGGAACGAATGGAACAGCATGTACCCGAGCAGCCCTATAGCACGATCGTCAGCCGAGCGGTGGCCTCGGTGCCTCGACTCGTCGAACTGACCCAAGCGCAGGTGCAGCGGCCCGGGCGGTTGCTCTTCATGAAGGGCAAGCATCCGGCAGAGGAACTCAAAGGCCTAGCAGCGCTCTCCCCGCGGGTGCACGCGCTGCCTCAGCTGGGGGAACCGCCGCGCCATCTGGTAGAGATCCGGTTCGCATCGGATTGTGCTGCTGAAACGCGTTTTTTATCCCCTTGAACCAGCCCCGCCGGATTTTCAACCTTTCTTCCGCCGTCCTGCTCGTGATCGCCAGCATGGTGGGCACCGGCGTGTTCACCACCCTGGGCTTTCAGGCGGCGGCGGTGCCCGATGGGGCGGCCCTGCTGTTGCTCTGGGCGCTCGGGGCCCTGATCGCCCTCTGCGGTGCCCTGTCCTATGCAGAACTGGCGGCCAGCCTGCCCCGTTCCGGGGGGGAATATCATTTTCTCTCCCAACTCTATCATCCGGTGCTGGGTCGGCTCGCCGGACTGGTCTCCCTCACCGTGGGCTTTTCCGCCCCCGTGGCCCTGGCCGCCATGGCCTTCGGTCGCTATGGCAGCCAGCTGGTTCCCCTGCCGCCCCCGATGCTCGCCCTGGGCGTGCTCGGTCTCATCACTGCGTTTCACCTAGCGCGGGCGGAGATCGGCCAGCGGTTTTTGGTGGGCACTACCTGGCTCAAGATCGGGATCGCCCTGGGCTTTGCCCTCCTCGCCCTCGCGGCTGAACCAGTGCCGGGCAGCCTCTCCCCCTGGCCCACCCGCGCCACCTGGGATTGGGTGCGGAGCGCCACCTTCGGCCTTTCTCTCATCTATGTGTCCTATGCCTATGGGGGGTGGAATGCGGCGGTCTATGTGGTGGACGAGGTGCAGGCACCGGAAAAGACCGTCCCCAAGGCCCTTGCCTACGGCACCCTGGCGGTGGCGGCCCTCTATCTCCTGCTCAACCTGGCCTTTCTGCGCACCATTCCCTTACCGGATCTCCAGGGCACTTTGGAAGTGGGGGCCCTGTCCGCCCGGCAGATCTTCGGTCCCCTCGGTGGCCAGCTCCTGAGCTTCCTGCTGTGCCTGCTGTTGCTCTCCTCTATCAGTGCCTTGGTGGTCACAGGCTCCCGCGTGTTGCAGATCATGGGGGAAGATCTCCCCCTGCTGAAGCCGTTCCGCGCCGCCAATGCCGGCGGTTCACCCGCCCGGGCGATCCTGCTGCAACAGGGGCTCGCAACCGGTTTGATCCTCACGGATTCCTTTGAAGACGTGCTGACCTTCGCGGGCTTCACCCTCAGCCTGTTCGCCTCCCTGACGGTGGCCGGGGTCTTCCTGCTGCGCCGGCGGGAACCCCAGGGACATCGGCCCTTCCTCCTGCCCTTCTATCCTCTGCCCCCCCTGATCTTCCTGGGGTTTAGTCTGTTTGCCCTGGGGGCGGCCTTCTGGGAACGCCCCGTTCCGGTGCTCGGGGTCTTCCTCATGCTGAGCCTTGCGGGCTTTTTGCTGCGCCCTCGGCGCGCTTGAGCAGGGATTCCACGCCTGCCGGAGAAGGAGGGGTTAGCACGCCTTGTTCCGTGACCAAGGCATCAATGTATTCCGCCGGCGTTACATCGAACACCGGATTACGGGCCGCCACCCCCGCCGGTGCCAGCCGCTGCCCGCCGCAGCGCAGGAGTTCTTCCGGATCTCGGGTTTCGATGGGAATGTCCGCACCCCTGGCAAGCGCTCCGTCGATGGTGGAAGTGGGCGCCACCACCATGAACCGAACCCCATGATGGCGGGCGAGCAGGGCCAAGCCATAGGTGCCGATCTTGTTGGCCACATCGCCGTTCGCCGCGATGCGATCCGCCCCCACGATGACCCAATCCACTGCGCCCTGGGCCAACAGGCTGGCAGCTGCGCCCTCCGCCTGTAAGACTACGGGAATGTCCGATCGCTGGAGTTCCCAAGCGGTCAACCGGCTGCCCTGCAGCCAGGGCCGGGTTTCGTCCACATAGACGCGCGGAATCTTGCCCTGGGCAAAGGCGCTGCGGATTACCCCCAGGGCAGTGCCATAGCCGCCGGTGGCCAGGGCGCCCGCATTGCAATGGGTGAGCACAGCACTGGGGGACCGGATGAGCGCCGCCCCCAGCTCGCCCATGCGTCGGTTGGCTTCCCGATCTTCCCGATGGATGGCTTGAGCTTCCGCGAGCAGATGGGGCACGGGATCGCCGGCTGCCAAGTCCGCTATGCGCCTGTTCATCCGCCGCAACGCCCAGAACAGATTCACCGCCGTGGGTCGGGCGGCGGCGAGTTGCTCCAGATCGGCGGCGATCTCCTGCTTCCAGCGGGCTTTGGAGGCTTCATAGCGGGCTCGCGCCGCCAACACCACCCCATAGGCGGCCGCGATGCCGATGGCAGGCGCACCCCGAACCACCATATCCCGAATGGCGCGGGCGGTCTCTGGGGCGGTTTCCAGCGCAAGAAAGGTTTCTCGGGCGGGTAGCTGCCGTTGATCCAGCAGATAGAGGCGGTTTTCCCGCCAGAGGATGGCATGATCGGGATGTGCGGAAAGGGACTGCATGGGGGCGTTCCTGTTGTTGGATAATGGGATGAAATCTACGGGGGGAAAGGCACTGATGATACAACCAGAGTTACTGATCCATGCCCAATGGGTGCTGCCCATGGACGACCGACAGACCCTTTGGGAGGATCATGCGGTGGCGGTGGATCAGGGACGCATCCGCGCTCTGCTGCCCAGCGCAGAAGCCCAGCGCACCTTGCAGCCGAAACGGGAAGTCCATCTGCCCGGCCATGTGCTGTTGCCCGGGTTTATCAACGCCCATACCCATGCCCCCATGACCCTGCTGCGGGGGCTGGCGGATGATCTGCCCCTCATGACCTGGTTGCGGGAACACATCTGGCCCGCTGAACAACGCTGGGTGAACGAAGCCATGGTAGAGGCGGGGAGCCGGTTGGCGGTGCTAGAAATGCTTCGGGGGGGCACGGTCTGCTTCAACGACATGTATTTCTTTCCGGAAGCCACCGCCCGCGCCGTCGAAGCCCTGGGCATTCGGGCGGTGCTGGGCATGATCCTGGTGGATCTCCCCACCCGCTATGCAAAGGATCCCGCCCAATATCTGGAGAAGGGCATGGCCCTGTACGAGCGCTATGCGGAACATCCCCGGATCCATACAGCCTTGGCTCCGCACGCCCCCTATTCCGTTTCCGATTCCGCCTTGGTGCAGGCCGGTGCCCTCGCCCGAGAACTGCAAGTGCCCCTGCACATCCATCTTCAGGAGACCCGAGAGGAAATGCAGCAATCGCGGCGGGAACACGGCGGCAAGACCCCCTTGGCTCGGTTGCGGGCGCTGGGCTTGGTGGGGCCGAATCTGATAGCCGTCCACATGACCCAGTTGGAAATGGGGGATCTGGAGATCCTGCGGGACGGGGGCGTTTCCGTCGTCCATTGTCCCGAATCCAATCTGAAGCTGGCCAGCGGCTTTTGTCCGGTGGCCCGGCTGCAGCGGGAGGGGATCCACCTGGCTTTGGGCACGGACGGGGCCGCCAGCAACGACGACCTGGACATGCTGGGAGAACTGCGCACCGCTGCTTTGCTCGCCAAAGGGGTGTCGGGCGATGCGGCCGCCCTGCCCGCCTATGAAGCCCTGCGCATGGCGACCCTCCACGGAGCCAAGGCCCTGGGCCTGGAGGCGGAAACCGGTTCCCTCGAAGTGGGCAAGTCTGCGGATCTGATCGCCATCGATCTGCGCGCCCCCAACACCCAGCCCATCCACCATCCCATTTCCCAGCTCGTCTATGCCGCCACCCGAGACCAGATCCGGCAAGTTTGGGTGGCGGGCCGGCACTTGGTTCGAGACGGAGAACCCCAGCTGGATGTGGATGCCATTCTGGAAGAAGCCCGCGCTTGGGGGCTTCGGATCGCTAGCACCGATCCTTAGGCCGTTTCCAGGTATAGACCGAGGTCACGGCATAGTTCCACACGGCCCCCACCAGGATGCCGGCAGTGGCGGAGAGCATCCAGCCCCAATCCCCGAGAAATCGGCTCTCGAACAGATAGGTGGCGATGCCCACATTGGCCACGGCGCCCACGGAGCAAGCCAGGCTGAAGGAGAACCAACCCCGCAGCAGGGCCCAGCCCCGCAGGCGCAGATCCCGATAGGTGAACAGATTGTTCAGCAGGAAGTTAGCGGTCATGGCGGCCAGGGTGGCGCCGGTCTGGGCCCGCACGAAGGGTTGCCCGGCCCATTGAAACAGGAGCCAGAGCACGGAAAGATGCACGCCCACCCCAAGCCCTCCGATGAGGGCGAAGGGGATGAAGCGGACGGGCACATAGCGCCCGAACCGCTTGTCCAGCAGGAGCATGAGATATTCCCAGGCCACCAGCCCATCCAGCTTGCTCGCGCCCGCGCGGCGCGGTCGAAAGGTATAGGGCACTTCCGCAAAGCGGGGGGGGCGGGTGGCGGAGGCGAAGAGATCCACCAGCAGCTTGAAGCCGATGCCGGAGAGCCGATGCACCACGGCTTGAAAGTAATCCCGACGCACTAGGAAAAAGCCGCTCATGGGATCCCGAAGATCCGCCCGCAGCACCCAGCGGGAAAGGCGGGTGGCAGCGCGGCTCATGAACTTTCTGGAGGCGGGCCAATCGCCCAAGCTGCCCCCGGGGGCGTAGCGACTGCCGATGACCAGATCCAGAGCTTCCCGTTCCAGGCGGTAGAGCATTTCGGGCAGTTTGGTTTCATCGTGCTGAAGGTCTCCATCCATGACTCCGAGAAAGGGAGCGGCGGAGGCGAGCATGCCCTCGATGCAGGCGCTGGACAGCCCGCGCCTTTGGATGCGGTGCAGGATCCGCACCCGCGCATCTCGTTGGCTCAGGGCGCGCACCAGCTCCGCAGTGCCGTCCGGGGAATCGTCGTCCACGAAGATGACTTCCCAGGAGATCCCCGCGAGGGCTGCGTCCAGGCGCCGCACCAGGACGGCGACATTCTCCCGCTCGTTGAAAGTGGGCACGATGAGAGAAAATCGGGGACCAGGCGCGGGCAAGGGCTTATTGCAAAGGGGTTAAGTCGGGGAGGATGAGGGTGATGCCGGGCAAAGGCCGTTGCGGATCATCGATCAGATGGCGGTTGGCTGCATAGATCTGCTGCCAGTAGGCAGGTGTGCCATAGAATCGCTCGCTGATCTTTTCCAAGGTGTCCTGAGATTGGACCTGATAGAGCAGGCGCATGCCCAAGGTGCTCGCCAGGGCTTCTTGCCATTTGGCGATGCCTTCCTGCAAGCGCTGTCGTTCTTTGCGCCATTCCGCGAGGCTGAGCTCGGGATGGGGGTGTGCGTAGAAGGCTCGGAGTTTCCGGAATCCATCGGCCGCTTTCTGTCGCAGATGTTCGCTCAGTCCGCTGCCTCCCGCATATCGGGGCAGCCGAGCCCGAGCGATTTTCAAGGCTTGCTGGGTATCCAGAAGCTTTTGCTTCACCCCCTCTAATTCCCATTCGCTTTCGTTGAGGGCGGCTTGTAGATTGTCTCGTTCCGCATGGGCTGAAACGATCTGAAGTTGTAAGCTCTGAATCTCAGCCTCCGCATTCTGTTCCTGATCCGCCAGTTCGGATTCCAGATTGGCCACCTGAAGCCGCAAGCTTTCTACTTCTTCCAGCTGTTTTTGCAACTGGGCGATTTCCTCTTCCTGCGCGATCACCTGAGCCCGCAGGCGCTTGCTCTGGATCTCTGCTTGGGCCAGACGTTTGGAAAACGTTTTTAACTGCGCTTGACAATCCGGGTCCGGTCGTTGTGCAGAAGCCTCCAGCTTCCCCTGTTGGCAATCCGCTAAGGATTGCACCAGATCTTCCACCAGATGCCGAGATTGATCCAGATTCAAGCGGGCAATCCTCAGCTCATCCTGGCACAGATCCCGTTCCCCCTTTAGATCTTCGATTCTCGCCTGCAATGCAGTGCGCAGCGCATCGAGCTGGGAAGCCAACCGCTCCTGCGCTCGGGTGCAGTCTGATGCAATGGGCTGGGTTTCTTCCGGATACGCCGCTTGGGTTGACCAGAAGAAAAGCCCGAGGAGAAGGAGCCAGACAGAGGGTTGAGCGCACATCGGAAGTTCAGTACCTAAAAGCGGCTTGAATCGAAGCTAATAAGCGTTCCAAAGGCCGTTTATGGGCATGATAGGCGATCTTGTAGATCGCTCGTTCTCGAGCTGCTGCCAGAAGAAAGTCATCGCTGGTCTCGATGGCATCGACCAGCCCCAGTTCCAAGGCCTGCTGTCCGTGCCAGTATTCTCCTGTGGCCACCCGACTCAGGTCTAGATGGGGGCGATGCTCCCGAATAAAGGCCTTGAACAAACTGTGGATAGCCTCTAATTGCTCTCGCACCTTGTTGCGCCCCTCCTCCGTATTTTGCCCGAACAAGGTGAGGGTGCGCTTATACTCCCCGGCCGTGTGCAATTCGTACTCAATGCCGTGCCGTTCCAGCACTCGATGGAAATTGGGCAGCTGGGCCACCACACCGATGGAACCCAGAACTGCAAAGGGAGCGGCGATGATCCGATCCGCTACCGCGGCCATGAGGTAACCCCCGCTGGCCGCCACCCGATCTACAGATACCGTCAGGCGCAGTCCCTGGCGCCGCAGCCGCAGGAGCTGGGCTGCTGCGAAACCGTGTTCGCTCACCAGCCCACCGGCATTTTCCAAGCGCAGCAAGACCTCATCGCCTTCCTGGGCTTCCAGCAAGATGCAGGTGATGAGTTCCCGCAATTCGGCGGTTTCCGTGGCCTTGAGGTCTCCGTGGAAATCCAGCACGAACAGGCGTTTCTGGGGTGCTTTCTTTTTCTCATCGGTACCCTTCTTCGCCTTGTTCTCCGCCTTCAGAAATTTCAGAAAATCCTTATGGCCCAGGGAAGCCTGTTTGATCTGATGGGCCAGGCTGCGATAGCGCTTGTTGAGCGAAACGATTTCCAATCGATCTTCTTCCCAAGAACCCATCGCCTTGCGGGCGCGGACCAGGAGCAGGAGCAGAAAACTGATCCCGAACAAGAGGGTGAGGGTTTTCGCTAAAAACAGTCCGTAGTCGATCAGGGCTTCCGTCATGACGATTTCTTCCGATCAGACCGCGATGGGCGCGGGAATCGCTGGGTGGGGATCATAATTCAACAGAGCTAGATCTTCGAAATCATAGGCGAAGAGAGAGGGCGGCCGGCGGCGGATCTGAAGCTGGGGCAACGGGCGAGGGGTCCGCTTGAGCTGGGCGAAAACGATGGATTCCGTGAGATGGTTTCGGTACAGATGTACATCTCCGAAAGTGTGCACGAATTCCCCCACAGCAAGCCCTGCCTGATGGGCTAGGAGATGAGTGAGCAGGGCATAGCTGGCGATGTTGAAGGGTACCCCCAGAAAGAGATCCGCGCTGCGCTGATAGAGCTGGCAGGACAACAGGCCATCCTGCACATAGAACTGAAAGAGACAATGGCAGGGGGCTAAGGCCATGCGGCCTGCCCGCACATTTTCTTGGGGGGAAAGCCCGTCCAAGGGCAGATCCGCCGGATTCCAAGCGGAGACCACCAGGCGGCGGGAATAGGGACGGGTCTTCAGGGCGTGCAACACTGCTCCCAGCTGATCCAGGGTGCGTCCGTCCGGGCAGCGCCAGCTGCGCCACTGTTGCCCGTAGATCGGGCCTAAGGCGCCGTCCTCTGTAGCCCATGCGTCCCAGATATGCACGCCGTGTTGCTGCAACCATCGGGCATTGGTCTCGCCGCGCAGGAACCAGAGGAGTTCATAGACCACCGCCTTCCAATAAATTTTCTTGGTGGTGAGCAGGGGGAAGCCGGCCCGGAGGTCGAATCGGAGTTGCTGACCGAACAGAGAACGGGTGCCCACGCCGGTGCGATCATCCCGATCCGCGCCTTCCTCGATCACCCGCCGCAAGAGGGCTAGATAGCTGTGCATCAGCTTTTCACCGGTCCCAACAACAGGGATTCTCCCTGCATCTCTGCGGGTTTAGGCAGTCCCAAGAGGTTGAGCACCGTGGGGGCAATGCGCTCGATCCCTGCTCCGATGGAAAGCCGCCAGGGAATTTCATCGATCACCAGGCAGGGCACCGGATAAAGGGTGTGCTGGGTGTGGGGTTCTCCGGTGATGGGATCTACCATTTCATCGCAATTGCCATGATCCGCCGTGAGGATGACGGAATAATTCCCTGCCACCGCCGCATCTAAAACTCGGCCTACCTCCCGATCCAGCGCTTCCACCGCTTGAATCACCGCCGGACGCACCGCCGTATGGCCCACCATGTCCCCATTGGCGAAGTTCACCACGATGAAGGGATAGGCGCGGGTGCGCAGGGCTTGGATCGCGGCCTCTGCGACCTCAGGTGCGCTCATCTCCGGCTTCAAATCATAGGTAGCCACTTTGGGCGAGGGGATCAATTTCCGTTCTTCCTCGGGCCAAGGTTCGCTGCGACCCCCGTTGAAAAAGAAGGTCACATGAGGATATTTCTCGGTTTCCGCACAGTGGAAATGGGGGATCCCCGCCTTGTTGAACACTTCTCCCAGGGTGATGCGCGGGGTTTCATGATCGAAGGCAAAGGGCAGCCCGAACCAAGAATCATATTCCATCATGCAGGTGACGGCAGCACCCCGAAAAACCCCTCGGTCGAAACCGTCGAAATCCGGTTGCCAGAGAGCGCGCACCAACTGCCGAGGACGATCCTTGCGGAAGTTGAAGAAGATGACGCTGTCCCCATCCTCGATCTTGGTGCCTCCTTCGATCCAAGAGGGCTGGATGAATTCATCGTTTTCCCCTCGGGCATAGGCCTGTTGAATGGCCTCCTGGGCAGAAGCGGCCCGCTGGCCCTGTCCCTGCACGAGCACTCGCCAAGCGCGCTCTGTGCGCTCCCAGCGGTTATCCCGATCCATGGCATAGTAGCGACCGATCACGGTAGCGATCCGCCCATCAGCGGATTCCAAGGCGTGATCCAATGCGCCCAGATATTGACTGGCGGAACGAGGCGGCGTGTCCCGTCCGTCCGTAATCATGTGCACCATGGGTTTTGCCCCTCGGCGGCGGCAGAGCTTGATGAGGGCGAGGAGGTGGTTCACATGACTGTGCACGCCCCCATCGGAGACCAGGCCTACCAGGTGAACAGGTCGCTGCCGTTCTACCGCTCGGTCTACAGCGGCGCAGAGGGCGGCATTCTCGAAGAAACTCCGATCTGCGATGGCATCGTCGATGAGCACCAGATCTTGGCGGACTCGGCAGCCAGAACCTAGCGTCATATGACCCACTTCGGAATTGCCCATCTGTCCATCCGGCAAACCCACCGCTCGCCCGGAGGCTTGCAGCGTGGTATGGGGATGAGTTGCAAAGTAGCGGTCAAAATTAGGCGTCTTTGCCAGAGCGACGGCGTTATGGGCTTTGGCAGGGTTGAGACCGAACCCATCCAAGATGATGAGGATCACCGGACGTCGAGGTACGGGATGCCGGATAGTCATCAAACATTACTCCCTAAAAAGACTGCAATCGGGTGAAGTAATTTACTGCGTTTTTGTTCTGGGGCAACTCGGGAACCGTGGATCAGCGCTGCGGAAGGTACCATAATAGAGGGGTTTTCTGCCGATCACCCGCAATGCAAGGAGGTAGTAATGCAGACCAGTCGAATCATCGCCTTTGTCATGGCGGGGGGGCGAGGTTCCCGTCTAAAGCCCCTCACCACGCTTTGTTCTAAACCTTCGGTGCCCTTCGGCGCTCGCTACCGCATCGTGGATTTCGTATTAAGTAACCTAGTAAATTCTAGTATTAATACAATTTATCTATTGGTGCAGTACAAATCCCAATCTCTCATCGAACATGTGCGCAAAGGTTGGATCATCTCCCCTTTGCTCCGAGATCAGTTCGTCACCGTGGTTCCCCCCCAGATGATGAGTGGGGAAAACTGGTTTCAAGGCACGGCGGATGCGGTCCATCAAAACAGCAACCTGATCGAAGAACATGCGCCGGACCTGGTCGCCGTGTTCGGTGCGGATCACATCTACCGCATGGACATCCGCCAGATGGTCGCCTGGCATCAGCAGCATCAAGCGGATGTGACCATCGCTGCCTTGCCGGTACCCCTGGAGGATGCCCGCGGTTTCGGCGTCATTGCCACGGACGCAAAGGGCCGCATCACCGCCTTCGAGGAAAAGCCGACCCATCCCACCCCCATGCCGGATGATCCCAAACGCGCCTTCGCCTCCATGGGAAACTACATCTTCAGCACCGAAGTATTGCTCGACGCCCTGGAAGAGGCTAAGAAAAATGGGGAGACGGACTTCGGCAGCCATGTACTGCCTCGACTGTTACGCACTCATAAGCTCGTGGCCTACGACTTTGCCACTAACGAGGTTCCCGGGATCAAACCCTATGAACAGCGGGTGTATTGGCGGGATGTGGGTACGATCGATGCTTATTTTGAAGCCCACAAGGATGTGCTCGGGGGTGAGCCAGTGTTCGACATGTTCAATCCCCAGTGGCCCATCTATTCCAGCGGCTATCAAGGTCCAGTAGCACGGGTGCTCGGGGGGGAACTGCGCAACACCTTGCTGGGAGCAGCCACGGTCATCCATGATGGCGCCCGAATTCACAATTCCATCGTGCGGCGGGAAGCAGTCATCGAGGAAGATGTGGAGCTGGAAGACTGTATCATCATGGACTATGTGCGGATCTGCAAAGGATCCCGCCTGCGGAAGGTCATCGTGGACCGCCACAATTATATCGAGGCGGGCACGCAGATCGGCTTCGACGCAGATCAAGACCGGCAGCGTTACTCGGTCACGCCAGGGGGTGTGACCGTGGTGCCCCGCGGACGACCGAGCTATTTCGCCCGCGGACCTCGGGGCCTAGCTCGGGGTGGCTACGCCTAAGGTGCAGGATGCAGGGCCTGGCATCCTGGGTTCAATGCAGTGCATGCATGCCGCTTCCTCAGGTTTTCCCTTTCTGGGCTGGCGGGTTGCAGGAAGCGATCACCTCTTTTTCTGCTTCCCGTGCGGTATGGACACCCAGATTCTTGAGCTTCTGGTTTAAGGCAGCGATCTCGACCAGAGTGCCCACGTTTCGTCCAGGGCGGATGGGAATGCTGATATGAGGGATGGAGACTTCCAAAATTTCGATGGTCTCCTCTTCCAGGCCCAACCGGTCAATCTCCCCCGCTTGTTCCCATTCCACCAGGGTGATGGCCAGGGTGATGCGCTTATAGGGCCGAACCGCTGCCGCCCCAAACAAACGGCGGATATCGATGATGCCGATGCCACGGGCCTCCATATGATAGGGCAACACCTCTGTAGCGCGGCCCACCAATTGGGAATCGCTCAAGCATTGGATGGTCACCAGATCATCGGCAATCAGATGAAACCCGCGGCGGATCAGTTCTAGAGCGCATTCGCTCTTACCTACGGAACTATCTCCCAGGATCAACACGCCGATGTCGTGAATGTCTAGCAACACACCGTGTTGGGTGATCTCCGGTGCGAACTCCCGGTCCAGATGTTCCCAGAGGCGTTTGTAGAGCTTGGTCGTCCGGTGGCGGCAGGTGAGAATGGGGACTTCGTGGTCGTTCGCCACCTCTAGGAGCAGGGTAGGCGGTGCTAATCCATTGGTCACGATGGCGCAGGGCACGTTGCTGCTAAAGATCTGATCCAGATAGGCCCGCAACTGGCTCCCCACTCGCTGGGAAAATTCCTCGATGTAGCCCACTTCCCCCTTGCCGAAGACTTGGATGCGTTCCGACCGGAACGCCTGGAAATAGCCGGTCAATTCCAAGCAGGGGCGGTTGAGTTCTTGAGTGAGAACCTTCCGGTCGAGTCCCCGAACACCGGCAGCCACTTCCAAACCGAGCGAAGGATCTGCGAGTAAATTTTTGATGGAACTGCTCATGCCTGGCCCCTTCTGCTAAAAGGCAAGCATAGCACTGATCGGCAACTGGTAGAGAGGTTCCCACATCCGCAGAACAGACTGATGAGGCGCTATACTGCGATAACAATTTCGCTTCCAGCTGCTGGGAAACGTCCATGAATCCGCGCCCTGCCCTCTATGCCCTCGGCATCCGTTACGGCCTTGACGGAGCTGCGATGCAACGATTGTTTCTACTCGTCGATGCAGAACCCCCAGGTCTTCGGCACCGGCTGCCCTTGGGTATGGGTATCGTAAGCGCTGCCCTGGCGGGATTCGGCTTGATCCTCTGGATCGCCGCCAACTGGGATGCGCTGGGCAGAATGGGTCAGTTCGCCTTGCTGCAAGGCTGGCTGCTGCTCTCCTGCCTGGGCGCGTTCTTCCTTCAACAGGCGCGACCCATTTTCGGCCTTGCCGCCTTCCTGAGCATCGGCACCCTGCTCGCCTACTTTGGGCAGACCTATCAGACGGGGGCAGATCCCTGGCAGCTTTTCGCCTGGTGGGCGTTGCTCAGCTTTCCCCTAGCCCTGGCGGTCCGTTCCGATGTGCTCTGGACCCCTTGGGCTTTGGTCATGCTCTCTGCCATCGCCCTCTGGGAACAGACCGATAACCCAGCTCGAGGGGGGGAAGGTAATCAGGCGTATTTGCTGGCCTGGTTCAGCGCGGGATTAGTCATGGTTTGGCTCAGCCCCCCCCTTCGTTTTCTGAGTGGCGCAGGGTTGGTCTCTCTGCGCACGGCAACGACCCTGACCGTGCTCCTCATCCTGCTGACCGCTCTCAGCGGATTGTTCAAAGATCCGATGGGCAGTGCTTATGGCTTCGGGCTATCAGTCCTCGGGGGAGCCTTTTTGCTCCTGCTCCATCCCCGCCTCTTTGAGATCGGCACCCTGAGCGCCATCGTGCTGGGACTGGATACTTTGCTTGTGGCTGGGCTGGCACGGGCCTTGTTAAAAGATTTGATGCGCAGAGCAGATGCAGGAGATTTGATCGGGATTTTCCTCTTTCTTGGATTGGCCGCCGCCCTGATCCTCGCCGGCTCCGTGGCGGGTCTCCTGCGCTTAGCGCGGCATCGCAGGGAGGCATTGTCATGAAATCCCGATTATCCGCTGTGATCTCAGCGGCCATCGCGGAAGGTCTGCTCCCTCAGGAAGCGCGGGGAGCGGATCAACCCGCTCACCCCTGGCCGGTGATCCTGCTCACAGCCTTGGGCGCCTGGCTGGTGATCTTGCCCCTGCTGGGAGCACTGGGACTGTTCTTCGGCACGCTTTTTCAGTATCGCTCAGCACCCTATCTGGTGGGCCTTTTAGTGCTCATCATTTCCCTACACCTTTTGCGGAACGCCCAGCGCTCCCTATTTTTGGAACAGCTGGCCTTTCCCCTGCTGGTGGTGGGGCTGATCAGTTTGGCCTTCGGCTTCTTTCGGGATTTCTCCGATGCCACCGCTGCGGCGCTGCTCGGTGTGCTCGCCTTAATGTTAGCTGTAAGGCTCCCCCAATCCTGGATTCAGGTGCTCTTGGGGATGACCGCAGCCCTGGGGATTGTGGTTGCCCTGACCTTGATTTTCACGGGGAGAAGCCATTGGTTCCCGTTCTTCTTTCGCACAGGGTCCCCTTGGCTTGCGCTGCATCTTGCCTTAGCTTTGTGGCTGCTCAGCCTCTGGGGTCAAACAGCGCTGGCAAAAACGCGATTGCCCTGGGCAGCTGCTTGGGAAAACATCGGCAGCGGCTGGATTCTGGCGGTGCTGGTGACCCTCGCTTGGATTTCAGGCATGACCTTTTTGGTGGGTTCCGTGCTGGAACCTTCCACCCGCGCCCTAGCCTCGGCAGCAACGGGCGGGCTTGGGCGATGGTTACAGATGCCCCTGTGGTTACCCTTGACTTCTGTGCTCTTGATGGTGGCAGCTCATCTCTGGGGCGCTTGGCGCTGGCCCAGCTTGGGCCAACCTTGGGTGCTGGGCATCGGTCTCGTCCTCGCTGTCCTGGCTTGGTTTCTCCCCAGCTTGGGGGGGGTCTGGCTCGTGCTCTCGGTGAGCGCCACCACAGGCCGATGGCGACTTGCGGGCATCGCCGCGCTGGCAGCCATCTGGATCCTCGGCAGTTTCTATTACCAGCTGCAATGGCCCTTAGCCCAAAAAGCGTTGATCCTGCTGGCCGTGGGGCTGGGAATCGGACTGCTCGCCTGGTGGAATCTGGAAAAAAGGTTCCGAGCACCAGCGCTCAAGATCGAGGGCAGCAACCGTTTTGCTGCTTGGCTCATCTTGCTGAGCGCCTTGAGCACCTTGGGCGCGGTCAATTTCCAAATCTGGCAGAAGGAACAGCTCATCGCTCAGGGTCAGCCCGTCTTCGTGCCCTTGGCACCTGTAGATCCTCGTTCCCTGATGCAGGGGGACTATATGCGACTCCGCTTCGCCATTCCCAGCGAGGTGCAGCAAAAGGTCTCTTTGCTCCGCCTGCGGAAACCCCGGGTGGTCGCGCGGCGGGATGCCCGCGGGGTGGCTACCCTGTTGCGTCTCTGGGATGGAAAGAGCCCCCTGGCGCCGAATGAATTCCTCCTAGCGCTCCGAAAGAAAAATGGGCGCTGGGGTTTGGTCAGCGATGCTTGGTATTTCCGAGAGGGAGAGGCTGAACGATGGCAGCGGGCACGCTATGGGGAATTTCGGGTGGGATCCGACGGGGAAGCCCTGTTGGTGGGATTGGCAGATGAATCCCTACAGCCCATTGATTCAAAGTCCGAAGAAAAATAGCATCGCGCTATGGGGGCACTGCTGCTCACTTTGACCTCTATCGCGCTCATCGATGGCCTATACGTGATTCCCGTGGCCGTCGTGCCGCTGATGCTGTTCCTGGGGGGCGAGCGACCGATGCGCGGTTTCCTCGCCTTTATGGCAGGCATCTTCCTCAGCAACTTCTTCCTCGGGATCCCGCTGCTGTTCGGTTTCGATGCCCTGCTCGATCGCTTCGGAGCCCTGTTCTCCGATTGGTGGCATCAGGAACCGGCTTGGGGGAAAGGGATCCTGGAAATCTGCATCGGTCTGCTCTTAGTAGCCTTTGCCCATCGCATTCGCAAGGGAGGCGGGAAGCGCCAAGCCCGAAGCCCCGATAGCCTGAGCCCATGGCAAGGATTCCTCCTCGCTGCGCTGCTCATCCTCACAGGCTTTCCCAGCGCACTGCCCTATTTCGCCGGAATCGCTCAGATCTTGAGGGAGGATTTTTCCCCCGCTGGGATGCTGACGGCACTTCTCTTTTACAATCTGGTTTTCATCCTGCCCCTGATGATTTTCCCATTGCTGTATCTCTGGGTCGGCCCTCGGGCGAAATCCTGGTTCGCCGTCCTGGGAAACTAGTTTACCGATTGGGGAAGACGGGTGGCCATCACCTTGTTCATGGGCCTTGGGCTGATTCTGATCCTGGATGGCATCGGCCGGCTCTACGGCAAACCCCTGCTCCTCCCCAGGGCTTGATAGCTTGAGCAGCTTGCTCCACCAATCGAAAGAATCGTCTTATCTGCCGCCACACGCTAATCAAGGTCTTGCGCCGTACAACCTTTCTAACTGGTCAATGGAAATTTCTCGTCCCCAGAAGACCGAGATCAGGAGCAATCAATGCTGCATTCCCATTCATCCGTCTATGTGGCAGGGCATCGGGGCATGGTGGGTTCCGCCATCTGTCGTCGCTTTCGGGCCGAGGGCTTCGAGAATCTGATCACCCGCACCCACGGGGAATTGGATCTCACCGATCAAGCGGCCGTAAACGCCTTTTTCCAGGATCAACGCTTGGATTGGGTGGTGCTGGCCGCGGCTCGGGTCGGAGGTATTCAAGCCAATGATCGCTATCCCGCAGAATTCCTCTATGAAAACCTCCTCATCGAAGCCAATGTAATCCATGCGGCCTGGCAATCCGGGGTGAAACAGCTGCTCTTTCTGGGCAGTTCCTGCATCTATCCCAGAGCAGCGCGCCAACCCATGCGGGAGAGCGAATTGCTCCAGGGCCCCCTGGAACCCACCAATGAACCCTATGCCATCGCGAAGATCGCGGGCATCAAGCTGTGCGAATCCTATAACCGCCAATATGGCACCGATTACCGCAGCCTCATGCCCACCAATCTTTATGGGCCCGGCGATAACTTCCATCTGGAAAACAGCCATGTGATCCCCGCCCTGTTGCGGAAATTCCACGAAGCCAAGGTGAACCGAAAACCCTGGGTGGAGGTCTGGGGGACGGGCCAACCCAGGCGGGAGTTCCTCCATGTGGACGATCTGGCGGATGCCTGCGTTTTTGTCATGAAATTGCCCCGAGCCCGCTATGCAGCCCATACCCACCCCCGGCTATCCCATCTCAATGTCGGCGTGGGCAAGGATCTGTCCATCGGGGAACTCGCCCAGAAGATCGCTCGGATCGTCGGTTATGCCGGGGAAATTCGCTTCGATACCACGAAGCCTGACGGCACGCCGAGGAAACTGTTGGATGTGCGCCGCTTGCAGCAGCTCGGCTGGCAGGCCAGGATTTCCCTAGAGGAGGGCTTGCAGTCCACCTACCAATGGTTTCTGGAACAGGATACGAAGCGATCGTGAAGACCTACAGAAAACGCATCTTGGTCACCGGTGGGGCCGGTTTTCTCGGTTCCCATCTGTGCAAGCGCCTGCTCGAAGACGGGCACGAGGTGCTCTGCGTGGATAATTTCTTCACCGGTGCCAAGGAAAATATTCTGGATCTGCTGGGCAACCCCTATTTCGAACTGCTGCGCCACGATGTCACCTTTCCCCTCTATGTGGAAGTGGATGAGATCTACAACCTCGCCTGCCCGGCCTCGCCGATCCATTATCAACATGATCCGGTGCAGACCACGAAAACCTCCGTGCACGGGGCCATCAATCTGTTGGGCCTGGCCAAACGCACCGGCGCCAAGATCTTTCAGGCATCCACTAGCGAAGTGTACGGCAATCCCCAGATGCATCCCCAACCGGAAAGCTACTGGGGGCATGTGAATCCCATCGGACTCCGCTCCTGCTATGACGAAGGCAAGCGCTGCGCGGAAACCCTCTTTTTCGACTACCACCGGCAGCACGGATTGCCCATCAAGGTCGCGCGCATCTTTAACACGTATGGCCCGCACATGCATCCGAACGATGGGCGGGTGGTATCCAATTTCATCATGCAAGCCCTGCAGAATCAGCCCCTCACCCTCTACGGAAGTGGAGAACAGACCCGTTCCTTCTGCTATGTGGACGATCTCATCGAAGGCTTCGTACGCCTCATGGACAGCTCGGAAGATTTCCTCGGTCCCGTCAATCTGGGCAACCCAGGGGAATTCAGTATTCGGGAGCTCGCGGAAAAGGTGATTGAGCTCACCGGTTCCCGTTCTTCCCTCGTGCATAAACCCCTGCCCAGCGACGATCCCACCCAGCGCAGACCGGACATCCGCCTCGCGCGGGAAAAGCTGGGCTGGGAACCTGTGATCCCTTTGGAAGAAGGGTTAAAGCGCACCATCCCCTATTTTGAAACCCTGCTGCGATCTCGGTAGATGGAAACACGTTCCATCCTTCTGCTGCGGGATTTCCGAGAAGATCAGCGCATCAGCATGGAAGTTTATGGGGATCATCTCTTGGCAGCCCTGCGCGCTCAGGAGGTCGAAGGGATGCAATTCGCTGACTATCGGCCGCAACTTGCGCCCTTGACCAAACGGCTGCCGGATCGGGCGAATCTGCGGATGCGCACCGCGCGCTATCTGGATTATCCCCGACAAGTGCGCGGATTGCGGGCGGATCTCTATCATGTGCTGGATCACGGCTATGCCCATCTGATGCAGGTGCTGCCGCCGGTGCGCACGTTGGTCACGGTGCACGATCTCATTCCCATCCTGGCGGGTCGGGGACAAATCCCTGGGGTGAAGATCCGCCGGAACTGGCTGGCGGAGTGGACCGCCCGTTTCTATGCCAGGGCCGCCCATCTCATCGCCATCAGCGAAAACACCAAGCGGGATCTCGTGGAGCATTGCGGCTGTTTGGAAGAGCGGATCTCCGTGATCTACTCCGGAATCAGCGAGCGCTATCATCCCCAAGCAACCTTGGACCTTGCCAACCTGCGCCGCAAGCTGCATCTGCCCGTTTCCGGTTGGCTGGTGCTGATCACCGGCGATGCGTTTTACAAGAATCAAGCCACGAGCTTGCAGGTGATGGAGCAGCTCTGGCAGCGTTATCCCCGAGAACTGTTCCTGGTGCGCTTGGGGAGGAATACGGCGGAATGGCAGGCCTTGTATCAGGGGGCTACTAGAAAGGAACAGATCGTTTCCCTAGCCTATCTCGCTCCCAGCGCCATGCCCGATCTCTATCGGGCGGTGGATTGTTTGCTCTTTCCCTCTTGGTACGAGGGGTTCGGCTGGCCACCGGTGGAAGCCATGGCTTGCGGCACGCCCGTGGTGGCTTCCCATGCGGCCTCCCTGCCAGAAGCCGTGGGAGACGGGGGGATTTTAGCGCCCCCGGAGGAGGTGGCTGCACTAGCGCAGGGCGTGGAACGCCTGTGGACGGATCGAACATTTCGGGAACAGCAGATTCAGCGGGGTTTCGCCCAAGCCGCTCGGTTTCGTTGGGAAGAAACCGCCCGTCAGGTGCTCGATCTGTACCGGAAGCTATTGAGCTGAACATGTGCGGTCTCGCAGCTCTCTTTGCCTATGCGGATACCGCGCCCCCCCTGGATCGGGATGCCTTGGAGCGCATGGGGGATCAGATGCAGCGCCGAGGCCCGGACGGTCGGGGCACTTGGATTTCAGAAGATGGGCGGGTCGGTCTCACTCACCGGCGGCTTTCCATCTTGGATCTCAGCCCGCGTGCCGCCCAACCCTTGAAGAGTGCGGATGGCCAGCTGGTCATCAGCTACAATGGGGAGATCTACAATTATCGGGCGCTTCGCGCTGCCTTGGAACGGAAAGGCTATGTTTTCCACACGGATTCCGATACAGAAGTCCTGTTGCACCTCTATGCGGTGCAAGGGGAAGCCATGCTGGCGCAACTGCGGGGCATGTTTGCCTTCGCCCTCTGGGATGGCCGATCCCGTTCTCTGTTCTTGGCCCGAGATCCCTTTGGCATCAAGCCGTTGTATTATGCCTTGCAGGGCGGGACCCTCTGGGTAGCTTCTCAGGTCAGGGCGCTGCTGGCCGGGATGGCACAGCGGCCCACCTTGGAACCGGCAGGACTCTGCGGTTTTTTCCTCCTGGGGTCGGTGCCCGAGCCCTGGACTTGCTGCCGAGGGATTCAATCCCTGCCTGCAGGTCATTGGCTGCGTCTGGAGAGCGGCGGGCAACCCGTGCGGAAGCCCTATGCTAGCCTTCCTCAACTTTGGGCTTCGGCAGAACGGAGCCCACCCGAAGCTCCCCTTGCCGAAATCCTTCGGCCCGCCGTCCTGGATAGCGTTCGCCATCATCTGGTGGCCCATGTGCCCGTGGGGCTCTTTCTCTCGGCGGGCATCGATTCCGGCGCGCTGGCGGGTTTTTTGGGAGAGATCGCCCCGGATACCCACACCCTCACCCTGGCCTTTTCGGAATTCACGGGCACCACCTCAGATGAATCCCTGCTCGCTGCCCAGATCGCCCAGACCTATGGTCTCCGCCATCACAGCCGCCAGGTTTCGAAAGAAGCCTTTCAGGATGATCTGCCCGATTTCCTGGCAGACATGGATCAACCGACCGTCGACGGTCTCAACACCTGGTTGGTGAGCAAGGCCGCGCGGGAAGCGGGTTGGAAGGTGGCGATTTCCGGCCTCGGCAGCGATGAATGGTTCGGTGGTTATCCCGCGTTCCGGGATATTCCCCGCTGGAACCGTCGCTGGGGCTGGGCAGCCCGCTGGCCCAAGCTGGTTTCCGCTTTCCAATACCTCTATCGGCAGGCGGCCCGCCGCTATCCCCTGCCGCCAAAGGGCGCAGCCTTTCTGGAATATGCGCCCCACCTGACCGGCGCTTGGCTCCTGCGGCGGGGGTTGTTCCTACCTTGGGAACTGCCCCAGTGGCTGGAACCCGACCTGGTGGCGGAAGGGCTGGAACGATTGCAGCTAGAGGAACAGTTGCGGGAGAGCGTTGCAGGGGTTCAATCCACCTATGCCCAGATCGCTTGCTTAGAAGCTGGCTTCTACATGCGCAATCAGCTGTTGCGGGATACAGACTGGGCAGGCATGGCCCATTCCTTGGAAATTCGGGTGCCCTTCGTGGATCCAGTGCTGTTGCGCCGCTTAGCACCTGGGATCTTGGGCGCGCAAGGGGCAGATCTGCGGAGCAAACAATGCTTAGCCCAAGCGCCCTCACCCCCGCTGCCCACATCGGTTCAGCAAAGAGCCAAGACAGGCTTTTCCACGCCCATCGCCCATTGGTTCTCTGAACGCGTGCCGAAACATTGGCATTGGTCTCGGCATTGGGCTATTTGGGTTGCGAAACATTGGGAAGAGGGCCTGTTGCAAGCTGCATTCTCAACGTAAGGAACCGATCGAGTGAAGAAAACCATGCTCATCACCGGCGGAGCCGGTTTCATCGGGGTCAACAGCGCGGACTCTTTCGCTGAACGGGGTTGGCGGGACACAGTGATCGACAACCTGTCTCGACGGGGGGCGGCGGAGAATCTCCGATGGCTTCAGGCACAGCATGCCGTCGCGTTTTTTCCCATAGATATTCGAGACTGTCCGGCGCTCTCCCAGCGGATCGCCGCGAATCGTCCCGCAGTTTTGTTGCACCTCGCCGCCCAAGTGGCGGTGACCACCTCAGTGGAAAACCCTCGGGAAGACTTTGCAATCAATGCATTGGGCACTTTCAATGTCTTAGAGGCGGCGGCTTCAGCGCCCGGAAACTTTGATCTAGAATCAGAACTCGGCACGAAGATCGCCCTGAACTGGGAGGGTTGGCGGCCAGGAGATCAGCCAGTCTTCGTCTGCGATACCAGCAAGGCCAAAGAACGCTTGGGTTGGGCACCGGAGATCTCTGTGCCTCAGGGGGTGCAGGCACTCATCCAGTGGGTGCGGGATCATCGATCCCCCTTCGAGGAGCCGCGGAAGGGTGATTAGGCAATGCTGTCTTGTCCCCAGCGCGAATGGCGGAGAGGGTGGGATTCGAACCCACGGGGGATCGCTCCCCAACGGTTTTCAAGACCGCCGCTTTCGGCCGCTCAGCCACCTCTCCGAAGCTTACGGTTGGATCGATCGGATTTCGACCCTAGAATTAGGAAACTGAGTATACCAATTATTCGATGAACCGATGGGTCCAGGCAGGGAACCTGCCTACGGGATCCAAATCCAATCAGCCAGTTTCCCCTTCCATCCATTTTCCATCGACAGGAGAGCAAAGCCCCATGGCCAATCAGCCTTATCCCCTTTCCGATGCGCAATCAAGCGTCGTTTCTGCGAACAAGGTATTAAAGAATACCTATATGCTGCTGTCCGCTACCCTGGCCTTCAGCGCGATCATGGCGGGGGTGTCCATGTTCTTCGCCCTGCCGAGCTGGGTCTATCTGGCCTCGGTGATCGTGGCCATGATCTTGGGTATCTTCGTGCTGCCCCGCACCGCCAATTCCAGCGCGGGCATCGGCGTGATCTTCCTCATCACCGGCCTGCTGGGGTTGGGACTCGGGTCCATTCTGACCCTGTATCTCGCCCTGCCCAAGGGACCGGAGATCATCGCCACCGCCTTTGGGGGCACTGCCCTCATCTTCTTGGGCCTATCCGCCTATGCCCTCCACAGCAAGCGGGACTTCAGCTTCATGGGCGGGTTCCTGTTCGCAGGCATCATGGTGATCTTCCTCGCCGCCCTCGCGAATATTTTCCTCGAACTCCCCGCTCTGAGCCTGGCCATTTCCGCAGGTATCATCTTGGTGATGAGCGGTTTCATCCTCTTCGACACCAGCCGCATCATCCATGGCGGTGAGACCAACTATATCCTGGCGACCTACGGGTTGTACCTGAGCATCTTCAACATCTTCATCAGCCTGTTGCAGATCCTCGGGATCCTGGGCGATGAATAATTGCTGAAGTAAATCAAGCTTGGGACCCCGGCCCCCCGCGCCGGGGTTTTTTTATCTCGGGAGAGAAACGATGGATTTATTTCTCAAGATGCTGGCGGCCCTCGCCCTAGGTATGATGGCCTTCTATGCGTGGCGCGCCTATCAGCACTGGCAGCAGGAAGGACCCAAGGCCAAGAAGGGCGATTGGGCGGCGGTGATCCTGCCCTTGGCATTGGTGGCCGGGTTGGTGGCCCTGCTGGTGGCCTTTGTGCGGGCTTAGCCGGGGGATTTCCGCAGGGAAAAGCCCGTTGTATTCCGGCGGGCTACCCTCGTATCCTAATGCATCGCTGTTCCGGTAGGAAACCGCCCATGACAGAGTACGCCCTCATCTTCATCGGGACCGTTCTGGTCAACAATTTCGTACTGGTTAAATTCCTCGGGCTCTGCCCCTTCATGGGGGTTTCCAAGAAATCGGAAACCGCCCTCGGCATGGGGTTGGCTACCACCTTTGTGCTCACCCTATCTTCCGCAACAACTTGGTTGGTGAACGCCTATCTGCTGGAACCCCTGGGCATCGATTATTTGCGCATCATTGCCTTCATTCTGGTCATCGCTGTGGTGGTACAGTTCACGGAAACCGTGATGCACAAAACGAGTCCCGTGCTCTATCAGGTCTTGGGCATCTTTCTGCCCCTGATCACGACCAATTGCGCGGTGCTCGGGGTCGCCCTATTGAACTTGCAGGAAGGCCATACTTTGATCGAATCCACCCTATATGGGTTCGGGGCTGCCGTCGGATTCTCCTTGGTCCTGGTGCTCTTCGCAGCGATGCGGGAACGGATCGATGTGGCGGATGTACCCGAGCCTTTCCGAGGGGCTTCTATCGCACTCATCACGGCGGGCTTGATGTCCCTGGCCTTTATGGGCTTCGCCGGTTTGGTTGCTGTCTGAGGGAGAATCCCCATGCTGGTCGCTATCCTTGCTATCACAGCACTGGCCACGGTTTTCGGACTGTTGCTGGGGTATTCTGCCCAGCGCTTCCACGTGGAGGGAGATCCCATCGCGGACCAGGTAGAGGCCCTGTTGCCCCAGACGCAATGCGGCCAATGCGGTTATCCCGGATGCAAGCCCTATGCGGAAGCCATCGTCAAGGAAGATGAAGCGATCAATAAATGCGTGCCCGGTGGAGAAGCGACCATGTTAGCCATCGCGGACCTCCTGGGCAGGGAACCCATGGCCTTGGCGGAGGATGCGGAAAAGCCCAAAGCGGTGGCGGTGATCGACGAACAGGAATGCATCGGTTGTACCCTCTGCTTACAGGCTTGTCCGGTGGATGCCATCGTGGGTGCGGCGAAGCAGCTGCACAGCGTGATCGCCAGCGAATGCACCGGCTGCGAACTCTGCTTGAAGCCCTGCCCGGTAGAATGCATCCACATGGTGCCCATCGAGGAAGAGGTAACCCATTGGAAATGGCCCTATCCGGTGAGAGAATCCCTTGCCGATGCAGCCTAGGAGAAACCAGTGCATTCAGCTCGAATCCGCACCCAACTGCGCCGTCCACTCTGGCGGTTCCACGGTGGCTTGCATATTCCCGATGAAAAGGGCCTTTCGCGCAATGCCTGCATCCAGGACGCGAAGTTGCCGAAGCAGCTCATCCTCCCCCTGCAACAGCACATCGGCGCAGCGGCCAAGCCCTTGGTGCAGGTGGGAGAACAGGTTTACACAGGGCAGAAGATCGCAGAGGCCCAGGGCTATGTGAGCGCACCGGTTCATGCATCCAGTTCCGGCACCGTGGTAGCCATCGAAAAGCATCCCATTCCCCATCCCTCGGGACTCAGCGCCCCCTGCATCTGCATCGAAACCGACGGAAAAGACACCTGGGGAGAACGACCACCGGAACTGTTGGACTATCGGAACCTGGATCCATCGGAGATCCGAGCGCGTATCCGCTGGGCAGGCGTCGTGGGCATGGGGGGCGCCGCCTTTCCCACGAGCGTGAAGCTCAATCCTGGCTCCGATCAGAACATCCATACGCTCATCGTCAACGGAGCGGAATGCGAACCCTATATCACTTGCGATGACCGGCTCATGCGGGAGCAGGCCGGGCGCATCCTGCAAGGGGTGCGCATCCTGCGCTATCTGCTCGATGTAAAACGCTGCCTCATCGGGGTGGAGGACAATAAGCCTGAAGCGCTGGAAGCCTTGCGCCTGGCGCTGGCGGAAAGCGACCTCAAGGGACATACGGAGATCGTTTCCATCCCCACCCTCTATCCCTCGGGCGGGGAAAAGCAGCTCATCAAGATCCTCACGGGTAAGGAAGTGCCGAGCCACGGTATTCCAGCCCAGATCGGCATCGTCTGTCAAAACGTGGGGACAGTGGCCGCCATCGCAGATGCGGTGCTGGAGGGTAAGCCCCTGATCTCCCGGATCGTCACGCTCACGGGACGGGGGATCGCCCAGCCGCAGAATTTTTCCGTGCGCATCGGCACACCCTTCTCCGATCTGCTGGAACAGGCAGGTGGACTCCGTTCAGAGGGCGCGAAGCTCATCATCGGGGGACCCATGATGGGCTTTGTCATCCAAGATCCCCGGGTTCCCGTCACCAAGGCAACCAACTGCTTGCTAGCGCTTACGCCGGAGGAATCCCCCGATCCCGATCCTCCACGCCCCTGCATTCGCTGTGGTGCCTGCATGGCTGTCTGTCCCATGAATCTGCTCCCTCAGCAGCTGTACTGGTATGCCCGGGCCAAAGATCTGGACAAAGTTCAGGATTACCATCTGTTCGACTGCATCGAATGCGGCTGCTGCGCCCTGGTCTGCCCCTCTCACATTCCTTTGGTGCACTACTATCGCTATGCCAAGACAGAGAGTTGGGCTCGGGAACAGGAGAAGCGGAAAGCAGAGCACGCGCGTCGGCGGCACGAAGCGAAGGAAGCCCGCTTGGCGAAGCTCGAGGCCGAGCGCAAAGCTAAGCTGCGAAAGAAGAAAGCGGCGCTGGCGAAGCAGGGAACTGGCGCTGCGGAAGATCCGAAAAAAGCAGCAATCGAAGCGGCGAAGCGGCGCGTTGCGGAGAAAAAGGCAGCGCGGGCCAAGCAAGGGGTGGTGCCCAAGAACACCCGAAATCTGAACCCAGCTCAGCAACGCCAGATCGAGGCGGCGGAAGCGCGCCGTCAGCCTATGAGATCAGAAACCCAGCGCGAAAGGGAGTAACTATGCCGAGGCTTCTCTCTTCTCCCCACGGGGCTCGCCTCAACCGCACGGACTGGCAGATGCTTCAGGTGATCCTGGCACTGGTGCCCGGGCTGATCGCCATGATCTATTACTTCGGCTGGGGGGTGCTCATCAATGCCCTGTTGGCCAGTTTCTTCGCCGTGGCCTTTGAATCGGCGGTGCTCTACCTGCGGGGACGTCCCATCTTACCCACGATTCGGGATCTGAGCGCGGTGGTCACCGCCCTGCTCTTCGCCCTGGCAGTTCCCCCAACCCTGCCCTGGTGGTTGACCCTGTTGGGCATCTTCTTCGCTATCGTGATCGTGAAACAGCTGTACGGGGGGTTGGGCTACAATCCCTTCAACCCCGCCATGGCCGCCTATGTGTTTCTGCTCGTCTCCTATCCCCTGGCCATGACCAATTGGCTTCCGCCTGCGGTGCCCGAGCTGCTGCAAGCGAAGGATTTGGTGAGCCTGTCCTTCTGGGACTCCTTGCGCCTGATCTTCACCGGTGAACTGCCGCCCCATCTCAGTTGGGATGCGGTGAGCGCAGCCACGCCCCTGGATGAAATGTTCACCAAGCTGGACCAAGACATCATGATTTCCGAGATCCGCCAAAGTCCCCTGTGGGGGGATTTTGGGGGAAAGGGTTGGGAATGGGTGGATAACTGGTTCCTGCTGGGCGGCCTGTTCCTACTGTGGCGCAAGGTGATCCGCTGGCGAATTCCCGTGGCCATGCTGTTAGGCATCCTGATTCCTGCGGGTTTGTTCTGGCTGTACGATCCCCAGGTCTTTCCCTTTCCTGCCTTCCATGTCTTCGCCGGCGGCACCATGCTCGGCGCCTTCTTCATCGCCACGGATCCGGTTACGGCGAGCACGACGCCCAAGGGTCAGTTGATCTATGGGGCTGCCATCGGGCTGTTGGTCTTCATCATCCGCCATTGGGGCGGTTATCCGGATGCGGTGGCGTTCTCCGTGCTGCTCATGAACATCGCCGTGCCCACCATCGATCAATACACCCAACCCCGCGTGTTCGGCCATCCCTCGGATTCGGGGAGGGGACAGGGATGAATGATCGAATCGCCATCCTCATCGCTGGGATCATCCTCGGTTCGTTCGCTATTGTGGGCGTAGGGTTGGTCTCCGCCACCTATATGCTGACGGAATCGCGCATCGCGGCGAATCAGCGGGAAGCCATGCTTGCCAAATTTCAGGCAATTTTGCCCAGAGATCCCCAGACGGGCGCGTTGCTGATGGATAACGATCCCCTGTTGGACCGCATTCAAGTGCATGATCCCGATCTTCTGGGGGGCGAGCAGACGGAGGTTTATCGGGTTCGCTATCAGGGAAAGCCCATCGCTCTGATCCTTACACCAATCGTGCCGGATGGCTATGCAGGGCCCATTCGCTTGCTGGTCTCCGTCAAGAGGGACGGCACCTTGGGTGGGGTACGAGTCATCGAGCACCACGAAACCCCAGGATTGGGGGACAAGATCGACGAGCGCAAGAGCGATTGGATCAAAACCCAATTCCCGGGAAAATCTCTGAGTAATCCGCCGGAGGATCGTTGGAAGGTGAAGCGAGATGGGGGGGATTTCGATCAGTTCACCGGCGCTACGATCACGCCGAGAGCTGTGGTCAAGGCGGTGAAGAATACCTTGAAATTCGTGGCCCAACAGGGAGATCGGCTCTACAACCAGCCGAGTATGGCCCAGCATGAAGGGGAAACGCCGTGAAGCAGGTCCAATCCTATGCAGCCATCCTGAAGAACGGTCTCTGGCACAACAATCAGGCGCTCGTGGCCCTGCTGGGGCTCTGTCCACTGTTGGCCACCACCACTTCCGCCACCAACGGCTTGGGCATGGGCTTGGCGACTACGGCAGTGCTCATCGCTTCCAACTTTACCATCTCCCTCATCCGCAATTTGGTGCGGCCTGAGGTGCGCTTGCCAGTCTTCGTGCTCATCATCGCTTCCTTTGTGACTGCGGTGGAACTGGGAATGCAGGCCTATTTCTTCGATCTCTACAACGTGCTAGGGATCTTCATCCCTCTCATTGTGACCAACTGCACGATCATCGGCCGAGCGGAAGCCTTTGCTTCTAAAAATACCGTGCCTCGGGCGCTGGTGGATGGGTTCGCCATGGGCCTGGGCTTCACCCTGGTGCTCACCACGCTGGGAGGCATTCGGGAGTTTCTGGGCCAAGGCACGCTCTTCTATCAAGCAGAACTGATGTTTGGGCCGGCGGTGCACTTTCTCAGCCTGCGATGGGAAGGGTTTCAAGGAGTTTTGGTCGCCATCCTGCCGCCGGGCGCTTTCCTCGGCCTGGGCGGCCTGATCGCCTTGAAAAATTTCTTGGATCGCCGGCTTGCGCGGACTGAAACTCTTGTCGGCGCCAGCGGCCATCAACCCCATTGATCCATGGGGTTATTCCTCTCCAAAGTCCTAACCCAACTGATCCTGCCCCTGGGATTCGGCAGTTTCCTCCTCATCTCGGGACTATTCTTCCGGCGGACGCGATTCGGGTTGGGCGTCTCAGGGTTGGGGCTTCTGTGGATCTGGCTGTGGTCCACACCGATCTTTTCTGACTGGATTCGCTTTTCCCTGGAGAAGCGCTATCCTCCGATTTCCCTCGCCAATGTCCCTCGAGCAGATGCCATCATCGTTCTAGGCGGCGCTATGGGGGGAGCGATCGCCCCCCGTCGATTCCCCGATCTCGGCAGCGCTGCGGATCGGGTCTGGCATGCCGCCCGCCTGTTTCACGCGGGCAAAGCGCCCTGGATCTTGCTGAGCGGCGGCCGGCTGCCCTGGCGAACGAAGCGACACCAGAAGCGGATGCCATGCTGCAATTTCTGATGGACCTGGGGGTACCGAAGGAACAGGTGCTCTTGGAAGAAGGCAGCGCGACTACCTGGGAAAATGCACGGGAGACCCGGCAGTTGCTGCGGGAAAAGCGTTGGGATTGTGTGCTGCTGGTCACTTCTGCGCTGCACATGCGCCGAGCTGTGGCAACCTTCCGGAGCGCGGGGATCCCGGTGATTCCGGTGGCGACCGATCACGAAGTTGTATATCGATCCTTCACCGGCTTGGATTATCTGCCCGATGCGGAGGCGCTGGCCGCCAGTTCCCGAGCCTTCAAGGAATATCTAGGCTTTTGGATCTATGAATTGCGGGGATGGATTCGGGAGGTAAACCCTGAAGAACCTACCTGTAAAGGGACCCGCTGACCCCCCATGTCTCTTCTACCCTTCCTTATATTCGTTCTGACCCTACTGTTCATCGGGCTCCTCCGACCCATCGCCTTTCGCATCGGTCTTTCGGATTTTCCCCAAGAGCAGCGTAGGATACATGAGCAGCCTACCCCGCTGGTCGGCGGCATCGCCCTGTTCCTCGCCTGGTCTTTGGGATTGTTGTGCCTACCCGCAGTTCCTGCAGAAGTCGGAGCACTCTGGACAGGTGCCCTACTGCTCTTAGTCGTCGGTGTGCTGGATGACCGCTGGGAAATTTCCCATCATTTCCGATTTCTCGCGCAGATTGCTGCTTGCCTGCTCATGGCCCTGAAAGCTGGGGTCGTGCTCTGGGATCTGGGCGATCTTCTACCCGATGGAAGGACCCTTTCATTGGGGGCATTTGCCCTACTGTTCACCCTGTTTTCCGCAGTGGGCGTCATCAATGCCATCAATCTTTCCGATGGCATCGATGGACTCGCCGCCGTGCTGGTACTCATCGCCCTGGGTAGTTTCTGGATCCTAGCCCAATCTGCTGGTGCAGGGAGCTGGGCTTCCCTCGTCAGCCTGCTCATGGCCGCATTGCTGGGATTCTTGTGCTGGAATCTGCCTCCCAAGGGCAGGGCTTTGGCATTTCTGGGGGATGGGGGAAGCCTGTTCCTCGGTTTCATCCTGGTTTGGCTGCTCATCCAGGGTTCTCAGGGAGAAACCCGCCTCTTCGCACCGGTCACCGCCCTTTGGTTGGTCGCGTTACCCCTCAATGATACGGTAGCAGTCATGAGCCAACGGCTGCTAGCAGGTCAGTCCCCCTTCCGAGCAGATCGAACCCATTGCCATCATCTGCTGTTGGCAGCGGGCTGTTCTCCTAGACAGACCCTGGGCATCCTGACCTTAGCTGCACTGCTGGCTGCCGCGACGGGCTTGCTTGGCCATTTTCTTCGGTGGTCCGATCCCTGGATGCTTGCCAGTTTCCTGATCCTGTTCGCAGGCCATCTCGGCATCCGTGCCTGGCTGCAAAAATTCTCTAGGGGCTGATGGGTTCCAGGGGGGTACCCGTGTTCCCGTTGCCGATGATCGCGCCGCCGACAGTGATCGCACCGCCGATGATCAAGGCATCGCCGGCTGCAACGGTACCGGTACCCAGAACAGCGCCCGTCCCCAACGCCTTTGAAGCCTGCCCAGCTAGCTCCTTTCCGGGGAAGACCATAGTCTTTTCCGGAGAACCCATGGCGGCCAGACAGCAGGGGCTTTCCTGACCGATGGTGAGCACTTCATTAGGGGCCAGATGGTAACCGCAGCCGTTGCGGAATAAAAGATAGGCACCTCCCTCCGCCAAGGCCATGACCCGTTCCCGGATGCGCAATCCCATGCCCTCGCTGGCGGGCACGTATTTGGAACCTCGACTAACCAAAGTGGGTCCCCTCACCTGAAGCACGCTGGCCACCGCTTCTTGACCGGTCTGCGCTTCCTGGCGCTTGCCCGCACCCAGGCAGCAGAGGGAAATCGCTCGCCGTGGCAGCCGTTCCCCCCGCTTCATGCTGAAGTCACAGACTTCGATGGGCAGGATCGTGGTGCCCATATCCAGATAGGGGTTGCGAGTTCGGGCTAAGGTGGGATCCTGACCCCAGGCAGCGGTGAAAACCGCTCCATCGGTAGTGAATAAGCGGGCAGCAGTGTTGTCCAGATCCGGTGCCATGACGGGTACGGATTGCAGGCGAGCCACGGTGATCACCTGATCGTAGACCTCTCCATTGGGTGCGGTGAAGGGGCCTACTCCATCCCCGCCCCAATCGATATAGATTTTCGTATCCCGAATGGCGGTGAGCCACAGGGGATTCCCCGCCTTCAGCTTTTGGCTGGGATCGCTGCCAGGCCCCCAGGCGACCACCGCTCGCGTAGTGAGATTCCGCTCTGGGATCAGACTGAAGCCCCAGTCATGCGCGATGTTTTCCCTTTGGGTCAGGTTAACCCCCACGGCAGCCAGGGCGAAGAAGGGGGCATTGTTTTCCGAGGAAAATTGGGCGCCGGATTCCACGGGCATTTGGAAATGGCGGGTAGTACCTGGCGGTACGGAAATCGTACCCTGCTTTCCCCGCAGGGTTTCATATCGAATAGATAGGGTATCGTTAGTGCTCGGGTTATAGAGGAAAACATAGGTCAATGCACCCCCCGCGCCGGCAGCGCTGCCCACGGGCGTGAAGATCCGGCTGCCCCATCGGGAGACAGGCGTGAGCGTAAACCAGCGGGATTCGTAGCGAGCCCCTCGATTGCCGGAGATGATATAGGCCTGAATGGGCTGGCTAGCGGTCACTGTCGCGCCCATCTGGATGCCGCCGTTCGTGTGATAACCCTCCCCCGGCGCTAGAGAGACTTGAATGGGCGCTTCACTGCCCGCGCCATCGGGATCGATGCTCACCACCGCGGGCTTATCGCCTGCCATCACCAGCAGATCCACGAATTCGAACATTTCTACCTGCTTGGGTAGGGGCACGTTTTCCCCGATGGGCACTTCAAAATATTTATCGTATTGATAGGTGGGATAGACCTCTAAAGCACCGGCCAGCACGGGACCGGGCTTCACCGCCCAGGCCGCCCGAGTCACTGCGGTGATCTTATTGGCACCGATGCGATCCCGACCATCCCAAAGCTGTACGCTGGGATCTCGGGGCAGGGGTACATCGTTTTTCAGGGTTAAGGTCGCACCGGCGCGCAGCCGATCCCCTTCACAGGCCTTTGCTGGCGTACAGATGCCGCCGGCGGAAACATCCCCGTTGCTCGGGTCTCCATCTCCCCAAATCAAGGTGGACTTCTGAACAGGATTGCCCAGATCTGCCTCATAGCCATCTTCCCAATGGTCGTAGATCACCACGGTATCATCGCCCACGACCACTGCAGAGGTCACGGAAGTGATGACCGGACCTGTGTTTTCGGCGAGTTTCCTGAGGCTCTCTCCTAGCTGATCTTCTGGCAGCGGTACGAAATAGATTTGGCTCAGGTCGATGGCCCAAGCTTTGAGCGGACTGAATCCGATTGACCAGAGTAAAAGGAATTTCAACCAGGATCTGGGGGCGGTTCGTCGGTACATGATGTTTCCCTCACGCATTCCTCTAATCTGAGTATAGCGCCACCGCCTTGGGCACGGCTTCAATAGCGGGACTCCGTAAAATCGAAATCTAAGCTTTCCAAAGGTGGTTGCAGAAAGTAGCCGAGCACATAATCCACCTTGCTTTGCCAGGCTTGGGTTACGGCTTCAAAGGCTTCGAGCTGGCCGGCGATGACCTGCACGCCGTTGTTATGGGCATGAAGAATCAGCCGGTCGAGTCGAGGATCTTTGTTTTCCCCTGCCGGGGGCAACAAACTCGTATCCGGTTTGATGAAAGCGATCGGTAGTTCGGTCAGAAGCGTTCTCGCAGCGGGCTGATCCTTGTAACGACCGATGCAGATATCGATCCCTTGTTGTTTCAGGGACTGGAAGCGCACTTTGGCCACGGGAAGATGCTGTAATAGATCGTCCAATTGGAATTCTAGGATCGGTTTGTTCTGTCCCAGTTCCCGCGCAGCGAGTTGTTGTTGCAGCCAAGATAGCCAATCCTCCGCCTGGAGGGTCTCCAGGGTTTGACGCACGATGAGGCGGGTGGGTGCAGACCGAGAGGAACGGGCTGCGAGCACCTGCAGGGCTTTGCTGAGCACCCAGCGATCGATCTGGGCCATCAGCCCGTGTTTTTTCGCAACGGGCAAGAAAAAGTCCGGTCGGAGGGTTTTCCCATTCTTAATCCGAATCCGCAACAGGGTGTCATAGTGTTCTTGGTGTTGTTCACCCGTGGCCGCGATAGGCTGAAAGAGCAATCGGAAGGCGTTCTTCTTGAGCGTTTCCCGAAGCAATCGGAGGATCGCTTGCTCTCGAGCGTCCCGCCCATCTCGGAGGGCTGCATTGACTTTGATCGGCGGCGTTTTCCCTTCTTGACCTGCTTGTATGCAAAGATGACGAGCCCGGTTGATCAGGGATTCTGCCTCTTCTGCTTCCCGATCTGGAACGAGGACCCCGAAATGGGTAGCGATGCGCAGGGGCTGGTCGGCGACCTGCAACACTTGTTCGGAGAAGGCCTGATACAGCTGTTCGCTCCAGCGGATGAACCCTGCGGTTTCTTCCCGATGGCCCAACAGGACGAAATCCCGCGCATTCACTTGAGCAGCGAGATCGGCGGGATACAGATGTTTGCGAATCCGGTGCCCCACTTCCCGCAAAAAAACTTCTTGGGCGAGGATAGCGCTCTGTTCTGCCTTCGGAACCAGGGGAGAAACGCGAAAATAGATCAGTCCGATCATTCTGGGCGCCGGTTCCTTAAGGGCATGTTCCAGCTGTCGCAGAAAATAACGATAATTGTGCAAGCCTGTCTTGCAATATTCCGGCCTACCCCCGAGTCGAGAATAAAAGCTGCGCACATGGCGGATATACTGTCGCACGGTGGCGAGGAGATCCCGTGCATCCTTTTCAGGGGGGAAAAATGCATCTACACCCGCTTCCTTTGCCTGATGGGCGGGTATCTGTGTGTCCTGAGCGGCGAGCAGTAGGATGGGTAGGGAAAAGAAATCCTCATGGGTGCGCACCAGGGCAGTGATTTCCAGACCGTTCGCCTCGGGGAATTGTTCATCCAGAATCAAGAGATCCGGCTGGAAGTCGTATAGGCTGTGAAACAGTTTCCGGAGATCTTTCAGCACCTGGGTTTCGATACCGGCGGATTGAAGTAAGGCCTGGGTATCCTGGGGATTCTGCTGGAGAAGCAACACCCGTTGGGGGCTCATCCGATCGACCACCGCGCGTTCGATCAAGAGTCTTGCGAGTTCTTCCGGCAACCAAGGGCGGAATAGGCAGGCCCGTGCCCCCGCACGCACTGCTTCCAACCGATGATCGATATGGTTTTCCTTGAGAATGCAGAGGAAATCGGGAAAGGCACCGATGCAGCTCTGAAGCCGCTCGATAGCCTCTGCAAGAGAGGTTTCCAAAGCCTCCAGATCCAACACAAAGACTGCGTCGTCGATTGCGGCTTCTAACAGGGCTTCCAGATCTTCAAAGACTGTCAGGGGAATCCATTCCCGCTCCAACCAAGGCTTTAAATCCCTGAAATCTGCGTCACATCGGCTGAGTATCTGAATGGGTCGGATGGGTTTCGCTTGATCGGCTTGCATCATGGGAAGCTCCAGATTCAGGGGGGGATGCCAGGGGCTCAGGACCGGATTCGCGGCTCTCTTGCGTCATTGGGGAGGTGCCCAACCGAGATGCCCGATCTTCAGGGACCTGCGCTTTCGGCTTGGACTGGAAAAACAACTCCCCTGCGCGGAGGACAAAATCCCCCAGGAGATCCACAGCGGTGAGCCAGGAACGGCCGAAGAACAGGGGCAGACCCAAGGCAAAGGCGAGGAGAAAAACCAAGAAGCGCTGGGCTTCTCGTAAAAAGTCTAGCTGATGATGGAACCATTGACCGAGCCCTCCCCCTGGCCCATTCAACCAGATGTCAGGCAAATGGCTGCGGAAAGCCTCTGCCAAAGTGCTGGTAGCAGCCAGCACTGAGAAAAAACCGATCCAACAGAGGATAAACCGCTGTATCCGAATCTCAGGCAACGCTCCGTGGTTCCCGAAGAGCAGATAGCCGCTCCAGAAGACCGCCAGGGGAAAGAGGAAGGCAGGATAGCCGAACAGGGAGAGGGCGAGATCCGCAAACCAAGCCCCCCAGGGACCCCCTAAGTTTTGGATCTGCTCCTGGAACCCTAGATGAGACCAACCGGGATCTTCCGGCTGATAGGAAACCAGGCAGAGCAGAAGATAACCCGCTAGGGCCATCTGAAATCCCAGGGCGATCCTGCGCAAAAACTGTTGGAGGCGCTCGCCCAGGGTCAATCGATCGATGGGAGTCGCTTGGATCAAGGGCCAACCTATGGCACAGAACGGGAAATGAGAGCGCAAGGCACAGGCGTCTTCCGGATTCACCGGAGCGCCACAAGGGATGCCCCTCGCTGGCATGGGTGAATTTGGAAATGACTTATCATCCTCTATATCTTTGCATCGTGCATAACTTTAGGGAAGTCCATTCATGTCAGAAAACGTCAAACACTGTCGGCTACTCATCCTCGGCTCCGGCCCAGCTGGCTATACTGCAGCGATCTACGGAGCCAGAGCTAATCTCCATCCCGTCCTGATCACCGGGTTAGAGCAGGGCGGGCAGCTGATGACCACCACGGATGTGGACAATTGGCCCGGCGATCCCGACGGGGTGCAAGGTCCCGATCTCATGGAGCGGATGCGGCGACATGCGGAGCGCTTCCAAACCGAGATGATCTTCGATCAGATTCATACCGCCGATCTACGCCAGCGGCCCTTTCAGCTCCAGGGCGATTCCGGAACCTATACAGCGGACGCCCTCATCATCGCCACCGGGGCCAGCGCGCGCTATCTGGGACTGCCCTCGGAACAGGCATTTCGGGGACGCGGCGTGTCCGCCTGTGCCACCTGCGACGGCTTTTTCTATAAGAATCAGAAAGTGGCCGTCATCGGCGGGGGCAACACAGCGGTGGAAGAGGCCCTGTATCTTTCAAACATTGCGGCGGAAGTCCTACTCATCCATCGGCGGGATGCCCTGCGGGCAGAGAAGATCTTGCAGCGGCACCTGTTCGAAAAGGCAGAGCATGGCAACATCCAGATCATCTGGAACGCGGTGTTGGATGAAGTGTTGGGCGATCCTACTGGCGTGACCGGCATCCGCATCCGCGATGTACGGGACGGCAGCACTCGGGACATCCCCTTGCAGGGCGTCTTCATCGCCATTGGACACCAGCCTAACACCCAGCTTTTCGAAGGGCAGTTGAAGATGAAAAACGGTTATCTCTGGGTACAGGGTGGTACCGAGGGCAATGCCACGGCCACCTCGGTGTCCGGGGTCTTCGCGGCGGGCGATGTGATGGATCCGGTCTATCGCCAGGCGATCACCTCAGCGGCCACCGGTTGCATGGCTGCTTTGGATGCGGAAAAGTATCTCGATGCTCTAGAGGAAAGTGCTCCTCCGCCTGAGGCTTGACGGTTTTTCCGGCGATCGCTAACATTGATTACTACCCTTGGCTACGTAGCTCAGTTGGTTAGAGCGCAGCACTCATAATGCTGATGTCGGTAGTTCGAATCTACCCGTAGCCACCATCGTACAAAAGCCGCTCTTCGCGGCTTTTTTTTGCATTCAGCGCCGCGAGGCTCCCATGAGATCACCACACGTCTTGTTCTTCTCCCTGTTCGTCTTCATTCTGCCCTCATCTGCTGCCGAGGGATTGCATAGGTTGAGGAGTGTGCACGACGTAGAGACTACTATGGACCGCTTCGAACAAAGCTTGCGCACCCAGGGCTTCCGGGTGTTCATTCGCATCGATTACGCGACCAAAATGAAGAAAGTGGGCCTGCACGTACAGCCCATGCAAGCCCTTGTCTTCGGCAATCCGAAGTTGGGCACCCACCTCATGAACTGCCGACAGGACATCGCCATCGATTTGCCCATGAAGGTCCTCATCTACCAGGGGGAACAGGGGCGTGTCTGGTTGACCTATGAGGATCCGCACTGGCTGGCGAAGCGCCACGAATTGGGGGATTGTGGCGCTGCGATCATTCAGAAGATGAGCGCTGCTCTCGACCGATTGGCCCATGCCGCCACAAAGCCCTAGCTTCCCGCTTCGTTTCCTCTCCCCGCTGCGCGGATTTCCGAGATGGCGATGGCTCATCGCCCTGAGCTTAGGTCTAGGCATCGGGAGTTTTGCCGCATTTTGGCTTTGGACCTACCAGCTCGAACCCCCTTCCCTTCAGATCGAAACCTCCGTGCTGGTGCTGGATCGGGAGGGGCAGTTGCTGCGCCCTTTCACAGTGGCAGATGGGCGCTGGCGATTGCCCGTTTCACTGGATGCCGTGGATCCCCAGTTCGTTCAAATGCTCCTGGCCTTCGAGGATCGGCGATTTTTCGACCATGGAGGCGTGGATTTCTGGGCGTTGGGACGGGCGTTTTTTCAACTGATTTCCCAAGGTCGCATCGTCTCCGGCGGCTCCACCCTGACCATGCAGGTGGTGCGCTTGTTGGACGGCCGTTCCACTCGCACCCCCTGGGGCAAGCTGCGCCAGATCGCCTTGGCCCTCGCCCTGGAACGCCGCGCCTCCAAGCAAGAAATCCTTCAGGCCTATCTGCACCTCGCCCCCTATGGGGGCAATCTGGAGGGCATCCAAGCCGCCGCCCTCGCCTGGTTCGGCAAGCCGCCGAAGCGATTGACCCCCGCCCAAGCTGCTCTGCTGGTGGCCCTGCCTCAGTCCCCCGCAGCCCGTCGCCCGGATCGCCATCCGGAAGCCGCGAAACGGGCCCGGAATCGGGTGCTGCAACGGGCTTGGGCGCAGGGATTGCTCGACGCAGACCGCTTGGCCGCCGCCCGCCGAGAAGCCTTGCCGGATCGTCGACGATCCTTTCCCCAGCTCGCCCTGCAGCTGAGCCAGCGCCTGCACCGCATTTACCCCCACCGAGCACAACACCGCTTGACCCTAAAAAAGGACTTACAACAGCGCTTGGAGGCCTTGGCGAAAGAATGGGCTTATGCGCAGGGCGAACAGGTCTCCGCCGCCATTCTGGTGGCGGATCTTCGCAACGGGGAGATTCTGGCTTCCGTAGGCTCTGCAGGCCTGTTCCAGGCACAGCAGCGGGGGGGCTTCCTGGATATGACTCGGGCTGTTCGCTCCCCTGGCTCCACCCTGAAACCCCTGATCTACGGGCTGGCCTTTGAGCAGGGCTTGGCCCATCCGGAAAGCCGCATCGAAGATCAGCCTACGGGCTTCGACACCTATGCCCCCGGGAACTTCGATCATCGCTATCAGGGCACCCTGAGCATTCGCCAGGCTCTGCAAGCTTCCCGCAATGTGCCCGCCATCAAGCTCTTACACAGGCTGGGCCCTGCCGCCTTGCTCCTGAGACTGCGCCGAGCGGGTGCCCAGCCCAAGTTATCCCAGCCCAGCCCCCCGGGCTTGGCCATCGGGCTGGGGGGCATCGGGCTGCGCCTCTGGGATCTGGTACAGATGTACGGTGCTTTGGGGCGCGGGGGTCGCTCTTTCTGGTTGCATGAAACCTTCGACGCGGTCCCCCCTGCTACAAACCAACGGGTGCTCAGCGAGCGGGCCGCTTGGTATGTAACTTCCATTCTCAGCGGTGCGGAGACCACCGGACCCATCCCGCCGGATGCCATCGCTTTCAAGACAGGCACCTCCTATGGTTATCGGGATGCTTGGTGCATCGGCTTCGATGGGCGCTCTGTGGTGGGGGTCTGGCTGGGCCGTCCCGACGGGGGTTCCGTGCCCGGCCTGACAGGGAGTGAAGCCGCAGCTCCCTTATTGCAAGCGGTCTTCCAGCGCTTGGACCATCGAGCACCCTTGCCAGAACCACCCCCTGGGGTGCTGCTGGTGGATCGGGCACATTTGCCCGCGCCCTTGCGCCGAGTGGAGGATGGAGAGATCCGACGAGAGGGGCCCCAGATCGCTTTCCCGCCCACCGGCGCCAACCTAGTGTTCCGGAAGGGGGAGGCCCTGGTCCTTCGGGTGCGGGACGGGGTGCCTCCTTTCACCTGGTTTGCCAACGGCCAGCCCATCGCTCGCGTTCTCTATGGCCAAACCGCAGTCTGGCATCCCAACAGCGCGGGATTCGCCACCATCGCTGTGATCGACGGCAAAGGGGCTTCCAACCGCGTGCAGGTTTTCTTGGAACTGGATGCGGGCTAAACTCTCCATGTGATTTCGCTGCGCGGGGCTTGGAACCGCATTCAAGAAGTGCCCGCGCAGCCCATTTCAAGCGCTGGCTATTGGTGGGAACGGTGGAAATCCTCCCGCTCGCCCGCATCCCACCGGAACGGGCTGTGCGGCGGGCCATCGGCACCTAGCTGGATCAGGCCGTCCCCTCGCAGATCCGTTAATATCGCCGCCATAACCCCTGTCCAATCCAGAAGGAGCCAAGCGATGGGTCTGTTCAAGAATCTTTCTGATCGACAAATCCTAAAAGCCCTGACTGCTAAGCTGGGCGTTCAACCTAGAGAAGTCAAATACGATGATCGGGGCCATCTGATCAGGCTCGACCTGTCTGATTTGGGACTGACCCGGCTGCCCCCCGAGATCGGCCAGCTCAGCAATCTGAAAGAACTTGAGGTTGGTGGAAACCAACTCACCGAACTGCCGGATTGGATCGGCCAGCTCAGCAATCTGAAAGAACTTGAGGTTGGTGGAAACCAACTCACCGAACTGCCGGATTGGATCGGCCAGCTCAGGAATCTGAAGGAGCTTTGGGTTTACAATAATCAACTCACCGAACTACCGGCGAGCATCGGGAGGCTCACAAAGTTAGAGATCCTTAGTGTTTCCTCTAATCCACTCACCGAACTGCCGGATTGGATCGGCCAGCTCAGGAATCTGAAGGAGCTTTGGGTTTACAATAATCAACTCACCGAACTGCCGGATTGGATCGGCCAGCTCAGCAATCTGACTTGGCTTTATGTTTCCTCTAATCAACTCACCGAACTGCCGGCGACCATCGGCCAGCTCAGCAATCTGACTTGGCTTGATGTTTCCTCTAATCAACTCACCGAACTGCCGGCGACCATCGGCCAGCTCAGGAATCTGAAGGAGCTTCGGGTTTACAAGAATCAACTCACCGAACTGCCGGCGACCATCGGCCAGCTCAGCAATCTGACTTGGCTTGATGTTTCCTCTAATCAACTCACCGAACTGCCGGCGACCATCGGCCAGCTCAGCAATCTGTGGAAGCTTGATGTTGCTGGAAACCAACTCACCGAACTGCCGGCGACCATCGGCCAGCTCAGCAATCTGTGGAAGCTTGATGTTGCTGGAAACCAACTCACCGAACTGCCGGATTGGATCGGCCAGCTCAGCAATCTGTGGAAGCTTGATGTTGCTGGAAACCAACTCACCGAACTGCCGGATTGGATCGGCCAGCTCAGGAATCTGAAGGAGCTTTGGGTTTACAATAATCAACTCACCGAACTACCGGCGAGCATCGGGAGGCTCACAAAGTTAGAGATCCTTAGTGTTTCCTCTAATCCACTCACCGAACTGCCGGCGACCATCGGCCAGCTCAGCAAGCTGGAAGAACTTGATGTTACTGGAAACCAACTCACCGAACTGCCGGCGACCATCGGCCAGCTCAGGAATCTGAAGGAGCTTTGGGTTTACAATAATCAACTCACCGAACTACCGGCGAGCATCGGGAGGCTCACAAAGTTAGAGATCCTTAGTGTTTCCTCTAATCAACTCACCGAACTGCCGGCGACCATCGGCCAGCTCAGCAAGCTGGAAGAACTTGATGTTACTGGAAACCAACTCACCGAACTGCCGGCGACCATCGGCCAGCTCAGCAATCTGTGGAAGCTTGATGTTGCTGGAAACCAACTCACCGAACTGCCGGCGACCATCGGCCAGCTCAGCAATCTGACTTGGCTTGATGTTTCCTCTAATCAACTCACCGAACTGCCGGATTGGATCGGCCAGCTCAGCAATCTGACTTGGCTTGATGTTTCCTCTAATCCACTCACCGAACTGCCGGATTGGATCGGCCAGCTCAGCAATCTGACTTGGCTTGATGTTGCTGGAAACCAACTCACCGAACTGCCGGCGACCATCGGCCAGCTCAGCAATCTGGAATGGCTTTATGTTAGAAATAATCAACTCACCGAACTGCCGGATTGGATCGGCCAGCTCAGGAATCTGAAGGAGCTTCGGGTTTACAAGAATCAACTCACCGAACTGCCGGCGACCATCGGCCAGCTCAGCAATCTGACTTGGCTTGATGTTTCCTCTAATCAACTCACCGAACTGCCGGCGACCATCGGCCAGCTCAGTAATCTGGAATGGCTTAATGTTTCCAATAATCAACTCACCGAACTGCCGGATTGGATCGGCCAGCTCAGCAATCTGAAGAAGCTTAACCTAAACGGCAACCCCCTCCAAACCCCGCCCCGCGAGATCGTCGAGCAGGGTACTCAAGCCGTTTTGGCTTATCTGCGCAAATCGAAAAAGGGATCTGAAGGGGTACAAACCGACCGACCAATCCTAGAAGCCCTGACCGCCAAGCTGGGCGTTCAACCTAGAGAAGTCAAATACGATGACCAGGGCCATCTGATCCTGCTCGACCTGTCTAGGTTGAAGCTGACCCAGTTGCCCCCCGAGATCAGCCAACTCAAAAATCTGGAAGCGCTTTACCTAGCTTTCAACCAACTGACCGAGCTGCCGCCCGAGATCGGCAAACTCACCAAGCTGAAGGAATTTTGGGTTTACAATAATCAACTCACCCAACTGCCGCCCGAGATCGGTCAGCTCAGCAAGCTGGAAGCGCTAGGCTTGAACGGCAACCCCCTCCAAACCCCGCCCCGCGAAATCGTCCAGCAGGGCACCAAAGCCATCCTAGCCTACCTGCGCGGCTTGCAGCAGGCGACGGAGGTTATGCACTACGAGGCCAAGCTGCTCCTCCTCGGCGACGGTCGCCGAGGCAAGACCTCGCTCCTGCGGGCCTTGCTGGGTCGGCCCTTTGCGGGCGACCTCGACAGCACCCACGGCATCGAGATCGCACCCCTCGAACTGCCCCATCCCGAGCCGCCGCCCCAGGATCCCCAGGCGGTGATCCGCTTCAATGTGTGGGACTTCGGCGGGCAGCAGATCTACCAGGGTGCCCACCAATTTTTCTTGACAGACCGCTCCCTCTATCTGGTGGTCTGGAACGGTGGGATGGACGAGGAGGCGCAGGTGGCAAAGTGGCTGCGCAATATCCAAACCCTGGTGCCCCAGGCACCGGTGCTGTTGGTTGCCACCCACATCGATCAGCTCGGCGGTCGCCCGCCCCAGCTCAATTTCCCAAGGCTCAGGGCCGATTATCCCCAACTGCGGGATCAGGGGTTCTATCCGGTCAGCAGCAAGACGGGCGAAGGGCTGGATGCCCTGAAGGCCGCCATCGCTCGCACCGCCCTGGAGCTACCCCTGATGCAAGAGCCTTGGCCCAGATCCTGGCTGGCCGTAGCAGAAGACCTGACGCAGCGGCCCGAGCATCATATTTCCGAAGGCGAATACCGAGTGCTCTGCCGTCAGCACGGGGTAGAAGAGGCGGATATTCCCGTTCTGGGCCGTTTCCTGCGCGATCTGGGCAAGATCCTCTACTTCCCGGACGATAAAGATCTGTGCGATCTGGTGGTCCTCAGGCCCAACTGGATCAGCAAGGCGATCAGCCTGATCTTCAAGGACCCGGCGGTCATTGAGTCCGGCGGCATCCTGGATCATGCGGACCTACCTCGGATCTGGGCTGAGGACGATGCGGGCCGACCCTATCCCCCCCGCCTCTACCCCACCTTCCTGCGCCTGATGGAGCAATTCGACCTGAGCGTCCAGATTCCACCCGCGGAGGGCGAGACCAGGGCGACGCACAGCCTGATCCCCAGCCTGCTCCCCCCTCACCCGCCGGCGGCGCTGCCATCCCCTCCCGATTGGCAGGACCAGGACATCCCTTTCATCGAGATGCACTATGTATTCAAGGACAAGCTGATCCCGCCGGATCTGATCGGCCGTTTCATCACCCGCACCTACCGCTTCACCCTGGGCAAGCATTGGCGGGAAGGCGTGGCCCTGAGCATGGCGGGGGATCACTGTGCCCTGACGACCCTCGACCGGAGCGAGCGCCTGCTGCGCCTGATCGCCTGGGGACCCCAGCCCCAAAACCTCTTCGAGCTGCTGCGCGAGACCCTGAACGCCATCCTGTCCGACTTCTCCGACCTGAAGGTCGAGCACTGGATTCCCTGCACATGCGGGCAGATTACCGGCGAGGGCTGCGAGAAGAAATATCGCTACGAGACCTTGCAACGGCACCTGCAAAAAGGGCGCTATGAGATCACTTGCGACGAGAGCTTGGAGGAGGTGAATATACCCAAGCTGCTCACCGGACACCCCGCCCAGGGAACGGGTCCGACCCAACTGACTACCATTTGGGAGCAGCAGTTCATGGCGCTGAAGGGCGGACAGGGGGAAAGCATCCAGGAGGTCACGGACCTAGTAAAAGACCTCTGCCAGTACATGGAGCTGATGAACAGAAAATTCGCCCGCCAATGGAACCTCGAGCGGGCAAAGCTGGATGCCGACTGTCCCAACACCTTCCTCCTGTTCCCCCAGCAGGGCCACCGTTTCAACCCTCGGGATTGGTTCACTCAGGAATATCGCCTCCATCTCCTGTGCCAGGAGCCTTCTAACCCCCATCTGCTGCCTGGCGATGCGGGCTATCGCCTGCGCAAACCCTGGGATTGGTGGGAGAAGATGGGCCCTTGGCTGGGTTCTCTGCTCACCTTCTTGCAGTACACTGCGCCGGTCGGCGGCGCCGCCGCCGGTCTGGGCAGGGATGCCGTCGAGCAGATGAAAGACGGCATTCGCCTGATGGAAAAGATCCATAACCAGATCAACCCCTCGCGCCTTCAGGGGGATGCCGTCGATTCCCATCAGGGCGGGCAGGCGCTTGAAGGGCCCGCCCTGCGAGTCCTGTACAGCCTGCTCCACGAGCTTGACCCGGCGCATCACTGGGCTGGACTCCACAAGACCCTGACCCCGGACGGCAATATCCTGTGGCTGTGCGATACACACCGGAAGCTATACCGGCCTGAACCGCTGGTTCTCTAGGGGCATCTGCACCGCTCAGCGATAGACCTGCAACCGGTCCCCTTCGACTCGGTGCAGTTCCTCTGTCTCGGGCACTGCATCGAAGATTTCCCGAATACAATCCATATCATGGACCCGAGCGAGCTGGGTTTCCGTGGCGGGCAAGGATAGCTGGATGGACTGGAAAATGCTGACCACGGTTTTCATCGGTACTTGGACCCTCTGGAGATAAGGGGTTGAAGCATTGCCTCTATCCAGGGCAAGCGGCTATTATCAACCCCTTTCCTCCCCCCCTGTTTTCTGAGGATGGTCATCATGCGCACCGTTCCCTTGCTCGCGTTTCTGCTCTTCAGCTTGACCAGCTGTTCCGAACCACCGCCGCCACCGGTGGAAGAGGTCCCGCGACCGGTGAAAACCATGGTAATTCCCGCACCGGAAGGCGGGGGCGTTCGGCGATTCCCTGCGCGCATCGATGCGGCGCACAAGGCGCAGCTCGCCTTCCGGGTGCCCGGCAAGGTCATCGAACTCGCAGTGAAGGAGGGGGATGAGGTAGAGAAAGATCAGCTCATCGCTAAGCTAGATCCTACAGACTACCAACTCCGAGTGGATGAGCGGAGGGCGGACTTTGAGAACGCCAGAAAGAATTACGAGCGGGCGAAGCAGCTCATCGAGAAGGGCAACATCTCCAAGATGGACTATGACCGACTGGAAGCCAGGTTTCGCACCACCAAGGCCGCGTTGGATGCTGCGGAACAGGAACTTTCCTATACAGCGCTGAGAGCACCCTTCGACGGCATTGTGGCCCGCCGGTACATTCAGCCCTTTGAAGAAATCAGGGTGCAGCAACCCATCGTGGATTTGCAGGACATCACCACCCTAGAAGTGAAGTTCGATGTGCCGGAATCTATCATCCGCAGCTTGCAGACCAGCAGCGAAAAACCGCGAGGGCAATCCATAGCGCTTTATGCAGAATTCGATGGCATGCCGGGCCAAACCTTCCCCCTGCGTTACAAAGAAGCAGCCACGAAGGCAGATCCCAAGACCCAGACCTTCGAGATCACCTATCTCATGGATCGTCCCGAACACACAGCTATTTTGCCGGGGATGACTGCCACTGTGGTAGTGGATCTCTCCCACTATCTCCGGACAAAACCCGTGGTTTCCGTGCCCGTCTCCGCAGTGGTAGGCAATATCGAACTCCAGCCGGAAGTCTGGGTGGTGGACGAAGAGAGCATGACGGTTAACCCCCGTCCGGTCCAGGTCGGCCGCATGTCCAAAGACATGATTCAGATCGTCGAGGGGGTAGAACCAGGCATGCGCATCGTCACTGCAGGCACCTCCTTTCTCGTTCAAGGGATGAAGGTCACCCTAATGGAACCGGTGGAACAGGCTGCACCCCGCGGCTGTGTTCCCTATTGAATGGGCTTGGCGTCCAGGAGGAGCCGTAGATGAACATCGGTGAATATTCCGTCAGAAGCCCTGTCGTTTCCTGGCTCTTGGTCATCATCTTAGTAGGTGGTGGGATCTGGGGTTTCGAGCACATGGGCAAGCTCGAAGACCCCGCCTTCACGATCAAGCTAGCCAAAGTGATCACCTATTACCCGGGTGCCTCCGCAAAAGAGGTTCAAGACGAGGTCACCTATCATATCGAAGACGCTATCCAGCTCATGGGGCAGGTCAAGCAGATCAAGCAATCGATCTCCCGCCCTGGCATGTCTGATATCACCATCGAGTTCAAGGACCAGTACCGAGCAGCAGATTTTCCCGACATTTACGACGAGTTGCGGCGCAAGATCGCTGACATGCGTCACAAATTACCGCCGGGGGCACAGGATCCCATCATCTATGACGATTTTGCGGATGTGTACGGCATCTATGTAGCGCTGTCCGGCGAAGGGTATACCTGGCGGGATCTTTGGGATACGGCAGACCGCTTGAAGAAACAGCTGGTTCAGGTACCTGGCGTGCGAAAGATCGTCATCGGGGGTGCCCAAAGAGAAGTGGTCTATGTGGAGATCTCTCGGGCCCGTTTGGGAGAGCTGGGCATCTCACCTGAACACATTGCTCGCATCCTGAAATCTCAGAATCTGGTCGCCCCAGCAGGCCACATCGATGTGGAAAACTTCCGGCTGCGCATCTGGCCCACCGGAGAGACCACTTCGGTGAAGGCCATTGGCGATCTGCTGGTGAGCGCGAAGAACGAAAAGACGCTCATCTATCTCAAGGACATCGCAACCATTCGGCGGGCCTACGAAGAAGTGCCTTCCCAGCTCTTTTACTTCAACGGCAAGCCCGCCCTGACCCTGGGCATCTCCATGGCCAGCGGGCAAAACGTAGTGGCCGTGGGCGAGCGCCTCACCCGGCGGCTCAAGGAGCTTGAAGCCATCATACCCGCCGGTATGAGGCTGCAGGCGATCTACAATCAGCCGAAGGAGGTGGAGCAATCCGTCAGCAGCTTCATCCTGAGCGTTGGAGAAGCGGTGGCCATCGTGTTAGTGGTGCTGCTGCTCTTCATGGGGCTGCGGTCGGGCATCATCATCGGCGCCGTGCTGCTCATCACCGTGGCGGGCACCCTGTTCATCATGGCCCTCTATGGCATCGAGCTGCACCGGATTTCCCTGGGCGCTTTGGTCATCGCCCTGGGCATGTTGGTGGACAATGCCATCGTCATCGCCGACGGCATGTTGATCCAGATGCAACGAGGGGTGCCCGCAACCCAAGCGGCTCGGGAGACGGTGGGCAAGACCATTTGGGCTCTGCTGGGCGGCACCCTCATCGGTATCCTCGCCTTCGCGGGCATCGGCTTCTCGCAAGACAGCACCGGCGAATTCGCAGGTTCTTTATTCCAAGTCATCCTCATTTCCCTGCTGCTCTCCTGGATTACCGCAGTGAGCACCACTCCTTTGCTCTGTGCCCTGCTCCTCAAGCAAGGGAAAGGACCGGAAGAAGGCGAGCGAGCCAGAGATCCCTATGACGCCTTGCCCTATCGTTTTTATCGGAAGCTCGTGCAAGCGGCGGTGGATCATCGCTGGCTTACCTTGAGCGTGGTGATCGCCCTCTTCCTCTTAGCCCTGTTGGGGTTTGGTGCCGCTCGGCAGGCGTTTTTTCCGCCGGCGAATACTCCCTTGTTCTTTGTGGACCTCTGGGAAGTCGAGGGTACAGATATTCGCAAAACCCTTTCGGACACCCTGCGCGTTTCCGAGTATCTGCGCTCTTTAGAAGGGGTGGAGCAAACCGCTAGCTCCATCGGAGGGCCCCATCTGCGTTTCACCCTAGTCTATGATGCCAAGGGCAGCACATCGGCTTACTCCCAAATCATCGTGCAGACGGACACTCGGGAACGCATCCCAGAGATCTGGGAAAAGGTGGAGACTTTCCTGCATCAAGAACTTCCCTGGACCGATCCCATCATCAAATCCCTCATGATCGGCCCGGGGCGAGATTCTAAGATCGAGGCCCGCTTTTATGGACCGGATCCCGTGATCCTACGGCACCTCGCTGAGCAAGCGAAGGCAATTATGCGCGCAGATCCGGACGCCAAGGAAATTCGGGATGATTGGCGGCAGCCGGTGGCGGTGGTGCGGCCCCTCTTCAATGAACAGGTGGGCCGCCAGCTGGGCATCACTCGGGATCATCTAGCGGATGCGCTGCAATATGCCACGGATGGGACTCAGGTTGGTCTGTATCGAGATGGCATTCGGTTACTGCCCATCTTCGCCCGGGCACCGGACGATGAACGAGGGGATGTGGGCGCATTGCAGGATATCTTGGTCTGGAGCCCCGTTTTGAACAAGGCGATTCCCGCCGCCCAAGTGGTCTCCGGTTATGAAACCGTTTGGGAAAATCAGGTCATCGGTAGCCGGAACCGCATCCAGACGATCATCGCTTCCTGCAATCCTAAGAGCGGCATGACCGCCACCCTGTTCAATCGATTGCGCCCGAAGATCGAAGCCATCGAACTGCCGCCTGGCTATGCCCTGGATTGGGGCGGGGAATACGAAGATCAAACAGATGCTAAAAAATCCCTGTTCGGCGCTTTGCCACCAGCCTTCCTGGCCATGGTCCTGGTCAGTGTGCTCCTTTTCGGCAAGGTGCGCCAGCCCTTGATCATCTGGCTGACCGTGCCCCTGGCCATAGTGGGCATCACGGCTGGCCTGCTGGGGTTCGACGGAGCATTCGACTTCATGTCCTTGCTGGGCGCCCTGTCCCTAGCAGGCTTGCTCATCAAGAATGCCATCGTACTCATCGAAGAAATCGATCAACAGATCGCTGCAGGAAAGCCGTCCTATCAAGCCATCATCGATGGGGGCGTGAGCCGGCTGCGGCCCGTGGTGTTGGCGGCGGCGACCACGATTCTGGGCTTGATTCCCCTGCTCTCCGATGTGTTCTTCGTGAACATGTCCCTCACCATCATGGCGGGCTTGGGCTTTGCGACGATCCTGACTCTGCTGGTGGTGCCCACGCTCTATGCAACCCTGTTCCAGATCCGAAAGGATGCGAAGGCGGGGGGAAGCTGAGGACAACCCGCCGGTTCCACCGGCGGGCTATAGCCAACCCTTGCGTTTGAAAACGAGATAGGGGCCGGCTCCGGCCAAGAGCATGGCGCCCAGAGCGAGGGGATAGCCCCAGGGCCAGGCGAGTTCCGGCATGTGCGCGAAATTCATGCCGTAGATGCCGGCGATCAGGGTGGGGGGCAGGAAGACCAAGGCTACCACGGAGAGGATCTTCATGATCCGGTTCTGCTCCATGTTGATGAAGCCCTGGGCCGCGTTGAGCAGGAAATCCGCCTTTTCGGAAAGGAAGCTGTTGTGGGGCAATAGGGTTTCGATGTCCGAGAGCAGTTCTTCCGCCTGCTTGCGGTATCGCTTGCTAAGACTGGGTTGGCGGGCGATGAAGCGAATATCCCGCTGGCCATCCATCAGGCACAGGCGCACCTTGCCCACCAGATCTTCTTGGAGCGCTAGGCCGTCCACTGCCTGAATGAGTTCCCCTTCCTCTCGTCCCAAGACCATGCGGCTGATCTGTTCCAGATCCCGATAGGCCTGTTCCATCTCGTCCGCCAGCCCGTTGACCTTGATGTCCATGAGGGCCATCAACAGGGCCATGGGATTGCTCAGCGGACGCATGCCCCGGGCGTTGTACACCCGCAGCAATCGAAAGTGGGGCAGTTCCCGAGAGCAGATAGAGAAGAAGCGTTCTCCGTCGAAGAGCAGCGCCGCATTGGTGTTGCAGGGGGAACCCTCGAGCTGATGGAAGAACAGGCAGTTGACCTGAAAGCCTTGGTTGTGCACCACATGATGGGAACTGGCTTCCAACTCGTTGATCTCCCGAATGTCCGGCAGGGGCAGGGAACAGATCCGCTGGACCTGCTCCCATTCCGCTCGGGTAGGGGCGATCATCAGAACCCAGTCCGCTTCTCCCAAACGCTTGGGCTGTTCGGCGAGATCGAGTTCTACAAGCAAGCCCCCTGTCAGCTGATAGGCCTGTAACATCTTCTTTCCGGGACAGCGGCGCTGAGCAAATCAGTTGTTTTCGATCACGATGCGGGGGAATTTCGCCGCATAGTCCTTGGCCTGAAGAGAGAGCTTCGCCGCTGTCTTGCGGGCGATTTCCCGATAGATCGCCGTGATGCGGGAATCGGGCTGGGCGACGACCGTGGGTTTACCTCCGTCAGTTTCCTCCCGAATATGGATATCTAAGGGCAAGGCCCCCAGCAGCTCCACCCCATATTGCTCTGCCATGGCCTTGCCGCCCCCTTCCCCGAAGATGGGTTCTTCGTAGCCGCACCGAGAGCAGATGTGGATGCTCATGTTCTCCACGATGCCCAGCACGGGCACTTCCACTTTCTGGAACATCTTCAATCCCTTGCGGGCATCCAACAGGGCGATGTCCTGGGGCGTGGTGACGATGATGGCACCGGACACGGGCACTTTCTGGGCTAAGGTCAACTGAGTGTCTCCGGTGCCTGGCGGCAGATCGATGACCAGATAATCCAGATCCGACCAATTCGTATCGTTGAGCAGTTGTTCCAGGGCCTGGGTTACCATGGGCCCCCGCCAGATCATGGGGGTTTCCTCATCGATGAGGAAACCGATGGACATGGCCTGGATGTGATAACTGTTCATGGGCTCCAGGGTTTTGCCGTCCTTGGACTCCGGCTTGCCGGAGATGCCCAGCATCCGCGGCTGAGAGGGCCCATAGATGTCTGCATCTAGCAAGCCCACTCGGGCGCCTTCTGCGGACAGAGCCAGGGCCAGGTTCACCGCCGTGGTGGATTTCCCCACGCCCCCTTTGCCGGAAGCCACGGCGATGATGTTTTTCACATTGTCGATGGGCTTGAGGGACTTTTGCACGGAGTGGGCAACCACTCTCCAGCTCAGATCCACTTCGGCTTGGGAAACTTCGGGCACCTGGGTAATCCGTTCTTCCAGGGCCGAAACGATGGCCTCCTTGGCACCGGCAGCGGGAAACCCGAGCACCACTTGCACCTTCACCCGATCTCCTTCGATCTGGATAGCCTTGACACATCCAGTGCTCACCAGATCTCGGCCGAGATGCGGTTCCACATAGTCTTTGATGGCCGCTTCAATCGCTTCTTTGGTTACTTCAGACATAAGACACCCCGTGCAATGGAACTGAAAATCCGCCGCAGGGAAAGTGCGCCGGATCGGTCAATTCCTGCAAAGTTGGTCTTTAGGTGCCTGAATTCAAGCGGAATAGCGGGAAATCTAGCTTCATGTCATACTCATTTATTCTCGTTCTTCGATGATCCCCAGAGATGATGACTGCTCAGCGATCCATTCTAGTGACCAGCGCCCTGCCCTATGCGAACGGCCCCATCCACATCGGCCATCTGGTGGAATACATTCAAACCGATATCTGGGCCCGCTTTCAGCGAATGCGGGGGCATCGCTGTTATTACGTCTGCGCGGATGATGCCCACGGCACGCCCATCATGCTGCGGGCGCGGCAAGAAGGCATCGATCCCGAGACTCTCATCGCGCGGGTAGCGGAAGCCCATCGGGCGGATTTTCGGGATTTCCGCATCAGCTTCGACAATTACTATTCCACCCACTCCCCGGAGAACCAGCGCTTTGCTCGCCTGATCTACGAGCGCAACCGAGATGGGGGGCACATCGTGCGGCGCACCATCCGACAAGCCTATGATCCGGTGGAAAAGATGTTCCTGCCGGATCGCTTTATCAAAGGAACCTGTCCGAAATGCGGCGCGGAAGACCAATACGGGGATAACTGCGAGGTCTGCGGGGCCAGCTATTCTCCGGCAGAGTTAAAAAATCCCCGATCGGTGGTATCCGGCGCCGTGCCCGAGGAACGGGAATCCGATCATTATTTCTTCCGCCTGCGCGATTTCGAAGACGCGCTCCGCGCCTGGACCCGAAGCGGCAGCCTGCAACCGGAGGTCGCTCACAAGCTGGAAGAATGGTTTGCGGCGGGCTTGCAAGAATGGGATATCTCCCGAGATGCCCCCTATTTTGGCTTCGAGATTCCAGACCATCCGGGCAAATACTTTTATGTCTGGCTCGATGCGCCCATCGGCTACATGGCGAGCTTCCAAAACCTCTGCGACCGCACCCCCGGGTTGGTCTTCGAGGATTTTTGGGGGCTGGATGCCGAGGCGGAGATCTATCACTTCATCGGCAAGGACATCATCTATTTCCACGCCCTGTTCTGGCCCGCCATGTTGCAGGGGGCGGGTTTCCGCACTCCCAGCGCGGTCTATGCCCACGGTTTCTTGACGGTGGACGGCCAGAAGATGTCCAAATCGCGGGGCACCTTCATCCAGGCCAGAACCTATCTGGATCACCTGAATCCGGAATACCTGCGCTACTACTTCGCCGCTAAGCTCGGGCCTGGGGTGGAAGATATCGATCTCAACCTAGAGGATTTCAGCCGCCGGGTAAACGCGGATCTGGTGGGCAAGGTGGTGAACATCGCTAGCCGCTGCGCGGGCTTTCTCACCAAGCGCTTCGAGGGGGAATTGTCCCCGCAACTGGCGGAACCTGCGCTGTTCGCGGCATTCGTTCAGGCGGGGGAAGCCATCGCCGCCGCCTATGAGGGGCGGGCCTTCAGCCGCGCGGTGCGGGAGATCATGGCCCTGGCGGATCGGGCCAACCAGTACATCGACGAGCAGGCGCCTTGGATCGTAGCCAAGGATCCGGCACAGTCCGAGCGACTGCAGGGCATCTGCTCCCTGGGCATCAATCTGTTCCGGGTGCTCATGGGGTATCTGCGGCCCATTTTGCCGGCCACCGCCGAGGCGGCGGAGCAGTTCCTTCAGATCCCGCCCCTGACCTGGGATGACCTGCCCAACCCCCTGTTGGCCCATCGGATCGCCCCGTTCCGGCCCCTCATGACCCGCGTCGATCCCAAGAAGATCGAAGCCATGCTCCAGGCAGCCAAAGCCGATCTCGCCGCCACTGCGCCCCAGGCAAAGAAGCCTGCGCGGGAACCCATCGCACCGGAGATCTCCTATGAGGACTTCGCCAAGCTGGATCTGCGCATCGTGCGCATTCTGGAAGCGGAAGCGGTGGAAGGGGCGGATCGATTGCTCCGGCTCCAGGTCGACCTGGGGGACGAGACAAGAACCGTCCTGGCGGGTATCCGAGCCGCCTATGATCCCAAAGATCTGGTGGGGAAACTCACAGTGCTGGTGGCCAACTTGGCCCCCCGAAAGATGCGGTTCGGCGTCTCAGAAGGCATGATCCTCGCCGCTGGCTCCGGCGGGCGGGAACTCTTCCTCTTGGAACCGGATGCGGGGGCCAAGCCCGGCATGCGGGTTCGTTAGCAAAAAGGCCTATAGGTGGGTTCTCCCTTTGGCAGCTCGGATCAGCCCGAATGATCCGCTGGCAGAAATCTTTTCTGGATAAGAGGCAGCGCCTCTATACTTGAGCTACCTGCTTCGCAAAGCGGGGTTGTCGGAGCCGCTGAACGGGTTTAGATCTCCCTCGACCCAGCGGCGCAGAGCCCCTTCTCAGAGTACGTCCGGTTTGATCCATCCGGTTGGATAGAGGAACGATCATGTTTGAAGCGACCAAAGTAGGACGGAGTGTAGACAAAGCGACCTTCAAGAAACAGCAAGCAGAACTGCGCACCCAGCTCTTGGCGGTGCAACGGGAACTGCGCCACACAGATATTCCCCTCATCGTCCTCATCGCGGGTGTCGATGGGGCGGGCAAGGGCGAAGTGGTTAATCGCCTCAACGAATGGTTGGATACCCGCGGGGTTCAGACCTTCGCCTTCTGGGATGAAACCGATGAAGAACGCCAGCGCCCGCGCTACTGGCGGTTCTGGCGCACCCTGCCCGCCCGAGGCAACATGGCGATTCTGTTCGGCGGTTGGTATCTCGCGCCCATCGAGCAACGAATGCTGGGCAAGTGTCGGGATCAGGAATTGGATGCGGAGCTCAACCGCATCGTGGACTTCGAGCGCATGTTGATCCAAGACGGCGCCTTGCTGGTGAAGTTCTGGTTTCACCTTTCCGAAAAGGACCAGAAGGCCCGGCTGGAAGAGCTATCCCGAGACGACCGGAGCCGCTGGAAGATGCTCCCGAAAAAGGGCAAGTTCCACAAGCACTACCGCCGCTTTGAGCGGGTAGCTGAACGTATCATCCGCCACACGGATCGGGGTATCTCCCCCTGGTATCTCATCGAGGCGAAGGATCGCTATTATCGGGATCTCACCATGGGCAAGACCCTGCTGCAGGCCATTCAACGGCGGCTCAGCGAACCCCCGCCCCTGGAGTCCCCCCCCACCTCCGGCCATCTGGAACTGCCCGATGCACCCGGCGCTCAGATCACCATTCTGGATCAATTAGATCTGACCAAACGCCTGAGCAGAGATTTGTACAAGGTTCAGCTCAGACAGCTGCAACAGGAACTCAACGAGCTCTGTTGGCAGGCATACAATCAGAAGCGCTCCATCGTACTGGTGTTTGAGGGCGTGGATGCGGGCGGCAAGGGCGGGGCGATCCGCCGCTTTACCAATGCCATCGATGCTCGCCTCTATCGGGCTATCCCCATCGCCGCGCCTACGGATGAGGAAAAGGCCCATCATTATCTCTGGCGCTTTTGGCGGCACGTGCCCCGCGATGGTTACATCACGATCTACGACCGCTCTTGGTACGGTCGGGTGCTGGTGGAGCGGGTGGAAGGATTCGCCACCACCATGGAATGGCAGCGCGCCTATTCCGAGATCAATCAGTTCGAGGAGCAGCTCATCGAGCACGGTACCATTTTGTTCAAATTCTGGCTTCAGGTCAGCCAGGAAGAACAGTTGCGGCGGTTCAAGGAGCGGGAGCGAGTGCCCTACAAGCGCTATAAGATCACAGATGAGGACTGGCGCAATCGGGAGAAGTGGCCCCAGTACAAGGCGGCGGTCAACGATATGATCGCCCGCACCAGCACGGAATGCGCCCCTTGGATTCTGGTGGAAGGGGATGACAAACCCTTCGCGCGAATCAAGGTGTTGCGCAGCCTGCGGGATGGGATTCGGAAAGCGCTGAAGGAGTAGGAGTTTCCCTTGGACCGGCAATTGGCAGCAGCGGATGCCCGATGTTTGAAGGCAGTGGCCAATGCCCTGCTCTCGGATTCGGGCTTGATCGAATTTCTCAAACAGCTGGCGCCCCAATGGGGTTCCAGCCTTGGAAAGATGCGGGCCTACCGGGGGTTGCAGGCCTCGGGCCTGGCCTGCATTCTGCGGGTGGATTCTCGAGTGGCCATCCTCCTCAATGAGCAGCTCTACAGCCTGGAGGGCCCTTCCCCCCAAGCCTCTCATCTGGCCCAGGCCCTCCGGAATCCCCAGATGGAAGACTCAGGGCGCGAGGCCAGGATTGCATGGAGTACGGATTTCCCCGACTTGGTCCTCCGAATGGAGCAATATGCAGACGAAACCGGGCAACCGGCGGATCCGAATGCAGAGAGTTTCCATCATCGGGTAATCAGCTTGACTCTGGCTTAAAAGCTTCTGAGCCTTTCCGCCGGTTTCGATACTTGTGCACCCCTTTTCCATCGCCCGCATCGTCGGGTTGTTCGCCATTCTCTTCGGGATCACCCTCTGCATCCCCCTAGGGATCGCCCTCTACTATGGGGAAGATACCCTGGAAAGCTTCCTCATTCCCCTGGCCGGTTCCCTAGGCTTCGGGGGGCTGCTCTGGCTCCTGGGCCGATTGCGCCCGCCCCATCTGGCGGTGCGGGATGGCTTTTTGGTGGTCGCCCTCTTCTGGATTTTGCTGAGCCTGTTGGGCGCTTGGCCCTTGCTGCTCGGCCTGCACCTCTCGTTCCCCGACGCCCTGTTCGAATCCGCTTCCGGCTTCACCACCACCGGCGCTACCGTGCTCACAGGACTGGACGAGCTGCCGAAATCCCTGCTGTTCTATCGGCAACAGCTCCAATGGCTTGGGGGCATGGGACTGATCGTCTTGGGAGTAGCCGTGCTGCCCATGCTCGGGGTGGGGGGGATGCAGCTCTATCGAGCGGAAGTGCCGGGCCCCCTCAAGGAAGAGAAACTCACCCCCCGCATCACGGAAACCGCCCGCGCTCTCTGGCGCATCTATTTGTTGCTGACCTTAGCTTGCGCCCTGGGCTACTGGCTCACGGGCATGGACGCCTTCGATGCTCTGGCCCACAGCTTGGCCACGGTATCCACCGGCGGCTTCTCCACCCACGATGCCAGCATCGGCTACTTCCACAGTCCCGCAGTGGAAGCGGTGGCCATTCTGTTCATGCTCTTGGCGGCCATTAACTTCGGCGTGCACTATGCGGTGCTGCTCCGGCGAGATCCCAAGCTATGGTTTCAGGATGCAGAGGTGCGCACCTTCCTGGGGTTTGTCCTAGCGATCACCCTGTTCGTAAGTTTGGTATTGCGCCAAGAAGGGGGGTATGCCCATTGGGACCCGAGCTTGCGGGATGCCACTTTCGAAGTGGTTTCCGTGGTAACCAGCACGGGATTCGGCATCGTGGATTTCTCCCATTGGCCCGAGGTGCTGCCGGTGCTGCTCATCCTCATCAGCTTCATAGGGGGCTGCGGTGGTTCCACCGCCGGCGGTATGAAAGTATTGCGGGTCCTGCTCCTCGTCCGCCAGGGTGCCTTAGAGGTGCGGCGCATCATTCATCCTCATGCCTATCTGCCCTTGCGGATCGGGGGCCGCGTGGTGGACGACCGGTTGATGCAGAGCGTCTGGGGATTCTTCGCCGCCTATCTGGCCTCCTTCGTGCTGCTCGTGCTGCTCATGATCCATGCGGGGTTGGACAAGGTTTCCGCCTTCTCCGCCGTGGCCACCTGCATGAACAATCTCGGCCCCGGACTGGGGCAGGTCGCCTATCATTTCCAAGGGGTCAGCGATCTGGGTAAACTCGTCAGCGTGCTGGCCATGCTCTTGGGCCGGCTGGAAGTCTTCACCCTGTTAGTCCTGCTCTCCCCCCATTTCTGGCGGCGCTGAACCGGCTTGTAGGAACTCATCCCTATGAACACCCCTGCTGCTCTCCCATCATCCATCTCAAAGAAACTCGAACAGCTGGAAGACAGGGTCCGGGAACGCTTTCTCCCCGAGGAGGCGGAAACTGCCGTCCGATTCCTCCGGCGCTACTATGCGCGGGCTCGTCCGGAATACCTGGCAGCCAACGAGGCGCTGGATCTCTACGGGGCCGCCCTCTCCCATCTCAATCTCGCCCGCCATCGCCGACGAGAGGAAACCCGGCTGCGGGTCTACAACCCCACCCTAGAAAAAGACGGTTGGGAATGCGCCCATACAGTGGTGGAGATCGTCATCGAGGACATGCCCTTTTTAGTGGACTCGGTGCGCATGGCGGTGAATCGGGGAAACGTGAAGATCCTGCGCATCCTTCATCCCTTGCTCCAGGTGCGCCGCGATCCTCGGGGACAGTTGGTGGAGATCCTGGAAGGGAAGGAAGCGGACCCGGAAAAGGGCGTGCATCGGGAAGCCTTTCTTCATCTGGAGATCCTGCGCCAGAGCGAACCCGCCCAGTTGCAAGCCTTGGAAACGGCCCTGCGCAAGACGCTGGAAGATGTGCGCTTGGCGGTGCAGGACTGGCAGCCCATGCGGGAAACCCTGTCGCGCATCCTGTCGGAGCTGGAAGCCCAGCCCCCCCAGTTGGATCGGGAGGAGATCGCGGAATCCCTGGCCTTTTTGCGCTGGCTCCTGGCGGATCATTTCACCTTTTTGGGCTACCGACGCTATGACCTGGTGGGAGAGGCAGGGCAAGAACAGCTGCGCATTCAGCCGGAATCCGGACTGGGCATCCTGCGGAAACCGTCGGAAGCATCGCACTCCATTGCTTTTGCGCGGTTGTCTCCGGATCTGAAAAAACAGGCCCGCCGACCGGAACTGCTGGTGCTCGCCAAGACCAGCGCCCGAGCGACGGTGCACCGTCCGACGAATTTGGATTACATCGGCATCAAGCGCTTCGATGCCCAGGGACGGGTTTGTGGGGAGCATCGTTTCCTCGGGCTGTACGGTTCCCGAGCCTATAACTGCCTGCCTCAGGAAATCCCCCTGTTGCGGAAAAAGCTGGATTATGTGCTCGCGAAGGCGGATCTAGAACCCAACAGCCATTCCCTCAAGGCCCTCACTCATATTTTGGAAACCTATCCTCGGGATGAGCTGTTCCAGATCGAACGAGAAGACCTTTACCGCATCAGCCTGGGCATTCTGGAATTGGCGGAGGAGCAACATCCACGCCTGTTCGTGCGAGAAGATCGCTATGGCCGGTTTGTGGTCTGCCTGGTCTTTGTCCCTCGGGAGCGTTACGACACCCAAGGCCGCTTGCGGATGCAGCAGGTATTGCAGGCAGCTTTCGCCGCCCGCGCTGTGGAATTCCAGGTGAACCTTTCAGAAGCCATGCTGGCCCGCATTCTGTTCACCGTCCGCACCCGCGCCATTCCCCCCTACGATACCCAGGAAATCGAACGGCAGCTCGGGGAGGTCATGGAATCCTGGAGCGACCATCTTCAGAGCGCCTTGCTGGAGCACCAGGGAGAAGCGCGAGGCAGCGCTCTGTTCCTCGCCTATCGGGACGCCTTTCCCGCAGGCTATCGGGAAGACTTCCCCGCCCGCACCGCCGTACACGACATCGAACAGATGGAGCAGCTCAGCCCGGAAGCAGAGCTGCGCATGAGTCTCTATACCCCCCTGGAAGCTCCGCCTGGTCGGCTCCGTTTCAAAATATTCCGATTCGGCCGCACCCTGCCCCTCTTCCAGGTGCTGCCCATCCTGGAGAACATGGGGGTGGAGGTGGAAGATGAGCGCCCCTATTGCATCGAACCCAAGGGAGCTGAACCTCGGTGGATCCATGATTTCGGCTTGGCCTATGAGGGCGCAGAAATTCCCGATTGGGGACAGGTTCGGAAGCGTTTTCAGGATTGCTTTCTAAACGTCTGGCGAAAACGAGCAGAGGACGATGGTTTCAACCGGCTGGTGATCCGAGCGCAGTTATCTTGGCGGCAGATCGCCCTGATCCGCGCTTTGGCGAAATATCTGCGTCAGACGGGCATGACCTTCAGCCAAACCTATATGGAAGAGGTGTTTTCCGCCAATCCCGTGATCGCAGCTTTGCTGGTGGAATTTTTCGAGGCTCGTTTCGATCCCCAGCGCCGTTCCCAATCCAGCCAGCAGACCACCCGTTTTTTGACCCGCCTGCAAGAAGCCCTGGATGCGGTGCAGAGCCTGGACCAAGATCGGATCTTGCGGGCCTTTCTGGATGTGTGCCGCGCGATCCTGCGCACGAATTGGTTTCAACGGGATGCAACGGGGTCTCCTAAGGAGGTCATCGCTCTCAAGCTCCGCCCTTCGGAAATTCCGGGGCTCCCAGAACCTCGGCCTGCCTATGAAATCTTCGTGTACTCCCCGCGCATGGAAGGGGTGCATCTGCGGGGAGGCAAAGTAGCCCGAGGTGGGTTGCGCTGGTCTGATCGGCGGGAAGATTTCCGCACCGAGGTCTTGGGCCTGATGAAGGCTCAGATGGTCAAGAACGCGGTCATCGTGCCCGTGGGCGCCAAAGGGGGCTTCGTGGTCAAACGGCCTCCCGCAGAACCGGAATCACTGGGGGAAGAAGTGCGGGCTTGCTACCGTCAATTTATTTCTGGCCTGCTGGATCTCACAGATAATCTAGTGGCGGGCCGGTGCCAGCCACCGCCGGATTTGGTGCGTTATGATGGGGATGATCCCTATCTGGTGGTAGCGGCGGACAAGGGTACTGCCAGCTTCTCCGATCTCGCCAACGAAGTGGCAAAATCCTATGGTTTCTGGTTGGGCGACGCCTTCGCCTCGGGGGGCACCACGGGCTATGACCATAAGAAGATGGGCATCACTGCTCGCGGGGTTTGGGTGTGCGTTGAACAGCACCTACAGGCAGCGGAAATTGACTATCCCTATAAACCCATTACCGTGGTGGGCATTGGCGATATGTCCGGGGATGTGTTCGGGAACGGGATGCTCTACACAGACAAAATCAAGCTCATCGCTGCCTTCGATCACCGCCACATTTTCATCGATCCCGATCCCGATCCCCGTCTCAGCTATCAGGAGCGGAAGCGCCTCTTTCAGCTGCCCCATTCCAGCTGGGCAGACTACGACCGAGACTGCCTCTCCCAGGGAGGGGAGATCTATTCCCGCACGCAAAAGATCATCCGCCTTTCTGAAGCTGCCCGCGCTGCTTTGGGCTGCCAAGCGGAAACCCTGACACCGGCGGAACTCATTCAAGCGATCCTGCAAGCGCCAGTGGATCTGCTCTGGAATGGGGGCATCGGCACCTATGTGCGCGCTCGGTACGAGCGGGACAGCGATCTCGGAGACCGGAGCAACGATGGGGTGCGGGTTACCGCCGATACCCTGCGTTGCCGCGTCATCGGCGAGGGGGGCAATCTGGGGTTGACCCCCCTGGCGCGGGTCGAGCTAGCGCGGCGGGGCGTTCGTTTGGATACAGATTTCATTCAGAACGCTGGCGGCGTCATCTGCTCTGATCTAGAGGTCAACACAAAAATTTTGCTCGATCAGCTCGTGGCGGAAGGGGAGCTAACCCGCAAGCATCGGGATCAGTTGCTCGAAGAGATGACCGAGGAAGTGGCTCGACTGGTGCTGCGGGAGACCTACTGGCAGGCACGGGCCATCAGCATGGACGAACAATGGGCTGTGCCCTTGCTCCGAGAACAGGGACGCTTCATGCGTCATCTGGAACAACAGGGCGAGTTGAATCGGGCCTTGGAATTTCTACCGGACGAGGAAACCCTGGCGGAACGGGAAGCCGATGGGGAAGGGCTGACCCGACCGGAAATCGCCCTGCTGCTCTCCTATGCGAAACACACCCTCTATCAAGCCCTAGTGGATTCCGAGCTGGTGGAAGATCCCTGCCTGGTGGATGAGCTCATCCATTACTTCCCCAAGCCCCTGCGGCAGCGCTTCCCGGAAGCCATTCGCACCCATCGCTTGCGGCGGGAAATTCTCGCCAGCACCTTGGCGAACCGTCTGATCAATCGCACGGGCAGTACCTTTGTGTTCCGCCTCCAAGAGGAACTGGATGTGCACGCCCTGGATGCGGTGCGCGCCTATTTCATCACTTGGGAAGTCTTTGGACTGCGCCGGCTCTGGTCTGGGATCGCCCGATTAGATGGGCGAGTCTCCGCCAATCTACAGCATCAGATGCTGGGGGCGGGGGTACGGCTCATCGTGCGGAGCAGCCGTTGGCTACTCAAGAATTGGAGTGGCACCCTGCGAATTCAGCCCGCCATTAAACGCTATCAAGCCCGAGTAGAAACCCTGGCAGCACGTCTGATGGAGCTGGCGGATGATTCACACCGCCAGCGGATGCAGGAGATTGCCGCTAATTTCTACGAAGAGGGCGTGCCCAGAAAGCTTGCCACCTGGGTGGCCAGCTTTGATCCCCTTTCTCGGGCGCTAGACTTGGTGGAGGCGGCGGAATCCTGTGCGCTGGAGATCACGGAAGTCGCTCGGGTCTATTTCGCCTTGGACACCTTTTTAGAACTGGATTGGCTTTCCCAACGCATCAGCGCCTTGCCCACCCACGATCGCTGGATCAGCGGCGCCCGTTCCGCCTATCGGGATGATCTGTTGGAACATCATCGAGCGCTGTGCGTGGCGGTACTCAAGGGTGGGATGCCCCGAGCCTCCGCCGATGCCAAGCTAGAGTTCTGGCGGCGGCGCTATCATGGGGTGGTGGAAACCTGGTTGCAACTGCTGGCGGATCTCCGCGCCCAGGAAGAATTGGATCTCGCCATGCTCTCAGTGGCGTTGCGCGCCCTGCGCAAACTGGCGCTCTCTACCCGAGAGCCCCATTGATCGCTCATCCCCAGAGTTGCCGGTATTGGCGGTAGAGGAGCGCTGCTCCCCAAGCGATGGCCAGCAGCATGAGCAGCGCGCCCAGCGCCTGGGTGAATCGGGCGATCGCATGATCCAGAGAGAGCAAGCCGGTTTCGGTGAACAGATATTCCCAATCGTGGACCCCATAAGGGGCAGTGCGTCCGAAGCGTCCACCGGTGAGAGGGAGCACCCCGGCCCGCGCATCGTTCATATAGGGGGCGATGTCGAGAAAGTTTTCCCCGAACCACCAGAGCGCGACGGCACCGGCGAAGGGATCGCGGGTTTGGAACAGAAAGACCCAAAGACAGATCAGAGGCATGAGCAGTTGGCCCAGGGTGCCGCCCAAAGAAGTCATGAAGGTGCCGAAGGGGCGGAACAGGAGGTGGCCGAACTCATGAAAGGCCAGGTTCGCACCGTGCAGCAGGGAATTCCAGATGGCCCCGCTCGTCATGGGCGTGAGGATCAGCTTCCATCCCCAGAAGAACAGGACGAGAAGCAAACCCGCCCGCAGCCAGAAAGTCCAGGCATCCCCCGGCACTGCTTCGGGCAGGACCCGGGCTTTTAGTCCGGTCTCTTCGGAAGCGGGTTGGAGGCGAACTCGGGGTTTTTCCCCTTCCTTCGGGTGATATTTGTAGTATTTCCGGAAGACGATCCCGCAGCGCGCGCAGATCTCCGTTCCGTCGGGCTGTTCCGCCCCGCACTTTGGACAGTTCATAACAGAAAATTGAACAGATAGCCCACCGACAGAATGCCTGCTGCCACGATGCCCGCGAAGGTGGCGATGAGGCGGGGCTTGAGCACCTTGCGCAGGATGAGCATTTCCGGCGCAGACAACGCGATGACGCTCATCATGAAGGCGAGCACCGTGCCCAAGGCTGCCCCCTTGCCCATCAGGGCTTCCACAACGGGAATGATGCCCGCCGCATTGGTGTACATGGGCACCCCCAGGACCACAGCGGCGGGCACAGACCACCAGGCTTCCCGCCCCATGATATCCGCCATGAAATCCTCCGGCACATAGCCGTGGATGAGGGCACCCACAGCGATTCCCGCCAGCACATAGGGCCAGACCTTGCCCAGAATCTCCACCAGATGGCGGCGGCCTGCTTCAAAGCGATCCACCCAAGTATAGGTGCGATCCAGCTGGGGCAGTTGCTGACCTAGATGAATCTTGCGCACCCAGTCTTCCAGATATTCTTCCATGCGCAACTTGCCGATGACGAGCCCGGCGACGATAGCCACCAGCAAGCCCAGTCCTAAATACAACCCCGCCACCCGCCAGCCGAACAACCCGAAGAGCAGGGCGAGGGCGATTTCATTGACCATGGGCGCGGCGATGAGAAAGGAGAAGGTTACTCCCAGGGGCACACCGGCGGACAGAAAACCGATGAACAGGGGCACGGCGGAGCAGGAGCAAAAAGGGGTGACGATGCCCAGGAGCGCGGCGAGTCCGTTGCCCAGACCCAACCGACGGCCCGCCAGCAAGGCGCGGGTGCGCTCGGGAGCGAAGAAGGTCTGCACGATGCCCATGAGAAAGACCACCCCCGCCAGCAGCAGCAACACTTTCGGCGTGTCGTAGAAAAAGAAGTGAACGGCTTCCCCTAACTGGCTGTGCCGATCCAAACCGATGAATCCGAGCACCCAGTCCGCGAAATTCGTGAGGTGCAGATAGGCGCCGATCCAAGCGAGGACCGCCAAGCTGAGGAGTAACAGCCAAGCGCCCAACGACCAAGTGCGCGGGGCATTCATCCTGATGTTCATCATTCCTTTCCTAGTTCTGTGTTTATCCCCAGAGAGGGGTTGAATAACCCACATCGGCTCCCGTCAATCTTCGGGTTCCACGGGGTTTCGATCCGGCGCGGGGTTCGGAATCGGGTTCTTGTCCCAGGTTTCCGCCGCGGGGACATCGACCCCGCGCACATCCAATTTGCCGGTGACCACATCGGCAATCAGTCGGGTTCGGTATTCTTGGAGAAGCTCGATTTCCCGTCGAATCTTCCGGCGGGCGGTTTCAATCGATTGGGAAGCCTGTCGGAGGAAGGCAACGATGGCTTGTTGTTCTTCCTTCGCTGGATAGGCAAATCGGATATTCCCGATGAAAGCCCAATCTGCCCGAGGCATCTTTGCCCCAAAGGTTGAACTGTTGATTAAATCGATGATTTGCTTTGAACGCAACTTATATTCGAGGAAGTCCGGGGACAATTCTTTTTCCATGACCCGAAGGACAAGGAATTCTCCCACACATACGCCAGAACGCTGCGGTTTCGTAACCTTTGCAAGGTAAGGACGAAGTTTCCCTAGCAGAATATCTCCAGCTTGAAACTTTTTCACTTGACTATCAAACACTACTTCCCCTGTAGGGGGATGAATTCTTCCAGTCCAGCTTTCTACGTGCTCAAGGGCAAGATACAGTTCTTCGGGTTTCTTATCGGAAGTCTGCTCAGTTACGTTGCGACAGAGGAATTTTAGCCTTCGCACCTTCCACCCCCGCGGCACCTTGCCTAACCAGGGAATGCCGGAATCCTGATATTCGGGATAGGGCTGACCGGTGCGCACATCGATTTGTCCGGTAACCACCTGATGGAGGAGGGCTTGTTGCTGTTCCTTCAGCAGTTCGACCAACCGGCGCTTGGCGCGAATGAGCCGGTCGATCTGGGCCGTTTTCCAGTCCAAAAATCGGGCGATTTGCTGTTGTTCTTGGAGGGGGGGCATGAGGAATTGTATTTCCCTCATTCGGGTTTCCGATAAATCCCATTGACCAATCCGAACCCCATCTGAAGCTCGTGCAAAAAAAGGTATGTAGATTTTCGATCGAATCGCAGTATGGAAGAAATGGCTGTCCACGCCCTGAACGTTGAAAACGAAATATGCCGGACTTACGATACCGTCAAAGGATGAAACACCATATGAACCCTGCCAAGCTTTCATTTTGTTGATGACAAATTGACCAGGCTGCACTACTTTATAGTTGCTCAGATCGTCGGGAACGAAGTTATGGTTCTCATCTCTGTTTGCTATATCTCGTTGGATAACGCCTTTCTCACGCACAACCGAAAGCAAGGGAAGATCCGGTCGGTTTCTCTCTGAAGACCGGATTAAAATATGTCGTAATTTCTTTATCTCCCACCCCCGCGGCACCTTGCCTAACCAAGGCACGCCGGAATCTTGGTATTCAGGATAAGGCTTGAATTGCATCCTGATTCCTCCGAAATGTGTTCGACCCCGCGCCCGTAGGGGTGGGGTTCAACCCCCCGATTCTGGGGTTGCAATTTGCCTTGCTCTAGAAGCTCGCCTGCGGGCTGTTCAAGCATTTCCTTTCTTTTTATGCTCCTTCTTCTGAGCCTTTTGCTCCGCCCGCATCTTCAGGAGTCGGGCTTGGATCTCCGCAGCTTCGTGAAAGCCGATGCCAGGGGTTCTCAGGGCTAGTTCCAACTGCTGGATCGCTGCCTTTAAGTCCCCCTGATGATAGAGCTTTTCCCCCCGATAGCGATGGGTCGCCGCCTTCTTGCCCGCTTTCAGGGCGGCATCTTCCATCAGGCCATAGAGATAGGCGTTGCCCCGATGAAAGCGCAGGAGTCCTTTCAAGGTCGCCAAGGCTTCCTCCGCTTTGCCCGCCCGGGTCAGCAGTTCCGCATAGGCCACCCGCAGGGGCAGATGATCTGGCCGCAAGCCCACCGCGGTGCGCAACATGCGGATGCCCGCTTCGGGCGGGCTGAGCTTTGCATCTAGGATGAGAAAGGCGGCCTGGTTGGGATATTGCTCGCGCAGGGTTTTCACCCAGGGCTTGGCTTCGGCTTTTCGATGGGCGCGCACCAGGCTCAGGGCATAGCCGTAGATTTCCGCCGTGCGATTGCGATAGCGGCCCGCCTGCAAGTTGGTCTTGAAATAGGCGAGGGCCTTTTGGGGATCCTGGTAGCCCAACACCCGCAACCGCGCCCGCGCGAGATGGTAGCGCAGGTCGTCCGGTCGCTGCTTGTGGCCGTAGCGGTCCGCGCGGGCCAGGGCATCGGCGATGCGGTTGGCGGTCACCGGATGGGTGCGGAGAAATTCGGGCGCATCGTTCCCATAGGTTCGGCTGTGCCGCGCCAGGCGCTGGAAGAACCCGGCCATGGCGTAGGGATCGAACCCCGCCTTGGCGAGGGCCTGAATGCCGAGCCGGTCCGCCTCTTCTTCGTTGTGCCGCGTGAAGTTGATCTGATGCTGGAGGCTGGCCGCCTGAATGCCGGCGAGGGCGGCTGCGCCCACATTGCTATCTACCTGCGCACCCAGGATTGCGGCGGCAATCATCAACGCGAGGGTCGGCCCGCTGAAGCGCTGCTGATCTTCTAATGCGCGCAACAAGTGGCGCTGGGTTACATGGGCGATTTCATGGGCGAGGACGGCGGCGAGCTCCGATTCGCTCTGACTGGTCAGCAGGAGGCCGGCGTAGACGCCGATGTAGCCGTCGGGACCGGCGAAGGCATTGACCCAGGGGCGATCGATGAAAAAGAAGTGAAAGGCGCGATTGCTGGCATCAGCCGCTTGAACAAGCCGTTTGCCTAAATCTTGCAAATAGTCATTCAGCAGGGGATCTTCCAGCACCGGCAGGGATTTGCGCACCTTCTGCATGAAGGCTCGTCCGAGTGCTCGTTCTTCCCGAGCGGATAACAGGGTATCCGCCGTGCTTCCGAAGTCCGGCAGGGCGAAGGGATCGGCCCAGATCTGGGCGCTGAACAGGATCAGGAACAGCAGTGGAACACGAACGGACATGGGCATGGCGGAGGATCGCTTATAATCGATTCATTCTAGTGAAAAATTGGGGCAGGTCTCGATGACGACGGAAATCGAAACGGTTCTCCAACATTTGCCGGGCTATCAGCTCATTCGAGAGCTGGGGACCGGCGGTCAAGCCCGGGTCTATCTTGCGGAACAGCAGTCCATCCAACGGCCCGTGGCCATCAAAACCCTGTTGCCCGAGGTGGCGAAGGATCGGCATTTCGCCGATCAGTTCCTGCAGGAAGCCAAGCTGGTCTCCCGCCTGTCCCATCCGCACATCATTCCCATCTATGACTTCGGCCAGCAGGATGGCATTTATTACATGGTCATGGAGTATTTGCCCGGCGGGGGGCTTAAGCAGTGGATCCAGTCCGGCATGCGCCCGGAAGAGGCCCTGCAAGTCCTCAGCCAGGTGGCCACAGCGCTGGATTATGCCCATGCCCATGGGGTCGTGCATCGGGACATCAAGCCGGACAACCTCATGTTCCGGGAAGATAATTCCGTGGTGCTCATGGATTTCGGCATCGCTCAGCGACGGCGCGGGCAGAATGGGCAGACCGGCGGGGAGATCCTGGGCACGCCCGCCTACATGAGCCCAGAACAATTGCTCGGCGGGGAGGTCGACGGCCGTTCCGATCTCTATTCCCTGGGCATCCTGTTCTTCGAAATGCTCACGCAGCAGCTACCCTATCAGGCCGAAGACCCCAAGTCCTTGGCCATGAAACATGCGAAAGAGCCGATTCCCAAGCTGCCGGTGCAGTTCCTCCGGTATCAGCCGCTGTTCGAAAAGATGGTGGCCAAGGATCCGGAAGACCGCTTTCAAACTGGTCGGGAAATCGCCAAGCTAGCGCAGGACATCCTGACCGGTCAGGCAGATCTAACACTGGATCAACCCGCCGCCATCGATCCCAGGGAATTGCTAGCCGCCTCTGAAGTCCCTTCCTTTCAACAGCTCGGCAAGCGGGCGGGGGAAGTGCCTCGGAAAGTCATTTCTTTCCTACAGGATCTCCATCCCCTGCTGGATCCAGGTTGGGAAAAAAAGGTCGCCGTGATCTTCAGCTATCTGCCGGAAGCGAGGCGGCAGTACCTCTATACCTATCTCCTCAAGCCTCGGGGGATCTATTTCAACCCCAAGACCAATCAGTTCGGCTATGTGGGTACGCCCAGCTTGGGTGAGTGCATCAAGGCCTTGAAAACCCCAGCTCTTCGGGGGTTGGGCAGCAAGCTGCAGCAGGCGGAAATGGTGCTCCGTCAAACGCAAGATCTCTATGATTTTTCAGATCTGCTGGAAAGCAGCGTGGGTCTGATCGAGAGCTTCAGCTGTGGGGAAGATCCGGTAGCCCAGAAGGAACGAAATCTGCTGCAGGAAACCTTTCTCAACCAAGTGATCCTGATCGTTCGAGAAGCCCAGTTTGCGCCCCCCTCCCCCAAGGATATCCGAAAGCTCACCGTGGACATGGTGAAGACCTTCTTGCTACAGGTCTACATCCGGCAGCGTCTCATGGGCTATCGGTTCCGCACCCTGCATCCTCGGGATCTAAAACAGGATCCGCGGGATTTTGTCCGCACCTTCATCGCTAGGGAGGCCCAGATCCGGCAGTGCGATATCGTGCAGACGGAGAAATATTTGTTTCTCATCGCACCAGCGCAGCAAGCGGATCAGAATCCCTACTCCATCCGACGGTTCCTCTATGTGGAAAAGGGGCCCTTTAAGAGCGCTGCTATCGTCTGGCTCAATGGAACTGTGATCCCCTTGTCCCTGGTGGAAATCGAAGCGGCTCAAAAGCAGATCGCCTTCGCCATCTCTAAGATCGTCTCTTTGGAACGGCAGCTCAGTCAACGAGCGGTGGATGTGGTGGAACGGATGGAGCGGGCCTATCAGTACCAGCTGGTACCGATGCTGCAAGCGCCCCTGGTCGCTGACGGTACCCAGATGAAAAAGGCCATCGACAAGCGACTCTTCGAGTACGAACGGGAACTGACCACAGCCATTCTCATCCCATTTTCCCATGCCTTGCGGCGTTCCTTGGAACGCTCGGATGATCTCGAATACCTGATCAGCAATACCCGCAGAATTCTGGTCGATTTGGCCTGCGCCGCCCGAGATTTCATCACCCAGACCGCCACTGCTTGGAGCCGAGTCGCGGAAGAACTGGATCTCCGGCTGATCGCCTACATCCGATTGTTGGATAAGCGGGAAATAGCTGCCCAGACCCCACAGGAAAAAGAGGGGGAAGAAGAAGATCCTTTCGCCGATCCCATGCAGCCCAAGCGGGAGGTGAAAACCATCATCAAGCAGTATGCGCCCCAGTTGCAGAAGCTGCAGGATAGACTGAAGAACACCATTCACCAGCAAACCTTGCAGGAAGAAAACCTGCTCTATAAGTGGTTTGCCAGGTTCCGTCTGGGCAGGAAACCCCTCATGCCGGAACAGGTAGAACGGGAACGCCAAATGCTCCAGCGGCAGTGTCTGGGCCGCCTGATCCAGGTCTTCAAGCGGTACGCGAAGACAACGGTTCACTTAGAGGAAGAAGGCTTGGTATCCGTTAGGAAGAACAAACGGCATTATGCCCTGCCTTCCGGCGAAGATGGTTTCAACCGGCTGCCCGCCCTCATTCGATTGCCGGAGGAGAAGAGCGCGTTGAATCTGGAATCCCTAGAAAAGTACTTAGATTTCGATGTACTGGATCGTCATCCTTCCTTGGATACCCAAGATTAGCTGGGCATAAAACATGAAACCTGCTGGAAAATACATTTCCCTAGGGTTAGGCACTGCCTGTCTGCTAAGTCTTTTTGGATTAGCGCAGGGGTTGGGCGCGGAAATTTCCGAAGAGGAACTGTTGCGTCTCGCCCCCCTTTCCTTGGAGGAACTGGTCAATCTACCCGTGGTCACCGCTTCCCGCCAACAGGAACATCAGCAGAATACACCCGCCCATATTCTGGTCTTCACCCGTCAGCAGATCCGAGAGCGCCGCTATAAGAATCTCTCCGATCTGTTGGAGGATCTCCCCGGCGTGGATTTCATGCAGGGGACCAAGTCCTCTGCCTACAATAATTTTTCCCTGCAAGGCTATGAGAGCAGCAACAAGCTGCTGATCCTGCTGGATGGGGTCAGGATCGGTCATCCCACCGGCGGAAGAACCGCCGTAGCAGAGAACTTTTCCCTCTATATGGCGGAGCGGGTGGAAGTGCTCTACGGTCCCGCCGCTGCCCTCTATGGGGCGGACGCGGTGTCCGGGGTCATCAACATCATCACGGACCGGGCCCAGGATCGGGCAGGATCGTTTGTTCGTCTGGGCACCGGTTCCTTCGACAGCCAAGAGGGGGAGTTCCTAACAGGACTCAAGGGGGAAAAGGACATCGCGTTGACTCTGGGTGGCCATTGGCAGCGGTCCCATCGCGCCCCCCTCGATGAATATTATCCCGAGGCCTTCGCCAAGAAGGATGCCCGCACCTTCGGGGGGGATCTGGTCATCCCCGCTGCCGAGCGGGAGGACTATAAGGGCCCCATCGATAGCTATAGTGTCTATGGCCGCTTGGATGCCGGCAAGTCGCTGACCCTGGGCTATTATCGAAACCACTTCAGGAGCCTGACCAGCACGGGCGACCCGCCGAAAACCGCTCTCTATCTCCGCACCGGTCATTGGGAAACCACTTCGGATACCCTCTACGGGAAATGGCGCTGGAAACTCAGCCCCCAGCTTTCCAGCGAGTTCATCGCGGATTATGCCCGTCAGGAGGTCGATCCCAATTCCAAGTACATCAATATCTACACCGCTTTCAAACCGGGGTATGAATATGTCTTATCCCAACGGTTCTCACTGGAAGAGAATCTGAGCTGGCGATGGCAGGAAAGGCACCGGTTGCAAGGGGGGTTCGGCTATCAGAAGTACAGCGCTATCGAAGCCCACAGCCTGCCGGAACCCTATGATACAAACCGAAAACCCAATGAACAGCAGCTGTATTATCGCAATACAGACGATCAGATTCCCATCCCCATTCAAGACATGACCTATTGGAATGCTTTTCTCTATGCCCAACTGCATTCTGATTGGTCCGATCAATTCTCCACCATGCTCGGCCTGCGGCTGGATGAGCATTCCACCTTTGGCACCAGCATTAATCCTCGCTTAGGCCTGGTCTGGCACCCCTCGGAACAGCAGGATCTGAAGCTGCTCTACGGGGAATCCTTCCGGGCACCGTCCACGGAAGAGATGCTCAAGTCCTTCGGCGCCTTCGACGGCAGCAAAGATGAGGAGGGACGCTATATCGGGCGGGGCTTCCGGATTCCAAACCGAGACTTGGATCCTGAGAAGGCGAATACCTTGGAACTCACTTGGAATTGGCGACCCAGGAAGGATCTGCATCTGAGTCTCAACGCTTACTACAGCGAGATCGAGCAACTCATCGTGACCGATCAGGAGGAAGAAGACAATACGGAATGGATTCCGGGCGCTGTGTTCCTCCGTCCTCGGATCAAGGAAAATATCGGGAAAGCGATCCATCGAGGGCTGGATCTCCTGGTGCAGTGGCAATATCGGATCGATGAAGACTGGTATGGGGACCTCTGGAGCAGTTTCGGCAGAGTTTGGGGACGCACGAGAGAGAATGGGGAGGACAGTTGGGAACTGCCCTATACGGCAGATTTTCGCCTCAAGCTGGGCACGACCCTGCACTACCGCAAGGCTCTGACGATCACACCAAAATTCTATTGGATCGGCGATACCACCAACGGCCGAGAAGATCGGGAGAATGCACCCAAGCGGCTGAGAACCCCCGGCTATACCCTGGTGAACCTCCATGTCGGCTGGCACCATCCCTTCCAGGCCCCGATCACGCTCTGGCTAGATTGCTATAATCTGTTAAATGCCCGCTATTATGCAGCTGGGGGCTCCACCAGCCAGACCTTCTATGACATGCCCCAGCAACCGCGCCAACTGATGATCAGTTTGGAATACTCGTTCTGAACGGCCATGTACGGGGCTTCCAGGTTGCGACAGCTCTGCATCACCCTGTGCATGGGAGCCCTAGTCCTGCAGACCCCAAACGATTGCAGGGCGATACATACCATTTCAGCAATGGCCCTAAAAGCGGTGCTGTTGTATAAACTCCCCCGATTCATCTACTGGCCAGCGGAGATTTCCGATCTGGAAATCTGTGTATTCCAAGATCCCGATCTTACCAAGGCTTTGGAGAAATTAGCCCGACGCTCCCTCGATCGCCGGTCAATCCGCATAAGACCGCTGACGGACCTGGACGACATCAAAGCGTGCCAACTGATCTTCATCCCAAGGGAACGGGATATATCGCTTGAGGAACTTCTAAAAAAGCTCACCCGGAGCCGAGCAGTGACCGTGTCCGACATCGAGGGCTTTGCCCGAGCTGGGGGCATAGTCGAATTTGCGCCGAAACCCAATGGGAAAGGAATGAGAATTCTGATCAATCTGTCCGCAGCGAAGCAAAAGCAGATCCGATTCAATGCGCAATTGCTGCGCCTCGCCACCCTGCTGAACCCTTGAAGTTGAAATGACGATCTCTTCGCTCATCCGACGCCGCCTGCGCACTGCCGTCCGCGTGGGTGCAGTTACCATCGGCGGCACTGCCCCTATCGCCGTGCAATCCATGACCAACACGGATACGGCAGATGTGTCCGCCACCGTGGATCAGATTGCGGCGCTGGTGCGGGCAGGTTCCGAGCTGGTGCGCATCACAGTCAACACCCGGCAAGCGGCAAGGGCAGTGCCTGCCATTCGAGAAGCCCTGGATCAGCGGAATCTCTCGGTGCCCCTGATCGGGGATTTCCATTTCAACGGCCATCGATTGCTCAAAGACTATCCCGAATGCGCCCAGGCCCTGGCGAAATATCGGATCAATCCGGGCAATTTGGGCTCGGAAGAAAAGCGGGATCGTCAGTTCGCAACCTGCATTGAAGTTGCCTGCCGTTGGGGGCGGCCAGTGCGAATCGGCGTCAACGGAGGCAGCCTGAATGCCGCATTGCTCGCCCGCCTCATGGATGAGAACGCCCGGGCAAAGCGTCCCAGAGATGCCCGGGAGATCTTCCGGGAAGCAGTGGTGTGCTCTGCCTTGGAGAGTGCGGCCCGGGCGGAGTCCTTGGGGTTGGGTCGGGATCGAATCGTGCTCTCCTGCAAGATGAGCCAGGTGCAGGAACTGATTCAGGTCTATCGAAAGCTGGCGAATGCCTGCGAATATGCCCTGCATCTCGGGCTCACGGAGGCGGGCATGGGGACCCAGGGTATCGTGGCCTCCACCGCTGCTCTCGCCATCCTGTTGCAGGAAGGCATCGGCGATACCATCCGAGTTTCCCTCACGCCGGAGCCCGGGGCCGCCCGTTGGAAGGAAGTACAGGTCGCCCAAGAGATCTTGCAGAGCTTGGGCATCCGGCATTTCCTGCCCCAGGTCACCGCCTGCCCGGGCTGTGGTCGCACCACCAGTGATGCGTTTCAGCGGCTTGCCCAAGCGGTGCAGCAGCACCTAGCCGCCCAGATGCCCCGATGGCGGCAGCAGTTCCCCGGCGTGGAAAACCTGCGGGTGGCGGTCATGGGCTGCGTGGTCAACGGGCCCGGAGAGAGCAAACAGGCTCACCTCGGCATCAGCCTGCCCGGCACCGGGGAACAGCCCGCGGCACCTGTGTATGCGGACGGCAAGAAAATCGCGACATTGCGGGGGAACATCACCCAAGCCTTCTTGCAGCTGGTAGACGACTATGTGCAGCGCCGGTATGGATCTCAGAAAGACTGAAACCCTATTCCCGTTCTCGCCAGACCCCAGAGACGCTGGGAAGCTGCTTGAGCTTGGTGATCAGACGGTCCAGTTGGCTTAGATCCTCTACTTCCAGGCTGAACCGCCGGTAGATCTCTCCTTGGGATTTAGTGGGCGGTTGCAGGGCGCGGAGATGGGCCTTTTCCTCAGCGAGCACCGCGATGATTTCTTGGATCAGTTCCCGCCGATCCCCAGACCGCAGGACAAGATCCACTGGATAGGTCGCTTCCGCCGCACCTTTTGCCCAATTCACCGCCAGCAGACGGGATTGCTCCGCAGGCGCTAAGCGCTGCACATTTTTACAACTGAAATGGTGAACCGTCACGCCGTGCCCTCGGGTGATGTAGCCGACGATGGATTCCGGCGGGATGGGCTTGCAGCAATGGGCGAGATGCACGGGAAGCCGGCCGATACCCGCCGCGATCACCTGCGGTTCTCTTTCCCCAGATCGCTTGGATTTCCTGCGCCGTCCACTAGGCCGCGCAGGAATCGCCTCCGGCTCCGCCCGCTCCGGTGGGGCATCCGGTGCTAAGTTTTTAACCACCTGCCCCACGAACAGCTCGCCGCGACCTACCGCTGCGAACAGTTCTTCCGCTCCCTGGAAGCCCAGTTTCTGACCGATGGCATCCCAGTCGACTTTCCCCTCTGTGCCGGATCGGTCACAGGCTTTTTCTAAAAGAGCGCGCCCCTCATTCACATGCTGGGCAAAATCCTGCTGTTTGAACCATTGGCGAACCCGATTCCTGGCCTTAGCGGTAGTCAGATAGCCCCGCTGGGGATCGAGCCAATCGCGGCTGGGCGTCGCATTGCGCTGGGTGATGATCTCTACCATTTGCCCGCTGCGCAGGACTTGGTTCAAGGGGACAATGCGGCCATCTACCCGAGCCCCTCGACAATGATTGCCGATCTCTGAATGGATGGCGAAGGCGAAATCCAACACGGTGGCTCCCTTGGGCAATTCGATGACTTTGGATTTCGGGGTGAGAACATAGACATGAGCTGGCTCCAGCTCAGCTTTGAATTGGGCGAGGAGATCCCCGCTTTCCACACCTTCGTTCTTCAGTTCCAGCCAGCTGCGCATCCAGTTGATGCGCCGCTGAAAGGCCAGATCGTAGCTTCGGTTCTCCTTGTAGGCCCAATGAGCGGCGACCCCGAATTCCGCATGTCGGTGCATTTCCCAAGTGCGGATCTGCACTTCTAACGCCTTGTTTTCCGGACCGATCACCGCCGTGTGCAGGGACTGATAATGATTGCCCTTGGGGGTTGCGATGTAATCGTCGAATTCCTTGGGAATGTGCTTCCAGAGGCCATGCACGATGCCCAGAGCCGCATAGCAATCCGGCACGCTGTCCACCAGCACCCGCACCGCCCGTAGATCGAAAATCTGGCGGAAATCCACCCCCTTGCGCTGCATTTTTTTCCAAATGCTGTAGATGTGTTTGGGCCTGCCGGTAACCTCCGCGCGGAGCTGCTTCTCTGCAAATTCTTGTTTCAACCGCTGGATAACCGCGTTGATGTAGGCCTCCCGCTCCGCCCGACGGTCTCCGAGCAATTGGGCGATGCGCTTGTATTCCTGGGGTTCCAAGTAGCGCAGGGCGAGATCTTCCAATTCCCATTTGAGCTGCCAGATGCCCAAGCGATTGGCTAAGGGTGCGTAGACCCGCTGCGTGTCCCGGGCAAGCTTTTTCTGCCGATCCCGATCTTCCAAATGCTTGATGCTGCGCATGAGATGGAGGCGTTCTGCCAGGACGATGAGGACCACCCGCACATCTTCTGCGATGCCTAGCAACAGCCTCCGAAGATTTTCCTCGTGCTGATCCTGATCCTTAGCAGCGATGATCACATCCACATTAGCGATCTGTCCGATGCGATGGAGGTCTTCTACCATGGTGCGGACAGCGGGGCCAAAGCGCGCTTCCAACCAATCGGGGCTGATTCCAGGTCGACTGAGACAGCCGTTGAAGAGGGCAGCGATGAGGGTATCCGCATCCATGCGCAGCCCTACCAGAATATCCGCCGTAGAGAGCAGATGGCGCACCTGGGTTTCGCCAGTCTCCAGACGCTGATCACCTCGGCATTGCACCAGCAAGGCACAGGCCTCTTGCAAGCGCTTGCGGTCTGGTTCGGGATAGTTGGCGGGCAGGGAGGCGAGCCAGTGTTCCGCAGTAGCTCGATCGTCCGATGGGTCTTCGGGAAAGTTATAGATGGGCTTGACCATGGGGAGTCAACAGCATTTCGCTAATCCAGCACATGACTCACCAGCCCATCTGCTAGCTTGGGCTCAAACCAAGTGGACTTGGGGGGCATGACTTCCCCTGCATCCGCGATCGCCATGAGGTCGGACATGTGGGTGGGATACAGGGAAAAGGCTAAGCGGTACTGCCCAGAATCCACAGGTTTGACCAGGCCCTCCGGTCCCCGAATGCCCCCGATGAAGTCGATGCGCTCATCTCGGCGAGGATCCACGATACCCAAGATCGGTTCGATGACCTGATCTTGTAGCAGGCTCACGTCTAAGCGGCTTACTGGATCATCCCAGGGAATGCGCTGGGGGTCCAGGTTGAGCCGGTACCAGGTCCCATCCAAGTACATGCCGAACTCTGCAGGTCGTGTCGGTTGTACGGGCTGCTCGCTCGGTTTTACCCGGAAAGCGACTCGAAGCCGTCGCAGGAAACTTTCCCGATCCAATCCGTGCAGATCCCGAATCACTCGATTATAGGCAAGGATCTGCATTTGATCGTGGGGGAAGAGCACGGAGAGAAAGTAATTGTAGGGCTCATCTCCCCGATGCTGGGGATTTGCCCGCCGCCGCTGGGCAGCGATGCGGACCGCCGCCGCTGAACGGTGATGGCCGTCCGCCACATAGAGGGCATCTAATCGAGAAAAGGCTTGGGAGAGCTGGGCGATGATCGCCGGATCCTCAACTACCCAGAGTTCATGGCGGACCTGGTTCAGGGATACCGCATAGAGGGGAGGCGAAGTGCTGAGGCGTGCAAGGGTTTCATCGATGGTAGGATCGGCAGGATAGGCGAGCAACACCGGGCCTGTCTGGGCATTGAGCGCCTCGATCTGGCGCATTCGGTCATCTTCCTTGATGGGTCGGGTGAATTCGTGCTTCTTGATTCGATCCGCCTCATAGGCAGCCACCGAGGCAACAGCCACCAAACCTGTTTGCACATGATTCCCCATGCGAAGACGATACACGTAATAGCAGGGTCGGGCATCCCGTTGGAGAATCCCTGCCTGGATCATCCGATCTAGGTTTTCCCGCGCCTTGGCATAGACTTCAGGTGCATGAGGATCAGTGCCTTCCGGTAGATCTACTTCTGGGCGAGAGATGTGGAGGAAACTCCAAGGTCGGCCCGCTACCATGGCCCTTGCTTCCTCTGTGCTCATCACGTCATAGGGCGGGGCGGCAACTTCTGCAGCATAGGGAAGCGCAGGCCGAAGGCCGGCGAAGGGTTGAACGAGGGCGGTCATAGCAAGTTGGTCTGGCTAGCAGAAAGGGTACCTCAGGTTTGAACCTGAGTTCCTCGGAAGGCGCGGAGCAGGCGCCCCGAAATTTGCCTTATGCTAACAAAAAACCGAAGCTAGGAACGGCAAGTCTCTGCCCGCTGCTTGCGCCGGCTGTACTCGCTCTGGGAGCCGGTCTGATCCCAAGCAAAGGTGCAGTCTAGATGGGAGAGCACCGCTGCCAGCCCCCGTTCCCCCTCTTCCATCATGAGGGCTAGCGGTGCCCGCCGCCCGAACTTCCGATTGCCCCGACGCACCCACAGGGTGCGCATCTCAGGATTGCGGGGGAAATAGGTGTGCAAAGCCTGCTCAATGCGCAGGAGATAGGCAAGCCGCCGCTGCACGCGCGCGCTTTCCAGGGGAAAGGGTTCCTGATCGCGGAATCTCGCCACCTGACGCACTTTCACGGAATCCGGCAGACAGAGCAACTGTATGATCTCTCGAGCACCCAGCCCCCAACTCTCTAGCAATGCCATGGTTCGGCGCGTGAGGAGGTGGCGTTCCAGTTCGTTGAATTCAGCGAGTTGAGGTTCGGTCATGTCGATGCATCCGCTTTGCGAAGGGTTCTCATTCGCTGTTCAAGATGGCGGGGAATGGGGGAAATTCAAGGCAAACCTAGTTCTGCTTCCGCTGGATGCGCAGGACAAAGGGCAGCTTGCGGAGACGACGCAGAATTCGAGCGAGATGATCTCGGTCGCGCACGGAAATTTGAAAATCTAGGGCGAGATTCGTGCCATCCTTATCATAAGAGCGAACGCTTTCAATGTTAGAATCGGCTTCCGTGATATTTCTCGCGATCTCTGCAAGGGCGCCGGAGCGGTCTTGAATCTCCACCCGGATCGCCGTGGAAAAGGTTGCTTCAGAGCAGTGCGCCCAACGCAGCGCTAGACGATTTTCTTGCTGAAATTCTCCGAGATTCTTGCAATTCTGGCGATGCACCAGGATGCCTTGACCAGGGTAGAACAATCCGATGATCGGATCCCCCGGGATAGGAAGACAACATTGGGGGTATCTCACCGTGATCCCTTCGGTTCCTTGGATCGTCAGTTGGGAAGTCTGGGTGCTTTCGTCCGTTTGCAGTTGGACCGATGCTTCCGCGCCCAAGATCAAGCGAGCGGCAACCAGGGCAGGCAAACGGTTTCCCATCCCGATCTCCACCAGCAGTTTGGCGAGATCGGGAAGACGGGTTAGCCTCAGATAAGCTTGGAGAGACTCTTCTGGCAGGTCATCCAGGGTCTGCCCGTATTGCTTCAACGCGTTCTGCAGCAACCGCCGCCCAAGCTCTTCCGCTTCCCGGCGCTTCAAATTCTTGAGATAGGCACGGATGGCGGCCCGCGCCTTTCCCGTGACCACGAAGCTTAACCAAGCGGCACTGGGGATAGCCCCGGGTGCAGAGATGATTTCCACCGTCTGGCCGTTGTGTAACGGAGTTTGCAGGGGCTGCATGATCCGATCAACCCGAGCCGCAACACAGTGATTTCCCACGTCGGAATGAATCGCATAAGCGAAATCCAGAACAGTGGCCCCCTTGGGCAAGGTTCGGATCTCCCCCTTGGGGGTGAAGACGTAGATTTCGTCGGGCAGAAACTCGCGCTTGATGTGTTCGTAGAATTCTTTGTAATTCTCGGAATTGCGCTGCAACTCCAAGAGCGTCTGAATCCAATCTCGGATCATGGGTGGAGCCCGAGAAATCCCCCGCGATTGATCCATCCAGTGGGAGGCGATGCCAAAGCGCAGCACTCGTTCCATAGACTCTGTGCAAAGCTGCACGCGGATCGCCTGAACTTGGGTACTCCCGAACAGTTCCGTATAGAGGAATTGATGACCGTTGGATTTCGGGATGGCGATGTGATCTTGGAATTTCCCGGCAACCGGTAGATAGGCGTCGTGAGTACACCCCAGGGCCCGATAGCAAGCCCCTCGCCCTGAGACGATGATGCGCAGGGAAAGGGTATCCATGATTTCAGAGAAGTTGCGCTTCCGCTCCGCCTTTCTCTGTTTTCCTGCAGAGGCCCGCATCTCTCGATAAATCGAGTAGAGATTTCTCCGGATTACCCGAATCTTGCCCTCCATCCCGACTTCCTGCAGCCGTTGCGCAATGGCAGCCTCCACTTTGGCGAAGCGCTTGGCCCGAGTTTTTTGGGCTTGTTCCACCGCCTGCTTCAAGATGCGGTAGCGCCAGGGCCAGTAATGAGCAAAGCTCAGATCCTCCAATTCTTCGTGGAGGTTCTGCATTCCGAGACGCTGAGCGATGGGTGCATAGATTTCTAAGGTTTCCTTGGAAATGCGCCGAGACTTGGCCGGCGGCATGACGCTGAGCGTTCGCATATTGTGCAAGCGATCCGCTAGCTTGATCAGGATAACCCGAATATCCTTAGCCATGGCCAGCAGCATCTTTTGTAGGCTGGCTGCTTGAGCGTCAGCCCGCGATTTAAAATCGATGCGAGCCAATTTGCTCACCCCGTCCACGAGCTCGGCGATTTCCTCGTCGAATGCTTCCGCCAACTGTTCCTTGGAATAGTCGGTATCCTCGAGAACATCATGTAGCAGGGCAGCCATGATGCACTTATGATCCATGCGCATCTCTGCCAAGATTCGGGCTACCGCGATGGGATGATAAATATAGGGCTCGCCGCTCTTCCGCTGCTGACCTTCGTGCGCTTCGGCCCCGAAGAGATAGGTATGATAGATTTCTCTGATCTGGGCTTCAGGAAGATAGCACTCTAAATAATCGCAGAGATCGCTGATGAGAATTCTCGTGGGAAAGGGTTTGAAATCGGACAATGAGATGCTACTACCTGCAGAACTACTTCAGACTAAGGAGTATTGCCCAGGGAATCCTAGTGGCGACTGGCAGCATACGCTTCCACAAAGCTTGCTTCTACGGAGAGGGAATCTCTCTTCTCCCGCTCTGCTTCCAAAGCTTCCAATTTCTCCGGAGTGATCAGGCCAGCGGCAATCTCCCGCAGGGCGACCACAGTGGGCTTGTCGTTTTCCCAGGGCACCAGGGGTTCCACTCCCGCTGCTAGCTGTCGCGCGCGTCGGGTAGCGAGCAACACCAGATCAAATCGGTTTTCTATGTGTTTGAGACAATCTTCTACTGTAATGCGCGCCATAGGTTCGTCCTCTATGTGATGGCAGAATGAAAAACCAGTGCTTGTACTCGCGGATCCTTATGAGAAGAAAGGCGAAGATGGGTGGTTCGGAGGATGCATTGCAGGGCTTCTAAGGCTTGCGAAAAGTCTTCGTTGATAATGAGATAATCATATTCCTTGCCGTGGCGCATATCCTCCGCAGCTTCCGCCAAGCGCTTGGCAATCACAGACTCCTCATCCTGTCCCCGGCCTCGCAGGCGTTCTGCGAGCACTGCTTGAGAAGGGGGGAGGATGAAGAGGGAAACCGCTTGGGGAAAGCGCTTGCGCACTTGTCGCGCACCCTGCCAATCGATCTCCAAAAGCAGATCTCGACCGCTGCGCAATCCTTGGCGCACGCTCTCCTCCGCCGTGCCGTAATAATTGCCGAAGACCTCTGCCGACTCCAAGAAGGCGCCCGCCTGACGCATCTGCAGGAAGGTTTCCCGATCGACGAAATGATAGTGAACCCCGTCGATCTCCCCGGGTCTGGGGGGCCGGGTGGTGTAGGAAACCGCCACTTGCAAACCCGGCTCCCGGGCTCGCAGGGCCTGGATCAGACTGGTTTTCCCCGCGCCGGAGGGGGCGGAAACGATGAATAAAACGCCTTCTTGAACGGACATCAACGAGTATAGGCAGCGATGCAGTTGTTGTACGTGATGTCGTAGACCTGTTGGGGATCCTGAATCATCCGTTGGCTGGCAGCTGCACCCACCGCAGCGCCTGCGATCCCGCCGGCGGTGCCGTAATGGGGTCCGGAAGGTCTAGGCCCAGGGGGGCCGCCGGGGCCGCCTGGGGGTGGACCAGGGGGCCGACCGGGTTCCAGCGCGTTGCCGATGGCAGCCCCCGCCAAGGCACCGATCGCCGTCGCACCGATTTCCTTCGCTATATTGCTCTCCTTGGCTTGCTGGGCGGCCTGATAAGCCTGTTGTCTACAATAGGCATCTTCTTCCGCCCGCACCCCACCATGGCCACCGATCCGCGCCGGATAGGTGGGCATCATGGGCGTAGGTTGCATGCTGGAACAGCCCCCTCCCAAGAGCGCCACGAACAGAAAAAAACTTCGCTTAGCTGACATCACAACTCCTCTATTTATTCAAAGCGCTTGGGATAACCAGTCGCAATCAGAGCGATCATTATTCCCCATCCAATGTGTTGACAGAAGATCCGGGAAAACCCTATATTAAAAAGAGTTTAATCTGTTTGCAGTTCGCGCACAAGGCTCCCCTATGATCCTCCGTTCCCGCGCATTCCAACCCGTGGATAGGGTCTTCCCTTTGTTATTCGCAGTTTTTGCTACAAATCCTCTGGGGGCCTATGAACAAAATGCCCTGAACCCCGCGCTCCGCTGTCTCGCCCTCAATATTTACCATGAAGCCCGTTCAGAATCGAAGCGAGGCCAAATTGCCGTAGCTGCGGTTACCCTCAACCGCGTGAAGTCCGATCGGTTCCCCAACTCCGTGTGCGCAGTGGTGAAGCAGGGGGGAGAGAAATTGCACCGCTGTCAGTTTTCCTGGTGGTGCGATGGGCGCAGCGATCGACCCCAGGATCAAGCGGCCTGGAAACGAGCGGTTCAGATCGCTCGGGAGAGTTTAGCCGGCTTGCATCGAGATCCCACCGGAGGGGCCCTGTACTACCACAACACGCAGGTACAGCCCGATTGGGCAAAAGAATTCCGGCGTTCCGCTCGGATCGGCAACCATGTTTTTTACCGACCCAAGCCACGCCGTTCCCTTCGGTTAGCGGCCTCCCGTTAGCGTTCGGAAAAGCCAGCTTTCCGATACCAGCGGTCGGCTTCATCCCGATCCTTCTCCACCCCCCGCCCCTCCTCGTAGAGCCTAGCGAGAGTGATTTGGGAGCCGGCCAACCCCTGCTCGGCCGCTTTGCGAAACCAGTAAGCCGCCCGTTCGGGATCGGCTTCTGTGCATTCGCCCTCTAGGTACATGAAGCCCAATCCATGCTGGGCGATGTCCAAACCCGCTTCCGCCGCTGCCCGCATGTAGCGGAAGGCCAGATCTGGATTCTCATGCATCCCCAAACCATTCTGGGCCATGATGGCCATGCGATACTGAGCTTCCGGGTTGCCCGCTTCCGCAAGGGGAGAGAGCAAGCCCGCCGCGCGGGAGAAGTGCTTGGCTTCAAAGGCGGCGATGCCGCTTCCCAGGGTGACTACCTCATCGGAAAGATCCTGTGGTTCAGGCATGGAAAACCTCCTCAAAGACCGGCTTGGCGATAGGCGGCCGCCAATTGAACATAATGGGTTGCGGAATAGGCGAGTTGCTCCCGTTCCTGGGCCCGCAAGGGCCGAATGCGCCGCGCCGGCGCGCCGTGCCAGAGATAGCCCCCTTCGAGCACCTGCCCCGGCGGGACCAGAGAACCCGCACCCAACAGAGTATGGGGTTCGATCCGCGCCCGATCCAGCACCCGCGCCCCGATGCCGATCAAACAGCCCTCCCCGATCTCGCAGCCGTGGAGCACCGCTTGATGGCCCACGGTGACCCGATCACCGATGCGAAGGGGCGCGCCGCCAGGGAGAAAGGGACTGTCGTGGGACACGTGCAGAACCGCGCCGTCCTGAATATTGGTCTCCCGTCCGATCTGAATACGGTGGATATCGCCGCGGATGACCACCTGGGGCCAGATGGAAGCCCGATCCCCGATCGCCACCTGGCCGATGATCACCGCCGTTTCATGAATCCAGACCTCTGCCCCGATCTGGGGGACCTGATCCCCGAAGCGGTGGATCCTAGGCATGATGCGGTGCTCCCTCTGGGAAAATCGTTGAAAAATATGGGCAGGACTCTATCATGCTTCCTTCCCCCCCTGGAAATGGGTTGCATCTCATGCCTCGGTTTTCCTGCTTGCTCTTCAGCAGTCTGCTCAGCGTCTCCCCCAGCCTGTATGCCTTGGATCGCACCTTTATCGATGAAGCGGAACCCCCTGTCCCGAGCAGCGTGCAGGAAGGGGCACCCTGGCGGGAGCAGAAGACCCCGCTGCCGCCCTGGCCCCGAGAAGAAGATCTCATCGCGTTTTCCCTGGATGCCGCCACGCCCTTCCGCTATTTCCTCGATGGCGAGCATCTGGAGATCGGCGGGGATCAGGTGGTACGCTACACTTTGGTAGCAATTTCTCCCAGCGGTGCCCGCAACGTTTCTGTGGAAGGCATTCGCTGCCTGCCCCAAGGGGTCTATCGCATCTATGCCTATGGCATCGGGGGCCGGTTCCAACCCCTGGATTCGGATTGGTCGCCCATCGATCCCCATTCCGATGCCCTGCATGGGGAACTGCACGGCCATTTCCTCTGCGCGCCCCTGACCTTCGGGCCGAGACCCAAGCAAGACATCCTGCGCGCCCTCCGGGGGCAGCTCCTAGACCGAGAAAACTCGGGCTTCTTGCCGGACTAATGCCATGACGGATGACAATCCCCTGCTCAGCAGGGCTCCTCTGCCTGCCTTTCGCCGGATTCGGCCGGAGCAGGTGGAACCTGCCATCGATCACCTCCTGGCCCGCAACCGCAGTCAACTGAAAGCCCTCGGCCAGATCGAAGCGCCCACTTGGGAAAACTTTGTGGAGCCCTTGGAGGAGATTGCCGAGGATCTGGAACGCGCCTGGTCACCGGTGAATCATCTCAACGCAGTTCAGAACAGCGAAGCGCTGCGGGCTGCCTACAACGCTTGCCTGCCCAAGCTGAGCGATTACGCCACGGAACTAGGCCAAGATCGGGCCCTGTTCGCAGGCTATCGCGCCCTGGCAGAACAGCCAGATCTGGATGCCACCCAGCGCCAATTGGTCCAACACGCCCTGCGGGATTTCCGCCTCTCCGGCGTGGATCTTCCGGAGGCTCAGCGCGACCGCTATCGGGCCCTCAGCGCCGCCCTGTCTCAGCAGACCGCTAAGTTTTCGGAAAACCTTTTGGATGCCACCCAGGCTTGGACCAAGCACATCCAGGCGGAAGCCCAGCTCGACGGCCTGCCCGATTCCGCCCGGGCCCTGGCCCGCCAGCAGGCGGAGCAGCGGGGTTTGGCAGGCTGGCTGCTGACCTTGGAATTTCCCTCTTATCTGCCGGTGATGACCTATGCGAAGGATCGGTCGCTCCGGCGGGAACTCTACACCGCCTATTGCACCCGCGCTTCCGATCAGGGCCCCCATGCGGGTCGCTGGGACAACGGCCCCCTCATGGAAGCCATTTTGGCCAAGCGCCATGAGATGGCGAATCTCCTGGGCTATGCCAACTATGCGGAACTGTCCCTGGCCCGAAAGATGGCCCCGAACCCTCGGGCGGTCTTGGATTTTCTGGAAGATCTCGCGGAGCGAGCCTTGCCCCAGGCGCGGCAAGAACTCGAAGAGCTCTCGGACTACGCCCGCGCGCAGGGCTGTGAGCGTTTGGAAGCCTGGGATCTGCCCTATTATTCCGAGCAGCTGCGCCAACACCGCTATGCCATCAGCCAAGAGGCCCTCCGGCCCTATTTTCCCCTGCCTCGGGTGTTGCAGGGCCTCTTTCAGATCGCCGAGCGCCTGTTCCAGATCCGCATTCAGGAAGTGCAGGGGGTGGAAACCTGGCATCCCGATGTGCGCTTTTTCGCCATTCGGGGACCGGATGGGGCGATCTGCGGGCAGTTCTACTTGGATCCCTATGCGCGGGAGAACAAGCGGGGGGGTGCTTGGATGGATGTGTGCACCAACCGCATCCACACTCGCCGCTATCATCAATTGCCCGTGGCCTATCTGGTCTGCAACTTCACGCCGCCCCTGGGCGACCGGCCCGCCTTGCTGACCCATGAGGAGGTGGAAACCCTCTTCCACGAGTTCGGGCACGGGCTGCATCATCTGCTCACTCGGGTGGATTATCCTTCCATCGGGGGTATCAACGGCGTGCCCTGGGATGCGGTGGAACTGCCCAGCCAGTTTCTGGAAAACTGGTGCTGGGCCCGAGAATCCCTAGATCAGCTCTCCGGCCATGTGGAGACCGGCCAGCCCCTCCCCGAAGAGCGCTACCAGCGCATGCAGGCCGCCAAGCATTTTCAATCCGCCCTCGCCCTGGTGCGACAGCTGGAATTCGCCCTGTTCGATTTCCGGATTCACCGAGAATACGACCCGAAGCAGGGGGGACGAGTGCAGGAAATCCTGGATCAGGTTCGGGATCAGGTATCTGCATTCAAACCCCCTGCCTTCAACCGCTTCGCCCATGGATTCTCCCATATCTTTTCCGGCGGCTATGCGGCGGGCTATTACAGCTATCTCTGGGCGGAGGTCCTCGCCGCCGATGCCTTTTCCCTGTTCGAGGAACGGGGCCTGTTCGATCGGGAAACCGGTCAAGCTTTCCGCAGCAAGATTCTGGAACGGGGCGGTTCTCGGGATGCCATGGAGCTGTTCGTAGATTTTCGGGGCCGGCCCCCACAGGTCGAGGCCCTGCTCCGCCATCGGGGGATCGGACACTGATGCAGTACGGGGATTTGCGGGAATTTCTCGATCAACTGGAACAGCGGGGGGAGCTGCGGCGCATCGCCCAGGAGATCGATCCCTATCTGGAGATCACGGAAGTTTGCGACCGCACCTTGCGCAAGGGGGGGCCCGCCCTGCTCTTCGAGCGGCCCAAGGGTGCTCGGTTTCCCCTGCTGGGCAATCTCTTCGGCACCCCCCAGCGGGTCGCCCTGGGGATGGGGGCGGAATCCCTGGAAGCCCTGCGAGAAGTGGGCCGTCTGCTCGCCTTTCTCAAGGAGCCGGATCCCCCCCAGGGGATGAAGGAGGCTTGGGAAAAGCTACCCCTGTTCCGAAAGGTGTTGGACATGGCGCCCAAGCGGGTGCGCAGCGCCCCTTGCCAAGAGGTGGTCTTGGAGAAAGTAGACCTTTCCCAACTGCCCATTCAAACCTGTTGGCCGGAGGATGCAGCGCCCCTGATCACCTGGGGTTTGGTGGTGACCAAGGGACCCCACAAGCCCCGCCAGAATCTGGGCATCTATCGGATGCAGGTGCTGGGATCCAATCGGGTCATCCTGCGCTGGCTCGCCCATCGGGGGGGCGCGCTGGACTTCCGAGACCATTGCCAGGCCCATCCGGATGAACCCTTTCCCGTGGCCGTGGCATTGGGAGCCGATCCAGCTACCATGCTGGCGGCGGTCACGCCTATTCCCGATACCCTTTCCGAATACGCCTTTGCCGGGCTGCTGCGGGGACGGCGCACCCAGTTAGTTTCCTGCATCGGCAGCGATCTGCAGGTACCCGCCAGCGCGGAAATCGTACTCGAAGGCCAGATCCATCCGAACGATCAGGCACCGGAAGGGCCTTTTGGAGATCATACGGGCTATTACAATGAGGTGGAGACCTTTCCGGTGCTCACCCTGGATCGCATCACCCACCGCCGCGATCCCATCTATCACAGCACCTACACCGGCCGCCCTCCCGATGAACCGGCGATCCTGGGCGTTGCCCTCAACGAGGTCTTCGTGCCCATCCTGCAGAAGCAATTTCCCGAGATCCTGGATTTCTACTTGCCGCCGGAGGGCTGTTCCTACCGGCTGGCCCTCATCCGCATGCGGAAGCAGTATCCCGGCCATGCCAAGCGGATGCTCTTCGGCATCTGGTCCTTTCTGCGCCAGTTCCTCTACACCAAGTTCGTCATCGTGGTGGATGAGGACATCGACATTCGCAACTGGCCGGAAGTCATCTGGGCCATGACCACCCGCATGGATCCGGTGCGGGATAGCTTGTTGGTGGAGAACACGCCCATCGATTACCTAGACTTCGCTTCTCCGGTCTCCGGCCTCGGGGGCAAGATCGGCTTCGATGCCACCAACAAATGGCCCGGGGAGACGGATCGGGCATGGGGACGGCCCATCCGACGAGATCCTAAGGTACAGGCCCGCATCGATGCCATCTGGGGGGAACTGGGCATCGATTAGGAACGTGCGGCTTGCCGTGCTTTCCGCCGTTCCCGAAAGAATTGGCGCAGCAGTTCGCCGCAGGCCTCCGCCAGCAACCCGCCGGTGCAGTCCAAGCGATGGTTGAAGCGCTGATCCGAGGGCAAGAGATCGAACACCGAGCCGCAGGCCCCGCCCTTGGGATCGGAAGCGCCGAACACCACCCGTTCCACCCGCGCATGGACCAGGGCGCTGGCGCACATGGGGCAGGGTTCCAAGGTCACATACAGGACGGTGCCCGGCATCCGGTAGTTGCGGAGCCGCTGCCCGGCGTGGCGCAGGGCCTGGATCTCCGCATGGGCGGAGGGATCGCGCGTGGAGATGGGACAATTCCACCCTCGGCCCACCAACCGATCTTCCCGCACGAGCACCGCGCCCACGGGCACTTCTCCCAGAGACTCTGCTTTTCTCGCCAAGGCGAGGGCATAGCGCATCCAGTGCAATGCTCTTTCCAATGGGATTCTCCCCTAAAAACCTCTGATCTCAGGTCGGTGGATTCAGCCCCGTCCCCTTGATACACTGAGCAAATTTCTTAGCAGCCTCTGGAGATCGGCATGGCCATCGCTTACGAACAAGCCAGATACAACATGGTGCAGCAGCAGATCCGACCCTGGCAGGTGACGGAAGAACGGGTGCTGGCGGTGTTGTCTGAGATCCCCCGAGAACGTTTCGTGCCCGAAGCCTACCGCCCTTTAGCCTATGCAGATCTCCGCATCCCCCTGGGGCCGGATGCCTATATGCTGGAACCCCGACTCATCGCCCATCTTTTGCAAGCCCTCAGCCTAACCCCTCGGGATCGGGTGCTGGAGATCGGCACGGGCAGCGGCTATGGGACTGCCTGCTTGGCCCGCCTCAGCGCTCGGGTCGTCAGCCTGGAAATCGACGCCCAGCGAGCAGAACAGGCCCGATCCAACCTCGCCGAGGAACCCAAGCATCGCTGGGAGGTGCGCGCGGAAGACGGGCTGGCCGGCCCCGTGCGGGGACAGCCCTTCGATGCCATCGCCTTGACCGGTTCCTTGCCCGATGAACGCCTGCTGCCCCCCCTGCAAGAACAGCTCGTCCCTGGCGGGCGGCTCTTCGCTGTGCTCGGCAAGGGGCCTGCGATGGAAGCCGTTCGCATCCTGCGCACGGAGTCCGGCACTTTCCAGCGTCGAACCCTCTTCGAAACCGAGGTCGCGCCCCTACAGGTCGATCTACCTGTGGAAGTAGCCTTCGCCTTTTAGCCCATGGGGGGCTTCGCATTGCCCCGATTTTGGGATGCCATGGGACTGAGGCAACAAGTCTGGCTCCTGCGGGTTGTGCTCCTCGCCCTCGCCTATTTTGCCTTTGGCAAGCTGGTCTTTTCCGTTTCTGATCGTTCGCTGAACCATCAGATCGTTACCCTCGTCATTTTCATCCCAGAGGGCATTGCTCTCGCCGCCGTGCTGATCTGGGGGCGATCGCTTTGGCCTGGGATCTTCTTGGGGCAATTCCTGTTAGCCCTGCCTCTTCCGGTGCCGGCTGCCCTGGGCATCGCCCTGGTCAACAGTCTGGAAGCCTATTTGGGGGCAACCCTCTTCCAATATTTCCGGCTAGATCACCGCCTCACCCGATTGCGCGATCTATTCGGGCTGATGGGGTTGATCGTCTTTGTGCTGCAACCCCTGAGCGCTCTGTTGGGCAATGGGGTACTGTGGCTTTCTTCGGTCATCGCAACGGAGGCGTATTGGAAGAGCAGCGCGATCTGGTGGTTCGGCAATTTGGTGGCGCAGATCCTCATCACGCCGACCCTCTTGTTGCTGCACAGCCAGTTTCAAAGGATCCAATGGCCGATTGCCGTGCTGGTGCTGGCGCTGTTCGGATTGCTGAACTATCTGTTGTTCTGCATCTTCCGTGTTGAAAACATGTCCATCTTGCTCAGCATCATGATTCCGTTGGTAACCCTGACCTCCATCTATCAAGGGCTCGCCTGCGCCATGCTGGCAACGATACTCGTCGTATTCACCGCCCTCTATTCCACTGATCACGGCGTAGGGGCCTTCTCCGGAGAAGATCTGAAGGAGAATTTCATCAATCTCAATTTTTATATCCTCTCCCAAACCCTGTTGAACTTATTCATTGGGATTCTGTTCCAGGAGAAGCAGCGCAGCGAGCAACGATTGCGGGAGACCAATCAACGGCTGCAAGAGGCCCTGCAACTGCGGGAACAAGTGGAGCGCATCGGTCGGCATGATCTGAAAAATCCTCTCAATGCGATCCTGAACATTCCCTTGCTGATCCAGGATCGGGAACCCTGGCTCACCCCAGAGACCAAGGAACTGCTGAATCATTGCCAGCAGAGCGCGCACAAGATGTTGGAGATGATCAACCGTTCCCTGGATCTCTATAAGATCGAGATGGGCACCTACCCATTGAAACCCGTTCAGTTCGATCTCGTTCCCCTATTACACCAGGTCGCCCGGGATTGTGCTCTCTCCTATGAAGAGAAGCGTCATCAATCCCCCGCAGCAGTCGATTTTCAGGGCGTGCAGTCCGCGCTGATCCTGGGGGAGGAACTGCTCTGCCATTCCCTGTTCTCCAATCTCCTCATGAACGCTTTGGAAGCTTCCCCGCCCGGAAAACGCATCTCGATTCAGATCGAGCAGGATCCCAACGCGGGCATCTGTTCGGTGCAAATCACTAACTGGGGCGAAGTGCCCCCACCCATCCGAGCTCGTTTCTTCGAAAAACTGGTGACCCACGGCAAACAGCGGGGCACGGGATTAGGCACCTATTCCGCCCGCCTCTGCGCAGAGGTGCAGGGAGGTTCTGTGGCACTGGACACCAGCCAGCCGGGCAAGACCTCCGTGTGGGTCCACTTGCCCCTTGCCTAAGATCGGGAATCTTTCATGCGTGTCTTGATCACCGGAAGCGCCGGTTTCATCGGCTCCGCCCTCTCCCAACGGCTCCTAGCCCGCGGAGATCAGGTCATCGGTCTGGATAATCTCAACGAGTACTACGATGTCTCCCTCAAAAAGGCCCGATTGGCGCGAAATCTGGCCTATGCAGGCTATCGAGAACTGCGCATCGATCTACGGGATCGCGCCGCAGTGGCGGAAGCCTTCGCGCGCTATCGGCCGCAACGGGTGGTCCATCTGGCCGCCCAAGCTGGGGTGCGCTATTCTCTCGAAAATCCTCTGGCCTATGTGGATACGAATTTGACCGGCTTCGCCCACATTCTAGAGGGCTGCCGCCACCAGAAGGTGGAACATCTGGTCTATGCCTCCAGCAGTTCGGTCTACGGGGCCAACCGGCGCATGCCCTTCTCCGTCCATCAAAATGTGGATCATCCCCTGAGCCTCTATGCGGCCACCAAAAAAGCCAATGAGCTCATGGCGCACACCTATAGCCATCTCCACGGCTTGCCCACCACCGGACTGCGGTTCTTCACCGTCTACGGGCCTTGGGGGCGTCCCGACATGGCCCTCTTCAAATTCACCCGTGCCATCCTCGCCGGAGAGCCAATCCAGGTCTTCAACTACGGGCACCATCGGCGGGATTTCACCTATATCGATGACATCGTGGAAGGCGTGATCCGGGTGCTGGATCGAATCCCCGAACCCAATCCCCATTGGAGCGGGGAAGCACCGGATGCCGCCACCAGCCAAGCCCCCTATCGGCTCTACAACATCGGCAATCATCAGCCGGTGGAACTCCTGCGCTACATCGAGATTCTGGAGGACTGCCTGGGACGGAAGGCGGAAAAGGTGCTGCTACCCTTGCAGCCTGGCGACGTGCCAGACACCTATGCGGATGTGGAAGATCTGGTGCGGGATCTGGGCTATCAGCCGCGCACTTCCGTGGAAACCGGCGTGGCGCGCTTTGTGGACTGGTATCGGGACTACTATTCCGTCGGCACATAGCGGATGATCCGCCAGCGGTGCAGGGGCTGATCGCACAGGGTGTGAGGAGACAATGGCTTGCCCGGGCAATCCAGGAGATCCCGTACATTGCGGCTGGTATAACCGGCAAGCACAGGGGTCAGGGGCTGGGAGAGGAGGAGCCAGAAGCCCCCAGCCCGCTGGATCTCCTCGGGAGTGATGGGCAGAGAGAGGGTGCCCCGAAGGTATTCCGAAGGACGGGTCCAGCGGGGCCACTGATTGATGCGAAGAGCCGGCTGATAGAAGCGCAACTGGGCGATGGTCTGATAGCGGTCGGAAAAGATCGGGCCGGAAAGCTGGGCGGCTTCTCGGGCGAGCTCAGCAAAGCCGTGGGTTTCCCGCAGGATACGATTCTGACTGTCCGGCAAGGGCAGCCGAGCCGTTACCCCCTGATAGAGCAGCAGCGCAGCGACCAAGAGATTGACCGCCGCCCCGCCGAGCACCCAGCGCCAATGTGTTCGGAGCACTAAAGCCAGCAAGGGGGCGGCGCTCAGCAGATAGGGAGCGGGCCAGTTGGCTTCCACAGCGCTGAAAAAGGAGACCAGCCCGAAGAAGCCTAGGGGAAACAGGCTGCCTGCGATCAGGAGTGCCCGAGCGGCTGGATCCAAGATCTGCATCCCCCTCGGCAGTCTGGGCAGAAACCGGAGTGCAATCAAGCCGATCCCTCCCCAGAGCCCCAGTTGCATCCCCAAATAACCCATCAGAGAAGAGAAGTCTTGGATCAGGTCTCTAGGTGCTTGGGTGGCAGGCGTGCGGAAAGCATCGCCCAAGGTGGTGGAAAAACCGTGGCCCAGTTGAAAGCGGATGCTGATCCAATCGTGCTGGGCGTTCCAGATTAGGTTGGGTAGGAAGACCAGCACTGCCAGAAGAAAACCCAGATAGGGCCAAGGGGTTCTGAGGGCCTTTCGATCTACCCAGAGCAGCGCCCAGAGAAAGACCGGCCCGATCAAGACCATGGTGTATTTGCTCAGCAGGCCCAATCCCGTGAACAACCCGGCGCTCAGCCAGTGCCTCCGAGCGCCGCGCAGGGCCTTCAGTGCCTCGTGCAGGGCCAGCACCCAGCAGAGGGCCAAGGGGGTGTCCGGCGTGGCGAGCACCCCCACCGTCAGCCCGGGGAAACTGGTGCTTGCCAGCAGCAGGGCGAGAAAAAGGGTTTTGCCTCGGAGACCGCAGGCCCGATAAAAGCGCAGGGCCGCCCAGAGCAGCCCCAGGGCAGCCAGCACATTGCCCAAACGGGCGGCCAGGGGAGTGCTCGGGAACCATTGCACCCCCAGGCCTAACAGGGCGACCCCGGGGGGATGGTCGAAATAGCCCCAGTGCAGATGGCGCGCCCAGTCGAAATAATAGGCCTCATCCTGGAGAACCGGCAGCAGGAAACTGGCGCTCAGATACCAGAGAGCCAACCCGGCCAAGAGCAAATTCAGCCGCCCGCCGGGCATTGCCTTATCCATTTTGCCATCCCGAATAGCCCTGCTTTGAACCCTATGCAAGGTTCCTCAGGGCCCTGAGACTGAATGGCAGCTGTTGCTTTTCTTCAAGCCTCCGCGATCTTTGCAATTTCCCGGCTCTGACCAGAACGGCGTTTAGCGGGATTCCTCCGACTCCTGCCCCGCTGCCGCACTGGCTTGCGTGCCCTGGATGCTGACCACAGGCAGATCGGGATCCGGTTTGTGCGCGAGTTCCACGCCCTCGGGCAGGGGTAATTCTGAAAGGTGCAGGCTGTCCCCCACCTTCATGTCCGCCATGTCGATTTCGATGAATTCCGGCAGGTTGCTGGGAAGACAGCTCACTTCGATTTCTGTGAGATGATGGGAGACCAGGCCACCGGCTTTTACGCCTTTGGATTTGTGCTCGTTAATGAAGTGCAAGGGCACAGTCATGCGGAGCTTTTCGCTCTCCACAACCCGTTGAAAGTCCACGTGTAGTACAAAGGGTTTAGCGGGATGCCGCTGAAGATCCTTAAGCACCACCTTGGAAACCCGCTCGCCGATCTGCAGGTTGAGAACCTGAGAATAAAAGGCTTCGTGTTCCAGGTGTTGGAGCAAAATGTTGTGGTGCAGGCTGATCATTTCCGGTTCCTGATGGCCACCGTAGACGATCGCAGGGATTCTGCCCTGCCGGCGCAGGCGGCGGCTCGCACCCTTCCCCGCGTCGGTTCGAGGTTCTGCGAGGACAGTAAAAGTCTCGCTCATCATACTTCTCCCAATGAGTGATCGAAAAAAGTGCAGGGGAGCCGCGACCAGATCCCCCACAGTTCAATACGGATTAATCTACGAAGAGGGAACTCACGGATTCTTCATTAGAAATCCGGCGCATGGTCTCGGCGAGCAATTCCCCGATGCTCAGCTGGCGAATGCGATCACAGGCCGCCGCTTCTGCATGCAAGGGGATGGTGTTGGTCACTACCAGAGCATCCAATTGGGACTGCTGGATGTTCTGAATCGCCGGGCCTGAGAGCACAGGATGGGTACAATAGGCCACGACCTGGGCGGCGCCATGGGCTTTGAGGGCTGCGGCTGCCTGGCAGAGGGTGCCCGCCGTATCCACCAGATCATCCACGATGATGCAGGAACGACCCACTACTTCCCCGATGATATGCATGACCTTGGCTTCATTGGGTCGGGGCCGACGCTTGTCGATGATGGCCAAGTCTGCATCCAGACGTTTGGCCAGGGCGCGGGCCCGCACGACGCCCCCCACATCGGGCGAGACCACCAGCAGATTGGGATATTTCTGTTGCCACAGGTCGCTGAGCAGGATGGGGGAAGCGTAGACATTATCCACGGGAATATCAAAGAACCCCTGGATCTGATCCGCATGTAGATCCACGGTGAGCACTCGATGGGCCCCGGCCTCCGCAATCATTTTGGCGACTAAGCGGGCGGTGATGGGCACCCGCGCAGAACGGGGTCGCCGATCCTGGCGCGCATAGCCGAAGTAGGGGATCACCGCAGTGATGCGCTTGGCCGAAGCCCAGCGGAGGGCATCGAGCATTACCAAGAGTTCCATGAGGTGATCGTTGGTGGGGGCGGCGGTGGGCTGTACTACGAAGACATCGCGGCCCCGGACATTCTCTCGGATCTCCGCTAGGATCTCCCCATCGCTGAACCGCCCGACCTTTGCTTTCCCCAAGGGAATGCCCAGATGGGTGGCGATCTCTGCGGAGAGTGCGGGATTCGCATTTCCCGAGAAGACCATCATGCTGTCGTTTACGCGCCTCATCTCAGCCATTCGAAACCGCAATCTTAACGCAAAACGGCGTGGCAAATGCTGCCACGCCGTCCTCCACGCGTTTGGCTGGGGTGCCAGGATTCGAACCTGGGAATGCTGGGATCAAAACCCAGTGCCTTACCACTTGGCGACACCCCAAAAATCTATGATTTCCCCCACAGGGGAGAGCGATTCATGCCTCGAGCGATGAAGGCTTGAATACCATCGGGTACTTGTGCGCACACGCGCCGCGCTTGGGCGCGGTTAGGAAAAGCTGCGAACACGCAAGCCCCTGTACCGGTAAGGCGTGCTTGTCCATATTGCGCGAGCCAATCCAGCGCTTCGGCCACCTGGGGATAACGACGCCTGACCACCGCGAGGCAATCGTTGCGTACCTCACCGGAAATGAATCGTTTTATTGTGATTTCCGGCGAATTGCGTGTCAAGTGGGGATCGGCGAACACAGCGGCAGTGGAGACCTGACAGGCGGGGATCAGCACCAGATACCAGGGTTCGGGCAGCGCGGGCATCGGTGTTAGTTTCTCCCCGATGCCCTCTGCCCAAGCTGCATGACCGTGTATAAACACGGGCACATCGGCACCCAGAGATAAACCGATCTCCGCCAGTTGGTCCAGGGATAAACCCGTCTGCCAGAGCTGATTCAGGGCCACGAGCACAGTGGCCGCATCGGAACTACCGCCCCCGAGGCCGGCCCCCAGAGGCAAGCGCTTGTGGATCCCGATTTCCACACCCCATCCCGTCCCGCTGTAAGCTTGCAATCGTTTCGCCGCGCGCAGGATGAGATCCGATTCCGCCGGTATCCCTGGGATAGGATTGACGCGCCGAACCTGGCCATCTTGCCGCAGCCGAAATCGCAGTTCGTCGCCATAATCGAGGAATTGAAAGACAGTTTGCAGGCGGTGATAACCATCGGAGCGACGACCCAGAACCCGCAACATCAGGTTGAGCTTCGCCGGTGCGGGCCAAAGGGTTTCCCAGGTCACGGGGTTTCCTGTTCCTTGCGGTCCGCATAGCGCTGGATCACTCGCAGCAGATAGGGATGATCCGGCGCTTCTTGTCGGGCTTTCTCCCAGACCTGCCAGGCAGCTTCCCGTTCCCCCAGCGCCCAGAGCACTTCCCCCAGATGAGCCGCGATCTCCCCATCCTGCAGGCCATCGAGCGCCCGTTCCAGATACTCCTTGGCCACCTCTAGATGGCCCAACCGGTACTGTACCCAGCCCATGCTGTCGAGAATGGCCGGATCATTGGGTTGCAAAGCTAGGGCCTTTTCGATCAGCTGCAACGCCTCTTCATAGCGGTCGGTCTGGTCGGCCAGGGTGTAACCCAGGGCATTGAGGGCTTCCGCATTGTTCGGCTCGATCTTGAGCAGGGCGCGCAGATCCCGTTCGAGTATGTCCAAGCGACCCATGGACACCCCGTGCAACGCTCTCGCATAGAGGAGTTTGGGATGATTGGGATAGGCTTTCAGTGCCTCATCGTAGACTTGCAACGCTTCCCGATCTTGTCCCTGATCCGCGAGGAGCTCCGCTTCAACGAGGTACAGGGAGACGGCTTGCCTGCGCCATCGATCTCGGGCGCGGTGCAAGATCTCCCGCGCCTGATTCAAATGCCCACGCTTGGCCTCCAACAGGGCAATGCGAATGCGGGCATCCAACGCTTGCTTGTTCCGAACCCTGTGGTACCAACGGATAGCCGAATCCAAATTTCCGCTGGCTTCCTCAGCGCGTCCCAGATAATAAGCAGCCTCATCTTGACGCTGGCCGCGCTCATAGAGCTGGGTCAAATATCTCCGAGCGGCAGTCCAGTCTTCCAACTGCAGGGAGAGGACACCCAGGGCGAACAAAAGGCCCCCGTCCTCCGGATGTTCCTCTGCGAGTTGGGTGAAGATCTCTCGCGCTTCGGCGAATTTTTCCTCATCCACCAACAGTTGCGCATAAAACTTCCGCAACGCGGAATCTTTTGGATCTTCCGCAATGAACTGCTCCAAAGTCTGTCGGGCTTCCTGCGTCCGGTGCATGCTGCGCAAGGTCTCGACGAGGAAGAGGCGGGGCTCCTGCCATTTCGGACGCAATTGGACCGCGCGGCGCGCCGCTGCCACCGCTTTTTGCAAGTTTCCTGCCTGATTCTCTGCCAGGGCTAGGGCAAACCAGAGATCCCCGCTCTCCGGTTCTTCCTCTACCAGGGCCCGCAACAACTGCAGGCGCCTTTCCACCGGATGCAGCGTGGCCACCAATCGGGCGATCTCCAGAAAACGACCCGGTTCTTTTTCCGAGGCCAAGCGGATGAGCTGGCGCAAATGCGTCTGCACGCAGGCTATTTTCCCCTGTTGCAAGCAGACGTAGGCTGCTAGCTGATGGGCTTTGAGGGATTGAGGGGCGATGCGCAACCAGGTTTCCATCGCCTGCTGCATTTCGGCAGCATTCCCCCGTTTCAGGGCGATTCGCATCGCCTGTTCTGCCAAGACGGGATCACCGGCGGTTTGGGCTGCCCGCAGCAGATGGGAATAGGCCAGGTCCAGCTCTTGCCGTTGGGCGGCGATCTCACCTACCAGCACCGCATAGAGCAGCTCTGGACGGATTCCCGTTTCCTGGGCACCCTGTGCTTCGCGAGGTTCTGGCGATTCATCGGCCTGTAAGGGAGCGAGAAAGAAGACGAGCAAGAAGAACGGATAAAAGGGCATGAGTACTTCCGCTAAGATTAGTTGAACACTCGTTCTGCGGCGGGAAAAAAAAGGATTCCATGCCGGCTCGCAGGAAGAACTGGGGGTTTTCGCAGGCACGCGACACTATGATACCCTGTGCACGCGCACAACGGGGCTTTTTTGCAGATCGATGATTTTAGTCCTCGGACTCAACCATAAAACCGCGCCGGTTTCCATTCGGGAACGGATCTCTTTCGGTCCCGACATCCTCGCCGGTGCCCTGCGCAGCCTGCTGGAACATCCGAGTGTTCGGGAGGCCCTCATCCTGTCTACCTGCAATCGCACGGAGCTGTACAGCGTGCTGGACCCCAACCAGGGGGAACCTCTCGCAGACTGGCTCGGCAAATTTCATGGACTGGATCCAGAGCGCATCGCCCCCTATCTTTACACTCATCGGGATCGGGAAGCGATCGCCCATCTCCTGCGCGTAGCCAGTGGGTTGGATTCCATGGTGCTGGGAGAACCCCAGATCCTGGGCCAGGTGAAATCCGCTTTTCAGTCCGCCCGCACTGCCGGCACTGTGGGAAAGCTCCTGGAGCGCCTCTTCCAGCACTGCTTCTCCGTGGCCAAACAGGTGCGCACGGACACGGCCATCGGCAACAGCCCCGTCTCCATCGCCTTCGCCGCTGTCCGCCTGGCCCATCAGATCTTCAGCGATTTACGGGCACAAACCGCCTTGCTGGTGGGAGCAGGGGAGACCATTGAGCTAGCCGCTCGCCATCTGGAACAACAGGGCATCGGCCGCATAATCGTAGCTAATCGTACTGTAGAGCGGGCCCATGTCTTGGCCGCCCAATTCGGGGGGTACGCTATTTCCCTCACGGAACTGGCTAACCACCTGCCAGAAGCGGACATCGTCATCTCCTCCACCGCCAGCCCCCTGCCCGTGCTCGGCAAGGGCACGGTGGAACGGGCGCTGAAAGTCCGCCGGCATCGACCGATTTTTATGGTAGACATCGCCGTACCCCGAGACATCGAACCGGAAGTGGGAGAACTGGATGATATCTACCTTTACACGGTGGACGACCTGCAGGAAGTCATCGATGAAGGGTTGCGCTCTCGCCAGGAAGCGGCGCAAGCCGCCCAAGAGATCATCGATTTCCACACGGAAGAATTCCTCGCTTGGCTGCGCTCATTGGATGCCTTGGAGCTGATTCAGGACTACCGCAAGCGCGCGGAAGCAGTGCGGGATGAGGTGTTGCACGCTGCGTTGCGGCGGCTTCGTGCGGGAAAGCCACCCCAAGAAGTGCTGAGATTCCTCGCCCACACCCTGACCAACAAGTTGCTGCACGCGCCCAGCGCCCGGTTGCGCCAGGCCGGTCGCGCCGGTGAAGCGGAGATCCTGGAAGCGGCCAACGAGCTGTTCGACCTGAACGACACTTCTTCCGCATGAATCCTTCTCTGCGCCGTAAACTCGCCCAAATGGTGGATCGCTTCAGCGAAATCACCGCGCTTCTCTCGGAACCTGAGGTCCAGGGAGATCCGGCGAAATTCCGCCGCCTGAGCCAGGAATATGCCCAGCTCGAACCCGTCGTCTCCTGCTACCTCCAGTATCAACAGCACACGGAGGCAATCGAGGAAGCACAGGCGCTGTTGAGCGATCCAGAGATGGCCGAGCTCGCCCGAGAGGAGATCCAACGCGCACAGGCAGCCCGCCAGGATCTGGAACCGGCGCTGCAACGGCTCTTGCTGCCCCGAGATCCCAACGATCAACGCAATGTGTTCCTAGAAATCCGAGCGGGTACCGGCGGCGCGGAAGCCGCTTTGTTCGCAGCGGATCTGCTGCGCATGTATCTGCGCTACGCAGAACAGCGGGGCTGGCGGACGGAACAGATCAGCGCGAGCGAAGGAGAACTGGGCGGTTTCAAAGAAGTAGTGGTGCGCATCAGTGGGGAAGGGGTCTATTCTCGACTCAAATTTGAGGCGGGCACCCATCGGGTGCAGCGGGTGCCGGAAACCGAATCCCAGGGGCGCATTCACACGTCCGCTTGCACAGTGGCTGTGTTGCCCGAGGTGGAAGCCATCGACGAGGTAACCCTCGATCCCAAGGAACTGCGCATCGATACCTATCGTTCCTCCGGTGCCGGTGGGCAGCATGTGAACAAGACGGATTCCGCCGTGCGGATCACTCATCTGCCCAGCGGCATCGTGGTGGAGTGCCAGGATGAGCGCTCCCAGCACAAGAACAAGGCTCGGGCTCTGGCCCTGCTCCAAGCCAAGCTCCGTTCCAAAGCGCAGGAAGCTCAGGCTTCCGAGCAAGCCCGCTCCCGCAAGCTACAGGTGGGCAGCGGCGACCGATCCGAGCGCATCCGCACCTATAATTTCCCGCAAAATCGAGTGACGGATCATCGGATCAACCTTACCCTGTATCAACTGGAAGATGTGCTGTTCGGGAATCTGGATCCCGTTATCGAACCCTTGCTACAGGAATATCAGGCGGAACAGCTCGCCGATTTAGCCAAAGATTGATGCCCTGCATCCGCGCCCAGCTCCAAAGGGCGGTGCAGCAGCTCCAAACCCTGCCCCAGAGCCAGCCCCATTTGGAAGCCCGGCTGCTGCTGAGCCAGGCGACGGGCTGGTCTCAGAGCACCCTGCTCGCTTGGCCGGAACGGCTCCTTTCCCCTCGGCAACAGGCGGATTTCCAGGCGCTGATTCAGCGCCGTTGCGCCGGAGAGCCCATCGCCTATCTGCGGAAACAGCAGGCCTTTTGGACCCTGGATCTTCGAGTAAGTCCCGCAACCCTGATCCCCCGTCCCGAAACGGAATTGTTGGTAGAAATCGCCCTGGAATCGCTGCCGGCGCGGGAAGCCCTGTGCATCGCCGATTTGGGCACGGGCAGCGGGGCCATCGCCGCCGCCCTGGCTACGGAACGTCCCCGATGGCAACTGCTCGCCTTGGAACGGGAGGTGGATGCCCTAGCCATCGCAACCCAGAATTTCCGGCGCTACCGCTTGGCCAACGTGGCCCCTCTGCAAGCCCATTGGCTCGAGCCCATCGGACCCGCCCGACTGCAAGCCATTTTGAGCAATCCCCCCTATATCCCCCAGGGCGATCCCCATCTCCACGCCCTGCGTTACGAACCCTCGCAAGCCCTGGTCGCCGGTGTAGACGGTTTGCAAGCCATCCATCAGATTCTCCGGCAAGCCCCCAGCTGTTTGGTCTCTGGCGGACTGCTCGCCTTGGAACATGGTTTCGATCAGGGAGCAGCCGTGCGGGCCCTCTTTCAGCGGGCGGGTTTTTCCCAGATCGAAACCCGGCGGGATCTCAGCGGTCAACCCAGGGTAACCCTGGGTTTTCGTCCTTAGTGCCGCCTTGCTTGAGAATCGGCTACCATAGCCCTGGAGATGAGCATTGATCTTCTACGCGCATAGGGATTCCATGGATATTTTAGATGCTGACCGCTATAAGCACCGCCTGATTCCCTTCAATGAGCTGCATCCCGATACCCAGCAAGCGCAGCGGGCTGCCGCCTTCCTCGCGGATATTCCCGGCATCCTGGAGGCGGAGGCCAAGGGGGATCTCCTGCTATCCGTTCGCTATGATCTATTGGAGATCACCTTGGAAGAGATCGAGAACGCTTTGGAAGAGCTGGGTTTGCACCTGGATAACAATCTGATGCACCGCATGAAACGCGCCCTCTACCGCTACACAGAGGAGACCTTTCGGGCAAACCTGGGGTGCGCCCGAGGGGAAAGCAATTGCACGAAGAAGGTCTTCGCAAAACGCTATGAGATCCTCAATCACGAACTGCGGGATCAGCGCCCGGAACATTGGCGGCGCTATTTCTAGCCCAATCCCTTGAACGACGAACAACTGCTTCGGTACAGCCGCCAGCTCCTGCTCCCTCAGTTGGGGGCGGAAGGGCAAGCGCGCTTGTTGCGAGCTCGGGTGCTGATCCTGGGGCTCGGGGGGTTGGGTTCGCCGGTCGCCCTCTATCTGGCGGCGGCGGGGGTGGGCACCCTGGTGCTGGTGGATTCCGATGTGGTGGAGCTGTCCAATCTGCAACGGCAGATCCTGCACAGCACCGCCCAGCTCGGGAAGCGAAAGGTGGATTCTGCCCGATCTGCCCTTCAGGCGCTCAATCCAGAAGTGCGCTTGGTGTGCCATCCCACCAGGGTGGACGGGGATAATCTCCCCGCGCTCGTCGCTGAGGTGGATGCCGTGGTGGATGGAACCGACAATTTCGCCACCCGCTTCGCCGTCAATGAAGCCTGTTATGGCGCAGGCGTGCCCCTGATCTCCGGCGCAGCCATCCGGTGGGAAGCACAGGTCTCCGTATTCTCCGGTCAGCGCGGAGGGCCCTGCTATCAATGCCTCTATCCTCGTGCGGGAGAGATCGAAGAAACCTGCACGGAAAACGGGGTGGTGGGCCCATTGACCGGCATCGTCGGCAGCATTCAGGCGGTGGAAACCCTCAAAGTACTCACCCAAGTGGGGGAACCGCTCTATGGCCGCTTGCTGTTGCTAGATGCCCTGAACATGGGCTTCCGCACCCTTCGGCTGCGTCCGGATCCGCGCTGCCCCATCTGTCAGCTTCCTGGAAGATCTCCCTGATTTAGGGTACATTGAGTTGCTTTGCGAACGGCCCGCCCTATCAGCCCGTCCCAGCAGGTATTCCCATGATGCGTTTTGCAGTCAGCCCAGAAGACATCCGCAAAGCAAATGTCCCCCACGAGATCTTCCTCACCAACCTCATCGGCAATCACATTCTGATGGCCATCGCTGCCGGCGGGATCGCGGGCAGCTTTCCCTGGGTCATGGCCTTGATTCCCCTCATTTCCTTCAGCTTGCTGGGTTACACCCTGTGGCGGGCGAAGCGCTCTTTGCACATCGATCCCTGGTATCCCATGTGCCATTGGCAAGTCTGCGCACGGCGGAGCCGGATTTTCATCGCCATGTTGCTGCTTTTGCTGGGCATCCTGATCTTCGGTTGGATCGGCTATACCTATCTGGGCATGATGCGGGAAGCCGTCTTGGCTCTCATCGGCGGCGGCGGGATTCTACCGGTGATGGTAACTGTGCTCGTGCTCATCATCATCGAGTCCGATGCCCTGTACCATGCGAATCAGGCGAAGCTACCCGATTGGGTGGTAAAACGCTATCCGCCGCCCCCCCAAGTGCGCAGGATCTCAGAAGCTGAACCAGCCTATTATGATTAGGCCCCCTCGGCCTTCGCTGGTTCGCCGGATTCCAACTGAATCAGGTAGTCAACCGCCTCAAACATTCTGGCTCGGCTGCCCGTTTGGGAGGGGCTGGTGCGGTATTTGCCGTTCACAATGATCGTGGGCACCCCGTCGACCCCGTAGCGTTCCAGCATCTGTTTGGCGCGGTTCACCTTCATGGCCACAAAAAAGGAATTGTAGGCTTTGCGGAATGCTTCTGCGTCGATCCCTACGGACTCTGCAAGTTCCACCAAGTCTTCTTCCCGCCAAACGGGCTTTTTCTTCACGTGCAGGGCATCGAACAGGGCGCGATCAAAGATTTCATTTGCGCCCAAGAGCTCCGCCGCATAGAAAGCCCGCGCATGGGGCTCGACCTTCGGACCGAAGACCGCGGGCATCCGCCGGAACTGCACGGAATCCGGCTGTTTTTTCAACCATCTTTCTAAGGCGGGTTCCAGATGAAAGCAATGGGGACAGCTGTACATAAAGACCTCTAGTACTTCGATCTTGTCTCCGGTTTCTGTGGGCTGGGCCTGGGGCAAGACCGTGTAATCGATGCCTTCATCGATACTGCTGGCCCAACTGGGGTTGACAAGGAGGCTGGGGCTGATCAAGAGGCTTAAGAGCAGAACCTTGCGTAGCAGTTTTGTGACCATAAATCCATCCTAAGAGAGGCTCAAACCGACCCTTGAGCGCTGGGTACCACTTCCCAGCATAGACGAAATGACCGGAAAAAAGTTTCCAGCATGCAACCCATCGGTGATTTGCTCGCCCTGCCGGAAAAACTGCGGGCACAGCTTGAACAGGATCAACGGTTGCTCCAGCGGGTTCGGGGACGACTACCCCCACCGCTGCGCGCACATTGTCTCTATGTTCATCGTGCGGGCGAAGTGCTCAGCGTGTTGGTAGATGCCCCAGCTTGGGGGACGCAGATTCGCTTTCTGCTGCCCAAGCTGCTGGGCGACCTATCCCGAGAAGGCATCCGATCCTGCCGAATTCGAGTCTATCCAGAAACCCAGATCCGCTTGAATCCAGTCCAGCAGAACGGTGCTTGCCCTCGTTTCTCGCGACAAACGGCGGATCGATTGTTGGAAACCGCTCGCGAGATTGAACCGCAGCATCCCCATCTGGCAGAAGCCCTGCGCAGACTGGCCGCAGCAGGCACAGCAGAAGACTAGATCGCCGGCAAGGGGTTGTAGGGGATCGGAGCCGGCTGGGTTTCCGCGTCCGTGAAGCTGACTTCTTCCCAAACAGAAGGCGTTGCGAGCAGGGTGCGAAGCAGCCGATTGTTGAGGGCATGGCCGGATTTATAGCCGTAGAACTCACCGAGGAGCGGCCGGCCCAACAGGTAGAGATCCCCGAGAGCATCGAGGATCTTATGCTTGACGAATTCATTTTCATAGCGCAGGCCGTCCCGATTGAGCACCCGATATTCATCCACCACCACCGCATTTTCCAAGCTGCCACCCAAAGCAAGCCCTTGCTGACGCAGCGCTTCAATGTCCCGCAGGAATCCGAAGGTTCTGGCTCGGCTCAGTTCCTTGAGAAAGGTGCGCGTGGAAAAATCCATCCGAGTGCTGTTCGCTTGCGGGGAAAAGGCGGGATGGTCGAAATCGATGGTAAAACCGACTCGGAACCCTTGGTAGGGTTTCAGTTCGACATATTTTTCCCCATCATCCACGCGGATCGGCCGCTTGATGCGAATGAAGCGCTTGGGACGGTGCTGTTCGACGATGCCGGCGGATTGAATAAGGAAGACGAAAGGGGCCGCGCTGCCGTCCAGGATGGGCACCTCCGGCGCGTCGAGTTCTACCAACGCATTGTCGATGCCGAGACCCGCAAAGGCGGCGAGCAGATGCTCCACTGTGGCGACCCGAACTTCCCCCTGGCAAAGGGTGGTGGAAAGGCGAGTATCCCCCACATGGGCGGGCGAAGCGGGAATTCCCACCGACGGCGACAAATCGATGCGTCGAAAACGAATGCCCGTATCCGGAGCCCCTGGACGCAGGATGAGCTGGATTTTCTTTCCAGTGTGCAAGCCAACGCCAGTCGTACGGATCGTGTTCTTGAGCGTTCGCTGCCTGATCATCGCCGTTTCTCCCATGATCTCCTCGGGTCTGCGGCGTGATCTGGTCTCTTAGATCTCCATCACGGACCCGCAAGTTCAGCATGAGCTTGCCGGAGATAGCCTATTGTCCCACACAGGGGTCGAGAAAACCCTAATAGGGTTTTCCCGCATTTTTATCAGGAACAGGGAGAATTTGCAAGGAACTAGCTGATTTTTCTTGCAGTCCTGCTAAGGCAAAGGGAAAGGGGATGCGGGATAGGTCGGGCGCACGTAATGGGGAAAATCCGGGTTGACCCAATCCGGAGATGCCAGCTTCTCCGGTGGGGGGCGCAGCCGAGAAGTGTAATCGAGGACAGCGGATTCCTCGCGAGGCCGGAAGTTCTTGATCTGCCGGACCATCTTGGGATCTGCATTTCGACGCCGACCCAGGCGAATCAGGTCGAACTGGCGTACCAGATAGAGATAATGTTGGCCGGCGATGGCGGGAATATGTTCTTGGGTATCCCCCTCTCCTTGCGCGCCGTGGCAATTTGCGCAATGTTCCTTATAGAGTTGTTCCCCGAGCGCAAGATCCACCCCCGGACCTACGCCGTTGCGGGGATTCATGGGTAGTTGCGCTACATAGGCGGCCACATCGGCGATGTTCTGGGCACCGCCGAGAATGCGGGGAACGGAAAAGGGATACATGAGCGGATTATCCCGATTTCGAGCCCGAATGTCCGCCAGTTGCTTGATGATGACTGTGCGAATCTGGCCGGCGATCTGGGGATAGGTGCCATCGAGGGTACCCCAACCTTCTGGACCATGGCACACCGCACAGGTGAGATAAACGGCTCGCCCGTTTTCCAAATTTGGTTGGAGTGCCATGACCGCATCGTATTCAGCACGAGCAACTTCTTCGGGACTCGCGCCCAGCGCGGGGTTGATCAAGGAGATTCCTAAACAGAATAGGAACCCATTTCTGATACGTCTGATCATTCCCATCTTCTGGACTCCAGGCGTTCTGATCCCCTAGCTTGGGAGCTTAGGGGTGCTCAGTCGTTCCGCTGAAATTGACTGGTCACATTGGCGTGAAAGATCGCCTTGTGCACGTCCCCCAGGCTCAGCATTCCTACCAGAATGCCATCCTCTGCCACCGGAATGCGGCGGAAGCGATTGCGCACCATGACGGTGGCCGCTCGCAGGATGTGCATATCTGGGCTGACCACGATGGGATTGCGGGTCATGAGTTCGGAAACAGAGCGGGAGAGTACATCCTTATACTTTTTCATCTCCTTATCCAGGTCTACATTGCCCATGCCTTCCGCCATCAGACTTTCCAGAGTGGGAAAAAGCGTGTGCAGCACATCCTTTTCTGCGATCAAACCCACCAGGCGCATGTTCTCATCTTCTACCACGGGCAACCCGTGGAAGCGATAGAGGCACATGAGGGAAGCCACCTCGAGCACCTTGGTATCCGGACGCACGGAGCGCACGGAGCAAGTCATAATCTCTTTTACCTGCATGAAGATCCTCCAGAATTCTCCCCCGATGGGCACTCCTCGCGAAAAAACCGGCAACGATGCCGGTTCTTCAGTGTCAGCACTATCCCGCCATCGCCTTCAGACGGGCATGCAGCCGCCTTTTATGACGGGCTGCCTTGTTGGGATGAATCAATCCCTTGCTCGCAGCACGGTCGATGTAGGGCACAGCGATGCGGAAGGCTTGAAGGGCTGCTTCTCGATCTCCGGACTGGATGGCCTTGAGGGTGTTTTTGATATAGGTGCGCATGGCACTCCGCCGAGATGCGTTGTGCCGCCGCCGCTTTTCCGCCTGTCTGGCCCGCTTGCGGGCTTGGGCGTGTTTATGCTTGCGCTGGATGCGCGCCGCTTTGATTCGGTCTAAGTGATCCTGTACTCGCTTGGGAACCTCTGGTGTAGAATCGGCCAAAATCAGTCTCCTAACACTGCGCTAATGAAATCGAGCGAATTAGCGAATCAGCCTAGCCGAAAGCGCCCAGGGTTTCAACTGCTGCTCCGCTAAAAATCCCCTGTTTTTCAGTCCCATGCCCCATTCTACGCAAGGCAAGATCCTAGTCGCTGGAGGTGCCGGTTTTATCGGTTCCCACATGGTGCAGGATCTCTTGGCACACGGCTATCAACCCCTGGTGCTCGACGATCTTTCCCGAGGGCATCGGGATGCGGTGCCTGCGGAACGCCTGATCCAAGGCAGCATCCAGGACATCGCCCTTCTAGACCAGCTCTTTCAGACCCAAGACATCGCCGCCGTGATGCATTTCGCCGCTTGGATTGAGGTAGGGGAATCTGTGGCCCGGCCGGCGAAGTACTATCAGAACAACTTTTGCCATACGCTCGCCTTGCTGAAGACCATGCTCCGGCACGGCATCCGGCGCTTGATCTTTTCCTCCACTGCCGCTGTCTACGGTCATCCTCAGCACCTCCCCATTGCAGAAACCCATCCCTTACAACCCATCAATCCCTATGGACATAGCAAGGCGATGGTGGAACAGCTACTGCAAGATCTCGACCGCGCCGAGGGATTGCGCTTCATTTCTCTGCGCTATTTCAATGCGGCGGGGTCTGATCCGGCGGGGAGACTGGGAGAGCGCCACCATCCGGAAACCCATCTCATTCCCCTGGTGTTGGATGCGGCCCGAGGTGCCCGAGAAAGCATTCAGCTCTTCGGGCAGGACTATGACACACCGGACGGCACTTGCATTCGGGATTACGTGCATGTACTCGACCTGTGCCAAGCCCATCGGTTAGCCCTGGATGCCTTGCTGTCCGGTGCGGACTCCGCCCTATACAATCTGGGCAACGGCGCGGGCTTTTCTGTGCGGGAAGTGATCCAAACCGCCCGAGAAGTGACCGGCCTGCCCATTCCCGTGCGCGATGCGCCCCGCCGCCCGGGGGATCCGGCTCGTTTGGTGGCGGACAGTCGGCGGGCAAAACGGGAACTGGGCTGGCGGCCTCAACACAGTGATTTGGAAACCATCCTCCGCCATGCGTGGAACTTCCGAAAGCGCTATGACGCGGCTTCCAACAGCGCTTTGAGCTGATAGAGCTGATCCAGGGCCTGGCGGGGATTGAGGGTATCCGGATCCAAGGCTTGCAAGGCTTCCAAAACGGGATGGGTTGATTTCGATGCCGGCGGGGGTGCAGGAAGCGATTCCTCGGCTTCCCGATCTCCAGGTGCAGCGGATTCCAAAGCGATCAGTTTTTCCCGCGCCTGCCGGATCACCTGGGGAGGCACGCCGGCCAAAGCCGCCACCTGCAGACCGTAACTTCGATTCGCTGGGCCTTCCTGGACCCTGTGGAGAAAGGCCAGGCGATCCCCCTGTTCCACCGCATCGAAATGCACATTGGCCATGCTGGGCTGGGTTTCCGGCAGACGGGTCAATTCGAAGTAATGGGTGGCGAAGAGGGTGAAGGCCCGGATGCGGTTGGCCAGCTCCAGGCTACAAGCCCAGGCCAGGGAAAGGCCGTCAAAAGTGCTGGTGCCCCGGCCGATCTCGTCCATGAGCACCAGGCTTTGGGCCGTGGCATTGTGGAGAATGTTCGCCGTCTCTTCCATCTCCACTAAAAAGGTAGAGCGCCCCCCCGCCAGATCGTCGGCGGCCCCGATGCGGGAGAAGATGGCATCCACCGGGCCGATCCGGGCCGACTTTGCCGGCACGAAGCTGCCCGCATAGGCCAAGAGCACGATCAGGGCCGTTTGGCGCATGTAGGTGGATTTTCCCCCCATGTTCGGGCCGGTGATCAGCAGCATCCGCCGCTGGCCGTCGAGCTGTAGCCCATTGGCCACAAAGGGCGCGTCGCTGAGCGGTTCGACTACAGGATGTCGGCCGGCCTCGATATGGATCTCTGGCGCCATGCTGAGCATGGGTTTGCACCAACGAAGGGTTGCCGCCCGCTCTGCCAGATTGCAGAGCACATCCAGCGCGGCGAGGGCCTGGGCGGTCTGCTGGAGGGGAGCGAGTTGGGTGCTGATCTCTTCCAGAAGCGCCGCGTACAGGGCCTTTTCTCGGGCGAGGGCTCGTTCTCGGGCGGAAAGCACCTGATCTTCAAAGGCTTTTAACTCTGCGGTGCTGTACCGTTCCACCGCCTTGAGGGTCTGGCGGCGCACATAGTCTTCCGGCACCTGGTTCGATTGGGTTCGGCTCACTTCGATGAAATAGCCGTGTACCCGGTTATAACGGACCCGCAGATTGCTGATGCCCGTGCGGGCGCGCTCCCGCTGTTCCAGTTCCAACAGGAATTGATCTGCGTTAGTGGACAGGGCCCGCAGTCGGTCCAACTCTTCATCATAGCCTGAGGCCAGCACCCCCCCATCTCGGATCAGAGCGGGGGGATCTTCCCGCACAGCCCGAGTGAGCAAGTCGAGGATTTCCTCATGGGTGCCCAGTTCTTTGCGCAGACGAGTCAAGCGCGGAGTCTCTCGCTGTGGCCATTGTGCCCGCAGCTTGGGCAGTTGCCGAAGGGAAGACCGCAGCACCACCAAATCCCGAGGCCGCGCGCTGCCCAGGGCGATGCGGCTGAGGATGCGTTCTAGATCCCCCACTTGGCCCAACTCCCGCTGCAAGGGTCGAAAGGTTTCCTCGGCGAACAAGGCCTCGATGGCTTCGTGGCGGGCTTCCACCCGCGCCCGATCTCGCAGGGGGCGATTCACCCAACGCCGCAACAGACGGCTGCCCATGGCGGTCTTCGTGTGATCCAACACGCCGATCAGCGTGTGTTCCCGCTGCCCCAACAAGCTCTGGTGGATTTCCAAATTGCGGCGGGTGGCGGCGTCCAAGCCCAGGGCTTCATCCCGCCGTTCCACGGATAGCCCCTGAATATGGGGCAGGGCCGCCCGCTGGGTATCCTGCACATAGGTGAGCAGGCAGCCCGCCGCGCCGATGGCGTGGGGCAGTCCCGCGCAGCCGAACCCCTGCAGGCTCTGCACCTGAAATTGTCGGATGAGCAGCACTTCCGCGCTCGCGGGGTCGAAATGCCAAGGGGGGCGGCGGGTGATCCCGCCCTTCAATCCCAGGGTCTGGGGCAGCTGGCTTTCTTCGGAGAGCAAGAGTTCCGCGGGGGCTAAGCGATGCAGTTCGCTTTCCAAGGCGCTTTCCGTCTCCACTTCCAGCACAGAGAATCGGCCGCTGGATAGCTCCAGCCAAGCTAGGCCAAAGCGCCCGTTCCCCTCACAGATGGCCGCCAGCAAATTTTCCTGCCGAGCGTCCAGCAAGGCTTCATCCGTCAGGGTGCCCGGGGTGAGGATGCGCACCACCCGCCGTTCCACCGGCCCCTTGGATTGGCTCGGGTCGCCGATCTGCTCGCAGATGGCCACGGATTCTCCCAGGCGCACGAGCTTGGCCAGGTAGCTTTCCGCTGCATGGTAAGGAACTCCGGCCATGGGGATGGGCTGCCCGCCGGACTGTCCCCGCTTGGTCAACGTGATATCCAGCAGCTTGGCCGCCCGCTCCGCATCCTCATAGAACAGTTCATAGAAGTCTCCCATGCGATAGAAGAGCAGTTGATGGGGATGAGCCGCCTTGATGCGGAGGTACTGTTGCATAGAAGGCGTGTGAGAAGGGCTTTTCGTGGTCTTCGGCATGGCGGATTCCTCGATGCGATTGCTTGCCTGATGCACCCTGTTAGAATCACTCATTATGGAACTGCGCTTGCATCCCCTTTACAGAAAAGGGTTGCTGTTCATCCTGGTGATCGGCCCCTTGGGCTGGCTGCTGTTGACGACAGATGGACAGCGCCGTTCGGATCTGGTGCTCCTCAGCCTGCTGGGCAAGGAAGAGATGAATCTAGCGGTGGAACAGCTGGTCGGCGGGATCCGTCAGGCCCAGTTTCAAGGCCTGTTCCCCGATCTGCATTTTCGGTGCGATGAGGGAGAGAATCCCTTTGGGGATCGCCTGTGCGTGGCGGAGATCGGCGCTTTCAACGGGGTGCCCGCCCGCGCGGCCACCCTGTTCTTGCAGGGGAACCGATTGCAAGCCCTGAAGATTCACTATCGGCGGGCCTATCACGAATACTTGCAGGCGCAGCTGGCGGCTCGACTGGGAAAACCGGATCAGGAAGGCGTTCCAGCGGTGTTCTCTTGGCCGGTGCGGGACGGGCGCTTGGTCCTGCCGGTAACTGCACCGGACAGAGAGAGAGAAGCCGCTCTATTCTGGCTTTCCCGACAAGCGATGGTGCGCCTGCGGGCTGCCCGTCTGTCTTTTCCCACCACATGGAGATCGAGCGATGGCAAACGAAGGCTATCATGAACCCTTGGAAGAGCTCTCCCAGGAAACCCGGGACTTGCACCGAGCGATCCTCTCCCTCATGGAAGAGTTGGAAGCCGTGGATTGGTATAACCAACGGGTGGATGCCTGCAAGGATGCGGAACTGCAAGCGATCCTGGCGCACAACCGAGACGAGGAAAAGGAACACGCTGCCATGCTGCTGGAATGGATTCGGCGCAAGGATCCCCGCTTTGATCGGGAGCTGCGGGACTATCTGTTCAGCGAGCAGCCCATCGCCCACGACTGAGGACGTTCAGCGGGCGCGATAGACGATGCGCCCCTTGGTCAGGTCATAGGGCGTCAGCTCCACGGTAACCTTATCTCCGGTGAGGATGCGGATGTAGTGCTTGCGCATCTTTCCGGAGATATGGGCAGTGACCACGTGCCCATTCTCCAACTCTACGCGGAACATGGTGTTCGGCAAGGTGTCGATCACCGTGCCTTCCATCGTGATGACATCTTCTTTCGGCATAGACTCTCATCAATTGCTGGGCAAGAAACCTATAATTATAACATAAAAAAAGCCCGCCATCGGCGGGCTATAGCCCAAGATTGGGCAGAATTCAGAAGGCAGCGCCTGGCTTTTTGCCCAGCTTCTTCAGGATCATAGCCAGCGGGCAAAAGCCGGTGAATGCAGCCTGAAACAGATTCAGGCCCACAAAGGCAGTGAACAAAAGCCAGAGCTGATTCCCCGTGAAATAGCTCAGGCCCAGGGAGATCAAGATGAACAGGCCGGCAGCGGCCAACACGATGCGTTCAACAGTCATGGGAAACCTCGCGTTTCGTTTGCAGATCGACGGAATAAAGCTTACATAGGGACGAGTTCGCCGAGAACAAGCCTAGCGCGCCGCTGGATTTTCTCAAGATTCCCACCGAACGCCGCATTTTCCGGTATCATTCTGAAATTTTTCCATTTGGATAAGCCAGTTCTATGGTCAGCAAACTGTTCAAAAAGATCTTCGGCAGCCGCAACGAGCGGCTCATCAAGAAGATGTCCAAAAAAGTCGCTGTGATCAACGCGTTGGAGCCGGAGATCAGCGCCCTTTCCGATGCCCAGCTCCAGGCCAAGACTCAGGAATTCCGCCAGCGCCTCGACCAGGGGGAAACGCTGGATGATCTCCTGCCAGAAGCCTTTGCTGTGGTGCGAGAAACCGCCAAACGCGTGCTCGGCATGCGACATTTCGATGTGCAGCTCATCGGCGGCATGGTGCTCCATGACGGCAAGATCGCCGAGATGCGCACCGGCGAGGGAAAAACCCTGGTAGCAACGCTAGCGGTCTATCTCAACGCCCTGTCAGGCAAGGGCGTGCATGTGGTCACCGTCAACGATTATCTGGCCCGAAGGGATGCGGTCTGGATGGGGCCTATCTATCATTTCCTCGGGCTGTCCGTGGGGGTCATCAATTCCTCCGGCGGCATGGGTCCCGATGCCACTTCGTACCGCTATGACCCGGATTATGAACCGGAAGCCGAACAGGGCTATCGCCACCTCCGCAATGTGACGCGCCAAGAAGCCTATGCGGCGGATGTGACCTACGGTACCAACAACGAGTTCGGCTTCGACTACCTGCGGGACAACATGGCCTTTCGTCCGGAACAGCGGGTGCAGCGAGACCCCCACTATGCCATTGTGGATGAAGTGGATTCCATTCTCATCGACGAAGCCCGCACGCCGCTCATCATCTCGGGACCTTCCGAGGGCAGCACCGAGCTGTACAAGCAGGTAGATCAGATCATTCCCCGCCTCAAGCGCCAGCCGCCCATCACCAACGAAGAAGGCAAGCCGGACTTCGGGCCCGGGGATTATTCCGTAGATGAAAAGGCCCGTCAGGTCTACTTGAGCGAAGAAGGGCATCAGCATGTGGAACAAATGCTGGTGGAACTGGGGCTGCTCGGGCCGGAAGAAAGCCTCTATGATCCGGCGAACATCGTTCTGATGCACCATGTGTATGCAGCCCTGCGCGCCCATGTGCTGTTTCAACGGAATGTGGATTACATCGTTCGAGATGATCAAGTCATTATCGTGGACGAATTCACCGGCCGGACCATGCCGGGGCGCCGCTGGTCGGAAGGGCTGCATCAGGCGGTGGAAGCCAAGGAAGGGGTGCCCATCCAGCAGGAAAACCAGACCCTGGCTTCCATCACCTTTCAGAACCTCTTTCGCCTCTATCCCAAGCTGGCGGGTATGACGGGTACTGCCGACACAGAAGCCTATGAATTCCAACAGATCTATGGCTTGGAAGTGGTGGTGATTCCCACCAACAAGCCCATGATCCGCAAGGATCTGGGGGATCTGGTCTACCTCACTGCGGAAGAAAAGTATCAAGCCATCCTCGATGATATTTTGGACTGTGTGCAGCGGAAGCAACCGGTGCTCGTGGGCACCGCTTCCATTGAAACTTCCGAACTGCTCTCGAACATGCTGTACAAAGCGCGCATTCCTCATGAAGTGCTCAATGCAAAGCATCATGAACGAGAAGCGAAGATCATCGCGCAGGCCGGTCGCCCGGGGGCGGTTACCATCGCCACGAACATGGCGGGCCGGGGCACAGACATCGTGTTAGGCGGCAGTCTGGAAGCGGAGTTGGAAGGAGTCCAGGATGCGGCCCAAGCGGAGCGGATCCGGAAGGAGTGGCAGATTCGCCACGATCAGGTGATCGAAGCCGGTGGCTTACATGTCATCGGCTCGGAGCGCCACGAATCCCGCCGCATTGACAATCAGCTTCGGGGGCGAGCCGGCCGGCAGGGCGACCCGGGCTCCAGCCGGTTTTATCTGTCCCTGGAAGACAACCTCATGCGCATCTTTGCCTCCGAGCGGGTGGCCAAGATGATGAAGACCTTAGGCATGAAGCATGGGGAGGCCATCGAGCATCCTTGGGTAACCAAGGCCATTGAGAACGCACAACGCAAGGTAGAGGGCCGGAACTTCGACATCCGCAAGCAGCTGTTGGAATTCGACGATGTGGCCAACGATCAACGCAAGGTGATCTATCAGCAGCGGCGCGAGATCATGGACTCGGAGGACATTTCCGAGATCATCCACGCCATGCGGGCGGATGTGGTGAACCGTTTGCTGGATGCTTACATTCCCCCTCAGAGCTTGGAAGAACAATGGGATCTAGCCGGGGCGGAAAAGGCGCTGGCGGACCTAGCCGGAGGCAACTGGCCCCTGCGCCAATGGGTGGAAGCGGATGAATCCTTGCACGCAGAGACCCTGCGCCAGCGGATTTTAGACCGGCTGGCGGATCAGTATGCGGAGAAGGAAGGGCAGGTTACCAGCCATGTGCTGCGCCAGGTGGAACGCGCAGTGTTGCTCCAAGTACTGGATACCCATTGGAAAGAACATCTCGCTGCCATGGACTACTTGCGCCAGGGCATTCACCTTCGGGGCTATGCTCAGAAGGATCCCAAGCAGGAATACAAGCGGGAAGCCTTTGAGATGTTCTCCGCCATGCTCGACGGCATCAAATACGAGGTGACGAGCACCTTGCTGAAACTGCAGCCCGTCTTCAACCCACCCCGAGAAGAACCCCGAGAACCAATCCCCCTGGGCAGTGAGGCGTTCGAATTCAAGCATGAAGCATTCCACGGATTGGAACCGATGCCCGCGCCGGAGAAAGAACCGGAACCCCTAGCCCCCCGACCCTATGTGCGAGAGGAGCGCAAGATCGGCCGCAACGAGCCCTGCCCCTGTGGTTCGGGTAAGAAATACAAACATTGCCACGGTCGGGTTACCTGAGCGCCTTCTATCTGTTTATCAGGGTCAGGCCAGCCTGACCCACTCCGCGACCGGTTCGAAACCTAGCTCCCCGCTCCTTCGGGGAAAGGGGCTAGAGGGGCCGGGACGGAAGGGTTGTTGAATGAAATCCTGGGGAAGATGACATGGTGGAATTAAAACCCTATCCCGAATACAAGGATTCCGGCATTCCTTGGTTAGGCAAGGTGCCGAGGGGGTGGGAGATAAAACCGAACCGCGCGTTGTTTCAGGAAATCAGGGAATCTGATCATCCTGATGAGGAATTGTTGTCTGTAACGATTACGAAGGGCGTAATACGCCAAAGCGAATTACTATCGGAAACCACCAAGAAAGACTCTTCAAACCTGGATAAATCGAACTATAAGCTCGTTCTTCCAGGCGATCTGGTATATAACAAAATGCGGGCATGGCAGGGCGCGATAGGTTTATCCCGTTACCGCGGGATCGTAAGCCCCGCCTATATTGTGGAACGGCCCCATAGTGAAATGGTTGCTGAATACGCCCATTATTTGTTCCGTACCCCCCTCTTCGCAAAAGAAGCTGAGCGATGGTCTTATGGGATCACTTCAGATCAATGGAGTTTGAGACCAGGACATTTTAAGGCGATCTATTCTTGTGTACCCCCGATTGAAGAACAACGCCAAATCGCCCGATTTTTGGACTGGAAAACGGCCCAGATCGACCGGCTCATTCGCGCCAAGCGCCGGTTGGTCGAACTGCTGAAGGAACAGCAACAAGCCCTCCTCCATCAGGTGGT